>CBDAPW010000002.1:0-350174 GCA_965198695.1 Solirubrobacteraceae bacterium | reverse complement strand
ATGACGGATTGGTCAGACTAACTCGCCATCCGGAGGTCTGGTCATATCCATCTGGAGGAACGTCAGCCATACCTTCTGTGCATGTGGCGAACCACAAGGGTCCGCGGCTGCGCGTTGGCGACGTTGTCCGTGGCGTCGGTGACCCGCGCGCTCAGCCGGTAGCGGCCGGCGGGGAGCCGCCGGGCCAGCGTCAGGGTCCAGTGGGCGGTGCCCTTAACCGTCCTCCAGACCCCACGGTCGACCCGCACCTGCACCGTGACGAGGTGCGCCGGGGGCGTGTTGCAGTCACGCGGCAGGGCGCTGCCGCTGATCGTCAGCTTGCCGGCCGTCACCGCGGCGCGAGCGATGGTCACCGTCGGGTACTCGCGCAGCTCACATGCGGCGAGCGTGGGGAAGGGCCGATGGCTGAAGATCTCGTCGGCCTGCTGGAAGGTCGGCCGGTTGACCCACGACATGAACGGCTGGGTCAGCGCGCCGAGCGTCGAGAAGCGGATGTCGTTGTAACACACCTGGTTGCCTGCGGCACACGACGGAGTTCCCGCGTAGCCCGGGTAGACCTGGTCCGCGGTCTCAGACACCGCCTGGGTGAGTGACTGCTCGAGCTGGGTGCGACACGCGCTGAGCACGCCATTGCCGCAGTACTTCAGGGACAGCGCGCCCTTGGGGTGCATGCCGAGCACGTCCTCGAGGTCGGTCTGGACCGTGCCGTAGAAGCCGATGTCCCAGGCCGAGCCCTGGTGGTACTCCCCGCCGCCGCCGGGTGAGACCGCCTGGTTGTTGGGCGGCTGATCGGTCGGGTCGACGTCCTCGAGCTGGTTGAAGGCGGTACTGCCGATCTTGGTCTCATAGATCTGTTGGACGAGCAGTGGCCACCAGGCATCCATGATCTGAATCGCCTCCGAGTCGATGTAGCTGGTGTCGTTCGTCGGGCCGCCGGTCGCCGTTCCCGTGGTCTCGCGCAGCGAGCCGGAGGCGATCCAGGCCTGGAGCTCGGATACGGCGCTGGCCAGGGTCGGGTTGGCGGACTGGTTCCCGAGCACCTTGAGCAGATAGGGGCCAACCGCCCAGGCGCGCAGGTCCACCAGACCAGCGCGCTCCATCACCTGGATCAGCTCGGCCAAGGTCATCTTCTGACCGTGCTTGAGGTCGGTCTCGATCCCGGCGTTCAGCAGATCCGAACGCCACACGCTGGAGTAGTTGGTGAGATCGTCGGTGGAGGAGTACTCCGGCGCCTCGTGGTTGTTCCAGGAGGTGATCCATGATTGGTCGATGACGTGCGGGTGCGCGTAGGCGGGGATGTCCTCGGAGGTGTTGTCGGTCCCGTTGAAGCCGACCCAGGGGTAGCTCGACATCGTCGGATACAGCGGATCGGTGCCCTTGGCCCGCACCGGCAGCAGTCCGGCGTTGTAGTAGGCGATGTGCTTGGAGTCCTGATAGAGCCAGTTGAAGGCGTAGCCGATGTTCGAGGCCGCCTTCTCGAACTGGACCGGGCCGGTCATCTCCGATGGCTCGTTGAACTCCTCAAAGCCCAGGGCGGAGTCGAGCTCGTGGTCATAGGTCGAGCGGTCCTGGGTGAACGCCACCGGCTTGCCGTGCACCGTGCCCCGAGCCTGGACGATGCCGAAGTCGGTCACATAGGCGGTCAGCGTCTGAGAGCCCGCCGGGGTCGAGTCGGCCAGGTTCGGCGTCCAGCTGTCGACGCGGGTGAGCGTCTGCATCGCCAGGCACTGGCCCTTGTACTCGTAGTAGTCCGATGCGGTGGTGACCGCACCGCCGCTGGGGTCACATAGAGGCACCGCGAAGGAGGAGATGACGCCCTCATAGCCCGAGGTGGCGCTCCAGGCGTAATCCGCGCCGTGTCCCATGACCACGTACTGGCTCACCCCGGGCACCGCTGCGCCCTCGGCCTCGACGTCGGGTCCGGTCAGCTGCTCCTCGAAGAGGATCGCCGGGGAGAAGTAGCCGAGCTGGGGTCCCATCACGCCGATCGGATGACCAGAGGCGGAGTCCTTGGCCGAGATGAGCAGCGCGTTGGACTCGCCGGTCGGCAGCATCGCCCCGTAGCGCTCGCCGAGCGACGTCACCTCGAGCGCACTCGCGGAGCCCGTCGAGGTGCTGTCCTCGGTGGGTGAGGTGACGCTGCCGGGGTCGGGGATGCCCACCGAGGCCTGATTGACCTTCTTGGGAATCGTCAGGTAGGGGTATTTGACGCCCTTGACGGTGGTCGGGGTGGCCGGGTCATCCAGGGAGTGGAAGTCGAGGAAGGCCTTGTAGCCCGCGGTCTTGCCGAGCTTGGCCTCGAGGTCCTGCATGAGCAGGGTCCATGACAGCTCGGTGCCCCCGCCCACCCCCTCGGCCCCGGCGATCGCCGAGGCGATGGCCACCAGGTCGGCCGGCACGAAGTCAGTCGGCCCGCTGAGGTCACCCAGGGCGAAGTACTCGGCCGGCAGCATGCCCAGCGGGTTCTGCCGGGCTTGGGCGATGTAGGCGTTGGTTCCGGCGATGTAGTTGATGCCGTCGACGTAGACCTGGTGGTACTTGGGGTTGTCCTCCAGGGCGGTGACCTGGTCGTTGAGGTCCTGCTCGGTGTAGGGGGCGATCGCCCACTGCAGGGCATCCTGGGCGGCGTTGGCGCCTCCGGCGAAGGAGGCCACGTCGGCGCGGCCCACGTGACGCAGCGCGTCGGCCTCGAACAGCCGGGACTGGGCGAGGGCATAGCCGGCGCCGAACATCAGCTCATCGCGGGTATCGCCGTAGATGTGGGGCACGCCGTAGGCGTCGTCGTAGATCGTCACGCCCGACTCCGGGGATACCTCGCTGGTGATGTTCGTGGGCATCCCGATGTCCTCGTTCTTGTAGTAGTCGCTGATCGTGGCGTCGGTCAGCGTGGGGTAGCCCCAGATGAGGTTCTGGTACATGTCGAGCTGGTCGTCGCTGTTGGGCGGGTTCTGGTTCAGCAGCTCCTTGCCGACCAGATCCGAGGCGGGGATGAAGCCGTTGTTCCCCGGCGGCAGCACCGTGTTGAAGCAGCAGACCGACGGGAGGTTGTCGTAGGGCACCACCGAGGGGGTGCTCTGCACGACGCCGTCATCGGCCCGGGCGAGGCCGACGAACAGCAGGCAAAACGCCAGCACGACCCCCGTCACGATGCCCCTCACCCCACCCATTGCCCCGCGATCCTAACCCGGGGGCCGTACCCTGTGCGGCAGATGATCGAAGTTCGCGGCGTCACCAAGCGCTACGGCGAGAAGGTCGCCGTCGAGGATCTGACCTTCACCGTCGAGCCCGGCGTCGTGACCGGGTTTCTCGGCCCCAACGGCGCCGGCAAGTCCACCACGATGCGCATGATCCTCGGCCTCGACCGTCCCAGCGCGGGCACCGCCACCATCTCAGGTCGTGATTACGCGGGGCTGGGGGCCCCGCTGCATGAGGTGGGTGCACTGCTGGAGGCCCGCGCCATCCACAGCGGCCGCTCAGCCCGCAACCACCTGCTGGCCCTGGCCCAGACCCACGCCATTCCCGGCGGCCGGGTCGACGAGGTGCTCGAGCTGGTGGGTCTCGCCGACGTCGCGCGGAAGCGGGTCGGCGCCTTCAGCCTGGGTATGGGCCAGCGCCTGGGGATCGCCGCCGCCCTGCTGGGGGACCCGCACACGGTGATCCTCGACGAGCCCGCCAACGGCCTCGATCCCGAGGGGATCCGCTGGATCCGCACGCTGCTCATCGAGCTCGCCCGCCAGGGTCGCACGGTGTTCCTCTCCAGCCATGTCATGTCCGAGATCCAGCAGAGCGCCGAGCGCCTGATCGTCATCGGGCGGGGCCGCCTGGTCGAGGACACCACGGTGGCCGAGTTCGTCACCCGTGCCTCAGCCGGTGCCCCGGTCCGCATCCGCGCGGCCGACCAGGCCGCGCTCCGTGAGGCCCTGCTCGCCGACGGTGGCGCGGGCGTCGAGTCCGAGTCCGACGGCGCCCTGCGAGCGTCGGGGTTGACCTCGGAGCGGATCGGTGAGATCGCCGCCGCCCACGGCCTCGTCCTGTATGAGCTGACCCCGCTGAAGGTCACCCTCGAGGACGCCTTCATGAGCCTGACCCACGACGCCGTCGAGTATCAACCCTCTGAGGCCACCCCATGAGCACGGTGGAGGACGTCAGGCCCGGCCCCGCGGGCAGCGACGGTGTCACGCTGAGGCACGTCATCCGCTCGGAGTGGACCAAGTTGTGGTCGCTGCGCTCCACCCGGTGGTCGTTCCTCATCGCCTTCCTGGCCCAGGCCGGGCTCGGGCCGCTGTTCGCGGTCATCGAGATGGACCGCTGGAAGCAGTTGAGCCTGGCTGAGCGTCTGTTCTTCAACCCGGTTGACCACGCCCTGGCCGGCTATCACTTCGCTCAGCTGGCCATCGGGGTGCTCGGCGTCCTGGTGATCAGCGGTGAGTACTCCACGGGCCAGATCCGTTCCTCGCTGCTGGCGGTACCCAAGCGCCTCCCCGTGCTGTGGGCGAAGTTGATCGTCTTCGCCTCCGTCAGCTTCGTGTTGATGTTCGCCGGCTCGCTCATCGCGTTCTTCGCCTCCAACGCGATCTTCGTCCAGCACCACGTCAACATCGGGATCGGTGCGCCGCACGCGTTCCGGGCGGTCATCGGCAGCGCGCTGTACCTGACCGGCATCGGCATCATCTGCACCGCCTTCGGCACGATGATCCGCTCGACCGCTGGGGGGATCTCCACCTACGTCGGCATCCTCTTCGTGCTTCCCCCGGTGCTCCTGTTGCTGCCTGACAGCACCAACCACGCGATCAATCCGTATCTGCCATCGGTGGCCGGCAGCGGGATCGCCATGGCCCTGCAGCAGGCCCATGCCTTCTCTCCGTGGGGCGGCTTCGCGCTGTTCTGCGGCTACGTCGTGCTCGCCGTCGCCGCGGCCGCCTACCTTCTGCGCGCTCGCGACGCCTGACCACAGCTCTCAGCGGGGAATCGACAGCAGGAGCTCGGCGCTGGGGCGGTGGGCGAAGGTCAGGCTGATCAGGGTCTGGATCGCACCGTGGGCGGGGAGGCTGTGCGTCAGCTTGACGGCGCCGGTCCCGAGCTGAAAGTAGGCGCTGGCGGCCGGGCTCGCCAGGGTGAGGGCCAGCGCGCTGTGGGCCATGCGCAGCTTGCCGCTCGAGGACATCAGCGCAGCGAATGCGTCGAAGCTGATGCCCGGGGTGAGGAACGCCACGGTGTATCCGGTGAACGGCGCATCGGGCGAACGCACGGTGAGGCTGAGCGCCGGGGTCTGGGTGCTGAAGCGCGTGAACCGGGCGGTCGGAGCGGCCAACGAGGAGTAGGCGACGGCGTGCGCGGTGGCGGCGCTGTAGCTGCTGGTGGCGGCATAGACGGCGGTGATGGTCTGGGCGCCCAGCGTCTGAACGCCCGTGGTGCAGCTGGCCGTGCCCGCGCTGAGCGCGACCGCCTGGCAGCCGGGGATGGCGACCACGCCGTCGAAGAAGCTGACCTGACCGCTGAGAGCTGGCGCGTGTCGGCTGGGCGGGGTCAGGGTCGCGGTATCGCTGAGCAGCTGGGGGTTCCCCGGGGCGCGGCCGGCACTCAGCTTCATCACCGGCGAGGGGAGCGGCGCGGCGGGGACTGGAACGCTGGACGTCGGGGTGGGCGCGGGCGGCGTCGCGGTCGGGCTCACGGTCGGGCTCGCGGTCACCGCCAGGACCGGCGTCGGGGTGATCGACACGGCGCTGCTGGTGGCGGCCGCCCAGTCGGTGGTGCTTGGGGTGTAGGTCGCGGTGAAGTTGTGCGCTCCGCTGGGCGCCGTGAGGCTGCATTCGGCACCCACGCCGGAGCCGGACGCGCTCAGCGCCTCAGACCCACAACCCGGGATCGCCGTTCGGTCCTCGAAGAAGGTCAGGCTGCCGGCCGGCTCGGTGCCGGCAGCGGCGTGGCTGGAGGCGACGGTGGCGCTGAGCGCCATGGTCTGGCCGGCCATCGGGGTGCTCGTCGGTCCGGTCAACGCCACGGTGGTCGGATAGGCGGGTCCGCCCGCGCTCAGCACCGTGGCGGTCACCGTGTTGGTGGTGTAACCGATCCGGAGGCTCGGCGCCTGGCCCACGCAGTTCAGCGTCACCTGGGCGCCGTTGGGCATTCCGGTGAAGGTGCCCGAGACACCGCCCACGGCGGTGACGATCGCGTCCACGTCTCCGGCGGCGAGGGAGGGGCAGCGGGGCGTATTGGGCACCAGCTTCAACGTGACCCCGTTGAGGGCGACCTGTCCGGTCGCGTTGAGTTGGGCGTAGTCGCTGCCGGCCGGTGTCGCTGAGCCCGATCCGACCAGCGGCAGGTCGAGCAGCGTCCCGCCGCCGAGGTTGGCGTTTCCGTCGATCTGGGTGGTGCCCACGGAGCTGGTGAAGCCGATGAGGCTGCCGGAGGCGCTGAGCGGACCGACGGTGGTGGCACCGATGAGCGCGGCGTCGTCGAGCGTGACCGGGGTGAGGTCCTCGGCGTTGAGCTCGCCGCCGGATGCGGTGAAGTCGATCGTGCCGTTCGCGCTCGCCGCCGCGCCCGTGTCGGAGGTGTTGGTCCCGGTGACCGTGAGCGTTCCCAGCTCGTTGTCGACACCGGCGCCCGCGAGGTTCAGCCGAGCCTGGTCGGCGAGATGCAGCGCGATCGACGGGGCGGTCGGGTGCAGGGTGCCGGCCCCGCTGGAGGCAGAGGTGATCTGGCCCAGCGTGAGCCCGCCGACGCCGGCGGGACCACCGTCGATCGTCCAGGTCTCGGCTCCGCTGAAGCTGACCGGGCCGAGGACGGGCGTGCCGTTGGGTGCGCTCCTCGCCTGGGTGGTGGCGGTGAGGCCACCGGAGCCGATGGCGAGGGCCTCGGCACTGTCGCTCGCGGTCAGCGGAGCGATGGCGTAGCCGCTGGCGTCGTCGAGGTCCAGCGCGGTGGCCGAGACGTTCGCCAGGTCGGTCTCGGACTCACACAGCGTCGTCGGGATGCAGGCGAGCGCGGGGAAGCTGAGCGTCCCCACCGTCCCGCTCGGGGCGACACCGCCCTGCCAGTTGCCGGCGCTCGACCACAGCTCGGTTCCGGCCTGACCGGTCCAGGTGAAGTTCGGGGCGGACGCGCTGGCCGAGCCGACACCGGGCCCTCCCGCCAGTCCGATCACCAGCGTCACCGCCGCGGCGCACAGAGCGCGCTGCGGTGTCATCGAGCCTCTGCCGTTCGCATCCCGACCCTGTATCGGCCGTGATCAGCGCGGCCTCAAGCGAACTCCCAGCCCGACCAGCGCACGACGGTGATGAGGATCACCGTGCCGGCCGGCGGATGCTCGCGGTACTGGGGATAGCGCTCGACGAGGCGGGCGATGCCGGCGTCACGCCGGCGATCCTGGATGCCTGGCTTCAGCACCGTGGCGTGACCGTCGGCGCGGCTCCACCACAGCTGGGTCCAGTCATCGGCGTAGTGGTCGACCAGCAGCGACACGACCGGGTTCGCGGCGATGTTCTCCAGCCGCGCCAGGGCGGTGGTGCGCTTGGGCTTGTGGTCGATCGCCGTGACCAGGGAGTCGGTGCCGGACTGCGCGAAGGTCACGGGGACGATGTGGGGATGGCCCACGGAGGTGACCGTGGCGAGCCGCGCCACCCGGGCGGCGAGGAAGCGCCGCTGGGCCTCCTCGACACTCAGACCGGGCATTACCGGAGGGTAACTCCGCATGAGTCGCCGAGGAGTAGCGTGAGGCCCATGCGCGTACCGATCACATTGGACCTTCACGTCCCCAGTTTCAATTTCCCCGGCGTCGAGCCGGACGGGATCTTCGACAAGCTCATCGAGACCGCCCAGACGCTCGAGAGCAGCGGCTGGAGCTCCATCTCGGTGATGGACCACCTCCACCAGATCGCCATGGTGGGCCCGCCCGAGAACTACATGCTCGAGGGCTCGACTGTGCTGGCGGGGATCGCGGCGCGGACGGAGACCCTGACGATGGGCCTGCTCGTCGGGTCGATCACCTACCGGAACCCGGCCCTGGCGGCCAAGATCACCACGACCCTCGACATGATCTCGGGTGGGCGGGTGTGGCACGGCATCGGCGCGGGCTGGTTCGAGGAGGAACACAAGGCCTACGGCTATGACTTCCCCGAGCTGAAGGTGCGCATGGCCATGGAGGAGGAGGGACTGCAGATCGTCAAGGCGATGTTCTCCGAGGACCGACCGAGCTTCTCCGGCGAGTACTTCCACATCGACGCGCCCTACAACAACCCGCGCCCGCTGCGTGGCAGCATCCCGATCCTGATCGGCGGCAGCGGCGAGAAGAAGACGCTGCGCTACGTCGCGAAGTACGGCGACGGTTGCAACCTGTTCGGCGATCCGGCGAACCTCAAGCGGCTGGTGGGGATCCTCGAGGAGCACTGCGAGACCGTCGGCCGTGATTTCTCCGAGATCACCAAGACGGCGATGGCCGGGGTGTTCATCGGCGCGACGCATGAGGCCGCGCAGAAGAAGGCGGCGGCAGCCGTGGCCGCCGGCTTCCCCCAGGCGCGCATCGACGCGGCAATGGTCGGCGACCCCGACTCGGTCGCCGAGCAGGCCCAGGCCTACGTTGACGCCGGTATCGAGGGTCTGACCATCGGCGGGATGGCCGGTGATCTCGAGTCCCTGGAGCTGACCGGCAAGGCGCTCGGCCCGGTGTTCGCAGGGGCGACCGCCTAGGGCCCCGACCGCCGTTGTTGACTGAGTCGATGGACTTGGGTGGCTTTGGCTAGAGTGCCTGCCTCCCACGAGAAGGACTGATTCATGCTCAGAACATCGGCACTCGCCGCGGGTGCGACGGCCGCCGGCCTCGCATCCGCGGCGGTCATCGCGCTCTCCGGCGCATCCGCTCAGGCGGCGCAGCACCCGGTAACGGTCACGGGCGCCCCGGTGCCCGTCCCGACCACCACCACCACCACCACGACGACGGCCGCTGCCCCCGCGCTGGCCCGACCGCCGCTGAAGATCATCACCGGCACCAAGGCCGTCGGCAGCGGTGACATCTTCGTGTCGCCCTTCGGCGATCCCAGCCAGTACGCCAACGGCGCCGAGATCCTCAGCCCCACGGGCAAGGAGATCTGGTTCCACCCGGCTCCCTATGGCCAGGAGGACAGCGATTTCCGTACCCAGACCCTGGACGGCCAGCCGGTGCTCACCTTCTGGCAGGGCGTCAACTTCGGTGGTGTCTCCACGGGCGAGGACCTCATCTTCAACGATCACTACCAGCAGATCGCCGCGGTCAACGCGGGTTCGGGCCTGTCCTCGGACGGTCACGAATTCCTCATCACCAATCAGGGCGACGCCTGGATCATCTCCTACACCACGTCAACCGCGGACCTCACCTCGATCGGCGGCCCGGCGGACCAGACGGTGATCAACGGGGTCGTCCAGGAGATCGACATCAAGACCGGCAAGGTGCTGTTCTCCTGGAACAGCGCCAATCATGTCCCCTACTCCCAGTCCGAGCAGCCGCTCCCGGCCAGCGCCAGCACTCCCTGGGACTGGTTCCATCTCAACGCGGTGAAGTTGACCAGCGACGGCAACCTGCTGATCGACGGGCGTGACACGTGGACGACCTACAAGGTGTCCCGCCAGACGGGGAACATCATCTGGCAGCTCGGGGGCAAGGCCTCCAGCTTCACGCTCAAGGCGGGGCCGGGTCAGTCCCTCAACAACGCCGGCGACATCTTCGCCTGGCAGCACGACCCCCAGCAGGTCGGGCCGAACACCTACACCGTGTTCGACAACGAGTCAGCCGGGGTGGCCAACACGGGCGCCGACTCCACGTCGGAGTTCGCCTTCGCCCGGGTGGTGACGATCCAGATCGATCCCAGCACCCGGACCGCCACGCTCATCCGCTCCGATAACCAGCCCGAGCAGCAGGTCGCCAGCTCACAGGGCAACGGCCAGTTCCTGGCCGGCGGCGGTGAGTTCATCGGCTGGGGCATCCTGCCCTACGTGTCCGAGTTCAACGCCGCCGGCAAGCTGGTGTTCAACGCCGAGTACCCGACCGGCGTGAACACCTACCGCGCCTACCTGCTGCCCTGGAAGTGATCAGGCGGTGACCAGCTCGCGCTCGTCGACCGTCAGGTCGGCGGGCGCGGGTGTTGGCGCCGGGGCCGCCGTCGGCGCGTCCGCCTTCCACTTGCGGTTGAGCGGCGAGTTGCCGACGAACGGCGAGGCCAGGCGGACGATCTTCTTCGCCACCGAGCCAAGCTGCTTGGGCAGCGGACCCGTGTTGTAGGGCAGGCCGTAGCGCTCACAGATCTCCTGCACCTCCTGGGAGATCTCGGCGTAGCGGCGGGCCGGGATGTCCGGGAACAGGTGGTGCTCGATCTGGAAGGACAGGTTGCCCGACAGGATGTGGAACAGCCGGCTGCCGGTGATGTTGGCCGAGCCGAGCATCTGGCGCAGGTACCACTCGCCCTTGGTCTCGTTGGCCGCGTCCTCCTTGGAGAACTCCTGCACGCCGGCGGGGAAGTGGCCGCAGAAGATGATCGAGAAGGTCCAGATGTTGCGGACGATGTTGGAGGTGAAGTTGCCCGCGAGGGTGAACGGCGCTCCGGGACCGGCCAGCAGCGGGAAGATCACGTAGTCCTTCAACGCCTGGCGCCCGCCCTTGGCGCCGATCTCCTTGAGCATCTCGGTGTTCAGGGGCTTCTTACCGCTGAGGACCTGGTCCATCTCCAGGTCGTGGACGGCCACACCCCACTCGAACAGCAGCATCAGCAGCGTGGCGTAGACCGGATTGCCCAGGTAGTAGGGGTTCCAGCGCTGCTCCTCGGCCATGCGCAGAATGCCGTACCCGATGTCACGGTCCATGTCGAGGATGTTCGTGTACGTGTGATGCATGTAGTTGTGGCTGTGGCGCCACTGGTCAGCCGGACACGCCGTGTCCCACTCGAACTTCTGGGAGTTCAGGGCCGGGTCGTTGGTCCAGTCGTACTGGCCGTGCATCACGTTGTGGCCGATCTCCATGTTGTCGAGGATCTTCGACAGGGAGAGGGCGGTGGTCCCGCCGAGCCACAGCGGGGGCAGCCAGCCGAACTCGAGCATCGCGCGCCCCGCGACCTCGAGGCCGCGCTGAGCCTTGATGATGTTGCGGATGTAGTCGAGGTCCGCCTGACCGAGGTCGGCGACGACGCGGTTGCGGATGGCGTCGAGCTCCTCGCCGAGTCGCTGCACGTCCTCGGGGGTCAGATCTCCGTAGGTGATCGGCATGTGAATGTCCTCTCGTCCGCGATTTACAGGTCGAGCGAGACGTCGGTGACGGGGACGGAGATGCAGATCTGGATGTCCACGTCCTCCTCGTCATTGATCTCGCCGGTCAGGATGTTCTTGACGGTCCCCGCCGACTTGCGGCAGGTACAGCCGTGGCAGATGCCCATACGGCAGCCGTACTCGGGGCTGAGCCCGCTGGCCTCGGCCTGCTCCAGCAGCGTCCCCTCGGCGATCGGGGCGCTCAGGTCAGAACCGAGGTAGCGGACGGTCCCCTCGGCCGCCGCGCCCGACACGTCGAGCGTGGGCGGGGTGAAGGTCTCGGCGGTCGCCTCAGGATGGTGAGCTCGGACCGACTCGATCAGCTCGGGCGGGCCGCAGACCAGGACGTGGGCGCCGGCCGCGAGCGTGTCGGCGCCGAAGCGCTCACCGCCCTCGCGGGTGGCGATGAACATGGGCCGCACGTTGGGGTGCTGGGCCGCGATCGCCTCGACCTGGGGCTTGTAGAGCCAGTCGGCGGCGGTGCGGGCGTAGTGGACGAAGTCGATGGTGCCGGAGTAGTTCTCCGAGATCAGCGTGCGGAGCATCGCGATCGTCGGGGTCACCCCGCTGCCACCGCTGACCAGGGCCAGATGTCGCGGACGCACCCGGGGCATGAGGAAGTCGCCGCTCGCGTCGGACAGGTGCAGCAGCAGACCGGGCTTGGCGTGCTCGCGCAGGTAGGTGCCCACGGTGCCGCCCTCGCGCACGGTGATCGTGAGCTCGAGCAGGTGGACGTCGTGCTCGGAGATGGTGGGTGAGTAGGTGCGCGTGTAGCGGCGCCCGTTGATCTCCACCCCGACCTTGACGAACTGCCCGGCCCGAAAGCCGGTGAAGGCCCGGTTCGGGCCGATGGTCAACGTCACGGTGCGATCGGTCTGATGGCTGACTGCCACCACCTCGGCGCGCGCGTCGTGCACGGTGAGGGTCGGGCGGACCAGCTCCAGGTAGCGATCGATACCGTGGGGGCCGACCATCAGATCGACAATTTGGCTACGCAACAGCCGGCGGGCGACACCACGCGTAGGAGCGGGGGACTGCTCAGTCGGAGCAGTGCCGCCGCCGGTGAGAAGAGATCCCATGAGATTTAGTGCACGCATGTTCACTAAGGTCATGTTCCATCACATCTCCTGTTGCGTCAAGACCAGATCTACCCTTCCGTGAGCCGAACCACACACTTTGTGAACACGCGTACCGCAAATCGGTGAGCACGCGCCCGTCCCGAACCCAGGCGGAACGCCGCCAGGCGACCCGCCAGGCGCTGATGGAGGCCGCCCTGCTGCGCATCCAGGCGGGCGAGAACTTCGACGGCCTGTCGCTGCGCAGCATCACCAAGGCCGCCGGGGTGGTGCCGGCCGCCTTCTACCGCCACTTCGACAGCCTGGATGACCTCGGGCTGGCGCTGATGGACGAGTCCTTCCGGACGCTCCGTGCGGTCATGCGCGAGGCGCGCAAGGGGGATTGGACCGAGGCGATCCCAGGGTCCGTCGGGGTCCTGGTCAACTACGTCAGCGAGCATCGTGATCACTTCGCCTTCATCGCCCGCGCCCGCGGGAGCTCGTCGGACCGGCTGCGGCGGGCGGTGCTCTCCGAGATCCGGCTGTTCGCCAGTGAGCTGGCGACCGACCTGGCACGGTTCCCCTACCTGCGCGACTGGAACACCGCCGACCTCAACATGGTCGCGACGCTGATCGTCAATGCCATGATCTCCACCGTGGAGGCCATCCTCGAGACGCCGGCCGACGACGCACGGGCCCAGGCCGCGATCACGGCAACGGCCGAGAAGCAGCTGCGACTGGTGATCCTCGCCGTCCCCCAATGGCGCAGTGATGCCTGACCGGGCCGCGGCGCTCGCCGAGCTGATCGTCGCCGAGACCGGCGTCAACGTCCAGCCCGGTCAGGTGGTCGGGATCACCGCCGAGCCGGGGATGGAGGAGGTCTGGCGCGCCGTCGCCAGCGCCGCCTACGCGCGCGGCGCCGCCTATGTCGACCCGTGGATCTTCGATCCGTACGTGAAGCACGCCCGACTCGCGCAGGCGCCACTCGACAGCCTCAGCTTCGTGCCGCCCTGGTGGGGTGAGCGCTACCGGGGTCTCGGTGAGCTGCGGGGCGCCCAGATCCGCCTGTCGGGACCGGAGGCCCCGACGCTGATGGACGACATTCCGGCCGAGCGTCTCGGTCACGACATGCTGCCGCGGCTCCGCGAGACGCTCGAGGTCACCCACGGCCGCCAGTGGAACTGGATCGTCGCGCCGGGTCCGAGTGCCGGTTGGGCATCGGCGCTGTACCCGTCGCTCGAACCCACCGCCGCGGTTGACCGCATGTGGGAGGAGATCGCCTTCGTGATGCGCCTCAACGAGCCCGATCCGGTCGCCGCCTGGCGCGAGCGCTTCGCCACGCTCGGGCGCGTCGCCGCCCAACTGACCGCACGGCGCTTCGACGCGCTGCACTTCAGCGGCCCGGGCACCGACCTGTCAGTCGGCCTGCTGCCCGGCTCGGTGTGGAAGAGCGTCGGCGCCGACACCAACCTCGACGGGGTGCGCTTCAGCGCCAATCTGCCCTCCGAGGAGGTGTTCAGCGCCCCCGATCCCCGGCGGGTCGACGGACACGTCAGCGCCACCAAGCCGCTGGTCGTCGGGGGCGGGACGGTCCGCGGACTCGTCGTCGAGTTCGCCGGTGGGCGGGCGGTGTCGGTGGACGCGGAGCAGAACGCCGGGCTGGTGGCGACGATGATCGCCCGGGACCCCGGGGCGGCCCAGCTCGGTGAGGTGGCACTGGTCGACGGAATGAGTCGCATCGGCCAGCTGGGGACCGTCTTCTACGAGACGCTGCTGGATGAGAACTCCGCCAGCCACATCGCACTGGGCGCCGCCTACCCCGACACCGTCGATGACGAGGCGAGTTTGGAGCGGATCAACCACAGCTCGATTCACATCGACTTCATGATCGGCTCCGACGAGGTCGAGGTCGACGGGGTGAGCGCCGACGGATCCCGCGTGGCGCTGCTGCGCGGCGGCGCCTGGCAGTTCAGCGTCTGATCAGCGCCTCGGGCGTCAGGTCCTGGAGACGGGGATAGCCGTCCACGGCCATCAGCAGGTCCGCCTCGGCCAGGAGCGAACGCAGCACGTGGACGATGCCGTCGACCCCGCCCAGGGCCAGGCCCCAGGCATAGGGACGTCCGACGGCCACGGCGCTGGCGCCGAGGGCGATCGCCTTGACGATGTGCTCGCCCCCGCGCACGCCGGAGTCGAAGATCACCGGCACGCGGCCGTCGACCGCCTCCACCACGCCCGCCAGCACATCGATCGCCGCCGCACCCCCGTTGGCCTGGCGCCCGCCGTGATTGGAGCAGTAGATGCCGTCGACGCCACCGTCGACGGCGCGGCGGGCGTCCTCGGGATGGCAGATGCCCTTGAGCACCAGCGGCAGGTCGGTCAGCGACCGCAGCCAGGCGAGGTCGTCCCAGCTCAGGCCCGGGTCCGCAAAGCCCAGGGCCCAGGCGAGCGCGGCGGCGCGGGGGTCCTCCTCCGGCGGCTTGGCAAGCTTGGCCCGGAAGATGGGATCGGAGAAGTAGTTGGCCAAGCAGCGCCCCTGGAGCTGGGGGAAGGAGGCGATCGCGAGGTCGCGCGGGCGCCAGCCGAGGATCTGGGTGTCGAGGGTGACGACGATCGCCTGATAGCCGGCCTGCTCGGCCCGGTGGACGAAGGAGGCGGCCAGCTCGCGGTCAGCCGGGGTGTAGAGCTGGAAGAAGGCCGGCGTGTCGCCGTGGTGAGCGGCCACCTCCTCGAGCGGATCGACCATCAGGGTCGAGGCGATCATCGGCACGCCGGTGCGCGCCGCCGCCTGGGCGGTGGCGATGTCGCCGTGGCCGTCCTGGGCGCACAGGCCGATGACCCCGACCGGGGCGAGCAGCAGGGGGCTGGGGAGCTGGTGCCCGAACAGCTCGATCGACAGGTCGCGCTCGGCGGCGCCGGCCAGCATCCGCGGCGTCAGCGCGTAGGCGTCAAAGGCGCTGACGTTGGCGTCCTGGGTGAACTCGTTCCCCGCACCACCGGCGACGTAGGCGTAGACGTCATCGGCCAGCGCCGCCTGCGCGCGGGCGGCGAGCTCCGGATAGGTCATCGGCAGCGGCGGACGCACCCCGCTGAGGCCGGACAGGTAGATCTCGAGCTGGAAGTCTCCGTAGTTGGGCACCCGCGGATCGTATGGGTCCAGCCGCTACTCTTGCCGCACCGGCGCTCGCTCTCGCGCGCGCCTCATAGCTGGAGAGGTGCCGGAGCGGTTGAACGGGCACGATTGGAAATCGTGTAACGGGGAAACTCGTTCGGGGGTTCGAATCCCCCTCTCTCCGTCGGGTGCTCAATCCCTCAGCGGACGGCGCCGGCCCTCAGCACGAGGTGGCGCGTGATCACGCTGGTGGTGTGACCCCTTGCGGTGGTGGTGATCGTCAGCGTCACCGAGAGCCGATGGCCGGGCTTGGCCAGCAGCTTCCGGGCCGCCGGGGTCAGGTGCAGGGCCAGCCTGCCCGCGTGGTGGGGTTTGAGCGACAGACGGCCCGCAGCGATCCGGATCAGCTTCGACCGCGTCGCCTCGGCCCGCAGCGACGTGGTCAGGCCGCTGGCCAGGGCGTACTCGGCGATCGTGAGGTTCTCGATCGCGTCGGTGGTGTTGCTCGCGGTGACGACCTGGCTGCCGTTCTGGCCCACCACGGTCGGGGTGATCAGCGTGACCTTGGCTGCGGTCTGGTGGGGCGGGACGACCACAGGCGTCGCGACGGGCGTAGCCGGGGTGGCCGGGGCAGCCGGTGAGGTCGACGGGGCCGGTGAGGTCGACGGAGCCGGTGAGGTCGGCGCGGCCGGAGCCGGGGAGCCGGAGCTGCTCGACCCAGGGTTCGAGGTCGTCGTCGAGGCTCCGGTCGCGGAGCCGACGGAACCAAGGGTCGCGTACTCCGCCGCGTTCGGGGTATCCAGGCTGCCGATGACCGTGGCGTTGCCGTTGGAATCGAGCGACGCCGCGTCGACGTCGACGTCGCTGACCGCGCCGGTTCCGGTCTGCCCGCCGGTTCCGAAGGTGGGCGACACCACGTCGGTGTTCGGCCCGAGCACGACCGCGCTGTCACTGAACGCCTGCTTGGCGGGATAGCCCTCCTCCTCTCCACAGGATCCGTAGAAGGAGGGGTTTCCACCGCTCACGTTGGTCGGATCGAGGATGGTCGAGGTGTGCAGCCCGACCACCGCCCGTCCTCCACCGGCGCCGAGCGCGGTGACCCCGGTGTCGTTGGTGGTGGTCAGGGTGGTGCCCGGGACCGCGTAGGACCCGAGCGCACCTCCGGGCGGCGCGATCCAGACACTGGTCGACGACGTCGCCTCGGTGGTCACCTGCTGGTCGGGGCAGGTGTAGCCGGTGACGGTGGCCGCGAGCGTCCCGTCGGGCCCGGCCGCCACATGCGGGCTCTGCTCGGCGGCGACACCGCCGACGGGCACGCTGCTCTGGTTCAGAAGCTGCACCGGCGTGCCGAAGCCGCCGTCGGGCTGGCGGATCTGGGCGTAGACGCCGGTGGTGTAGAAGACGCCGTTGATCTCCACATCGGTGGGCCAGCTGGCGATCATCGCCCCGGTGGGCGCGACCGCGACGTGGAGGTTGTTGGTGTCGGCGTCAGCGGTGCCCGGCACCTGCTCGGGGGTCTGCCACGTCCCGGTGGGGAGGCGCTGGACCTCGGCCATGTACCCGTCGCCGTAGTCGGGCGTGCCCGACTGCTCGTCGACGGCACTGATGAGCACCTCGGCGCTGCCGTCGGGATCCAGCGCCGTCCAGGTCTGACCGAACAACGTCCCGTCGCTGAAGATGGTGATCGCGGCGCCGTTCGCGGTCAGGGTGCCGTCGGTGCCGATCACGTAGGAGGTGACGCTGGCCCCGCTGCCGGCGCTGGTCACCAGCAGCTCGTCGGCGTTGGCCGCGTAACTGGAGACGCCGCTCACCGTGACGCTGGAACCCAGGTCGCCATTGGCGAACCGATAGGTGAAGATCGTCCTGCCGACCGAGTTGACCGAGGCGACGATCGCGTCGCCGTCGGGCAGGCCGAGCGCCGACTGGCTGGTGATCTGCCCGAAGGCGACGTAGCTGGGGGTGCTCGACAGCGGTGCCCCGGCGACGACGGGCCAGACGAGCCCGCCGTAGGCTCCGTCGGCGAGCAGCAGCGTCCCCCCGGTCGGCCCGGACACCACCGCCGCCCCGCTCGGGCTGCTCACGCCGGGGATCGTGGAGACCGCACTCCAGGTCGTCGCCGTGTCGGCGCGGGCGGACGTCGCGATGGCCGCGGCCAGGGCGAGAACGACGGCGACGACCGCGGCCATGCGGCCGGCGTGGGGGATTCCTCGAGAGGGCATGTGGCCATCTTGAGAGGCCGCCGTTATATGAACGTCACATCGTCAGCCGACGAGCTCGAGCTCGGCGGCGACCGGCTCGGGCTCGATGTCGTTCATCCGGTCGACCTTTCCGAGGGCGGGGAACAGCCGGATCCAGCCGACCGCGATGAGGATCGTCATGATGCCGCCGCCGACCACCGCCGGCACGGTGCCGACCAGCGAGGCCGACAGGCCCGACTCGAAGGCCCCGAGCTGGTTGGAGGCGGAGATGAACACCGTCTCCACCGCGCCGACGCGGCCCCGCAGCGCGTCGGGGGTGGCCAGGGCGACCGTCGTCCCGCGGATGTTCATCGAGAAGAAGTCGACGAAGCCGCTGACCGCCAGGGCGATCCACGACAGCTCGACGTTGTGGGAGAGACCGAAGACGACCATGCATCCACCGAAGGCGGCCACCACGCCGAGCAGCGTCGGGCCGGCGCGGCGGGTGAGCGGCCGCCAGGTGAGGATCACCGCGCCGAGGAGGGCTCCGATCGCCGGAGCCGCCCGCAGGATGCCCAGGCCGGTGGCTCCGACGTGGAGGATGTGGTCGGCGAAGACCGGCAGCAGTGCCACAGCGCCGCCGAACAGCACGGCGAGCAGATCGAGCAGGATCGCCCCGAGGATCATCTGGGTGCGCCGCACGAAGCGCAGGCCCTCCAGCACCGTCTCCACGCTGGCGGCCTGGCGGGGGGTCGCCGCGAGGTCGGCGTGGGCGGCGCCCGGGCCGATCGACAGGGCGGCCAGCACGGCCATCGCGCAGGACAGCGCCGCGAGTCCGTAGACCAGGGACGGGGAGAGGCCGTAGACGACGCCGCCGAGCGCCGGCCCGATCACCTGGGCGCCCTGGGCCGAGAACGAGCGCAGCGTCATCGCGCTGGGGATCAGCTCGCGCTCGACCAGTGTGGGCGGCATCGCCCGCGCCGCGGGCTGGCCGATCGCCATGACCACCCCGGCCCCGACGGCGAAGGCCAGGTAGGGGATCGCCGCGTGCACGTGGGCGAGGCTGAGGGCGACGAGCCCGAGCGCGACGCCCACGCCGAGGACGTTGGCGACCGCGAGGACGTACTTGCGCGGAAAGCGGTCGGCGATCTGGCCGGCCGGCAGGGCCAGGATGAACAGCGGCAGGAACTCCGCCAGGCCGATCCACCCGAGGTCGAGGGCGCTCTGCTGGTGGGAGTAGACCGACCAGCCGATGATCACCTCGAGCATCTGCAGCGCGGTGCTCATTCCGAAGCTCGCGTAGAACCAACGGCGGAAGTCACGCACCTCCATGGCCGGACCGAACCGCTTCATGCTAGGCAAAGGCGAGGAGTACCCAGAGCACGCCGACCAGGCCGGCCACCCAGGCGATCGCCGCGATCAGGGCGGTCGCGGCCCGCGGGACGACGACGCCATCGGAGCCGGCGCGCAGACGCCGGCGAGCGCGAAAGAAGAAGGCTCCCACCCCCAGGCAGACGATGCCGACGACGAGGCGCGAGACCGACACGACCGTTCAGCGTACCTGTCACAGGTGTGTAGGCTGTGTGTATGACGAAGTCACTGACAGGGAAGGTCGTAGCGATCACCGGTGGCGCCCGCGGGATCGGTCGCGCGACAGCGGAAGCGCTGATCGCCAAGGGTGCCAAGGTCTCGATCGGCGACATCGACGGGGATCTGGCCCTGGCCACGGCCGAGGAGCTCGGACACGACACGCTCGGCGCCTACCTGGACGTCACCGACTCGGACTCCTTCGAGGCGTTCCTGGAGGAGACCGAGCGTGAGCTGGGTCCGCTCGACATCCTCATCAACAACGCCGGGATCATGCCGCTGGGGGACTTCGTCGAGGAGCGCGACGCGACCGCGATGCGCATGATCGAGATCAACCTGCACGGCGTCATCATCGGCTCCAAGCTGGCCCTGCGCCGCTTCCAGGCCCGGGGCGAGGGCCATCTCGTCAACGTCGCGTCGACGGCCGGCAAGTACGGCGCGCCGGGCGGCGCCACCTACTCGGCCACCAAGCATGCGGTGGTCGGTCTCTCCGAGGCGATCCGCCAGGAGGTCATCGACACCAACATCGACGTGTCGATCGTCATGCCGCTGGTGGTCAACACCGATCTCGGTTCCGGACTCTCCAGCCACGGCGCCCTCAAGGTGCTCGAGCCCGTCGACGTGGCCAACACCATCGTCCACGGCATCGAGCACAACCACGTGGACATCTACGCGCCCGGGTGGGTGGGACGGCTGCTCGCCATCCAGTACCTGCTGCCGCGCTTCGTCACCGATCGCATCATCAAGCTGGTCGGCGCCGACAAGGTGCTCAACTCCCGTGACGCCTCGGTGCGCAGCATCTATGAGTCTCACATCGCGGGGGAGGACGAGTCCTCCCGCACGTTGTCGGCCCACTGAACACTCGCCAGCGGTGGCCGTTCGGCCACCGGCACGCGCACATATGCCCCGTCCTCCCATGGACGCAGGTACTGGCCTGAGGTGGCGCTGCGCGCGCCGTCGAGCCGGCGCTCGACGGCGGCCAACACGGCAAAGGACATCTCGCTGAGGGCGCGCAGTGACTGGTGGCGATTCTGGCGGGTGCCGAGGTGGCATTCGGCCAGCGCGTCGAGGCCACACAGCCGCTGGGCGTCGATCAGCAGCGCGATCTCCACGCCGTAGCCGACCGGGAAGCTGAGCTGCTCGAGCGTGGCGCGGCGGGCGGCGAACTCTCCGGCCAGCGGTTGGCTGAAGCCGGCCAGCAGCGGAAAGTGCAGGTTGAGCAGTGGACGGGCGGTCAACTCGGTGACGCGACCGCCCTCGTGGGGCAGGAGGAGCTCGCCGCTGCGCATCGGCCGGTCGAAGGTGCCCTTGACGAACTGGAGCTGAGGGTCGGCCAGCAGCGGCCCGAGCAGTCCGAGCAGGTGCGCGGGGACCGGATCCTCGGTGTCGCCGTCGAGGAAGCAGACGATGTCCCCGTCGGTCAGGCACAGCGCCCGCCACATGGCGTCGCCCTTGCCCTGAGCCGGACCGAAGTCCGCGAGCACGGCGTCCTGCTGGATGACCTCGGCGCCGGCCGCCCGGGCGCGCTCAGCGGTGTGGTCGCTCGAGTTGGCGTCGATCACCACGACGCGGTCGACCAGGCCCCGGGCGCGGACGGGCGCCACGGCGGCGTCGAGCACCTCGGCGATGGTGTCCGCGCACTCGCGGGTGGGGATGATGACGGTGACCCGGCTCTCCTCCGGACGCGTGAGCCGGTCCAGCGCGAAGGCGTCGGCCCGGTAGCGCCGCCGCATCCGCCAGGCCGAGACGGCGAGGTCGACCGCCAGTCCGCGCTGGGCCCGGCCGCTGGTGCGGGCGGCCGTGACCACGACGACGTCGGAGGGGCGCAGGATGGGGATCCCGTGGGCGGCGAGCCGCTCGGCGAACGCCTCGTCCTCGAGTGATGAGGTCGCCTCCAGACCCCCGACGGCGGCGTAGGTCGCCGCGGTGATGCCGAGCGAGGCGCCGGCGAAGTGGTGATGGTGGGCGTCGGGGTCCCCGACCAGGACCGTCTGCATCCGTCGTCCGGCATCGGCGCTGCGGCGCGCCATCACGCCGTCAGGCAGGCGGTCGGTGTCCTCCGGAGCCAGGCGGATCAGTCCGGCGATCACCCGGGCGCCGGCGGCCACGTGACGCAGCTGGCGCTCCAGCCAGTCGGGCGCAGGCACCGTGTCGGCGTCGGTGGTGGCGATGAGGCCCTCGGGCTGAGCCAGCGCCTCGAGCCGAGCCGCCGCCGCCTCCATACCGATTCGCCGCGCCGGTCCGGTGCCGGCCCCGGGCCCCTCCAGCACGCTCAGCGACAGCCCGAGGCGCTGGGCGCTGGCGACCGCGACCGCCTCGGTGGCGTCCTCGCACGCGTCGGCCACCAGGATCACCTCGAATCCATCGGTGCCGATCGTCTGAGCCGCCAGGGCCTCGAGGCAGGTGCTGATCCGGTCCTGCTCATCACGGGCCGGGATCACCACGACGCTCAGCTGGTCCGCCGGCATGGACACGTTGTACTCCAGCGGACGCCCGCCGCTCATCGTGGACGCTCCAGTACCGAGAGCAGGTAGTCCGGGGTCGATCCGTCCTCCACCAGAACCAGCCAGTCGAGGGCGAGCACCCGGGCGTGCACCTCGGCGGCGGTGAACGGCCGCTCGGGCCCCGCGGGGCGCCAGTGCACCACCACCAGCCGGCCACCGACCGCCAGCAGCGATTCCAGGCGGGTCAGGGTCGCGTCCAGCGCGTCGGGCTCGAGGTAGTAGAGGATCTCGGAGGCGACGATCAGGTCATAGGGGCCGTCCGGGACCGCGGTGGGGATCTCCCCGGACAGCGCGGTGGCCTGGGGGAAGGGCGCCAGCTCACGCCGCGCCTCGATCACCGCGGGCTCGGAGAAGTCGATGGTGGTCAACCGCCCACAGCGCGGGGCCAGCTGGGCGCTGAAGACGCCGATCGAGCCGGCCAGCTCGAGGGCTGAGACGAATGGACCCGCGCCGCACGCCGCCAGGGTCGCGCGGTACTTGTCGCGCTCATACGCGCTGGTGCGGTAGCCCCAGGGATCGCCCTCGTCGCGGTAGCGCTGGTCAAAGGCGGAGGCCTTCATGAGCTGGCGCCACCGGCGAGGTCGTCCAAGGCCGCGGCCCCCGCACGGGCGAGGCCGGGCTCGAGGCGGTGCTGGAGCAGGAACAGGTCGAGGTCGCGCCGGATCCGGTCGAGGTCCCCACCGGTGGCGAACGGGTGCGAACCACATGCCCGGGCCGCCTCGTCGAGGATCGTCCGGGCCGCCGCCGCGATCGCCACGCGGCCGTGCAGAGCGACGTCCCAGAGATCGTGCGCGGCCCGATCCATGGCCAACGCGGCACTCGCCAGCCAGGCGGAGATGGTGCGCTGGGCGGCGAGGATGCGTCCAGCGGCGAGGTCCTCGAGCGGGCCCCGGCCCGGGCGTGACGCCAGCTCGGCGAGCGCCAGCTCCACGGCCCGGTCGGCCATACCGGCCCAGCTGGCGGCGGTGCGCAGCGCGTCGCGCCCGAACCACGGCTGGGCGGTGATGGCACCGGGCTCGCCGAAGCGGGCCAGCACGGGAGCCTGGGTGAACACCACGCGGTGGGAGGCCGAGGCACGCAGACCGGAGGAGCGGTACCAGGTCGGGTCGACGCGGACCCGCTCGGGATCGCCCAGGTCGATCCACACGAGCACGGGGGCGGGTGACGCGTCCGAGCGGGCGAGGACCAGCGCGCGATCGAGCACCCCCGCGCCGGAGCAGAAGGTCTTGGTACCGGTCAGCACCTCGTGGTCGGCATCCCCGCCGCGGTGCACACGGGCAGGCTGAGCCGCACTCGCGTCCCCGCCCCGACCACCTTCTCCGCCCTCACCGGGGCGGGGGTCGCCGCCCCACACCCCCACGCGCAGAAGCCCCCGGCGGACGAGCGCCAGCTCGGCCTGCGCCAGCCCGGTCGGGGCCTGCACAGCCAGGCGCTCGACCCCGTTGAGATGGCCATCGAGGACGCGCCCGACCGAGCTGTCGGCCTTGGCTACGGCCCGCACCAGTCCCAGCTCCGCTGCGGCCGGCGGCCGCTCGGTCCCCGCGATCGCGTTCTGGGCCAGCGCACCGGCGCGCTCGAGCAGCGCCAGCGCGTCCTCGATCCCGTCGCCGCTGACATCCCGCTGCGCCGCACGTGCGCTCACCGCGTCGAGGACATCTTCCAACGTGCGGACCGGTGGGTTTCCGAGCACGCGTGGCTCCTCGGTGTCAGGCAAGAGCAGGGAGCTCCAGCGCCTCGAGGGCAAGGCCGCGGTCGCGCGCCAGCTCGGCCACCAGCTCGACGTAGGCCAGCGTCTCCTCAGCGCTCTCGCGTCGGGCCCCGGGTCCGATCCCGTCGTGAGCCAGGACGATTGCCCCGGGCTCAAGCCCGGGGCGGGTCGCCGCCAACATCGCCTCGGCGCGATCTCCCCGCCAGTCGTGGGTGTCGACGCTCCAGCCGACCAGGTGGAGGTCGTGGGCGGCGGCGATGTCTGTCGTCCAGGGCGCCGTGTCGCCCCACGGGGTGCGCCAGAGCGTGGGCTTCACCCCAACCGAGGCCAGGAGCGCCAGCGCGGCGTGCGTGTCCTGGGCCAGCCAGGCCGCGTCGCGCTCACTGTGGCGCACGTGCTCGAGGCAGTGCAGGCCGACGGCGTGCCCGTCCGCGAGCATCCGTTCGATCAGGCGGGGCGCGGCGGCGGCCCGGTTGGCCAGGGGGAAGAAGGTCGCGTGCGCTCCCAGGCTGGCGAGGCGGTCGAGCAGACGGCCGGTGAGCCCCGGGTCCGGGCCATCGTCGAAGGTGAGGGCCAGGCCTGACACCTTGAGTTCTATACCCGAGGCCCGGGATGCCATAACGCGGGTGCCCCTCTCAGCCAAGGTTCAGCGAAGGTCGATCTCGGTGGCGACATCGGGCTCGATGTCCAGCACCTCGAAGCCGAAGCGCTCGTGCAGGCGCTGGGCCACCAGGGAGCGGTGACACGCCTCCGCGGTCGCCTCGACACACAGCAGCGCGCCGATCCCGTGTACCGGCAGACCCCGGACCAGAGGTTCGAGCGGCACCAGATCGAGGATCTCCTCGGTGTACTCGCGGACGTAGTCGGGCGCCAGGGTCTGCCGCGAGCGCTTGCCCACGCCCTGGCGGTCGTCCTCGCGGTACTGGAGGTGGCGCAGCTCGGTGTCGGGGGCCAGCTCAGGGTGGTAGACGTAGCCGATCCCGGCGTCGCCCAGGCGCGCCTGGAGCCGCTGGGCGTTGGCCCACGCGTACTGGGCCCCGCGGACCCCGCGGCGCTGGCGGATGTCGATCACCTGGGTCACGTCGGCGGCGTCGAGCGCGGCCACGAAGCTGGCGCCGTCGAACTCATAGACGCCGATGGTGGCGATTTTGGCCATCAAGCAAACGTAGCTGGATGCCGAAAACACACAAACCACGGCAACCACAAAAACCCGGTGATTGCAGCGGGAACGTCCCACGTCCGGAACCGAACATTCGTCCAGATTTCAGTAAACCGGACGTGAGACCGATATCACACACATGACACACGAAGTTTCCCTTCGAACGAGAGAGACCTGACCAGATGATCCGCCCCACTCGGCTCGGCGCCGCCGCGACCATCGCGGCGCTTGGAGTCTCCATGGCGACGCCGGTGATCGACAGCGCATCCGCCACCACCAACCCGCTCAGCCTGCCCGCCAGCTCGCAGCTGACGACAGCGCTGGGCACGCTGACCACCCCGGCCAGCGCGAGCGCCCTGCTCAGCGAAATCCAGGCCCTGCAGGCCAACGGCGCCACCTCCGGGGTGCTGACGAACCTCGACACCACCCTGGAGAACCTCGTCTCGGGCCTCGGCTCGATCCTCAGCGGCCTCACCAACCCCAACCAGCTGCTCGAGAGCACCATCAACTCGACCAGCGGACTGCTTCCGGTCGGCGCCACCGCGGCCCAGCAGCAGGCGGTCTCGGAGCTCACCGCGGCCTTGACCAGCGCCGGCCTGGGGTCGTTGCTCGCCGGGTTGAGCAGCGACAACGGCGCCGCCGCCCTGACTCAACTGGCAGCTCTGCAGAACCTCGTGCCCGGTGCATCGACCGCCTCGGGCGGACTCACCGGCGTCGGGGCGATCGTCTCCCGGCTCGCCTCCGAGGCCGGCTCGGGCAGCGGCGCGACGGCGCTCACCAACGCCGCCAGCCTGCTCAGCTCGAGCTCGGCGCTGACTCCGGCCCAGCTCGAGACGGCCATCGCGGATCTGTCCTCGGTCACCTCCGGTGCGGCCTCGGGCACCAGCGGAGTCACCGTGGCCCAGGCGGCCCAGGCGCTCGCCAGCCAGCTGACCCAGTCGGGCTCTCTGCTCGGCGGACTCGCCAGCGTCGGCTCCACGCTGTCGGCACTGACCGACTCGAGCGCGATCTCCAGCGCTCTGGGCCAGCTGGGTTCGCTGTCCAGCCTCGCCCCGAACGCCAACAACCCGCTGTCGGGCGTCGCGGCGGTGCTCACCGCGATCGCCGCGACTCCCGGCGTGTCGGGCACGCCGGCGGCGACCACGCTCGACACGGTCGCTGGGACCCTGGCGAACGCCAACGGCGTGTCGGCCACCGACCTGCTGGGAGCCATCACCAGCCTGCAGGGGGTCGCCTCCAGCCTGCCGGCCCCGCTGAGCACGGTGGCCTCTGAGATCATCAGCGCGCTGTCGGACTCGGGCTCGGTGCTCGGCACCCTGCCGGGGCTGAACAGCGCCGACGTGGCCACCCTCCTGGGCGAGCTGACCCAGTTGGGGAGCCTGTCCAGCGGCGCCCAGATCGACTCCCTGCCCGGCCTGGCCGCGGTGCTCACCCAGATCGGCGCCACCTCGCCGATCGCCGGCACCCCGGCTCAGACGGTGCTCGACAACCTGGCCAGCGCCATCGAGACCAACCCACTGACCGGCGCCGGGCTCGGGGTCATCTCCTCGGTGCTCGACCAGGTCTCAGGGTCGCTGCCCGCCCCGCTGAGCACCACGGTCAGCGACCTCGGCGGACTCCTCAGCAGCGATGCCAACACGATCAGCGGCACCACCGGACCCACCGGGTCGACCGGCTCGACCGGCTCGACGGGCACCAGCGGCACCAGCGGTACGAGCGGCACCAGCGGCTCGGGCAGCACCGGGGCAACCGGGGCCAGCGGCGCGACGGGCGCCAGCGGCACCTCCGGCTCGGGCACCAGCTCGAGCACGAGCACGGGAACCGTCACCGGCACGAGCGCCAGCACCACCCCGTTCTACGACTGGGGCTTCTATCGCTCCGAGACGCGGACGCTGCACGCGGTGAAGGTGACCCTGTTCTGTTACGCCCACGCGGGGACCTTCTGCAACGACACGATCAAGGTGACCGAGAAGGGCTACCGGGCGGCCACCAAGAAGGTCCGGTTCCGCTCGGGCAAGACCGACCACTGGACGCTGAACCTCAAGGCGATCCCCACCAAGACCACGGCCAAGGCGAAGGCCAAGACCGTCAAGAAGGCGACCAAGCGGCCGGTCATGAAGCTCACCATCACCTCGCTCAACTACAAGGTCACCAAGACCCTGAAGTAGGTCCCACCCACCGCCGCCACCCCCGCCCCTCCAGTAGCCTGGCTGGATGAAACTTGGAGTCCAGCTCGGCTACTGGGGGCTGCTGATGGATCGCGATCAGCAGCTCAGCGCGACGCGGCTGGCCGAGGAGCTCGGCTATGACTCGGTGTGGACCGCCGAGGCCTACGGCTCCGACGCCGCCACCATCCTGGGCTGGCTGGCGGCCCAGACCACGCGGATCAAGCTCGGCGCCGCGGTCCTGCAGATCCCCGGGCGCACCGCCGCGATGACGGCGATGACCGCCGCCACGCTCGATCGCCTGTCCGACGGCCGCCTGCTGCTCGGGCTGGGCACCTCGGGTCCCCAGGTGTCCGAGGGCTGGCACGGGGTGCGCTTCGCCCAGCAGCTGGCCCGCACGCGTGACTACGTCGCCGTCGTGCGCATGGCGCTGGCCCGCGAGCGCGTCAGCTACCACGGCGAGACCCTCGAGCTCCCCCTGCCCGACGGACCCGGCAAGGCGCTGAAGCTGATCATCTCCCCCGTTCAGGCGAAGATTCCCATCTACCTGGCCGCCCTGGGACCCAACAACACCCGCCTGGCCGGCGAGATCGCCGACGGCTGGATCCCCACCTTCATGTCCCCCGAGCACATGGGTGAGTTCCGCTCGCTGCTGGCCGAGGGCGCCGCCCGAACCGGGCGTGAGCTGGCCGACATCGAGGTCGCCCCGTCGGTCCAGGTCCACATCTCCGACGACCTCGCCTCCGCCCGGGACCACATGCGCCCCGGGCTCGCCCTGTACATCGGCGGCATGGGCTCACGCAAACAGAACTTCTACAAGACCCTGGCCGAGAACTACGGGTTCGGCGACGCGGCCGCCAGCGTTCAGGACCTCTACCTCAAGGGCGCCAAGGAGGAGGCCGCCCGGGCGCTGCCCGACGGCCTCATCGACCTCGTCTCCCTGTGTGGTCCCAAGGCCAAGGTCGCCGAGCGGCTCGAGGCGTTCAAGGCCGCCGGCGTCGGAACGCTGTTGGCCACCCCGGTCGCCTTCGGCGCCGAGGCCCAGGGCGCCCAGCTGCGCGCCCTGGCCGAGCTGGCGCTCTAGCCCTCAGCTCAGGGCAGCCGGAAATTCCGGCGGATCGCCGCGATGACGTAGCGGGACTCGAGCGCCGACCCCGCGTTGTTGAGGTGGACGCCGTCGGACTCGCGCACGATGGTGCGCTGGCCGTTGATGGTCATGGCGTCGCGGTAGCGGTCCCCCGGGGTGAAGATCGGGACGGTGTCGAGCACGCTGACCTGATCGGCCCAGGGCTCGGCGGCGACCGTGATCGCCGCGTTGACGACGTTGGCGATCTTCGCGCGGGTCGGGTCCCGCGGGGTGGGCAGGGTCAGCCAGTAGACGTGGGCCACGCCGTCCTGGCGGTAGGTGTTCATCATCTGACGCACGCGGTTGGCGTAGATCGTCGCCCAGGCCACGCCGCAGCAGGACACGGTGGTCCCCCCGGGACCGGGCATCGCGTAGCCGTCGTTGGCTCCGATGAACATCACCACCGCATCGGGGTGGTCGTGAGCGACCTGGTAGCGGGCCAGCGACTCCCAGTTGACGAGGAGGGTGCTGGAGATGCCGGTGCCGATGTGGGGGTCCTGGATCACCTTCACCCCGTCGGGGTCCAGCGTCTGGGCCACGTACTGGTCGAGGGGCTCTGACATCGAGTCGCCGGTCACCAGCACCGTGGACAGCTTCTGACGGGCCACTGGCGGTGCCCCGATGGAGGCCGGACTGAACTGGTCGGCGGTGACCGGCGGGACCCCGGTGGAGGCGGCCAGGCTGTAGGAGAACCCGCCGTAGCCGTTGAGGTTCAGGCTGGGCTGGAGCCAGGCGGTCATATCGCTGGCACCACTGTGGAGGGGCAGCAGCTGGGACAGCGCGTTGGCCGGATCGCCGACCGCCAGCACCGCCGCCTTGCCCACGGAGCTGACCTCCTCCTGGCCCTGGCGACGGATCGACGGACCGACGGCGAGGGCCAGGATCACGCCGCAGACGAGGATGGCGATGACGCCCTGGCGGGCCCGGAAACGCCGGGTGCCCCCGGCGTCGAAGCGATCCATCATGTTGTCGTCGAGATCGGGCATCTAGAAGCGGAAGTAGATGAACGGTGGCACGCCCTGGCTCGGGACGGTGGCGGCCACGAACAGGATCAGCACGGCCAGGGCGGGGGCGAGCACATAGGGCGACAGCTTGCCGAGCTCGATCTGCAGGCGGGCCAGCGGTCGGGCGGGGAGCAGTTGGGGCACGACGGTGACCAGGATCGCCAACACGACCGGCACGCTGAGCAGGGTCGGCGTGCCCCAGTGGCCGAAGCGCTGCAGGAACTGCCAGGTCAGCGACAGGGACTGGGCCCGGAACACGATCCAGCCGAGCACGATGAGGTGGAAGGTGACGAGCCAGCGCAGCCAGCCGGGGAGGTTCAGGCGCCCCTTGAGCAGCCGCTCGACGGCCAGGCCGGCGCCGTGGTAGCCGCCCCAGATGACGAACGTCCAGGCCGCGCCGTGCCACAGCCCGCCGAGCAGCATGGTGATCATCAGGTTGCGGTAGGTGAGCAGCTTGCCGCGGCGGTTGCCGCCGAGCGGGATGTAGAGGAAGTCGCGCAGGAAGCGCGACAGCGTCATGTGCCAGCGGCGCCAGAAGTCCTGGAAGCCGGTGGCCCGATAGGGGCTGTTGAAGTTCTGGGGGAAGACGAAGCCGAGCAGCAGCGCCAGGCCGATCGCCATATCGGTGTAGCCGGAGAAGTCGCAGTAGATCTGGGCGGTGTAACCGTAGGCGGCGATCAGCGCGTCGGGCGCGTGGTAGGCCTGGGGCACTCCGAACACCGGATCGACCACGGTGCGCCCGAGGTAGTCGGCGATCACCACCTTCTTGACCAGCCCGATTCCGATCAGGGTCAACCCCGAGGACACCGCGACGTGGTCGGGATCCCGTGGCGTCCGGAGCTGGGGCAGGAACTCGCGGGCGCGGACGATCGGCCCGGCCACCAGGTGGGGGAAGAAGCTGAGGTAAACGGCGGCGTCGAGCAGCTTAGCGGGCTCGATCAGCCCGCGCCGCACGTCGACGACGTAGGAGATCGCCTGGAAGGTGTAGAAGCTGATGCCGACCGGCAGGGCCACGGTGAGCAGCGGCAGGGGCATGCCCAGGCCGACATCGGAGAGCACGCGCGCCAGCGACTGGGCGAAGAACGTGTAGTAGTCGAAGAAGCCGAGGCAGACGAGGTCGCCGCTCACCGCGAGGATGCAGATGCGCCGGGCCGCCGGGCTGGCGTGCCCCACCCGGGCGATGGCCCGGGAGAGGAAGTGGTTCCACAGCGTCACCCCAGCCAGCAGCAGGCAGTAGACCGGGCTGGCGCAGGCGTAGAAGACGTAGCTGGCTGTGAGGATGAACGGCTTCCAGTAGCGCGGCCGGGACATCAGCGCCCACGAGAGCGTGAGCACGATGGGGAAGAAGATCGCGAACTGGACCGAGGGGAAAAGCATGCAGCGGGGGGACGTGTGAGGTTACGGGGATCCCGCTAGCGTGGCGCCATGGCCTCACGCGAACCGGCGTTCCTCGCCCGACCCAACCTCGAGGGTTCCTTCGGCGTCTGCGCGTCGACGCACTGGGTCGCTTCCACCGTCGCCCAGTCGGTCCTCGAGCGCGGCGGCAACGCCTTTGACGCGGCCGTCGCCGGCGCATTCGTGCTCCACCTCGTCGAGCCGCACCTCAACGGTCCCGGCGGCGACCTGGTCGCCCTGATCCGCCCGGCCGACGGCGTACCCACCGTCCTCTGCGGACAGGGTCCGGCGCCGCGGGGCGCCACCATCGCGCACTTCCGCGACGAGGGTCTGGCGGCGGTGCCCGGCGCGGGGGCGCTGGCAGCGGCGATCCCCGGCGCCGTCGACGCCTGGCTGCTGCTGCTGTCCGATCACGGCAGCTGGTCCCTCGAGGACGTCCTCGCCTACGCGATCCACTACGCCGAGGTGGGACAACCGCTCGGCGCCCGGGCGGCCGCCATGATCGCCGAGGTCGCTGAGCTGTTCCGCGCGGACTGGCCGAGCTCTGCCGCATGCTGGCTCTTGGACGGCAGCGCCCCCGAGCCGGGCACGCTGGTGACCAACCCGGCCTGGGCCGCGACCCTGCGACGCCTGTGTGAGGAGGCCCGCGAGCAGGCCGGAGCCGGGGCGAGTCGCGCCGCGGTGATCGACGCCGCCCGGGCGATCTGGAGGGGTGGCTTCGTCGCCGAGGCGATCGACCGCTTCGTGGCCGACACCCCCCACGTCCACTCCACCGGCACGGTCCACCGCGGTGTCCTCGACGCCGAGGACATGCGTGGCTTCTGCGCCCACTACGAGGCTCCGATCAGCTTGAGCTTCCGCGGGCACGAGATCTACAAGGCGGGTCCGTGGTGCCAGGGCCCGGCGCTGCTCCAGTGCCTGGCCATCCTGGCGGAGGAGAGCGAGGAGAACCTCGATGTCGACACCGCCGACGGAATCCACCGCGTCGTGGAGACGCTCAAGCTGGCCCTGGCGGACCGCGACGCCTACTACGGCGACGGCCTGGCGCCCGCAGCGCTCGACATCCTGCTGTCCGACGCCTACGCGCAGACGCGACGCGCGGAGATCACCGAGCAGGCGTCGGCGGAGATCCGGCCCGGCCATGGGGCCGGGCTGCCGCAGGCCTATTCACCGCCGCTATCGGTGGCCGGGGCGGGGGAGTCATCCGCCGCCGGGGAGCCGACCGTCGGTGACCCGACCGTGGGAGCGGCCGGGCGGACCCGCGGGGACACCTGTCACATCGACGTCGTCGACCGGTGGGGCAACGCGATCTCGGCCACGCCGTCCGGCGGCTGGCTGCAGTCCTCTCCGACGGTGCCCGAGCTCGGCTTCTGCCTCGGCACCCGCCTGCAGATGACCTTCCTCGACCCGGCCAGCCCCGCGGCGCTGGCCCCGGGCCGACGGCCGCGGACGACCCTCACCCCCACCATCGTCGCCGGCCCGGGCCAGCGGCTCACCGTGCTCGGCACACCGGGGGGCGACTTCCAGGATCAGTGGCAGCTGGTCTACCTCCTGCGCACACTGGTGCTCGGTATGAGTCCTCAGGCGGCGATCGAGGCCCCGACCTTCCACACGACCAGCTTCCCCAACAGCTTCTGGCCGCGCACCTGGGAGCCCGCCGGGCTCGTCATCGAGGACCGCTTCGGGCCCGAGGTCATCGCCGCGCTGAAGGCGCGCGGCCACGCCGTCACGGTCACCGGCGGCTGGGAGCTCGGGCGGCTGTCCTCGGTGACCCGCGACGGCGCCACGGGAATCATCAGCGCCGCGGCGAATCCGCGCGGCGGCCAGGGCTACGCGGTCGGGCGCTGAGGGCTCAGGCGGCTGGCAGGACCGCCGGCGCGCCCGAGCGCACCAGCACGTCGGGCAGCACGACCGATCCGTCGTCCTGCTGTCCGTTCTCGAGCAGCGCCACGATCGTCCGGGAGGAGGTCACCGCCGTGCCGTTGAGCGTGTGGAGGTGGGCGGGCTTGCCGTCCTCGCCCCGGTAACGCACGTCGAGACGGCGCGCCTGGAAGTCGGTGGTGTTCGAGCAGGAGGTCAGCTCGCGGTACTGCTCCTGGCCGGGCAGCCACACCTCGATGTCGTACTTCTTCGCCGCCGAGGCACCCAGGTCGTCGACGGCGATGTTCACCACCCGGTAGGGCAGATCGAGGTCCGAGCAGATCGCCTCCTCGATCGACAGGATCCGCTCGTGCTCCTGCGCCGACTCAGACGGCGCGACGAAGGCGAACATCTCGACCTTGTCGAACTGGTGGACGCGGAAGATCCCCCGGGTGTCGCGCCCGCCCGCGCCCGCCTCCCGCCGGAAGCAGGAGGAGAGACCGGCATAGCGCAGCGGCAGATCGCCCAGCTCGAGGATCTCGTCGCGGTGCAGGGAGGCCAGCGCGACCTCACTGGTGCCGGCCAGGTAGAGCTCGTCCGCGGGCACGGTGTAGAGCTGCTGCTCGGTGTCGGGCAGCATGCCCGTGCCGTAGAGCGCCTCCTCGCGCACCAGCACCGGCGGGATCACCGGCTCGAAGCCGTAGCCGCCCAGCTTCGCGAAGGCGTAGCGGATCAGGGCGAGCTCGAGCAGGACCAGATCGCCGCGCAGGTAGGCGAAGCGCGCCCCCGACAGACGCGCACCGCGCTCCATGTCGATACGCGGCCCGGCCAGCTCGAGATGGTCGGCGCCGGTCTTGGTGGCCGCTCCGACCGTCTTGACCACGGTGTCGGAGTCGGCGGCGTCGGGCGCCGGGAGGTTCTCGAGCCCGAGCAACGCGGTCTCACGCTGGGCCCCCACCGCGGCCTCCTGCTCAGACAGCTCCTTGGCCCGGGCCGACAGCTCCGCCAGCTCCTGGCGCTGCTCGGGCGTAGGCGCACCCCGCAGGGCCTTGGAGGCCCGGTTCTGCTCGGCGCGCAGCTCCTCCGCGCCTCGGGTCAGCTCACGCCAGCGGGCGTCGAGCTCGAGCACGCGTTCAACCTTGGCCGGCTCCTCGGGCCCGCGTCGCGCCAGCGCCGTCTTCACGGCCTCGGGGTCGGCTCGGATCAGCCGGATATCGAGCATCGCGCTCGCGCGGGCTGACTAGCCGTTGGGCGACGGGTTCGCCTGCTCGGCCACATTGGGCGAGCCGGGTGACGTGCCGGTGTTCGTCGTCTGAGTGACCGACACGCCGCTGGTCAGCGTCTTGGGCAACGAGCCCATCGGCTGGTTCTCGCACGCGGTTGTGTCCGGCTGGGTGGCCGCGTGACGGCCGGCGAACATGGAGACGAACTCGGCCACCTCGCGCGCCTGCTGGCCGACGACGATGTTGGCCGGCATGTAGGCGCCACCGAAGCCGCCGTTCTCGATCGCGTAGAGGACGCGGGCGACCGGGCGCTCACAGCGCTGGTTGAAGTTGGGGCCCGAGATGGCGAGGTAGGTGCGCGGGTTGGGGCCCGATCCGTTCGCCGCCGCGTAGGACAGCGTGTGGCAGCCGCCACAGCGCTCGTGGAAGATCTGGGCCGCGCTCTCATAGGACTTATACGACGCGTTCGACGTCGAGACGACGCTGGAGATGTTGTACTTCTCCTGCCCGCAGGCGGAGGTGATGAGGACGACAGCCAGAGCGACGAGCAGCACGGCGGCGGGGCGGAGAACACGAGAGCGAGACATCGGATGCCGGATGATACGGGAGCTAGCATCCGGACGTGCCCTCCATAACGATTCGCAACCTTTCCAGGGCCTTTGTTGCGATTCTGTGTGGAAGCGGTGCCGCCGTGGGGGTCGCCAGCTGCGGACATCAGGCGGTGCTCAAGCCCGGTCACCCGCTGACCGTGGCGCTCATGGAGTACCGGCTGCGGCCCGCCCACATCGTCGCCCCCAACGGCCATCTCAGGATCACCGTGGAGAACGTCGGGCGACTCACCCACAACCTCGTCATCGCCCGCGCGACGCCGACCACGACGACGGCGCGCACGCCGACGGGCACCACCACCTATACGACCACGGTGGCGGGCCGAGCGCCTGACCTCCCGCCGGGTCATCGCGCCACGATCACCGTCGCCCTGGCCCCCGGGCGCTACGCCATCTCCTCCACCGTCGACGCCGACGGCGCGCTCGGCGAGCAGGGAACCCTGACGGTGACGTCGAAGTAGGTTCCATCCCGGCGCCGGTCAGCAGACGCTCGCACGCTTGAAAATCGCGACGTCCCTCTAACGCGGCGGCAACCCGAAGGGGACCGGCGCCGGGTCTTTGAGCTCTATCGTCTCCCGAGCCGTGGTCGCAGTACACATCGTCGTCGGTTCGCTCGCCATCCTCTCCACGGCTCTGGCCTTCTGCCTCGGCGCCTACTCCTGGCGTCAACGGCGGCCCAGCGTGTGGTTCTGGCGCTACCTGCGCGCCGGCCAGCTGCTCGTGATCATCGAGGCGATCCTCGGCGGGATCTGGATCCTCGGCGGCCGCTCGGTGACCGAGCTGCACGTCATCTACGGCCTCGTGCCGATCTTCGTGGCGTTCATGGCCGAGCAGCTGCGCATCTCCGCCGCCCAGATGGTGCTGGACAAGCGCGGCTTCATCACCCCCAAGGACGTCGGCGAGATGTCCGAGGCCGACCAACACGCGATCGTCGTCGCGGTGGTGCGCCGCGAGATCGGTGTGATGACCCTGTCGGCGTTCGTCACCCTGGTGCTCATCGCGCGCGCCGCCATGAGCTACTAGACCCGCCCGGGGGCGGCGTTAGGATCGCCGCCTGGCATGGACTATCCGGTCGAGCACTTCAGCGCGCAGGAGCGCGCCACCCTGGCGCCCTACTTCACCAATCTGGACGCCCCCACCTTCGCGCTGATCAACATGCCCGACACGGTCAAGGGCGCCCTGTTCGCGCGGTACTCGCGCTATCCCGGCACCCTGCGCCGCCTGTTCCTCGAGGAGTTCGCCGCCGACGTCGCGCCGGTGACGGCGGGAACGGAGGAGACCACCCGCGCCAGTGCCCTGTACGAGCGGATCTTCCTCGGCTACGGCGATGATTCCGTCGCCCAGCTCGGGGGGGCCCACATCGCCACCGAGTTCGTCTCCAACGTACTGACCAAGCTGCTCCAGCGCCCGCGCCTGGGCGCCTACCTCGAGCAGTCCACTCGTTACATCGCCTACGACACCCCGATGGAGGGCACCGACGCCTTCCGCTATTACCGCGACGCCGAGCTCGGCCCGGCCTACCCGCGCGCGATGGACGCCCTGTTCGACACCTACTCGGCGCTGTTGCCCCAGGTGATCGCGTGGGCGGAGCAGGAGTTCCCCCGCGCCGAGGGCGAGCCCGCGGGCGCCCACGCGCGGGCGCTCAAGGCCAAGGCGCTCGATCTGCTGCGCGGGCTGCTGCCCGCCTCGACCCTCTCCCACATGGGGATCTACGCCACCGGTCAGACCTATGAACAGCTGATCCTCCACCTGCTCGGACACCCCCTCCCCGAGGCCCGCCGCACCGGCGAGGCGATCCTCACCGAGCTCAAGCACGTCATCCCGAGCTTCCTCACCCGCATCGAGCGGCCCGAGCGGGGCGGGGAGTGGATCAGCTACCTCCAGGCGCGCCGACACGCCGGGGAGCGCTGGGCGGCGCGCCTGGCCAGCGACGACGACACCCGCGACGCCGGGCCGTCGGTGCGGCTGCTGTCCTATGAGGGCGACGAGGAGTCGCTGCTGGCCGCACTGGTCTATGAACAGGCCGACTCGAGCGAAACGACGATCCGCGAGGCCATCGCCCGCCTGTCGGGCGAGGAGCGCGCCGCCATGCTGGCCGATCTCGTCGGCGAGCGCGCCAACCGCCGCCACCGTCCCGGCCGCGGCTTCGAGGCGCTGCGCTACCGCTTTGAGATCGTCGCCGACTACGGCGCCTTCCGCGACCTCCAACGCCACCGCATGCTCACGGTGCAGTGGCAGAGCCTCACCCCGGCCTGTGGGGCCGGGGTTCCGGAGCAGGTGATCTCGGCGGGTGGGGGCGACGCCTACGCCCGCGCGTTGGAGATCTCGGCCGCCGAGTACGCGCGGATCGTCGCCGCCGGTCTGCCCGAGGCGGCGCCCTACGCCCTGTGCCTCGGCTACCGCATCCGCTTCGTCCTCGATCTCAACGCGCGTGAGGCGATGCAGCTCATCGAGCTGCGCTCGGGTCGCGAGGGCCATCCCAGCTACCGGGCCGTCGCCCATGAGATGCACGCCCAGATTCAGCGTGTGCATCCGGCGGTGGCCGCGACGATGACCCACGTCGACACCACCACCGAGCCGCGACTGGAGCGGATCCTCGCCGAGCTGCGTCAGCCGACCCGGCGCTGACGCACACGTTTCTTATAAGACGCGATTTATATTGCCGGGTCGATGCCGCCGATCCCCCGCCTGCAGATCACCGAGCGCCGGGCCGCCGCTGAGCGGCGCCGCCGACGCCGTCGCCGGAGCCAGCTGCGCCTCGCCGGACTGGTGGTGGTGATCCTGGTGGTGGTGCTGATCATCGTGGAGGCCTCCGGGGGCAGCTCGAATCCCACGAGCGCCACGAACGCGGCGAGCACGCACGCCAAGGCGCCCGCCAAGTCCCGCACGGCCACGACGACCAAGGCCACCGACCCGTTGACCACCGCCGTGATGGCGCGGCTGCTGGCCGGGCGTGACGGCACGGTGTCCGCCGCCGTGCTCGACCTCAGCACACACAAGGAGTGGGTGCTGCACCCCGGTGTGCGCGATCAGACCGCGTCGATCGTCAAGGCGAACATCCTCGAGACGCTGCTCTATCAGGCTCAGGAGAACGGCACCCCGCTGGCCGACGTGGAGACCGACACCGCCCAGGAGATGATCGACGCCTCCGACGACGACGACGCGACCGAGCTGTGGAACACGATCGGCGGCGCCCCGGGCCTCGACGCCTACGACGACAAGATCGGCATGGCCGACACGGGCGCCGGCGCGGGTGGCTACTGGGGCGAGACGCTCACCACCGCCCCCGACCAGATCAAGCTGCTCCAGCAGCTGGCCGTCCCCGGCGGCGTGCTCGACAGCGCCGCGGTGCAGTACCAGTTGAGACTGATGAGGGAGATCGACCCGGGCGAGAACTGGGGCGTGACCGGCGGCGTGCCGACCCGTGGGGTCAGCGTCGCGCTGAAGAACGGCTGGGTGCCGCTGACCTCCGACACCGACTGGGAGGTCAACTCGATCGGTTGGGTTCACGGCGACTCCCACGACTACCTGATCGCCCTGCTCAGCGCCCACGACCCGTCCGAGGACTACGGGATCGACACGCTGGATGCGATGTCGAAGCTGATCTACGACACCGTCGGCCCGGCCCCCCCGGCCGGGACCCCGACGATCACCGTCACGCCGAGCGGCTAGGCGGCGTCGCGCAGGTCGAGCCGCGGCGTGAAGGGCTCGAAGGGCAGCGTCGGGATGACGTCGAGGGAGGCGAGCTCCTGCTCGACCAGCGCCGCGACCCGGGCGGGGTGCAGCACCCAGCAGGACGCGTTGGGGTCGATGCCGAGCCGGCGGGCGGCCCGGCGCAGGGAGCGCTCGGAGAAGCCCCGGCGTTCACCGGCGGCCAGTACGGATTGCTCGAGGGCGCGATAGCCCCGTGCGGAGTAGAGATAGCTCTCCACCCAGTGATGTGCTGTGTTAGCCAACATTCGTCCAGTCCTCCCAGATAGGCTGGCGGCCCCTGAGTCGCGATAGTTCAATGAAAAACGACGTCCGGCTTGTTCAGCAAAAATACTGTAAATCGGGCGTCGTTCAAGCTGGTTTATGTGTTTTCGGCGCACACACGCTCGCCCTTGAGCCGAAATCCGGTGTCTCAGCGAATGTTGAGGGGCTGAAAGGGGAAACGCGCAGGGTCAGCGGCGCAGGCGCCGGCGCAGCTCGGCCACATGGCGGCGGGCGACCGGGACGTCGGAGCCGTCCTCGAACACCACGGTCGCGCCCCCGCCCAGCTCGGGACGGATCTCGCGAGCCCGCCGCAGGTTGGCCAGGTAGGAGCGGTGCACCCGGACGAAGCCGAAGGGCTCCCAGCGCTGCTCGATCTCCCCCAGCGACGCGCGCACGAGGAAACGGCCGCTGTCGGTGTGGATGCGCACGTAATCCCCCTCGGCCTTGAGGTACAGCACCGAGGAGCGGGCCACCAGGCGTGTGCTGCCCCCATGCTGGTGCTCGATCGGGATGATCTCGTCATCACGCACGACGCGGGGCGCACCGGAGGGCTCGCCGTCCCACACCCGCTGGGCGCCGATCCGTCCCAGGGCCTGCTCGACCCGGCTGCGCGACACCGGCTTCATCAGGTAGTCCACCGGGTGCAGATCGTTGGCGAACACGCCCACGGCCCCGTCCTCATAGGCCGAGACGAAGACGAGCGCCGGCGGCTCGGCGAAGCGGTCCAGCAGGCCGGCCAGCTCCAGCCCGTCCACCTCGGGCATGCGCACGTCAAGGAATACCGCGTCATAGCGCCGACCGTCGGCCAGCAGCCGCAGGGCCGCGGGCCCGCCGTCGGCCAGGGTCACGCCCTCGACACCGCTGCAGCCCTCGAGCAGCCGGCCGAGATCCTCCAGCGCCGGGCGCTCGTCGTCGACCGCCAGCACCCTCACGCCGCCACCGCCGCCGGGACCTCGCTGGGCAGGCGCATGGTCACCGTGGTGCCCGCACCCTCTGATGTCTCGATCTCCAGTCCGTAGGCGGGACCGAAGCTGGCCAGCAGCCGCGCCTGGACGTTGGCGATGCCGACGCCCTCGGCCGCGCCGGCGAGCACCGCCTCGGCCCGCTCGGCGCTCATCCCCACGCCGTTGTCGGACACCGTGATCTCTATGCCACCGTGGTGGCAGCCGACGGTGATCTCGACGCGACCCTGGCCGCGGCGCTCGACGCCGTGGCGGACCGCGTTCTCCACCAGCGGCTGGAGCGACAGCACCGGCACGATGGCGGCCAGCGCCTCGGGCGCCACGCGCAGGGAGATCTCCAGGCGCTCACCGAAGCGCGCCTGCTCGAGGCGCAGGTACTTCTCCACGTAGGCGAACTCATCGGCCAGCGTCACGTAGGGCTGCTGGCGTCGGAAGGCGTAGCGGATGAACTCGGCGAACTCGGTGAGCAGGTCGCGCGCCTCGTCGGGCTGGGTGTGGATGTAACTGGCGATCGCGGCCAGTGCGTTGTAGATGAAGTGCGGGGAGATCTGGGCGCGGAGGGCGCGCAGCTCGGCCTCGGCCAGTGCGCGAGCCTGCTCCTCGACGCCCTCGAGCTCGAGGAAGGCGGAGACGAGCTTGGCCGCCTCGGCCACCGTGCGGGTGTCATCGGAGGTGATCTCGCGACCGCGCCGGTACAGCGTCACCACCGACCCGATCACCTCGCCGCCGACGATCAGCGGCGCCGCCACCGCCGGTCCGAGCTTGCAGCCCGCGTGCCCACAGCCGATCTGGGTCTCGACGTGGAGACGGTCCTCGCGCGCGGGAGCGGTGATCGGGATCAGCGCGTCGCCGGCGTGGTGGTGATCCTCGCCGAGTCCGACGAAGGCGAGCACGCGCTCGCGGTCGCCGAGGGCCACCGCCTCGGCCTGGGTCAGGGTCTGGAGGTGCATCACCGCGCGGGCGGCCGATCCCTCGTCGAGACCCCGACGCAGGTGGGGCAGCATGACCGTGGCGGCGTGCAGGGCGGACTGGATCGCGCGCCCGCGTCGCCCACTGGCCGCCCGGTTCCAGAGATGGCGCTTGACCAGCACCGCAAAGGCGGCGAGGACGAGACCGAACACGACACCAAGCAGGATGTGCACCGTCCTGTGAGCATAGACCTGCCCTGTGACAGTCAGCACAGACCTCAACGTGCTGTCAACGTCGACCGTTCATCGCGTCAGAACCACCGTTCATCGCGCCGACGCCACCTCCCGACGAACCCGCGGGCTGTCCCCATCACCGCCGGGGCTAGCGTCCGCTCGAGAAGTTCCAACTGCTCTAGAGGAGAGGAGACCTCGCATGGCAACCATCAGCGAACCCAACCCCGGGTCCCACGAACCCGCCCCCGGGTCACCGGTCAGCCGGACGGCGGGCACGTCGGCATCCCCGGCGACCTGGGTGCCGGCCAACCCGGCCCCACTCGGCCTGGCCGCCTTCGGCATCACCACCCTGATCCTGTCGGTCATGAACGCCAACCTGGTCAGCTTCGCCCACGACCTGCCCGTCGTGCTCGGGATGGCCCTGGCCTACGGCGGCATCGGACAGCTGCTGGCCGGCATGTGGGAGTTCCGCGCCGGCAACACCTTCGGCGCCGTCGCCTTCACGTCCTTCGGGGCGTTCTGGATCTCCTTCTTCTTCCTGGTCACGTTCGACCTGGCGAAGGTGACCGGCGGCGCCGCCGCCGTCAACGCGGGCCTCGGCCTCTACCTCTGGGCGTGGGCGATCTTCACGGCAATGATGTTCCTGTGCTCCTTCACCGCCACCCGCGGGGTGCAGCTCGTGTTCCTCCTGCTCACCCTGACGTTCATCTTCCTGGGCATCGGCAACTCGGGCGGGACGGCGAGCATGATCCACGTCGGCGGCTACCTCGGCATCGCCACCGCCGCGGCCGCGCTGTACACGGCCTGCGGTGAGATCATGGCCCAGGTGTACGGCCACGATGTCCTCCCGCTGGGACGCCCGGTCCCGCACAACTAGGACGGTTTACCCCGGGGGTGGTCCCACAGACCTCCCCCGGGCCCCAACTTCTGAGAGGAGAGACATGGCCACTGAATCAATCAGCGAACAGGATCTCGAGCGCGAGCTGGCTCGGCTGTCGGACCAGGAGAGCTTCCCGCCACCCCCTGGCTTCGCCGAGCACGCCCTGCTGACGGACCCGTCCGTGTACGCGGAGGCGAACGACGACTGGCAGGGCTGGTGGGCGACCCAAGCGCGGACGCTGGACTGGTTCAAGGATTTCGACACGGTGCTCGATGATTCGAATCCGCCGTTCTTCAAGTGGTTCACCGGCGGCGAGCTGAACGTCTCTCACAACTGCCTCGACCGTCACGTCGAGGCCGGCAACGGCGCCCGCGTCGCCTATCACTGGCGCGGTGAGGAGGGTGAGGAGCGCGACGTCACCTACGCGGACCTGCTCTCAGACACCCAGAAGCTGGCCAACGGTCTGAAGTCACTCGGCATCGCCAAGGGCGACGTGGTCGGCATCTACCTGCCGATGATCCCCGAGGTCGCGGTGGCGATGCTCGCCTGCGCCCGGATCGGCGCGGTGCACAACGTCGTGTTCGGCGGCTTCTCCGCCGAGTCGGTGCGCGAGCGCATGGAGTTCTCCGAGGCCAAGGCGCTGATCACCGTCGACGGGGCCGCCCGCAAGGGGCGCGTCGCCCCGGTCAAGGCCAACGTCGACGAGGTCATGGGCGACCTCGACACGCTCGAGCACATCGTCGTGGTGCGCTCCAAGGGCACCGACTGTGAGATGCGCGAGGGCCGCGACGTCTGGTACCACGACCTCGTCGTCGCCGCCGACCCGGTGTGCGCGGCCGAGCCGATGGACGCCGAGGATCCGCTGTTCGTGCTCTACACCTCGGGCTCGACGGCCAAGCCCAAGGGCATCCTCCACACCACCGGCGGCTACCTGACCGGTGCGTCGACCACCCACCGGATGGTGTTCGATCTCAAGCCCGAGTCCGACGTGTACTGGTGCGTGGCCGACGTCGGCTGGATCACCGGGCACTCCTACATCGTCTACGGGCCGCTGTGCAACGGCGCCACCTCGATCATGTATGAGGGCGCCCCGGACTACCCGACCAAGGACATCTGGTGGGAGCTGGCCGAGCAGCTACAAGGCGACGATCTTCTACACGGCGCCGACGGCGATCCGGGCCTGCATGAAGTGGGGGGCCGAGCATGTGCTCAAGCACGACCTGTCCTCGCTGCGCCTGATCGGGACCGTGGGTGAGCCGATCAACCCCAAGGCGTGGCTGTGGTACCACAAGATCGTCGGGGGCGAGCGCTGCCCGATCGTCGATACGTGGTGGCAGACCGAGACCGGCGCGATCATGATCACCCCGCTGCCGGGCATCACCGCGACCAAGCCGGGGTCGGCGACCCAGGCGTTCCCCGGCGTGTCGGTCAAGGTGCTCGATGAGAGCACCGGCGAGGAGGTGACCAACGGCCAGGGACTGCTGGTCATCGACCGCCCGTGGCCCTCGATGCTGCGCACGCTCTACCGCGACGACGAGCGCTTCGTTGAGACCTACTGGAAGCAGTACGGTCCCCGGACCTACCTGGTCGGTGACGCCGCCCGGGTGGACAAGGACGGCTACTACTGGATCATCGGCCGCATCGACGACGTGGTCAACGTCTCCGGGCACCGGCTCTCCACCGCCGAGGTCGAATCCGCCATCGTCGCTCACGACAAGGTGTCCGAGGCGGCGGTGATCGGTCAGGCCGACGAGGACACCGGCCAGTCGATCTGCGCCTTCGTCACCCTGCAGGGCACCACCGAGGGCAGCGACGAGCTGATCGCCGGCATCCGTGAGACGGTGGCCGAGCGGATCGGCAAGTTCGCCCGGCCCAAGCGGATCATCTGGGCCGACGACCTGCCCAAGACCCGCTCGGGCAAGATCATGCGCCGGCTGCTGCGCGACATCGCTGAGGGCCGCGCCCTGGGCGACGTCACCACGCTGCGGGACCCGAACGTGATGGCTGCGCTCCAGGACCAGATCTCCGCCGAGCAGGCCGCGGCCGACGGCTGAGGTTGGGTTTGTAAGAGCATTTACATCCAGCTGATCACCGGGCGGCTAGGCTCCCCGGCGGCCGTGGGAGAGACGAATCTGCAGAACGCACTCGTGCGCGTCGTCGCCCGGAGGCGGTTCCTCCTCCTCACCCTGGTCGTCGTGGCGCTGGCGCTGGTGGTCATTCCCGGCGTCGCGGTGGCGCCCACGGCGACGGCGCTGGCCGCGACGACGAGCAGCGTGCCGGTCCAGGTCTACCTGACCGACAGCGACCTCACCCAGGCGGCGCTGAGCCATGAGCCGAACGTGGCCCTCACGACCCACCCGCTGCCCCGCGGCGTCAAGACGCTCGACGTCGATGACCACATCGCCTATCAGTCGGTCATCGGCTTCGGTGCCGCGATGACCGACACCTCGGCCTGGCTGATCCACAACTACCTCAGCCCGGGGATGCGCAAGAGCGTGCTCACTAACCTGTTCAGCGCGAGCGGGATCGGCATCAACTTCACCCGCGTGCCGATCGGCGCCTCGGACTTCACCGCCGGCGGGACCGCCTACACCTACGACGACCAGCCCGCGGGCCAGACCGACCCCACGCTGGCCGACTTCAGCGTCAAGCACGACCTGTCCTACGTCATTCCGACGTTGGCGCAGATGATGAAGCTCAACTCCGCGGTGGACATCATCTCCACCGAGTGGACCGCGCCGGGCTGGATGAAGTCCAACGACCTCACCGACGACCTCGGCCGCAGCGGCACGCTGCTGAGCGCCGACTACCCGGTGCTCGCCCAGTACCTGGTCAAGTTCGTCCAGGCCTACGCGTCCTACGGCATCCCGATCTGGGGCATCACGCCCGAGAACGAGCCCGGCACCCCGGTCTCCTATCCGAGCATGAACCTGACCCCGGCGAACGAGGCGCAGTTCATCGCCGACGATCTCGCACCCGCCTTCGCCGGCGCCGGCCTCAACACCCGCATCTACGGGGGCGACACCGGCGGAGCCGAGCCGTCCTACGCCGAGGCGGTCGAGCGGGACTCCGCCGCCGCGTCGGCGACCTCGGGCATCGCCTGGCACTGCTACGGCGGTCAGCAGGGCATCGCCGCCTTCCGCAACCTCTACGCCGGCGTGCAGAACCTGATGACCGAATGCTCACCGGGGATCATCCCCTACTCGGGGGCCGAGGCCGCGATCGACGCCATGCGCAACTGGGCCTCCACGGCGGCGCTGTGGAACATCGCCCTCAACGGCGAGGGCGGTCCGGTCCAGGCGCCCAACTCGGGCTGCCACAGCTGCACCGGGCTGCTGACCATCAACGAGGGCACCCACAAGGTGACCTACAACGCCAACTACTACCAGCTGGGTCAGCTCTCGAAGTTCGTCCAGCGCGGTGCGGTGCGCATCGACACGCCGCGCTGGGTCAGCGACTACCGCGACTCCTCGGGCTACCACGTCAGCACGGGCCTCGACAACGTCGCCTTCCTCAACCCGGACGGCTCCCGCGTGCTCGTCGCCTACAACCACTCGAGCAAGCCGATCACCTTCGGCGTCTCCTGGGACTACAAGCAGTTCAGCTACACGCTGGGGGCCGGAGCCACCGTGACCTTCAAGTGGAACGCCAGTGAGCCCAAGGCGCCGGCCAAGACGGCCAGCCGCTGCTTCGCCGCGGGCGTGAAGTACGAGTCCACGGACTCCAGGGTCGTCGCGGTCAAGCCGAGCTGCTGAACGGTCACGCCGAGCTGCTGAAGCCTCCCGCGCGGCGGGGCCTCAGCGCGCCGGGCGGGTCGCTCAGCGCTTCTTCTTCTTCTTGCGCTTGGTGTAGTTCGCCTGCGGCGCGGCTGATGCGTCGTCCGCGTCGTCGAGCACCACGGCACCGGCGGGGCTGGTGGCCGCGTCCCAGTTGGGCTTGCCGCCCGACAGCCACGGGATGGCGATCCCCTCAGACCACGCGGGCGGGTCGTTGGGCCAGCGTCCGGACATCAGCACCGCCGCGGAGACCAACCACGCGCCCTGGACGACGAAGCTGATCGGGCCGATGGCGAAGATGATGAGCGCCCCGGCGAGCACGCCGATGTAGCCGAGCGGACGTGGCAGCAGCCCCACCCGCATCGCGTTCAGCGCCGTCCAGATGAACCCGGCGGCCATGAACAGGGCACCCAGCTCCTCGAGCAGGCTGCAGACACCCAGGACGGTGCTGATCGGGTGCACGAGCCGGTAGGCGGCCGGGTAGCCGAAGTCGCCCCCGTTGACGAACGCGTTGGCCTTGATGCTGTAGAGGACGATGGTGACCACCTCGAGCACCGACATGAGCGGCGCGCCGATCAGGAGCAGCCAGCGGGTGATCGGGCTCAGGCGCGGATCACGCGCCAAGCTGATGCTGTTGAGCCACCACAGCGCCCGAGCGGTGAGCAGCAGACCGACCGCGTCGGCCACAGCCCCGATGATGTCGAGGGGGAAGCGACGATGGATGGTCAGCAGCTGAACCGTTTCCTCGGTCAGGCTGTTGTGGTAGCCGATCTCCTGGATCAACAGCGAGACGACCACGAGGATGCCGGCGGTGAAGGCGATGATGCCGTAGCGCGGGCGCAGGCGGGTGTCCTGGGCGGCCTGCTCGCTGGGGCTGGGAAGAACCGTCATTTGGCGCCATCCTAGAGGCCGAGCGGTACCGGCGGTATTAGCGGTGGTTGGGCTCGGGCGTGAGACCTAGACTGCCGCGCGTGGATGTCGCTGCGCTGAGCTGTCCGGCCTGCGGCGGACGGCTGGCGCCCTGGCGGACCGTCGCGTCCTTCGAGCCGGCCCTGGGTCCGCGCTCCCTCGACCTGGCGCGCTGTGAGGTGTGTGGGACGGCGGTGACGATCGGCCCCGAGGTGCCCGAGGCCCATTCGGCCGGCGCCTACGGAGCTGGCCGCCCGCGCGGGTCGGGATTGGCGGCGCCTGTGCTGGGGCACTTTGACCGCGCCCGGCTCAGGTTTGTGGGGGTGCCGGCTCCAGCGCGACTGGTCGACGCCGGCGCCGGGCGGGGCCGCTTCGTGGCCGCGGCGGTGGCGGCGGGCTATGACGCACTCGGCGTGGAGCCGTCCCGGCGGGCCGTCGAGGTCGACGTGCCGTGGGTGGGCACGTCGCTGCAGGAGGCCGACATCGCGCCGGGGTCGGTGGACGTGGTGACCCTGTGGCATGTGCTCGAGCACCTGTCTGACCCCGCGGCGGCGCTGGCGGTGCTGGGGCGTTGGCTGGTCCCCGGTGGGACGCTGGTGCTCGGGGTGCCGAACCTCGGGTCACTGCAGGCCCGGTTGGCGGGCGACCGCTGGTACCACCTCGACCTGCCGCGCCACCGCGTGCACTTCACCGTGCCCGGGCTGTGTCGGCTGCTGCTGTCCTCGGGGTTCGAGGTGGTGGCGGTGCACCATGTGCTGGCCGAGCACAACCCCTTCGGCATGTGGCAGTCGCTCGTGTCCCTGGCGACCCGGCAGCCCTCCTACCTCTACAACCTGCTCAAGCGCAACGCTCCACTGCGCTCGCGGGACCTCGCGGTGACCCTGGCCGCGCTGCCCCTGCTGCCGCTGGCGGCGGTTCTGGAGCTGGCGGCGGGTGTGGCGGGTCGGGGCGGGACCGTTGCCGTGGTCGCCCGGCGTGTGTGACGCCGGTTTGTAACGCCTCTCTCACAGTTTCGGCAGCAGGGCGCGGGCCGCTGCATAGTGGCTCGGCGATGGCCTCGCCTGACTATGCGGATCGACGCAAAGCTCCCCTTGGTACGGAGCTTTGCGTCCATGTGCACCGTGAGGAGGCGGATCGACGCAAAGCGCCTTTGGCCGGATCGCTTTGCGCCTTTGAGCACCCCCGGATGCCCGACGAACGTGAGCTGGGGCGTATCGCCGAGCGCCAGCACTGGTGTCTGCACCGACGCCAACTCATCGCCGCGGGGGTGGGGCGCGGAGGGATCGCGGGCCGGCTGAAACGCGGCCAACTGCACCCTCTCCTCAGCGACGTCTACCTCTACGGCCGGCGGCAGCAGGATCCCCTGAGCATGGCGATGGCCGTCGCCTTGCACCTCAAGGGCGACGGTCTCATCAGCGCCGAGCACGCGACCTGGATATGGCAGCTGAGCGACGTCGAGCCTGGTGAGGTGATCGCCACCCTGGTCGGGCGCAGCACGCGCTCCATCCCCGGCGTCACCCTCCACCGGGTCGCCGCGATGCACCCCCAGGACGTCCGCTGGCGCAAGGGCATCCCCCTCACCTCCCCGGCCCGCTCCTTCATCGACTTCAGCTCCACCGCCTCGATCCCCCGCGCCGAGTCGGTGCTCGCCATGCTGCGCCGCACGCACCAGGCCACCGATCAGCAGATCCGCGACACGCTGGAGCGCCTGCCCGCCAATCACAAGGGGGCAGGCCTCGTCCGCAGGCTCCTGGCCCTCCCACCCGGGGAGCTGAGGCTGACCCGGTCGCTCTATGAGCGCAAGCTGGGCCAACTCCTGCGCCAGGCCCAGCTGCCCGCTCCGATCTCGAACCTGATGGTCGCCGGCCATGAGCGTGACCTGGTCTGGCCCGAGGCCAAGCTGATCGTCGAGTTCGACGGCTGGATCTTCCACCGCGACCGGTTCCGCAACGACCGGGCCCGTGACGCCGCGGCGGTGGCCCAGGGCTGGCGCGTCATCCGGCTCACCGCCGACCGGGTCGACGACGAGCCCTGGGCGGTCATCGCCCAGCTCGCCCAGGCCCTCGTCGCCACGGCGGCCTAAGCGCAGGTGAATAAAACCTGGGGTGGCTGCGGCAGCGGAGTACGCTTAAGCCCATGGAAGGAAGCGGATTTGGATTCCCCTTCGGCGACCCTGAAGAAATTCAGCGTAGGCTCGCCGAGTTTGCCAACGAGATGCAGAGCTCTTCGAAGCTCGCCTGGGCAGACAACGCCATCAAGTTGGCGGTCGACCTGACGGTCGCGAGCATCAATCGCGTCAACATCCAGGGCACCACCGACCAGCAGGCCGAGCAGATTCGCGCGGTCATGGCGGTCGTCTTCCCCGAGGCGGTCACGCTCGTTCGTGAGGCCCGGGAGGGCCTCTCCTAGAGCTTGCGGGCGGCGGCCGGTTTACCGGCTCGCCCGCTGCGTCGGCGCCACCGCGGTGGCGTCGCGCTCACGCGCGTCCGCCCGGCCAGCCGTCGGCGCCAGCGTTCGGCTGGGCTCGCGCTGATCCCCGCCACTTGGGCCGCCTGGCGCTTGGCTCGCAGTCGGTACTGGGCTGAGGAGCTGCGCACCCGCGCCGGTGTTCACGCCCGCTACTGGACCCAGCTGGCCGACCGCCGGGGCGGCCTGCTCTACATCGCGATCGGCGACTCGACCGCACAGGGCATCGGGGCGCGGGACCCCTCCGGCTCTTACGTCGGCCAGCTCGAGCGCATGCTCGACACGCGGCTGCAGGTGGTCAACCTGAGCCTCAGCGGCGCGCGTCTCGTCGACGTGATCAGCGCGTTGCTGCCGCGCCTGGCCCGCTATGACACCGAGCACGCACTGGTCACCTTCGCCGCCGGGGCCAACGACATCGCCGACTTCGACCCCGAGCGCTTCCGCCGGGACCTGGCGACCGTGTTGGACGCCCTTCCGGCTCACGCCCTCGTGGCGGAGCTCCCCAGCTTCACCCTCAGCCCGCACCAGGCCAGGGTGCGCGCGGCCAACCGCATCCTCCACGACCTGGCTGATCAGCGTGACCTGGCGGTCGTCCCGCTCTACGGCGCCACCAACCGCTTCGGCCCGGCCGCGCTCGTGACCCACCACGCCCGCGATCTCGTCCACCCCAACGAGCGGGGCTACCGCATCTGGGCCCGGGCCTTCCTCGGCCCGGCGGCCGCGCGGCTGGATGAGCTGGCCCGTCAGCCGGTGTGATGTGAGCAACGGCTTCACACCCATCCCCAGCCCGTACTACCGCGTGTCGGTCAAGGCGCTCATCTTCGACGCCGCCAAGCGCCTGCTGGTGCTGCGTGACCGCGACAACCGTTGGCAGGTTCCCGGCGGCGGCTGGGAACATGGCGAGAGCCTTGAGCAGTGCGTCCAGCGCGAACTGCAGGAGGAGATGGGCGTCTCTGCCGCGAGCATCGATCTCAGCCGGCTCTATCCCTGTCCCGGCCGCGCGCGGCTCAAGCTCACCGTCGGCGTCGTGCTCGCCCCCGGTGAGATCCGCGTCGGCGACGGGATGCAGGAGGCCCGCTGGGTGAGCCGCGAGGAATTCACCGCCCTGACCCTCGGCGGTGGTGACGACGTCCTGGCCACCCACGTCCTGGCGACCTGGCCATGACGGAACTGCGGTTGCGACCGTTCCGCGCCGAAGACGAGGCCCAGGCATTCGCCGCCCAAGCGCTGACCCGGGCGAGGGTCAGCCGCCGAGCGCCGCCAGCACCTTCACGTCGTGCTCGGCCGGCTTGACCTTGCGGAAGACTTCCTTGATCACGCCGTCGGGCCCGATCACGTAGCTCGTCCGCTCCATGCCCATGTAGGTCTTGCCGTACATCGACTTCTCCACCCACACGTCGTAGGCCTCGGCGACCTCGTGTGATTCGTCGCCGAGCAGCGTGAAGCCGAGGTCGTGCTTGTCGACGAACTTCTTGATCTTGGCCGGCGGGTCGGGCGAGACCCCCAGCACGACCGCGTCGAGCTCCGAGTAATCGGCCTGATGGTCACGCACACCGCATGCCTGGGTCGTACACCCCGGCGTATCCGCCTTGGGGTAGAAGTACAGCACGACCATCTGACCGTGGAAGTCAGACAGTGAGACGGGCTTGCCGTCCTGGTCGGGAAGCGTGAATGCGGGGGCCTGGGTGCCGGTTTCGAGTGCCATGGCCTGGACCCTACCTCAGCCGTCCGGGACCACTGTCATTCCCGGGCTTTCACAAGCCCACTGGCCCGAGGTGCCATCCTGCTCAGATCACGGTCGACGCCGAAAAAGCGCAAGGGGCACAGCCGGCGCCACAGGGGAGTTGGTTCGAGCGACAGCGTCCGCTGCTGCTCACCCTCCTCGTCATGGTGCTGGCGGTCGCCGCGTTGGCCGCGGTTCCCGCAGTCCGCCACGCCGCCTCACTGACCCTGCACGGCAACCTCACCGGTCTGCGGAACTACATCCGCGGGCTCGGTTTCGGGGGCTTCGTGCTGCTGTCGGCGCTCATCCTCGTCCACGCCGTCATCCCCTATCCCAGCGAGATCCTCACCTCCACCGCCGGCTTCGTCTACGGGTTCATCCCCGGCGCGCTGTTCGCGATCTGCGGCTGGACGGTCACCGCGATCCTGACCTACTTCGTGGGACGCTGGGTCGGCCGGCCCGTGCTGCGCCGGATCCTCGGCAAGCGCTTCACCGACCTCGAACGGGGCATGAAGGGCGGGGGCGTGCGCCTGATGATCGTCGCCCGACTGCTTCCGGTGGTTCCGCTGGCGCTGCTCGGCTACGTGGCCGGCGCCACCCAGGAGTCACTGTGGCGTCTCACCTGGACGAGCATGATCGGGTACGCCCCCCTGACCTTCCTCGTCGCCTACCTCGGCTCCCAGGCCAAGAGCCTGTCGAGCAGCAACCCCCTGCTGTGGATCGCAGTGGTCGTGGTAATCCTGCTTCTCATCGGGCCGCACCTGTGGAACCGTCACCAGGCGAAGAAGAGCCAGCGCCACGAGGCCAGCAACTAGCGGGGTGGCGCTGCATCCGGCTGTGGGCTCGGATGCAGCGACGGGCGTCGCCCGTTATTTCAACAGCCGCGAGAGGCGCCGGTCTTTCAGCACCTTGCCGTCGGTCTGCTCGACGGGGCAGTAACACATGATGTAGTCCTCGTAGTGGACGGCCTCGATCGTCGCGCCGCAGCGCGGACACGGCTTGCCGTTCTGCTTGTGGACCGACAGCGGCAGGGGCAGCTTGTCCGGCAGGGGGACCGCCAACTTCTCCTCATAGACCGCCAGCGCGCCCCCCAGCCGTTCGACGACGGCCGAGCGGAGCACCCCAGCGGTCTCGGGGGTGAGGTCCGAGCCCCGTTTGAACGGCGACATCTCGGCGGTCCACATGATCTCGTCGACCCATTGGCGGCCGATCCCGGCGATCACGTGTTGGTCGCGCAACAGGGCATACAGCGGGCGGGGCTGGTTGAGCGCCGCAAGCAGCGCTTCACCCTCGGGCGGGTCCGGCCACGCCTCGGGCCCCAGATCGGCCAGTGCCTCGTCGGCATCGACGTCGTCACGGTGCAGCAGCTTGACCCAGGCCTGTTGGCGCGTGCCGAACTCGCGCAGACGCAGCTCGCGGTCCTCATCAAGTCGCACCAGCAGTCGCGATGTCTTGTCCCGGAGTCCGGCCCGCTTGTCCCACAGCTGCAGACGGCCGGCGGACATGAGGTGGATCAGGAGGGTCAGGTCATCGCCCACATCGACGAGGAACAGCTTGCCCCGGCGCCGGATCGGGCCCAGCGGCTGACCGACGATTGCCTGCAGCGGCGGATCGAAGGTCTTCAGCGCGTTGATCCCCGGTGCCAGCACCGACTCCACCGTCGCGCCGGAGACGGCCGCGCCGATCAGCCGGGCGGTGATCTCCACCTCGGGCAGCTCAGGCACGCCGGTTCCTCTCGCACTTTGCAGACATCGTGGCTCACTCGTCAGGGTATTCGGTGGGTTTGCTAACCCGGCCCTTAGACAGAGGCGGAAGACTGCCGGCTATGAGTGACCTGCTGGCCATCGTCGACTCCGAGCTCACATCCGAGGAACTGGTGGCTGAGATCATCCGCCGGCACCCGGACCGGGTCACGCTGCTCGTCGAAGGGGGTGCCCGTGCTCTCAGCGTCGCCGCATTGCGGGCGGCCATCGAGGCGCGCACCGACGCCGTCGTCGTCGGGCTGGCCAACTCGCGCGAGCAGCTGCGCGGCTGGCGCTTTGATCGCACCATCGGTGGGCGCCGGCCCACGCCCGCGGTCTAGCGCCGCCGCGGTGAACGGCGTTTAACGAGCAACGCCCCGGCCCGGCCACAAGGGCCAGACCGGGGCGCGCAGGCGTGCGCTGATTCAGGGACGCCTAGAGGCTCTGAATCAGGGCCTCATCCGCCTTCTTGATACCGCCGGGCAGCGGCGCGAAGTCGAGGGAGACGCCGTACTCCTGACCGGGGCCGTTGGTGACCCAGGTGAGGAAGTTCTTGACGGCCGCTGCGTTGGAGTCCGACTTCGACACGATCGCGTAGGTGTAGGTCGAGATCGGGTACGCGGTCTTGAACTTCTTCGACGGGTCCACGATCGAGGCGCCGAGGAAGTTCGGTCCCTGCGCTGAGATCGTCGGGTTCGACGCCGCGGCGTTCAGGATCGAGGAGATGTTCGGCAGCTCGTACTTGCCCGCCGCGTTCTCGATCGACGCGACCGAGATCTTCTGCTGCAGCAGGTAGGCACCGGAGATGTAGCCGATGGTGCCCTTGTTGGACTTGACCTCACCGGCGACGCCGGCGTTGCCGTTCTCACCGACGCCCGCCTGACCCGGGAACGACGTCGAGACGCCGAAGGTCCAGACCGAGGGATCCACGTGGGTCAGATAGTTCTGGAAGGCGTAGGAGTCGCCGGATCCGTCAGAGCGGAACACCGGGGTGATCTTGCCGTCGGCCCGCAGCTTGCCCGCCAGTGACGGGTTGAGCTTGGTGATGGCCGCGTTGCCCCAGGTGGTGACCTTGCCCGTGTAGATCTGGGCGAGGACCGCGCCGGTCAGCTTCAGGCTGCCGCTGCTGATGCCCGGCAGGTTGTAACCGATGCCCGTGGCCGACAGACCCCACGGGATCTGGACGTAGTTGCCCGAGCCGTACTGGCTGGGGGTCATCGGCGCGTCGGAGGCGCCGATGTCGACCTGGCCGGCGGTGACGGCCGCGATACCCGCGCCCGAACCACCGGCGCGCGTGGCGACGTTGTCAGCGGTGTAGTGCGATGCCCAGACCGAGGCGATCGGGTACACCAGCGAGGATCCGGCTTCAGTGATGTTGGCGGACGCGGACGCGACGCCGACGGAGGCCATGGCGCCGGCGGCGACGGCACCCGCGCAGATCATCCTTTTGAGATGCAAGGTGAGAATTCCTTTGGGGAGGGGGTGAGAGTCATGCTTACTTCCGCTGTGTGGAACGTGGCAAGCACGGCTGAGTTGCGCCCTTCGGCGGCTTGGAAGCCAGCATGTGTCAGATACCCCCGGATCTTGTTACTGGGGTGTTATCGACATTTGGAAAACTTGTGATTGCTGGCAGGCTGGCGACAGCACCGAACCGTCGTTCTTTACGCTCCGCCGCGCCGTGACAACTGTCGCCCCAGATCTCAACCCGGTTCGCACCGCCCGCCAGCGGCGCAAACTCCTCAACCTCAAGGATCGACGCTACAACCGCGTGCTGCGCTACCTCGCCCTGGGCGGTGGCGCACTCGTGCTCATCTGTCTCGTGGCTGTGGTGGTCGCGCTGCTGAGCGGCGCAAGCTCGTCGTTCGACAAATACGGGTTTGCCTTCATCGGCCACAGCAACTGGGTCCCCTCGCTCAGCAAGTTCGGCGCGGCCTCCTTCCTCTTCGGCAGCGTGGTCACCAGCCTCCTCGGGACGATCGGTGCCGCCGTCATCGGTATCTCGATCGGCCTGTTCCTCGCCCTGCTCGCACCGCGCCGCGTGGCGATGATCGTGGGACCGCTCGTCGAGATGCTCGCTGCCCTGCCCTCGGTGGTCATCGGTCTGCTGGGGATCTATCTCATCGCGCCGTTCGTCAAGAACGACATGGAGCCGTGGATGCACACGGTCCTCGGCTGGACGGGACTGTTCGGTGAGGCGCAGCCGGTCGGCAACTCGCTGTTCTGCGCCGCGCTCGTCCTGGTCATCATGGTCGTGCCGATCATCGCCGCCCTGACCCGCGACACCTTCCTCACCGTCTCCCAGGAGCTGCGCGACGGGGCCGAGGCGCTCGGCGCCACCCGCTGGGAGATGATCCGCGGGGTTGTCCTGCCGATCTCGCGCTCGGGCGTCATCGCCGCCTGCGTACTCGGCTTCGCCCGGGCGATCGAGGAGGCGATCGCCGTCCAGCAGGTCGTCGGCGGCCTCGCCGGACCCAACGGCATCCACGCCAACCTGTTCGGAGAGGGCGACACCATGGCAGCGGTGATCGCGGCCCAGTTCCCCGAGCCCCAGAACGCGCTGCACACCTCTTCGATGTATTACCTGGCCGTGCTGCTGCTGGTCATCGGAATCGCCACCAACCTGCTGGCGCGTCGCATCGTGCTCGGCGGACGCAAGCGAGCCGCGGCATGAGCGTCGTTCCCCAGATCGGGCCCGACCCCGACTATTCGCTCACCCCGAGCGGCAACCTGCGCCGCCGCCAGGCCATCAGCCGCACCCTCGTCGGCGCGACGATCGTCGCCGCGGGCGCGGCAGTGGCGGTGCTGTTCATTCTCGTCGGCTATGCCGCCATCCACGGCGTCGGTGAATGGTCCTGGAGCTTCTTCACCTCCAATCTGCCCAGTGGCACGGGCGGAGCCGGCGGCATCGGGCCGGCGATCGTCGGTACCGCCGAGCTGGTCGCCATCTCGACGGCCATCGCCCTGCCGGTCGGTGTGCTCACCGCGATCGCCCTGGCCGAGTTCGCCCCGCCGCGCGTCGCCCGGCCACTGTCGATCGCCCTCGAGCTGATGGCCGGCCTCCCCACCATCGTCATCGGCATCTTTGTCGCCGCGATCATCACCAACCACACCGGGCAGTCGGCCTGGGGCGGGGCGGTCGCCCTGTCGATCGTGCAGGTGCCACTGATCGCCCGGGCCAGCCTCGAGTCGATCAGCCGGGTTCCCTCGACGCTGCGCGAGGCCGCCGACGCGATGGGCATCGCCCGCTGGCGCACGGTGGTCGGCGTCGTCCTGCCCACGGCGTCCAACGGCATCGCCACCGCGGCGATCCTGGCCACTGCCCGCGCCGCCGGTGAGACCGCGCCCTTGCTCCTGACCTGCAACCTGTTCGAGCAGAACCTGTCGGTCAACCCGTTGAAGTCGGTCGCCTCGATGCCGCTGGAGATCCTTACACTGCTCGAGAGCGAGTACCCGTCCGCGATCAAGCAGGCGTGGGGCGCCGCGATCTTCCTGATGGCGGTCATCCTAATTGTCAACATCGGCGTACGCGTCTGGTTGCGCCGCAGCGAAAGGAAGCGTGGCCTATGAGCACCATCCGCGGTGAGCAGGACACAGCACTTCCGCGGCGCAAGCTGAGCAGTCCCGACCAGCTTGAGCAGATCCCCGTCGCCGAGTCACGCGATACGTCGCTGACCCAACGTCAGGTCGTCTTCGCCGCCCGCAACTGCTCGGTCGACTACGGACCCAAGCGCGCCGTCGACCAGATCACCATGGACATCTACGGCTACCAGGCGACCGCGTTCATCGGCCCCTCGGGTTGTGGCAAGTCGACCTTCCTGCGCTGCCTGAACCGGATGAACGACTCGATCCCCGGGTTCCGCATGGGCGGCGAGCTGCTCTACCACGGCCACAACCTCTATGACGCCAAGGCCAACCGCGTCGAGGTGCGTCGGCGGATCGGCATGGTCTTCCAGAAGCCCAACCCGTTCCCCAAGTCGATCTACGACAACATCGCCTGGGCGGCCAAGAACCTCGGCATGCGCGACGACATGGATGCGCGTGTGGAGAAGGCCCTGCGTGGTGCCGCGCTGTGGGATGAGGTCAAGGACCGGCTCAAATCATCAGCGCTGGGCCTCTCCGGCGGTCAGCAGCAGCGTCTGTGCATCGCCCGCGCGATCGCCATCGAGCCCGACGTGATCCTGCTCGACGAGCCGGCCTCGGCGCTGGACCCGATCGCCACCGCGTCGATCGAGGAGCTCATCCATCAGCTCAAGCTGCGATACACGATCGTCATCGTGACCCACAACATGCAGCAGGCCGTGCGCGTGGCCGACCGGACTGCGTTCTTCTCCCTCGATGAGAGCCGCATCGGCACGCTCATCGAGCTCGACGACACGGCCAAGCTGTTCTCGAACCCGTCCGACTCCCGCACCCGGGCCTACATCACCGGCCAGTTCGGCTAGCTGTCGAAGAGCCCCGAGGTGTCGACCTGGCGCAGGATGGGTCGACCGCACTGCCAGCAGAAGCCGGCACCGCTGGAGTGCGGCGCCTTGCAGTGAGGGCAGACACCGGCGGTCGCGGTCTGCTCGAGGGTGAGGATGCGCTCGACCTCTGAGAGTTCGGCGTCGGCGTCCTGAAGCTGGGCGGCGTGCTTGATGATCACGTCGACGCGAATGCGGTCGCGGATGGCCATCTCATAGACCATCCCGCCGAGATCCCACTGCAGTTCGGCCACCTTCGCGTTCAGCTGATCGCGACGGCGCTGGAGGTCAATGACCGGTTCCTCGGGCATCGGGCCCTGCGCCGCCACCGCACGCTGCTCGGTGGTCGCAGGATCCTCGTCGTCGCCGAGGCCGGGAAAGGGGCGTGCGGACACGGTTCGCCTCCTAGAACAGATTGCCGGTTTGCTTGCCGTTCGAGCAGCCCGTCGTACCGGCCGCGCAGGAACCGCCGAGCGTGCTTTTCTTCGTGGCCGTCGGGGCGAAGCTCTTGGCCGCCGCCGCCGTGGCCTTCTTCCCCGTCGCCGCAGCGTTCGGGTTGGTGGCGGCCGCTGCCTTGGTGGCCGAGGACTTGGTCGAGCTGGCCTTCTTCGTCGAGGACTTGGTGGCGCTCGAGCCGCCGGAAGTCCCCGATGAGCTCGCCGAGCTGGCGCCGGTCGCGGCTGCGGTGGTCGACGCTCCGGCGGATGCGACGCCGGAGCTAGCGCCGCCGCCGTTGACGATGACGGTGGCGGGCCGGCTTGCGGTCTGCTTCGGGTTGCCGTTGTGGCCGATGAGCACACCGATCCCGAGGGCGACCAGCAGGATGAGCAGGCCGAGCAGCAGCGATGCGCTCGAGGTCCACCGGGTGATGCGCGCTGCGATGCCGCCGCTGGCCGGGGGACGCGAGGCGGACGCGGCTGAGGTCGTCGCGCCGACACTCGAGCTGGCCAGAGCGAAGCGCGGCGCGCCACGGCGGGTCCCGCATTCGACGCAGTAGCGCTGGTCGACGGCCAGGTGGGCGCCGCAGACCGGGCAGCGGTCGGAGTTCCCCGCGCTCACCAGCGGCATGTGCGGCGGATCGTGCGGGTCCTCAGATGGTTCGCGCGCGGCGCTCATTGGGCCTAAAGGTACCTGCGCGGCACCCCGGCTTGTGAACATGAGGTGAACACACCTCGTTCACAACGCCGGACCGTGGGTAAGCCACAATCGCCCACGGGGGTCCCGCCCCTCCCTGACCCCCCGCTTCACCTCACCTCCGCCTCATACCTTCTGATGAGTTCCGCCCTCACCTGCCCAGAATGCGCGGCGCGCTTCGCCATCGACCAGCGCTACTGCACCGAATGCGGGCACCGGGTCCGTCCGCTGCCCCACAGCGTGGCGAGCACGCTGGCGGCGATGGCCGGCGCGCGGCGGATCGGCGCGGACCGTCTGTCCAGCACCACCGCTGAGGCCGGAGGCGCCACCAGCTCCACCGGCGGACCCCGCCTCATGCTCTTCGGCCAGCCCCTGGAGCTGCCCTCGCCCCGCGTCATGGCGGTCGCCGTGATGGCGCTGCTGGCCTTCGGCGTGATCGTCGGCACCGGGAGCTTCAGCCTCGCCTCCTCCCCCCTGCTGGTGACCGTGAACGAGCCGGCGCACAGCGCCGCCGCCCCTGCCGCCACCCCCACGGCACCGTCGTCCCCGCTCGCCTTGTCGAGTCCGGCGGCCAGCTCGGCACCGGCTACCAGCGGCGGGAGCGCGAACTCGAGCCCCGCCGCCTCGCCACCTGCGACGTCGTCGGGCTCGAACACCACCGGGTCGGGCTCCTCGAGCGCAACGAACTCCACCACCACGTCGGCGAGTGCGACGACCACGAACGGCCTCCCCCCGATCAAGCATGTCTGGGTGATCGAGCTGGGTGACCAGGGATACGCCAACACGTTCGACACCACCAGCTCGGACACCTATCTCAACAAGACCCTGGCCAGCCAGGGTGAGGTCGTTCCCAACGTGTATGCGTCGGCGACGAGTGATCTGGCCAACGAGATCGGGTTGGTCTCGGGGCAGGGTCCCACGGTTCAGACCGAGAACGACTGCCCGACCTATAACGCGGTGACGCCGGGGACGATCGGCACCGACGAGCAGGTGTCGGGCGACGGCTGCGTCTACCCCACGGGCACCGCCACCTTCATGTCCGAGCTGTCCACCGCCGGGGACAGCTACAAGGCCTATGTCCAGGGCCAGGGCATCACACCGACCACCAGCTGCATCCATCCGGACCTCAGCGCCACCGATAACGACTTCGCGCTGAGAAGCCCCACCGGCTATGTCACATGGCGTAACCCGCTCGTCTACTTCACCGACGTGGAGAGCGGTTCCTGCAGCTATGAGGACACCGGGCTGGCCAAGCTCAAGTCGGACCTGTCGTCCTCAGCCACCACACCGAACGTCTCCTTCATCTTCCCCAACCCGTGTGACGACGGCAGCGACGCGCCCTGCGTCCCCGGTGCCCCCGGCGGTACCGCGGAGTCGGACACGTTCCTGCAGTCCGTCGTCCCCGAGATCATGAACTCCGCCGCCTACAAGGCGGACGGCATGATCCTCATCACCTTCGCCCAGGCGCCTCAGACGGGTGCGGACGCCGACCACAGCTCCTGCTGTGACCAGCCAGCTCAGTTCCCCAACCTGCCGAGCGCCGACTACGAGCCGAGCGGCACCACGACCACCGGCACCACGACGGGGACCACGACCACCGGCACGAGCACCACCGGCACCGGGACGAGCACGACCGGCACCGAGACGACGACGGGTACTGACACAACCGGTACATCCCCGGCCACGATCACCGCGACGACGACGACGGGGACGCTGACGGGCATCACCATCCCGGGGGTCAGCGCCACAGTGGGGACGACGACGATGCCCGCCGGTCTGATCACCGGTACCGACACCACGACAACCGCTACGGACGCAACCGGCACGAGCACCGACGCCACGGGCACGAGCACCACCGTCTGTCCGACCACGACGACGGGCACGACGACCGACACCACGACGACCGCGTCGTCGACGACCACCACGGGCACCGGCACAGCCACCACCGGCACGGGGACCACCGCCTCGGACGCCTGCTGCACGACCGGTACGACGACGACCACCACCGCCACCACGACCACGACCACGGGGACGGACACGACGACGACCGGAACGGACACCACCGGCACCACAACGACCGGGACCAGCACGACGGGCACCACCGCCACCGGCACCGCGTGCTCGACCACGTCCGGCACGAAGTCCAGCCCGACGGGTGGCGGCGGTCAGGTCGGCATGCTGGTGCTGTCGAAGTACGTCACGCCGAACGATCCCGACACGATCGACTACTTCAACACCTTCTCGATCACCGCCTCGCTCGAGGAGCTGTTCAGCCTGAAATACACGGGCTACGCCGACACCACCGGCCTCCCGCTGTTCAGCAGCTTCCTCTACAGCGCCTACAACTCAGGCTGAGGCCGGGTCGAGGCGGCGGGCGACGGGCGCCGGGCGGTTGTGCTCGTCACCGGAGCCGCGAACCGTGCGGCCGTTGACCGGCAGAGCGTGTGCGGAGGCGCTGAGAACGCAGGGCCCGAGGGCTTGGATCAGCGGGGCCGGCGCGGCTTAAGACCGCGGTGGCGCCCAGGGCGCAGTCGCCTGCAGTCCGGTGCGCCAACAAAAAAGGCCGGGCGCCCAATGCGCCCGGCCTCTCTGACCGATCCAGCGACGCGCCGTGGGGGCGCGCCGCCGATTCAGTGGACTGTCTTAGAGCGTCAGCGACTTGGTCGCGGTCGGCTGATCCGTCGTGTCGGTGTTGATCACCTTGACGGTGGGCTTGCGGCCACTCGCCAATAGCGCCTTGCCGGCGGGGGTCAGGTTGAGGACGAGCGTCTTGGTGCTCTTGGCCGCCAGGACGTACTTGCTCGTGCCGATCGACTTGCCGGCGTAGTCCAGCTCGAGGAGACCGCGGGCGGCCTCGACGCTCTGGTCAGCGACGACCACCTCGGCCTTGGAGGCCGTGACGGTCCCGGCGCTGAACGCCACCGTGCCGAGGGGCGGCGTGGTGAACGTCCCCGTGGGGCTGTTGTAGTAGTTGGAGCCGCCGCCGTAGTAGTAGACGCACGGACCCTGGATCTCAGGCTCGGCCGTGGTCTGGGCGGGACCACCGGTGGCCGTCACGCCACCCGACAGGGTGCCGGTCGAGGTGTAGCCACTGTAGGGCGAGGTCGCGGCGACGTAGTTCAGCGGGTAGCAGGAGTACGTCGGGTTGACGCCCGTGGTGCCCGGGGTGTAGGTGTTGATGGTCACGCCCGAGTCGGTCGCGCCGGCCTGCTGGATGATGCCGTAGACGTACTTGGTCCCGGGCTTTAGCGGACCTGACAGCGGGTTCGCCGTGGCGGCCGGGTAGCCGCCGATCTCGACAGACACCGAGGACAGGCCCGGGTAGGTCGACACGTTGACCTCGTTGGCGTCGATCGTCTGGGGACCGAAGTTGTCGCCGTTGGCCGTGTAGTCAGACAGCGGGTCGGCCTCGAACAGCACCGTCGAGTAGTTGTTCTCGCCGGAGTTGTTGAGGACCTCCGAGGTCGAGCTCGTCGGATAGGCCATCGAAGAGCCGTCCGAGGGGAGACCGTCGACATACTCCTTCGTGGCCGCGGTGGTGACCAGGTTGAAGCTGTTGTCCCAGGTCAACGTGGTGTTGGCCGGAATCGTGAACGATGTCTGTGGGTTGCCGCCGGTGTCGACGACACCGTTGAGAACCGCGGACTCCGGGGTCAGTGAGCTGACGCCGGCGACCTGGGGCTGATTGACCAGCGCGGTCGGGATGGTCGGGGGAGCAGCCTCTGCCGACACTGCGACGAGCCCGCTTGCTCCGATGGCAGACACAGCAATCAGGCAGGTGCGGGTTACCTTACTCGCCAATTTTTCCTCCTAGAAAGGTTCGACGACCGTTCCACATCTTGAGTTGGTTCGGATCGTCTGTGAGTCGGGGGGTGGTATGCCGACAGCGCGGCCGCCTGCTGGTTGGGTCGAGCATCGGTACCCGGCTCAAACGTGCGAGCTGAGCTCCGGTAGCGCGGTCACCCAGAGGCGGGGTCAAATTACCAGCTGAGCTACTCACGGCAACCCCGAAACGCGCGAAAAACAGGGCATTTCCGGGGGCTTTCGCGAAACAATCACAACACTTTCACAACTACAAACACAGGTTGATAACAAGTGTCAGCGATCACCGCGGCCGTAGAGCAGGCGATAGAAGCTGAGCAGCCCGCGGCTGACCCACCCCTTGTAGGGGAACATGAACAGCTCCCTGCGCAGGCCGAAGCGGGTCACCATCAGCGACTGGGTCTTGGTGTATTTGCGGATCCCGGTCGCGCCATGGCGGGTACCGATGCCCGACTGCTTCCACCCGCCCATCGGCAGGTTCATCTGGGTGTAGTTGAGTAGCGCGTCGTTGACCGTCACCACGCCCGACTCCAACCGCCGCGCCAGCGCCTCACCGCGGGCCAGGTCGCGGGTCCAGATGGAAGCCTGCAGCCCGTAGACCGAGTCATTGGCCAGGGCGACCGCTTCCTCGGCGCTGTCGACCTTCATGATCGGCAGCGTCGGCCCGAAGGTCTCCTCGGTCATCGCCTCCATCGAGTGGTCGACATCGACGAGGATCGTCGGCTCATAGAAGCGGCCGGCCCCGGGGCGGCGCTGACCGCCGGTCAGGGCATGAGCGCCCTTGGCCAGGGCGTCCTGGACATGGGCGTCGACGATCTCCACCTGTGGCGGGAAGATGACCGCACCGACGTCGACGGTGCCCACGCCACCTCCGGGAGGTCCCTGACGCAGCTTGGCAACCTGGCTGGTGACCTTCTCGACGAACTGGTCATAGATCGGCGCCTCGACGTAGGCGCGCTCGATGGAGATGCAGATCTGACCACCGTTGAGCATCGAGTAGAAGGCGGCGGCGTTGGCCGCGCGGTCGACGTCGGCGTCGGCCAGCACGATCATCGGGTCCTTGCCACCGAGTTCGAGGAAACACGGGATGAGCCGCTCGGCGGCGGCCACCGCGACACGCCGCCCGGTCCGGGTCGAGCCGGTGAACATGATCGAGTCGACCACGTTGACCAGCGCCGCGCCGGTGCTCCCGTCCCCGGTGGCGACCTGGAAGACGCCGTCGGGGAGGCCGCACTCGGCCATCATCTCCGCCGCCATCAGCGAGGACAGCGGCGTCACCTCTGAGGGTTTGAGGATCACGCTGTTGCCGGCCAGCATCGCCGGGATGCAGTCGCCGAAGGAGTTGACCAGCGGATAGTTCCAGGGACCGATGACCCCCACGAGGCCGACGGGGGCGTAGCGAATCACCGCTCGCTTGCCCAGGTTGAGCGGGTTGAAGCCGACCGGCACCCGCTCGTCCTTGAGGTAGCGCTCGGCGTGGCGCGCCCAGAATCCGAGCGCGACCGCGGTGTAGCCGAGGTCGGTGAGGTTGGCATCCTCATACGTCTTACCGGTCTCCCCCACCACCGTCGCCAGGACGCGGTCGGAGTGGTCGAACATCCACTTCTGGGCGCGCCGGAAGATCTGGCCGCGCTCGGCGATGCTCAGTGCGGCCCACGCGGGCTGGGCGGCGCGGGCCCGGGCGGCCATGTCGGCCAGTTCGGCCTCGGAGACCAGCGGAACGGTCGAGATCAGCTCGCCCGTGGCAGGGTTCTCCACGCCGATCGAGGCGTGCTTTCCGTTCCTGGCTACCGGCTGCTTGACGCTCGACATCGCGCTCCCCCTCCCGCTCAAGTGATGGAGAGGTACAGCCTACCGACACCCGTGTCGGCCCCGACCCACTCGAGGTCGGGGCCAGCGGGTGCTGCTAGCTCAGCTCGACGGACTCGATCGTGATGTCCTCGACCGGCTTGTCACGGGCGTCGGTGGGCACGCCTTCGATCTTGTCGACGGTGTCCATGCCAGCGGTCACCTCGCCGAACACGGTGTGCTTGCCATCCAGCCACGGCGCCGCGTCGGTGGTGACGATGAAGAACTGGCTGCCGTTCGTGTTGGGGCCGGCGTTGGCCATGGCGATCGCGCCGCGCACGACCTTGTGGTCGTTGAACTCGTCCTCGAAGGTGTACCCCGGGCCGCCGGTGCCGGTGCCGTTGGGGCAACCGCCCTGGATCATGAAGTCCGGGATGATGCGGTGGAAGACGATGCCGTCGTAGAACCCGTCGCTCGCGAGCTTGCGGAAGTTCTCCACGGTCTTGGGGGCGTCGTCGTCGAAGAACTCGACCTTGATCGCGCCCTGGGACGTCTGAATGGTGGCTGTGCTCATGAAGTTGGACCCTACACGCAGGCGGCCGGGACGGTATCTCCGCCCCGGCGCCCGGGCGGGCTGAGCCCTCAGCAGACCTTGAACCTGTGCGTCTGGGTCTTGGTCAGCGTGAGATCCTCGCGGCCGTTCATGTAGTGGTAGATGCTGTCCACTCTGAGCGTGTGCAGGCCCCGTTTGAGGCCGTTCAGCTTGACCTGGAAGGTCTGCTTCGTCGCCCTGGCCACGGCCCGCACCTTCTTGTCGATCAGCAGGTTCGCTCCCACGTAGGTCAGCTCGGGACCGGATGATCCGCTGAGCGTCGCGGTCTGGTAGACGACTTTCAGCTTCGTCGTCCTCGCGAGACAGGTCACCACCTTGGTGATCGTCAGGCTGATCTTCTGGTTTCCGGCGTCGACCGTCGCCGTCACCGTGTTGGGACTCGAGGCCGTCAGCTGAGGCGCGGAGTTGAGCTTGTCGGTGGCGCTGGCCACGAAGGCCGGATTGGCCGGTATCGGCGTCGTCGCGGTCGGCGCCGACGTCGTCCCCCTCGTCGTGGTCGTCGTGGTCGTCGTGGTCGTCGTGGTCATCGTCGTCGTCCCCGTGATCGTGCTCGCCGAGTCGGGACTCACCTCGAAGGACTGCTCGACCTGCGCCGCTGCGTCATACCCGTAGTTGCCCGCCTGGTTCGCGTCGATCACGCACGTCCCGGCCTTGCTCAGGGAGACCGTGGCGCCGGCGATCGAGCAGGCCCCGGTCGTCGAGCTGGGGTCGACCGTCAACGCCACCGGGAGACCGCTGGTGGCAGTGGCGGCCACGGTATAGGTGCCGCCGGCCGTGGCAGGGCTCGGTGGACTCGAGCTGAACGACACGCTCTGGGTGGCCAGCTCGAGGGTGAAGTCCGCCTCCAGATCCTTCTGCAGGGCCGGATTGAGCGCTGGATCCGTGTTGGCGGTCTGGCCGTCGCCGTACCACGGCTCGTTGCCGTCATCCTCGACGAGCTGGACTGTGCTGCCATCGACGGCCGGGGCAGGCATCGTCGTGATGCCCTCCCACGCCCAGTCCCCGGCGCCGTCGACCGGCAGCGTCGTGCGGGTCAGCACGGGGGGATCATGCGGTTGACCGTCCCAGGCATAGAGCGCGGCCCGGGAGTTCGACGGTCCCGAGGTACCGGCCACGAGCGGGTACTGACCGTCGGCGTTCTCGCGGATCTCACGCACACCGAGCCCGCCCAGCTGAGGCTCGATCGCGCTGCCGAACGCACTGGACACATCCGCGCTCTGCCCAGTGGCCAGACCGCTCTGGATGAGCGAGGGCAGATTCGTCAGCGGGACGAGTAGCGCGTCCTGTCCGGCGGCCCCTGCGTCCTGGGAGGGGCTGTCACCGGAATAGGGCTCCAGCGGCGCGCGGAAGGCCAGGTAGACGGTGCTCGTGGAACCGGGCGCGAACTCGACGCCCTCGAGGTCCAGCCCGGCAGTGGACTGCGGGGTCGCGGCGGCGGCGGCGCTGAGCCCGAGCGGGTTCCCGTTGCTCATGTCCCAGTTGATCAGGTCGCTGCGCAAGCCGGTGTAGGAACCGAGGTACTCCAGTTGCGCATTGGCGCCCTCGCCGAGCACCTCGGTTGCGAACACCGTGTCGGTGCCAGGGGGGCCGGCACCATCATTGGAGCTCGACTGGCTGCCGAACCAGTAGATGACCTCGTCGCCCGCCGCGGCTGTGCCGGTGGAGGCGGCCGCCTCGATGTCGATCGACGAGGTGCCGTCGGGCAGGCCCGAGTCGGTCGTTCCGGGGGCGGTGAAGTCGTAGCTGGCCAGCGGCTCGCTGGTACCGGCCGAGCTGTAGAGATGCAGCACGTTGGTGTCGCCATCACCGGCGATGTCATAGCCGTCGCCGACGGACACCTCGGTGGAGGCATTCCCGGCACCCTCGAAGTAGACCGGTGAGCCGGCCGCTCCCACGAGCGAGCTCTCCGGGGCCGACACGCCGTAGGTGATCGACTGGGTCGCCGTCGCGTCGGTCGCGTCGGTCGCGGTCAGAACGATCGCCGTGACCCCGGGGGTGCTCGGAGTCGTGACACTCAGCGTCCAGGTCCCGATACCCGTCGGAATCAGGTTGACCGCGCTCTGGGGCAGCAGGGCGGAGTTGGACGAAGTCGCGGTCAGCGAGGTGATCGGAACCAACGGGCTGGTGTCGGTGACGGTCACGCTCAGCGAATCCGTGGACTGGCTGTCCTGTGCCGCCGCGATAGCGGTCTGGCTCGCTCCCGTCGTCGGGTTGGTCGCCGTGATGATCGGCGCAGACGCCAGGATGGGGCTTGGGTCCGCGGGCGCGCCCATCGCGGCGGCGGCGGGTGTGCGGATCACGGAACCCGCCAGCACAGCCGCGGTCAGGGCCAGGGCGGCGACGATGAACTGACGGACCAGTGAATAGCGCATGCAGACCGCCCCCTCCCGGTAGGACGCCGCCAGTTCCCCTGGCCGGCAACAGATCCGACATCCACCATAACGGGCCCGCAGACTCCGTTTCAGGCTGATCAAACGCGACAGCCCCCCGGCGCGAACGCCGAGGGGCTCAGGCGCGACTGGCGATCAGCCCGTGGTGGTGGTGCTGGTCGTGGTGGTTCCGGTGGTGGTGGTTCCGGTCGTGGTCGTGGGCGCGCTGCCCGGGGTCGGTGCCGTCAGCGTAAACGACGTCGTGGAGGTCCCCGGCGTCGTCGTGGACTGGAACGACGCGACCTGCAGTGCGTCCATGCTGGAGGAGGCCTGAACCGTCGGCGCGGAGGCCCCGCTGTAGGCGGTGGTGCAGACGACGGCGGCCTCGGTCGCCGAGGTCTGGGCCGGCAGGTCGACCGACAGTGGAATCGATGCGGCCTGCTGCTCGTGGTTGGTGCCCAGCGCGAAGGTGGCGCTGTGGGTCTCCGTCACGGTGCCGGCGGCGATCTCACAGTTGACCTGGACGTTCTCGGTCGGGGTGGTCCCGCCGTTGACCTGGATGTACGGGGTCGCGGTGACCTGGTAGGAGCCACCGGCCGGGATCGACTCGCTGGCGAGCACCGTGGCGTTCGTCGAGGAGGTCAGCGGCTCGCTGAGACCGGACGTGTTGTAGTCGGTCGGCAGCGTCGGGCTGCAGGTCACCGAGCCGGTGTCGCTGACCGACGCGATCGCAGTGGTGTTCGCGCACTTGCCGGTCACCCGCCACTGGATCTGGCTCTGAGCGACGCGGGCATGGCCGATCTGGCCCGGGGCGATCTTCTCGTAGGTGATCGCGTTGTTGGCGACCTTCTTGGTGCCCACCGCATTGTTGGCCAGGCTCTTGAAGCCGACCGAGCCGGCAGCCAGGTCGCGGAAGCCGACCGCACCGGGCTTGAGCTGCTTGAAGCCGACGGAGCCGGTGGGAATGGCGACGGCCGCATAGGCCCCGCCGGACAGGGCAACGAAGAGGGCCAGGGTGGCCACCACCATCGATGCCGAGGGACGCCGCCGGAGCAGCGAGCCTTTCTTGAACATGGAACCCTCCCTGAGGGGTTGTTGAGACGTTGTGAAGAGGAACGGCCACCAGGCAGGGAAAGTCGCGGCCCAGCCTGTCTCGATCGCGAGACATTGACACGGGCCTGACGCCGACCCGTCCGGCTGACCCGCGCTTCAGGGTCGGGGCGACGCCGGGAGCGGCCAGACGGCCAGCTCGCCGAAGTTCCCCGGATCGGGCGGATCGCCCTGGAGCCACGCGTGAGCTCCGAAGGGCCGACCTGGCTCATTCCTGATGCCGATGACGATGGGGATGTCTGACCCCTGGGCCAGGTGCCACTCGCGCCGCACGAGGGAACGCTCGAGACACGAGGGCTGGGCCAGCTTCATGCCATGGTGCACACCGCGGGTCGTGCCGGGACGCTTGATCGGCGGGGGCCGGAGTATGGCGGCCTTGAGGCCGCCGGCCCGCAGCTGGCGCCGGGCGAGCCGACAGGATCGCCAGGACCAGGCCAGTCCGGCGAGGTAGCCGGGCAGGCGCTCGCGGAGGATGTCGCTCGACTCCCGCGCGACTGCGGGCGTATAGGTCCCGAGTTTCGCGACGCGACGGAGGTAGCCCAGAGCGAGCCCGCGTGAGCCAGGTGGCGTCTGCGGCGACTGGGTGCGCAGCGCGGACGGAGAGGGCGCCAGACCGTCGCGCAGCGCGATGAGTGCGGCGCGAAAGTCACGAGATCTGAGCGCGATCAGCAGCCGCCGGGTGGCGCCGCCATGTCCGCGCAGCCGCAGACGGGCCTCGAGGCCGGCGGCGTGACGCGCCGTCTCCATCTCATGAACGATCTGGATGCCCCCCGGCACCGCCTGGAGGCCGAGCAGGAGGTCGGCAGCGACACCGAGCTCGCCGGCGATCCGCGCGGCCTGCGTCCAGACCCGAGAGTCGAGCCGTTCACAGGCGCGCTTCAGGTCGCTGAACGCCCGCGGCGAGCCCGTCCCGTGCTGGGCGACGTGCAGGGCGAGGATGAGAGCCGATCCGCCGTCGGTCGGCACCGGAACGGCGACCCCGCCGACGGTCAGCGCTGCGGCGTCGCGACGCAGGATGCGATTGAGCGCCTCACCGTCGGGGACGAGCATCAGCGCGTGATGGAGATCGACCGTCACCGGCACCGGGGTCAGACGGCGCAGCGTCTCCTCGTAGCTCAGATGCTCGCTCGGCCGCGCGTTTCCCCAGGTGGTGGTGAAACCGTGGCGACCCAGCACCTCGAGGGCGCGGTCGAAGTCCGCTGGTCGAACGAGCAGATCGATGTCGTCGCTATCACGTCCGTTGGGATCGTCGTAGAGCAGCGCGATCGTGACCGGTCCCTTGATGAGCATGGGCTCGATTCCGGCCGCGCGCAACGACGGGACAATCTCGGCGATGACTGCTTCGTGAGCGAGCGCGCGACCGGCGATCAAGCGACTGCGCAGCCCGCTGCTCATTCACGCACCAGCCCGTGCGCTTGCAGCGTGGCGACGAATGTGCGGACGTCGGCCTCGGCCTGAGCCGAGGGGATGCCGTAGGTGCTCACGAGCAGCTCCTGCAGCTCGTCCTGGGTAAGGGGTTGTTCGGCGAGACGCTCCCAGAGCAGCACGCCGCTGGCGTTGAGGGCGAAGTACTCGCCCTGCTCGATGTCGAGCACGACGATCTCCTCGCCCGTGCGCCGCCAACTGACTCCGGACTCACGTAGTCGCATCGCCACGCAGGCTAGGGCCCCCCGAGTGCCGTTGCAGCCAACGCTCCTGCAATAGCAGGGCGGTGCCGGTCGCGCCGTCGGGCGAACGCCACGCCGCGGCCAGGCCCCCGGGGTCGATCAGCTCACTGCCGGTCAGGTTCCCCTCGGCCAGTTCGCGCGCGACGCCGAGACTGTGCTCGCCCCAGAAGACCTGACCGAACACGGCCTTGTCGGTCCGTTGGGCCACCGCGCGCGGAACTAACCCGGAAAACCATCGTTCGAGGGTGGCTCCACGATCACCCACCCCCCAGGAACCACCGGACCGTGCGAGCGCAGCCACGAAGTCGGGCTCCATCAGCGGTGCCCGGACCTGAGCGCCGGAATCGACCGACAGGACCTCGAGCGCCTCTCGGGCCAGCGCGGTGTCGCGTCGCTGAAGCCGCCAGCGCAGGTGTCGGTCCCAGCGCACCGGTTCGCCGTAGGTCTCCTCGGCGATCCGTCGCCGCAGTCGTTGCTGAGCTTCGGGCGTGAGCCAGTCCCGGTGTCCCACGGGCCGGAGGCGAACCCCAAGTCTGGTGCGCAGGGGTGTCGGCCCGGTGGCCCAGGCGAGGCGGCGCAGATCGCCGCCCCGCAGACGACGTCGTCGCGAGAGCACCGCAGCGACCTCAGAGCCCCGCCAGAGGCCGAGAACCTGATCGCCGCCGATCCCGGTGAGCAGGGTGCCGCCGCGCGCCTGCTCACCGAGCGGCGCATGCATGAATGCGTTGGCGGGGTAGACCAGGCCGTTGCGGCGCAGGAACCGGTCAGCGACCGGGCCGGTCCAGTCGAGACGGTCACCCGCCTCGAGTCGCTGCCAGTCGGTGAGCCCCAGTTCCCTGATGACCGCTTCCTGGTATCGACTCTCTTGGGCCCGGTCGGCGGACCTGTCGAAGCGCCAGGTGAGCGGGATCGGGTCCGGCTCACCGAGGCGACGGGCCACGGCAGTCGCGATCGCCAGGATGAGCGACGAGTCCACGCCCCCGGAGAAGCTCACGCAGCAGGGTCCAGTCTGCTGCAGGCACGAAGCGATCAGTCGCTCGAGGACCGCGAGCGGGGTTTCCGTGCCAGACCCGGCGGACGTATCTCGACGCTGGCTGGACGTCCCGTAGGCGAACCCGAACGCGACGTCCTCCGGCGTCACGCCGACGCGCGGCGGGCGGACGACAACCCCTCCGAGTGCGTGGGACATTCAGCTGACGCTAGCGTTCGGGGCGACGTGGACGAGCGGCTCGGGGCATACGGCTTTCGCCTGCACGGCGTCGACAGCGCCCGCCGTTGGCTCGTGCCCCAGGATCGAGATGCCCCGGTGCTGTCGCTCATGACCCAGATCGGAGCGCTGCCCCAACGTGCCACGACGATCACCGACGAACACGCCGACGTGGAGCTGCTCGACGGCGTTCGCTTCGAGACCGACCTGAACTCCGAGCAGGTGACCTTCACCTCGCCGGTCCCCTTGGACGACTCCACCATGGTCCATCCCCTGCTCGCTCCGGTCGCGGCATTGCAGTGGCTCTGGCGGGGCCGTGAGGCCTTGCATGCCGGGGCGGTCATGCTGGGTGACGCAGCAGTGCTTCTGCTTGGCGCTCGCGGGGCTGGCAAGAGCACCACCTTGTCCGCCCTGTCCGAAGCCGGGTATGTCGTCTTGGCCGACGACATGGTCGTGGTTTCCCCCCAGCTCACCATGCCGCCGGGCCCTTGCAGCATCGATCGGCGCCGAGACCCCGGGATTCCGGGGGACCTGGTGCGCAGCGGCGAACGCGTGCGCATGACGCTCACTCCGACGCTTGACGCCGCCGAGGTTCCGATTCGCGCCTGGGTCCAGCTGAGCTGGGGAGACGATCTGCAGTGCCTGTCCCTGGGAGCGGCAGATCGTCTCACCCACCTGGCCCGGGCCCGACGCGTGCCCCAGCTCGACGGCGACCACCGCACGTTGCTCGATCTCGCCGCGCTCCCGGCCTACGGATTGAGCCGCCATCGAGGCCTCGAACATCTCGCGGCGGGCGTGGAGCTGCTCGTCAGCGTGTTCGCCTGACGCGCAGCTCGCCGACGCTTGACCTCAGCTCGGAGGAATGAATCCGCTGGAGCCGGCTCCACCGAAGCTGTCGTTCTCGTTGTTGGTGCCGCCGCGGGTCAGCTCGGCGAGGGTGCCAAGGCTCTCGAGCCGCGGCGCCTCGTAGTTCACAGGCGTCCGGCCCGCTGGGTGTGTCTGGGTGTCGGTGTTCATCTTGTGGTAATCCTCTGTCGCGTGGGCGCGGGTCGGTCAGGCTGCATGGTGAGTTTTCGTGTGGGTCCGGGGATGCACGGTGGGCTTGGCCACCGCATGCTTCTTGGCCGTCTTGTGAACAGCGTGCTTCTTCGCCACCTTGTGCTTGGCCGCTTTCTTCTTCACGACATGCTTCTTGGTCACCTTCTTGACGACGCGCGTGACCGGCGCATCCGGCGTGGCCGCGGGAGTGACCGCGGCGCTCCCCGAGGTCGCGCCGATGGAGCCCGACGTGCTCGGCGCTACGGGCGCGGCGTCCCCAGCCGGCGTGCTGGCCGCTGTGGGGCTCGAGGCATCGACCGTCGGGCTCAACCCGGCGCCGGCACCGCTCGGCGTCGCAGCCGGATCCGAAGAATCCGATAGGGCAGCGGCCGAGTCGGGATCGAGGTCGTCCTCGGCGTTGTAGGCGAAGGTGTAGGCACCGGTGCCCACGGCGTGGAACTGGAACTCGACGTCTACCGATGACCCAGCCGGGATGCCGCCGGTCGGTAGCGCTGCGGTGAGCACCGAGTCCACGCCGCCACCACTCGATGCGGCCGGTGACGCCAAGGTCAGCGGCAGCACCGTGTCGCTGCCGTTGGGACCAGTCACCGTCCCCCCCGGCGAGGTGACCGCGAGCAGGACCCCCGTGGTGAGTCCGGTCACGCGGAACTGGAGGCGGGTGACCGTCGCCGAGGCGGTATTCGCCGGGGCGTTCACGCACGGTCCGGTGGTGGCCTGCCCGGCGCAGTTGGTCAGCTGGCGGTTGATGTCGACGATCCCCGTCCCCGGGTTAAAGGAGAAGTTGGGTGCCGCGTTGGCCGACTGGGCCGGGTCGATGAGACTCGACTGAAGGATGTCGTTATGGAACACCGGTGAGGCGAGGTCCTGGGCGCCGGGAGTACCGATCGTCGAGCCGCCGCTGCCGTCAACGGCCAGGAGGCTGAAGTCGGAGCTGTTGTTCTGGGTGTTGACCGGGAGGCCGGCACTGAAGTTGCGCGTGTAGGAGAACTGCCCGGTCGGGGTGCTGGTCGGAGCCGGTGATCCCGACGTCGTGGTTCCCAGCGGCTCCGAGAAATCAGAGACCGTGCCGGCGGGCGGTGCGACCTTTTCCCCGGCGGCGTCGACGACGGTGCCGTTGGGATTGAGGAGCTGGACCCCGACCGGCGTGAAGCCGCTGGGCAGCGCGTACTTGACGTCGGCGGCGGTGGTCAGGCTGTAGGCGCTGTCGCCGGCCAGCAGGTGACCGTTGACCGGTATCGACCCGGTGAGGGGCACGCCCTCGACGGTGCCGCTGGCATTGACGAAGCTCAGGCTCCAGCCGGCGACCGACAGAGCCGACGACGATGTGTTCGCGACGCTGACGTAATCGTCGTTGACCGCGCCCTTGGGACCATAGGGCCGCCACTCGGAGATGTCAGCCGCCTGCAGCTGAGATTGGGTCTCGGGGACGAAGGCGACTCCGCGGAAGTTCGTGTCGGCGCTTCCCTGGGCAATCGCCGTCGGCGTTCCGGTGATGGTCTTGCCGAAGCCACTGGCGTCGGTGAGGGAGTAGAGCGTTCCGCCCGCGCTCGAGCTGCCCTGGTAGGTGATGTACAGCGTGACCGAGGACCCGTTCGTCGTAGCGGTCAGTCCGCTGATGTTCGACTTCACGCTGATGCTGCCCTCGGGCGTCCACGTGCCGCCCACCAGACTGAACTTGTACACAGCTCCGCCGCTGTCGGCGGTGTAGAGCGTGTTCGGACCCGCGCCGGCATTGCCGGAGCCGGTGCCCAGGGTGAGGAACTGGAATGCGTAGGGCGACGGATCCGCGCTGGTGGAGATCGGGGTCCCATCAGACGCCGCAGAGGTCGGCAGTCCGGTACCCACCGGGGCGACGCCCAGAGTGGCGTTGGAGCCGGTGTCGACGTAGAGCTGACCGTCCGCGATCGCCACCTGGCGGGCGTTGAGCGAGTTGGCGCTGATCGCGGTGACCGTCGATGAGCCGAGCGTCGTGTAGCCGACTCCGGACACGGCGGTACCCGACGATTCGGATTGACCGCCCAGCCAGAGGTTCGCGCAGTTGTCCGACGTGACGCTGCGGATGTTGACGGCAGAGGCGAACGGGACCGCGGTGCTCGTGTCGATCGTGGCGGTGGGAGAGACAACGGCCACGTCGCGGTTGACCGTGCTGCTGGCGACGCCGGTCGTGCCCGTGGATGCGTCGTAACCTCCGGTCACCACGCACTGACCGTTGGCCGAGAGGGACAGACCGCCGTCGGATCCAGCCGAGCCGCTTTCCACCAGCGGATTGTTGGCGCCGGCTGGCGCGGTGGGAAGTGGCAGTTGCTGAATTAGAGCCCCGGCGGGGGAATACTCGTCGAGGACGACTGGCGTTCCCGCGCTCGTGAGTGTCGCGCTATTGCCGACAGCGCCAAGTTGCTCGACGACGAGGTCGCCCGGCGTGAACGCGGCGGCCTCGGCGGCGGAGGCGGTCACGCCAATTGCGGCAACGGCTGTGGTGAGGGCGAGGCCGGTTCTCAGCAGCCTGGCACGCGGGAGTTTGGTCACGCGATCAGTATCCGGGCCAGCTACGGGGCTTGTTGTGTACGGGACTGTGACATGCCGTGATCAGGCTGTGACCGACCCAGGACTGAGCGGACGCGAACCTGAGGTAGTTGCTACTCGGTCGTCTGTGTTCCGGCGGGTTTGCTGACCTTGTGCTGCTTGGTCGCATGCTTCTTGGTCGCCTTCGGACTGGCGACGTGCCGCTTGGTCACCCTCTGCTTGGTCACCTTCTTCTTGATGACCTTCTTCTTGACGACCTTCTTCTTGACGACCTTCTTTTTCGTCGCCTTCTTCTTGACCACCTTGCGACTGACCGTCGGCTTCGCCTGCGTCGCGACGCTCGCCGGGGTGACGGCTGCCGTCGCCGAGGCGCCACTCACCGCGCCTGACGTGGTCGATGAGATCGGAGTGGCATCAACCCCCGTCGGGGAGGCGGCCACCGACGCCGGTGACTGGTTCGTCGACTGCCCGGTGTCCGTGCCGGCCCCAGACGGCGTGCTGGCGGGAGCCGTGTAGGCCTCGAGGTCGTCCTCGGCGTTGTAGGCGAAGACGTAGGAGCCCGAGCCCACAACCGCGAACTGGAACTCGACGTTGATCGATTGCTCAGGAGCCAGGCCACCGGTCGGCAGGTCAGAGGTTCCGACCAGCACGGCGTTCAGTCCGGTGGTCCCGGTGGCCGGAGCGGCCAGCACCAGGCCTTGAACCGGATATGCCGTGTTGTTGGCGTCGGTGAAGCTGCCGCCCGGCGATGCCTCGGCCAGCAGCACCCCGGTGGTCAGGCTCGTCACGCGGAACTGCAGCCGCGTGACCGTCTGGGCCGGCGTCCCCACCAGGGCGTTGACGCATGGCCCGGTTGTTGGGGCAGCGGTCAGACCGGAGCAGTTGGTGAGCGTCCGGTTGATGTCGACAGTGCCTCCGGCGTAGACGAAGTTGGGCGACGCCGACGCCGAGGCGTTGGGATCGGCCAGGCTGGACTGCAAGATGTCGTTGTGCACCACCGGGGAGGCCAGGTTCAGCGGACCGGGGGTGCCGATGCTCGAGCCGCCATCACCACTGAGAGCCAGCAGGTTGAAGTCCGCGCGGTTGCTCTCAGTGTTCGCGAGTAGGCCGTCGCTGTACTTGCGTGTAAAGGAGAACTCACCCGTGGGGTACGTCGCGGGGGTGGTCAGCGGCGTGCCCTCGGAGTACCCCGCGGGGGCCCCGGCGAAGCCGACGGCGTCCACCAGGTTGCCGGAGGCGTCGAGCAGCTTGACGCCGACGGGGGTCCCGAAGCCGCTGGGCAAGGTGTAGGACACGTCCGCCGCGGCGACCCCGGCGAGGCTATACGCCGTGCTGTCGGCCGCGAGCAGGTGACCGGCGACCGGGATCGTCCCCCCGAGGCTCACGCTCGAGGTGACCCCGCTGGCGTTGACGAACGTCAGGGTCCAGCCCGTGGTCGAGAGCGCCGCCGAGGTGAGGTTCGCCACGTCGACGTAGTCGTCACCGGTGGCGCCGCTGGGCCCTACGGGTCGGAACTCCGAGATGAGCGCCGAGGGGGATGTCGGCGCGGCGGCGATACTGAAGGACTGCTGCGCCTGGGGGGCGGCGTCATAGCCGTAGTCACCCGCCTGGTTGGCGTCGATCACGCAGGCGCCGGGGCCGGTGAAGGACACCTGGCCTGAGGTGATCGTGCAGGCTCCGTTCGTGGAGCTCGAGTCGACGCTGTAGGTCACCGGCAGACCCGAGCTGGCGCTCGCCGCCGGGGTGTAGGCACCGCCGACCGCAGCCGTGTTGGGCGTCGTCGAGGAGAAGCTGATCGCCTGAGTTGCCAGTTCCAGCGTGAAGTTCGCGCCGAGGTCCTTCTTGGCCGGCGCGTCGAGCTCGGGGGTCGACTTCGTCGACAGGCCGTTCCCGTACCAGGCGTAGTCACCGTCGTCCTGCACCAGCTCCACCTCGGAGCCGTCGGTCAGGGCGGGCGTCTGCACGATGCCCTCCCAGGCCCAGTCACCCGCGGGGGCGGTGGGCAGCGTCGTGCGCGTGCGAACCGCCGGGTCACCCGGCTGTCCGTCCCACGCATAGAGCGCGGCGGCCGAGTTGGAACCGCCGGAGGTGCCGGCGACGATGAGGTACTGATCGTTCGCGTTCTTGCGGATCTCGCGGAAGCCCAGGCCACCGAGGTTGAGCTCGATCGGTGAGCCGAACGTGGCCAACCCGGTGGTCGAGGTCGTGTTCGAGCTCTGGATCAGGCTGGGCAGATTGGTCACCGGCACGAGCAGCGCGTCCTGGCTGCTCGCTCCCGTGTCCTGGCTGGAGCTGTCATTGGCGTAGGGCTCCAGCGGCGATCGGAAGGCGAGGTAGACGGTGCTGTTGGATCCCGGGGCGAACTCGGCGCCCTCGATGTTGTAGCCCGCGGTGGATTTCGCCGTCGTCGAGGACTGGCTTGCCGTGTTGAGGCCCAGTGGATTGCCGTTGTTGATGTCCCAGTTGACGGTGTCGGTCCGCAGACCCGAGTAGGACCCGAGGTACGTCAACGCCGTACTCGCCCCGGAGCCCGACACCGCGGTGGCGAACACCGTGAAGGTGGCGGGTCGCAGATTGCCGCTGCTGGAGTTGGACTCGCTGCCGAACCAGTAGATCACTGGGGTGCTCACGCCGTTGACGGTCTCGGTGGCTTCCGCGGCGGCCTCGATGTCGATCGTCGTCGAGCCGTAGGGCAGGAGGCTGGTGAAGTCGTAGGTGGCCAGCGGCTCGCTGTTGTCACCCTGCTTGTAGAGGTGCAGCTGGTTGACCTCGTCGTCCCCGGAGATGAAGTACCCCCCGCCGACGGGGATCTCCGACGAGGCATTCCCCACGCCGTCGTAGTAGGTGGGGCTCCCGGTCTCGCCGGTCAGCCCGGCCTGGGGTGCGGAGACGTCGTAGCTGACCGTCTGGGTCGACGTCCCGCCGTTGGAGTCCATCGCGGTCAGGGTGATCGTGGAAGTGCCTGCCCCCACTGACACCGCAGGGGGAGTCACGCTCAACGTCCAGTTTCCGCCCGCTCCGTGAGTCAGGCTGATCGCGCTGAGCGGGGCGACGGTCGTGTTCGAGGAACTGGTGACGCTCAGGCTGACCGACGAGGCGGCGACGCTCGAGCTGGAATCACCGACGGTGATGGGGTCCGACGGATTGCCTGCCGCGTCCTCGGCTGCCGGAAGTGAGCTGTAGGTGGCTGTGATGGTCGGGGTGGAGGCCGGGGGCGCGGGTGCAGGCCCAGCGCCAATGGTGGTGCCGGGAGCGAAGGCCACGCCGGCGAGCGAAGTGTTGGCCGCAGCGGTGGCGACCATGCTCGGCGTCCCCGACAGCGTGCCACCGGCACCGCTCGTGTCGGTGAGCGAGTAGATCCCACCAGCCGTCGTCGCGTAGATGGTCACCGTGCCGCTGGCATCGTTGGCGGTGACCCCGGTCACGCCGGTGAGCGCGGCGGAGCCCGTCCTGGTCCAGGTGCCGCCGACCAGGCTGTATTTGAGGATCGCGCCGGCCGAGTTGTCGGCGACGTACAAGGTGTCGGGGCCATTGCTGGTCGACGTCGAGCCGAGCGTCAGGAAGGCGTACCCGTACGGCTCGGCGGGAGCACTGTTGAAGTTCAGGTTCGCGATGGTCTGTGACCCGGTGGTCGGCAGACCGGTTCCAACCTTGGCGATCGTCAGCGCACCGACCTTGGTCGGGTCTCCGGAGGTGTAGAGCTGGCCGTCGACGACCTGGACCTCGCGCACGTTGGTGTCGCTCGTGTTGAGGAAGGTCCCGGTACTCGCGCCATCGGTCGCGTACTCGACGCCGCTGGCGGCTCCGCCGACGTAGAGGTTGGTGCAGTCGTTCGAGGAGGCGCTGCGCACATTGTTTCCGCTGTTGTCATCCGTCAGAGCCGTACTCGTATCCACCGTCGCGCTCGCGTTGACCACGGCAACCGTCCGGGGAACAGCGCTCGAGCTCGCCCCGCTCGGCGCGCTTGTTCCGCCGAGGCCGGTGTCGTAACCCGTCGCCAGAAGGCACTGACCGTTACCTGAGAGGGTGAGAAGGCCCTCCGAGCCCGCGGTACCGGTGGCGACGAGCGGTTTGTTGGCTCCACTCGTCGCGGTGGGCAGCGCGACTGACTCGATGAGGTTGCCGGCCGGCGAATATTCATCGAGGAAGACCGGGGCGGCCACTGTCTTGCTGAGCGCTGCGCTGCCATCCCCGACGCGGTAGACGACGACATCACCCGGCGTGAACCCGCCCGCGGCCGTGACCTGGGGCTGTACGGCGTTGCCCCCGGCCACCATCGCGTCAGCCGAAGCGGAGGTGAGGGCGCCCGTCAACACGACGGCGCCCAGGGCAAGGCCGGTCTTCCGCAGGCCGGCGCGCATGAGCCTATTCACGGTCCGCGAGTATGGGGACCGGGCACGTCGCGGTTGTGACCGAGCCGTTACTCATCTCAGAAGTTTGATGTGCGCCATCACCCGGCTCAGGGCGCGCAGTCGCACCGGAGAACAGGCGGGGTCCAGCGTGGGTCAGAAAACCGCCCTTGCGGGCGCGGAAGGCTCAGCCGCGCGCGGACTCGAGCGACAGCTCGTGCCCGCGGATGTCCGCACCCGAGGCCGCCGCGATCACACGGTCGGCGTCGGCGTCAGGGACATCGGCGAAGGTGAAGCGTTCGAGCACGCGCACGTTGCGCACGCCCTGGCCGTCGAGTCCACCGGCAGCGGTGAGCACATGGACGATGTCGGCGGGCTCGAGGCCGTCGGCCCGTCCCCCGGCGATGATCAGCTTGCGCAGCTTGGTGGTCTCACCGTTGGGCTCGGCGCCGGAATTGGCCCGCGAGTCACCGTTGGTCGCCACGACTTCGGGCTCGATGTCGCGTGGCTTGGCGGCGTGACGACGCGGCTTGGTCGGCTTGGGTGCGGTGGGGGCGACCTTGGCGTCCTCGGTCCAGGGCGCCATCTTGATCCCGGCGTGCTTCTCGATCGCCTCGAGCTCGCGCTGCTGGCGGGGCTCGTAGAAGGTGATCGCCCGACCCGACCGGCCGGCGCGACCGGTGCGGCCGATGCGGTGCACGTAGATGTCCGGAGACACGGGCACGTCGAAATTGACCACGTGGGTGACGGTAGTGATGTCGAGGCCGCGGGCGGCGACATCGGTGGCCACGAGGATCGGCGTGCGCCCGTCCTTGAAGTTGATCATCACGCCGTCACGCGAGCCCTGGGACATGTCGCCGTGCAGCGCCTTGACGTTGAAGCCCTTGTCGCGCAGGGTCTTGTACAGCTGGTCGGCGCGGATCTTGGTGCGGACGAAGACGATCGCCTGGTCGGGGCGCTCGGCCTCGAGCACCTCGACGAGCTTGTTGGCCTTGTCCTTGGCACCGACCTCGAGGCCGAACTGCTCGACCGAGTCGACCGACAGCGTCTTGGCCTGGACCTTGATGAGGACCGGGTTGTACATGTACTGGTCGGCCAGGCGCTGGATCTCCAGCGGCATGGTCGCGCTGAACAGCGCGGTCTGGCGGCTCGAGGGGGTGAGCGACATGATCTTCTCGACGTCCTCGAGGAAGCCGAGGTCGAGCATCTCATCAGCCTCGTCCAGCACCACGAAGCGGGTCGAGTGCAGCACCAGCGAGCGTCGCGAGATGAGGTCCTTGACCCGGCCCACGGTGCCCACGACGATGTGACCGCCGGCACGCAGCTGGGCCTGCTGGCTGCGGATCGGCGCGCCGCCGAACACGGCGACGACGTCGACACCCTTGTGCTTGCCGTAGGCACGGAGTGCCTGGGTGACCTGGATGCAGAGCTCGCGAGTCGGCGTCAGCACCAGCCCCTGGACCTCGCGCTCGGTCGGGTCGACGTAGTTGAGCATCGGTAGACCGAAGGCGGCGGTCTTGCCGGAACCGGTCTGGGCCTGGCCGATGACGTCGAGTCCCTCGAGCAGCGGCGGCATCGCCTCGGCCTGGATTGGACTGGGCTGCTCATAGCCAACATCGTTGAGCGCCTGGAGGAGCGAGTCCTGCAGGCCGAGTTCAGCAAACGTTGGCATCGCCACTGAATGTAGCGGCGCTTAAGGCTTTGTATAAGAACCGGTCACCAGGAGTTCACCCGGGCCCATCCGTACGTTCCTACGGAACCTAAGCATTGGTACCTAATCATTTGGTACCATCGTATTCATGCCTGGTACCGACACCTTCTCCCTGTCGGCCGACGACGCCGCGGTCGACCCCAACAAGATCCCTCGCCACGTCTGGATCATCTCCGGCGTCGCCATGCTCGGCGCCGTCATGTCGATCCTCGACACCACGATCGTCAACGTGGCGCTCGACACGCTCGGCAAGGACCTCCACTCGAGCCTGTCCAACATCCAGTGGGTGATCACCGGCTACATGCTGTCGCTGGCCGCGGTGATTCCGGTGACCGGCTGGGCCAGCCGTCGCTTCGGCGCCAAGCGGGTCTTCCTCATCTCCCTCTCGCTCTTCACCATCGGGTCGCTGCTGTGCGGGCTCGCCACCAGTGACACCGAGCTGATCCTCTTCCGCGTCCTCCAGGGCGCCGGCGGCGGCATGATCATGCCGCTGGCCCAGATCATCATGGCCGACGCCGCCGGCCCCAAGCGCATGGGCCGGGTCATGGGCCTGGTCGCCGTGCCGATGATGCTCGCCCCGACGCTCGGCCCGCTGCTCGGCGGCACGATCATCCAGGCCCTCAACTGGCACTGGATCTTCTTCATCAACCTGGTGGTCGGCGCCGTGGCCATCCCACTCGCCATCCGCATCCTGCCTAACAAGCTCGGTGAGAAGACCGACCGCCTGGACACGCTCGGCCTGACGCTGATGTCGACCGGGCTGGTCGGCGTCACCTACGGCCTGGCTGAGGCCGGCACCTACGGCGGCTTCAACAACCTGCACGTGTACCTGCCGGTGGCCGCCGGGATCGTCCTCATCGCCGCCTTCGCCGTCCACGCCCTGCGTATCAAGAACCCGTTGCTCAACCTGCGCCTGTACAAGAGCGCGGACTTCAGCGCCGCCTCGATCGTGATGCTCGCGCTCGGCGCGGCGGTGTTCGGCGCGATGATCCTCATGCCGCTCTACTGGCAGGAGCTGCGCGGCTACAACGTCATCGACACCGGCCTGCTCACCGGCCCCCAGGGTCTCGGCATGGCATTCACCATGCCCCTCGCGGCCCGGCTCACCGAGCGCTGGGGCGGCGGCAAGGTGGCACTGGTCGGCGTGACGCTGACCGCCGTGTTCACGATTCCCTTCGGCCTGATCGGCGCCCACACCAGCGTGCCCTTCCTCGCCGCCATGATGCTGTTCCGTGGCGCCGCCATGGGGGCCAGCTTCATGCCGGCCATGACCGCGGCCTACGCGACGATGGAACGCAGCCAGATCACCCACGCGACACCCCAGCTCAACGTGCTCAACCGGGTGGGCGGCTCGATCGGCACCACGGTGCTGGCCGTCGTGCTCGCCGACGCTGAGCGCGGCACCCACACCGCCGCCCAGGCGGCCAACGCCTTCGGGACCGCGTTCTGGTGGTCGGCCGGCATCGCCGCCCTGGCCATCATCCCCTGCGTGGTGTTGATGCGTGCCGAGACCAACGCCCGCAAGGCCGCCGCACGTGCCGGCGAGCCCGATCCGGATGAGGTGCTGATCGACTCCGGCGCGGTGGCCGAGGCCCTCGTATGAGCGTGACCGACCACGCCACGGATGCGGCGGCCCCACAGGCCGCCGCGCTCAGCCCCACGACGGTCAGCGCGATCCACGACCCGAGAACCCCCCACGGCCAGCTCGGGTTGGCGTTCAAGCGGGCGATGGTCGCGGTGCGCAAGCTGCGCGGTCGCGAGACCCACCGCTCCGGTCAGATCTCCTACGCCCAGTACGGGCTGATGGGCGGACTGGCCGGCGGGTGTGCGCGCTCGGCTCGCGAGCTCGCCGACATGGCCGACCTGACGCCCGCGACGGTCACCCAGATGCTCGAGAGCATGGAGGCCGCGGGGCTGGTCACGCGCACCCGCTCGGCCGAGGACCGGCGCGTGGTGCTGTCAGAGCTGACCGCTCGCGGCGTGGAGATCGTCGCCGAGCGCCGCGCGGCGATGGAGCCGCGCTGGCGAGCCGCCCTCGACGAGTTCGACGACGCGGAACTGCACACCGCCGCCCGGGTGCTCAACCGCCTGGCCGACTACTTCGACGCGATGCACGAAGACGCGCCCCAGCACGAGTTCCCGGCCGCTCAGTAGGTGATGTACCCATCGAGGTGCGGGGCGTTGTCCTTGACGGCCCGCACCCCGAAGCCGACCCCGGAGGTCGACTCGACGCTCTCGACGTAGTTGACCGACGAGGGCAGGAGGATGGGACGCTTGAAGGCGGCCTCGACCACGAAGGACCCGGGCAGCTCGCCCTGGAGCTGGGCCAGCGCGCGGGACTTGGTCCAGAACCCGTGGGCGATCGCCCGGGGGAAGCCCAGAGCCTTGGCCGACCACGGATGGATGTGGATCGGGTTGTAGTCCCCGGCGATCGCGGCGTAGCGGCGACCCAGGTCGGCGCCCAGACGCCAGCGCGCGCCGAACCCGTACCCCTCTGAGGAGGGCACCTCGGGCGCGGTGGCCGACTCGTCGCGCCGGCCGATCCGCAGGTTGATCGCCGTCTCCTCCCACACCAGCTCATCCCCCACGCGGGCCTCGGTGCGCACCGGCACCGCGCGGCCGCGAGGATGGTCGATCAGCGGGTCCGTCCACGCCTTCAGCGACAGCACCTCGGAGGTGAGGATCGGCCGGTGGACGGTGATCTTGTTGTAGATGTGGACCAGACCGATGGCCGGGAAGGGAAACCGCGGGTCGGTGAGCAGCGACAGCTGCAGGGCGAAGGCGGGGATGTGGGGCCACACCGCCGGGACCGTCTTCTCCAGCGAGTAGCCACACAGTCGCGAGAACGCCGCCAGCTCTCGCAGGTCGGTCGGCACCGACCCCATCACCAGCACGTCGCCGGACACCTCGGCCCGGCGCTTGGCGGTCAGCCCCGGCACGGACACCGGCAGCGGCAGCGCCCCGGCGCCAGCCCGGGCGAACAGCCCGAGCGTGCCCGGCGCGGCGGCGAGTTCGATCTCAGCCATCCGCGATCACGCCCCGATCAGCGACTGGCCACACACCCGGACGATGTTCCCGTTGACCCCGCTGGAGGCGGGGGACGCATACCAGGCGACGGTCTCGGCGACGTCGATCGGCAGTCCGCCCTGGGACATCGAGTTGAGCCGGCGACCCGCCTCGCGGGTGGCCACCGGGATCGCCGCGGTCATCTGGGTCTCGATGAAGCCGGGCGCGACCGCGTTGATGGTGAAGCCCTTCTCGGCCGCCGTCTCGGTGTAGGCGTTGACGATGCCGATGACCGCCGCCTTGGAGGTGCCGTAGTTGGTCTGGCCGACGTTGCCGGCGATGCCGGCGATCGAGGAGACGAGGATCACCCGCCCGTTGGGCTTGACCACGTCACGGGCGAACAGCTCGGCGTCGATCCGCTCGATCGCGGTGGTGTTGATCGCCAGCACCAGGTTCCACTGGTCGTCGCTCATGCGCCCCAGCGTCTTGTCCCGGGTGATGCCGGCGTTGTGCACGAACACGTCGATGCCACCGAAGTGCTCGAGCAGGTAGTCGGCGATCAGCTTGGGCGCCTCCTCGGAGGTGATGTCGACGGTCAGCTCCGAGCCGCCGATGTCGGCCGCCACGGTGGCGAGCGCCTCGGCGGCCTGGGGCACGTCGAGCACCACCACGTGGGCGCCGTCACGGGCGAGCGTCTCGGCCATCGCCTTGCCGATGCCGCGCGCGGCGCCGGTGACCAGCGCCGTCTTGCCGGCCAACGGCGAGGCCCAGTCGATCTCGGCGTACTGATCTGAGGCACCGATCCGGATGACCTGTCCGCTCACGTACGCGCTGCGGGGCGACAGCAGGAAGCGCAGGGTCGATTCGAGCTGGTTCTCCGCATCCGGGTTGACGTAGACGAGGTTGGCGCTCGCCCCGCGCTTGACCTCCTTGCCCACCGAGCGGGTGAAGCCCTCCAGGCCACGCTGGGCGATGCGCACGCGCGGGTCCTTCTGGAGCTCGGGGGTGAGGCCGACCACGATGACGCGTCCCGAGGCCTTGACCCGGCGGATGGTCGGATGGAAGAACTCCCACAGCGCCACCAGCTGCTCCGTGCTCTCGATGCCCGAGGCGTCGAACACCAGCGCCTTGAAGGTCTGGTCCGAGGTGGCGCTCTCGGCGTTGAAGATCTTGGCGTCGAGGTCGGCCGCGGCCGCCGCAGCGCGCAGCTCCTCGGCCAACGGGGTGGAGGTCTCGGCTCCGATGTGGGCGAGGACGGTGGCGATCGCCTTCGACAGCGTGCCGCCCGGCGCGGCGCCGAGCAGCACCGGGCCGTCGATCACCGGCTGGGTCGGGTCGAAGCGATCGAGCACCACCGGGGTGGGCAGGCCGATCTGCTTGGCGATCGTCTTGCCGATCGAGGTGTTGATCAGTTCCGTGTAACGGTCGGCCATGACTCAGGCTCCTTCCAGGATCGCGACGACACCTTCGCCACCGGCGGCGCAGACCGAGATCAGTCCGCGTGAGCCGGCGCCCTTCTCATGCAGTGACTTGGCCAGCGAGGCGATGAGCCGTCCGCCGGTGGCGCCGAAGGGATGCCCGGCGCCGAGCGAGCCGCCGTGGATGTTGAGCTTGGACCGGTCGATCGCGCCGACCGGCTCCTCGCGTCCGAGCCGCTCCTTGTTGAATACCGGGTCCTCCCACGCCTTCAGCGTGGCCAGCACCTGGGCGGCGAACGCCTCATGGATCTCGTACTGGTCGAAGTCCTGGAGGGTCATGTCGTTGCGGTCGATCAGCTTCGGCACCGCATAAGCGGGCGCCAGCAGCAGACCCTCGCGCTTGTGGATGTAGTCGACCGCCGCGGTCTGGGAGTCGACGAAGTAGGCGAGGACCTCCAAGCCGTGCTCCTTGGCCCATTCCTCCGAGGCCATCAGGACCGCCGAGGCGCCGTCGGACAGCGGCGTGGAGTTGCCGGCGGTCATCGTGCCCTCGGGGCCGCCGAACACCGGGCGCAGCTTGGCAAGCTTCTCCATCGAGGAGTCCGGACGCAGGTTCTGGTCGCGCTCGAGCCCCAGGTAGGGGGTGACGAGATCATCCTGCCAACCACGCTCGTAGGAGGCGGCCAGGTTGTGGTGGGAGTTGACGGTCAGCTCGTCCTGCTCCTCCCGCGTGACGCCCCATTCCTTGGCGGTGATCGCGGTGTGCTCACCCATCGACAGGCCGGTGCGCGGCTCGGAGTTGCGCGGGATGTCCGGGACGAGCATGTGGGGGCGGAGCTTGGGCAGCAGAGCCAGGCGCTGTGAGTTGGTCTTGGCCCGGTTGGCCTCGAGCAGCAGGTTGCGCAGGTCCTCGTTGACGCCGATCGGGGCGTCGGAGGTGGTGTCGACCCCGCAGGCGATGCCCGAGTCGAGCTGACCCAGGGCGATCTTGTTGGCGATGATGATCGCCGCCTCCAGGCCGGTGCCACACGCCTGCTGGACGTCCATCGCGCTCGTCTCGGGGGCGAGCTTGGAGCCGAGCACCGACTCGCGCACCAGGTTGAAGTCGCGGCTGTGCTTGAGCACGGCGCCGCCGGCGACCTCACCGAGCGTCGCGCCCTCGAGGCCGAACTTGTCGACCAGGGCGTCGAGCGTGGTGGTCAGCATGTCCTGGTTCGAGGCCTTGGCATAGGGGCCGTCCTGGCGGGCGAACGGAATCCGGATGCCACCGAGGATGGCCACTCGGCGGGGGCTTTGGGTCATGGGTGGGGCTCCTCGGATTGACTAACAGACAGGGGTGTAGGTTACGAAATGCGCGGCCTACTCGGCGTCGAGGCTGGTCCGGGTGGTGAACCCCCCGCCGGCCAGCGAGCGGCGAATCAGCCCCGGCGCGAGCGTCCGCAAGGCAGCAAATACCCAATAGAAGCCCGGAACATAGATCTCCGCCCTGCCGTCCATCCCGGCCGCGAGGATCGCGGCGGCGGCCTGCTCGGCGCTGCCGACCATGTGGCGCTTGAGCGGGTGGGAGACGAGCTCGGTCTGGGGAAAGCCCTCGGTGGCGATGAACCCCGGGTTGACCAGCCCGACGTGGATCCCCTCGGGCTTGAGCTCGGCGTACAGGGCGTCGGACCAGCCGATGAGCGCGAACTTCGAGGCGCTGTAGGCGCCCGCGCCCGGGCGGGAGACGCGGCCAGCGGTGGAGGCGACGTTGACGATGGCGACGGGAGTGGCGGGGTTACCGGCTGTGGGCTCGGTAACCCCGACTGCCGCGCGGAGCTGCGGCAGCAGCGCCTCGGTGACCTGCACCTGGGCGTCGAAGTTGATGCGCATCGTCTGGGCGACGTTGGCGTAGCCGCCCTGGTCAAAGGGTTGAGACCAGCGTGCCCCGGCGTTGTTGACCAGCAGGTTGAGCTGACCGAAACGCTCGCGCACATAGTCGGCCAGGCCGGCGACGGCATCCGGGTCGGTCAGGTCCGCCGCGTAGGCGTGGACGTGGCTGGAGATCCCGACGGAGCGCTGGTTGAGCTCGGCCGCAAGGGCATCGACCCGGTCGCGGCGGCGAGCCACCAGGATCACCTCGGCGTCGGGCTCGCGCTCGGTGAGCAGGCGTGCCGTCGCCTCACCGATCCCGCTGGAGGCTCCGGTGATCAGGGCCACGTAGCTCATCGCCGCCGGGACTCTAGTCCGCTGGGGCAGCTTTCGCTCATCCGGGCGCTCAGGCCGGGACTCCGATGCGTTGACCCTCGCTGCCCGCAGCTGCGGTCTGACGGCCACGGCGGTTCAGCACAAGCCACGCTGACAGAGCGATCACCAGGGTGATCAGCGCCACCCAACCGAGCGCGGTGGTGCTGAGCCCCGCGTACTTGAGCCCAGATACGTAGATGACAAAGACGATGACCGGCCGGACGAAGCGGTCGGGCACCCGGGATGAGAGCAGGGAGCCCACGATCACCGCGGGCACGCTGCCGATGATCAGCGACCAGGTCACCCCGAAGTCGACCGAGCCCCAGATGAGCGTTCCCGCGGCGGCCGCCAGGGTCAGCGGAACCGCCTGGGTCAGATCGGTGCCGACGAGCTGGTTGGCCCGGATCCGGGGATAGAGGAACAGGAGGGCGATCACGATCAACGAGCCCGAGCCGACGGAGGTCATGCCCACGATCACGCCACCGATGATCCCGATGATCAGGGTCGCCACCGGCTTGACCTCGATGTCAGCGACGTATCGGGCCGGCCCCTCCGGCGAGCGACGATCCATGAGGTAACGCACGACCATCGCGGCCGCTCCGACCAGTAGCGCAATGCCGAGGATCGTCTCAACCGTGGTCTGGGCCGAACTGCTGCCCGAGTCACCACCGATGGCGTGTAGGAGGTAGGCGCCGAGGAAGGCGGCGGGAACGGACCCCACGGCGAGCCAGCCGACAAGTCGCCAGTTGATCGTCCGGGCGCGGCCATGCACGGCGGCGCCGACCGGGCGCATGACCACCGAGGCCACGAGGTCAGAGGAGATGGCCGAGGCGGGGGTGACGCCGAACAGCAGAATGAGCATCGGCGTCATGAGCGCCCCGCCGCCCGCTCCCGTGAGTCCCACCGCGAGGCCCACGACTGCGGAGCCGAGAATCAGGTATCCGTTCAGGTGCATCCTGTCGGCTTACCCATCTACACCTCAACGATGCACATAGGTTTGTAAGAGCGGCGCGACAGTCAGTCCGCGGGCCCGGCCTCCTGCGGTGTCGCAGGCGTCACCTGTGCCGCCGCGATGGCGACGCCATCGATATAGCTCCGAGCGGGAGCTCCCCGGGCAACCGCGCCCGCGGGGACATCGTGCAGGACAAGTGCGTGCGCGCCGATAACCGCTCCGTCACCGACGAAGACCGGTCCGATGACCGAGGCGTTCGTGTAGATCTCCACATCGTCTCCAAGCGTCGGGTAACCGGACTCTGGACGTGACCTGGTGCCGCCAAAAATCCCGCCGAGCGTCACGCCGCCCAGAAGGACGAGGTTGCGCCCGCTCGTCGTTTCCGGACCAATGACGACACCAACCGGGTGGACCAGGTAGACGCCGGGGCCCAGGTTCGCGCCGTAGTCAATATCAGCCCCCGTCAGCATCTGCGCGACGATCCAGAGCAACCGGGCCACGATCGGGCGCTTCAGCTCCCAGGCCGCGTGAGCTACTCGATGCATGGCGATAGCGAAGACGTGGGGAAACAGGAGGGGGAGCACAAAGCCCTCACCACGCCGCCGCGCGAGCTCCATGTCGGCCGCCAACCGTTCCTTGAGTTTGGCGAACACCTGTGACCGGAGCTCTGACCGGCTTGTCCGGACCATCCGTGTGTCAGGCCACCGCGGAGCTGATTCCCGAGGCCGTGACCTTATCGAGCAGCCGCTCGAGGCCGGCGTCCAGACGCTCGTGCGTGAGCTTTTGCAGCCACAGGGCTCGGGCCATGTGATCTTCGGTCGGCAGCTCCTCGATGACGAAGTTCGGCCACCGCGTCGTCCAGGTATCGATGTCGCCCTCGGGCATGCGCATCCCCAACTCGGCCTGCTGGACAATCAACAGCAAGATCTCGGTCCCGTTCGCGGTAAGGCGATCGAGCATCTGCTCAGGCGTCTGGGATCGATGGTCCCCCCCGCCGCCCCGTCCGCTGCGAAGCCGGAAGATGACCGCCTCCCTGACCTGCGCCATCTCGTGAGCCGTGACGCCGCGCTCTCTCAGCCGGCGAATTAGCCCGTCTCGCAGAGCCGCCCCGATCATCTGGAGCATCTGCCCCTGATAGCTCGCCTCGGAATATTCGAACAGCTGCTGATCCACCCCGAAGTACCCCACTACGTTGGGGTCGACGAGGGCAGCGTGCATGCCGTGATAGGCGCCTGAACAGTGACCGACAGTCACGAACTTCTGCCCGATTCCGCGCTCCCTGAGCTGCGCGAGCACCCCGGCGACTGCCTTGACTGTTTCCGGCGCGTGGAGCGCAGCGGGGTTCATCGTCACAGATTCCTCCGCGCCCGAATCGCTCGGCCCTGCCGTGTCGCCGATCTCCGGCAGATCGAAGCGTACGCTGAGCACCCCGCGGGCCGCCCAGCGCCTGGCCAGCTCGACCCACATGCGGTGCTGGCCGATCTTGCGAATTGCGCCCGGGCTGAGCAGAAGCGCCGATACGGCAGAGCGCTCGCCTGTTGCGGGCTCGGTGACGATGGCATGGCCACGGTAACCCCTGAGGTCGATGTCGATAATCGTCTCGCGGATAGGGTGGCCGCCCTCCTGCATGTCAGCGGTGCGGCTGGATCGAGGTTTCGCGCCCGCATCGACCTCCCGGCCCGCGGCACCGGCGGCCCGCCCGGTCGCCGAGTCGACTGCTCCACCTCGGAGCCATTCGATGCTCAGATCGATCGTGGCCTCCGGCCGACGCAACACCAGGGACTGGGGATGAGCAGTGAGGTGCTGGTAGTCGTTCGTCTCGACCGAAGTGACGGCGGCACCGGTGCTCTCGAAGGCCCGCCGCAAGCCCGCATCGATCGGAACCGAATCGCGGCTGAGGAGCAGAACACGCAAGGGAGGGTCGGTGGGCAGGGGCAATTGCTCGACGTTGCACGCCGACCAGTCGCGCTGGGTGTCGTCGGCGAGCAGGAAGCCGGTTACCTCGATGCCGTTGTCGACGTCGTGGCCCACGTGGTCGGCCGGATGCTTCGAAGCAACCACGCCCGCATAGGCCCGAATCTCGCGAACCGCCTGGCGCCCGTTGGCGCGAGTTCCCCACAGGATCACGTCGTCGATCCTGGCCCCATCGCTGACCGCGCGACACGCGATGATGCCCCCGGGGCCGATGCCAACCACCGCCACGCGCTTGACCCCGCGCGTTTCACGTAGCCAATCGGCTGCGGCGCCGACGGAGACGACCCAGCGGTCGAACAGCCCCGGGTCACGGGGGCCGCCTTCACTATCCCCGGTGCCAGGCAGGTCAAAGCGCAGGCAAGGTAATCCGGCCCTGGCGAGCCGCAACGCCCAGTACCGACGCGCCCGGTGGGATTCGACTTCATCCCAACCAAACTGTGGGACAAACAGAACTCCGGTGGTGGCAGGCTTTCCGTCGCTGTGGAGGACGCTATAGACGGCCCCGGCGGGCCCGTGGATCCACATCGCGTTTCCCGTCACCGAGTCAGCGATCTCCCCCACCGGATGATCAAGCTGCCTACCTGTAACCATTGCGCCGTATCCAATCATATTGGTCCAGCCCGCCGCCATCGCGGGCACATCTTGAGGACGCCGAAACGCCCAACGCGTGAGCCTGGCTCTTGCTCACACGACGCTGGCGCTTCGCCATGGCCCAAGATTCTGTTGCATCGTGTAAAGAAGACGTTGTCGACAGCGGCTCGGACCAGTCCGTGCGTGGCCTGGTCCACCGCGAGGTCATGGTGGTTGTCGACAGCGCGGACGCGGACCTTGAGCGGGCTTCAGGGCAGGAGGGTCTTGACCGCGCTGGCACTCCGCTCCTTCCAGGTCTCCAGACGCTCTAGGTGTGGCCATAGGGCTCGCGACCCCTGGTGGGGAAGTAACAGCAGACCTGTTCCCATAGTCAGCGCTGGCAGACCAGGCCGAGCATGGCGCAATGCCTTGAAAATAAGCTTGACCGCGCTGGATCGGTTCCCCGCATCGATCGCCAACGGCACGCTGACGCTGAGGAGGAAGTCCCCATACTCCCTCGAGGTCAGCTCGGTTTCCCAGGAATCGATCCAGGCGACGCTGTCGGGCCATTGCTGACTTCGAGAGATCGGTGAGCCCGGGGAAGGGAGTCGGTAGGCGGACAGCGGCTCCGGCACCTGGGCGATGCGGACACGCGGCTGACGTTCGGCGCGCAGCAGCCAGTCCCAATCCTCGTGCAGGTCGATCCGGGTGTCCAGCGGAACCTCGGTCAGCAGCTCGATATCGATGAGTAGCGAGGAGGTGTGCAGACCCGCGCCACCGTCGCGGGCCTGACGGCGTTTGAATAGATAATCGGCGACGCGCTGGCCCGGATGGATGACGCGTTTGGGTCCGGAGTAGACGACCTCACCATCGACGATGTAATCGAGGCCCGTGGCGACAACGGCGCGCATCCCCTGACGGTGGATCTCCTGCATCAGGGCCACCTGGGCGGACAGCTTTTCGGGGTACCAGTAGTCGTCATCGTCAAGCAGAGCGATCGCCTGGCCACGCGCCGACTGGATCCCAAGATCGCGCGCAGCATTAACGCCCATGGTCTTTCCCGTGCAGAGCACCCGGACTCCCGCCGGTGCGTCGAAGGTCTCAGGGACTTCACTGAGGTCGAATACGAGCACCACCTCGAGCGGTGGGCGGGTCTGGTTCAAACACGACTCCACCGCCTGCATCAGGGTGTCCCGCCCGACTGACGCGATAACCACTGAAACCTCAGGCTCGAGCGCGTTTCCTGGCCGGTGAATCTCATCCATCGGGGGCGCCAATCTCAAACGTAGCGCAACGGTAGCCGGTGACGCTCTGAAATTGTTGAATTTGTAGATCAGCTGTCAATGGTCCATCGCTCCACACGCGAGTGACTCCAGCCCGCTTGAGCAGCGAGCACACATAGGCGTGCACAACCGTCATCGGCGTCTGCGTGGCAGGACTGAAGTCGGAGACAAGCCGGACAAGGTATCCATCTTCACCGTCGCTGACGGCGAAGGCTGCACACAGGAACGCGTCATCGCGATCGACAGCGACCACCAATACGGCGGAGCTGAGGTCCAACAGCGGTCGGATCTCGGGCTCCTCCTGCTCCAACTGCATCGGAGTGCGTCCACCGGCGAGGGCCAGGGCGGCAAACGCGGTCGCCGGGTTGGGTAACTGCACTATCCGAACGCCCTCAACCTTCGTGGTCATCGGCAGATCAGCGTCGACGCCAGAGAGGTCGAGGCGTGCGAGCAGCCACCTCGGCGCGACGAACGGGGCCGCCGGAAACGTCATCAAGCCCGCCAGGGCATCACCGGTCGGTCCGGATGAGAAGTGCAGGCGCTCGTGCGGGAGTTGGCGTCGGCGTCGCACAACCCAGAAGGTCAAGCGAGCCATCGTGAGCCGAGCCCGCAATCGTGCCAGCAGCGAGCCCGCTGCCACGGATGCGCGGGCCTGAGTCAAACGCACGAAGGCGGGGTCGCCGGGCCGCAGAACCGACTGGGAGCTCGAGCCGAGCGCAACCGCCGCCGGGTCTGACTCGAGCGCGGACACGACTCCCGAGGCTACAGCGGTCCTCGGGGCGTGCGTCTCCGCTGGCGGTGAGGTCTCAGGGGCGATCAGCGCACCGACAGGGCTGCTTCCGATTGCTTCATCCTCAGCACCGAAGCGCCAGAGCCAACTGGGTATTCCGAGCACCGGCACCTGGGCGGCCCGGGCGACGGTCGGCCACAGCATCAGTGCCTCGAGACCCAGCGAGATGTCCAAGCCCGCGCTGACGCCGGTCAAGCCGTCCTCCTTCACCCCGACGATGCAGAGCGCGATCTCGAACAGAGCGCAGGCGGTGAACACGCCAGCGCAGCGCATGAGCCGGCCGTGCACGCGCTCGACCGCGGCGTAGTGGGCCTGGACGGTGAAGGGGATGGCGCTCACCCCGAGCAGTCGCATCGAGTTTGCCGCCACGACGTAGCTGTGGCCGAACACGAGCAGGATCGGGTAGGCAAGGGCGGCGAAGAACACCGCAGCCAGCACAGAGACACCGAAGGACAGCCGCAGAGTCGCTCGCAGCTCTTTGGCCAGCCGATCAAAGCTGCCGCGCGGAAGCGCAAACAGCGCAGTGGAGAGGTGGGCGGGAATGATCGCGACGAAGCTCACGATGAGGTTGGCCTCATAGAACGCCGCGGTCGACGAGGACAAGAGCGTCGCCGAGACGATCACGGGCAGCAGCAGGGGCCGCACCTGGTTAGCCAGGTTGAGCCAGTGGTGACTGAATGCCGCCTTGCGCACGGCGTACAGAGGTTGAAATGCAGGCGCCAGGACCGGCCGGATGCCACTGCGGCGGACGTGGAACCAGAAAGTGATGAGGCTGAACACGTTGCCGGCGGTCCACGAGGCGTACATCACCTCTGACCAGGGACCGTTGGCGAGCAGCGCGCCCACCGGGAGTAGGACGAACTTGGCCAGGGAGAAGATTGCGTTGCGGGCAAGCTGAAGCCCTCCCCGATTGAGCCCGATGCAGGCCTGGTCCATGACCAAGGTGACGGCGGTGATCCCTGTACCCGACGCGAACAGCAACGGTCCGACCACACCATGACCGAGCGGGCCGAGCTTGGTCGAGACCACCCCCTGGAGGGCGACGAAAGCGAGCCCAAGTCCGAATGAGACACCACCCGCCAGCAGCGTCGCTGCGCTCACCAACCCGGCTGTGAACTCACCTCCGGCGAGCTCTCCGATCAGCAGCGTGCCCATTCCCAGCAGCCCGAACTGGGCCAGGAGCATCATCGCCGAGATCGCCGCTGAAGCGATGCCGACACTGTCGATCGGAAACAGGCGGGCTGCAGCGATCCAGAAGCCGAAGCCCAGCACCGAGGTGATGAGCGTGGTACCCCACAGCGAGGCAGCATTGAGAAAGACCGGCCGACGCGCAACGGCTCGCAGGCTTGGCAGGAAGGCGAGCATCAGCCCCACAGGCCGTCGTGCGCCCTCAGCCACACCTGCCGGTACGGCGATCGGGCTCCGGGCCGATCAAGGGTGACCAACAGCTGGGCGGGCCGCAGCGGAGCAAGGATGTGAGCAAGCACCAGGCGACGGGTCTGGCCGGCCGGAACACGCAGACTGTCCGCCAGCACCTGCCGATTGAAGAGATCGGCCCTGACCGTGTAGGTCACCCCGCGCCCTTCATGGTTGGTCACCTCAACCGTTGGCTTCTGACTCCCGACTCCGGCGATGCTGAGAGCGCTGAAATGCTGACGCGCCTCCCACTTCGACTCGCTTATGACGCTGATCCAGCCGGTGGCCACGAGCAGCACGACAAGCGACAGCACCTCGGCCGCGATGATCGCGACGCGGCGGGTGCTCAGGGCTGCGTCGAAGACCGCGAGTCGGGTCCCCCCGGGAACTGAGCCCCTGTGCTGAATGGGGGGCTTGCCCGCCGACCGTTCAGCCGGCGCGCCGAGGGCTGCTCGTACCAGCGTGACGACCACGCCGAGGACGACCGCCACCTCAAAGCCGATGCACCAGTCGCTACGGGTGACACCGTCGGGCATCACATCGGCCAGTAACCCCACGACCATCGTGATGCCGAGACTTGAGCCCACGATGAGTGCCGGCCGTACCAGGGGCTGGGGATCCCCCTCAAAGAAGGCGTGAACCCAGACATAGCCAGGGAGCACCAGGACGAGGAGGAGCCCGGCGGGCACGGTCAGCACGGGAGTGACATGCGCTCCGACCAAGACCACCGCGACGACGGTGAGCAGCAGCGCCAGCAGGGGACCTGCGACGAATCTCGGGCCGCTGACGCGTGAGCTCATCCGCGCCACACCGCATAGGTGCGATAGACCCGGATGTCTCCGTCGTCGTAGACCCGCTCCAGGAGTGAGTCGCGGTCGAACTTGGTGAGGAGGTCCAGAGGCAACGGGTGGGCGTGATGATTGGCCCGGGTATCAACGTCGAAGTACTGCTGCGTCTTGGGAATCTGGGTCGTCCAGCGGAGATCCGTCTCGACGTAGCCGAGTGACAGGGCGGCGATTACCTTGTTCGCCTTGGCCACGCTGGTGGTGTAGAAAAGCGGCGACGCGGACGTGGTGGCCGTCGCCTCGGTCAAAGCGGCCCATTCGCTGCAAACAGACACATCACAGGCCACGTTGAGGCTCCGGTCGGGCCAGGCCTGGGCCGCCCACGCGCCCACCGCCGACACCCGACTGTCGACGCCGCTCTCGGTCGAGGCGACGTAGAAGTGGCCTGGGAGTCGCTCATAGGACGGCGGCAGACCCTCGACGATGGCGCTGAGAACAAGCACGGAGACGATCCCGAACGCGAGAATTCCGCCCGCGTAGCGCCCTCTGCGCGCGCGCGGTCCACGCGACCACCGCCTGGCCAAGATGAATTCGATCGCCAGTGCACTCGGCAGAGCGATCACGAGCATCGCGTAGGTCAACCCGCGGGTCGCCAGCTCCGGACCGTTGCCCGAGGTCAAGCGGACCAGCAGGATCCCCGGGAAGATCAAGCCCAAAAGGCTCGTGAAACGCACCCACCGGGGGGCACGCGCGAACCAGGCGAGGGCCACACCGAAATAGGAGAGGAGGAGCAACACCAGCGCCGAGAGGTACTCGACAGCCGTTTCCCAACGGGGGGCAGGCGACGCCGCGATCGCGGCACCACCCCCGCTCGAGGCCGAATGCCCAAAAAGACCGCTGACGGCCGTCGTGACTGGCGTGGCCAGGTATCCCCAGGTCTCAGGGGACGCCACCTCGACCCAGGCCACAGTCAGCACCACAAGGCCCAGAATTGTGAGGAGCAATCGCAGCCCGAACTGCCGCGACACCGCAAAGAGGCAGATGATCGCCACCGCCAGGAGGAGGACCAGCCCGGCCAGCGTCGTCAGGTGGTGGGTCAGCAGCATCGGCACGAACGCGACGGCGATCCAGATGAAGCCCCGGCGCCGACGGATCGCCCGCGCGGTCGCCGCGAGCGTGAAGCCGAGGAAGGTCAGTGCCGGCGTGCTGTAGATGAAGAGCGTCTCAAAGTAGTTGTAATGCGGCGCTGTCGTGTACAGCAACGTCGCAAGCGCGGCCCAACGTTCCCGGCCAACCGACAGCTCGCGGTAGGCCATGAACAACGCCACGGGCAGGATCACGTGGGAGAGGGAGGCAACGATTACGCCACATACGAAGACGGACAGCCCAGTCAGGTTCACGAGAGCCACGGTGACCTCTTCCAGTCCGGGAAAGCCCGGGCTGACCGCCAGAATCGGGTTACTGGTGAACAGCTTGTGCGTGCGAAGGATGTCCCTGGCGGTGCGAACGTGCTGGAGCTCATCACCAAAGCGGAACTGGTCGGGGCTGTATGCCCAGGCCAGCACGGCCTGCATGGCGGCGATCCCGACGAGGATCGTCAGACGGGAACGCGTGTCGGTGGCCGGCGACAGCACCCGATAGGCCGAGGGCAGGATGATGACCGCCTGACCGACCCAGTACAGGAGATCACCCTCGTGGTATCCGGCCCGGCTCGCCGCGAAGGCCAAGGCGATCAACAGGCCGCCAGTGGCAATCGGCGCCAGGTCCAACCAGGGCGTCCAACGCGTTGGTCGGCCCGACGCCCCCTCCGGTGGCTCCTGTGACGCGGCCGAGAAGGGACGGCGACCGATTACCTCCAAGCCAGGGATGCCGGACTGAGGTTGCCGCAGCTGTGTCTGGAAGCGGCCGGAGCTCACCTCAACCTCGCAGTTCGGGGGCGCCCTTGGCGACGAAGGGGCGGAGGCGATCCATGCGGTGGCGCAAGCGGATCAGTGCATATCGCCAAGCTCCGACGCACACCCCGCGGATGCTGAGGCCGGGAACGGGGTCGGACGCTCGTTGCGCCGACGCGTTCCGTGCGCTTGCCGGGTCGCGGAGGTCGCGAGCCGCCCGTGGCAGTAGTCGGATGAGCTCAGAGAGCCGGCGCGGGTCGCGAAGCAGAAGTGCGACGTAGTAGGCACCCAACCCGAGGGCGTAGCCAGACAGCTGATCATCGAGGGCAGCATCGTCACGCCGGTGGTAATGCCAGGTAATCGCGGCCGGCGTATAGACCATTCGCCAGCCGGCCAGCATCACCTCGGTGAAGGCGTGCGTGTCCTCGGAGCCGTGGATCGGAGTACCCGCTCCCAACGCAATGTCGAAGCCGTGGAAGCTTGCGATGGCGGATTTCCGGAACGCCATGTTCGCGCCGACACCGAAGGGCGGGAGCGGATACATGGCCGACTGCACCGAGTCGAGATAATTCTCGTCAAAGCGGACCCGCTGGAAACCGCGGCCTTTACTGTGGCCGCCAAACTGCTCGAAGCGGACCTGAGCGGTGGTGAGCAGCTCCGCGGGAAGCACGATTCCAGACGTGCATCCGACCGCCTGATCGTCCACGAACTCGGTGGCCAAGCCGGCAAGCCACCCGGAATCGATGCGCTCGTCATCGTCGACAAAGGCCACGATCTCATGCAAGGCCGCACTCACCCCGGTGTTACGCGCGTGAGAGAGCCCCGGCCGGGTCTCGACGACATAGCGCAGAGCCGGCGCTGTGTCCGGTTGCGCCGCCGCTGCCTCGACGCACGCCAGACGAGTGGCGTCGGTCACCGGACGGTTGTCGACGACGACGATCTCGAACTCGTGGTACTCGAGCGCGAAAAGACTTTCCAGGCACCGCTTGAGCGGCTCGGGGCGCTCGCGCGTACAGAGGATCACCGTGATGGCGGGACCGCTGCGGGCCAGCTCTGCGCGCCTGTTTCTCACCGGACAATGAGCGTGGGGAATTCCTCCGGCTTCGAGGTGTCCGTGGGAGTCCAGGCCGTGATGGGGCAGTTCACGGGCGAGCTGTGACCCGAGTTCGCTCTCGACTGCCGCGGCGATGCCGGCGGCGCTGACCGCCTGCTCGGCCGGCATGAGCACGATGCCGAGGGGGTGTCCGCACAAACGGGCGAGCACCGCCACGTGTGGCTGTGTCGCCGCGATGCCATCGGGGAGCGGGCCGTTCAGCTCGACCTCGACAACATCTGCGCGGTCCAGCACAGCGGGCACCCCCGGAACGCGGGCGTCCGCTAACCGCATGGGAGTTGAGGCGGGCAGCAGGTTCCTTTCGATGAATCCGGTTGGGCACGCTGTCCGCGCATGGGGCGCGGAGCCTGCCCCGGCGCAGTTTGCCAGACCGGGAAGCGGAGTGCTGGCGGTGCACCTGTCTTTTCAGCCTGGCGTTGCCCGGCGCTGGGACCCACTACTGACCTGGAACTACCGGCCGCCGCAACGGCCATACGGATGCACGAATCTCGGCCGCGATCTCGGGTGATTTGACCTTACGCGCAAAGAGATACTCCCGGTGCAATCCGCATTCATCAACACCGCTGAACCCACGCTCCCTCCAGGTTGCGACGTGGGGCTTTCCGATATCGGCGGGGCCGGGGAGAACCGAGAAGTCGGCGTACATCGCTCCGGGCCGAGCGCGTCCAGCGAACGTGTCGGAATTGCCGATCAGCGTCTGGAAGAGAAACTCATCCGGCGTACCGATATGGCGACAGAAGCGCAGAAACTCGGGCCGCCGCCTGAGTTCGGCGGTGATGTAGGCGATGGCGGCCTCGGAGAGCATCCACCACTGACCACCACACCATGGACGCAGTCCGGCGAGAGCGGCGGTCGGGTCCCGGTGAGGCAGCAGACGGTTCATGGCGAGCGCGGCGAAGCGGATGGACCGAGCCCCGCGCGGGTCGTGCTGGACGTGATAGCGGGTGAGCCGGGTGCTGTCCTTCCTGACGTACGGAGCGGGAAATGGGATGAGATCGATCCACTCCGCGTCCGCGTTCGCAGCGAGGACCGAGCGCACATGCGCCTGGTCGCCCAGCGGAAAGGAATCACCACTGAGCAAGATGTAGCGATCCGCCGGGGGCGACGCCGCGATGAGACGCAAGGTTGCATCCGCGATGCCCCAACCATGGTGGAAGCCTTTGGCTCGGTCCTCAACCCACGTGACCCACTCACGCGGTTGCCTGAACTGAGCGAGGTCAGCACGCGCGTCGACGTGCACGACCGCTGTGCTGTCGGGGTGCTCAAGCGCATCGAGCAATTCCCAAAGCGCAGGCGGTAGCGCGTGAGCCAGGATGAGGTAACAAATACGCATGCGGGAGTCAGTCGCAGGAGGTCTGGAGTGTGGCGGCCTGCGCCGGTCGGAGCGCGCCCGTCGAGACTAGCGGGTGGTCCAGCTGTCAAACATTCAGTATGTTGTCCGATGCGGATGAGGTCTAGCTGGATGAGCAGGGATTTCTTGAACTACTGCGGCAGCGCGATTGAGGTTGAGGGGGCAGCGGGCCTCCCCGTTCCAGGCTGCCGCGATGACCGCCGGCGCGATGCCGATGGCGTGAGGGGAGCGGGGTCATGACGGGTCGCGGGTCGGTCACGCGCTGGGGAGCGTTGGCGCTGGGCATACTGATCATCGTCGCTGTGGCTGTGGTGATCACCGTTCAGGTCTCGGTGCATCACGGCAGCACCCAGAACACCGCCGATTCCCGATCGAGTTCTCAAACGCCGGCGCAGACGGTCCAAGCGCAGGGAGGGACCACGAAGCCGAAGCCAGTCGCCGCGCCCACGACGCTCGCCACTCTGGGTCTCGCACGCGTGACCGGCGCACGCGGTGGACCCTCCGGAGTGCCCATGCCGCACGGCAACCTGGACGGTTGGAAGCAGGTGTTCAGCGATGATTTTCCATCTGACGAGGATTCACCCTCCCAGGCCTTCACCAGCTGCGCGTTCGGTCGCACGGTCCGAACCTCGCTCTGCTCTGCGCTGGCTCCGGCGGCCGCGTCGAAGTGGTTCTCCTATCCGGATGGACTCCATCCCAGTTCCGGCACCGGACAGTTCGAGCCGTCGTCGGTCGTCAGCATCGCCGACCACCAGCTCACCTTCGATCTCCACCCGGTTCCGAGCACCGGTCAGCCCGCACTCGCTGCCATGGAGGCCAAGCTGCCGGTCGGCACAGGCTCGGTGCGGTACGCAGCGGTCGCCGTCCGCTTCAAAGCCCAGTCGGTTCGGGGCTATGCGTTGTCCTTCGAGCTCTGGCCGCAGAACAATCAAGGAGCCAAGAAGGGCAATATGCAGTTCCCGGCGGGCGAACTCGACGGGAACATCTCCTCGGTCACCGTGCTGCCGGGCATCCCGGGGGAGATCGTGCAGGGGTCGTCGCATTCCTATGACTCCGGATGGCACACAGCCGTCACGGAATGGACCCGCGGACTGGTCCGCTACTACTTGGACGGACGGCAGGTCGAGGTGCTGCGCCGAGGCGTTCCCTCCTATCCGATGAATTGGGTGCTCCAACTCGACGGAACGTTTGGCAAGCAGAGCAGCGTCACAGGCTCCGGCCAAGTGAAAGTCGCCTGGGTGAGCGCCTACGTGCCGACGGCGACGCACACGTCCTCGAACTCCTGAAGCTATCGCGAGCCCGCGCCCCAGAGCCTCCGGTACTCATCCGAGGCGTGCGGATCGGCATCCACGTTCAGGGTGGTCCCCCCATAGTTGAAGTACATCTCATAGGCGGGCTGACAGACCTGCATCCATGCGTGCATGTTTGCGATGAATGACGGGTCGTCCCCCCCGCCGTTGCTACCGGGTCCGATATCGGTGTTCAAGCCCCACTCGGGAATGGCGATGGGCTTGGAGTGAGACCTGGCGAAACCCAACCAGTATTCAAGCCCGTTGGCGGTGTTGGAGATCTGATCCCAGCGGGCCTGGTCATCGGTGATCCGCGCGCCGTTGGAATCCCAGCTGGCGTCGAAGACGTCGACGCTGACGTAGTCAACGTAAGCGTCCCCCGGATATGCGGTGGCCGCCGGAATGGCGCTCCAGCCATTGTTGACGGTCCAGTCGAACTCGAGGTCGGTGCCGCCGGTAGCCCGGAACAGCTCGACGAGGTGCCGCCAGTACGCGACGAAGTTCGCAGCGCTCATGTCCGCATTCGTCGAGCTCAGGCTCCACGGGAACCAGCTGCCGTTGAACTCCCAGCCCATGCGGATGATGACGTTCGAGGTGCCAAAGGCGTTCAGCTGCTGGCTGAGTGCCGTGAAGTAGGCGTCGTATCGGCCCGCGGCCCCGGCCGCAAAGCTGCCGTCTGAAGAGCTCACCAGCATCGGGACGCTGAGAACGAGCCTCCCGCCCGCGACGACGAATGGCGTCCATGCCTCCAACAGCCAACCGGCGTACTCGATGTCGCTCCAGCGGATCTTGTCCAGGTAGTCGAGGACGATGGGAGCGGGGGCCGCACGCCAGGTCTCGAACTCATCTAAGCCGGGCGGATTGGCCGGGCCGACGTAGGCTCCAGACAGTGTCATGTCCCGAATGGTCCCACAGCCTTTGACGCTGCGGCGGGTCGGGCTTGACGGTCTTGCGCCGTGCGCGATGGTTCAGTGCTTGGCGCCGACTGAGCGAGCAGCCGAGATTTCTGCCCGCAGCGCCTTGGCCGCCTCGCGGGCTTTCGCCGCCTGACGCGCTTTGGCCTGGCGAGAGCCGGCCTCACGACGCACCCGCCGCGTCGTCGCCAGAGAGTGCGATTTGGTGCTCGGCTTCGCGGCAGGGCTGGCCTTCTTGATCGGCTTCACCGCCGGAGTGGCGGTATGAACCGGCGCCTTCGTCGTGCTTCCCGAGTGAGCGGCAGTGGAGATCGCCGGGGTGGCCGGCGGGACCGGGGTCGAGATCGTCGTGGTGGTGGAGTTGGTCGGTGCCGGAGTCGAAACAGTCGTCGTGGTGGTGGAGTCAGCCGGTGCCGGAGTCGAAACAGTCGTCGTGGTGGTGGAGTCAGCCGGTGCCGGAGTCGAGACGGTCGTCGCGGTGGTGGTGGAGTTGGCCGGTGCCGGAGTCGAAACGGTCGTCGCGGTGGTGGTGGAGTTGGTCGGCGCCGGAGTCGAAACGGTCGTCGTCGTCGTGTCCGTCGGGGCAGCGGTGGTCCCACTGGAATCTCCCCAGAGCTTCTGGTATTCGGCGGAGGCGTTGGGGTCGTTGGTGGTGTTCAGCTCGTCATAGGTGCTGTAGTTGAAGTAGGTCTCATAGGCGGGCTGGTTGGTCTTCATCCAGTCATACATGTCCTGGATGAAGGACGGGTCATCACCGGCGCCGTTGGGGTCTGCGGTGGTGTCGGTGACCAGTCCCCATTCCGGGACACTGACCTGCTTGCCGTGCGATTGAGCGAACGCGAGCCACCAGTTCATGCCGTATTGCTGGTTCGCGATCTGGTTCCAGCGGGCGCTGGGGTCGCTGATCGGTCCGCCGTCAGACCCCCAGCTGGCGTCATAGACGTCCATCCCGACGTAGTCGACATAGGCGTCGCCGGGGTAGGCGTCCGCGGCCGGCACGTTGCTGGCGCTCGAGCCGGGGTTCACCGTCCAGTCGAACTTGAAGTTCGCGCCCGGGATCGCCCGGAAGAGGTCGACCAGGTGCCGCCAGTAGGCGACGAACTCAGTCGCGCTCATCGCCGGGTTGGTCGAGCTCAGGCTCCAGGGGAACCAGTTGCCGTTGAACTCCCATCCCATCCGCAGCACGATGTTGTTGTCCCCGTCAGCGACCAGCTGCTGACCAAGGGACTCAAAGTAGGAGTCATAGTCACCGGCCGCACCGTCAGCGAAGCTGCCCTGGGGCGAGTTGACCAGCATCGGGACGCTCAGCACGAGCTTGCCGCCAGCGGAGGTAAAGGGCTTCCAGGAGTCCAGCAACCAGGACGGGTTTGAGATATCGCTCCAGGAATCGTTGCCCAGGTAATCCAGCGCGACCGTCGCCGGTGCGCCACGCCAGGTTCCGAACTGGCCGATTCCGCTCGGGTTCCCCGCCCCGTCATAGGCACCCGACAGCGCCACCGGCGGTGCCGCCAATGACTTCTGGGGTGCGACTGCCATGAGCAGCAGCATCGCGAACACGGTAACCAGGGCCAGGCCAAGGATCTGGCGGGCTGAGAGAGCGATGTGACGGACAGGCGGCATGCCCATCTTGTCGTCGCTCTGGACACACAGCCCGCACTAACGGCCAACACACTGGACACTTGTACGGCACCCACACTGGACGTATGTACGACCCTCCGGTCCCGCAGGTACGAAGCGCGCCAAACGTCACGCGCAGCAGTGCCGACGGGATTAACCACATTCGGCGAGACCGGGCGCCGGGGGGTTTTACTCAGAGGCGGTGGAGACGCTGCGGTCCCCGAACAGCTTGCGGTACTCAGCTGTTGACTTGGGGTCGGCCCCCGTGTTGAGCGCACTTCCGTCGAAGTCGAAATACATCTGATAGGCGGGCTTGTTCACCCTGATCCAGTTGTACATGTGTTCGATGAACGAAGGATCATCGCCCGCGCCGTGTGCGGCCTGATCAGTGTTGAGTCCCCACTCAGGCAGGGTGATCGGCTTGCCGTGGGACTTCGCAAACCTGAGCCACCAGTTGAGGCCATAGCGCTGGTTAGCCAGCTTGTTCCAGCGCTTGGTGGGATTCATCACCCGACCGGTGCCGCTGGCGTTCCAGCTCGAGTCATAGAAGTCAACGCCGACGTAGGTGACGTATTGATTCCCGGGATAGGCATCAGATGCGCGAATCGCGCTGGGCCCGGGGTTCACGGTCCAGTCGAAGCGAAAATGACTGCCGGGAATGGAACGAAATAGGTCGACAAGGTGTCGCCAGTACGCCACAAACGCCTGTGGGTCATTGGGAGCCCAGGTCTTATTGAGGCTCCACGGGAACCAGGTGCCGTTGAACTCCCACCCCATCCGAAGCACCGTGTCGCTATACCCCTCGGCGACCAGTCGGCGCCCAAGCTTCAGGTAGTACTGGTCATATGCGCCGGAGGCACCGGCGGCGAACGAGCCCGCCGGATAGTTCACCAGCATGGGCACACTGAGCACCAGCGTGCCGCCGTGGGCGTGATATGACCGCCAGGCGTTGAGGGTCCAGGAGGGCTTGTCGATGTCCTGCCAACCGTCGTTGCCGAGGTAGTCCAGAGCGGCCGTCGTCGGCGCCCCGCTCCACTGACCGAATTCTTTCAAACCTTCGACGTTCGCCGAGCCCGTATAGGCGCCCGAGAGCGAGGCCGACAGGGGGCTCGACGGAGTCGCGGGAGAAGCTGGGGAAGCCGCCGCTGGAAGCACGAGCAGAAGCGTGAAGCCGACCAGACCGACTGCTCGACGCGTGACCGGCTGGGTCTGCCACCAGCGGAGTCCGTCACGGGTCGATGGCCTCGGCTGAAGGAAACCGGACAAGTTTGGGGTGCGCGCGAGGCCGAGCAGAGCGCACAAGCGCGCAGCGATCGGGGCGAACGTTATGAGCGATCGTTTCGACATAAAGGAGGGCACGTCTGTCCGGCGATTCACCCCTGACTCGTCGAACAGAAAGCAGAGTATCGAATGCCAGACGCCAGACTCTGTGAGTTGAAGCACGGAGCCCTCAGCCGACATGACCCTACCGTTCCGGCCACTTGGGTGCGTACTCAGGTTGCCGCGTCGACATGTCGGCCCGGTAAAGCCCCTGCTCAGTAGGGGGAAGCTGTGCTGCAGAAGCGGCGCCGCGGGCCCCAGGGGTGAGCCGAGGTCCTTAGCGACGAGGCTTGGAGGCGGCAACCTCGGCGAGCAGATGCTCGTATTTCGTGACCGTATCGTCCCACGAGCTCGGATCGGCGAAGCGCCGCCCCACGAGTCCGGCCAACGAGGCAAACGCGGCTTGGATGGCAGCCGGATCAGCTGGTGGGACCCAAACCGCTCCCTCATAGCCCCCGGCCGCCTCGGGAAGGCCGCCGATGTCCGTCACGATCACCGGCAGCCCCACGCTCATGGCGACATGAAGCGGTCCTGAGGCCGACGAACGTCGGTAGGGCAGCGCTGCCGCATCTGCCCCCGCCAGATACCGACCGATTTCCTCATCCGTGAGGTAGCGGTTGACCAGGGTCATTCGGGAGCGATAGGGACTGCGCTCCATGAGGTCAATCGGACCGGTCCACCCTTCCCACGTTTCGCCGACGACCGTGAGCCAGAACTGGCGGCTCGTCACCTCGTCAAGGTTGTTGAACGCCTCGACGAGGTCCTCGAGGCCCTTATAAGGACGAATCGTCCCGAAGAAGAGGATGTTGATGCAATCGGCCGGGGCGTCACGGAGAGGATTGCTGATCGCATATTGGTCGAAGGGCCCATGCGTGATGACGGAGCACGGGCGATCAGCGAGTCCGTACCCGTCACGGATCGGTTCGAGGTCCGACTCGGAGTGGACGACAGCGCCGGACGTCATCGCCATGAGTAAGCGACTTGCCAGTCCCACGTATTGGGCCGCTCCGAACATCATGGCCTCGCCGGTGTCCTGGACCTCGTGGAACTCGACCACGATATTTGCGCCAAAAAGCCGCGCCCACAGCGACAGCAGGATGTACATGTGCAGAACGGCGCCGGTCCACCACTGGAGGATCACCGTCCCGGGTCGGACCCTGGCGATCAGGCCCAGGGCTCTCAGCAGACCGATACCGCCATACCAGTCGATGCCGTCAACCACTGGGAACGAATCTGGGTAGGTCAATTCCGTGATGGCTGCGCCTACACGTTCCTTGCCCGGATAGAGGAAGCGGGGGATGAGCTTCCGCATCAAGATGACCCCGACCCGGTGGTGCTCGCCTAGGGCAACAGCCAGCTTGTGCGTGTAGTAGCTGATCCCGCTGATGAAGTGCGTACTGGAACCCACAATGACAATTGTCTGGTCCCGTCCGGTTCGGTCGCTCGCTCGTCGTACGGCCATCGCGCAGAAAGCTAACAGTCGTAATGGGAAACGCCCACCTGTGTCGGGCTCTGCAACGACCTATCAGCTGACAGAGGAAGCTTCCGTCGGCGCATGGCGGGATGCGCTCAAGCTGAGCGGAGGCGTAGTTCAAGCGGGACTCTCAAGTGTCGCTCCATCCCCCGATCATGCCCGAGCGCTTGCAGCTGATTGAGAGCTGCTTGCGAACCGATACCTTGCAGGTCCTCGATGAGCAAGAGCACGCTGGCTTTGATCTCTATCCCGATCGTGACCGGCGTCATTGGTTACGTGACCAACTGGACCGGGGTCCTCATGCTGTTCTACCCGGTGCACTTCCGGGGTCTGCGAGCGCGCTGGCTCAGCACCATTTCCTGGCGCCTGCCCCGCCGGCTCCAGCAGATCCCGGGGATCATGGTCGGCGGCATCGGCTGGCAGGGCATCATTCCCTCGCGAGCGGCGAAGATGGGCAGCCTTGCCGTTGATGTCGGGCTGGCCAAGCTCGGGACGCCACGGGAGTTCTTCGACCAGCTCGACCAGGACCGGATTTCGGCCCAGATTCTCAGCGCACTGCGCCCGGAGGTACGCGACATCATCGAGCGGGTCATGGAACGCACCCACCCGCGGGTGTGGGCCGAGATGCCCGAGCGCCTACGCGAGATGATGCAGATGCGGATCCAGAATCAGCTCCCGCGGATCGTCGATGACCTGACCGCCGAGATCAGCGAGAACATCGACCAGCTCGTCGACGTCAAGCTGATGGTGATTCGTCGCTTCAACCCGGAACTGGCCAACCGGGTGTTCCTTGATCTCGGCGGTGAGGAGCTGCGCTTCATCAAGAACTTCGGCTTTGTCTTTGGCTTCCTGCTGGGGGTCCCCGTGGCGGTTCTGACTCACTTCGTCAGCTACTGGTGGATGCTGCCGATCATCGGGGTGCTCGTCGGCTACATCACCAACTGGGTCGCGCTGTGGATGATCTATGAGCCGGCGAATCCGACCCGGGTTGGGCCCTTCACGCTCCAAGGCCTCTTCATCAAGCGCCAGCCGGAGGTGTCAGAGGTCTACGCGGCGATCGTCTCGGACGAAATCATCACGGTGGCCAACTTCGCCGGGGAGCTGCTGCACGGGGCCCAGTCGGACCGCACGCGCGCGCTCATCGAGTCCTCGCTGGAGCCGGCGGTCGACCGGGCGGTCGGTCTGGCCCGGCCCGCACTCCGGGCGGCGCTCGGAGCGCGGGAATACGAGGCGCTGCGTCGCTCGATCGTCGATGAGAGCCCCGTCGACCAGATCGTTGAGCCGCTCGCGGACCCGGAGTTCAGCGCCTCTCAAGCCGACACGATGCGTAAGCTCATCACGGAGCGTATGCGTCAGATGAAACCTTGGGATTTCTCGGAGATGCTCCGTACTGCCACGCGTGAGGATGAATGGCTGCTGCTCCTCCACGGCGCTGTGCTGGGATTCGCCGGCGGCCTGATTCACCTGGCGATTTTCGGATGATCCGCTCGTGACGCGCGCGGACGAGATCGCCAGCGAATTCGAGGCTCCCGCTGGGGCCGAACAACCACCTCGGTCGGACACTCCCGAGCCCGATGTGGAGCCCGAGGCGCTTGATGGCGTCGACGTTCCTGACCCGCCGCAGAACGGCAGGCACCCTCGCCACAAGCTCGAGCTCCACCCCCACGTGGGGGACCTCGGCGCCACCGGTCGCGTCGACGCAAGCCGAATGGCGATAAAAGTCGACGGCCCTGTGGATGCACACGAGGCCGCCCCTGAGGCCGAGGCGGTCGTCGAAGCTCCGCGCAGCGAGTCGCTGCCCGAGCTGGCCCGTCACGCGGCGGGCATGTGGCTGAAGGCGGCCGGGTGGACCGCCGGCACCTCACTGCGGGTCGGCAACGAGCTGCGCAAGATGGCAACTGACCCGAACGGGGCTCAGGAGGTCATCGACGAGGTCACCAAGGAGGTCCGCGACGTGGCCCGCGACTTCCTCGGGATCACCGAACTCGACGCGGAGGTGCGAGAGATCGCCCCCCTGTTGTCCACCGGCATGCTCAAGACGGGCGGCTCCAGTCCCGAGGCGCTGCGTGCCCAGGGCGAGCAGCTGCTGCGCGAGGCGGCCGACGTCGGGTTCGATGAGGGCGCTCACCCCGCATTCGCCCGGATCCTCACCGAGCTGTCCCCGGATGAGGCCCGGATCCTGCGGCTGTTGGCGATCGAGGGCCACCAGCCGATGGTCGACATCCGCGCTCACAACCTGATCGGCAACGGATCACAGCTGATCGCTCAGTCGCTCAACATGCTCGGGTCCAAAGCCGGTCTCCGCCAGCGCGATCGGGTACCTGTGTACCTGACCAACCTGGTCCGCCTCAGCCTGATCGTGCTCTCAGATGAGCCGCTGGAGAGCCCGGTGCAGTATCAGGTGCTCGAGGCCCAGCCCGAGGTGCTCTCGACCATGCGTGACACCGTGCGGGCCAAGGTCATCCGCCGCAGCGTCCTGCTCACCCCATTGGGTCAGGAGTTCTGCGACGTCTGTCTGCCGGTCAACCTCCCGGCCTTACCGCCCCCCGCTGACGCCTGACCGGCAGCGACCGGGCGTATAAGCTGCCGAAATGGGTCACAGCCACCGCAGTCTCACCCCTGGACGCCCGATCCGTATGCCGCCTCAGAGCGTTGCTCTGACGCCGAGATTGACGTTCGCGGACGGGTCATGCGAGCGCGCCGCCGCCCGATGCTCAGGCGCTTCCGGTCGGTCTTCGTGATCCGCGAGCGGATCACCGCGCGCATTTACCGAGCGCTGGCCGCGTCCGACGCCATCGTTCATGGCGCGCTACGCGTACATCAAGTTTCGGCACGGCTGCTCGGAACGCGTCTGGCACCGACGACCTGGGCCGAGAACAACGGTGAACTGTGGCTGGCCCGCCGGTCGGCGGGGAACGTCGAGGTTGCCGTCGACGTCGGTGCCAATGTTGGAGAGTGGAGTGCTATCGCACTCAAGGAGTTTCCGGCCCTCACACAGTTGATCGCCTATGAGCCGGGGACGGTGGTACGCGAGCTGAGGGCGCGGATCCAGGACGCTCGGGTCACGTTCGTGGAAAAGGCGATCTCGGATCGCGCCGGGGAGGTCTCGTTCCACGAACTCGAGGACACACATATGTCGTCCGCGATCCCTCCAGCGGATCGAGACGTCACGCGTATCCGAACCGTTCCCACCGTCACCCTTGATGACGATCTCGACCGACTCGGTGTATCGCACGTCGATTTCCTCAAGATCGACGCAGAAGGCCTCGATCTTCACGTTCTGCGGGGAGCATCTCGCCTATTGAGAGAACACCGTGCCGATGTCGTCCAGTTCGAGTACAACGAGATGTGGGCGCGGGCGGGCAGCACACTCAGCCAGGCGGTCGACTTGCTCCAAGAGGCCGGTTATCGGGTCTTCGTGATCAGTGTGGGGCAGCTGAAGCAGATGCCGAAGTCGATGCCCGAGCTGTTCATCTACGCCAACTTCGCGGCGCTCGCTCCCGGCTGCGGAAACGACATGATCGCGGAGGCGGGACCGATCTGGTGAGGCCTCCTCGCCACGAACCCTGCCCGGCCGCCGCCCGCAGATTTCGGCCGGCAGCGGGCAGCGGGCGGGGGTTAGTTGGCGAGTCGCGTATTGAAGCGCCGCAGCGCAAGCGGCACCGCGATGGCAATGAGGATCACGCACCACAGCGCCGCCGAGAGCTCGGCATGGGCGAGCTCCCAGGAGCCCCCGACATGCCGAGCCCCGGGTGTCGTGAGTCCCCGGACGGCTGCCACGAAGGCCGAGATGGGTTCCCACTCACCGATCGTGCGAAAGAACAGGTCCATACCGGCGATGGGAACGAAGGTCCCGGCCATGAAGGACAGCGGGAAGACAACTACGAAGCCAATCCCCTGGACGGCGTCGGGCACGCGCACGATCAAACCGAACAGCACGCCGACCCAGGTGAAGGCGGTCAGCGACAACAGGATCAGGCCCGCCAGCTCGAGGCCGTGGATGAAGTTGAACTTCGGCGCCCAGCCGAGCGCCAAGCCCAGCGCGACCGTGATGACGATGCCGAGCAGCTGCTCGGCCATTTGACCCAGTACCTGGCCCGAGAGAATGGAGATTCGGCTGACCGGCATCGACTTGAAGCGATCGATCACGCCCTCGGACATGTCATGTGCGGTGGCCGTGCCGGCACCGAAGATGCCGAAGGCCATCGACTGGGCGATGATGCCCGGGAACAGAAAGTCCTTGTAGGGCACCTTCGTGTGGATCGCGGATCCGAACACATAGAGGAACAGCAGGATGAACACGACGGGCTGGATGGTCACGTCGAGCAGCCGTTCGGGGACGCGGGGAATGGCGCGCAGGCTGCGCCAGGTCAGCAGCAGCGTTTGACGGGAATAGGCGATCATGCGGCGACCTCCTCGGGGTCGTCGGTGGTGGACGAGTCGCTCGCGGGATGGCCGGTGAGGGCCAGGAAGGCATCGTCGAGGCTCGGCCGGCGCAGGGCGATCTCATCGACCTGGAGGCCGGTGTCGGCGACCGCCGCGGCCACCCGGGCCAGGTCGGCGGCATCGCCAGGGGCAGGAATCGAGAGCGTGCGCTGCTCGCGTCCAAGGGTCACCTCGAAGTCGCCTGACAGCTTCATCTGAAGCTGCTCGAAGGCATCCGCGTCGGCAGCGACGACGTCGACGCGCTGGTCGCCCACTTGGGCCTTGAGCTGGGCCGGGGTACCGGCGGCGATCTCACGTCCCTGGTCGATGAGCACGATGCTGTCGGCTAGGGCGTCGGCCTCTTCCAGATACTGAGTGGTCAGCAACAGGGTAATCCCCTCGGCGACCAGCTCGCGCACGGTGGACCAGACGACCTGCCGGCTGCGCGGATCCAAGCCGGTGGTCGGCTCATCCAGCACCAGCAGCTGAGGGTTGTCGACCAGACTGGCGGCCAGATCGACGCGGCGACGCTGTCCTCCGGAGAGCTGCTTGATCAGGCGCTTGCTGAAGTCGGTGGCGTCAAAGCGCTCGAGCAGCGCGTCGGCGAGCCGACCGGACTCGCCGCGGGACTTGCCCCGCAGGCGTCCCACGAGGACCAGGTTCTCCCGCGCGGTCAGGTTGGGATCAAGCGCCGCGAACTGGCCGGTGAGCGAAATACTCTTGCGGACCGCGTTCGCCTCACGCACGACATCGAAGCCATTGACGCGCGCCGTCCCCGCGTCCGGAGCCAGGAGCGTCGCGAGCATCCGGACCACCGTTGTCTTGCCGGCGCCGTTGGGCCCGAGTAGCGAGACGACGCTGCCCTTCGGCACCGCGAAGTCGAGATGGTCGACTGCGACGTAGTCGCCGAATCGTTTGGTGAGGCCCTTGGTCTCGACCGCGAGTTCGCTGGTGGAGGAATTCATGGCGACGACCTTACAGTCACTAAAAACTTTCTGCAACTAGAAGTTCACGGTACTCTGAGATTGGTCATGACAGACCCCTCCGAACCCCCGGCTGAACTCGGCCTGCGCGAACGCAAGAAGCGCGAAACCCGCCAGCGGATCTCGGACATAGCGACCGTGATGTTCCTGGAACAAGGCTTTGACGCCGTGCGGGTGGCTGACGTCGCCGAGCGGGTCGGAGTCTCAGAGAAGACAATCTTCAATTACTTTCCGACCAAGGAATCCTTGGTCTTCGACCGGTTCGACGAGCAGCTGACCGACACGCTGCGCGCGGTGCGAGAACGACCGAGCGGCCTCCCCCCGACACGCGCGTTCATCGACGAGCTGATGCGGCAGATGGCCGATCTCGCCAGTGACGACTTCGAGCAGGCCCGCCAGGTTGTTCCCCGCTTCGGCGAGATGCTCGATGGCGCTCCAACGCTGCGGGCCGCCTGGGGCGATCATCGCGACCGGATGGTCACCGCGGTCGCGGAGGTGCTTGCGGACGATCTGGGGGTTGACGCGCTCGATCCCGAGCCTCGTACCGCAGCTCGCGCGCTGATCAGCCTCACCGATCTCTCCTACGATTCGATGCTGCGCAACATCAATGTGGCCGAGAACGGCCCCCATCTCATTCAGCTACTCGAGGCCGACCTCGAACGCGGTGCACGGCTACTTGACACCGGCATGTGGTCACTGTCGTTGATGATCGGGGGCCGCCGCAGCGCTGAACAGCTGCGTGAAGCCGCGAGCCTGGCCGAGCAGGCCCGGCGTCAGGTCATGTCCGCGCTGCGCGAGGCTCGCCGCGCGTGGCGGGCAGCTGCCCGGGAACATCGCCACGCGCCATGGAACGCCGAGGGGCATGACGGTGGCCGGCATTTGGGGGGCAGCGGGCAGGCCTAGTGCGAGACACGGTCTGGAACCCGCAGCTCAGAAGCTGACAATCTCCCAGAACACGGTGCTGGTCTCAGACGCCGAGTAGCTGTTGATCTTGAAACCAGCGCCCGCGGTGAGCGCGACCGACAGCTCACCCGGCGTGCCTCCGAGCTTCTGCCGGCTCAGGCGAACGATGGTGTTCGCTGTCACGGCGGGGTTCGCGATCGTCACCGTCCCGCCAGCGAGCGGCGCGGTACCGGACGCCACGTTGACGACGCCTGGACCCGGGACGGAGGTTTGCGACGTCCCCGAGGGTGGGGCCGATTGCCAGGTCGCCGAAGGCGTTGCCCAGTTGAAGATGGAGTTCGTGGATGTGCCGGAAATGGCAACGTAGGACCAGTTGTAGTTCTCGTAGTTCTGCGGTGCCTGCATCCACAGCTGTGCCACGGTCTGAGACAACGTGTTCGCGGTCAGAACCGCTACGAACTGATAGGGCGTGAAGGCCTCGCAGTTCTCGGCGTACACGCCCATGTAGGGCGGCGATCCCATTGCGGCCTGCTGCTTCACTCGGAAGGTGACCGTCGCAGCGCTCGCCACACCGGGCACGCCGCCGTCGGCCTGCACCTGCAAGCGGGCGGCGATATCGAAGTATTCCGCGGTGAGCGTGATGCTCGCGACCTGCACCCAGAGGTTCTGCTGTGAGCCCTGGCTCGAAGACGTCAGCGCCAGACCCGGCGCGACCTGCAACACCGGTGCACCCGGGATGCTGACGAGCCCTGTGAAGGCGAAGTTAGACGACGAGAGACTGGGGTTCGTGAACGGAATGTCGGCGCCGTCCAGGAAGTTCATGATTCCGTAGCACTGACCGATGCCTCCGTTCGCACCGATGAGGATCGAACTATGTGCAACGCCGGTGTCGCCGTCGGTTTCGACCTGCCAATCGAGACGGCTGGCGCTAAAGCTCGAGGAGATGCCGGAGGAATCGGATCCGATGGTGATTGCTGTACCAGTGTTCGTGGCGCCGGTCTGAAAGTTCCCGCGAACGGTCATATCGACCCCGACGAACACCGATCCGTTCTGAACCACGATCCCATTCTGGTTGGCCGCCACGGACATCGTGAATTGGTAGGAGGAATAGTCATAGGACGTACCCGCGTAGGCCTGACCCGTGATGTGATTGTCGAACAGCACCGCGGTGGCGTTGTTGGAGAACTCGATCTCGATGTTGCTGCGCTCACACCAGGTGATGACGCAGTCCATGTGCAGACCGGCGCAGCCGCTGGCGGCGAAGTTCTGGATCTTGATGTTCTGCAGACGACTGCCGGTTAGGTCGCCAAAGCGGATCCCCGCCGAGTTGACCGCTGCGCTGGTTCCATCGATGGTGAATCCCGAGAACACACCGCCGAGCTTGGGAGACCCGCTCGATCCGTAAGAGCCCGGGTCGTAGGCGTACATGAGTGCGCCAGAGCCGGAGAACTTGATGATGGTGGCATTTTTGCCTTGACCCAGGATGCCCTGACCGGGTCCGAGAGTCGCGATCGGGTTCGCGAGCTTGTACGTGCCGGCGCCGAACACCAATGATCCCCCGGCCGAGCCGAGCGCGGTGCGGGCAGCCGTTACGGCGGCATCTGAGGAGTTTGTGCCCGTCCCATCCGCGCCGAAGGCATCGACGGAGATGGTCAACGGCGGCGCCCCGACGGCCTGCCAGTCGACGCCCGTGCCCGGAAACGTTGACCCCGAGGACGTATGCGCTGTGGCGCAGATGAACACCGCCGGCCCGACGCGCACGAGCTGGTTGACGCTGTAGGCCGTGCCGGTCGTCCAAGCCGGGATGCCGGAGCTGCCCGAGTAGACCTCTTGCAACAGAGAGCTGGCGGCGGCGGGCTCAGCGGTCACGCCGACCGCGACAGCAGCAGTGACGAGAGCAGCGCCGGCACCCAGAAAATTCCGACGGCTGTCAGACCGCTCTGACCCCTCGAGAACGTCGCCCTGCAATGTCCGGCTTCGTCTCAGCATCGCGTCTCTCTCGTCCTATCGCGCTCGCGACACCGGGGTTTAGTGGCCACCGGCAGACTACCAGTGAGCGGGTCTGACCAACCTATTCCAAGTTTGACCCCTGGGCACCCTTCGCTTGGGGCGACCGTGTCGGAAATGCTCGACGTTGCTTCCGGACCAGAATTCAGGGAAGCTGGAAGGACGAGGTGGCCGCTTCACTGGAGAACTCGGCGATCTCCGGGAAGCGGACATGATGCATCAGCTGGACGTCGAAGATCTCCTGGACGATTCCGTCGAAGCGCAGGAACCCCACCGCGCGGCAGCTGTGTAAATCGACAATCCAGATCCCGCAGACACGCTCTTGCAACCGCTGGGTGATCGGCAAGTCGCCGAAAGTGGAGGACTCGCGGATCTGAGAGAGTCCGATGAAGGCATAGCGCCCGGCGAACGCCAGGCCGCGGGTAAAACCGGGCAGCTCGATCAATCGCTCAGTGGCGCCTGTCGCCAGGTCGACCGTGTTGAGCGAGCCCCGGCCGGACTCGAGGACGTACATCTGGCCCCCGTGCATCCGCGGTGAGTGCGGCATCGACAGTCCCGCACAGACGAACTCACCGCTTGGGACGTCGATCACTACGCCGCCTGAGGCCTTATGCGTCCGCCAACCTCCCGGCGCATCTGTGGTTCCCAGCGCGCTGACGTAGGCGACCTCGTCATCGACGAGGCAGATCCCGTTGAGGTGACAGCGGTCCCCGTCCGCGACTGTCTTGACGAAGGGCGGACGCCAGCGCGGCACGAAGCTGTTGTCGAGATCGAAGCTGGCCAGACAGGAAAACTTGGTCGCCACCCCCCACAGCTCCCCCTGAGCGTAGGCAAGCTCGTGCATCTGGGCATCCCCGGTGAGGTGCCGGTTGCGGGGTAGGTAGCACGCATCGTGTCCCGGAGGTTCGAGCTTCCCCAGCACCGCTGGGTAGTCACGGAAGTCCCAGATCTCAGCGCGGGTGGCAAGCGCGAAACGGTCACGCTTGACGGCGAGCCCCATCGGCTTGTCGAAGGCGCGAAAGTGCGTGTTGAGAACTCCGTTGCGCTCGCGCACGCAGATAAGCCGGTCGCTTTGATAAGTCGAGATGAGCAGCGAGCTCTCCAGCTGCTTGAGCACCTCGATGAAGCTCGAGGTCGAATGGCTGGAGAAGAGTGACGGCTCCACGGCACCCATCGCCGCGGATGCAGAGCCGGACCGCGGGACCCGAGCCGACGTGCCGGGCAGGAGCTCTCGCCAGCGGGCGGCCGTCGTTTCGGTGAGGGCTAACAATTCGTCGGTCAGCTCGGATGGGCGCTCGAACATGTGCGCCCGACTGGACAATTCCACCGGTGAGAGCAGCGCCTGGTCATAGCGAACGCCGACGAAGTCAGAGATGCGACGGAGTTCGTCTCGGGGATGAGCCAGTAACCGCGTGAGTTCACACACCGCCCAGACGGACGGGTCGAGTGCCTCGAGGTCGTCGAGCAGGGCTTGGGCGATCGCGATCCATTGGCGCACGACGACCTCGGCCAGCGGCAGTCCCTCGAGCCTCTGCCAGTGAGGCACGAGCGGCAGCGACCAGGGATCGCCGCTCCATCCCTCGAGGTTCGCGCTGACGAAGCGCCCGGAGCGCCAGCGCGCGATCATCTCAGAGATCGATGCTGTCGGCTCGCGGTAGCAAGCCACGAAGCGAGCGTCGGGGAAGGACCGGGCGAGCAACGGAACCTGCAGCGCCAAGCGAGATCCGCCAGCGAGCACTCGCAGGGGCGCACCGTTCGGAGGCGCGATATCGGTCATTCGCCGACCCTCGCGATCAACCATCGCATCGCGGAGCAACGAGTCCAACGGGTGCGGCAGGCGAGACTCATCCCCCGCCTGCAACCGATCGCTCCCGACCTGACGGCGTATGCGCTCGGATCCGGCGATATCAAGCTCCAGGAAGCTCTGCGGCCAACCCACGGTCGAGAAGACGCCATCCGCGCGGACAAGGGCCATTGCCAGCACGTCGGCGCTTCCGTCCGGAGGCGAGACACTGAAGATTGGGCTGAGAACGGGTTCAGGCATTCGACTTGGCGGCGTGCTCGCGACTGCTCTCCCACACCGAGGATCGACCACGGGCCGGAACGCGCATTGTGTCGGCGTCTCTATGCTCCAACGGGCCCGGAGGGGTCGGGACGCCCCGCTAGCGAAGCAAGGGAGCTTCGATGAACCGTCGTCAGCGTCGCACGCGGTACGCCCATCGTCGTCAACATCAGGGGGACCATCGAGTCCTGACGGCCGCCGGTAGCACCGGGGCCGCACTCGTCATGGCGCTGGTGAGTGGAGCCGCGGCGCACGCCGCTGGCAACCCGACCATCGAAGTCATGAGCGACATCGGCAACGTGACGTCCTACACGTCGGTACCCCAGGGGGCGAATGAGACGCTGGCAGACGCGATTTGGTACGCGAATGCTCACCCCAACACCACGATCACGTTCGCCTCGCAGCTGTCGGGCTCAACCGGAAACACCATTGACCTCGCAGCAGGCGACCCCCAGCCCGAGGACCTCCAGGCCTTGACGCAGTCGACCACGATTGACGGACCCGGCATCACCATCAATGCGGCCAACTCCGCGTACAACGTATTCAGCAACCCTGACGCGGGTTCAGGGCAGACGCTCTCGATCAACGGTCTGCACATCGAGGGGCTGGCCTGGAATAGTCAACCCGGCGACGTATACGCCGCCGTCTACAGCCAGGTCCCACTGACCCTGACCGACGTGACGATCACGGGCACCCAGGCGACGTCTGGTGGGTCAGACGACATCGCGGTCAAGGTGAGCAACACCAGCGCCACGCTCAGCAGCGACACGATCGCGCATAACGCGTCGAACTGCGCGCCGGTCGTCGCCACCGATTTCAACAGCCCGTCGACGACGATGTCGATCAACGACACGACGATCTCGGGCAACACCGACAGCGGGGATTGCGCGGGTGGCATCGCCGCGTATGACGCGGACACCACGATCTCCAATTCGACGGTCTCCGGGAATCAGTCGGTTTCCTCCGGGGGCGGGATCTGGGTCTCGGGTGGATCATTGATCCTCAGCGGCTCGACCGTCGCGGACGACAGCTCAGAGGCCGACGCCGGAGGAATCGGCTTGACCGATGGCGCCAGTGGCGAGATCTACGCCTCGACGGTGTCCGGCAATACTGCCTCCGGGGGCGCAGGTGGCGGGATCTTCGCCGACGCTGGGACCCTTGCGATCACCAACTCGACCGTCTACGACAACCGCGCCGATACCGACGGCGGTGCCATCTCCTTGGCGAACGGAAGCACCGGCCTGACTGCTGTCGGGGATACCGTCGACCACAACACGGCCGGGGACGCGGTGGGTGGCATTGACGCGATGCTCACCACGGCGGCGACCGTCAACCTCGACGACACCGTCGTCGCGGGCAACATCGCGACGACCGGTATCCCCGATGTCGGCTCCTCCTCATCTGTCACGACAAAGGCCAGCTTCTCGCTCATCGGCATCGGAGACCCGGCTGACACGAACGGTCCGATTGTCTTTGACTCAACCGACCAGGTTGGAACCGGCTCGGCACCCCTGGCTCCGGACCTCGGCCCACTTACCGACAACGGCGGAGTGACGACGACGCCGACTGGCCCGGTGCAGACTCAGCTGCCGACGGCAACCAGCCCCTTGATCAACGCCGGGGACGCCGCGAATTTCAACAGTCCGCCGACTCAGTTCACGACCGATGAGCTGGGAAACCCACGGCCCGTGGACTTCTACGGCGTGCCGGTCAGTCACAGCGGCGATGGCACCGATATCGGGGCCGTCGAGCTGTCCGGTCCCACCGCGCCGACGCCGAATCCGACCCCGCCAGTGCCGAGTCCCAGCCCGTCGGCGCCGAGCCCCTCTGCGGGCGCGCCGTCGACCACCACGCAAACGAGCGCGATCACGACGGCAGCGCCGGCTGTGACGACCACCCCCGCTGTCACACCCATCCACGTCGGGGTGAGCATCCGGACGACGGTCGCCCGGCTCGACGATCAGGCGATCAGCGTCAGCCGCGTGAGCGGCAGCTTCGCGAGATCGGTCAGCATCGACTTCAAGACGAGCAGGATTGCCGGTTCGAAGAAGACCAAGCTGACCTTTGCATCAGCCGCGTTCACCTGGAGGGGCGATAAGCGACCCGCCAAGACGATCAGACGCGATTCGCAGAAGGTGGAACTCAGCCTCTCGGGGCTGAAGCAAGGCGCTCACACGCTGGAGATCTCGGTCAGCTACCGAGAGCGGGTGAGCTCGAACGAGACGAGAACGGTGACCGCGAGGCTCAGCGTCCGGATCGCGGTCCGCTGACGTTTCGGTCAATCGCGGGCCTCGACTGTGCGGCCTGCGCTTGATCGAGGGTGACGTACCGGTCCAGAACGGCGCGAAGTCCACAGCGACGGCCCTGGACGTGTCGCGCGCTGACGCCCTGTAGCGACCGGCTGCAGGGATGACCCAGCTTGCTCTGTGGCGAAGCGACGCTCGTTGGGGGAACACTACGGATAGGCGCTCTGAGCCCGCATAGGAGGCTAGAAGCCTGGGAAAACGGGAAAACGGAGAGCCCTCCTGCGTCGAAGTGCCTCGTACATACGTCCAGTGTGGGTGCCGTACAAGTGTCCAGTGTGTTGGCCGTTAGTGCGGGCTGTGTGTCCAGAGCGACGACAAGATGGGCATGCCGCCTGTCCGTCACATCGCTCTCTCAGCCCGCCAGATCCTTGGCCTGGCCCTGGTTACCGTGTTCGCGATGCTGCTGCTCATGGCAGTCGCACCCCAGAAGTCATTGGCGGCACCGCCGGTGGCGCTGTCGGGTGCCTATGACGGGGCGGGGAACCCGAGCGGAATCGGCCAGTTCGGAACCTGGCGTGGCGCACCGGCGACGGTCGCGCTGGATTACCTGGGCAACGATTCCTGGAGCGATATCTCAAACCCGTCCTGGTTGCTGGACTCCTGGAAGCCCTTTACCTCCGCTGGCGGCAAGCTCGTGCTGAGCGTCCCGATGCTGGTCAACTCGCCCCAGGGCAGCTTCGCTGACGGTGCGGCCGGTGACTATGACTCCTACTTTGAGTCCCTTGGTCAGCAGCTGGTCGCTGACGGGGACAACAACATCGTGCTGCGGATGGGATGGGAGTTCAACGGCAACTGGTTCCCCTGGAGCCTGAGCTCGACCAACCCGGCGATGAGCGCGACTGAGTTCGTCGCCTACTGGCGGCACCTGGTCGACCTCTTCCGGGCGATCCCGGGCGCGAACTTCAAGTTCGACTGGACGGTGAACCCCGGCTCGAGCGCCAGCAACGTGCCGGCCGCGGACGCCTACCCCGGCGACGCCTATGTCGACTACGTCGGGATGGACGTCTATGACGCCAGCTGGGGGTCTGACGGCGGACCGATCAGCGACCCCAGCGCCCGCTGGAACCAGATCGCGAACCAGCAATACGGCATGAACTGGTGGCTCGCGTTCGCTCAATCGCACGGCAAGCAGGTCAGTGTCCCGGAATGGGGACTGGTCACCGACACCACCGCAGACCCCAACGGCGCCGGTGATGACCCGTCCTTCATCCAGGACATGTATGACTGGATGAAGACCAACCAGCCCGCCTATGAGACCTACTTCAACTACAGCACCTATGACGAGCTGAACACCACCAACGACCCCAACGCCTCCGCCGAATACCAGAAGCTCTGGGGAAGCCAAGCTGGTCACGTCAACTCGACGACAGCGCAAGCGACGTCAGCCGTCACTCTCGCGAGCAAATCGAAGGTTGCCACGAAGACCACCAAGGCGACGAAGGCAGTCAAGTCGGCCGGCGCGGGCAGCAAGGTCGTCCGCAAGCCCCAGCTCACACGAGCGACTCGCGTTCGCCGCATTCAGGCCGCAACCAAGGCCCGCCGCGTCTCAGCGCACAAGCATCAGACGCCACGGAACGGCCGGGCAGCCAAGCGTCACGTCGCAGCGGCGTAAGCACAGCGGTCGGCACTGCGCCCCAGGGGTTCTGAAGAGGTCAGCCTCAACGAGATGGTGGCCGGAGCTGTTTGGACGTTCTCGGTATCGGCAAACATTCGCCGGCCCCGACTTTGACACCATCACTTGGCCATGCAACGTCAAGTGCGCAGGTTGTAGTCACGCGCTCTGTCGGTCGGCCACCGCGATTGGCGAAATCACCCTGCCCTTCCGGCCATCCGACAACACGTGGTCTGGGAAGGTCCATCTCAGCTTTGGTGAGCAATCCGCCGATCGGAAATAGGGCCACGGGCCAGTATCCCCGTCATGGTGAGGACTTCTCGGCCCCGGGCTCTGCCGATGCGCGAGCTTCGGCTCCTCTGCGTACCTTTCTCCAGCGGTTCGTCGCTCGTCGGATGCCGACTCGCTAAAGCGAAGTCCTGGAGGTTTCGAAGCTCAAACCTCGTCGTCAGTATGGGCACGGCCCGCACCGTGACTGGAGCCACGGTGACTAGCCACTTCATGGTTGGCGACCCGATCCAGGCCGCCTTGACTCTGAGCACGCCGGTGATGGCCGTGGGCTGACGCGGGACAGTCGCCGGGGTCACGCGTCGACCAGGACCGGTCGCAGCGGGTCGCGCCAGGTCCTGCGCTGCTCCCACTCCCGCGGGTAGCCGAGTGAGACCTCGTGGAACGGCACACCGTCGATCGGCATCGACACGGGGATGTGGAGGTGGCCGTAGATCACCGCGCGGGCCCGGTAGCGGAGGTGCCAGTCCTCGGTCAGCGTCGTGCCGCACCATTGGGCGAACTCCTGATGGCGTAGCCGGCGCGTGGGTGCACGATGCAGCGGCCAGTGGTTGACCAGCACCGTCGCGACCTCATGCTCGAGCGCATTGAGGCGCTCGGCGGTCTGGGCAACCCGCGCCTCACACCACGCCTCTCGGGTCGGGTACGGGTCCGGGGCAAGTAGGGCCTCATCGGCGCAGACCACCTGGGCCCCCACGGCCAGGGCTAACGCCTCGGCTTTGGTCGGCGCGACCGCGCTTCCGAAGGAGTAGTCGTAGAGCAGGAACATCGGCACCACCGTCACCGGTCCGCCCGGACCGGCCCACACTGCAAAGGGATCCTCCGGGGTCCGCACCCCGAGCCTGCGGCAGCACTCGACCAGCTGGAGATAGCGAGCCTCGCCACGGACCTGCCCGGCCTCGTTCCCCCACGTCCACAGGTCATGGTTTCCCGGGACCCAGAACACCTGCGCGAAGCGGCCAGCCAACAGCGACAGCGTCGCTTCGATCTTCGCGATGGAGTTGGAGATGTCGCCGGCGACGATCAGCCAGTCACCGTCCGATCCAGGGGCGAGACGCTCGACGATCTCATGATTGCGGGAGTGCCCGACGTGAAGGTCGCTGATGGCGAGCAGACGAGGGTCGGCCACCTCCCCAGTATGAAACGCAGCGCTGTCCTGCCCGACAGCACGAATGGCTCAGTGCGGTTGACTACCACCCAGGTTGGTCAACCATCACCTTGTTACCCGGAGATCAGCAGCAGGACGTCCGGTCGCCGCCCGGGCCACTCAACCCGGCAGCAGGGTCCGAATCAGCGTGACCGGTCCGGTCCCCTCGGCCGCCAGCGCCCGCTCCTCCGCGTCGGCGCGGATGAGAAACAGCTGACCCGGCGCAAAGGTCCGGCCGGCACAACGCACGCGGCCATCGATGGGCACGAGGATCGCGCAACGCCCCTCCGCGGCGGCCGACCGCGTCGACCCGCCGGGCACTACCAGCCGATCCACCTCGAACACCTCGTTGTGCACGAGACGCTCCTGATCGCTGGCCACGAGCGGCGGCTCGACATCGGACCAGTCGATCGACTGCAGCGATTCCTCGATGTGGAGCTGTCGAGGCTTGCCGTCCAACCCGGCGCGGTTGAAGTCGAAGACCCGGTAGGTCGTGTCGGAGTTCTGCTGGACCTCGAGGATGACGTTGCCGGCGCCGATGGCGTGAACCCGGCCGGAGGGGAGGAACATGACATCCCCGACGCCGACATCGTGGCGGAACAGCATCTCGCTGACATCTCGCCCGTGGGTCAGCGCGACCTCGAAGTCCTCGCGGGAGACTCCCCGGCGCAGACCGGTGAAGAGATGGGCACCGTCGGTGGCATCGAGCACGATCCACATCTCGGTCTTGGGCTCACCACCGAGCCGGGTGGCGACATCGGCGGGCGGATGGACCTGAACCGACAGCGTCTGCTCACAGTCGAGCAACTTGATGAGCAGCGGGAACCGCGACCCCGCCCAGGTCGCCTGCGGGCCGAACAACGCCTCGCGGCGATCAGAGCGCCACAGCTCCCCAAGCGTCACGCCGGCGAACTCACCCGCCGTGACCACGCTCTGGGCCTCTTCACGGTCGACGAGCTCCCAGGACTCACCGATCACCTCATCGGCGGGCAGCGGCTTGTCGAACCGGTCCGCGAGCCGACGACCGCCCCACACCCGCTCCATGAACAGCGGCTCGAAAGTCAGAGGATCGCGCGGCATGATGTCCGGAGGCTTAGCACACTGCCCGCCCGGGGATGGGCCTAATTGGCGCCCAGGTCGAGCAGCTCGTTGGATTCGGTTCCATCCGGTGACACGCTGGAACCGAAGGGCTTGGAGCGGTTGACCACCACGCAGTAGTCACGGGTGCCCGCGACGTTGGCCACACAGGCGCGGTAGACGTTGGGCGCCTGGATTCCGATGGTGTCCATGTCCTGCACGTTGGCCTGGAACTGCTCCGGCGCGTGGTCGCCGATCCACGCCTCGGCACGCTCGCTGGCGTCCAACCGGGCAAAGCGGTCCAGGGTCACGTTGTGATGGTTGATCAGACCGGAGACCAGCAGCAGGATGCTGATCCCGAGGACGCCGAAGGTGCCTCCGTAGTTGCGGGCCACGCTGCGCGGGAGGTCGCGGCGCACCCGCCGCAGCACCAGCCCGAGTAGCGGTGAGCAGACGACGATGGCCAGCATCATCAGCACGGTGGACTGGATCCAGGCGAGCGGCACCGACTCGCTGTTGCCCTGGGGCGGCAGCAGATGCACGAAGGCGGCATCCACGACGGTGAGCACCAGAAAGCTCGGCCAGAGCCAGGCTCCGGTCAGACGCCAGCGCAGGCGGACCAGGTCGGTGCGGTCCATCCCCTAAGAGTACGAGGCCGCCCGGCTCAGGAGTAGTGTTCTCACGGAGGAAAGGAGAGCCCCCGTGGCCCAAGATGTTGTGGCGTCGCCAGAAGCGACGCGCGATATCCGTGGCGATGTCGGATCTTTGCCAGAAGCGAAGCCCGGCCTCAGCCCCAACCGTTCTGATGTGGACGCCCCCGGCGCCCCTCAGTACCTGACGCCCGCAGACCGGATCGGTCTGGCCCGGGCGATGCTGATGATGCGTGGGATGGAAGCGCGCGCCCTCAGCCTTTACAAGCAGGGCAAGGTGCCCGGGTCCTTCTACGACGGCTACGGCCAGGAGGCCGTGTCCGCCGGAGCCGTGTGGGCGCTGTCGCCCCAGGACCGGCTCTGCATCCTGCACCGTGACCTGGCCGCCCACCTGATCCGCGGCGTCGAGCCCGCGACGATCCTCGCCCAGTACATGGGCCGGGCCAGTGGCCCCAGCCGCGGGCGTGACGGCAACGTCCACTTCGCCGAGGCGCGCCTGGGCTGTGTGTCGATGGTCTCGATGCTGCCCGACATGCTGTGTGTGGCGGTCGGCCTGGCGCTGGCGGCCAAGCTGACCGGTCAGCCCCGCGTGGCGATGACCTGGTGTGGCGACGGTGCCTCCTCCCGCGGCGACTTCCACGAGGCGCTCAACTGGGCCGGCGTCCAGAAGCTCGGGGTGATCTTCATCCTGGAGAACAACCAGTACGCGTACTCCACCCCGGTGGCCCACCAGTTCCCCGTCGACCCGGTGGAGCGCGCCGCCGCCTACGGCATGCCCGGCGTCAGCGTCGACGGCAATGACGCCGAGGCGATGTTCGAGGCCGTTCGCGTGGCCCGGCTGCGCGGACTCGCCGGTGAGGGCCCCACGCTGATCGTGGCCGAGACGATGCGCATGCACGGCCACGCCGCCCACGACGACAGCCGCTACGTACCGCCGGAGCTGTTCGAGCACTGGCGGGCCCGTGACCCGATCGAGCGCCAGCTCACCCGGCTGCGCGCCATGGATGTCGACGTCGCGGCATTGGAGGCTGAAGTGAGCGCCGAGATCGACGCCGCCACCGCGGCGGCCCTGGCCGTCCCGATGGCCGACCCGGGCGACGTGCTCGACGGGGTGTTCGCCACCGGTGAACCCGCCGGCCTGGGCGACGAGGGACATGCCCCGTGGTCGGGCTTCGCCGACGACGGAGGGACCTATGCCTGAGCTCACCTACCTCCAGGCGATCTCCTCCGCCCTGCGCGACGAGCTGCGTGAGGACCCGCGCGTGCTGTTGATGGGCGAGGACATCGGCGCCTTCGGCGGTGCCTTCAAGGTGACCGACGGCTTCCAGGCCGAGTTCGGACCCGAGCGGGTGATGGACACGCCGCTGGCCGAATCGGCGATCATCGGCGCCGCGGTCGGGGCGGCGGTGTCGGGCCTGCGACCGGTGGCCGAGATGCAGTTCGCCGACTTCATCTCCTGTGGCTTCGACCAGCTGGTCAACGTGGCGGGCAAGCTGCACTACCGCTCGGGCCTGGCGGTGCCGATGGTCGTCCGCCTGCCCTCGGGCGGTGGCTTCTCCGGCGGTCCCTTCCACTCCCAGAACCCGGAGGCGTGGTTCATGCACGCGCCCGGTCTCAAGGTGGTGGCGCCCTCGAGCCCCGAGGATGCCAAGGGCCTGCTGCACAGCGCCATCCACGACCCCAACCCGGTCTGCTTCATGGAGCACAAGAACCTCTACCGGCGCATCCGGGGGGAAGTACCCGAGGGGGTCTATGAGACCCCCTTCACCGCGCGGATCGCCAAGCCCGGATCGGATCTGGTGGTCATCACCTACGGCGCGATGGTGCCCCTGGCGGTGGAGGCGGTGAGCGACGGGCTCGACGGCGCCGACATCGAGGTGCTCGACCTGCGCTCGCTGGTGCCCCTCGACGTCGAGGCGATCCTCGACTCGGTGGCCCGCTGCTCCAAGGTGGTGATCGTCGACGAGGCGAACGGCACCTGCGCGGCGGGCGCCCAGGTCGCGGCGGTGATCGCCGAGCACGGCTTTGAGCTGCTCGACGGGCCCCTGCGGCGGGTGGCCACCCCCGACGTGCCGATCCCCTTCTCCCCGCCCCTGGAGGCCGCGGTCCTGCCGTCCGTGGCGCGCGTGCGGGAGGTGTGCCGTGAGCTCCTTGATTACTGAGAGCACCATCGAGGTGACCATGCCCCAGATGGGCGTGTCGGTCTCCGAGGGCACGATCGTCGCCTGGCACGTCGCCGTGGGGGACACGGTGAGCACCGATCAGACGATCTGTGAGGTGTCCACCGACAAGATCGACACCGAGGTGCCGGCCCCCTCGGGTGGGGTCATCACCGAGATCCTGGTGGAGATCGAGGCCACCGTTCCCGTCGGCGCCGTGCTCGCCCGGATCGGCACCGGGGAAGCGGCGCCAGCCCGCGCGGAATCCACGCCGGAGACCGCACCGCCAGCGCCGGCAGAGAAGTCGATGTCCCGGGATGTGCCAAATGGGCACACGCAGGGACATCGACCTCGCTACTACTCCCCGGTGGTCCAGCGGATCGCCGCCGAGCGCCATATCGACCTCGACGCGATCGCGGGCAGCGGCCTCAACGGACGGGTGACCAAACGCGACGTGATGGCCGACACCGCCGCGCCAGCCGCCCCGGTCACGGAGCCACCGATGCACATTGAGTCGCCCTACCGGCCGGACCCCGAGCCCGAGCACCAGTCGACTCCCGCGCCGTCGCCGGTCCCACAGACCGGCGTGACCACCCCGCTCGAGGGTGGGACGCTGTCGCGCATGCGCCGCCAGATCGGCGCGCACATGAAGCGCTCACTCGACACCGCGGCGACCTGCACGACCTGGATGGAGGCGGACATGAGCGCCGTCGAGGCCGCCCGCACCGCGGCGGGTTACACCGCATTGCCCTACGTCGCCGCCGCCACCGTCGCGGCCCTCCAACGCCACCCGGCGCTCAACGCCACCCTGGAGGGCGACCGCTACACCGTGCACACCTCGGTCCACCTGGGGATCGCGGTCTCACTCGGGGACGACGGGCTGATCGTGCCGGTCATCCACGACGCCCAGGATCTGTCGGTCGCCGGCCTGTCGGCCCGGATCAAGGACCTGGCGCGGCGGGCGCGGGACGGGCGCCTCAGCCCCGATGAGGTGCGGGGCGCCAGCTTCACCATCACCAACCCCGGCCAGTACGGGTCGCTCATGGCCACGCCGGTGATCAACCAGCCCCAGGTGGCGATCCTCGACCTCGAGGCGGTGGTCAAGCGCCCGGTGGTGATCGCGGCCGCCGACGGCAGCGACGCGATCGGCATCCGTCCGATGACCATCCTCGGCCTGTCCTGGGACCATCGCGCTCTCGACGGGGTGGCCTCGGCCCAGTTCCTGGCCACGCTGCGCAACCAGCTGACAACAGTGGATCGGTAGCCTTTGTGGCATGGATGAGCTCTGGGTCTGTCAGCTGGGGCTGATCGAGTACCGCGAGGCACTCGCTCTGCAGGAGCGTGTGCGCGCGGTGCGCCAGGCGGGGGGCATCCCCGACACGATGCTGCTGCTCGAGCATCCCGCCGTGCTCACCCGTGGGCGTCGCGCCGCCGAGGGTGACCTGCCCCTCCCCGAGGCGTGGTACGCCGACCAGGGCGTCGACATCGTCGACGTCAACCGCGGCGGCAAGATGACCTACCACGGACCCGGGCAGCTGGTCGGCTACCCGATCGTCGCCGTCTCCGACGTCGTCGCCTACGTGCGCCAGCTCGAGCAGGCGCTCATCTCGGCCCTGTTCGAACAGGGCGTGCTGGCCCGGGCGCGTCCCGAGGACGGCCCCGACTACACCGGCGTGTGGGTGCAGGACCGCAAGATCGCCTCCCTGGGGGTGCACGTCGCCCAGCACGTCACCACCCACGGGTTCGCGCTCAACGTCACCAATGACATGACGCCGTGGACCTGGTTCACCGCCTGTGGTCTGCCGGCCGTGACGATGACTTCGGTGGCCCAGGAGCTCGACCGTGACCCGGCGTGTGCGGCGGACCTGATGAGCTGCATGCGCAAGCGCGCCGGACACACCGTCGCCGAGGCCCTCGGACTGCGCCAGCGGCTGATCACGCCCGAGCGCCTGATGCGCGAGCTGAAGAATTGGGACAGGACAGAGGCCGACACCGCTGGGGCGGCCCCCGCCCCGCAGTACGCTCTTTAACTACTGATGAGCGCCACTCGTTCACGTTCGAATCCCGGCGGCATCCGCGACGTCCTGACCATCATCGGCGTCGACGCGGAGGACGTCCAGCCCTACAAGGGCCGCAAGCCGCCGTGGTTCAAGGTGCCCGCCCCCGGTGGCCCCAAGTACCGCGAGCTGGCGGGGATGATCAAGGAGGAGAACCTCCACACGGTCTGCTCCGAGGCGGCCTGTCCGAACATCGGTGAGTGCTGGCAGCGCGGCACGGCGACCTTCATGATCCTCGGCGACACCTGCACTCGCCGCTGTGGCTTCTGCAACGTCAAGACGGGCAAGCCGACCTGGAACGACCCGCTCGAGGCGGCCCGCGTCGCCCGCTCGGTCGCCCGCATGGGCCTGCGCCACGCCGTAATCACCAGCGTCGATCGCGATGACATGTACGACTACGGCGCCCACGCCTTCGTCGGGGTCATCCGCCAGATCCGCCAGCAGTCACCCCAGACCAAGATCGAGGTGCTCACCCCGGACTTCCGCGGCCAGGAGATGCCGCTGGCCAAGGTGATCGCCGCACGTCCCGACGTGTTCAACCACAACGTCGAGGTGGTGCCGCGCCTCTACCGCGTCGCCCGCCGTGGCTCGACCTGGGAACGCTCGAACCGCGTGCTGCGCACCGCCAAGGAGATGGGCGGTGACGACGTCGTCACCAAGTCGGGCCTGATGGTCGGTCTCGGCGAGTCCTTCGACGAGATGGTCGACGCGCTGGGGATCCTGCGTGAGAACCAAGTCCAGGTGCTCACCGTCGGTCAGTACCTGCGCCCGACCGAGAACCACCTGCCGATCGTCCGTTACTGGCACCCGGATGAGTTCAAGGCGCTCGAGGAAGCCGCCTATGAGCTCGGCTTCGAGCACGTGGCCGCCGGCCCGCTGGTGCGCTCGAGCTATCACGCCGACGAACACGTCAAGCAGTCCGAGCCGGGTGTCGGCCCCCTGCGCGTCGGCGCCGGGGTCTGAGGATCATGCGGCGCCGTCGCCTGCTCATCATCGCCGCGCTCACGCTGGCCGCGCTGGTCGTGGTGCCCGCCGAGGCCCTCGCGGCCGCCGGCAGCGGCTCGTCGTCGTTCGGCGGCGGTGACGGCGGCGGCGGGGGTGGCTTCGGCGGCGGAGGCGGCGGTAAGGGCTTCATCATCTTCATCGCCGTCCGGCTGCTGATCGACCTGATCATCTTCGGGCACGGCCTCGGCGCGCTGATCGCCCTGGCGCTGGTGATCGGCGCCTACTTCTACTTCTACGGCGGACAGCGGGTCGCCGACTGGTTCCACGCCCAGCGTCGGCGCGGGCCGGCCAAGCGCCGCCAGGCCAAGCTGCGCCAGCGCCGGGTCGAGCTGGCCGCCGCCGAGGCGGCCGACAACGACGACGCGTTCAACCCCGCCCAGGTCAAGGCGGCGGGTGAGCGGATCTTCATCGACATCCAGACCGCCTGGTCCCACAACGACGTCGCCACCCTGAACAAGCTGGTGGCGCCACGGCTGATGGCCGAGTGGGAGCGTCGCCTGGATGATCTGGCACGACGCGGGATGACCAACCACATCGAGCTGACCCGCCCGCCCAAGGTCGAGTACGTCGGCATCGGGCGCGGCGCCCGCACCGCGGCCGGCCCGACCGGCGGTCCCGATCGCGTGGTCATCCGCATCGAGGCGCGCATCCGCGATTGGGTCACCGACTCCCGCGGCCGTGAGCTCAACGAGCGGGGCTCGGCCACCAAGACCGTGCGCCTGCGCGAGTACTGGACCCTGCAGCGCAACCCGGCTGCCGCCTCCGCCCCCGGGGCCGACGATGGCGGACTCGGGGCCGAGTTCGATCTCAGCGCCTCCAGCGCCGCGTCCAACGACTGGATTCTCGCCTCCATCGAGCAGGGCTCAGAGGGTTCTCACCAGCTCGAGGAGCGCATCGTCCAGACCGAGTGGGCCGATGATCAGGCCCTTCAGGACGAGGCACTGGTCGAGCAGGCCAACGCCGACGCGCTATCCGGCGACACCAAGCTCTCAGAACTCACCGACACGACGGTGGCCATCGACCAGGACGCCCGCGCGCGTGCCATGGACCTCAGCCTCGCCGACGGCCGCTTCGCCCCCGACATCCTCGAGGTCGCCGCCCGTCGCGCCGTGGCGGCGTGGGGCCAGGCCATCGACGGCGAGACCCAGCCGCTGCTGGCCCTGGCGGACACCACGGCAGTGCAGAACATGCTCTACCCCTCCGGGCCCGGCAGTCGCATGGTCGTGCGCGGTCCCCACATCGAGCGGATCACCATCGTCGCCCTGGACGCCCTGTCCGTCCCCGCCACGATGACCGTCGACGTCAAGGTCACCGGACGCCGCTATCTCCAGGACCGCAGCACCGCCGCGATCCTCGCCGGCTCCGATGTCCACGCGGTGACCTTCACCGAGCGCTGGACCCTGGCGCTGTCGGGTGACGCGCAGAACCCGTGGCAGATCGTCGCCACGGACGCTCCGGCGCTGTCGCGCTAGGGCGCGTTCGCGACCGACGCTCCGCGGCGCCCAGCCCGATACAACAGATCAATGCGTATCGCGCTGTTGTGCGTTGTTCTGCTGTTCCTGGCCGGCCTCGTCGCCTTGGTCATCTATGACGTCTCCTCCAACGGAGTCACGCCGCTGGACGTCGTCGCGGTGATCATCATCGCCTTCTTCGGGGTCGCCCTGGTGGGCGCCCTGGCGACGCGCCCGCCCGAGGATGGACCGAGCGACGTCTGAGCGTGCGAGCTGACTCAGACCCGAGTCGGCAACCAGCGCGGAGGCAAAACAGGTTGGTTATGGTCCCCAAGCACGTCGCAGATATCCGGGCAAGGACGCTCTACAGCTCCGTCGTTCTGGGTGATTACGTCATCCGGACGGCACTGGCAACCGCCGTGACCGCCGCCATGTTCCCATCAAGCGTGCTGTTGGACTCCAAGGCCGAGCGCAGGCGGCTCGAGTACTACGCGACCCTGGCCTCGGCCCACGATCCCGCCAAGGTGTTCTCGCGTCCGCCGACACCGATTCCCGTGCACTCCCGGCCCGGTGAGGGCCTCGAGGACCTCGGCGGCCACGTCGAGCTGCTGCGCTTCCAGAGCCCGTTCGAGCCGCTGCACCCCGACCTGGCCGGCCGCTTCCGCAGCGCCACCCACAACGCGGTGGCCCGGGCACAGTACTGGCGCCACGACGACGGGCCGCGCGCGACGCTGATCACCATCCACGGATTCGGCGCGTCATCGGCGGCGCTCAACACGTCGTTCTTCGGTCTGCGCCAGTTCTTCGCCGAGGGCTGGGACATCGTCATGTTCACCCTCCCCTTCCATGGCTCGCGCCAGAGCGCGCGCTCGCCGTTCAACGGCGCCGAGCTGTTCATGTCCGGCTTCGCCCACTTGGCCGAGGCGATGAGCCAGGCGATCTGTGACCTGCGGGTGATCCTCGACTACCTCGAGCGCCGGGGCGCGCCGCGGATCGGCGCCACCGGCCTCAGCCTCGGCGGCTACACCACCGCCCTGTTGGCCGAGGTGGATGACCGGCTCGACTTCGCGATCCCCAACTCGGCGGTCTCCCACATCCCCACCCTGGTCAAGGACTGGTTCCCCGCCAACGCCGGCACCCAGATGCTGATGTGGGCCAAGCAGCTGCCGAGCGAGCTGATCAACCGCTCCGCCGCCCTGCACAGCCCGTTGAACTATCCGGTGCTGTTGGAGAAGGACCGGCTGCTGGTCATCGGTGGAGCAGGCGACCGAGTGTCGCCCCCGGAGCAGACCAACGCTCTCTGGCAGCACTGGGGACAGCCGGAGCTCCACTGGTTCCCCGGGAGCCATGTGGTGCACCTCGACCGGGCGCGGTATCAGCAGCTGATGCGCTCGGTGATGGGTCAACCCCAACGGGGGGCGCCGCCCGCAGATGCCGGAGGGCCAGCACTCCGCCCCCGGCGACTACGAAGCATGTGATCGCTCCGAGGCCGAGCCCGGCGCGTGGTCCCAGGGAGGACATCACCGCGCCGACGATCGGTCCGCCGATCGGGGTCGAACCCTGGAAGGCGACGAACCACAGCGCCATCACGCGGCCGCGCATCTGGGGGTCCGCCCGCAGCTGCAAGGTGGCGTTGCCGGCGGACATGAAGATCACCGACGCGGCGCCGACCAGAGCGAGCGCCAGCAGCTCGAGGGCCAGATCCGGGGCCACGGTCGCCAAGGCCATGGCGAAGCCGAAGGCGAGCGCCCCCAGGATGAGCACGCGGGCGCCGATCTTGCCGCGGGTGGCCAGGGTGAGTCCGCCGACCACCGCGCCGACGCCCATCGCCGCGGTCATGAAGCCATAGCCCGATGAGCCGGAGTGCAGCCCGTTGGAGGCCATGTAGGGCAGCGACACCTGGAACTCGTAGGTGAGACACCCGACCAGCGCCATCATCACCAGCGGGATGAGCAGCCCGGGCGTGCGCCGCACGTAGGCGAAGCCCTCGAGCAGCTGACCCTTGCCGCGGGTCGTCGGCGGGGTCGGGTTCAGCAGCGTGGTGTTCATCGCCACCAGCGTGTAGACGACGGCGACAAAGCTGACGGCGTTGAACAGGAAGCACACCCCGGTGCCGACCACCGCGATCATGATCCCGCCGATGCCGGGTCCGATGACCCGGGCGACGTTGACCATCGTCGAGTTGAGCGACACCGCGTTGCGCAGGTGCTCGGGGCCGACCAGCTCGAGCATGAACGATTGCCGCGAGGGGTTCTCGAAGGCGTTGTTGAAGCCCAGGAACAGCGCCAGCACGGCGATCTCCCAGATGTGCACCACGTGGGTGACGGTGAGCAGCCCGAGGATCAACGCTTGGAGGCCCATCAGGGTCTGCAGGGCGATCATCATCTTGCGCTTGTTCACCCGGTCGGCGATCACCCCGCCGTAAGGGGCGAGGATGAGCACCGGCAGGGTCTGCAACGCCACGATGACCCCGAGGTCGGTGGCCGAGTGGGTCAGTGACAGCACCAGCCAGGACATGGCGGCCATCTGCATCCAGGTGCCGATCAGGGAGATCGACTGGCCCGCCATGTAGAAGCGGTAGTTGGGGACGCTGAGCGCGGCGAAGGTCGACTGCCCGATGCGGGCGAAGCGCTCACTCATGCGCCGAGGCCCTCAGCCAGCGCCTCGAGGGCGGGCAGGGCCGCCTCCAGGTGGGCGCGATCGCTGTCACTGAGGGCGTCCAGCGCCGCCTCGACCGAGCTGGTGCGCTCGGTGCGGATGCGCAGCGCGAGCTTGATCCCGGCCTCGGTCGGCTCCAGCCAGGCCGAGCGGCGATCATCGACGTCAGCGCGCCGGGCCACCAGCCCGGCCTCGGCCAGCCACGCCACGGTGCGCGACAGCAGTGTCGGGTTCAGGCCCTCGTCCTCGGCGACCTGGGCCAGGCGCACCGGGCCGTTGCGGACCGCGTTGAGGAGGACCGACACCCGGGTCGGACTGAGCTCGGCGGCGTTGCCCGCGTCGGTCGGACGCAGCAGCCGGGCCAGGCGCATGACGGCGATGCGCAGCCGGGCTGCCGCGTCGGTCTCCACTGCCTGTGCCATGCTCGCCTCCAGAAAGATTGCCTGCTGGCAAGCATCTTAGCAGCGGGGAGGGCCGCCGGTCTGTGGGACCGGCGGCCGGCGACCGGCGTCGCTAGGCGGTGACCATCTCCGGCTCCTCTGAGGACGCCGCCGGTGGTGCCCCGCCGCCGACCTGGTGGAAGTCCTTCTGGCGGATGAGCAGCATGGTGGAGATGGTCGCCACGCCGGCGATGATCGCGCCGATCAGCAGCACCTCGTTGAGGGCGTGGACGTAGCCGGCCTTACCGGCGCTGAACAGCAGGTTGTGGTACCGGGCGGGGACCGTCTTGGCCGCGTCGGCGAGCGAGCCCGAGCCGATGGCGGTCCCGATCTGTGCGCTGTGGGCGGCCAGCGGCGTCCCGGCCAGGCTGGCGCTCACGTGGGATTTGACCAGCGAGGCGAGGATCGAGCCGAGCGCCGCCACACCGGTGGCGATGCCGACCTGGCGGAAGGTCGAGTTGATCCCCGAGGCCATGCCCGCCCGCTCCTGGGGGACGACGCCGACCGCGGTGGAGGCGAGCGGCACGTTGATCAGGCCGGTGCCGGCCCCGGCGATGAGGAAGCCCGGCAGGAAGTGCGTCCAACCCTCCGTCGGGGTCAGGCCCCGCATGAGGAACAGACCGACCGTGACCATCGCGAACCCGGTGGCGATGAGGAACCGGGTCTGGACGCGGTTGAGCAGGCGCCCGGCCGCCGCGGCGGTGAAGAAGATCAGGCCGGTGAGGGGCAGGAAGCGGATGCCGGCGTCGATCGCCGAGTAGCCGAGGATGTTCTGGATGAAGATGGTCAGGTAGGTGAGCAGGCTGAAGATCGAGGCTGACACGCAGAAGGCGGCGACCAGACCGCCGTTGAAGGTCGGCACCCGCAGCAGGCCGAGGTCGAGCATCGGCTCCTTCGAGCGCATCTCGATGACGACGAAGGTCGCCATCAGCACGACCGCGATGGCCAGCGGGATCACCACATGGGCCGAGGTCCAGCCGTCGGGCTGGCTGCGGATGAGGCCGTAGACGAGCCCGGCCAGCGCCAGGCTGAAGGTGATGAAGCCGGGCACATCCGGGGTCGGCGCGCCCTCGAGCTTGGACTCCTGCACCTTGGTCAGGGTCACGGCGAGGGCGAAGATGCCGACCGGGACGTTGACGAAGAAGATCCAGCGCCAGGACAGGCCGCTGGTCAGGGCGCCACCCAGGACCGGTCCGACGGCGACGGCGACGCCGGTCACCGCCCCGAAGGCGCCGAAGGCGATATGGCGCTCCTGGGGCGGGAAGGCCTGGGCGAGCAGCGCGAGAGCCGTGGCGAACATGATCGCGCCGCCGATGCCCTGGAAGCCGCGCGACAGCGACAGCACGGTGGCACTCTGGGCCACGCCGCAGAGCACCGAGCCGACCACGAAGATGACGATCCCGGTGGCGAACACGATGCGCCGGCCGGCCAGGTCGGCGATCGATCCGGCGGTCAGCAGCAGGGCGGCCAGGGTCAGCGCGTAGGCGTCGATGACCCACTGGAGGTCAGACAGGCTCGCCTTGAACGCCGTCTCGATGTCGGGCAGCGCCACGTTGACGATGGTGATGTCCAACAAGAGCATGAAGACGCCCGTGCATACAGCTATCAATGTCCACCACTTGCGATCCACCAGCGACTCCAGTTCTTCAGCAATTGTTGAGTGCGTGCTCAGAGTAACATCCATACTGAGCTTGCACTCAGAAATGCGGACAGCTTCTGTCCCCGACCCCGAGAGCCCGCCGTGTATGACCCTGCCTGAGCGCAGCTACCCGCACACCGAGCTTCGGTGAGCGCCACCGATCAACCCAAGCGTCGCGGACGTCCCCCCTCGGGCGGCCGTGAGGCGATCCTCGATGCCGCGCTTGAGCTGTTGCGGGAGGCGGGCGTGGCCAAGCTGACCAGCCGTGAGGTCGCCGCGCGCGCCGGCGTCTCGGACGCCAGCGTCTACTACCACTTCGGTGACCGCGAGGGGCTCCTCCAAGCCGTGTTCGCCCGGGGCATCAAGCCACTGGAGTTCCTCCAGGAGCAGCCCGAACCGCAGTTCGACATCCCCCAGCTGCTGGCCGCGTCGCTCGGATCGCTCGAGCGCTTCTACGACGAGATGCTGCCGGTGATGACCGCGGCCCAGTCCGATGCCGGGCTGGGGCGGGCGCTGGCCGAGTACGTGGAGGAGCGCGATTTCGGGCCCCACCGCGGAGTGGTGGCCCTCGGTGACTATCTGCGCAGCGGTCAGGCCGGCGGCTGGATCAACCCCGCCGTCGACCCCGAGGCGGTGGCGATGATGATCCTCGACATCGCCTTCGCCCGCGCCTCACGACGCCACATGCTCTGGCGCGAGCACGTCGACCCGCGCCTGCCCTCCCTCGAGCGGATGCTCGCGATGGTCGAGCAGATGCTGGAGCCGCCCCCCGCCTGAGCCGGGGGCGGGCTCCATCCGCCGGGCCGTCGGGTCTATTCGGGGCGGGCTTCCAGGCCGCTGCTGAGGCCGCTGAACTCGACCAGCGCGTCGTTGAGCGTGTGGGAGGGCCGCATCGCCGCCGAGGCCTTCGGTTCGTCGACGTGGTAGTAGCCGCCGATCTCCACCGGGTGGCCCTGGACCTCGAGCAGCTCGGCGACGATCGCGTCCTCGTCGGCCGCCAACTTCTCGGCCAGCGGGGCGAAGCGCGCCGCCAGGTCCGGATCCTCGTCCTGGGCGGCGAGGGCCTGGGCCCAGTACAGCGCCAGGTAGAAGTGGCTGCCGCGGTTGTCGATGCCGCCGACCCGGCGCGAGGGCGAGCGATCCTCGTTGAGCACCTTGCCGGTGGCGATGTCGAGCGCGTCGGCGAGCACTTTGGCCTTGGGGTTGGCATTGGCGTCGGCCAGGAGCTCGAGGGACGGGACGAGGGCGAGGAACTCACCCAGGGAGTCCCAGCGCAGGTAGTCCTCCTTGACGAACTGCTGGACGTGCTTGGGCGCCGAGCCACCGGCGCCGGTCTCGAACAGTCCCCCGCCGTCCATCAGCGGCACGATCGAGAGCATCTTGGCCGAGGTGCCGAGCTCCATGATCGGGAACAGGTCGGTCAGGTAGTCACGCAGCACGTTGCCGGTGACGCTGATGGTGTCCTCCCCGGCGCGGGCCCGGGCCAGGCTGTACTTCGTCGCCGCGGCGACGTCCATGATCTCGATCTGGAGGCCCTCGGTGTCGTGCTGGGCGAGCTCGTCGTGGACCTTCTTGAGGATCTCGGCGTCGTGAGCGCGACTGTCGTCGAGCCAGAACACGGCCGGGGCCCCGGTGGCGCGGGCTCGGGTGATGGCGAGGCGGACCCAGTCGCGGATCGCCGCGTCCTTGGTCTGACACGCCCGCCAGATGTCGCCGGTCTCGACGTCGTGCTCGATCAGCGTGGCGCCGTCGGCGTCGCGCACCCGCACCGTGCCGGGGGCGGCGATCTCGAAGGTCTTGTCGTGGGAGCCGTACTCCTCGGCCTTCTGGGCCATCAGGCCGACGTTCGGCGTGGTGCCCATGGTGGCGGGGTCAAAGGCGCCGTTGACCTTGCAGTCCTCCACCGTCACGTCGTACAGGGGTGCGTAGGAGTGATCGGGGATGACGAACTTGGTGTCCTGCTGATTGCCCTCGGCGTTCCACATCTGGCCGGAGGAGCGGATCGCGGCGGGCATCGAGGCGTCGATGATCACGTCGGAGGGGACGTGCAGGTTGGTGATGCCGCGGTCTGAATCGACCATGGCCAGCGCCGGCTTGTCGTCATAGCTCGGGGTCACGCCGTCGGGCAGCGCGCCGATCCCGTCGTTGGGGCTGTAGCCGGCGGCCTGGAGCGACGCCGCGGCGTCTGAGCCCTCGGCGAACAGCTCGGGGAAGAAGGTCTCCACCGCGTGGCCGAAGATGATCGGGTCAGACACCTTCATCATCGTCGCCTTGAGGTGGACGGAGTAGAGGACGCCCTGGGCCTTGGCATCGGCGATCTGGGCGCTGAGGAACTCACGCAGCGCCGCGACGTGCATGACGGCGCCGTCGAGGATCTCCCCCGCCTCCAGCGCCAGGCCGTCCTTGAGCACGGTCACCGTGCCGTCGGCGGAGACGTGCTCGATGGCCACCGTGGTGGCGGCGGGCACGGTCACCGACTGCTCGGTGGAGCGGAAGTCGCCATCGCTCATCGTCGCGACGTGGGACTGGGAGTCACTCGACCACGCGCCCATGCTGTGGGGATGGGTCTTGACGTAGGCCTTGACCGACTGGGGCGCGCGGCGGTCGGAGTTGCCCTCGCGCAGCACCGGGTTGACGGCTGAGCCCATGACCCGGCTGTAGCGGGCACGCGCGTCCTTCTCCGCGTCGCTCTGGGGGTCATCAACGTAGTCCGGGATCGGGTAACCCTGGCTCTGGAGCTCGCGGACCGCGGCCTTGAGCTGGGGCACCGAGGCGGAGATGTTCGGCAGCTTGATGATGTTGGCGTCGGGGGTCTTGGCCAGCTCGCCCAGCTCACTCAGCGCGTCGGGGATGCGCTGCTCGTCGGAGAGGAACTCGGGGAACTGGGCCAGGATCCGGCCAGCCAGGGAGATGTCACGTAGCTCCACCTCGATGTCGGCGGCTGCGGTGAAGGAACGGATGATCGGCAGCAGCGACTGGGTGGCCAGCGCAGGCGCCTCGTCGGTGTGGGTGTAGATGATCTTCATGGCACCAAGAACCCTACTCCCGCTGGGATTGGGATACTTCTCCGGTGCCGCCGGCGAGCCGTGTGATCCCTCAGCTCGCCGTGGTCCTGGGGACCGTCGGGGCGGCCTTGGGCGGCTTCACGGCACCGGCGCTCGGCGGGCCGGCGGCCCCCGCGGCGCGTCCGCTGGCCGGCAAGGTGGTCGGGGTCGACCCCGGCCACAACGGCGACAACTATCGCGACCCCGCCTACATCAACCGGCGGATCTGGAACGGGCGCGAGTACGAGGCCTGCAACACGACGGGGACCGAGACCGACGGCGGCTACACCGAGGCGCAGTTCAACTGGCGCGTCGCCGGCTTCCTGGTCGCCGACCTCGAGGCCGAGGGCGCCCGCGTGGTCCTGACCCGCCACAGCAACGACGGGGTCGGGCCGTGCGTGAACCAGCGCGCCGCGATCCTCAACCACGCTCACGTCGACGTGGCGCTGGCCATCCACGCCGACGGCGGACCCGCTTCGGGCCGTGGCTTCGCGATCCTCACCCCGGTGGCCGATGCCATCAACCGCCGCGTGATCGGCGCCTCGGCCCGCTTCGCGCGGGATCTGCGCAGCCGCTATCGCGCCGCCACCGACATGCCCGACAGCACCTATGACGGGGTCGACGCGCTGGCGCCACGCGATGACCTGGCGGGGGAGAACCTCACCCAGGTGCCCTACGCGCTGATCGAGTGCGCGAACATGCGCAACGCCACCGACGCCGCCCTGCTGGAGTCGACCGCCTTCCAGAGGCGCGCCGCCGCCGGCATGGCCGCAGGCATCACCGCGTTCCTCCGATAGCCAAAATGGCTGGCATGAGCACCGACACCCCTGCACTGATCAGCGCCCTGCTCTCCACCCGCAGCGCGATCATGGTCGACATCGAGCGCACGCCCGCCGACGCGGGGTCAGAGCGGCTGCTGATCCTGTCGAACCTCAGCGGGACGATGCAGCTGTGTGAGCTCACCGACGGGGAGCTCATCGAGCTCACGGCCCTGCCCGAGGCGGTCTCGAACGCCTTCTACGTCCCGGGCGACGGACCGCGCCGCGCGGTGATCTCCGCCGCGGTCGGGGGCAACGAGCGCGATCAGCTCTACCTGATCGACCTCGACGCCGCCGCAGCCACGGCGGTGGACAGCTTCGACTCACTCGACGCGCTGAGCAGCGATCCCGACCACGGCCACCACTGCGCGGGGGTCTCACCTGACGGGCGGCTCGTCGCCTACACCTCCAACGCCGCCAACGACGTCGACTTCGACGTGTGGACGGTCGACCTGAGAAGTCGCGAGCACCGCCTGCTGTGGGCAGGCGGTGGCTGGTGCCACCCCGGGTCCGGCTTCTCCCCCGACGGTCGCCTGCTCTCGGTGACCCGCTCGGGCCAGCGTCCCCTCGACGACGACCTCGTGCTGGTGGATGTCCACAGCGGCGAGGCCCAGTGGCCGCTGCCCCACCCCGACGCGGCCGCCCTGGTCAGCGCCCCGGTGTGGATCGACGCCACGAGCTTCTATGTCATCACCAACCTCGGGGGCGACTTCAGTGCCCTGCTGCTCCACGACCTCGGCTCGGGGGAGACGACGCTGATGCCGGGCACCGGCGTCGACGGCGACAGCGTGCACCTCGCACTCGCGCCCGGGGGCGCCATGGTCCTGGTGGAGAACCGGGACTGCGCGACGCCGATGCGGCGTTATGAACCGGCGGCCGGGCCCGGCACCCAGATCCCCTGGCCCGAACCGGGGCTGAGCTGCAGCTACGCCGTGCCCGGCCCCGAGCTGTCGCGCGACGGTCAGCGCCTCTACTTCACGCTCACCACCCCACGCCACAACGCGGACGTCTACTGCCATGACCTCGCCAGCGCGACCACCACGCGGCTGACCACCAGCCCGTCCGAGGTCGATCCGGCCGACTTGGCGCCGGCTGAGCTGCACACGATTTCCAGCTTCGACGGTGAGCCGCTGCAGCTGTTCCTGCACCGACCGACCGCCGCGGCGGCGAACCCGCCGGTCGTGGTGCTCGTCCACGGCGGACCGGAGTCCCAGTCCACCCTGATGTTCAACCCGATCGTCCAGGCCCTGACCGCGGCCGGCTTCGGCGTCGTGGTCCCCAACGTGCGCGGCTCGACGGGCTATGGCAAGCGCTTCGCCGCCCTCGATGACACCACGCGGCGCCTCGACTCGGTGGCCGATCTCGGCGCCGTCCACGCCGCGCTGGGCGATCTCGGCTTCGATGCCACCCGGGCGGCATTGTGGGGTGGCTCCTACGGCGGCTACATGGTGCTGGCGGGGGTGTCGATGCAGCCCGAACTGTGGGCCGCCGGGGTCGACATCGTGGGGATCTCGAACCTCGTCACCTTCCTCGAGAACACCTCCGCCTACCGGCGCACCCACCGTGAGTACGAGTACGGCTCCCTCGAGCGCGATCGCGCCTTCCTCACCGAGGCCTCACCGATGACGCATGTGGAGGACATCCGGGCGCCGCTGTTCATCATCCACGGCGCGAATGACCCACGCGTGCCGGTGACCGAGGCCGAACAGCTGGAGGCGAACCTGCGGGCCCGCGGTGTCCCCTGTGAGCTGCTCATCTACGCGAACGAGGGCCACGGCCTCGGCCGGCTGGAGAACCGTCTCGACGCCTACCCGCGGGCGATCCGGTTCCTCGAGCAGGTGCTCGTCAGCGCCGCGGCCTGATCCTCGGGCCACCCCAGGCCGGGCTCAGCGCGCCGGCGGCTGTCCGGCGTTGGTACTCCAGGCCGGCTTGCCGCCCTCGGCGTTGGAGGTGACGCTGGGGCCGATGACGAGAAAGCGTGTCTCCACATCGGCGCGCGGACGGTGCTCGACGCCACGGGGGACGACCAGCAGCTCACCGGGTGACAGGGTCGCCTCGCGGTCGCGAAATTCGATCACCAGCTCACCGTGGGTCACGAGGAACACCTCGTCCTGATCGCTGTGGGAGTGCCAGTGAGTCGAGCCGATGCCCTTGGCCACCTTGAACAGGCTTCCGTTGGCCTCGGCCAGCACGCGTTGTGACCAGAACTCGTCGAGCTCCTGCGCGGTCTCGTCCACCCGCCAGACGTCGTGGCATTCGCCGTGTATGTGTCCGTGCGTCGTCATCCCCTCACCCTCTCACATCCCGTTACTCCAGGCGCCTGTCTATCGCGCACAGTCGGTCAGTGGTCAGTGCGGTGTCCCTTTCGGTGATGTGTGGGACTGTAAAAAAGTGGAAACTCCCCAACGCCTTCATCTCGGATCTGTCACGAGACGTGTTGCACTTGGGCGAAGCGGCCAGCGGCGTTACAGCGACGTTGCAGAGTTTGCCCTTTTTTACAGTCCCAGAAGTGGGCAGACAGGAGGTCTCAGTGGATCGCGATGACCGCCAGCACGATCCCGAACAGCACCATGAGGACGCCACCGGCGGCGTTGAGCGCCTCGGCGCGACGCGCGGACTCGCCCAGCCAGCGCCGCACGGTGCCCGAGGCGAGGCCCCAGGCGCCGTCACACACCAGCGCCATGAGGACGCCCACCGCGCCGAGGACAGCCAGCGACAGGGTCATGCTGGTGTGGGTGTGGTGGATGAAGTCCGGAGCGATGGAGGTGTCGGTGATCAGGCCCTTGGGGTTGGTCACTCCGACCACCCAGCCCTGGCGGATCAGCTGACGTTGGGTGCGGGCGCCGACGCGCTCTGACTCCAGTGCCTCGGCGAAGGCGCGCCGGGTCCTGATCGTGCGCAGGCCGAGGTAGATGAGGTACACCGCACCGGCGATCTTCAGCACGTGGAACAGGTCCGAGGAATTGAGCAGACCGGGCCCGAGCACGACGATCGCCAGCTGGGTGGCCAGACCCAGCGTGTTGCCGGCCACTGCGGTCAGGGCCGCCCGCAGTCCGAGGGCGACGCCGCGGCTGACCACGAAGACCACCGAGGGGCCAGGCGCGATGAACAGCACGAAGACCGTGCCCAGGTAGGGGAGGAGGCGACCGGTCTCGATCACGGCGTAACAGCTTGTAACGACATGCGCTACAGAGCGTAACGAGGCCCCGGGGGGCTCAGCGGGTGCGACTCAGAGCCGGGCGGCGACCGCGCGGCCGGCGCTGCGGCCCGAGAACAGGCAGCCGCCGAGGAACGTGCCCTCGAGCGCGTTGTAGCCGTGCATCCCCCCGCCGCCGAAGCCGGCCACCTCGCCGGCGGCGTAGAGACCGGAGATCGGCTCCTCGGCGCTGTCGAGCACCCGCGCCTCGAGGTCGGTGTGGAGTCCGCCGAGGGTCTTGCGGGTGAGGATGTTCAGCTTGACCGCGATCAGGGGCCGGCCTCGGGGTCGAGCAGCTTGTGCGGGGTGGCGATGCGCTGGAGGCGGTCGGTGATGAACTTGCGCCCGGCGCGGATGGCCATGATCTGGAAGTCCTTGCCGTAGGCGTTGTCGAGCTGCATGTCGCGGTGGACGATCTGATCGCGGATGTGCTCGAGCTCGAGGGTGGGCGCCGGGCTGCCCGTCTCGACGGCATCGCGCAGGGCCAGGGCGTTCATGCCCGCCACCAGGCGGCCGAGATCGGACTCGACGACGAAGTCCTGGCCGTGATCCATGAACGCCTGGATCGGCCCCGGCACGCCCGGCAGCAGGCGGGTGCGCAGGGTCTGGGGGATCGACTTGTTGGTGATGTCGGGGTTCTGCTCTGACCCCGACAGCGCGAACTCCTTCTCGATGATCTTGCGCGTGAGGATGAACCAGGTGTAGTCATAGCCCGACTTGCCGATGTGCTCGAGCGTGGCCAGGGTGTCAAAGCCCGGCAGCAGCGGCTCGGGCAGGCGGTCACCGGCGGCGTCGAGCCACAGGGAGGAGGGAGCGGGCAGGATGCGGATGCCGTGCTCGCCCCAGATCGGGTTCCAGTTGCGGATGCCCTCGACGTAGTGCCACATGCGGTCGCGGCCGATCCAACCCGCACCGGCGCGCTCGGCGATCTCGAGCATGCGGCCGTCGACGTGCTCGGGCACCCCGGCGATCATCGTCTTGGGCGGGCTGCCCATCCGCTTGGGCCAGTACTTGCGGACCAGCTCGAAGTTGTGGCCGATCCCCCCGCTGGTGATGATCACCGCCGGCGCCTGGGCGCTGAACTCCCCCACCACGCTGCGCGAGCTCGCCACCCCGCGGGCCACCGACGACGGGGCCAGCACGCTGCCGCTGACGCCCTCGACCGCCCCACCGGAGACGATCAGCTCATCGACGCGGTGGCGGAAGGCGAAGGTGACCAGGCCGGCGTCGGCGGCGGCGCGCACGCGCGCCTCGAAGGGGGCGACCACCCCGGGTCCGGTCCCCCAGGTGAGATGAAAGCGGGGCACCGAGTTGCCGTGTCCGCTGGCGTCACCGGAGCCACGCTCGGCCCAGCCGACGCTGGGGACCACGCGCAGGCCCTTCTCATACAGCCAGGCGCGCTTCTCCCCGGCGGCGAACTCGACGTAGGCGCGGGCGACCCGGCGAGGCCAGGCGTCCTCAGGACGGTCATAGGCGGCCGAGCCCAACCAGTCCGACCAGGCCAGCTCGAAGGAATCCTTGATGCGGACCCGGCGCTGCTCGGGTGAGTCGACAAAGAACAGCCCACCGAGGGACCAGAAGGCCTGGCCGCCGAGCGAGGCCTCGGGCTCCTGGTCGAGCAGGAGCACGCGCTTGCCCGCCTCGGCCAACTCGGCGGTGGCCACCAGACCGGCCAGCCCGCCGCCGACCACGATCACCTCGGCGCTGAGCGCAGCTGACTTCTCCATCTGAGTGGAGGCTATTGACTCTCGGCGTCGCGCGCCGCAGCCCGCAGCTCGCGCCGACGGACCTTGACGACGTACTCGTCGTCGCTCCAGCGTTCCTCCTGCCAGGGATCGCCGCGGTGGTGGTAGCCGTTCTCCTCCCAGAAGCCGAGCCGGTCCTCATCGAGGATCTCCAGGCGCTTGAGCCACTTGGCCGACTTCCACAGGTAGAGGTGGGGGACCAGCAGCCGCACCGGGCCGCCGTGCTCGACGCTGAGCGCCGCGCCCTCGGCGTGGTGGACGATGAGCGCCGGGTGCTCGAGCACATCGGCCAACGAGAGGTTCGTCGTGTACCCGTCGTAGGCGTGGACGAGCAGGTGCGAGGCCGTGGACTCGGGCGCCGCCAGCTCGATGAGCCGGCGCACGTCGACGCCCTCGAAGCTCATCCCGAACTGGGACCAGCGGGTCACGCAGTGGATGTCGGTGTTCTCCCACTTGGCCTGCTCGAGTCCGAGCAGCTCGGAGTAGTTGAGCGAGTAGGGCTCTGCGACCACACCGTCGATGGTCAGCTTCCACTCCGCCAGGGGCACCGTCGGCTGGCGACCCAGGTCGAGCACCGGCCACTTGGTGGTCGGCGATTGGCCGGGCGGCAGGCGCTTGGGGTCGATACCGAGGGACTCGGCCCGCTTGCGGCCCCGGTCTCCGAAGATCTTCGAGGTCATCGGCATACGCCCATTGTGACGATCGCCGCGACCACGACTTTCTTGACAACTTTCCTAATGCTGTTAGGTTATGACCTATAAGCCTTAGCCAACCCGGCTGAGGACCCACACCCCGACCCACCGAACGGAGACCCCGTGAAGGCCACGACGATCACCCCCAACCTCATCCAGCTGACCAAGTACGGAATGATGAACGCCTATCTGGTGCGCGAGGACGACGGCTTCACCCTCGTCGACACCACCATGGGGGCGGCCGATGACCTCATCGCGGCGGCGACGAACGCCGGCGCGGAGATCAGGCGGATCGCCCTGACCCACGGACACGGGGACCACGTCGGTTCGGTGGACGGCCTGCGCGCCAAGCTCGGTCCCGACGTGCCCGTGCTGATCAGCGAGACCGACGCGAAGGTTCTGGCCGGTGAGGACGTGGATTTCGGCCCCGAGGGGAAGAAGCGCGGCAGCTGGCCCACGCTCAGCACCACGCCGGACACCCTCCTGCGGGCAGGCGACCACGTCGGCAGCCTCCAGGTGTTCGCCAGCGCCGGGCACACCCCGGGACACGTGGCGTTCCTCGACACCCGTGACGGGAGCCTGATCGCCGGCGATGCGTTCAGCTCGATCGGCGGACTGTCGGTGCCCGACCACATGCACTGGCGCTTCCCCCTCCCCTACGCCGCCACCTGCAGCCGTCCCTGGGCCGCCGAGGCCGCCGAGGCACTCCGGGTCCTCAAGCCCAACGTGTTGGCGGTGGGTCACGGGGCCAGCCTGAAAGACCCCCATGCGGCGATCGAGGCCGCGATCACCGCAGTGCGGCACTCCTCCTGATGCCGCGGGCGGGACTCGACAGCGCCCAGGTCGTCGAGGCGGCGGCGGAGCTGATCGACGCCGAGGGAGTGGAGGCGCTGTCACTGAGCGCGCTGGCCCAGCGACTCGGCGTCAGATCACCGTCGCTCTACGTTCACGTCAAGAGCCTCGAGGACCTGCGCCAGCGCCTGGCCATCCTCGCCGCCGAGCAGCTCGGTGACCGGCTTGCGCCCGCAGCGGCGGGACTGAGCCGGGGTGAGGCGCTGAGATCCTTCGGCCACGCCTACCGCACCTGGGCGCTCGCCCACCCCGGCCTGTACCGGACCATCGAGTCAGCCGGACAGGGCGGCGAACCGGCGGTCGCGCGCGTGCTCGAGCTGATGCTGGCGGTCCTGCGCGGCTACGGGCTGGAGGGTGAGGCGGCGATCCATGCCGCCCGCAGCGTGCGGGCGTCGGTGCACGGGTTCGTCCACCTCGAGGCGGCGGTCGGCTTCGGCATCCCGGTCGACCCCGCGGTGTCCTTTGACTGGATGCTCGCGATGCTCGACCGCGGGCTGGCCGGGGGCTAGCCGACGGCGTCGATCAGGGCCACCACATCCTCCTCCACCGTCCATGCGCCACAGGCGGCGCGCAGGAGACCGTGGGTGGGGATGGCGCGGACGAGGATGCCCGACTCGGCCAGACGGGTCACCTCGGCCGTGAGCTCGCCGCGGGGTCGCCAGGAGACCAGCGTCGAGGGGCCGCGAGGGGCGACGTCGAGCCCGCGCTCGGTGAGGCCGTCGGCCAGCGTCGAGGCCATGAAGCCGGCCCGCGCGTACACCCAATCCCAGCCGGCGGACTCGAACACACCGAGGGAGGCGACGGCCCAGGCCGAGCGCTGCGCCGGGGGAAAGCTGGTGTCGAGTCGGGAGGCGCTCGCCGCCAGGTCCGAGGTCAGGGGGTTGTCGTGGTCGGCCACGGTGGCGTAGGAGGGCCACGGCGGCTCGAGGTCGTCGAGGCGGTCCGCGCGCACGTAGAGGGCGCCGCTGCCCTCGGGACCACACAGCCACTTCTGGCCCGAGCCGGCGTAGAAATCGACACCGGAGCCGGGCAGGTCGAGGGCGATGGCGCCGAGGGCCTGGGCGGCGTCGAGCAGCACCGGCACGCCGGTGGCCACGAGGGCGGGGACGTCGGCCACCTCACCCCCCACCCAGGAGACGTGTGAGACGGCGATCAGCTTCGTCTCAGGGCCGACCGCCTCCGCGACCGCGCTGAACGGCGCCACCTTGATCTGCACGCCGTCACGGACCGCCAGGCGGCGCAGCGGCGCCAGCAGTCCCGGGTGCTCCTGGTCGGAGGTGACGATCTCATCCCCGGGGGCGAAGGCCAACCCTGACAGCACGGTGTTGATCCCCGAGGTGGTCGAGTCGGTCAGCGCCACCGTCTCGACCGGCGCGCCGAGCACGCGGGCGTAGCCGGCGCGGGCCTGAGCGGCGAGCGCGAGCAGCGACTCGATGTAGGGAGTGCCGATCCGGCCCTGGTGCAGGTCGGCGTCGAGCTGAGCCGACACGGCGTCGAACGCCGCGCTGGGCACCGGGCCCTCGGTGCCGGCGTTGAGGTAGCGGTACTTGGCGAAGACGGGGAACTGGGCGCGGAAGTCCGCCCAGTCGCCCGCGGAATCACCCGCCTCGTTTCCGGTAGCTGGTCCCACAGACCCGCTACCGGCGCCTAACGCTCACGCAGTTCGCGCTTGAGCACCTTGCCGGTCTGGTTGCGCGGCAGCTCGTCAACGAACACGATCTCCTTGGGCACCTTGTAGTTGGCCAGGTTCTCCTTGACGTAGGCGCGCAGCGTGTCGCTGTCGACGTCCTGGCCGGGCTGCTTGACCACAAAGGCCTTGAGGCGCTGGCCGAACTCGTCATCGTCCACCCCGATGCAGGAGACCTCGGAGACCGCCGGGTGCCCCCCGAGCAGCTCCTCGATCTCAGCCGGGAAGACGTTCTCACCGCCCGAGACGATCATGTCGTCGTCGCGGCCGTCGATGAACAGCCGGCGGGCGGCGTCGAAGTGGCCGACGTCCCCGGAGGACATCAGGCCGTCGATGATGTCCTTGTTCCCGCCCCCGGTGTAGCCCTCGAACTGGATCGTGTTGGAGACGAACACGCGGCCGGTCTTGCCGAGCGGCACCGCGGCGCCGTGCTCGTCGAGGATCTTCACAGTGGCGCCGTGGACGACCCGACCGACGGTGCCCGGCGCCTCCCGGAGGTCCTCGGGGGTGGCGATCGTCGCGTAGGCGACCTCGGTCGAGCCGTAGAGGTTGTAGAGCACCGGGCCGAGGCGCTTGAGCGTGCGCAGCGCCAGATCCGAACCCAGCGCGGAGCCGGAGACGAAGATGATCTTGAGGTTCGAGAGGTCGCGGCTGGCGAACTCCTCCTCGGGCAGGGCCATGACCCGCTGGAGCATGACCGGCACCATGATCACCACGTCGGCGCGGTTCTGCTCCATGCTCTCAAGGCATTCCTTGGGATCGAAGCGCCGGGTGATCACCAGCGTGCCGCCGAGCGACACCGCGAGGATCATCTGGGAGAAGCCGAGCGCGTGGAAGATCGGCGCGCAGATCTGGTGGACCATGCCCGAGCGGTAGGGCACCTTCGACAGAGGCCCGCCGATCGGCGACAGGGAGAACGGGACGTGGCGGCCGGCGCCCTTGGGCGTGCCGGTCGTGCCCGAGGTGAGGATGACCAGGCGCGGGGGCCGCGACGGCTTGGGCGGCGCGGCCGGCTTGGAGGAGGCGATCTGGGCCTCGAGCGTGTCATCGGCGTTGGCCCGGGTCTCGACCCAGGCGCGGACGCGGCCCAGGCGGGGGGTGAAGTCGCCGATCGCCTTCTCGTACTCCTCGTCGTAGACGAGCAGGTCGACGCCCTCGCGCTCGGACACCTCGCGGATCTGGGGGCCGGAGAAGCCCGTGTTCATGAGGATGACCTTGCCGCCGAGCTTGGCCCCGGCGAACAGCGCCTCGATCAGGCCACGGTGGTTGCGGGCGAGCAGCGCCACGCCGTCCCCGGCCTGGAAGCCCTCGTCGCGCCAGGCCGAGGCCAGCGCGTTGACGCGGTCGTCGAGCTCGCGCCAGGTGAGCTCGCCCTGCTCATCGATGATCGCGAGGTCATCGGGATGGCGCAGGGCGGCGATCTCGGTCAGACAGCCCAGCACCCCGTAGCGCTCGACCGCGCGACCCATGCGCAGGAGCCGGTTGGGCGGCTCGGGACCGAGAACGCCGGCACGGACCGACACGGCGGTGTAGTAGGCCTCGTCGGCCAGGCGCTTGGCGATGGCGGCCGCCCTGGAGGCGCCGGTGGATGTGGTGGCCATAGCTTCGGCAAACTACCGCCTTTCCCCCGTCGGTATCGTCAGTCCCGGGTGCGGGCGCCAGCGACAAGGGGCGATCAGGCTGAGGCGCTCGTCTGGAGCGCCTGCTCGGCGATGGTCGAGACGGCACTGACGCTGCTCGCCGAGGATCCGGACCTGGGGCGCTATGACCTCGCCACCGCGGCGGTGTGCGGGGAGGCCGACGTGATGGCCAAGATGATCGCGGCCGACCCGGCCCGGGCCAACCTGTACTTCACCCCGCTGGGCCGCACCCCGCTGCACTACGCGACCTTCTCGCGGCTCGGGCGCCTCGACCCCGCCCGCGCGGCGGGGATCCGCGACGTGGTGGCGGTCCTGCTCGAGGCGGGCGCGGATCCGAACATCGTCTTCAGCCACGAGGGCTGGGTGCAGGCCCCGATCTACGGCGCGGCCGGCATCGCCGGCGATCCGGAGCTGACCCGCATGCTGCTCGACGCCGGGGCGCTGCCCAACGACGCGGGCCCGGGGCATCCGGTCGGCGAGGCGCTCTACCACGCCAGTGAGCTGAAGGACCCGGCGTGTGCGGAGCTGCTCATCCGGGCCGGAACCGATCCCTTCGTGGTCGAGCACGCCCTCGGCCGGGCGCTCAACTTCGATAACCCGGAGATGATCGAGATGTTCTGCGCCAACGGGGTGAGCCCGCGGCCCGGTGACCTCCACCAGGCGGTCTGGCGGCGCCGGGGGGCGCGCACGGTGGCCAACCTGATCGACGCCGGCGCGGCGGTGGAGGTGGCGGACGCCCACGGGCTCACCGCGCTGCAGATCGCCCGGCGCTGGGGCGACGATGACGTCGTCGGCCTCCTGGCCGCGGCGGGAGCGGGGACCGAACCCGAGCCGCCGCGCACCCGCGAGGACGAGCTGGCACTGCTGGATGAGATGGTCATCCTCGCCGTGCAGCGCGGCGCCCTCGAGGACGTCCGGACCCTCCTGGATGCCGGCGCGCGGGTGAACGGCGACCCCGACAGCGAGGAGACCCCGCTCGGACAGGCCTGCTGGCGCGGGCGGGTGGCGATCGTCGAGGAGCTGCTGGCCCGGGGGGCGCGAACGGTGTTCAGCGACGGCGGCTCGGCGCCCGGCGCCACGCGCCACGGCTCAGAGCACTGCAACGACCCCGAGGGCGGTCCCACGATGGCGACCCAGGAGGAGATCGATCAGGCCCCCTACCGCGAGATCGCGGCGCTGCTGAGCGGCGCCGGCGTGGAGGGCGCGTGAGTCCAGGCGCGGCGCGGCCCGGTGCCAACGGGACGGGCCCGGCGGCCGGCACCGGACCCAGGATCGCGGTCATCCTGCCCGGCGGCGGGGCGCGCGGCGCCTATGAGGTCGGGGCGCTGTCGGAGCTGCTGCCGGCGCTGGAGGCGCGCGGCGAGCGGGTATCGATCTGGTGTGGCACCAGCGTCGGGGCGATCAACGCGGCCGCCTTCGCCTCCCGCGCGCACATGCCCGCGACCGAGCAGGCCGAGATCGCCCGCGCGCTGTGGCTGGGGATGCGCAAACGCGACGTCATCTCCCCGATCATCGGCAGCGGCGGCGTGCGCACGCTGGTGCGGGCCCTCGGGCACATCCTCGGCGCGCCCGGGGTGGGGATGGCCTCGCTGCTCGACCCCGCGCCACTGGCGGCCAGCCTCGATCGCTGGATCGACTGGAACCAGCTGGCCGAGAACGTGGCGGAGCGGCTGGTCAAGGCGTGCGTGATCGCCACCTCGCTGACCGGCGGCGAGCCGGTCGCCTTTGTCGCCTCCGCCGACGGGCCACCGCGCCTCTATGACGACGACGTCCGTTACATCGGCGCCCGACTGAGCGGCGAGCACGTGCGCGCCTCCGCGGCGATCCCGGTGCTGTTCCCGGCGGTCGAGGTGACCGCGCCCCGGCGGGCGGCGGGGTACTACGCCGACGGCGGCACCCGGCTCAACAGCCCGATCAAGCCGGCTCTGAACCTCGGCGCCGAGCGGGTGATCGTGATCGGCCTCGAGCCGTTCTCGGCCGGGATCGGGCGGCCGGCGTCACCCCGCGGGCCGTCGATCGCCGACGTCGCCGCCAACGTGCTCGACGGGATGCTGGTGGACCAGGTCGCCCAGGACGTGCGTCGCCTGGCGCTGATCAACTCGTTCTTCGTGGAGGACGCGGCGACCGGCACGCTGCACTCGCCGCGCTCCTACCGGCTCTCACGCGGGCACGAGCCCTACCGGCCGATCTCCTACGCGCTCGTCTCCCCGCGGCGCAACGGGGAGATCGGACGCATCGCCCAGCAGGTGTTCCAGCGCCGCTATGGCGGGTTCGGCTCGCTGCGTGACCTGGACTTCACCGTCGTCTCGCGCATGCTCGGCTCCTCCTCCCAGGCCCGCGGTGAGCTGCTTAGCTTCCTGCTCTTCGATCAGGAGTTCACCACCGAGCTCATCGAACTGGGGCGCCGTGACGCCCAGCGCTGGCTGCGGCGCCATCCCCGCTTCTGGTGCCGGGACGCCAGCCACGACCTCAGCTTCGGGCAGGTCGATCGCGGCGTGCTCAAGGAACAGGACGCGCTGGAGGAGTTCCGCACGCGTCGGCGCTGAGGCGCGGCGCCGAGCGGCCGCGGGGTCGGCTACTTGAGCAGGCCGGTGGTCTCGACGCCGGCCGAGTCGACCACGACGCACATCCCGCTGGTGCAGGAGACCGCGTTGAACTGGCTCACCGTGTCGGGGCGGATCGCCGTGGCGGTGCTCCACAGTCCGCGGGCCGCGGACGTCGAGGTGTAGGCGTTGTCGGCGCCGTCGAGGGCGACACAGGTCCCGCGGGTGCAGCCGACCGTGTCGAGCAGGGTGGTGGCGATGGCGGGCGGGTCGCTGACCACGTTGAAGACGGTGCTCCAGCTGCCGGTCGGCGTCGCGGTGGCGCTCTCAAAGCCCGGAGAGGTGTTGCCGAAGCCGACGCCGATGCACAGCGTCGTGCCGACGCAGTCCACGGCCTGGTAGGTGCCGTCGGTCAGCGCGGTCGCCGCCTTCCAGTCGGTGGGGACCGACGGGTCGACTGACACATAGCGCTCGGTACCGGCGATCACGCACAGGGTGGTGGTGGGGCAGGAGACGCTGGTGGCCGGGCCCTGGAGCTTGACCTGCTTCCAGGCCGACTTGCCGCCGGTGGGGTCGGTCGAGTAGACGACGTTGGCGTCTGAGGCGTTGTCGATGGCCACGCACAGGGTGGACGACGGACAGGAGATGGCGACGAGGCCCGCGTAGCCACCGCCCACCGCGGCGGTCGAGTCGATGCGCACCGGAGTGCTCCAGTGCTTGGCGCCGAGGGTCGGTGTGGTGGACCAGATGAACCCGCCGGACTGATCGACCGCGCCGCAGAAGGTCGCGGTGGGGCAGGAGACGCCGGTGATCGGCCCGTCGCTGTCGACCTTGGCCGCGGTGCTCCAGGTGCTCTGAGCCGGTTTGGTGGAGGTGAGGATGTCACCTGACTCATCTCCGGCGACACACAGCTGCAGGTTGGTGCAGGACACGGCACTGAGGCCACCGTCCTTGGACGGCTCGATGCGGACCGCCTTGTTCCAGTGGAAGCTGGCCGCCGCGTTCGCGCCAGCCGGCGCTGCCATCAGCATGAGGACCCCGATGAGGGGCAGGAGGATCTTGAGGCGGCGAGTCACGGCGACTTGAGTTCTACCAACTGGACGCGCCTGCACTCTGCAGGTTCCGGTGCAGCGCGTTGGGTCCAGAAACGCCGCCGACACGCAGAGAGTTTCGGTCTTGGCCCCGGGCCGCTCAGGCATCGAGGGCCGCCGCGGCGCTGTCGACGGCGTCAACGAGCTCATCCAGGGCCAGGCCGATTCCGTCCCCGAGGTCGGTCGCGGTCGCGCGGTAGAGGTCGCGCAGGGCCGGGAGCGGCGACGGGTGCTCCCCGTCGGGGACGAGACGGATGGCCAGGCTGTCGAGCGCCCGCTCGAGCCCGTCGGCCAGCGGGGAGAGCTCGGGATGGGGCTGGGGCGGGCCCTCGGAGGCGAGCCGCAGCGCGTGGATCCCGTAGGTGACGCGCCGCAGCGCGGCCAGCGCGACGCCGGCCTCATCGACGCCGAGCTGATCGTGTCCGGTGCGTTCGGGCTCACCGCGGGCGACCGACAGCGCGGTGTCGGCATCGGAGTAGGCGACCCGCACGTGCCGGGCCAGCGGCATCAGCGCCGCCCCGGCCGCGGCGGTGCCCGACAGCACCTGGGAGAGCACGGCGGCGAGATAGGCCCGCTGGGCGGAGACGAGCGTCCGCAGGCCGCTGGGCAGCGCGTCGGTTGACCAGGTCGGCCACAGCACGAACACCGCCAGGGCGATCGAGCCGCCGATGATCGTGTCGAGGCCGCGGTCCAGGGCGATGGTCGTCGAGTCCGGGGCCTCGCCGTGCAGGAGGAAGACGATGAGGGCGGTGAGCCCGGCCACGCCGAGCGCGAAGGAGGCGCTGAACACCGTGTAGGTGAACGCGGCGACAATGCCGATGGCGGCGACGATGCCCCAGCCGGACGGGTCGATCGCCACGGCGATGAGCGTCGCCAGCACCGCGCCGGCGACGGTGCCGATCACCCGCTCGGCGCCACGGGTGAAGGTCTGGCCGAAGTTGGGTCGCAGCACGGTGGCGGCGGCCACCACCGCCCAGTAGCCGCGCGGGATGGCCAGGGCTTCAGTGAGCAGCTCGGTGCCGGCCACCACGACGGCCAGACGCACCGCGTGACGACCAGGCGGCTGGGAGAGGCTGGCGGAGTCGCGGATGTGCTGGAGGTCGGCGAGCACGGTGCTCGGGGCGTGCCCCAACCCGAGTCGGGGATGGGGCAGGCGCCAGGTGCGGTCAGCGCCGTCCTCGACCACGGCGACGGTCTGGCGGGCCGCCGCGCGGACCTGGCCGCCGAGCGCGGAGATGCGGGCCTCGAGCAGCGGGGACTCGATGGCGGTGCGGGTGTCGCTCCAGCGCTTGAGCGCCTCCCCGGATTGGGCCAGCTCGGCGGGCGGGGATCCGCGCAGGGCGGCCACCATCAGCTCGAGCACCTCGGAGATGATCTCCAGCGACGCCTCCACCTCGGCCCGCACCCGCGCCTGGCGCGTCTGGGCGGGAGCAGCGCTGCGCAGCTGATCGAGCAGGCCGGAGATCACCAGCAGCTCGAGCCGGATGCGGCGGCCCTCGGCGACCAGGGTCACCAAGCCGGCCAGGTCGGGGTCGCCGAACAACGCCGGCACCGCCAGGGCCTGATCGGCGCCGTCGAAGGCCTCGGCCGCCATCACCCCCGACAGGGTGATCTGCCGGGCGATGGCGGCCAACTGGGCATAGGCGTCGGCCAGGGCCTGGCGCTGGCGGCGCCAGGCCAGCGGCGAGGCGACCACCGCGGCGAACAGCACCTGGGCCACCCCGCCGGCCAGCACCAGCGCGGCGAGGCGGATACCCCCGAGCACCGACTCGGGGAAGCGGCCGAACACGATGAAGGCGATCAGCGTCTGGGTGCCCACCACCGCCCCACGGCGCCCGAGCGCGCTGGAGACCCCGGCGATGAGGCAGAACACGAACAGCACCCCGAGGTGGAGCCAGTCCCAGCGGCCGGTGACCGTCCCCACGAGAGTGGAGATGGCGAGCATCACCGCGGCCATCAACATCATGCCGAGCGGCGGGGTGGCCGGTCCGGGTCCGCCGCGCCAGGCGACGCCGACGAGCATCGCGCCGACGCCAAGGGTGATCGCGGCCACCGGCTGGTCGATGAGCGTGCCGAGCGCCATCATCGCCGCCACCGGGATCGCCGCGACGATGCCCGAGCGCAGCGAGATGCCGCCGGGATCGACATCGAAGGCCCGGGGCAGCGCGCTTAGGATGACTGACAGATGTCCGCGGATTCCCTGATCATCGGCGATGACGGCGTTGCGCGGTGTCGTTGGGGTGACAGTCCGCCCGACTACCGCCTCTATCACGACACCGAGTGGGGGTTTCCGGTGGCCGACGACGTGGCGCTGTTCGAGAAGCTGTCGCTCGAGGGCTTCCAGGCCGGCCTGTCGTGGCTGACCATCCTGCGCAAACGCGAGAACTTCCGGGCCGCCTTTGCCGGCTTCGACTTCCGGGTCCTGGCGGGCTGGGGGGCGCCTGAGGTCGAGCGCCTGCTCGGCGACGCCGGGATCGTCCGGCACCGCGGCAAGATCGAGGCGGTGATCAACAACGCCGGCCGGGCGGTGGAGCTGGTCGAGGCTGAGGGGTCACTCGCCGTGTTCCTCTGGCGCTATGAGCCGGTCTCAAAGACCGGCTCGCCGACGGTCCAATCTGAGTCCGAGGCCTCCCGGGCGATGTCGAAGGAGCTCAAGCGCCGGGGCTGGCGCTTCGTGGGGCCGACGACCATGCACAGCCTGCTCCAGGCGATGGGCATGGTCAACGAGCATGAGCCGGGATGTGCGGTGCGCGCGTCGGTTGACGCGGCGCGGGCCGCGTTCCTCAGGCCGGGGGAAACGCAGCGGCCAGGCTGATCAGCCGCTCGCGCACGATGTCCGGGCGCTCGTCCTCGATGAAGTGGCCGACCCCGGGGATCAGCTCGAGCGTGTAGTCGTCGGCGTTGGCCGACTCCGCGGCCGCCAGATCGGGGTGCACGGCGAAGTCCTTGTCGCCGAACACCGCCCGGGTCGGCACGTGGGAGCGCCGGCGCTCGGGGTGGGTGCGGGTGGCCGGCAGTTCCTGGGTGAGGAACGTGCGGTACGTGTTCCGGCCGGCGGCGGCGACCACCGGGTCGCGGAAGCGGTCCGAGAACCAGCGCAGGTCGGCGTCGCTGACCCCGGTGCGCCGCGGCACGTACTGGTAGCGCAGGGCGAGGTAGATGAAGTCGGTGTTCTGCTGGATCGGGATGCCGGCGAAGGCGATCAGCGGCATGTAGGTGGCCGAACGCCAGGCGTGGGGAGCGAAGATCCGCGCGTTGACCCACGGATGGGCGATGTTGAGAACCAGGTAGCCGCTGACCCGCTCGGGGGCGCGGAGGACGAGCAGGTGCCCGACGAAGCCGCCCCAGTCATGGCCGAGCAGCAGCACGCGACCGACCCCCATGGCGTCGAGCAGGGCCAGCAGGTCCGAGACGACCTCCTCCTTCTGCCACTGGTGCGGGGCGGGTCCGGACCAGCCGTAGCCGGGCAGGTCCGGGGCGATGATCCGCAGCCCCGCCGGCGGGTCGGCCAGCAGGTCGCGGTACTCGTAGTGGTGCTGGGGCCAGCCATGGAGGGCCAGGACGGGCAGGCCGTCGGCCGGGCCGGCCTCGGTGACGTGGAAGTCGACGCCGCGGGCGATGACGCGCGAGCGACGCACACCGGGGATCACGGGCGGGTGGGCCGGGGCGGGTCGCGGCATGGCCGGAGCCTACCGCTCCGTCAGATCGGCGGTCCGGGCGGTCCGGGCGCCGCTATACGTTGGCTGCTGAAATGAACCTCGATCGCGCTGAACTGAGCGCCATCTTCCTCGGCGGAGCCGCGGGGGCACTGGCGCGGGTCGGACTGACCCAGGCCTTCCCCGTCGCCGACGGCCACTGGCCGTGGGCGGTGTTCGCCATCAACCTGGTCGGCGCGTTCCTGCTCGGCTACCTGGTCCGCCACGTGGAGTGGCACGGTTCCCACCGGCTCGTGCGCCCGCTCCTGGGCCCGGGTTTCTGCGGCGCGTTCACGACCTTCTCGACCATGCAGCTGGAGCTGCTGGACATGGTTCGGACCGGGCATGGCTGGCTGGCGCTCGCCTACGCCGCCGCGTCGGTGCTCGGCGGCCTGGCGGCGGTCAAACTGGGAAGGCGGACAGCGTGGACGCGCTGACCTGGATCGGGGTGGGGCTGATCGGCGGGGTGGGCGCGCTCGCGCGCGTCAGCGTTGACAGCATCTCCGCCGCGCACCTCACTCGGCGGCTGCGCGGACCGGGGCCACGGTTGGCCGCCGGCACGTTCGTGGTGAACATCTCGGGGTCCTTCGTGCTCGGCCTGCTCGACGGGTTGGCGCTGTCGGGCGACGCGTCGATCCTGGTGGCCACCGCCGGCATGGGGGCCTACACGACGTTCTCCACCTGGATGCTGCAGAGCCAGTCGCTGTACCGCGATGGGGCCCGCCGGGCCGCCGCCGCCAACGTCCTGCTCAGCCTCCTCGTCGGCTTCGGGGCCGTGGCGCTGGGCCGGCTGATCGGGGTGGCCCTGTGAAGCTGAGCGCTGCCGCCGCCCGGCGCATCGCGCTGGCCGCGCAGGGCTTCGGCACCGGCCCGCGGCCGTCGGAGCGCCCACCGGGCCTCGCCCAGGTGACGGCGATGGTCCGGCGCCTGGGGCTGCTGCAGCTCGACTCGGTCAACGTGTTCTCGCGGGCCCACTACATGCCGCTGTACTCCCGGCTCGGTCCCTATGACCGGGCGCTGCTCGACCGTATCTCAGGGCACGACAGCGGCCGCCTCGATCGCCGGCTGGTGGAGTACTGGGCCCATGAGGCGTCGCTGATCCCGGTCGAGTCCCACCCCCTGCTGCGCTGGCGGATGGCCAACGTCGGCGAGGCGTGGGGCTCGATGCAGCGCATCGACCGCGAACGGCCCGAGCTGGTGGCCGACACGCTGGCGCTCGTCGCGGCGCAGGGGCCGATCCGCTCACGGGACACCGGCGTCCCCCGCAAGGCGGCTGAACCGGGACAGATGTGGAACTGGCACGACGGCAAGGTCGCGCTGGAATATCTGTTCTTCACCGGACAGGTAGGCGCGGCTCGCCGGATCAACTTCGAGCGCCACTACGACCTCATCGAGCGGATCCTGCCCGCCGAGGTGGTCGGGGCCGACACCCCGTCGCGTGAGGACGCCGAGCGGGAACTGGTCCGCATCTCCGCCCGAGCGCTCGGCGTGGCCGCCGAGCCCGATCTGGGCGACTACTTCCGTCTGCGGCGCGAGAGCTCCAAGGCCCGGGTGGCCGAACTCGTGGGGACCGGTGAGCTGCTGGAGGTCGAGGTGGCCGGCTGGGAGGTACCGGCCTATCTGTGGCACGAGGCGCGGCGCCCGCGCAGCGTCCCGGCCCGGGCACTGCTGTCGCCGTTTGACTCGCTCGTCTTCTTCCGACCCCGGACCGAGCGCCTGTTCGACTTCCGCTACCGCATCGAGATCTACACGCCCGAGGCCAAACGCATCCACGGCTACTACGTGCTGCCGTTCCTGCTCGACGAGCGCCTGGTCGCCCGCGTCGACCTCAAGTCCGACCGCCAGGCCGGCGTGCTCCGGGTCCAGGGCGCCTACGGCGAGGCGGGCATCGATCCCGTCCACGTCGCCCGTGAGCTTGCCGCCGAGCTGGCGCTGTGCGCCGGCTGGCTCGGCCTCGAGCGTGGTGTCGTGGTGGGGGGGCGGGGCGACCTCGCCGCTGAGCTGCGTCGCGTCGCTGGTGCTTAAGCTCACTGCATGAAGCTCGCCACCTTCGCCGTTGACGGCGCCATCCATGCCGGCATCGTCGAGGACGAGCGGGTGAGGCCGTTTGCGGGCTCGGTCGTCGAGGTGCTGTCGGGCGGGCTTGAGCCCGCCCCCACCGGGGAGGGCTGGCCGCTGGCCGAGGTGGAGCTCCTCGCCCCCATCCCCCACCCGGGCACGGTCTATGCCATCGGCCGCAACTACGCCGCCCACATCGCGGAACTCGATCACGAGCGGCCGGAGAAGCCCATCGTCTTCCTCAAGCCGGCCGGCTCCATCAACGCGCCGGGCGGGCCGGTGGTCAGGCCCGCGGTGGTCCAGCAGCTCGACTACGAGGCCGAGCTCGTCGTGGTCATCGGCGCTGGCGGCCAAGTGGCCGGCTACTGCGTGGCCGACGACGTCTCAGCTCGTGACCTTCAGTCAGAGCCCCAGTGGACCCGGGCCAAGGGCGCCGATACGTTCTGTCCCTTCGGCCCGTGGATCACCACCGCGGACGAGGTGCCCGATGCGGGTGACCTGTGGGTCCGCAGCTGGGTCAACGGTGAGCTGCGCCAAGACGCGACCACGTCCTTGCTGCTGTTCCCCATCGACGTGCTGGTCGACTTCATCTCCGAGACCAGCGCGCTGCAGCCCGGTGACCTCATCCTCACCGGCACCCCGGCCGGGGTCGGCGCCGGGATGAAGCCGCCACGCTGGCTGGCCTCGGGCGACCGGGTGCGCATCGAGGTCGAGGGCCTCGGCGCGATCGAGCACCCGATCGCCTGACGCCTCAGAGCCCCTTGGGGTGCAGCTCGAGGTTGAAGCTCGCCAGGTAGGCGGCACTGACGTCGGGGATCCGGTGCACGTCGTCGGCGCCGCCATCACCGACACCGCCGCCGGACTCCCACCACTGACCCTCGATATCGATGATCACGTGGTCGTCGGTGATCCCGGCGCCATCGGTGCGGTCGAACAGGGTCACGTAGCGGCCGGCCCCGCTGACCATGTCGTCCGCCGTGGGCAGCGTCTGGGTGGTCTGGGGCTCAGACAGGTAGCCGGCGGCGTGCAGCACCGTGGAGACGAACCCGGAGCAGTCATAGCCGTCGGCGTCAGTCCAACCGCTGTGACCGCCGCCCCACACGTACGGGGTGCCCGCCAGGAGCTTGGCGGTGGTGGTCATTGCGGTGAGGCGGTCCGTGACCGTCGCGCTCTTGGGGGTCTCGCTGCCGACGATCTGGGCGGCGATGAAGGTCACCTCATCGACGTACCAGTCGGCATGGTTGTAGGCGTAGATCGCCCGGCGCAGGTTGGTGGCGGCGCCGTTGGCGGACAGCAGATGAGCCGCGGCGAAGATCGCGTCGATGTCGTTGTAGGGGCTCGGACTCCGGTCGGTGCCGTTGGGAATTTCGTACTTGCGGAAGGTGGCGGGCTCGAACTGCATCCAGCCGACCGCCCCCGCTGAGGAGGTCGCCTCGTCTCGGCCGTAATCGCTCTCCACGGCGTTGATGGCGGCAAGAATCTGCCACGGCACGTCGTAGCTCGCCGCGGCGGCCTTGTAGATGGGAATGAGCGTGGCGGGCGGGCGACCTGACAGGACCGTCTCGTTGAGTTGGCTCTGGGCCGCGAGGGTGCCCGAGTCCGTGCCCAGCGTGGTGGACAGTGGGTCGGTGACCGCCGACTGGGTCGGGGCGGGGTCGGCGGCGGCGCTGGTTGAGCCGGCCGCGTCAGTGGTGGTGGTCGCGGTCGGCGTGGTGACCGTGACCGTCTGGGTCGCGGGGATGACCGACGCCGGCTCCGGCACGGCGCTCGTCACCGGGGCGGGAGTGGTCTGAGCCCGGGTGGTCGTCGTCGGTGCGGTGGTCGTGGTCGTCGTCGGCGCGGCGGTGGTGGTCGTCGGCGCGGCGGTGGTGGTCGTCGGCGCGGTGGTCGTGGTCGCGGTGGTCGTGGTCGCGGCGGTCGTGGTCGACGCGGTGGTCGTCGTCGACGCGGTGGTCGTGGTCGACGCGGTGGTCGTCGTTGGCGCGGTCGCGACCGTGGTGAGCGTGGCCCTGCCCAGGGCGCTGGCGGCGTCGGCGGCCAGCCAGCCGGTGATCGCAGTCAGCGCGGCAACACAGACGGCCGCGAGCCAGGCCAGGCGCTGGAGTCCTCTCGGTGTGGGCACGCCAAGACCATCAGCGGTCTTCGCTAGAGAACCGCGAGAAGTTCGGCAGAGTGATGTGAGGAATCTGTGTGAGGCGGGGCCACGCTAGGCCGCGCGTCCCGGCGTCCAGCCCGGCGGGGCGAGATCCGCCAGCCCCCCGGGACGGGGCAGGTGGATCCACCCCTCCAGGGCCGCCTCGGCGGCCAGTTCCGGCGGCGGCGGCTCACTCAGACCGAGCTGGACCGAGCGGGTGATGAGCGCGGCGATCAGTGCGTCGAAGAAATCGTCGTAGGCGATGCAGTCGCCCCGCTGGGCCTCCGACAACGCCAGCCACGGCGCCCGCTCCAGGAGCACGCCCAACAGGTCGCGGCGGGCCCCAAGGCCAGCCGCGCTCTTGTAGCTGACGCGCCGACTCCCCTCTGGACGCAGCCCGAAGCGGGTGACCCCGACGTCGGGATAGACCTCACAGATCGCTCCGCTGAGACCGCTGCGATCCACCGGGCTCCCGGTTGCCTCGGCGTAGCGGCGCAGCAGTCGCTGGGCCCGCATCGCCGGGTAGGCGATCCGGTCGGTGCTGACGCTGAGAGGCACCTTGCCGGTGCGCTCGTGCACCCACCGGTCCGCACGCCGGCGTACCAGCGCCACTGGCTCCACCTCCTCGAGTCGCGGCCAGGCGTCGGGGTCGGCCACCGCCGCCACGAAGGCGACCGGCCAGCCCAGCGGCGCGTCGATGCCGATCTTGGCCGGCGTGTGGCCCGGCCAGCCGTCGCCGAGCATGAGCGACACCAGGCGATCATCGTCGAGGCGGCCGATCGCGTCGCGGTCACGCTCGAGGTAGACGACCTCGACCCGATCGCTACAGAAGCCGAGCAGGCAGGCCGCCGTGGTGTCGGACTGGGAGGCGAGGTCGATGCCCAGCGTGTACTCAACCGCAACGGCCACGACCGGTCGCCTCAGCGCCGTCGCCAGAGCGTCTCGGCCGTGTAGTCCTTGGCCGGCCCGATGACCCGCCAGCGCTCGAGCAGCGCGTCGGGCCCCAGCACCTCGAAGACCATCTCGTAGGTGTCAGCGCGACAGGGGTGATCGGCCCGGGCGTAACCGGCGGAGAGATCGAGGTCGAGGAAGGGCCGGCCGTCCTGGAAGTCCACCGCGACCGTGCCATCGCCGCGTCCGCGCAGGCGCAGGCTGCGCCGGGCCGGTCCGGAATGGCCGGCACTGCTCACCTGCCCGACCTCTCGGTAGTCAGCGCCGCCGGAGGTCGCCTCGACGCTGGCGCGACCGCTGAAGCGCACGGTGGCCGCCGCATGATGATCCTCGATCACTCGCTCGATCGCCCAATCGCCGAGCAGGAACTCCAGGGTGTCGGCGACGGCGATGGCCATTGCTCACAGCCTAGATGGTTGATTCCGCGCGGTTAGGCGCAGTAGTTGACGAGTGCACGGCTTTTGCGTCCGAGTTGATGGTTGAGCGAGATGGCGGCTGCGAGACAGCAGAAGCGTGCGATGACGCGTTCGCGGAGGCCTTGGGGGGTGCGGGCGCCGTGGCGTTCGAGGGTCAGGATGTCTTTGCAGGTCCAGAAGATGCTTTCGATCCGCTGGCGGATCGGCGCGAGGTGCGGCCCCTGGCCGGGTTCGTCTTTGCGAGCGGGTCGCAGCAAGGTCGCGGAACGGTCGTTGACGGCGGCGGCGAACTTCCGGCCGGCATAGCCCTTGTCGGCGATGATCGTGACGTGCCCTTGGCGGCGGACGCGGTCCAGCAGTATCAGGCCGATCTCGCGTTCGTCGATCTTGGGGGAGCACAGCTCCAGGGCGCGTGGGGTGCCGTCGGGCGCGAAGATCGCGTGCAACCGCATCCCCCAGAAGAACCGGGAATGGCTGGCACATCGCCCGTAATCGGCGATGTCAGCGAGCTGAGAGCGTTTGACCGTTTCGACGCTGCGAGCGCACTCCACCGGCGTGCTGTCGATCAACAACAGATCGTCTTCAAAGCCGGGGCTCTGGCTGGCAAAGACGCCCATCAGCCATTCCAGCGTGTCCGCGCACCGGCGGCGTCGTTTGAAGTAGCCCGACTGTTGGGGCAGCTGCGGGAAGAGGTGCCCCAGCCGTTTCTTGGCCACCGCGAGGAACCGTCGGTCCGATGGGATTCCCATGATCGCCTGGGCGACACAGAGCGTGACGACCTCTGCGTCTGTGATTCTTCGCGCAGCGTTCTTTTGTCTTTCGGGCAGGAGATCGTCGGCTGTGACGAACACAGTCGTGAGCAGCAGGTCGAGGTCAGCGTCCATCGAGACCCTCCACGGTCGGCGATGCGTTTGAGCACCGCTGACTTCGGTCCTGCTGCTGACTTCTCCTTGAAAACCACTGATCTCACGGCCAACCCCGTGGAATCACTCATCTAGGTGCTCCGGACCGAGCCCCGTCGCCGACCCGCGCTACTCCGACTGGCGCCCGAGGGTCGCGACGAAGCGGTCGATGGTGCGGCGCTGCTCGTCGCTGAGGGGCTGGTTGGCCTCGACGAGCAGGGTCATCGGACCGCGCGCCCGGGCCCACTCGCGGGTGCGGTCGCTGAAGCCGGGCGCGACCCAGATGAGAGGTAGGTTTCCGCCGTAGTCGATCACCGTCGCGTCCTGGGCGTCGGCGTCGGCTTCGGCGCGGATGACCTGGATGACCGGCTGGTCGAGGTCATGGGCGACGCTCGACACCTCCGAGATCACCGCACCGGCCAGCAACGCCACCTCGCCCTCGCGCAGCATCTCCGATGCCCAGCCGGCGGGACCGCCGAGCAGTGCGGAGGGAGCGGAGACGAATCGGAAGACCGGATCAGACATGCGAGCGCCAGCGTAGCCGGGGTCGCGCCGACGCGCGGTGCGAGTCGCCTAACACACCAGATCTCGTCATTTGCGTGTACCCTCAACCATCTTGGAGCCGCATTTTCAGGTTGAGGTGAGCAGTGAAGGCCCCAAAGCGGTGCTTCGGCTCAAAGGGGAGCTTGACGTGTCCTCAAGCGCCGCGTTGGAGGACGAGCTGCGACGGGTCAATGGCGCGTCGCTGGTCATCCTCGACCTCAGCGATCTGGAGTTCATCGACTCCACAGGTCTCGGCGTCCTCGTCAAGACCCATCAGCGGATGCGCGAGGAGGGCGACCAGCTCGCCGTCGTCGAGGGCACCGGTCAGGTCAAGCGCCTGCTGGAGCTGACGGGCCTCGACCGCCAGCTGACGCTGATCAGCAGCGCCGAAGAGCTGCTCGCCGACTAGCTCGCTACTGGACGGGTTCGCGGCTGCTGTCGAGCAGCTCGATCTTCAGCGTCGAATCGTCATCGGGATTGATGTGGTCGACTACGGCGGTGAGGGTCTCCCGGGCGAACGCGGGATCGTGGGACTTCATCGGTCCGGTGATCATCGACAAGCGCCGCAGGCCGGTGGCGATCGAGACGGTGACCTCGTCGCGCGCCGCCGACTCGATGTACTCGGCGATCGCCTCATTGGCGCTGCGAAGGTCGGCGAGCTTGGTGACCGAGAAGTGCGAGGCGGCGGCCAGCGACTGCACCAGGCGACCCAGCACGAAGCGCAGGACGGTGGGCGGGGCGAACGACACGAGGATCTCGTTCTCGGCCCGGTCGGCGACGTGCTTGGCGCGGAAATGGTGGCTGCTCAGCCCGCCGCCGCTCTCCTCGGCCCACTCCGAGCGCGGATGGGCGAACCACATCCGCACCTCGGTACCGCCGCCTTCGGGACGGCGGAACTCCGAGTTGGTCGCCAGGGCACTGATGACCGCCAGCCCAAGGCCCATACGGTCCTCGCCCCCGGAGATACGGGTGATTCCGCTGCCCCGGTCGAGCACCGCTGCGCAGATGCCCGTCGCCGAGGCCTCCACCTCGACGACCAGGGGACCGCTGCCTCCGTCATAGGCGTGCAGCGCCGCGTTGTTACACGCCTCGCTCAGCGCGGTCTTCAGGTCCGAGGTGATCTCCTCATCCAGACCGAGCGCCTCGGCGATCCCGGTCAGCACCGACCGCACCAACGCGACGTTCTCTGGATGGCTCTCCAGCTCAAGTCGTACCGTCACGGGATGTTCGACCACGTTCGTTACATACCCCTCTGAGGTTCGGTGAATCACGGCGCTCCGACACGGGCCCAACCGGACCCTATACCCCGCTCATCTACGGGTTATGCTGCAGGCGCGTCATGGTATGGATTACCCGCATTCGCAGCATTTACCGGATCCCGGGTGGACCGGACGCTCCCGCCAAGGCGCGCATCATCGCCGCCCGGGAACTCGGGGATAGCGAGTCACCCGAGGTGCTCGAGAACGCGAGCCTGCTGCTCTCGGAGATCACGGCCGAACGACTCGAGCTCGACGGCGTGAGCCACGACGACCAGCGTCTCACCGATCCGCGACTCACCATCGACGTACGCCAGACCCCGGATTCCAGCGGCTGGTCGGTGATCGACCGCGGAGCTCCGGCGCTACCGGCCGGCCTGCGCTCCACCGCCCTCGACGAGCTCGCCGACGATTGGGGCGTCAGCCGTCGCTCCGGCCTGACGCGCACCTGGTTCCGGCTCATGCGCCACCGGCGCTGAACGAGCCTGAACGAACTCGGCGCGACGCTCGAATGGAGCGCCGCGCCGAAGTCGCAGAAGTTATGTCGCGAGGACTCAGGCCTCGAGCTGCGGGAGGGCGTCGCCCTCAGCCGAGGCGGCAGCGAGACGGTCCAGCGAGCTGCGCAGGATGCGCGAGACCTGCATCTGGGAGACGCCGATGTCCTTGGCGATCTCGGTCTGGGTGCGGTCCTCGATGAAACGGAGGGCCAGAACGCGCTTCTCACGTTCGGTCAGCTGCTGCGCGGCCTGGGCGATCGTGGCGCCGAGCTCGACGAGCTCGAAGCGGGTGTCGACCTGACCGAGGGAGTCGCCGAGGCGGCTCGAGTCCTCATCACCCTCGGTGGGCGACTCAAAGGACAGGGGCTTGTGGGCGTGAGAGGCGTCGAGCGCCTCGAGTACGTCCTCGGTCTCGACCTCGAGGAACTGGGCGATCTCGGTGAAGGTGGCCGCCCGGCCGCTCCTGGCGGTCATCTCGCGCTGGGCCTGCTCAACCTTCAGCGACAGCTCCTGGACGCGCCGGGGGACGTGGACGACCCAGCCGCAGTCGCGGAAGTAACGCTTGAGCTCACCGAGGATCGTCGGCACGGCGAAGGACTGAAAGGTGATGCCGCGCGTCGTGTCGAAGCGGTCGATCGCCTTGACGAGACCGAGGCTGGCCACCTGCTTGAGGTCGTCGATCGGCTCGTGCGGGCCCCGGTAGCGGTAGGCCAGCTTGTTGGCCAGCGGCAGATACCGACGAACGAGGGCCTCCCGGGCGCTGGCATCGCCCTTCTGCTGCCAGGCGACGAACAGGTGATCGACAGAGTTGCGGGTCGCCGGAGCGGCACTTCGTTCAACAGCGGTTCCACTAGTCATGTTCTCGGTGATACCCCAAACTCGTAGGTGTAAACAACATCATTGCACTCATCGTTTGGAGATGGAAGCCACGGGGAACGCTCTGGGACATGGATTTTCAGCTTCCGGACACCTCAGCGGACCGTAATTCCGCAATTCACGGCGAGAGTCGCGCGTTCGTCCTCCTCGAGACCGCCCGTCTGCGCTGTGAGTCGCTGATGACCCGGTTCGGTCGCTCCGAGCACCTGCTGACCATCCATCACGAGATCGGCATGGCTGGCTTCGTGACCTGTGCGGACTTCGACGCCGAACACCGCCGCCTGTGCCTGGCGCACGCTCAGTCCCGACTGGCCGAGGACGCCGCGGGACGGGGCTACACCCGCTCGTTGGACATCGGCCGCACGCTGGCGACGATGTTCTCCGAGACGATCGCCGCCTCCGACGCCCTGGCCAGCGAACTGGCTGACCGCGACGTCGAGGAGGCCCACCGCGACCGCCTCCACCAAGTGCACGCCCACGTCATGTCCGCCTGTGAGCTGCTCGACGAACGTCTCACCGTCCTGGAGCTCGAGGGTGTGGGCGTCGACGCCCGCTGACACCCGCCCCTGACGCCGATCCTCCGGCGGCTCGGCTCGGCCTGGCTTGGCTTGGCTTGGCTCCGGGCACGGCAGCACGATGGCGAATCAACTGAAATCGCTCAGCACCGCGACGTTGGAGATCGGCTACCTCGAGAGCGGCTCATCTGACGCTCCCACGGTCGTGCTGATGCATGGCTTCCCCTATGACCCCCACGCGTTCGACGATGTCGCTGAGCTGCTCGGCGAACGCGGCTACCGGGCGATCGTTCCGTACATGCGCGGATACGGCCCGACCCGCTTTCACGATCCCGAGCGGATGCGCTCGGGGGAACAGGCCGCCTTCGGGCAGGACCTGCTCGAGCTCATCGACGCCCTCGGGCTCAGCCGCCCGATCCTGGCGGGGTACGACTGGGGCGGGCGCGCGGCCTGCGTCGTCGCGGCGATGTGGCCCGAGCGCGTGCGTGGTCTGGTGAGCATCACCGGCTACAACCTGTTCGGCCGGCCAGACCTGGCCCCGCGCGATCCGCTCACCGAGCACCTCTACTGGTATCAGTACTACCTGGGCACCCACAAGGGGCGGCGGATGCTCGCCGAACGTCGCCGCGAGTTCTGTCGCCACCTGTGGCAGGACTGGTCACCGAGTTGGGAGTTCGACGACGCGACGTTCGAGCGGAGCGCGGAGGCGTGGGAGAACCCGGACTTCGTCGAGGTGGTGCTGCACTCCTACCGCCATCGCCTCGGACTGGTCGCCGGGGATCCTGAGCTGGCCGCGCTGGCGGCCGCGCTCGAGGCGCGGCCGCCGATCCCCGTCCCCACCGTGGTGCTGCACGGCGACCGGGACTTCCAGCCACCCGCCTGGTCCGAGGATCTCAGCCGGTTCACCGGTCGCTGTGAGCGTCGCGTGGTGCCCGGGGCGGGACACAACCTGCCCCAGGAAACACCGTCGGCGGTGGTCGAGGCGGTCGAGCAGATCAGTCGCTGGACTGCGACGGCGTGAGAGCGAGCGCGATCGCTCCGAGCGCCCCGGCACGGTCGCCCAGTCCCGGGGCGACCAGGTAGCGGTCCAGGCCGGTGCTGAGCGCCTCGGCGTCCAGGTAGCCGGCGAGCACCGCACTGACCCGCGACCTCACCAGCTCGATGAGGCCGGGATGGCCGAACACGCCGCCGCCCACGATCAACCGCTCGGGCGAGACGACCGTGATGAGGTTGGCGATGCCGGTGGCCAGGTAGTCGGCCTCGAGCTCCCATCCCGGGTGCTCAGCGCCGAGCTCGACCCCGGGCATCTCCCAGCGCGCCGTCATCGCCGAGCCTGAGGCCAGGCCCTCCCAACAGTCACCGTGATAGGGGCACGAGCCCGGGAAGGGATCCCGGGCGACGGCGTGGGGGATCCGCATGTGGCCCGCCTCGGGATGCAGCAGCCCATGCAGCGGTCGGCCGTCGACGACGAACCCGGCGCCGATCCCGGTCCCGACGGTGAGATAGGCGACGTTGGCACAGCCGACGCCGGCGCCCCAGCGCTGCTCCCCCAGAGCGGCGGCGTTGACGTCGGTGTCGAGGATGACGGGGCGTCCCGTACGGCGTTCCAGGTCGGGGCCGAAGACGGCGCCACCCCAGCCGGGCTTCGGCGTGTTGCCCAGCACCCCCCAGTCGGCGGCGCCGACGTTCACCCCGATGGGGCCGAACGCGCCGACGCCGATCGCCTCCGGGCGCTCGTGGGCGGCGAAGAAGTCGGCGATCCGCGCGACCGTCTCCTCGGGCGAGGTGGTGACAAAGCGCGTCTCGGCGACGATGTCCTCCGGTCCGGTTCCCAGCAGACAGGCGACCTTGGTTCCGCCGGTTTCGACGCCGCCGTAGAGAGCGCTCATCCCGGGGAGGTCAGACGCTCGGCGGGGTCCAGCGCCGGTATTCCTTGTTCGAACCGCGCCGACGCAGCCATGCCCCCACGATGTGCTCGCGCATGGCCTCACGGGCACCCGCCGGGTCGCGCGCGGCGAGGCGCTCGTAGATGCGCACGTGGCCGGCGTGGGTCGCCGGCAGCTCCTGGGGATCGACCGGCCCGGTGTAGCGGTTGCTGGCCCGCGCGTGGAGGTGGACGGAGCTGACGACCGAGCGGGCGAGGGCATTGCCCGAGACGCGCATGATCACGTCATGGAAGAGCACGTCGTCGTTGCGGTAGACGATGGAATCGTCCATCTCGGCCTCGAGCACCCCGAGCAGCTCGCGCAGCTCGGCAAGGTCCTCATCGGTGATCCGCGTCGCGGCGTCTGCGGCCATCTGTGACTCGAGCGCCTCGCGAACCGACACGAGGTCATCGAGGATCGCCAGGGTCTCATCGTTGCGGATCGCCGCGTCGAGCACCACGGGGTCAAGCAGGTTCCAGCGGGCCACCGGGGCGATGGTCGTTCCCTGGCCCTGGCGGATCTCGGCCAGACCCTTCTCTTCGAGGCTGCGCATCGACTCCCGGATCACCGTGCGGCTCACCCCGTAGTGGTTGCCCAGCTCCAGCTCGGTGGGAAAGCTCGCACCCGGTGCAAGCGCGCCGCTGACGACCTGCTCGACCAGATCCTCGAGCACCGCCAGCGCCAACCGTCCCCGGCGCAGCTGAATTGGGCCGGAGTTGGTCCCGTCGTTGCTCAAACTGTCAGTCGCCACGTCCGCCTTGTCCGATCGGAGGTCATCGTATCCGAGCCCTCCCCTGAAACCGGCGCGATCATTCGATCACGGCCTCGCTCTCCCGATCGAAGAAGTGAGCCCGAGCCAGGTTGACCGAGAACGCGATCTTGGCTCCGGGCGACACCCGGGCGTCGGCGGCCACGCGAGCGACCCCCACCCCGCCGGGGAGCAGCTCCTGCTCCTCATCCCCGCGTACATCCTGGGGCTGGGCCCGCTCGGCATCGATGCGGAAATACAGCATCTGCTCAGAACCCAGCTGCTCGGTCAGATCGACGTCGACTGACAACACCGGACCGGGGTGCGTATCGGGAACGAGGGTCAGATGCTCAGGGCGCAGACCGATCGCGACGTCCCGTCCGGCGTAGGCGCGCAGTCCGGGTGAGCGCTCCAGTCGCTCCGCCGGGAGGGCCAGGCGCTGGCTGCCGAGCATGACGGAGTCGAGCTCAGGGCTGAGGGTGGCGACGAACAGGTTCATCGCCGGTGATCCGATGAACCCGGCCACGAACATGTTCGCGGGATGCTCGTACAGGGCAAACGGCGTATCGCACTGAGCCAGGTTGCCCGAGCTCATCACCGCGACCCGATGGCCCATGGTCATCGCCTCGACCTGGTCGTGGGTGACGTACACCGTCGACACGCCGATGCGCTGCTGGATCCGACTGACCTCGGCGCGGGTCTGTACGCGCAGTTTCGCGTCGAGGTTCGACAGCGGCTCGTCCATCAGGAACACGGTGGGCTCGCGCACGATCGCACGCCCCATCGCCACCCGTTGGCGCTGACCACCGGACAGCTGGCTCGGCTTGCGGTCGAGCCAGTCAGTCAGGCCGAGGATGGACGCGGCCTCGTGCACCTTGGTCTCGATCTCCGGTTTGGGCATGCCGGCCACCTTCAGCGCGAAGCCGATGTTGGCCGCCACCGTCATGTGCGGATACAACGCGTAGTTCTGGAACACCATCGCGATATCCCGCTCCCGCGGCTCGAGGTCGTTGACGACCGTGTCCCCGATGCGGATCTCACCACTGGTGACCGTCTCGAGCCCGGCAAGCATGCGCAGCACCGTCGTCTTGCCACACCCTGAGGGGCCGACAAGGACGAGGAACTCACCATCGGCGATCTCCAGGTCGATCCCGTGCACCGCCTCCTGCCCGTTCGGGTACACCTTCCGGACCTCATTCAACGTGACGGTGGCCATGTCCGCTCCTCTCGGGTACCCATCAGTTTGTCGAGTTCTCCCCACAGCTCATCAGGCAGATCAGCCTGCATACGCCGCTCGCACTCGCGGGCCTGCTCGGCGGTGCGCATACCGCAGACCACCGAGACAACCGCGTCATCGCAGAGGCCGAACTGCAACGCCGCGGCGGGCAGCTCCACCCCGAGGCGCTCACAGACGTCAGCCATCGCATTGGCGCGCGCCAGCACCTCTGCCGAGACCGGGCTGTAGTCGAAGGTGGCGCCCGAGTTCGGCCGCGGCCGCGCCAGCAGCCCGGAGTTGAACGGCGCGGCCGCCACCACCCCGACTGCGCGCTCGCGACATGCCTGCAGCAACGGCTCGCCGCTGCGGTCGAGCAGAGTCCAGCGCCCGGCCAGCATCACGAGATCCAGATCGGTCTCCTGCACCATGCGCAACGGCGCCTCCCACTGGTTCATGCCAACCCCGACCGCGCCGATGACTCCCTCGTCCCGCAGCGCGATGAGCGCGGGGATCGCCTGCGTGATCGCCGCCTCCACGTGGTCGTCGGGGTCGTGCACGTAGACGATGTCGACCCGGTCGACACCGAGGCGTTCGAGGCTCTGCTCGAGACCCCGGCGCACCGCGTCGGCGCTGAAGTCAAAGCGTCGGCGCAGGCCGTCGCCGACGGCGAAGCCGCCCGCCGCCAGATCAGATCCTGTCGGGTCGGGGTTGACCTCCAGGGTGCGCCCGACCTTAGTTGACAGCAGGTACTCGGCACGCGGGCGGCCGCCCAGCGCCTGCCCCAGACGGGTCTCAGACAGACCGAGGCCATAGTGGGGAGCCGTGTCGAAGTAGCGGATCCCGCTTTCCCAGGCGGCGTGCACTGCCTCAAGCGCCGTCTCATCGCTGATCTCGCGACCCAGGTTGCCGATCGGGGCGCCACCAAATCCCAGCTCGCCCAGCGTCAGCCCGCCGACGGTGCGCGTCAACACGGCCATGAGATCCCATACCAGTCGATCGCGGTCGCCCCCAGAACCGAGGCCCGTTCGTGGGGGGCAAGCCCTGCGAGCACCGGCTGGGTGGTCGCCCTGACCTGACTGTAGTCGGCGGCCAGCAGGCAGACCGGCCAGTCCGAGCCGATCATCGTGCGCTCGGGTCCGAAGACCTCCAGCACGTGGGCGATGACCGGATCGAGTTGGCTCTGGCGCCAGTCGGGGAGATCCGCCTCGGTGATGAGCCCGCTCAGCTTGACCGCGAGATTGGAGCAGCCGGCCAGCGCGCTCAGGTCAGCGCGCCAGCGGTCGAGCTCCCCGGACGCGAGCGGCGGCTTGCCGGCATGGTCGAGCACGAAGCGGGTTCCCGGTGTGAGGCGCACCGTGTCCAGGACATCCGCCAGCTGCCCCGGTGAGACGACGATGTCGTAGACGAGACCGACGGATCCGAGGCGCGCCAGCCCACGGCGTACCGCCGCGCCGGTGATCCACTGCGGATCCGGCTCGAGCTGCAGCTGATGGCGGAGGCCGACGAGCTTGGCGGCGCCCGGAGCTTCGCTCAACCGGGCCAGCTGATCCTCGAGGTCGTCGCGATCCAGGCCCGCCCATCCGACCACGCCGGCCACCAGCGAGCAGTCGGCGGCCTGGTCGAGCAGCTCGCGCGTCTCGGAGGCGGAGTCGCCAGCTTGGACGACGACGGCGCCGTCGATGCCGTTCTCCGCGGCCAGAGCGCTGAACTCGGCGAGATCGAAGGAGCGTCGCAGCTCCGGGAACTCCGCGGTCCACGGCTGCTCGGTCACGTCCCAGACGTGCACATGGGCGTCGATCACCGGTGGGCGAGCTCTCCCCGGTACCTGTGCGGACTGGTCCTCATGCGTCACGGCGGACATCCTGGCTCAGCGTGGACGCAGCCGCAGTCCGGCCATGCCGCCGTCCACGGCGAGCTCGATGCCGGTGGTCGAGCCCGCACGGGGTGAGGCGAGGTAGGCGACGGCCTGGGCGATCTCCTCGGCGCTGACCAGGCGGCCGTGGGGCTGTCGGGCCTCCAGAGCCGCGCGTTCGGCGGCCGGGTCCGGGGCAGCCTCAAGCAACCTGGCGACCCACGGGGTGTCCGCCGTCCCGGGGTTGACCGCGTTGACCCGGATCTGATCTGCCATCCCGTCGGCCGCCATCGCCCGGGTGAGCGACAGAACCGCCCCCTTGCTGGCTGAGTAGACCGCCCGCTGGGGGAGCCCCGCGGTCGCGGCGATCGAACTCGTGTTGACGACGGCGGCGTGGGCGGAGGCCTGCAGATGGGGCCATGCCGCCCGCGACACCCGGGCCGTCCCGACGACGTTGACGTCGAGCACCCGGTGCCACTCATCGTCGGAGGCGTCCTGAACACCACCCTGGGCGCCGATGCCGGCGTTGTTGATGAGGATGTCGAGCCCACCCAGGGCCTGGACGGCTTCGGCGACCGCGGCACGGACCGCCGCGTCGTCGCGCACGTCCGCGCGGACGTAGATCGTGTCGGCCGACAGCGCGTCGGGGCGCCCCTCGACCAGGTCGAGCGCGGCAACCCGCGCCCCCTCAGCTTCGAGGGCCTGGACGATGGCCAGACCGATGCCGGAGGCACCGCCGGTCACCAGGGCGGTCATTGCGGTGAACTCAGGCATGGGTGGGGTCCTTCCACGGGGTGCGATAGGCCGGTCGGCGGACGCCGAGGCGCAGCTGCAGGGTCAGGGTGATTTCGGTGCTCGCCGGCATGACGACCTCCAGCCAGGGCCCACCGACCGTGAGGCTGGCGTTCTCGAGGGCGAGGGGGTGGGGCAGATATTCAGCATGGGTGCCGGTCCAGCCCGGGGCCGCGGTGGTGTAGGCGACGGTCTCGATGTCGTCCTCGGCCAGAGAGCCGGCCTGGAGGACGATCCTGTGCGCCTCGGTGCCCGAGAGGTTGATCAGCGTCACCACGGTGGCCTTGGGGTCGATGCTGCTCACCAGGGCCGCGACGTCGGGTGGCAGCCCCGGCCGCTGCTCGACCCCGTCGTAGTAGCGCACCCGGGCTTGGACCACGCCGCCGTTGTAGACGACCTGGGGCCCGCCCCACATGAGCTGGGTCAGGGCCTCGGTGACCACCGGGTTGACGTCCTGCCAGAGGTGGATCTGCTCCTCGGAGACATCGACGTCGGCGTACTGCTCCATCAGCGCCAGACGCCGACGCGCCTGCGTCTGGGCCATGGCCAGCGCCCGCTCCGGATAGTCGGGCATCTCACCGGCGAGGAACGAGTACCACGGCTCCTCGTGCCCGGCCTCCTCCTTGTCACGAAACGGCCGGACGGCGTCCCACTCATCAGCGCTCGCCGATCGCAGCCGGTCCATGCGAGCTCGGTCCGCCGTGTCCTGGGTGCGATGCCACAGTGCCATGGGCACCGAGGTCTGCAACGGGTTCCAGTCGAACCACCCCTGGTCGTCGTGGCGGTAGGGCACGAGCAAGCTCTCCTGATCCGCGGCCGGGCCGAGGTGCGCGAGCCAACGCGGGCGGATGCTGGAATCGCTGTCGGTGACCCGCATCCGGCGCCCCTGCGCGATGATCGCGTCGATGAGCGCGCGCGGCATCGTCAGGTGTCGCTCCTCGCCGCTGACCATCGCTGCCGCAAGGGCGCCGACGAGCACGGCCTGGCCGATGCTGTAGAGGCCGTGGGGCCACGCCCAGCCGTAGTGGCCGCCATACCAACGGCCCTCCAGCTGGCTGCCGACGACTCCGTCGAGGCCGACGTTGTCGGGCACGATGCCGTCGTTGGCCTGCGCCCGGGCCTCCCAGGCCTCGACGTAGGCCACGATCCAGTCGGCGTAGCGGGACGCGCCCGTGGCCAGGTAGGCGTTGAGGACGAGACCACAGATGGCCAGGTTCCCGACCACGTCACCGCGGCCCAGCCGGGCCTGCATCTCGGGGCCCAGGCGCGGGTCGGCGTCCAGGGCGGGGACCGGTGCGTCCGCGGGCAGGAGCCAGGACAGCGGATAGCCGTACTGGGCGGCCTCGTTCGGCAGCCACGGATAGTGGCTGAGATCGCTGACGCCCGTGCGGGCGCCGCCGGAGCCGTTGTGGGGGCCGAGCACGATCTGATGATCGGGATCGAAGTTGCCGTGGACCGGGTCGACGTACAGCTCGGCGAAGGCGACCGCCCGCTCCTGCCAGCTCACCGGATCGGCCATCGTCAGGAAGTAGAAGAACAGCAGTGCCTCGCCCTGGTGGAACCAGTCATAACCGATCTCGAACTCGTCCCGGAAGACGCCGAGCTGGGTGAGCTGGCCCACCACGCCGTGCCAGTGACGAGCGCTGGCGTCCAGCAGGTCGTCGGCGCCACCGAGCAGATAGAGCTGGGGCCAGTTGAAGAACGTCTCCAGGAAGTCGTCGCCACCGTCGCGGCCGCTGAGGCCGTGCGCGTAGCGCAGCGAGCCGTCGGCCTCGGTGAAGAGCTCCTCGAAACGTCGCCACGACCGGTCGAGGAGATCGAGCAGCGATCGCTCGGCGATGGCCCAGGCCGGCGGGGCCAGCAGCGGCACCGACGCGGTGACCCTCGGTAGCGTCGGCGCCTGAGGACCGGTGATCTTCGCGGTGCTCATCCCTTGGTGGCTCCGGCGGTCAGACCGGCCACCAGGTAGCGCTGGGCGACCAGGAAGACGAAGAGAACCGGCGTGATGGAGACGAGCGCGCCGAGGGCGAGCTCGGAGGTGGACACCGCGGCCCCCGCACCCACGACGGGATTGAACGTCGGGGTGGAGGAGAGCATCTGGGTGAGACCGACCTGCATCGGGTACTGGCCCGATCCCGGCAGCATCACGTAGGGCAGGAAGAAGTTGTTCCAGTTCTGCACGAAGCTGAAGAAGCCGACCAGCGCGACGACCGGCGTGGCCAGGGGCAGCGCGATGGAGCGGAAGGTGCGCAGCTCCCCACAGCCGTCGATGCGCGCCGCGGCGAGCAGATCCGAGGACACGGCGGTGGAGAAGTAGATGTAGGTCAGGTAGACCCCGAACGGGAAGAACGAGTAGGGCAGGATGACGGCCAGCGGCGTGTTGACCAGCCGCACCTTGTTGATCTCGAGGAAGGTCGGCAGCACCAGCGCGGTGGAGGGCATGAGCATCACCACGAGGGTGATCGCGAGCAGGAACTTGCGGCCCTTGAACTCCATCTTGGCCAGGGCGTATCCGGCCGGGATGCTCACGAGCAGGGTGATGACCAGCGCCACCCCCGAGTAGAGGATCGAGTTCTTCAGCCAGGTCAGGAACACCCCGTTCTGGAAGGTGAACAGGGAGTGGAGGTTGTGGCCCAGCTCGCGGAAGGAGCCGAAGGCGAACGGGCCGTCGTTGCTCAGCCCGGCCCCCGTCTTGGTGCCCGCCAGCAGCAGCCACACCACCGGGATGAGGAAGAACACCGCGAAGAACGCGAGGAGCAGGATGACGAACGCGCGGCCCGACATCCGCGTGACGGTGCGGCCCCGCCGCGGCCCGGGCTGTGGGCCCCGGCCGCGGGTTCTGAGCGGTGAAGATCCGACTGTGGTTGCCATGGCCTAATCCACCTCGAAGAGACGCCCGCGCGCGACGAACACCGCGGCGCAGATCAGGGAGAACACGAGCAGGTCGACGGCGATCGCCGCCGAGCCGTTGAAGTCGTTCTGGGTGAACGCGTACTGGTAGGCGAGCTGGTTGAGGCTGTAGTTGTTCGAGACCACGCCGAAGCTCGCCTGGGAGATGAGCTGGGGCTCGACGAACAGCTGCGTGCCCGCGGCCAGCGCCAGGATCAGCATGTAGACGATCCACTTGCGGATCATCGGCAACTCGATCCGCAGTGCCGTCTGGATCGGCCCGGCCCCATCGATCCTGGCGGCTTCGAGGACCTCGTCGGAGATCGTGTTCAGCGCGCCGTAGAGGACGAGGATCCAGCCGCCCGCCCCGGTCCAGAAGGCGATGATCGCGAAGATGAGCGGAAGGTGCGAGGCGGCGATCGTCTGCCCGAAGTTGTGGTCGCCGAGCAGGCGCAGGACGGCGGAGACCGGCGAGACGGTGGGGTCGAGCACGAAGAGCCAGAGGACCACGCTGGCGGCGCCGACGAGCGCGCCGGGGATGTAGTAGATGAAGCGGATGAACGCGCGACTCCGGCCGGAGCTGAGCCGGTGGATGACCAGGGCCAGCACGGTGACCAGGACGGCCAGCATGGCCAGCCAGATCAGCAGGTAGATGGCGACGTGCCCGACCGCCGGCAGGAACCGGTAGTCCGAGGCCGTGCGCGAGAAGTTCGAGAAACCGGCGAAGCCACCGCCGGGCTTGGTGAAGGCGAGGTACAGCGAGTACAGCGTCGGCACGATGCCGAACAGCACCAGCAGCGCGGCGTAGATGGCCACGAAGAAGTAGGCCGGCCGCAGCCTCCAAGCGCCGCCGAAGCGGCGCTTGGAGTTTGGCTTGGCGGACGTCGCGTACCGGCTGGCGACGGAGGTCGTCACTTCTTGACCGTGTAGCCCAGGACCTGTGCCTGATCGGCGATCGCCGTACTCCACTTCGAGAGCAGGGAGGTGACCGTCTTGCCGGAGTTGATCCCCGGCTGGACCGTGTCGGCCCAGACCGACTCCTGGCTGAAGGACGGCGGGACCCAGCCCGTCCAGACCTCGTTGGCCGCCGCCTCGATCGGCGCGGAGATGCTGTTGGCGAAGTAGCCGCTGGACTGGGTCACGGCCAGCCACTTCTTCGCGGCCGGGACGTAGGCGGGGTAGCCCGGATCCGCGGTGTCCCCGTACTTGGACTGCGCGGTCACCCATTGGACGAACGCGGCCGCCTCCTTGAGGTGGGTGCTGTGCGCGGAGATCCACCACGCGCCACCACCGACGTCACCGGTGACCTTCTGCCCGTTGGCCCAGGTCAGCGCGGTGCCCGCGGCGATCTGACCCTTGGGGGTCTTCAGCGTGTCGTTGAACAGGGTCTCCCCGTACCACGACGGCCCTGGGAGCATGAGGATCTTGTCGGCCTCGGTCTTGGCGAAGTCAGGCCCGAACAGGGACTGGGTCGACATCGTCTTGTTGGCGATCATGTGGTCCATCAGGCCGGCTGCCTTGACACAGTTGGCGTTGCCCGTGTCGACGGTGATCGTCTTGGGACCGGTGACGTCACTGGCCGGGCACTGGGCCCCCCACATGTAGATCTCCGGGGACCACGCGTCCCCGGCGGTGCCCATGATGTAGCCCGGGTGCTGGCTGGCGACCTTGTCGCTGAGCGCCTCGTACTGCTCCCAGGTCGTCGGCACCGCGTAGCCGAACTTCTTCATCAGCGCGGCGTTGTACCAGAGCACGTTCTGGGCCAGATCGTTGCGGAGGCAGTAGGTGACCCCGTCGACCGTGCAGACCGAGAGTGAGCCGGTGGCGAAGTTGCTCAGCGTCGAGCTGGGGATCAGGCCCTTGTCGACCGGAGCCAGGTCTCCCGTGCCCTGCTCAGAACCCCAGGAGGCGGAGTTGTTGTCCGCGGTGAAGGCGACATCGGGCCAGCCGGAGCTGGCGCGATCGAACAGCTCGGTCTTGGTCTTGTAGGTGTTGGACCCGTTCGCGTCACCGTCGTAGGTGACGATGTTGAGCTTCACGTTCGGATGGGTCGACTCGTATTCCTTCGCGATCGGCAGGCGCGTCGAGTCGACCCACACGGTGAGCGCTCCCGACGATGCCTGCTTCGGAGCGTTGAATCCGTAGGGACTGCTGCTCGAGGCGGAGCTGCTGTTGCTGCTCGACCCGATCGATGTCCCGCCACAACCGGCCACGGCCAGGCCGAGGCATGCGCTCGCACCCACGCCGAGCCATCCTCGACGCAGCGAGCGTCGAGCCGTTAACGACTTTCTGTGCATCCCTCTCTCCTCTTAAAGCGTTGACTGCTCACGAAGAACCCTCGGTCCCCGTGTGGCACGTCTAATACATCATACGTATTATCTTGTTGTCAAGTCGGGAACGGCACCGGCATCGATGCGATGGCGCCGATCGGTGTAGGCGGGCAGGATCTGCAGGCCGCTGGCGACATCCTCGTCGCCGAACCAGGCGAACGGGTCGGTACTCGCGACCAGCAGCACGTTGCCCCACGGTTGAAAGTCTCCCGAACGGACGACGAACTTGGCCCGCGGCGCGAACTCCTCGATGAGCTGCTCATGCGTGCTGGCGGCGAATGTGGCGCCGCTCCCGGTGTAGATGCGCTGCAGCTCGGCGTAGAGACGCGGGTTGTGGGTGGCCACCTCCGGCGCGAAGCGCACCTCCTCGACGAACACCGCGCGGCGCATCACCTCGAGCACCTGGACCACGGTCGGCAGCCCGGGCCAGAAGCCCAGGTCGATCCGCTCGACACCGCCGGGCACGGGGAAGCCGGCGTCGAGCACCATGAAGGTGTCGGTGTGACCGAGCTCCGCCAGCGCCCGGGCCAGCTGCGGGTGCAGGATCGTGTCGGGCCTCATCGGCTCGCCCCTTCCATGACCCCTGAGCCCTCCAGGTAGCGCTGGACCGTCGCACGATCCTGATAGGAGGGAACCGTCTCCCAGTGCTCACAGCACAACCCGGCGACCACGACAGCGAACCGAGCCGCGGCGGCCAGGCTCTGGCCCTCGCCGAGTGCCACCGCCAGAGCGGCATTGAAGCTGTCGCCGGCGCCGTTGGAGTCGACGACGTCGACCGGGACCGCGGAGACCGACGTCTCAACCAGCGTCCCGTCCGCGCTGGTCCCAAAGACCAGCGCACCCAGCTCCCCCCGGGTCACCACCACCGCGCCGGCCCCGCGGGCCATCAGCGTCGCGGCGATCTCGCCGTCGGGCACGTCGCTATCGGCGTCCAGGCCGACGAGCACGCGCGCCTCGGTCTGATTCGGGGTGATGACGTCGACACAGGACAGATCGACATCGCGCAGATCGACGGCCGGAGCCGGGTTGAGGATCGTCAGCAGGCCCGCTGCCTTGGCGGCACGGAGGCCCGCCAACGCCATCGCGGGCGGGATCTCGAGCTGGGCCAGCGCCACATCGCTGGCGCCCAGGAGGGGCGCCGCTCGGGTGATGTCCTCTGGACCGAACAGCTCGTTGGCGCCCATGTCGACGACGATCACGTTCGCTCCGGCCCGGTCCTTGACGATGAACCCGACGCCCGTCGGGCGGGTGTCGCTGACCCGCAGGCCCGCGATCCCGATGTTCTCGCTGCGCATCAGCTCGGCGAACTCCCGGCCGAAGGGGTCGTCACCGACCACCCCGACGTACTCGACGCGTGCGCCCAGTCGGGCGGCCTGGACGGCCATGTCGGAGCCCTTGCCGCCGTAGGTCTGGCGATAGTCGTAACCGAGCAGCGTCTCCCCCGAGCCGGGAATGCGGTCGACCGTCATGACCAGCGCCTTGGCGTAGCTGCCGATGACACAGACCGCGGCGGCGCCGCCAGCGGGGCGGCTCTCAGTAGGCATTGGGATCGCCGACGAGGCCGTCGACGATCGCCGGCCCCGAACTCGTCCCGACCAGCTCGGCGCCGGCCTCGAACAGCGCCTGCATCTTCTCCAGCGTGTTCACCTTGCCCGAGACCTTGACCCGACACGGCGGCTCGATGTTCGCCGTGAGGATCTCGACATCCTCGACCGTGGCGGCGATCCCCCCCACGCCCCAGCCGCTCGACTGCTTGACCCAGTCGATCCCGGCCTCATAGGAGAGCCGGGCCGCCGTGGCCTTCTGCTCCTGGTTGAGGAATCCGAATTCGAGCATGGTCTTGACGATGAGCCCCTCGGCGTGAGCCGCCTCGGCGATCGCGCGCAGCTCCTCGGCGTACTCGGCCTCCATGCCGCCGATCAGATAGCCGGGGTTGGGCGGGAAGTCGAACTCATCGGCACCCGTCTCGGCGAGTGCCTTGAGGGCCGCCAGCTTCATCCCCAGCGTGTCGTTGGCCTGGGGGAAGTTCAGCGTGGTGGCGATGCGCACGCCGGTGCCGGCCAGGACGTCCTTGGCCAGTCCGATCCAACAGGGACCGATCATCGCCGCGTTGAACCCGTACTCGACGCAGGTGTGCAGATGTGCGAGCACGCCGTCGCGCGTCAGGTCGGCGCTGACGTTGGTGTATTGGATCGCCGAGGCCACCTGGCCGCGGTCGGTGAAGTCGATCATGGAGCCCTCCTCCTCGGTAGCGCCAAACATCATACATATGATCTATGCTCCATCCCACCGACCGACGAGCGAGCCGATCGTCGTGACCGACCACGAGGGAGATCAATGGAACTGCTGCGACTGGGGCCTGTCGGCCATGAACAACCGGCCGTTCGCGAGGGTGGGGTCGTCCACTCCCTCGCTTCCCTGACCGCCGATGTCGATGGCGCGTTCCTGGCTGAGGACGGGATCGCCCGCGTGCGCACCGCTCTGTCTGAGGGCACGCTCCCGGCGCTGGCGGACGCGGATGGACTGCGGGTGGGCAGCCCGATCGCCCGACCCACCGCGGTGGTGTGCATCGGGCAGAACTATGCCGCCCATGCGGCGGAGTCGGGCGCCGCGGCGCCGGAGCGCCCGATCATCTTCCTCAAGCACCCCAACACGGTGATCGGTCCCAACGACCAGGTCACCATCCCGCCCCACAGCACCACGACCGACTGGGAGGTCGAGCTCGCGATCGTGATCGGAGCCCGCACCAGCCTCCTGGCCTCCCCGGAGGATTCGCTCGCCCACATCGCCGGCTGGACGGTGGCTGACGACGTGTCGGAGCGCACGCTGCAGATCGAGGAGTCGGGCGGTCAATGGTCAAAGGGCAAGTGCGCGCCGACCTTCTGTCCCCTCGGTCCGGTGCTCATCCCCGCCGACGAGCTCGCCCCCGACGGACTGCGTCTGCGCTCCTGGGTCAACGGCGCGCCGCGCCAGGACTCGAGCACCGCGGACATGATCTTCTCCCCCGCCCAGCTCGTCTACGACATCTCCCAGTACATGACGCTCGAGCCGGGCGACCTGATCCTGACCGGCACGCCGGAGGGGGTGGCGCTGTCGGGCCGGTTCCCCTACCTGTCCGACGGGGATGTCGTCGAGGTCGAGATCGGCGGCATCGGTCGCGCGCGACACACGTTCGCATCCGCGGTGCGCTGACTCAGCCGCCCGGCGTCAGCCGGCCCGGCGGAGCGCGAACTCGTGGTTGCCCCGCCGCTCCGCGCAGGTCGGCTGGCCGCCCGCCACGCTGAGCAGGGCCGCGTGGATCTCATCGCCGAGCTGGGGCAGGCTGACGGAGCCGTCGAGTGCGCGTCCGGCGTTGAGGTCGATGTCGCCCTCCATCCGCGTGAAGGTGGCGGTGTTGGTGGCGATCTTCAGGCACGGGGCGATCGCTGAGCCCGTCGGGGTGCCCCGGCCCGTGGTGAAGGCGACGATCTGGCACCCGCCGGCCACCAGCCCCACCATCTGCTCGATGTCGTGGCCGGGGGTGTCCATGATGTAGAGGCCGGGCACGGCGGGCGCCTCGGCGAACTCGAGCACGCCGGTGATCGGTGCGCTGCCGGCCTTCTTGGCCGCGCCGAGGGACTTCTCCTCGATCGTGGTGAGGCCGCCGGCGATGTTGCCCGGCGTCGGCTGGGCGCCGCGGATATCGACACCCAGCGCCTCGACCGAACGTTCGAAGCTGTGGATGACAGTGCGGATGCGCTCGGCGACCGCCGGGTTGATCGCCCGGGCGGCCAGCAGCTCCTCTGCGCCCACGAGCTCCGGGATCTCCGAGAGCATGGTGGTGGCGCCGGCGGCCACCAGGCGATCTGAGGCCAGGCCGAGTGCGGGGTTCGCGGTGATGCCCGAGAGCGCGTCAGAACCACCGCACTCGAGGCCGATGCACAGCGCCGACAGCGGCATCGGCTCCCGCGACTGCTGATCTGCCTGGTCTGTGAGATCTCGGAGCATCGGACGGGCGAACGCGACGGTTCCGGCGCTGCCCCCGTGTTGGGCCATGTCGACGAACACCGCCGTCCCACCACGTGCCGCGGTCGCGGCGACGATGTCCCGATCCGCGTTGCCGAGGCCGATCACCAGGGTCGCGAACACATTCGGGTTGGCACCGAACCCGGCAAGGGTGCGGACGATCAGCTCGGCGTCCGGCTCATCACGGCGACCCAACCACTCGTGATTGACGAACACGGCGCCGGGGGCACCGTCGGCGATCGCGGTGGCGGCGGCGTTGGCCGAGGCGCGGGCCGGCAGTACCAGCACGTGGTTGCGCACGCCGAAGCGCCCGTCGGCACGCCGGTAACCGGTGAGTGTCGGCTCGCTCACATCGTCACCGCCAGGCGCCGGATGACGCAGTCCACCGCGCCCCGGCGCTCAGCCGCGGTCGGCACCCCGCCGGCGTGCACCAGCACGCGCTCGGCGATCCGGGCAGCGAAGGCGACCTCGGCCTCGTCGTCATCCGGGACGATGTCGAAGTCGTCGGCCAGGCCGCGGTGCAGCTCGCTGTCAGCGGCGACGGCCAGCACCGGAGAGATGGCAAAGCCCACCGGTCCCTCATCGGCGTCGGGGAGGCTGACGAGCAGCTGGGCGCCCTGCGCGGTGAGCCATACGTGGGACGCCGAACCGCGCTGGCCGCGTTCGGCCATGACCACCCGGACGCCGCGACCTTCCAGCGCGTCGGCCAGCGCCACGCTCAAGCGGTGCTCGGCGTTGTCGATCCCCACACACAACTCACCCGCGTCCAAGGGCTCGCGGCGCTCGCCGTCCATCTCCTCGAGCAGACGTCCGGCGAGGTCCCGCCCGCTCAGGACGGCTCGGTTCGTGCCCCCGGAACTCTGGATGCCGACCAGCTCGACCCGTTGTCCCGCGGCGGCGATGCTCTCGGCGAGCCTCCGTCCGTTCAGGGTCTCACAGCCCAGGCTGACCACCAGCACCGCGCCGACGTTGGGGGCGGTGGCGAGCGCCGAGAGCTGAGACGACGTGGAGGTCAGGTCATCTCCGACCTGCAGACAGCCGTGCTGGTGGGTGATGCTGACCGCGCCCGCCTCCTCCGCGATCATCGCCGCCGCGTGGGTGGAACACACCACGGAGGGGAGCACCAGGAGGTGGCTGCGGATGCCGACTGTGCCCGTGGAGCGACGAAAGCCGGTGAGGTGATCAGACAACGTCGGCGTCCTCGGGGCCCGGCAACCTCGCACTGACGACGTTGTGAACGTGCACGTGGGCCCCCGCGGCGATGTCGGCGCTGGCCACGCCGATGACCTCGGCGTATTTGCGCACCGCATCGCCGGCGGGGATCGGCACCAGCGCCAGCTTGTGACCGAAGCTGATCGGTTCCTGCAGGGTCACCCGGGTGAGTTCGACGGCGACGACCTCACCCGCTGGGAGGTTCCGCACGGCGACGGCGACGTTGTCGCGGGGATTGAGCTGCAGGGCCTGGCGTCCCCCGGGAGATGGGTGATCTGAGGTCATGGTGAAGGAGGTGGCTCGTTCGGTTGGGTCTGATTCGGGGGTGTCAGATCCGCGGAGTGGCGGGTCACCGCGACACGGGGGAAAGAGGACCCCGTGCCGCGGTGACCCAAGCCCGCCGAGGGCCCATCGGCGAGCAGCTTGTGCGGTGCCTCGTGTTGGAGGCGGAGCCGATGAGTGCCCTCAGCCATTGGGGTCGTCCACCTGAACCGGCGGCACCGCAGTGGTGAGACCGGCCTGAGCGATCACCTGCTGAGCGGCGGCGGGCCAGTCATATCCCGTGACCATGACGTTGTTCTCCGAGACGTTGTTGTGCGGCGCCCCAGTGGCGATCTCGGTGACCCCGGCGTTGTAGAAATTGGCGTCGAACACGCTGTCGTCGGTGTTGTTGGTGGCGCTCGCGTTGGTGAAGGCCCACACGCCCGCATCCTGGATGACGTTGTTGGTCAGGGTCACGTACCGGGACCCCTCGTCGAGGTAGAGCCCGACCGTGTGGTTGTTGTCATAGACGTAGTTGTTCGAGAACACGGCACCCGGGTCGGCTGACAGGTTGTAGATCGAGCCGCCGTCATGGAGGACCTGCTTGGTGGCGTGGACCCGGTTGGCATCGACGACCGTGTTCTTCAGGGTCGTCGGGGTGGTGTAGACCGGCTGGTACGCATAGAGGCCGCGGTTCTCGTAGTCCTGGCTGCCGCCGGGATCGTTGGTTCCCCAGCCCCAGCCGATGTCGATCCCGTCGTAGGGCAGGTTCTCCACCTCGTTGTGCTCGATGACCGCGTGGGTCACATAGGTGGAGAGAATCCCGGAGGTATCGGCGTAGTCGGTGCTGACCCCGTCGACGAGGTTGTCGTCGATGGTGATGTCCTGATTGGTCATCGCCGGCGAGCTGGGGTGGTGAGCGTCGGGCTGGATGCCCCCGACGACGATGCCGTTCCCGCCGAGGTTGGCGAACGAGTTGCCGGTGATGTCCACATCTGAGGCACCGAGCCCGATGCCCGAGGCGTTGGCGTCAGCGTCCTGACCGACCCCGAGGCCAACCTCGCCGAGGTCGTTGAAGGTGTCGGAGCTGAAGCCGACCTGGGTGGCCGCGGCGACCTGCACGGCCGCGGGCATCTGGTCCCAGCCGTTGCGGGTGGCCTCGAACAGAGGACAGCCCGACTGACAGCTGGTCAGGTAGTCGCTGGGTTGGGTGTAGGCGCTCGGGATGAAGGCGCCGTTCTGCTCGTCGGCGTACCCCACGTTGGTGGTCGGGCCGAGCCAGGTCGTGTCGGAGAACGTCAGACCTGAGAAGGTCAGGTTCTGCACGGGCTGTGAGTAGGTACCAGCGACCTGGATGAGGGACTGCAGCTGGGGCAGCACGACGCTTTCGCTGTTCGGATTCGTCCCCACCGGGGCGCGGTAATAGAGCTTTCCTGCGCTGGGGTCGAGGTACCACTGACCGGGCGCAAGCAGCCCGTAGGCGTTCTCGATCGTCACATTCGTGCCACCGGCGAACGGGTTGTTCCAATCGTCATAGCCCCAGTTCTGGTTCTGCCAGGAGGGCTGCTGCATGGTGATGGTCTGACCGCTGATGCTCTGGACCGGGGCGATGTGGTCGGTGAAGGACTGCACCGACTCGAACTCGATGCGGCTCTGATCCCCAAGGCTGTCCAGGGTGCTCGCGAGGCTCTCGGCGTACGGGGCGGTGGGGTTGATGGTCAAGCCCGAGGTGGTCACCGTGAAGTCGGAGTGCGGAACGCTCATCTGCGCGATCGGCGCCTCCTGCCCGTTGATGTAGAGCTGGCGCGAGTCGACGCCGGTGGGAACGTTGGCGACGTAGATGTTCTGGGAGGCGTCATGCATCTGCCACCCGCTGACCGTCGTGCCACCTGAGATGACCGGGTCTGCCCCGGGAGCCGCCTCCCAGGTCACCGTGCGACCCGACGCACCGGAGTCGCGGTCGTTGAAGCGCAGCGGCTGGCGCAGCGTGTAGGTGCCGCTTTCCAGCTCGACGTTCACGTTCAGGCCGGCCCGGGCGAAGAGACGGGCACGTTGCTGGGCAGCTGCGAGGGTGCGCAGGGGCGAGCGGGGCGTGCCGAGCCCGAGGTTGCTGCCCTGGGGTGAGACGACGACCACCGCCGTGCGTCCCACGGCATGCGCGGGGGCCGCCTGGGCGGCCGCGGGCAGACCAGCCAGACCCGCGCCTAACGCCAGGGTGAGCGACATCCTCGAAAGCGCTGTGTTGAACATCTGATCCTCTCGATGGGGGTCTCGCCGCCGCGAGACAGGTGGGCGTCAACCCTCGAGAGCTCCGGCTGGGTCACGTGCGGACCACTGAGCGCCGAGTGAAGACACGGTCGTTCGAGGACACACGCAGGCACCGGCGCCACCTCCGTACACGGACGGATGCGGGTCGCCGCACGACGTTCAGGCCCTCTCCTCTTGAACGAGACGTATCATGTCATACAAGTGATGAGTAAGCAATATGCGGTGCGCGTCGCCGCGGCGGAGCGGCTTATCGCGGTTCGATGCGGGCCTGCCGTCGCGCCTGCCAGGTCGAGAGGATGTGATGCTCCATCGCCTGGGCGGCACCTTCTGGATCACGTTCGCTCAGGCGCGCGTAGATCTCGAGATGCCCGTCGTGAGTGGGCGTGAGGTTCCAATCATCCATCGGCCCGTTGTAGAGGCTGCTCGCGCGCGCGTGGCTGTGAATCGAGCGGACGATGCTGCGGCTCAGGGCGTTGCCGGAGGCCCGCATGATGAGATCGTGGAAGCGCGTGTCGACAACCGAATGACGGGCCGGATCATCGAGGAGATCGCCAAGCTCGGCGAGGACCGTGCCGATCTCCGCCAGCTGGGCGTCGGTGATCCGACGGGCTGCCTCGGCGGTCATCTGAGACTCGAGAGCGAGCCGGACGTCGATGAGATCGTCGAGCACCGCCCGGGACTTGTCGTGCCGGATCGCAGCATCGAGCACCACAGGATCCAGTAAGTCCCATTTGTCGGGATGGGCCACGGTGGTGCCCTGGCCCTGGCGGATCTCGGCGAGACCTTTGTCCTCGAGGCGGCGCATGGCTTCGCGGATCACCGTGCGCGACAGGTTGAAGTGCACGCACAGCTCCGCCTCGGAGGGAAAGGTCTCCCCAGGCGCCAGACGTCCGCTGAGGACCAGGTCGACCAGGTTCTCGAGCACCGCGACACCGAGCCGTTCCGGACGCCCGGCCCAAGGGGTTCCCAGCGCGCTCAGGCCGTTCGTGGACACAGTGGGGGCATTCCTCCGATGGTTAGCGGTCACTCAGGATTCGGCGAGGTTCTGGCCCACGACCGGCGTCGACTCGCGTCATCTCAGCTCGGTCATCACAGTACGCGCCTGCTCGAGCTCGTCCCACAGCTCCTCCGGGATCGGGCTCTCATACGCATCGATGGCGGCCGCCACCTCGCGCCCGCTCCGCAGCCCGCAGACCACCGAGCCAACCACCTCCTCCCGCAGGGGGAACTGAACCGCCGCCGCCGGCAACGTGGTGCCGGCCGCCTCGCACATGTCCGCCATCTGCTGCGCCGCCGCCAGCACCGGCGCGGGAACCTGTCCGTAGTTGAACGTCGTGGTCCGCGGATCCGGCCGGGGCGCGGCGAGAACCCCCGAGTTGAACGGCGCCGCCGCGACAACCCGGACACCGCGCTCGGCACAGGCGTCGAGCAGCGGACGCCCACTCCGGTCCAGCAGCGTCCACCGGCCGGCCAGCATCACGACGTCGACGTCACTTTCCTGAACCATCCGCAGGGGCGCCTGCCACTGGTTCATACCCACCCCGATCGCCGCGACCATACCCTCGTCGCGCATCTTGGCCAGGGCCGGAAGCGCCTCGCTGATCGCCTCCTCGACGTGATCATCGGCGTCATGGACGTAGACCACGTCGACCCGGTCGAGGCCGAGGCGCTCGAGGCTCTGCTCCAGGCCGCGGCGGATCGCATCGGCGCTGTAGTCAAAGCGGCGCCTCAGGTCGTCGCGGACCGCAAAGCCTCCGGCCTCCAGGTCGCTTCCAGTCGGGCTCGGATTGGGCTCGAGCGTACGCCCCACCTTGGTGGAGATGATGAATTCGGAGCGGGGACGATCGGCGAGGGCCGCGCCCATGCGCCGCTCCGAGAGGCCGAGGCCGTAGTGGGGTGCGGTATCGAAATACCGCACGCCTCCGGCCCAGGCCGCATCGACGGCCTCCCTGGCATCCTGCTCGCTGGTCGGCACCCCGTGGCCGGCAATCGGTCCGCCGCCCAGTCCGAGCTCGGTCGCCCTGAGGCTTCCCAGCGAGCGAGTCTTCATGACCGTAGCCTCCGCTGGGCGGAGGTGGCGAGACGACGCACAGCGGAGTGCTCTCTCGGTCGCAGGCGCGTGCTCATGACCGCACCCATCATACGTGTGATGTCTCGGTCATTGGCCGTGCCGATGCGGCAGTTGACCGCTTGGCCCGGTACTCGCACCGTGGTGAGTTCTGTGGCCCCCGGTTCAGGCCGGAGGCGTGATGACGCGAAGACCTGGGATCCGTACGAAGTCTGCGGTGTTGCTCGTGGCGACGGCGAGGCCGTGGGCGACAGCGGTCGCTCCGATCCACAGGTCGTGGGGGCCGATCTGGGTGCCTTGGGCGGAAAGCTGTGCCCAGAGGTCTGCGTGGGCACGAGCCACTGTCTCGGTGATCGGGACGGCGCGCAAGCCGGCGAGTAGATGCTCGACGAACGCGCCGCGACGTGTGCGGGTTGCGCCGGTAGCGCGATAGACGCCATGGAGCAGCTCGCTGACGGTGATGACGCTGATGGCTCTGTCTTCCTCTCCGAGCAACGCTTCGACCGTCGGAGAGCTAACACCGCGCTCGAGGTCGATGAGCAGGCCGGTGTCAATTAGGACGGCCAAGGATCCTCAGCGGCCGGGATAAGGGCGCGGGCCGCTCGAACGTCAGCGGCGAACTCGTCATCTGGTCGTGGCGCGCTGGCGATCAACTCCCGGAATCGCGCGGCCGAGAGCAGCTGAGATTTCGGTGCCGCGATCACTGCGACGGGTGCTCCGCTGCGGAGCACCTCGATCTCTTCGCCGGCGGCGACGCGGTTGAGGACTTCTGAGAAGCTGCGAGCCGCGTCGGTGGCAGTCATTTGAGTCACTTCATCACCGTATCAGATAAATCTGATATCAGCGCGTCCTCCCAGCCCTCGTGCCCGCTCCGCCGTTGTCACTCCGCGGCCCGAGATGGTGGCCGCTCTCGTCGGCGACAGCCCGACCTTTTGGACCCGTGGTGGATCGGACGTGCTTGGTCCCTCGCCGGCGAGACATCTCAAGACGTCATGCTGCCGTGGGCGAGGGACGACCTCTGAAAAGCCCTGCTCGGAGGGCGTAACGGATCCGGTCGCTGGGGCGCCAGCTTAGCTCCTCAGTGAGCTAATCGGCCCCCGACGGCTGGCACCAGACGGGCCGCGCGAGCCACCCGGAGCCTCCGGCCTGTAGTTGCCCGTCGGCTACTCCCAAAATCAGGGACAGTTGCCTGATAGTTGACCGATCAACCTAGCCACAGAACTCAACGGGAAAGTTCTTGTTTTACAGGCACTTATAAACGGGAGCGACGGGACTCGAACCCGCGACCTCCGGCGTGACAGGCCGGCGCTCTAACCAACTGAGCTACGCCCCCCTTGCGGGGAGAGTCGAGTATAGGAAGCCCGAGCCAGCGGAGTCGTTGGCTGACAGAGCACGCAGCCATCGCCCCAACCACAGCTCAGCATTCGCTCGAGCCGCTCCGATATCCCGCCCCAGTAACCGTTGACGTAACGACCGATGACGATGGCGCTGACGCTCGCGGCGCCGGCCGCCACAAGGACCGCAGCGGCGGACTGGGCGGTCGCTCCGGTGGTCCACACATCATCGATCAGCAGGACGTGGCGACCGGTGACCGGACTCAGCGCCACGAAGCGGTTCGGGTCGAACGTATGCCGGATGCTCGGCGCCCCGCTCGCCCTCAGCCCGTCGCGAAAGCGCCCGCGAGTCTCGGGTACGAGCTCTGCGACGATCCGCCGTAACGGGTGCAGGCCGTCGCGCCGGAGGTCGCCGGAGGGGACAGCCATCACGTCGTCAAAGCGCTCGACACCCGCTGCGGCCATCACACATCCCTCGTGGTCGACAAGGAAGCTGGACAGGAGGCCGGCGAGGCCGTTGACCAGGTCGGGCACCGCAGGTTCGGCCGCCCGCTTGTAGTCGGCGAGGTCTCGGTGCAGGGCCCCACCAGCTGGTGCGTAGGAGATCGGCACGACCACCCTGAGGTGAGACTCGGACGCGCAACAGGCCCGACAGCGACCACCGTCGGGCTCGCGCGTGAAGTTGAAGCACGCCGGACAGACCCCGGGCCCCGGCCGCGGCGTGATCAGACCGTCCATGGCTGGAGTGCCGCGATCAACTCGTCCGGTGCGCCGACGATCCGGACCCCGGCCCGCGAGGCCAGGGTCCTCGCCCACGGCTGGCTGAGCAACGCGGTGACGAGAAACAGCGGTCGGCCTTGCGCGATGGCGTGGCGAGCCTGGATCCGCGCCCCGCTGCGCTCGCCCGCCTCGACGATCACGGTCGCCGAGCTGATGCCGGACATCACGGCGTTGCGTTTGGGGAAGTTCTCCCGGTGGGGTCCCTGCTCGGGCCAGAACTGAGAGACGAGCACCTGGAGGCGCGACTGCAGCACGGCGTTCGCCGCCGGGTAGGCGTGCCGCAGCCCGGTGCCGAGAACCCCGATGCTCCTGCCTCCAGCCGCGAGCGCCGCTGTGTGCGCGGCGGTGTCGATCCCCGCTGCAAGCCCCGAGGTCACCGTGTGTCCGGCCTCGACCAAGGCCACCGCCATCTGACTCGCCATCCCACGCCCGGCGGGAGTCGGTGTCCGTGTCCCGATGATCGCGACGCCGTTGCGGTCGACTGCTTCGAGCTCGCCGCGGACGAAGAGCAACGGCGGAGCTTTAGCCGTCTTGGCCAGCGGCTCGGGATAGCGGTCGTCGGTGTAGGCGAGCGCGGTGATCCCGTCGGCCTCCCAGCCATCTAGCTCCTCGCGCGCCTGCTGCTCGGCACCGTCGGCAAGGAGACCAAGCCTCGTTTCAAGCGCTACCCGGGGTCCGCCAGACTGCCGGATCTGGTTGACGCTGGGAGGCGCGCCGCGGTGCGGTTGTCGCAGCAGCGCTACCAGGGCTGCTGTATCAGCAGCGCCGGAGTGTGAGCTCAGCTGGGCGGGAACTCGTCGTTCCGCGGAGCCAGAGCTGGTGACTCCTCGGTACCGGCCCCACTCAGTGAGGGCTCGGCGGCTGACGTCGCAGTCGACATCACGGGTTCGGGATCCGGCTCGTGTGCGGGCAGATGCACCTTGGCCGACTCGAAGATGTCGTTCTTCTGATCCTGGATGCCCGACATGGCGCCACGGAAGTCGCGCATGCCCTTGCCGAGCTGACGCCCCACCTCGGGGAGTCGCTTGGGCCCGAGCACCAGGAGCGCCACGAGGAGGACGAAGATCAGATGCGTTGGCTGGAGGAAGTCTCCGAACACTCAGTCGAACTTTACACGCCCCTCGTGCTCGGCTCACGAGACCCTCCGGAGGGTCGCCCAGACCACGGCGACCGCCGCGATAAGCGTCAGATAGAGCCCCCAGTCAGTCTGCAGGACTGCCCCGCCGCCGCTGAAGCCCAGGATGACCAGCACGCAGAGGGCGATGGCCACACCCGACGCCCCCAGCTTGACCAGCCGCTCATGCCGGACGACCGGCGCCAGCGGCCGACCCAGCCATGTGGGCTGTGCCTCGAGGGTGACCAGCAGCCCGCCGATCAGCAGGGTGCCCCACCCGAACCGGCACTGCAGACCGTTGACCGGGAAGAAACCGAAGACGGTCGCCCACGGACAGATGGATCCGATCATCATCAGCGCGGCGCCGGTGATCACCAGCCGTCGTTGTGTTCGCATGCCCTAAAGAGGCTTTGGCGAGGGGGTTTTCACCCCCCCGCTGCGAACTTTTTGTTCAGGCACCAATCCTGGGTGGGCGCTGCGGGCAGGTTGCCCGGTAGTTCGTAGAAGTTTGTAGTGGCGGTCCGCCCGGCCTGTCCGCTCCTTTTGGGAGCGTTCTGGTCGCCAAACACAGTCCGAAAGGACAGGAGGACCGCCATGAAGAAGGTAACTGGACCGCAGGTCGTCTCAGGGCGGGAGGCGGCGGAGTTGCCGCTGCCCGCGGAGATTCAGGAAGCGCTTGGTGAGCTCGTCGGCGCCGCGAGAGAAGGACTGCTTGCGCTCAGCGTCGGCGTTGGGCTCAGGCTGGTGCACGAGCTGATGGAGTCCGAGGTCACCGAGATCGTCGGGCCCAAGGGCGCCTGGAACCCGGAGCGGAGCGCCAGCCGTCACGGCCATGAGGCCGGGTCGATGACCCTGGGTGGCCGGCGGGTGCCCGTCAGCCGCCCGCGGGTCCGGACCGTGGAGGGGCAGGAAGTTCCGGTCGCGACGTATCAGTACTTCGCAGACCGAGATCCGCTGCAACGGGCGGTGATGGACCGCATGCTCGCCGGCGTCTCGACGCGGAAGTTCGCCCGCGTCGCCGAACCCGTCGGCAGCGACGTTGAAGCGACCGCGAGATCGAAGGCCAAGAGCTCAGTGTCGGAGATGTTCATCGAGAAGACCCGCACCGCGCTGGGGGAGCTGATGAACCGCCGGTTGGACGACACGCGTCTGGCGGTGATGATGCTCGACGGCCTCGAGATCGCCGGCCGCGTTCACGTCGTCGCACTGGGCATCTCGACCGAAGGGGTGAAACTCCCGCTTGGGCTCTGGGAAGGATCGACTGAGAACGCGACCCTCGCGCGGGAATTGCTCGCTGACCTCGTGGACCGCGGCCTGGACCCGACGCAGGCGATTCTGTTCGTCCTCGACGGCGGCAAGGCGCTGAGAAAGGCTGTCAGGGACGTGTTCGGTGCGCACGCCCTCGTTCAACGCTGCCAAAGGCATAAAGAGAGGAATGTCACCGACCTGCTCCCAGACCGTGATCGCCAGAAGGTGCTCGCCCGGATCCGTGGCGCGTGGGCGCTCACTGACCGCGACCAGGCGCTCGCCGATCTCCAGACCCTGGCTGGGGAGCTGGAGCGTTCCTGGCCCGACGCCGCCGGGTCGCTGCGTGAAGGCATGTCCGAGACGCTGACGCTGATGGAACTCGGGGTCAGCGGCAAGCTCGCCAAGACCCTGTCCTCAACGAACCCGTGCGAGTCAATGATCGAAGTCGTCCGCCACACCCAGCGCAACGTGAAACGCTGGCAGGACGGGGACATGCGCAAACGCTGGACCGCCGCGGGGATGCTCCAGGCCGAACGGCAGTTCCGCAGGATCATCGGCTACAGCGACCTCGCGAAGCTGGTGATCGCGATCGAGCATCGCCACCTCCTTCTCCACAGCCAAAACGGGGGTGACACCCCGGTCCGAGAGACCGTTACCGTGTGACGCTCAACCCGGTGTGATCGTCGCCGAACTTCCACGACGATCCGGGCAACCTCGCTGCGGGGCGCAGCCGGGCTTACTTACCGCGACGACGGCGCTTCGTCGCGTGCCTGGGCGTTCGTACCCCGAACTCGATGTCGACCGGTTTACTGGTCGCGGCCGTGTACGGATAGTCGGACTCGTTGGCCGTTGTCGCGACGGAGAACGGGTACTTCGCAACCCCGGATCCCTTTCCCCAGGACCACTTGACGCTGAAAGAGCCGGTCTTGGTGGTCCGGAAGGGAACGGGTGAGTACAGCTGCTTGCGGCCCGCGATCCGGATCAACAGACGCATCGCCACACCGTCGGCAGGGATGTAGCCGCCCTCGAGCCGCCCCTTGATGACTGTCGTGCCGCTCCAGGGGAGCTTTGTCGGACTCGCCGAGATCTTGATACGCGCGGGAACGTAAAGGCGGGCGGTACTCGTGGCGGGCAGCTGCGTTGGAGATCCGCCGTAGGAGGCCTTGACGATGCGGGACGGACCGGCCGGCAAGCTCACCTTCCAGCCACCGCTGGAGTTGGTCGACGTGGTGGCGACGGCGGTGTAGTCGCCCTTGCCGTTGTTCGGGGCGGTGAGGATCGTCACGGTCTGGTTAGCGATCGGAACGTCCTGGTTCGTGGTCAGCTCTCCATAGACCGTGGTCTTCTTTCCGTGCCCGACGTCCGCCTTCCTCAGGTAGGACACGCGGGGAGCCGAGCAGACGCGCTTGAGCTTCGTCTTGTGCTTGGCGACCTTGACGCGCTTAGTGGTGCAGTGTTCAACGCGCTTGATAACGGTGATCGTCTTGTAGTGACCGCCCTTCTTCACCTTCACGGTCTTGCCGTGCTTCTTCTCGGTCACGTAGTGAAAGCCGACGAGGACGCGCTCCTTGACCTTCTTGGCGATCCTCGGGTCGACGATCTTCTTGAAGCTGACATTCGAGCTCGAACCTGCGCGGAGCGGGAGGGTGACGTTCTCACTGGCGGTGCCGGTATTGCCGACCTGACTGGTCGCCGACGCCTGCAGCGTGTAGGCGCCGGCCTTCAGCGTCGCGTCAGGGATCGTGGCCGTCAGTTGCCCGGCGTTGAAGGTGGTTGGCAGCGTCGTCGATGTGCTGGAGCCCTGCGGCATGATCTGGATGCTGCCGCCCGCGACCGGGGATTCGTCATCGCTGGTCACGACTACGACTTGGTCGGGGTTCCCCGGGTCAGACGGCTCGATGGTGAGCGACGGGGGTTGTTCGTCGATGTCAACCGTCTCTGCAGCGCTTCCCGTGTTGTGAGCGCCTTGGGGGTTGACAGCATTGTTGGCAACGCTGCAAGCCACAGCATGGGAGCCGTTCCCGTTGACCGTGACGTTGTACAGCCCGGGCGCGACAGCGGTGAGTGGTAGGGGAGTGGTGGTGCCGGAGGTTGCCCGGTAGTTCGTAGAAGTTTGTGGTGGCGGTCCGCCCGGCCTGTCCGCTCCTTTTGGGAGCGTTCTGGTCGCCAAACACAGTCCGAAAGGACGGGAGGACCGCCATGAAGAAGGTAAACGCCCTGCAGGTCGCCTCGAGCGTCGAGGCGGCGGAGATGCCGCTGCCTGCGGAGATTCAAGAAGCGCTCGGTGAGCTCGTCGGAGCAGCGAGAGAGGGACTGCTCGCGTTGAGCGTCGGTGTCGGCCTGCGGGTCGTGCACGAGCTGATGGAATCGGAGGTGACCGAGATCGTCGGGCCGAAGGGGGCCTGGAACCCGGAGCGGACCGCGTCTCGTCACGGCCATGAGGACGGGTCGATGACGCTCGGTGGCCGGCGGGTGCCGGTGGCCCGCCCGCGCGTCCGCAGCGTCGATGGCAAGGAGCTACCGGTCAGTACCTACACCTATTTCGCTGACCGCGACCCGCTGCAGCGAGCGGTGATGGACCGGATGCTCGCCGGGGTCTCGACCCGCAAGTTCGCTCGTGTCGGCGAACCTGTCGGCACAGAAGTCGAGGCGACCGCCCGGTCAAAGACCAAGAGCTCGGTGTCAGAGATGTTCATCGAGAAGACCCGCACCGCGCTCGGGGAGCTCATGGCTCGCCGCTTGGATGACATGCGTTTGGCGGTGATGATGCTCGACGGCCTGGAGATCGCCGGCCGCGTTCACGTCGTCGCCCTCGGGATCTCGACCGAGGGGGTGAAAGTCCCGCTTGGCCTGTGGGAAGGTTCGACTGAGAACGCGACCCTCGCGCGCGAGTTGCTTGCTGACCTCGTGGACCGCGGGTTGGACCCGACCCAGGCGATTCTGTTCGTGCTCGACGGCGGAAAGGCGCTGAGGAAGGCTGTCAGGGACGTGTTCGGCGAGCACGCCCTCGTTCAGCGCTGCCAACGGCACAAGGAACGCAACGTCTGCGATCTGCTGCCTGACCGCGATGGCCAGCAGGTGCTTGCCCGGATCCGTGGCGCGTGGGCGCTGACTGATCCCGATCAGGCGCTCGCCCGGCTGCAGACCCTTGCCGAGGAGCTGGACCGTTCCTGGCCCGACGCCGCCGGATCGTTGCGCGAAGGGATGGCCGAGACCCTTACGCTCATGGGACTCGGGGTCGGCGGGAAGCTCGCCAAGACCCTGTCTTCCACGAACCCGTGTGAGTCCATGATCGAGGTTGTCCGTCACACCCAACGGAACGTGAAACGCTGGCAGGACGGGGACATGCGCAAACGCTGGACCGCCGCGGGGATGCTCCAAGCCGAGGCCCAGTTCCGACGGATCATCGGCTACAGCGACCTCGCGAAGTTGGTGATCGCGATCGAGCAACACCACCTCCTTCTCCAAAGCCAAGACCGGGACAACACCTCGGCCCGAGAGGCCGTTACCGTTTGACCCCCAACCCGGTGTGATCGTCAGCGAACTTCCACGACGATCCGGGCAACCTCTGGTGCCGGCGACCGTGTCGCTGCAGCTGACACTGGAGACCCCTGAGGGGCCGGCGGCCGGCGTGACCTCCAAAGTCACCGGATGGTTGACCGACCAGCCGCCCGGGTTCGTGTCGTTCAGCGCGGTGATCTTGACTGTGGGCGGGACGTTGTCGACATTGATGCTTGCTGACCCCTGAGACTGAACCTGAGCGGCATTCTGGTCACTAAGTCCGAGCGTCAACTGTCCGTAGGTCGGTTCGAAGATGGTGGTGTCGACAGGCGCGACAAGCGTCGCCGGAGACGGGCATTGCTGGAAAACAGATGCAGTCGGAGACGACGCCGCCTGATTGACGATCGTACCGTCGACCGTTACGGCGAGACCGCAGATGCCTGACGGGTCTGAGCCCTGCAGCGTGACCGGCCAAGGATCTCCGGCAGCGTTCCAAACCCAGCCGCCGTCGGTCTGATTGAAGAGGTCGTTCGAGCCGACGGCGCTGAGCGCTGGCGCCTGGGTCTCCTGAACGGTAAGACTGATCGTCCCGTTGCTAATGACCTGCGCGTTGGCTTGACTGCCGGTGCCGTCGCACCCACTGGTGTCGCTGCAAACTAACTGTAAGCCGAAATACTGGCTTGAAAAACCGCTGGCCTGATCCGGAACAGCGTCTCCCTCTGTGTTCAGTGGTTGGCCGCCGCCGTTCCAATAGGTCCCACCCCCATAACCGGGCTGATCAGCATTATTGATGTTGACCGTCTCAACTTCAGAGAGGCTAACGCCGGTGATATTGAGTGCGGGACTGGGGGAGTCAATCTCCCACAGTTGGCGGTCGGTCGAGCCCGACCCGCCCTGCGGGGCGTCAATGGTGACGACGCCGGCATCACAAGAGGTACCGAAACCTGGCACGTTCGAGATAAACGTCCCGAGCGAACACACTTGACTAGGGGCCGCGGTGATGTTGTAGGTCCCCGCCTTCGCGCTCGACGTACCAAGGATGCCGAAGGCAGCCAGACCCACAGTCACGGCAAGAACGTAGTTGGTCAGGCGGTACGGGACAGTGCTGGCGTTCATCACGAAGTCACCTTGACGTAGCCCGTGCTGCCCGTCCGTTCTACGCCTTGACGCACTCGTCGTAGATGTAGAAGCCCTGGTCCGTACCAACGAAGGTCCCGCTCGTAGAGGTGTAGCCAGCGTGTACTTGGAGGCCCCCCTTTCCATACGACACGGCGTTGACGTACGGCTGGAAATATCCGGTTGGCGCGTCCGGGGTGCCGGGTTCGGCGCCGTACCCCAGTGGCGAGACCATCGGAATCTGCTCGAGACTGTTCTTGCAGCTGCTCGTTGTTATGGCGATTGTGTAGTAGCCAGTCGCCGTCTGGGTGATCTTCATTCCCTGCTGAAACTCTACGGTTCCACCAGCATTAACCTCACCGAATGCAGCCACGCCAGCCGGGCCCGCCGGCCCACGCTGGTTGAAGCTCAACGCGCGCTCTGTACTACTGCACCGGCTAGCCACATAGAGCGCTCCGGTCTTCTTGTTCACGCACGCGTGCACGGTCCCGGAGCTGGCCGCGGTCGCGGCGATCGCGGCTCCGGCGCCTCCGCCACCGACCGCGAAGAACAACGCGACGTAGGCGATCGCGTTGCGCTGGACGTGCTTGAAGACCTGGCTCAACATCGTGTTGTCCTTTCGAGACCGGCGCTCTATCAGCCTGAGCATTTGGGGTTGCATTGAGACCCGACCGCTCCGCCGAGGCCGGTGGGCCCCGACGCGGCGGCCGACGATCCGGCGGAAGACGAATCCGCGGCTGAAGCGGTGGACTGCTGGGGTTCTGAGACGCCCTCGGAGGCGCTCGGGGTGATCTCCGTTGCGGTGCTCTGTTCGGGTTGTGTGGCGACGGAGTCAGTCGATGCCGACGACACGGCGGCGGTGTCCCTTGCGGGCGCGGGCGTCACGGAACGGTGGGTTGTGACCTTCGCCCGGTGCCTCGCGGCCTTGGATCGATCTGCCTTGCGCACCACATGCCGCCCCGTTACAGCCCGATGGGTCTTGACGGCGCGAGCCTTGCCCGGTGACTGAGCCGCGCCCGCACCGACAGATGTGGGCTGGTCCCGGTGGTTCTGCACCTGCATCAACTGCGCCAGATCAGCCGGGGTGGTCGCCTGCCGGCTGGCTACCCGTGTGGCCCGAGGGGCGCTTGTCTTGAGTTCACCCGACACGAACAGTGCCAAGGCGGCGATCAGCATTGCCACGAGCACCAGCACCGACCGCGGCACGCCGAACTGGGGCACTCCGACGCGCGGCAGAGAGAGCACGAACGGCAGTCTGGGACGCCGGGGCCGGGCCATGAGGACAGGCTCGGGCGCCGTCTCGAGGGGGGCGACGACTCGCAACGGCGAGCCCGCCGCCTCGGCCTCTCGAGGAATGTCGACGGGCTGGTGCAGCGCACCGGAGCCCTCACCCCAGAAGTCGTCGGCGCTCAGCGCGTAGGGGTCGTCGCGCTCGGCGGCTTCACGCTCCGCGGCGGCCGCCGCCTCCTCCAAGCGGTCGGCGGCAGGGCCGATCGGGATCAGATCGTCTTTCGACCCGAACCAGTCGCGCGGGAACCGAATGACGTTGTCCGCCTCGTGGTGCCCGGAATCCTCTGGTGTTCCGCCCGTTTCCATCACTGTCCCCTACAAACAGTTACATGATTTCCGCCGCCGAGCGTACTATGGTTTGCCTCGGTTGGCGTCAATTTGTTTCAATTAGGCAACACTCAAATGATCAGTGAATCGGACAACGAGGAGTTCCTGACCGTCGCAGAGGTGGCGGAACTTCTCAAGATCAACCAGCAAACGGTGAGAAACTGGATCGACCGCGGCGAGCTCGCGGCGGTACGGGCCGGACGGCGCGTACGGATCCGTCGGTCGGCCCTCGAAGAGGTACTGACCGCGGTCAGCAACCCGAAGCCGGTTGTTGAACCTGCTCCCGAGGGACCGAGCGGAGAGGACTTCTGGGGCGGGATCGCCGTCGGAGCCGCCGACCTCGCGCCTGATCAGCCGAACTTCAGCGAGAGCGCGGAGTAGACATGTCCTTCAGCAGCGACCTGGACAAGGAGCGTGCGCAGATCCTGCATCTGATCAAGCACGCGAGCGCCGGCTGGGCCGAGGCGATGAAGGCCCACCAGATGGCCCCGCCGGACCGCGGCTTCGCGCTGCGCTTGCAGAACCTGTCCGAGGCGGCGGCGCGCGAGCAACTCGCGTGGGAGCAGGCGCACAGCGCCGGGTTGGCCTGGCGTCCCATCCCCGGAGCCGAGAAGTCCCTGCCGCCGTATGAGCTGCGCGCCAACACCGGGCGCCGTGGCCCCGAGGAGCTGTGGCTTTTGTTCGACTCGGCGGTGACCAATCTCAACCGGGCGATCGCCGGCTCGGACGCGGCGACCGTCGCGGCCGCCTTCTCGACCATGGCTCAGGCGACGGCCGACCTCGCCGCCGCGGTGCGGCTGGAGGATGAGGTGGAGCAGGCCGCCCAAGCCCGGGCGACCGCGCGGAGATCCGCCGCCTGACGCTGCTTTCAGGTTCGAGATCCTCTCCTCGAACGATGAGACGTTCGCCAAGCTCCCCTTCTACGCCGACCATGCGGTGGACGAGGTGGTGATCCAGGGCATCGATTGGCCTCCGCTCACTACGAGCTGAGCGGCTGCAGGACCCCGCCCGCAACGGGCGGATGTGCAGAAAGAGCGGCTGAGCAGCTAGCTTGATGCCGCTATGCCACCTCTGGCGCGCCCGAATCTGACCCTTCCCGCCACTCCGCTCAACCGCCGGGCGGCGGTAGTCATCGGTGCCGGCAGCTTCGGTACCGCGGTCGCGGTACTCCTCGCGCGCGGCGGGATGCGGACAACCCTGCAGACGCGCACCGAGGAACAGGCCCAACGGCTCAGCGAGCATCGGGAGAACCGCGAGTATCTCCAGGGCGTGGACTTCCCGCGGGAGCTACGGATCGAGCACGTCGGAGACGGCGTGGCGCGCGCCGACTACGTATTCATCGCCGTGCCCTCCAAGCACCTGGACAGCGCCATCCGCAACCTCGAGCCCTCCGGGCTCAAGCGTGACGCCGCGGTGATCTCCCTGGCCAAGGGCCTGGTGCCGCCGTTCGGCACGCCACCGACGGCGATCCTCGGGCACCGCTTCGGTTCCCGGCGCACGGCCTGTGTCGGCGGTCCGGCCCATGCCGCGGAGATGGTGACCGAGGGCGCCGGGCTTGTCGCCGCCTCCGGCGATGAGGAGCTCGCCCGCACCCTCGCCAACGCGTTCATCCGCGGCGGCGTGGTGTGTGAGCAGTCCAACGACCCCGTCGGCGTCGAGCTGGCAGGAACCGCGAAGAACGCAGCCGCGCTCGCCTCAGGCGCGACGGTCGCCCAGGGGCTCAACGCCGCCGGCGCCGCCGCCGGTCACATCTTCGCGGAGGTGTGGCGCTGGGCGGAATCGCTCGGCGCCCGGCCCGAGTCGATGATCGGACTCGCGGGCACCGGCGACCTCGTGGCCACGGCGCTGGCTCCCGAGTCGCGCAACCGGCGAGCGGGGGAGCTGCTGGCCAGCGGGGTCCCGGCCGCGGAGATCCCGGAGCGAATCGGCCAGGCGGTCGAGTCGCTGGAAACGGTGCCGCTGCTCGCCCAGGCGCTCGCCTCGGCCGGATTCCAGGCCCCGGTGAGCAGTGCGCTGGCCAACCTGATCGAGGGTGAGCTTCCGCTCGAGGAGTGGATCAACGTGGTGCGGGCGACGGTGCCGCCGCCGGCCCGCTGGCGGCGTCCGCCGGTCAAGCCGGGCTTCTGGAAACGGCTGCGCGAGCGGATCACGAACCTCTTCCGCCGCCGGCCCCGCGACCCGGAGCTGACCGCGCCCCCAGCGTGAACCACACCCCCAAAGTCTCCACAGCGACCACCGCCGCAGGAGCCCTGGAGAGAAGTAGGCGCTCCAGTGGGGTCAAACCTCCAGGGCCCCGTGTGCCCAAGCCGGTTTGGAGGCTTTGGGGGTCTCAAGGCAGCGCGGGTCTCGGGGCGGCGCGCGGGTCTCGAGGCGGCGCGCGGTTCTCGAGCCGGCGCGCGGTTCTCGAGGCAGCGCGCGGGTCTCGAACCGGCTAGCCGCGACCCTCGGCCAACGTCGTCACGACCGCCTCGTACACCCCGGCGCCGTAGCCCTCCTCACACACGCGCACGCCCGCAGCCGCGCTCGCCTCGGCACCCAGGACGGGATCACGGGAGGCGCCGTTGGCCACCAGCCAGAAGCAGCCCACGGAGGCGGACATCTCCATGTCCTCACGCGAGTCGCCCACCGCGATGCAATCGGCCGCAGCAAAGCCGCGGTTCTGCATGTGCCGGGCCACGCCACGGGCCTTGGAGGCCCCGGCCGGCATCAGGTGGTAGGCGTGCACCGAGTCGCTGTCGATGCCGAACAGCGAGCCGGGCAGGTTGATGCCGTGGGCGGCCAGCACGCCGTTGTCGACCAGGCGTAGCCAGCCCAGCCCCTCGGCCTCCAGCAGCGCGTTCGCCGCCGTCACGTCGACATCGCCGCGCAGCAGGTGGGAGACGTCGCGCCCGCGTGACCACGGCTCGTGGTACTGCAGGCGCCCCTCGTACTCGGCCAGCAGCAGCGCCGGGGCTCCGGACGCCAGGATCTGCTGATAGATCGTGCCCGCGCCCTCGGAGGGCTCGAGCCCGTCGGTCAGCCACTCCTGCTCCCCGTCGAGCACCAGGCCACAGCCGAGCTCGAAGATGTAGGAGCCCGAGCCCAGCAGACGGGCGACGTCGAAGGCGTTCTCCTGCCGCCGGCCGGTGACCACCACGATCTCGACATCGGCGCGCCGACACGCCTCGACCACCCGGGCGCCGGCCATCGTCACCCCACCGTCGGCGTCGGCGAACAGCGAGCCGCGCGGCCCGAGCAGGGTCCCGTCCAGATCCACGTAGAGAGCTTTCAGCACAGAGCGCAACCTTTCCGCCCTATCGGGTGAGAGCGAGACCGTTCGGACACCGGGCGCGACCATACTGGGAAGCGTGAGCGCAACGCGACCCGTCCGCGCCAAGGAGCCGTGGGCCAAGATCCTCGAGTCCGCCGAAGCCGACGAACGCCTCGTCTATGAGGACGTCCACCCGGCGATCGCCCCCGTGCTCGAGCCCATCCCCACGGACCTGCACCCGCTGCTCGCCCAGTCGCTGCACAAGAAGGACATCCATCAGCTCTACCGCCACCAGGTCAACGCCTTCTACGCGGCCTTCGAGGGGCCGACGATCGTCACCACCGGCACCGCGTCGGGCAAGTCGCTCACCTTCCAGCTGCCCACCCTCCAGATCCTGCTCGAGGACCCCAAGGCGCGGGCGCTGTTCCTCTATCCGACCAAGGCGCTGGCCCAGGATCAGGCCCGGGCGCTGCACGCCTTCGGGCTCGGCAACGCGATCCGCCCGGCGATCTATGACGGTGACACGCCCAAGCAGGAGCGCTCGGGGATCCGGCGCAAGGCCAACGTGGTCATCACCAACCCCGACATGCTCCACGTGGGGATCCTCCCCCACCACGCCGCCTGGGGGGACTTCGCCGCCAACCTCGCCTTCGTGGTGATCGACGAGGCCCACGTCTACCGCGGCGTGTTCGGCTCCCACGTCGCCAACGTCCTGCGTCGCCTGCGCCGCATCGCCGAGCACTACGGCACCGAACCCCGGCTCCTGCTGGCCAGCGCCACGATCGCCAACCCCAAACGCCACGCCGAGGCGCTCACCGGACTCGAGGAGGTCACCGTGGTCGACCGTGACGGCGCCCCCCAGAACGCCCGCCGGGTGACCATCTTCAACCCGCCGCTGCTCGACGAGGCGCTCGGCACCCGGGCCAGCGCGTTGGGGGAGGCGGCCGAGCTGTTCGCCGACCTGATCGCCACCGGGACCCGGACCATCTGCTTCATGAAGTCGCGCAAGGGCGTCGAGCTGATCCTGCGCATGGCCACCGACCGGCTCAACAACACCCCGGACCTGGACCCTGACATCGCCAGCCGCATCGCCCCCTACCGGGCGGGCTACACCCCCTCACAGCGCCATGAGATCGAGCAGCGCCTGGTCAGCGGCGACCTGCTCGGCGTGGTGGCGACAAGCGCCCTGGAGCTGGGCATCGACATCGGCGGGCTCGACGCCGCGATCGTCACCACCTTCCCGGGGACGGTGGCCAGCCTCAAGCAGATGTGGGGCCGGGCGGGGCGCGAGAACCTCGGCCTGGCCGTCTACATCGCCGGTGAGGACGCCCTCGACCAGTTCTTCGCCCGCCACCCCGACGAGTTCATCCACCGCCCCGTCGAGGCGGCGATCATCGACCCCCAGAACCCGGAGATCTTCGGCGAGCATCTCCTCTGCGCCGCCCACGAGGGGCCGATCACTGAAAGCGACACCGCCTTCCTCGGCCCCGACACCCTGGCGGCCGCCCAGGCGCTCACCGACGCCGGCTTCCTCCGCGAGCGCGCCACCGGCTTTGTGCCCAGACGCGCCGACGACTACCCAGCCGGCCGCACCGCCCTGCGATCGGCCAGCGCCGACAACTTCCTGCTGCTCGACGCGACCAGCGGGGAGATCCTCGGGACGATCGAGGCCGCCCGCGCCTACTCGACCGTGCACGACGGGGCGATCTACCTCCACCTCGGGCGTTCCTACCTGGTGCGCGAACTCGACCTGACCGCTCGCCGGGCGGTGCTCGAACCCTTCAACGGCGAGTACTACACCCAGGCCAAGCGCGAGAGCATGGTGTACATCGACCGCCTCATGGAGCGCCGCGACAGCCACGGCGTGACCCTCTCCTACGGCAGCGTCATCTACTCCGAGACGGTGCTCGGCTACCAGCGCAAGCACATCCAGAGCCAGGGCGTGCTGGACTTCCACGGCCTCGACCTGCCGACCACCGAGTTCACCACCCGCGCGCTGTGGTACGAGCTCGACGACCTCATCGCCTCCGAGCCGTTCCCCCCCGAGAAGCTGCTCGGCTCACTTCACGCGCTCGAGCATGGCCAGATCGCCGTGCTGCCGCTGATCGCCATGTGCGACCGCTGGGACATCGGCGGGCTGTCGACCAACGCCCACCCCCAGACCGGCGGGCCGACGATATTCATCTACGACGGCCACCCCGGCGGGATCGGCATCACCCAGCGCGGCTATGACCGCTTCGACCACCTGGTCAACGACGCCGAGCAGCTGATCGGCGAATGCCCGTGCCGCTCGGGCTGTCCGTCCTGTGTGCAGTCACCCAAGTGCGGGAACCTCAACGACCCGCTGGCCAAGGACGGCGCGATCGAGCTGCTCCACCGCCTCCAGGCCCACGCTCACTCGTAGGTGATCGCCGCCAGCATCGGCAGGCGCCCGGCGCGGCGCGCCGGCGCCAGCGCGGCGACGAAGCCGGCCAGCGCGACCGCCAGCACCGAGCCGGCGAAGGCCGGCCAGGGGAAGCGGAAGGCGAAGCCCTCGGGCGCCAGGGCATGGGTGAGACACAGGCTGAGCACGAGTCCGAGCACCAGCCCACCGAGACCGCCGACGCACGCGGTGAGCAGGCTCTCGTCGCGCACCAGCGATCCGGCCTGGCGCGGGGTCATGCCGAGCGCGCGCAGCATCCCCAGCTCGCCGCTGCGCGTCTGCACCATCAGGTTGAGCGAGCCGCCGATGCCGAGCAGGGACATGAGCACGGCGAGCACGAGCAGCGCATAGAGCAGATCCACGACGCTGGCCACGTTGGCGGCCAGCCGGGCCGCCAACTGCCGCTGGTCGCGCACCACGACGCCGGGGAAGCGCGCCAGGGACCGGCGCAGCGCCGTCACCGCCACGGTGCGCGTGACGCTGCCCGACAGCTTGACGAACACGTCCTGGAGCTCGGGCTGGTTGAACCGCGCGTCGAAGTAGGAGAGCGGCACCACGATGCCCTTGAGCAGCCCCGAGTCGCGATAGATGCCCGCCACCGTCAACTTCAGGCGCCGCCCGGTGGGGCTGGTCAGGGTCACTGGGGAACCGAGCGAAAGGTTGGCCGCCCGGGCGGTGTCGGCCTCGACGAGGACCTGTCCAGCGGACAGGTCGGCGATCGACCTGGCGTCCCCCCGCACCCAGGCGAAGCGGTAGACCTGGGGCCAGCTGGTCGGGTCTACGCCGGCGACCTGGACCGATCCGGCGCCGGACAGCCGGGCGGTCAGCGTCTTGAGCGCGGAGACCGCGCTGAGGTCGGGCACCGCGGCGACGGCGCGGACGCTGGCAGCGGGGATCGGCTGGGCCGCGTCCTGGCTCTCCACCACCACGTCACCGACCACGGTGGCGCGGATGGCCGAACCGGTGGCGGTGCGCAGGCCCGACACGTAGACGCTGATGACCAGCGCCAGGGCGATTCCGATCATCAAGCTCGAGCCGCTCAGCGCGGTGCGGCCGCGGTTGAGCAGCGCCTGCTCGCGCGCCAGCTCGAAGATCGGGTCGGCCCGCCGGCGCCCCGAGCCCCACGCCAGGACGGCCACCGCGAGGGGCCCGAGGACGAGCGCGGCAATGAGCAGCAGACCGCCGCCGATGCCACACAGCGCCAGACGGTGGTCGCGGTCCCCGGTGGCGTCCAGGGTGAGGATGAGGCCGCCGGCCCCAAGGCCGGCGGACACGCCCAGACGCGCCAGCGTGGACAGAATCGGTCGTCCCGAGGCCTGGGCGCCGTAGCTGGTGGCCAGCGCCTCCACCGGCGTCGCGCGGCGGGCGGCCAGCGCCGGTACGAGCGCCGCGAGCAGCGAGACGACGATGCCGACGCCCAGGCCGATGCCGATCGCCCGGGCGCTGACGCTGAGCGCCCCCGCGGCCACGCCGACCCCGGCGCCGGCGAACACGCCACGCACCGCCAGGGCGACGAACGGCCCGGCGATGACCCCCAGCACCGCCCCGAGCACGCCGATGGCCAGCGCCTCGACCAGGCCGGCCACCACGACCTGGAGGCGGGTGGCGCCGAGGGCGCGCAGGAGCGCCAGCTCGCGTTGGCGCTGGGTGGCGGTGGTGGCGAAGGTGTTGAAGATGACCAGAGCGCCGATCAGCACGGCCACCACGGCGAAGGCGAGCAGGCCGTCCGACAGGGTCGAGAACGCGCTGGAGATGCGGCTGACCGCCGCCTGCACCTGGGTGACCTGGCTCTGCACCACCAGCCCGGTCGGCAGCCGGGCGGCGATGTCCTCAGCCACCCGGGCGCGGTCGGCGGCGGGTGCCACCGCGACGTCGACCTGGCTGACGTCGGCGCTGGCGTAGAGGCGGTGGGCGGCGTTGGGGGTGAACACGGCGAAGCGCTCGCCCCCGGCGGAACCGAGGCTGGCGATCCCGGAGATGAAGAACCTCGCCGCCGGCTGGCCGGTGACGATCCGCACCGTGTCACCGACGGCGAAGTGCTGCTGGGCGGCGGTGCTGGCGTCGATCGCCACCTCATCGGCGTGCCGGGGCGCGGTGCCCGAGGTGTAGTGGATGCCGTTGAAGGGGGCGGGGAGCTTGGAGATGGCGACGGTCTCGGGCGAGGCGTTCAGCGGTCGGCCGTCGCTGCCGACGATGGTGGCCGGGGCGATGATCTGACCCGCGGCGGCGCTGACGCCGGGGACGGCGCGGATCCGCGCCAGTACGGCCGGCGCGATGGCCGGCGCGCCGGAGGTCTGGGCGGCGTTGCTGGCGCTGGCCAGGCGGGTGCCGGCGCTCTGGCGCGCGGAGACGATCAGCTGGGCGCCGCGGTCGGCGCTGGCGAACAGGCGCCCGTAGGCGGCATGGGTGGTGTCGGTGAACACCAGCGCACCGGTGACGATCGCCACCCCGAAGGCGACGGTCAGCGCGGTGATGAGCGTGCGCGGGCCGCGGGCCAGCAGCGCGCGCAGGGTGAAGGCGACGGTCATGACTCGCGGACGATGCGGCCGTCCTCGAGGAAGACGATCCGGTCCGCGCGGGCGGCGGCCTGATGGTCGTGGGTGACGATCACGATGGTCTGGCCGAGGTCGGTGACCGCCCGGCGCAGCATGGTGAGGATGACCTCGGTGCCACGCGAGTCGAGGTTGCCGCTCGGCTCATCGGCGAACAGGATCGCGGGTTTGCCGAGCAGAGCGCGGGCCAGGGAGATGCGCTGCTGCTCACCCCCCGACAGCTCGGCCGGTCGGGCCTTGCGGCGGTCCTGCATGCCGACGGCGACGAGCAGCCATTCGAGCCACTCATGATCGATCTCGCGCCCGGCGATCCGCTGGGGCAGGGTGATGTTCTGCTCGGCACTGAGCATCGGCAGCAGGTTGAAGGACTGAAACACGAAGCCGACCCGGTTGCGGCGCAGGCGGGTGCGGTCGGTCTCGCCGAGCTCCCCCAGGCGGGTGGGGCCGATCCACACCTCACCGCGGGTCGGGGTGTCGAGCCCGGCCAGAAGGTGCATCAGGGTCGACTTGCCCGACCCCGAGGGTCCCATGATCGCGGTGAAGGTGCCCGGGTAGAGGCTGAGCGAGACGCCCCGGAGTGCGTGGACGGCCGCCGGCCCGCTGCCGTACTGCTTGTGGAGGTTCTGGCCCGCGACGACGGCGTCGGGTTCGCGGATCTCCAGCGACGGTGGCTCGGGGACGCCGCGCTGGGGCGGCCCCGGCTCATCGGGAACCGCGACGAAGTCCGGCCGGGGGTTCGGGCGCTCGGGGGGCTCCCCCGGGCTCACGAATACTGCAGGGCCTTGGGCCGCACGTAGCCGGCAAGCATCGCGCTGGCCGGCGCCAAGTCGGTCCACTCGCCCTCGAAATCGAGGGTGACCAGGCCGCCGGTGGGGAGCTTGCGACGGATCTCCGCCAGGTCGGAGTTCGCGCCGTCGCCCACCAGCTTGAGGATGAGCATCTGCAGCGCCGGGTTGTGACCGACGACCATCACCTCGTCCAGCCCGGTGTCGAGGCCGTGGAGGCGGCGCAGCAGCTCCTCGGCGGAAGCGCCATAGAGACGCGGCTCGAGGCTGAGCTCACCACCGGGACGGACCGCCTGGGCGGTGTCGACGGTACGGCGCGCGGTCGAGCACAGCACCAACTGAGGGGCGATCTCGTGCGCGTGGACGTATTCGCGCAGCAGCTTGACCGCCTGGCGGCCACGCGGGGCGAGCGGCCGGTCATGGTCGGACTGCATCGCGTCATCCCAGGAGGACTTGGCATGGCGCAGCAGGTGAAGGCGACGGCTGGAGGGCATCCCCCGATTGTGCCCGTTTCTGCGGCGGCTCAGGTGTCGCGCAGCACGAGTCGGGGCAGCAGACCCGATACTTCGAACACGCGCCGGGCCTGGACGGGCAGCGGCTGGGCGAACTCGAGGCGGGCACCGACCGCCTCGGCGTAACGCAGTCCGGCCACGATCAGACCCAGGCCGGTCGAGTCGATGAAATCCACCTCCGCGATGTCGAGCAGCACGCCGCCGCCCGCGTCGAGCTCGTCGGCCAGGCGCTGCCTGAACCGCGTCGCGGCGTCGAGGTCGAGGTCTCCGCGCAGGCACAGGCGCACCCACCCGTGCACGAGCGGCTCGGTCGAGATCTCCAGTTTGGGGCCGTCCACGGCGCGAACTTTATGCGGAACCGACGACAACGTGGGAAAAGCCGGACCCGGGTGGGTTGATAAGGAACCTGCGGAGTCGTGCGCGGCGGCTCTCTGGCGGCGTAGAGTCGGGCATGTGAGCTCCCGCCATGACCTGGTGGTCATCGGCGCCTCCGCCGGGGGTGTCGAAGCGCTCCAGCGCGTGGTCTCGGACTTCCCGGCCGACCTCGCCGCCAGCGTGTGCGTCGTCGTGCACCGGGCGACCGGCAGCGTCAGCGCCCTGGCCAGCGTTCTGGACCGGGCCGGGCCGCTCCCCTGTCACACCGCGGTGAACGGTGAAAAGCTGGTGCTGGGACAGATCCTCGTCGCTCCTGCCGACCGTCACCTGGTGGTCGAGGACGGCCACGTGAGGCTGACCGACGACCCGCCCGAGCGGGGCCTGCGGCCTTCGGTCGACGTGCTGTTCCGCTCCGCCTCGGCCGCCCACGACGGCAAGGTGATCGGCGTCGTGCTGACGGGCACGCTCGACGACGGCACTGCGGGCCTGGCGATGATCAAGGGCGGCGGCGGCGGCGCGATCGTCCAGGATCCCACCAAGGCGATGTACCCCGGGATGCCGGCCAGCGCCATCGCCGGCGTGCACGTCGACGCCGTCCTGGGCCTCGACGAGGTCGCCGCCATGGTGGTGGAGATGGTCAACGGCACCGACGACGGCGCCGACGCCCCGACCAGCGCCGAGCATCCGGACACCGGACCGATAGGGTCGACGCCATGACCGAGCAGATGACCGCCGGCCTTGACGCGCTGCTCGAGTTCATCCGCGACACGCGCGGCTTCGACTTCACCGGCTACAAGCGCTCGAGCATCGAGCGGCGCGTCACCAAGCGGATGTCCGAGGTCGGCATCCCCGAGGGCCGTTACGAGGACTACGGCGACTATCTCGAGCTGCATGCCGACGAGTTCGCCGAGCTGTTCAACACGTTGCTGATCAACGTCACCGCGTTCTTCCGTGACCCGCCGATCTGGGAGCACCTGGCCACCACTGTCCTCCCCACCCTGCTCGCCGCCCGCGCGGACACCGCGCCGATCCGCGTGTGGTGCGCGGGCTGTGCCTCGGGCGAGGAGCCGCTGACCGTGGCCATGGTGCTCGCCACCGTCCTCGGCGAGGAGGCCTTCCACGAGCGGGTCAAGATCTATGCCACCGACGTCGACGAGCACGCGCTGGACCAGGCGCGCCACGGCGTCTACCTGCCCCGCCAGGTCGAGGACATCCCGCGGGAGGCGCTCGAGCGCTACTTCGAGCGCACCGACCAGCGCTACATCTTCCGCAAGGACCTGCGCCGCAGCGTCATCTTCGGCCGCAACGACCTGGTCCAGGACGCGCCGATCTCCCGCATCGACCTGCTGGTGTGCCGCAACACGCTGATGTACTTCACCGCCGACACCCAGTCCCAGGTGCTGCGGCGCTTCCACTTCGCCCTCGACGACGACGGGGTGCTGCTGCTCGGCAAGTCCGAGATGCTCATTAGCCACGGCGACCTGTTCGCGCCCGTGGACCTCAAGTGGCGGGTGTTCAACAAGGTGGTGCGGCCCGGCCTGCGCGACCGGATGCGGGTGATGGCCCAGGACTCCGCCGCCGGCACCCTCGACGGGGTCAGCGAGAACCTGCGGGAGGTCGCCTTCGACGTCACCGGCCCCGCCAACGTCGTCATCGACGCCGACGGCATCGTGGTGATGAGCAACGAGTCCGCGCGGCGGATGTTCGGTCTCTCCAACGTCGATCTCGGCCGGCCGGTGCAGGACCTGGAGCTCTCCTTCCGTCCGCTGGAGCTGCGCAGCCACCTCGAGACGGTGACCTCCACCGGCCGCCCCGTCGAGGTCAACGCGGTGCCGTGGCGCCACGGCGACCAGGATCGCCTGCTCGATGTGAGGATCTCCCCGTTGACCGGGGGCAAGGGCAGCCTGGGCACCAGCGTCTCCTATGCCGACGTCACCGAGGCCAGCCACCTCCAGCAGCAGCTGGCGGACTCACGCGAGAAGCTCGAGACCGCCTATGAGGAGCTGCAGGCGACGGTCGAGGAGCTGGAGACGACCAACGAGGAGCTCCAGTCCACCAACGAGGAACTCGAGACGACCAACGAGGAGCTCCAGTCCACCAACGAGGAACTCGAGACGATGAACGAGGAGCTCCAGTCCACCAACGAGGAGCTCGAGACGATGAACGAGGAGCTGCGCCACCGCACCCTCGAGCTCAACGACATCAACTCGTTCCTGGAGACGATCCTCACCACGATCGGCCTGGCCGTCGTCGTCGTCGACCGCCGTCAGCACGTCCAGATCTGGAACCACCAGGCACGCGAGCTGTGGGGGCTGACCAGCGAGGAGGTCGAGGACCAGCACATCATGTCACTCGACATCGGGCTGCCGGTGGAGCAGCTCAAGGGCCCGATCCGGGCCTGCCTGGCCGGCTTCAGCGAGGAGGAGGAGCTGGTGCTCGACGCGGTGACCCGCCGGGGCCGCTCGATTCAGTGCAAGGTGAGCTGCCTGCCGCTGGGCACGCGCCCCGACGGTGAGGTCTCGGGCGTCATCATGATGATGGAACCCGTTGACGAGACGTACGTTCCTGAATGATCCGCTGGCGGTTGGCGGCCAGGCGCTCACGGGACTCCGTCAGCGTCGCCAACCGCATGGCCAGCCGCCGCGATGACTCCCGATGCTCGGCGCGCAGCCGCGCGACGGTCGCCACCAGCTCGTCGGTCAGCTCCGCGCTCGTCTCCGGCGCCGGCGCCGCCATCGCGCTGACGCTGAGCGATTTGGGACCCCAGTTCACCGCTGGAAGCCGGCGCAACCCGGTGCTCGGGGCGTCCGCGATGATCTTGGAGGTACTTCGCGGCGGCTGGAGCAACAGCCAACCGTCGGACTGACGCAGGATCGCCCCCCGCTCGGTGAGCTGCTTGAGCGCCAGGGTGACCGTCGAGCGCCGGGCCCCGATCAGCCCGCCGAGCACCCCGTGGGTCATGCGCACCGGGACGACGGTCCCACTCGGGGTCACCCGTCCCCAGGTCTCCGCCACCAGCCACAGCATCGCCAGCAGCCGGTCATCCACCCGGGGCAGCTGGCAGATGAGCATCTGGGCGAGCACGCGGTCACTCTGGTCTGAGCTGCGGTCATGGAGCCCCGCCATGAGGCGGGGCATGCGCCGGGTGGCATAGAGGAACTCGTCGCCGAACAGGGCCACCCGCGTCGGGACGGTCGCCCGCAGGCCGGCGTCGGCGATCAGCGCCGTGGGCATCGACTCGCGCAGGGCGAGGAGATCACCCGGGCCGACCAGCCGTAGACCGATGTGATCACCCAGCCGGATGGTCTGGAGCAGGATGCCGTCGAGCACGAGTGCCGCGAAGGCCCGCGACGTCCCGAGCAGATCGCTTGGCGCGACCGGGCCCGTCGCGATCTCAGAGACCGGGAGGATGATCTCCGCGGCCAGCAGCCGGTCCTCGGGGGCGAGCAGGCGCTCGAGCTCGGGGTCGGCCGCCAGGAGAGGAATCCTCCCCGAGGTCGGCATCGGCCGTGTATACCAGTCGACTCGCTCGGCACCTAATCGTCGGGCGAGGGCCACCCGGGGACCGCTACCATCGGCGGCCGCCAGGCGAGATAGCTCAGCTGGTAGAGCACACGACTGAAAATCGTGGTGTCCCGGGTTCGAGTCCCGGTCTCGCCATCACCGGGTCTCCCTACTATCGGTCCGGCTTTGGCTCTGCGTTCTCGCTACCGCCGCGGGCTGGGTGCGGCCGTGACGATCGTTGTCCTGCTGATCGCCGTTCTCGCCGTTCGCGTCGTCACCTTCACGCCCGCGAACGTCACCCTCACCAGCATCCACTCGGCGTCGGTGCAGCTGTCGGGTCCCGCCCCGAATCCGACCTGGCCGGAAAGTGGCCAGGCTGCGCTCGTCGTCGAGGACGTCGGCTCGGCGGGCACGAGCGGTGGTGACACGCCGATCCCGATCGCGAGCGTGGCGAAGGTGATGACCGCCTATCTGACGCTGGAGAAGTACCCGCTGAGCGCCGGCGACGGAGGGTTCGCGCTGACCGTGACCCCATCAGAAGCCCGGGCGGAGGCCGATGACGTCGGCCAGGATGAGTCCGTGGTGCCGGTGTTCGCCGGTGAGCGACTCGACGAACGCCAGCTTCTGGAGGCCCTGCTGATCCGCTCGGGGGACAACATCGCCCAGATCCTGGCGGCCCACGACGCCGGCACGCCGGACCGCTTTGTCGCGGAGATGAACGCCGAGGCGCGCGCTCTGGGCATGACCCATACGACCTACACCGATCCCAGCGGTCTTGACCCGAGCACCGTGTCGACCGCCGCCGATCAGGTCCGTCTGCTCGAGCGTGCCATCACCCTGCCGGTGTTCCGACAGATTGTCACCATGTCGAGCGTGACGCTGCCCGGCGCGGGAACGGTGGCGAACTACAACCCGCTCATCTCCGAGGGTTACTACGGCAAGACGGGGTCGGACTCCGAGGCGGAGGGGTGCCTCGCCTTCTTCAAGTACCTGACCGTCGCGGGCCGGCGGTTGACCATGGTCGGCGTCGTCCTCGGTCAGGGCGAGGGGAGTGCCACCTCGGTGATCCTCGGGGCGGCGGGGAGCGCCGCCCGGGCTCTGGTGGATTCGGTCAGTCCGGCCATCCACGCCGACACCGTGCTGGGCGCCGACAGCGCCGTGATCCGGGCCCGCGCAGCCAACGGGCACAGCCTGGACGCTGTCAACGCCCGCGCCCTCGGCGTGATCGGCTGGGGCGGCCAGGCCGAGAGACTCACCGTCGGGACCCGCCGGGTCAGCTCCAGCCTGAGAGCCGGTCAGGCGATCGGACACGTCGCCCTGGCGGGAGCCCTTCCCACCGCGCCAGGGTCTCCCCGCCAGACCCCCGTCAAGGCGCCCACCGCACTCCCGGCCCCGGGGCTGCTCTGGCGTCTCGCCCACCTGTTCTGAGCCCCGGGATCCGGGCTCAGCGCAGCGACGGACGTGCGCTTGGCGCGCCGGTCAGCTCAGCTGAGCGTTCCCACAGGGCGCGGGCCAGGTCTGGATCCAGGGCCTGCGCCGATGGCGCATGCACCACGGGATAGCCCCGGAGGTGGCCGAGCCCGCCGGGCCCGACGTAGGCGCCGCCGGGGACGTCCTGGGTGGCGGCGTACTCGAGGGGCAGGGCGCCGCGCTCGGCATCGTTGAAGAAGCGGCCGGCCACCCGATCGAACATCGCTCCCGAGCCCCCGGCCGCCTTGGCCAGGTTCGTACGGGCGATCCCGGGGTGGGCCGCAACGGCGATGACACTGCTGTGGCTCGCGTCGAGACGGCGTTGCAGCTCCAGGGTGAACAGGAGGTTGGCCAGCTTCGAGTTGGCGTAGGCAACCTGTGGGCTGTAGCGGCGCTCGGTCCAGTTGAGGTCCGCCAGATCGAGCTTGGCCCGGTGGTGCAGCTGGGATGCGACCGTCACCACGCGGCCGGTGATCGACTCCAACAGCAACGTGGTCAACAGGAAGGGTCCCAGATGATTCGTGGCGAGCTGGAGCTCGAAACCGTCAGCGCTGCGCCGCAGGGGCCCCGCCATGATCCCGGCGTTGTTGATCAGCACATCCAGGGGGCCCTGCCACGCCGCGGCGAAGGCGCGCACCGAGGCGAGGTCGGATACGTCGAGCTCGCGGACCTCGGTCTCTCCGTCGATCGCGGCGGCGAGCGGGGTTGCCTTGGCGGGGCTGCGCACCGCCAGCACCACCCGGGCTCCGGCGTGGGCGAGGGCCCGAGTGGTCTCGAGCCCGAGGCCACTGGAGGCGCCGGTGATCACCACCGTCTGGCCGCTGAGGTCCGGTAGGTCAGCTGAGGTCCAATGCGTTCTGGGCATGATGTGTCGTCTTCTCTCTGGTGGGTTCGCGCTGGGTCTCAGGCGGACTGGTGGCTGTGGGGGTCGAGCTGGTTGAGCGCGGCCACGACCTGGTCGTAGTCGCCACGCGCCTCGCCGTAGCGCAGGAACTTGACGTTCTCGACCTGGATCTCGTGGGCGTCGGGCTCAGCGGCGAGGAGCTCCATCACCTCGCTGATGAACGCCGCCAGCGGCATCGCGGACGCGTTCGTCTCCTGGCCGGGGAGCAGGCTCGTCTGCACCGCCGGCGGTTCGAGCTCGACCACCGACACGTTGGTGTCGGCGAGCTGGAGCCTCAGGGACTCACTCAGCATGTGGATGGCGGCCTTGGTCGCGTTGTAGCTCGGGGTGACCGCCAACGGCGCGAAGGCGAGGCCCGAGGAGACGGTCATGATCGTCGCGTCGGGTTGGGCCTGGAGATGCTCGATGAACGCGGCGATCAGCCGGATCGGCCCGAGCAGGTTGGTGGAGACCGTCGCCTCGGCGCTGGCCAGGAACCCCTTGGGCGCCTTCCAGTTCTCGACCGACATGATCCCGGCCATGGTCACGAGGACGTTGAGGTCCGGGTGATCGGCGATGACGCGTGCGGCCGCCGCGGCGATGCTGGAGGGGTCGGTCGTGTCGATCTCGACGGTGGCGATCTGAGGATGCTCGGCCGCGATCCGCTCGAGCCGCTCGCGGCGGCGCCCGCCGACGATGACCGTGTTCCCCGCATCGTCGAGAGCCAGGGCGAGGGCGAGACCGATGCCGCTGGTGGCGCCCGGGATGAAGATGGTGTTCGCGTTGATGTGCATGCCGAGAGTCTCAGCCGATCCCCGCCCGAGCACCAGAGACCCCGTGATCCATGGATTGACGATCCCTGGCTCGCAGGTCGGTCCGGCGCTCATACTTCTCAGACATGGACCGCCCCGCCCTCGCCGACTTCCTCACCCGCCACCGGACCGCGCTGGCGCCGGCTGACGTCGGGCTCGCCGCCGGGGCCCGCCGCCGCGTGGCCGGGCTGCGCCGTGAGGAGGTCGCCCAGCTCGCCGCGATGTCGACTGACTACTACGCGCGACTGGAGCAGCAGCGTGGGCCCCAGCCGAGCACCCAGATGCTCGCCTCCCTGGCCCGCGCCCTGCGGCTGTCCGATGACGAGCGTGACTATCTCTACCGGGTCGCCGGCCACAGCGCCCCCGACCCCATCGGGGCGCGCGAACATGTGGCACCGCGCCTGCTCCGCGTCATGGACCGGCTCACCGACACCCCGGCGCTCGTGCTGTCCCAACTCGGCGAGGTCCTCGTGCAGAACGACCTGGCCAAGGCGCTGTTGGGTGACACCAGCGCCTTCACCGGGATGGAGCGCAGCACCCTCTATCGCTGGTTCGTGCACCCCGAGCAGGAGCGTTGGCGCTATCCGGAATCCGACCACGACCGACAGAGCCGGGCCAACGTCGCCTCGCTGCGCGTCGCCTACGGTTCCATGGGCCCGGACTCCCCCGCGGGCGACCTGGTCTCCGAGCTCACCCGCGCCAGCCGGGAATTCGCCACGCTGTGGGAGCGCCACGAGGTCGCCCGCCGCTTCGAGCAGCACAAGGTGCTCATCCATCCCGAGACCGGCCCGATCGAGCTCGACTGCCAGGTCCTGTTCACCGAGGAGGGCTCCCACGCCCTGCTCGTGCTGACCGCAGCACCGCGGAGCGAGGCCGAGAGCAAGCTGAAGCTGCTGGCCGTGCTGGGACAGCAGCAGTTCAGCACCAGCCGCTGAGCGTCCGCGAGATCAGAGGCCCTGGCCCCAGTGCCAGTCGCGGATCTCGGGCAGGTCCTGGCCGTGGAGATCGATGTAGCGGGTGTGCTCGACGAGCTTGTCCTGCATCGCCTGCTTGAGATAGCTGCCGGCCGCACCGAGCCCGCGGACGCGGTCGACCACGTCCTGGACGAGGTGGAAGCGGTCGAGCTGGTTCTGCACGCGCATATCGAACGGGGTGGTGATCGTCCCCTCCTCGTTGTAGCCCCGTACGTGCAGATCCCGGTTGTGGCGCCGGTAGGTGAGGCGATGGATCAGCGTCGGGTAGCCGTGGAAGGCGAAGATGATCGGCGTGTCGGTGCTGAACAGCGAGTCGTAGTCGCGGTCGCTGAGGCCGTGGGGATGCTCGCTGGCGGACTGCAGCTTCATCAGATCGACCACGTTGACCACTCGGACCCGTAGATCGGGCAGCTCGGCGCGGAGGATCGACACGGCCCCCAGCACCTCGAGGGTGGGCGTGTCGCCACAGCACGCCATCACGACGTCGGGCTCAGAGGCCTGGTCGTTGCTCGCCCACGACCAGATGCCCACGCCCTGGGTGCAGTGCACGACCGCCTCATCCATGGTCAGCCACTGGGTCGCCGGACGCTTGCCGGCGACGATCACGTTGACGTAGTTGCGGGTGTTGAGGCAGTGGTCGGCCACCGACAGCAGGCAGTTGGCGTCCGGGGGCAGGTAGACCCGCACGATGTCGGCCTTCTTGTTGACCACGTGGTCGAGGAACCCGGGGTCCTGATGGGTGAAGCCGTTGTGATCCTGCTGCCAGACGTGGGAGGAGAGCACGTAGTTCAGCGAGGCGATGGGCTGGCGCCAGGGCAGCTCCTGGGTGACCTTGAGCCACTTGGCGTGCTGGTTGAACATCGAGTCGACGATGTGGATGAACGCCTCATAGCAGTTGAACAGGCCGTGACGACCGGTGAGCAGGTACCCCTCCAGCCAGCCCTGGCACTGATGCTCAGACAGCATCGAGTCGAGCACCCGTCCGGCGGGGGCGAGGAACTCGTCGTTCTCGGCGACGCGCCCCTCCCACTGTCGCGAGGTCGCCTCGAAGATGGCGCTGAGCTGGTTCGAGACCGTCTCGTCAGGACCGACGAGACGGAAGTTGTGCGCCGACTCATTGAGCGCGATCACGTCACGCAGGTAGCCACCGAGCACGAGCATGTCTTCGGCCACCGCGGCACCGGGGGAGGTGACGTCGACCGCATAGGCGTGGAAGTCGGGGAGGCGCAGATCGCGCAGCAGCAGCCCGCCGTTGGCGTGGGGGTTGGCCCCCATCCGGCGGGTGCCCCGGGGCGCCAGGTCGGCGAGCTCGGGCAGTAACCTGCCGTCGGCGTCGAACAGCTCCTGGGCGCGGTAGCTGCGCATCCACGCTTCGAGCTGGGCGACGTGCCCGGGGTGATCTGAGTCGACGAGCAGGGGGACCTGGTGGGCGCGAAAGGTGCCCTCGATGGCGACGCCGTCGACGACCTTGGGTCCGGTCCAGCCCTTGGGGGAGGCCAGGACGATCATTGGCCAGCGCGGCCGTGTCGCGTCGTGGTTCTCCCGGGCGTTGCGCTGGATCTCGGCGATCTCCTCGACGACGGTCTCCAGCGTCTCGGCCATCAGCTGGTGCATCGTCTCGGGGTCATCACCGGCGACGAAGTGCGGCGTCCACCCGCACCCGCGGATGAACTGCTCAAGCTCCTCGTGCTCGATCCGGGCGAGCACGGTGGGGTTGGAGATCTTGTAGCCGTTGAGGTGGAGGATCGGCAGGACCGCCCCGTCGCTGATCGGGTTGAGGAACTTCGTCGACTGCCACGCGGTGGCCAGCGGCCCGGTCTCGGCCTCACCGTCACCGATCACGCAGGCGACGATCAGCTCCGGGTTGTCGAAGGCGGCCCCGAAGGCGTGGCTGAGTGAATAGCCCAGCTCGCCGCCCTCGTGGATCGACCCCGGCGTCGTCGGCGCGACGTGGCTGGAGATGCCCCCGGGGAACGAGAACTGGGTGAACAGGCGCTTCATGCCCGGCGCGTCCTGGCTGATGTTCGGATAGATCTCGCTGTAGCTGCCCTCGAGATAGGTGTTGGCCACCAGCGCGGGGCCGCCGTGCCCCGGGCCGGCGACGTAGATCATGTCGAGGTCATGTTCGGTGATCACCCGGTTGAGGTGGGCGTAGATGAAGTTCTGTCCGGGCGTCGTCCCCCAGTGACCGACCACGAGTGGCTTGACGTCGGACAGCTCGAGCGGCCGCGCCAACATCGGGTTGTCATAGAGGTAGAGCTGACCGACGGACAGGTAGTTGGCCGCGCGCCAATAGCGATCGATGCGATCCAGCAGCTCCGGCGACAGCGGCGCTCGCGCCGACGTGGGCGCCGGCGTCACCGGCGGGGCGTCGGGATCGATGACCGCAGCGGCGCTGAGATCGTGAATCGTCGTCATGCGGTCACCCGATCACCGTTGGTGGCCGGCGGTGGCGTGACCATGGGTGACGGCACCGGTTGGGCGCTCGCCGCCTGGGTCTCGCGACTGAGGAACGCGCCCAGCTCGCCGATCGTGCTCATGAGTGGTGCCGGGAACACCACCGTGGAGTTCTTGTCGACGGCGATCTCCACCAGCGTCTGGAGGTTGCGCAGCTGCAGCGCCAGCGGGTGGGCCATCATCACGTCAGAGGCCACCGCCAGCTCGTGGGCCGCGAGCGCTTCACCCTCGGCGTTGATGATCTTCGCACGCTTCTCCCGCTCGGCCTCGGCCTGGCGGGCCATCGCGCGCTTCATGCTGTCGGGCAGCTGGATATCGCGCAGCTCGACCACGGTGACCTCGATGCCCCACTCCTCGGTCTGGACGTCGAGGATGCCCTTGATGTTCTGGTTGATCGCGTCGGTTTCGGACAGCGCCTCGTCCAGGGTGTGGCGACCGACGACCGAGCGCAGCGTCGTCTGGGCGATCTGGTTGATCGCCTCACCGACATCCTCGATCGCGATCACCGAGCGGATCGGATCCTTGACCCGGAAGTAGGCGACCGCGGACACGTCGATGCTGACGTTGTCCTTGGTGATGATCCCCTGGGACTGGATCGGCATCGTGATGATCCGCAGGTTCACGCGGTGGATGCGGTTGACCAGCGGAACGCAGAACATCAGCCCCGGTTCACGCGCGTCGCCCTTGACCTTGCCGAGCTTGAACACGACCGCGCGCTCGTACTGCTTGATGACGTAGATACCGAACATGGGCATGCCTCTTCCGCGAAGGGGGATCGAATGCGCCGGCCGAGTCGCTGAAGCCGGAAGAGGAGCCCGCCGAAGGTTGAGGCGGAACGGGAACGAACTCTACTCGGGAGCGATCGCTCGGCTCGCGAGCGTCCCGGGCGCCATGCGTCAGCGGAAGATGCCCGCGGTGGCGACCTCGACGCGCCGGCGCGCGGCGCACGCATCATCACCGAAGCGGTCCACCCCCCAGGACAGCGCGGTGAGCAGCTCATACACCTCGTCGGCACTGACGTCGGCGACCGCGTCGCCCGACGCCTGGGCCGCGGTGAGCAGGACGGCGGTCTGATCGAGCAGGGGGTTGCACGCGGCGTTGATCGATGAGGCCGGGTCCTGGCGGGCGGTGGCGATGCAGTAGGGCAGGTCATGCCAGATGCGCATCTGCCAGGTCAACGCGGCCAGCCACTGCGCCAGCGCCTCGCGCGGAGCGAGGGTGCGAGCCAGTTCCGCGGCCTGAGCCAGCGCCAGGTCGATGCCGGTCTCCATCACCGCGGCGAGCAGATCATCGCGGGTGGGGAAGTTGCGATAGAGCGTGGCGTTCCCCACCCCGGCCCGCACGGCGATGCCGTCGAGGGGGGCGAGCACGCCCTCGGTCTCAAAGGTCTCCCGCGCCGCGACGAGGATGGCGTCGCGGTTGCGCTGGGCGTCGGCGCGCAGGGGCCGAGACGCCTTCACGCCAGCATCTGAAGCACCCGCCATCACGCCTCCTGACAATAAGTGGGGACACTCCCCGTATAGTGTTGTGGGGACTCACCCCACTTCACGTTCGAGGAGCTTAGATGAATCAATCACTGGACGGCCAGACCGTGCTGGTCACGGGCGCCAACGGTGCGCTCGGAGGCCACTTCGTGACCCAGGCGCTGGAGCGCGGCGCGCGCCGGGTCTACGCCAGCGCCCGCCGCCCGCGGCAATGGGAGGACGCGCGGATCACCCCGCTCGCCCTCGACATCACCGACCCCGACAGCGTTACCGCGGCGGTCGCTGTGGCCCCCGACGTCGACCTGGTCATCAACAACGCGGCCTACATCCCGGCCGGCGATTCCATTTCCGGCCCCGAGGCGCAGCTGCGTGGGGTGTTCGAGACGAACTTCTTCGGCAACCTCCGGGTGGCCAACGCCTTCGCGCCGGTGCTCGGCGCCAACGGCGGCGGCACGCTGTTGAACATCCTCTCCTCGGCGGCCTGGATCCCGGTGCCAACCGCCTATGCGGCGTCCAAGGCGGCCCTGTGGTCGGCCACCAATGCGCTGCGCATCCAGCTCGAGGGCCAGGGCACCCAGGTGGTCGGCCTGCTCGTGGGGATGATCGACACCCCGGGGACAGTGCAGTGGGATGTCCCCAAGGTGAGCGCCGAGAGCGTGGTCAGCGCCGCCTACGACGGAATCGCCGAGGGCCTGATCGAGATCCTCGCCGACCAGTCGACCCGCGACCTCAAGGCCCAGATGAGCGCACCGGCCGAGGTTTTCTACCCCCCGCTGCACGAGGCGCTGGCGTTCTTCGCGGCCTGAGCGCGGGGGCTCCTGAGGCCCATGTGACGTTGATGTCACGCCCCGTTCCTAGGGTTGGGCGCCTCCAAGAAAGGGATCAGCTCCATGCAGAAGAAGTCGAGCATCGTCGCCGTGGCTGCGCTCGCCGGCGCGTTTATCGTGCCGGCGGTGGCCCTGGCCGCCCCAGGGGCCGCCCCGACGGCCGCCCCGAAGTTCACCAGCAGTTACATCGTGCCGACCAAGTCGCTGGGTGGACTGAAGCTCGGGGCGCCCGCGACCACCGCTACCCAGGTGTTTCCGGCCAAGGACTGCAGCGTGACGCGCGGTGGCTGCTCTTACACCGCGCCGGGCCAGGCCTGGACCCTCAGTGTCGTGTTTGCGGCGAAGACCCAGACGTCCAAACCGTTCATCGGGGAGATTGATCTCAGCGCCGCCACGCCAACGGCGCCGTCGCTGCCGGACCTCAAGACCGCCAGCGGGATCGGCATCGGCTCGACTGCCGCGGAGCTCAAGCACGCCTATCCGACGCTGCTGGGCAGCAAGCTGGATTACTACACCAGCACGAAGCTCCCTCTGACCGTCTATGCGTTCACCGGCAGCCGCCTCACCTCGATCTCCCTGCGGTCGGTCGAACTCGGCTGAGTCGGCCGAGCCAGACTCAACACGAGCCAAACTCAGCGCAGCAGCCCGTCCAGGGCCGCGGCGGCGAGGGCGTCGGCGTTGGCGTCGGTGAGTGGGGTATTGCCGTTGAGCAGCCGGTAGATGAGCCCGCCGAACAGGATGTCGGCGGCGGTGTCGGCGTCGATGCCGGGCTGGGCCTCGCCCCGGTCGACGGCGCGCTGCCAGATGACCCGCGTGGACTCGCGCCGCCCAGCGAGGAAGAACTCGCGGAAGTACCGCGCCCCCTCCGGATCGCTGACGCTGGCGGCGAGCAGCTGGGCGAACACGACCCCGTCGGGACTGGCGTAGAAGGCGCTCACCTGCCGAACCTGGGCGCTCAGGTCACCGCGGGCGGTGCCCGTGTCGGGGGTGGGCGTCGCCGCGGCCATGGTGTCACCGAACGCCTCGGCGGCCACCGCGGTGCGGCTGGGCCAGTGCTTGTAGATCGTTGCCTTGGAGACCCCGGAGCGCTCAGCGATCGCGTCGACGGTGGCCGCAGGCAGGCCACCCGCCGACAGCAGCTCGCGCGTGGCCGCGAGCACGGCGGCGTGGGCGCGAGCGCTGCGCGGTCGGCTGAGATCCGGTGGGGTCATGTCGAGGCGATCTGGGCTCCGTCGGGGAAGTCGGTGCGGGCGCTCAGCGGCGCCCACTCGGCGACCTCGGCGTCGAAGCGGGCGCGATCCTCGCCGACGAGGCGGAGGGCGTCGGAGCCGAGCAGCAGGTGCACGGGGGGATTGTCCATGGCGATGAGCTCGAGCAGCACCTCGGCCGCCCGCGCCGGGTCCCCCAGCTGGTTCCCGCTGGCCGCCTGACGGGCGGCGCGCAGGGGCGCGATGATCGGCTCGTAGTCGGCGATCTGGAGCGGCGAGCGGACCATCGAGGCGCCGGCCCACTCGGTGCGGAACGATCCCGGCGCCACCGCGGTGACCGCGATCCCCAGCGGAGCGACCTCCTTGGCCAGGGAGCCGAGGATGCCCTCGAGGGCGAACTTGCTGCCGTGGTAGTAGCTCAACCCCGGGACGGTCATCAGGCCGCCCATCGAGGTGATCCCGATGATGTGGCCGGCGCGCCGCTGGCGCATCGCCGGCAGGGCGGCCTTGATGGTGGCCACGGCTCCGAACACGTTAACGCCGAACTGGCGGCGCAACTCGTCCATCGTCGACTCCTCCAGGGTGCCCTCGTGTCCGTACCCGGCGTTGGCCACCACTACGTCGATCGGGCCGAGCTCGGCCTCGGTGCGGGCCACCGCCGCCGCGAGCGCCGCGTCGTCGACCACGTCGACGATCTCGGCGTGGGCGCGCTCCCCCAGGTCGGTGAGTGCGCGGGCGTCGGCGTCGCGACGCACCGTGCCGACCACGGTGTGCCCGCCGGCGAGCGCGGCCCGTGCGAGGGCGGCGCCGAAGCCGCTGCTGGCGCCGGTGATGAACAGGAGCTTGGGTTCTGGGACCGACATAACGGAACCTCCGAGTAGGTAAACTGGACGTTTATTTTAGTTTAGAACACAGCCGTGTTTAACTCGCGTGCGGGTGCGGTCAGAGACGGTTCAGCAGGAGTCCGGGGGCGGCGGTCGTAATCCCCCGACGTGATCGTCGACTGCGCCCACTACCGCGATGGGCGCCGCCAGGACCCCGAGGCGATCAGCCTCGACCGCGCCGCCGCGATCGCCCACGGCGACGAGGACGGCTTCGTGTGGATCGGGGTGGCCGAGCCCACCCCGGAGGAGCTCGCCGATCTCCAGGCGCGCTTCGGCCTCAACGAGCTGGCGGTCGAGGACGCCCAGTCCTTCCACCTGCGGCCCAAGCTCGAGCTCTACGACGAGCCCCACATCCTGTTCGGGGTGGTGCGCTCTGCGCGCTATGACGACGAGCACGAGTCGGTCGAGTTCGGTGAGGTGTCGATCTTTCTCCATGAGCGCTTCGTGATCAGCGTGCGCCAGGGCGGCGTCGCCGGGCTGGGTCCGGCCCGCATGCGTCTCGAGCGCCGGCCCGATCTCCTGCGCCACGGCTCCAGCGCCGTGCTGTGGGCGATCCTGGACAAGCTGGTCGACGACTACGCCCCGGTGGTGGCCGGCCTCGAGCAGGACGTCGACGAGGTCGAGCAGATCGTCTTCAGCGGGTCGGTCGCGGCGACCGAGCGCATCTACCGCCTGCGCAGCCAGGCCACCGCGTTCGCCCGCGCGGTCCACCCGCTGCTCGCGCCGGTGGAGAGCCTCCAGCGCAAGATCTATCCCCAGATCGCCAAGCCGCTGGTCCCGTTCTTCCGCGATATCAACGACCACCTGAAGCTGGTCAACGAGGAGGTCTCGGGCCAGCGCGATGAGCTGACCTCGATCCTCCAGGCCAACATGGCCGTCATCTCGGTGGAGCAGACCCGGCTCGGCGTACGCCAGAACGAGGCGATGCGGGTGCTCACGGTGATCGCCACGGTGTTCCTGCCCCTGACGTTCATCACCGGCTTCTTCGGGATGAACTTCGGCTGGTTGACTCGGCGCATCGATCCGTTCTGGACCTTTGCCGTGCTGGGCATCGGGAGCCTGCTGTTCTCCTCCGCGGTGCTGTACGCCTGGTTCCGCCACACCGGTCTGATCGGTTCACCGCGCGAATAGCGGGCCGGCCCCCAAGGCCGGCCATCTCTCACACCGGATGGATGCGGAGGATCGCCACGTCGTCAGACAGCGGCTCACCATTGGCCAGGCTGGCGGCCTGACAGAGCCGCTCGGGCTCGGGGCCCTGATCGGCGATGGTCTCGAGCAGACGGGTGATGCCGAAGCGCTCGCGCGAGTGGTGGATGGTGCCCTCGACCAGGCCGTCGGTGTAGGCGAGCAGGGTCTGGCCGGCCAGCGCCGCCTCGGTCACCTCCCAGCGCGGTGACTCCAGCCCCAGCCCGAGCATCGGCCCGGGGCGCTCGGGGACCTCGCGGACACCCTGATCGCCGGCGGCGATGGGCGCGGGGTGCCCGGCGCTGATCAGGGACAGCTGACCGTCGCGGGTGATCGTCCCGGTCAGCGCGGTGGCGTAGAGGTTGGCGTCAGCGGTCTGCTCGTCCAGCACCGCGACGATCCGTGACAGCTCGGTGCCGACCGACACCAGCGCGTGCCAGCTGGCGCGCAGGCTGATGGCCAGTGCGGCGGCCTCGGGACCGTGTCCGACGACATCGCCGATGACGAAGTGCAGCCGGTCATCATCGATCTGCATGGTGTCGACGAAGTCGCCGCCCAGCAGCAGACGGTCAGACCCGGGCTGATAGAAGACGTCGACCTGGAGGTCAGCCGACGCGCCGGGGTGGGGCAGCAGCGCATGCTGGAGGCGGCGGTTGAGCGCCTCGACCTCGGTCTGCTCGTTGGCCAGCGCCTCATACACCGCCAGGCGAGCGGTCTGCTCCCGGTCGCGCACCCGAGCCCCCTTGGCCCGCTCGCGCACCTGGCTCACCGTCTCGAGCCGTGCGGTGATGAGGTACTCGACGACGTCGGCGAAGGCGCGCAGCGAGGTGACCTCCCGATCGGTCCAGTGCCGCGGCGCGGAGTCGATCGCGCACATGCTGCCGAGGACATGGCCGGCCACCACGATCGGCTGACCCGCATAGGACTGCACCCCGAGGTCCTGGATCGCCGGGTTCTCACACACCAGCGGATGCTCGATCGCCGTGTCGATGACCAGCGTCTCCCCGTGGACGGCGACGTGCTGGCAGAAGGAGTGGGTGATCGGCGTCCCGCTCCGGTGCTCGATGGCCATCCCCGACTGGCCGAGGAAGTGCTGGCGCTGGCGACCGACCAGGGAGACGAGCGCCACGGGCACCGCCAGCGAGTGGGCGACCGCGTCGGCGACGAGATCGAGGGCACCGCGCAGCATCGACCCGTCACTGAGGATCTGCTCGAGCAGGCGCAGCGTATCGGCGTCGCGCGGCACGGCATCGACCAGCTGTCCATCGTTCATCTCTGTGTGGCCCCTTGGGTCGCGGAACTCGGCCCCTCTGCACTCACGGAGGCTAGCGCCGCCAGATCCATTCGACAGATTTCCTTGACTTCAAGCGCTTGAAGTATGTGAGGCTTCATTCCATGAGTGCTCTCACCATCCAGGATGTGTCCCGGCGCAGCGGCCTGAGCGGGCCCACCCTGCGCTACTACGAAGAGGTCGGGCTGATCGGCCCGGTGTCACGCGACTCCTCCAGCGGCCACCGCCGCTACCGCGACGAGGACCTCGACACGTTGCAGGCGCTCGCCTGCATGCGCGTGCTCGGGGTCGGCATCGAGGAGATGCGGACCTATCAGGCCAACCGCCGTCGCGGGAACGCCGCCGCGGCGGAGCAGCGCGACCTGCTGCTGCGCCACGCCGAACGGATCCGGGGCGAGATCGCCGCCGCGCACACCCGGCTGGCCTACCTCGAGGAGAAGGCCAGCCTGTGGGACGCCCGGGCCCACGGCGATGCCGAGGCCGAGGCCGCGGCCCAGGAACGCGTGCTCTCCGCCTACCACCGGCTGGAGCTCTAGTCATGGCTCCGACACTCGTGACCGGTGGATATGGCTACGTGGCCTCCCAGCTGATCGCCGACCTGGCCCGCAGGGGCCAGCCGGTGCGCGCGACCGCCCGCTCGACGGACCGCGAGACCGACATCCGCGCCGCCCTGGCCCGGGCAGGCGTCGAGGACGCCGAGCTCGAGGTGGTCGCGGCCGAGCTGACCTCTCCCGACGGCTGGGCAGCCGCGATGGCGGGGGTCGAGGAGGTCCACCACGTCGCCTCGCCGATGATCCAGTCCGAGAACCCCGACGAGGTAATCGTGCCCGCCCGCGAGGGAACCCTGAACGTCCTGAGGGCCGCCCGGGACGCCGGTGTCCATCGCGTCGTGCTGACCTCGTCGTTCGCGGCGATCGGCTACTCCCCCAAGCCGGTGCGCGATTACGACGAGAGCGACTGGACCGATCCGGACACCCCCGGACTGGCCGCCTACCCCCGCTCCAAGACGGTCGCCGAGCGGGCCGCCTGGGACTTCATCGCGGCCGAGGGCGGGGACACCGAACTGGTCGTGGTCAACCCGACGTTCGTGCTCGGCCCGACGCTGACGGGCGAGATTCGCTCCTCGCTGACCCTGATCAAGATGATGCTCGAAGGCACGATGAAGGTGGTCCCACGCCAGAACTTCGGCCTCGCCGACGTCCGCGATGTCGCCGATGTCCACCTCCGGGCGATGGCCACCCCCGAGGCCGCCGGTCAGCGCTTCCTCGTGCTGGCGGACGGTCCGACGATGACCTTCCTCGACCTCGCCCAGACGCTCCGCGCGCACCTCGGCCCGCTCGGGGAGCGGACGCCGACCGAGCAGGCACCGGGTGATGAGCTGGCCCCGCTGATCATTCACAACGAGCGGGCCAAGTCGGTACTGGGCTTTGAGCCCCGCGCGGTGGAGGCGACGATCCTCGAGACGGCTGCGAGCCTGCAGGAGCTCGGGTTGCTCGACCTCTAGTGCCCTGCCGAGTGCGTCAGGTTGTCGGAAGGGGTGCCCGGTCTGCCTGCCCCCTGTCATGGGGGGTGGGACCGGGCACCTTCACGGCGCCCCAGATCATCGTGACCACGAGCACCGCGACGCCGAGGTTGATCGCCAGATCGGCCAGGTTCATGCTGCCGGTGGAGCCGAACAGCTGGATCCAGTCGATCACCCCGCCCCGGAACGGTCCGGGCGATCCGCCCAACCGGTCGACCAGGTTCCCGATCCCGCCGCCGAGCAGCAGACCGAGGCCGAGGGACGCCCCGCGCGAGCGGATGCGGGCCGCCAGCGCGGCCAGGGCGAGGCAGGCGAGGATCGACAGCGCCGAGACGAGCAGCGGCCGGCCGGTCAGGGCGTTGCCCGCGCCGGCGTGGTTGTAGTAGAGGTCCAAGTGCAGCCACGATCTCACGTGCACGATGCGACCGGGCATCAGCACGTGGGCGACGATGACCTTGGAGACCGCGTCGATGATCACCACGACGGAGGCGGCGACGAGGGTGGCGCGCGGGACTCGCATGACCCTATGAGGGTAGGCGCGGCGGGGCGGTCGGGTGCGCTGATTGAGAGACCCCCCAATCGTCCAAGGCGGGCGTGCGCGGAGACGCGCTGGAGGTTTGGGGGTACTCCAGCGCCCCCTTTTCTCCACGGCCCCTGCACAGGGCGACGGTTTGGATGGTTTGGGGGGGTGGATTGCCGATCGAGGCGATGTCGAGGCGACGCCAGCGAGCCCGAGCTACTCAGCGCCGGTCGCCAGCATCAGAACGTCACTCCCGAGGCGACGCGTGACTCGCGATCGAAGATCATCACCGCCTGGTCGGAGGCGAACGGTGGCCAGCCCGGGTCCCCGTCGTGCACGAACTTGGCGAAGCACTCGTGCTCGAAGGTGGCGAGCTCCTGAGGCGGGTTGGGTCCGCTGTAGGGCTCGACGTAGGCGGCGTCGAGGTTGTTGAAGAAGAACGGGATGTCGAGGGAATGACCGGCCCGGATGTAGGGAGCGGCAGTGGAGTTCCACTGGAACTCGTACCGGTAGGTCGCCGCGGACGCGTCCTGGCCTCTCAGCTGGGCGAACGCCTCGGTGGGGCGTCGGAAGATCGCGTTCGCGAACAGCTCCTGACCCTGTCGGTCGGCCGCCTCTGAGTAGGGCTGGTCCCGCAGGGTCCGCCAGGCGAACTCGTTCTGCGTGGTGCCGACGAGGACCGGGATGCTGCTCGTGCGACCGTTGCGCACGGCGTCGAAGAGATCCTCAAAGAGCAGGACACCGTCGATGACGGGGGTCCAGAGCAGTGAGATCGGTTCACCGGCACGCTCGGCCTGCGCCATGAGCTCGAAGGTCGCGTCGACGAGCTCGGCCCGATCACGGGAGAGGAAGCTGTCGCGCGTCGGCTCAGCCCCCACGACCTCGGCATAGCGCCGGCCCACGGCCTGGGCCTGGTCGGCGCTCTGCATCCCGACCTCGCTCACGCCACTGGCGATGATCGCCTGCCCAAACAGACCGGCTGACGCCTCGGTGGCGAGCAGCGCCGACACCGCCATGCCACCGGCCGACTGGCCCATGACCGTGACTCGCGCGGGGTCGCCTCCGAAAGCGGCAATGTTGTCGCGGACCCATTCCAGGGCGGCGAGCCAGTCACGCAGGGCCCGGTTCGAGGTCGCGCCCTCGACCTCGAGGAACCCCTCGGCTCCGAAGCGATAGTTGAGGCTGACCATGACGATCCCGTGCCGGGCGAAGGAGGCCCCGTCGTACCAGGGGTTGGCGCTGCAGCCCGCGAAGAAGCCGCCGCCATGGATCCACACAAGGACCGGCAACGGCTGGGCCGGTGCGAGCTCCGGCGTCCAGACGTTGAGGTTGAGGATCTCGTCGCCATGGATCACCGGCTCGGGCACCTCGGGCAGGCCGCCCGGCGCTGCCCCCTCCTGCATCGGGCATGTCGGGCCGAAGGTGAAGGCATGGAGCGGTTCGGTCCAGGGGGCGTGCGGCTCGGGCGCCAGGAAACGCCGCGCGCCGAACGGCGGCGCCGCGTAGGGAATGCCCCTGAAGACGCTCAGGGCGTCTTCCTGCAGACCCACCACGGGACCCGAGGTCGTGGTCACGACCTCGGTCTCGCTGGCGACGGACTGTGTGTGATTCTCCATTGCCGTACCTCTCATTCCTGGCCCGCGTTCTGGGGCCGCACCAACCCACCGAGCTGATCGGCGGCCGGGATCTCATCGATGCGCACACACGCCACCCGCCGGCCATCGCCGACATCGATCAGCGGCGGCGTGGCGACGACGCATTTCTCCTGTACATAGGGGCAGCGAGCCGCGAACGGGCAGCCGACACCGTCTTGGGTGCTCGTCGACGCCACGCCGTTGGTCGCCTGGTGTGATGCGACGCTGGCCAGGCTGCGAACGCGACGGCGTTCGCGTTGGACGGCGACGTCGGGGATCGGCACCGAGCTGAGCAGCGAGCGGGTGTAGGGATGCGCGGGGCGGCCGCACACGTCCTCCACCGAGCCACTCTCCATCACGCGGCCGCGGTAGAGCACGAGCACGCGGTCGGAGATGTGCCGCACGACAGCCATGTTGTGGGAGATGAAGATGTAGCTGGTGCCGTTCTCGCGCTGGAGGGACTCCAGGAGATTGAGGACCTGGGCCTGCACCGATACGTCCAGCGCACTGACCGCCTCGTCGCACACCACGATCTCCGGATTGAGGATGAGCGCCCGGGCGATGGCGATGCGCTGGCGCTGGCCCCCGGAGAACTCACCCGGGTAGCGCCGCATGGCGGCGGGCTCCAGGCCGACCCGTTCGAGCATCGACTGGGTCTGGCCGGCCATCTCCTGCCGGGACATGCCCTGGTGGGCGATGAGCAGCGGCTCGGCGATCGTGTCCCCGACCGTCATCGAGGGGTCGAGCGAGCCGAACGGATCCTGGAACACCGCCTGCAGGCTGGTGCGCAGCGAGCGTCGCTGCTTGGGATTCAGGTGGGAGATGTCCCGCCCGGCCAGCGTGATCGTGCCGGCCGCCACCGGCTGGAGGCCGAGGATCGCCGAGCCGAGCGTGGTCTTGCCCGAGCCGGACTCACCGACCACCGAGACGGTCTCACCGCGCTTGATCGACAGTGAGACGTCGTCCAGCGCCACAAAGGGGCTGCGCCGCGCGCCGCGCGAGTAGGTGACCCGAAGGTCCCTGACCTCGAGCAGCACGTCGGGGTCAGTCGCTCCGTTCTCACTCATACCGGTTCACCTTCGCTCTGGAACACATCAACCAGCTCCTCGACTCGAATGCAACGGGCCTCGTGCTCGTTGGCTTCGGCCAGACCGACCAGCTCGATCGGGACCTCACACGCCGCTGTCTTGTAGGGGCAGCGGTCGGCGAAGTGGCATCCGTGGGGCCAGGCGGCCGGAGCGGGGACGGTGCCGGGGATCGCCCTTAGCGCCTCACCGCGCTCGGACATGATCGGGTTGGCCCCCAGCAGTGCGCGCGTGTAGGGATGAGCCGGGGCGGAGAACAGCAGCTCGACATCAGCCATCTCGACGACCTCACCGGCGTACATGACCGCGACCCGGTCACAGATGTCGGCCACCACCCCGAGGTCGTGGGTGATGAGCACGATCGCCATGCCCTCCTGCTCCTGCAGGGATTGCAGCAGGCTGAGAATCTCCCCCTGGATGGTCACGTCGAGCGCGGTGGTCGGCTCGTCCGCGATGAGGATCCGTGGTTTGCCCGCCAGTGCACAGGCGATGGAGACGCGCTGGGCCATGCCCCCCGAGAGCTGGTGGGGGTAGCGCTTGATCACGTCCTCGGGCGCCGGGAGCCCGACCTGGACGAGCAGCTCGAGCACCCGCTGCTTGCGGGCATCTCCCTTGAGACCCTGATGACGACCGACGAGCTCACCCACCTGACTGCCCACGGTGAATGACGGGTCGAGCGCCACCATGGGGTCCTGGGAGACATAGGCGATGCCCGTGCCGCGGACCCGGGAACGCTCGCGCTTGGAGGCGGTGGCGAGATCGTGGCCGTCGAAGACAATCGCGCCCTTGACGTCGGCGGTGGGGCCGAGCGCGCCGAGCACGCCGGAGATCGTCACCGTCTTGCCACAGCCGGACTCACCGACGATGCCGAGCGTCTGACCGTCGAACACGTCGAAGCTGACGTCGCGCACCACCTGGAGGCCCGAGAACGCGATCGACAGGCCGCGCACCGACAGCGCCGCGGCTGGATCAGGCGGCGCGGCCGAGATCGGTGAGAGCACGTCGCCGATCTGGGCCTGGCGACGCGGCGCCCGCGCCGTCGAGCGCGAACGCGTCGCGGCCATGGTGTCGCGCAGCGCGTCGGCGATGAGGATCAGCGACATGATCACCAGGGCGATGGTCAGCCCGGTCGGGATGATCATCCAGGAGTCCTGGTCGAGCACCTGCTGGGCGTCGGAGACCATGCTGCCCCAGCTGGGGTTCGGCGGGTTCAACCCAAGGTTGAGGTAGTTCAGGCCGGACTGGATGCCGAGGATCGTCGCGCCGAGGATGGCGGCGTTGACGATGATCGGGCCCCAGATATTCGGGAGCACGTGGCGGAACATGATGCGCGCCCGGCTCATGCCCATCACCTGGGAGGCAGAGACGTACACCTCCTCGCTGACCGCCCGCGCCGAGGTCCGGGTCACCCTGAGGATGAACGGGCTCGAGAGCACGCCCAGGGCGATCATGCCGGCCGTGGCGCTGTTGTTGGTGATGGAGTAGACCATCAGCAGCACGACGATGGCCGGCATCGCCATCGCCAGGTCCGTGAGGCGGGAGACGACGGTGTCGGTGCCGCGCCCCACGTAGCCGGCCATCAGGCCGAAGAACACGCCGATCACCAGCGCCACCCCGAGTGCCTCGGCGGTGCCCAGGAGGCTGACGCGGCCGCCGTAGAGCAGGCGGCTGAGGACATCGCGGCCAAGCCGGTCGGTACCGAGCAGGTGTCCGCTCGCGGGTCCCGACAGGGTGTGGTTGAGGTCCTCGGCCAGGGGGCCGTAGGGCGCGATCACCCCGGCCAGGCAGACCGCGGCGATGACCGCCAGCAGGAAGAGTGCGGCGATGACGCCGAAGGGGTGGCGCAGGTACTCGCGGATGAACCGCCGCCGGGAGCTCATGAGCGGATCCTCGGGTTGAGGGCAGTATTGAGGAGATCGATGATCACGTTGACGATGACCACGATGATCGTGAAGTAGACGGCGATCCCCTGGATCACCGCGGTGTCGCCCCCGAGGGCTGACCCCAGGGCCTGGGAGCCGAGGCCGGGGAGGACGAAGACGTTCTCGATGATGATCGAGCCGCTCAGCGCGCCGATGAAGATCACGCCGATCACGGTGATGACCGGAGCGGCCGCGTTGCGCAGCGCGTGCTTGTAGACGAGCGAACGCTCAGACACCCCGTTCGCTCGCAACAGGCGCACGTAGGGACTCTCCAGGGCGACCAGCATCTGATCGCGCGTCTGCTTGGCCACGGCGGTGATGCCGCCGAACGCCAGGGCGACGACAGGGAGGACGAGCGACTTGAACCAGACCCCGGGATCCTGGGCGAAGGGCACGTACCCGGTGGCCGGTAGGGCGCGGAGCCCGACGGCGAAGACGGAGATGAGGATCACCGCGAGCCAGAAGTTGGGGACCGCGATGCCGATCGGGGAGACGAGGTCAACGACCTTGCCGACGATGCGTCCGCCCGTCGCCGAGAGGATGCCGAGCAGGACACCGACGATGGTGAAGACGATCAGCGCCCCGATGATCAGCGACAGGCTGACCGGGAGACGCGGCGAGAGGATCTGGGAGACCGGCTGTCCACTGGTGTAGGAGACCCCGAGGTTGCCGTGCACGGCATGACCGAGCCAGACGAAGTAGCGGTGGACGATGCTGTGGTTGAGGCCCAGCTGCGCGTTGTACGCGGTCACCTGGGCCTTGGTGGCGTTGAGGCCCAGCACGGTGCGTCCGACGTTGACCGTCTCGATCCCCTGGATGAAGAACGTGATGGTCGGGACCAGGACGAGCAGCAGCACCGAGGCGATGAGACGTTTTGCGATGGTTTTCAACATTGAGATGCGGCCTCCGACGGCTCAGATGGTGTCGCCCCGCCCGGGGGCGACACCATCGGTCGTTTGCTCAGCTGGCGGGCGCCCATTCGGCGGGATCCGGCCACGGATAGGTGCCGAAGTTCACTCCGGCCACCCCCTTGGAGAACAGGACAGCCTCGGTGTCCGAGGTGCCGATGATCCACCCGTTGGTGGTCAACCAGCTCTCGGCGGCCTGGGCGGCCTTGGTGCCCTGGGCGCTGCCGATGTCGTACTTCTCCTCGTTGGCGACGAGCTTGATCGAGGTCGGATCCTTGACGGCGAGGAAGTTGTACAGCGCCGGGTCGTTCATCAGCTCGAGCGAATCGACCAACTGGACCGAGTACTGGAAATTGAACGTCGTGGCGGCGTACTTGCCCGACGTCGCCAGCGTCGCGTACTCAGCGAACGAGGGAGTGGTCTTGATGCTGACGTTGACCCCGATCGCCTTCCAGTCCTGCACGAGGGCCTGGGCCAGCAGGTCGCCGGAGTCCACAGCCGGCTGCTCGATGAGCGAGAAGCTGAACCCGTTCGGGTAGCCGGCTTCCTTGAGCAGCTGCTTCGCCTTGGTCGGGTTGTAGGCAAACTGGTTCTCCAGACCCCCCACGTAGCCGGAGACGTCGGAGGGGACCGCCTGGTCCGTCGCCTTGGCGTACTGGCCGTACAGCGATTTGGTGATGCCGGCGCGGTTGACCGCGTAGCTGAGGGCCTGACGGACCTTCTGGCTCTTCAGCGCGGGAACGATCTTGCCGTCCTGGTCGGCGATGTAGACACCGACGAGCGCCGACGGTGCCGACTCGATGGAGAGCCCGTCCTGCTGCGCCGTGGCCGCGTTGGTCGCCGAGCCCTCGGCCACCTGCACCTGGCCATCCTGCATCGCGGAGATCACCGAGTTCTCATCGCTGATCACCTTGATCGTGATCTTCGCGTAATGCTGGGCGGACTTGTCGTAGTAGTAGGGGTTCTTCACGTACACGTACTGCGACTGCGCGATGGTGGCCGCCTTGTCGAGCATGTAGGGGCCGGCACCGTCGGTGGTCGAGCCGAGCGTCGCCGGGTCGGCCAGGCCCTTGCTGCCGACCACGTCACCGGCCACGCCGTCCTGATCGAAGCCGTAGGGCAGCAGCGGGTTCGGCGATGACAGCGTCAGCGTCACCTGCATCGGGCCGGTGGCGGCGATCTTGGTGGTGTTGGCGAGCCACTGGGTCAGGTCGCCCTTGGCCTTGTAGCGCTCCAGCCACTTGACGACGTCTGCCGCGGTGAGCGTGGTGCCGTCGCTGAACTTGACCCCGCTGCGCAGGTTGAGATGAAAGGACAGACGGTTCTTGGAGTAACCCCAGCTGGTGGCCAGACCGGGGGTGGTGTCGCCGTTCTCGGCGCGTTGGATCAATGGCTCATAGGCCAGGTTCGTGTACCAGACCTGCGGGATGCCGTTGCTCGACAGCGTCGGGTCGATGCTGATCGGTCCGGATTCCGCCGCGATCGTCAGATCCCCGGTTCCCGAGCCGGCCGTCGCGGTCGGCGAGCCCGAAGACGATGTGGCCGATGATCCGCCGCTCGATGACGAGCTCGAACTCGACCCGCAGGCCGCGATGGTGAGCGCGGCGGCCAACCCGACCGCCACACCAATGATCGTCCGGCGTAGTCGCCGGACCGTTTCTGAAGTAAGCACTGCTCTCCTCTCCATCATTTACAAACTGCCTTTGGGTGCTGCGGTTTCCAACACTCGCTCCAGTGCGCTTCGCGCGCCGAGTGTCCTGATCTCCTCATAGGTCCGTTCGAAGTACGGGGCGAAGGCGTCCGATGTCGCCAGGTCGGCGAACAGACGGGCGTCCTGAAGGAAGCCGAGGCTGTCGTCCTGTTGACGGGCGACGGCCGCGGCCACCGCATCGGCCTGGCGGTCCTTGATGTCGATGGCCACGCCGTCCTCGTCGATGCCGCGGGCGAAGGCCGCCCAGCTGGCGACGACGGCGGCGGTGATCGGAGAGGCCAGGCCACGGCTCTCGCGCTCGAGCACCACGGGCAGGACGAACTTGGGGATCCGGTCAGACGCGTCGGTGCCCAGGCGCAGGAGGGTGTCCTTGATGTACGGATTGGCGAACCGGTTCATCAGGGTCGCCTCGTACTCGTCCAGGTCGACACCCGGGACCGGCTCGAGGGTCCCCTCGGCCTCACCCTTCATGTAGGCCTGCACGAGCGCGGCGATGCTCGGATCGGCGATCGCCTCGTCGACGTAGCGGTAGCCCAGGAGGTACCCGAAGTAGGCAATTGCCTGGTGGGAGCCGTTGAGCAGCCGGAGCTTCATCTTCTCGTACGGCTCGACGTCGCTGACCACCTGCACCCCGACGGTCTCCAGCGGCGGCCGCCCGTCCGCGAACCGGTCCTCGAGCACCCATTGGGTGAAGTCCTCACACACCACCGGCCAGGCGTCGTCGGCACCAAAGGCCTCCCGGACGAGCTCGCGCTCGAGCTCGGTGGTCGCCGGCGTGATGCGGTCGACCATGCTGCTGGGAAACGGCACCTCGGTCCGGATCCAGTCGCCCAGCTCCGGGCTCCTCAGTGCCGCGAACCCGCTGAAACTGCGACACGCGACCTCGCCGTTGCCGGGCAGGTTGTCGCAGGAGACGACGGTGAAGGGCGTGATGCCCTGCTCGCGCCGGCGTCGCAGCGCTTCGACGACCAGACCGAACACCGTCTCGGGCGCGGTACCTCGCTCGACGTCGCGCCGGATCCAGTCCTGGGCGGTATCGAACTCGCCGGTGGCGTCGGTGATGTTGTACCCGCCCTCGGTGATGGTCATGGTCACCATCCGGGTCTCGGGGTGGGCCAGCCGTGCGATCACCGCTTCAGGGTCATCCGGGGCGTAGAGGATCTCCACGATCGATGCCACCGACCGGGCATCCATGCGCCCGTCGGGGAAGCGCTCGACCAGGGTGTAGCGCAGGTTCTGGGCCGTGAGGGCGTCGCGGACGCCAATGTCATATGGCGTCAGTCCGACACCGCAGATGGCCCAGTCCTCGGCCACCCCCTGGTTGAACATGCGGTCGAAGTACATGGCCTGGTGGGCGCGGTGGAAGTTGCCGATCCCGATGTGAACGACTCCGACCTTCAACTGGCCCGGGTCGTACCCGGGCTGGGCGATCGCGCTCACGCGTCACCGCCGTTGACCGCCTCGGCCGGGTCGACTGCGTCGAGGGAGTCCCCCAGCGAGCCGCGATGCTCCTGCCAAAAGTCGAGGCGCGCCCCGTCGTGGTCGAGCTCGACGCCGGACTCGATATCGATGACCATCGTGGCCGGACGCTCGGCGGAGTAGGGGGTCCAGTCCCCCAGAGGACTGTTACCGAGCTCACCGGTGGCGACGAACTGCGCCACGGTGGCGCTGACCCGCTCGGCCAACGCCCGGGTGGGCGTCTCGTGCACCCGCTCCCCAAGCATCTCGTCGACCCCCGGGGCGTCGAGGTTGCCGAAGAAGAAGGGGATGTCGACCGTGTGGGCAGCCCCAACCCGGCCGTCGAGGGCCGACGAACGCCAGGCGAACTGGTAGTGGTAGGTATGGGCGGGCGAGTCGGCGTGCAGGGCGGCCGTACGCCGCGCCGGCTCCGTCCAGGCCCGGTCGGTGATGATCCGGTGGCTAATCCCGACGGGATCGGCTGCCAGTTCCGCCTCGGTTCCGTACAGACCGAGGGCCACCGCCTGATCCTCTGGATCGTCAAGCAGCCGCGAAATGGTCAGCTGCGCTGACTCGGGCTCAGATCCCCAGCCGGTGAGGACGAAGAGACGGTTCTCCTCAGACGTCGTCCCGACGAGCAGATCGACGTGACGGGCCCAGTCCGGCAGCTCGCCGGTGGAGATGCCGCGGAGCACACGGCCGTCATCGACGGTCGGGAACCACCGTCCGGCAATACCGAGGCTCCGCTGCACGGCGAGGATGCGCAGCAGGGAGGTGGCCCGAAGCCGGTCGAGGACATCGGGCGCGTCAGCCGGGATGTGCAGGCCCGCCAGCGTGCGGCGGGTGGCGTCAGCCGCGGCTTCGGGGGTGAGACCGACGTCGACGTGTCCGCTCTCGACCACGCCGCGGCGGAAGAGTCCCTCGGCGGCGGGGGCGAACAACAGCGCCACCACGGACATCGCGCCGGCGGACTCACCCGACACCGTCACGCGGCTCGGGTCGCCGCCGAAGGCCGCGATGTTCGCCTGCACCCATGCCAGGGCCAGTATCTGGTCCTGGATTGCGAGGTTGGCCGACTCGGGCGCGCGCTCCCCGAGATACAGGCTGCCCAGGATGCCGAGCCGGTAGTTGAGCGTCACGACCACGAGGCCGTGCTCGCGGGCGTGGACACTGCCGTCAAACCACGGACCAGAGCCCGAACCGCAGAGGTACCCGCCGCCGTGGATGTACACCAGAACCGGTGCGCCCTCGGCGTTGACCGGCGACCACACGTTGAGGTTCAGGCAGTCCTCACCGGCGACGGTGCCCGGCGCGTAGTACAGGTTCTCGGCCCCCGGAACGGCCTCGGGAAGCGGATCGATGTCCTGGGCCGAGATCTCTCCGAAGCTGGAGGCGTCAAACGGGGCGGCGAAGGGCGCCACCGCTTGGGGCGGAGCGAACCGACGCTCACCGACGGGTGCCAGTGCATAGGGGATGCCGCGGAAGCTCCGCACCGAACCGACTTGGCGACCGTGGACCGACCCGCAAGGGGCGTCGACCGCAACCGACTCCCCTTCCTCCGGGTTCGGAACGGGCATGTCCCTGCCCAGGGAACGACTCATTGTGACCACCCGGTGGGGTGGCTGACGACCTTCAGCTGCACACTCTCTCCTCAGAACGCGGCATGTCCGGTGTTTCTGACACCGGTGTCTTGCTACCGGTGTCAGAGCCTAAACACCCGGCCTAGCTGATGTCAAGCCAAACGTGGCGCAGGATCTGACCGGCGAGTACTACCGGTGTCTCAGATACGCTGTCGGCGATGTCCGTCCCCGCCGACCGCACCCAGGGTCAATCGACCCGTCCGACCATGCGTGATGTGGCCGTCCGCGCCGGGGTCAGCCTCAAGACGGTGTCCCGGGTCGTCAACGGTGACGGCAACGTGCGCCCCGACCTGGTCCGGCGGGTCACCCTCGCAGCCGAGGCGCTGCACTACCGCCACAACGTCGCCGCCAACCTGCGGGGTCGCAGCAGCGCGTCGATCATCGGGCTGCTCATCCAGGACGTGTCGAACGAATTCTCAGCCAGCATCTTCCGGGCGGTCGAGGACGTCGCCGCGGCCCGCGGCGTGCAGGTCCTGGCCACCAACGTCGACGAGACCGAGTCACGGGAGCGCGAGCTGGTGGCCGCGCTGGTGGCCCGCCGGGTCGACGGTCTCATCATCGTCCCCAGCACCCAGGACCACTCCTACCTCGAGCTCGAGCAGCAGTTCGGCACCCCGATGGTGTTTGTCGACCGCCCGCCCATCGGGGTCGACGCCGACCGCGTGTTGGCGGACAACCGCGAGGGTTCGGCGCGGGGTGTCCGGCACCTGATCGCCCACGGCCACCGCCGGATCGGCTTCATCGGCGAGCCCCCGCGCTACGAGCCGGCCCGTAAGCGGTTCCAGGGCTACTGCGACGCGCTCGAGGAGGTCGGCGCCACGGCCGATGACGCCCTCATCCGCCGGGGCCTGGAGACCGAGGAGGGCGCCCGGGTCGCGTGCGTCGAGCTGCTCAGCGGCAAGGAACCGCCGACCGCCATCTTCACCGCCCACAACCGTCTCACCATCGGTGCCATCCGGGGCCTGCGTGACCTGGACCGCCACACCACGACCGGGCTGGTCGGGTTCGACGACTTCAAGCTGGCCGATCTCCTCGAGCCCGCCGTGACGGTCATCGCCCAGAACCCGGTGGGCATGGGACGGCTGGCGGCCGAGCTGCTGTTCGGCCGCCTGACCGGAGCGGCCGGCCCCCTGACCGAACACGCGGTGCCGACGCGACTGATCGCCCGCGGCACGGGAGAGATTCCCGGTCCCGCCTGGCCGGGGAGCCGGAGCTGAGGCGGACCCCGTTGGGGCCCCTCCAGCGTCGGACTGACCGGCGGAGATGATCAGCGTCGCCGGAGAGGCGCTCATCGACCTGCTGCCCGGAGACGGTGACAGCCTGATCCCCCACGTCGGCGGGGCGCCGTTCAACGTCGCGCGCCTCGTGGCGCGGTTGGGCCAGCCGGCGACCTTCCTCGGTGGACTGTCAGACGATCCCTACGGTCGCTGGCTCGCCGAGGAGCTCAACGCGGCCGGCGTCGCGCTGGCGGTCCGGGATCTGCGCTCCGCGGCGACCCCGGTGGCGATCGCCCAGCTCGACGCCACCGGCTCGGCTCAGTACCGGTTCTACTTCGAGGCCACTGCCGGCGCCGCACTGGCCGCCTCTGACATCCCCGGCGACCTGCTGGCGCGCTCGCGGGCGCTGGCCCTCGGCGGGCTCGGGATCGTCTATGAGCCGGTCCGTTCGACCCTGCTCGAGCTGGTCGCCGTCGCACCGGCTGAGCTCACGATCGTGCTCGACCCCAACTGCCGGCCCTCGGCGATCGGAGACCTCGATGCCTACCGGGCGACGATCAGAACGCTGCTCGCCCGCACCGACCTGCTCAAGCTGAGCGCCGAGGACGCCGCCTTCCTGATGCCGGGCTCGACGGTCCGCGACGCCGCCGTGGCGCTGCTGGCCCAGGGGCCGGCGGTGGTATTGGTCACCGACGGCCCGCACGCGGTGCTCGTCGTGACGCCCGACGAGATCCACTCGGTTCCCGTCACACCGGGGCCGGTGGTCGACACAGTCGGCGCCGGGGACGCGTTCCTGGCCGGGATCCTCGCCTGGTTAGCCGCCCACCCCGAGCTCGACGTGCGCGCGCTCGACGTCGCGTCGCTCGTGCCCGCGGTGACCGCCGCGGTTCAGGTCGCAGGGGCGGTCTGCTCGATGGCGGGCGCCACGCTGCCGCCCGACTTCGTCTGGCGCGACCAGCGCCCGGGCGACACCCCGCTCCAGCGCGTGAAGGCATGCACGAAGGAGGACGCCTCGGAGTAGCCGAGGCGCCCGGCGACCTGATCGACGGTCAGCTGGCCGGTCTCCAGCAGCTCCTGGGCGAGCAGGACCTTGGTCTCGGAGACGATCATGCGGAAGCTGGTGCCCTCCTCGGCCAGGCGGCGGCGCAGGGTGCGGACGCTGAGCGCCAGCGCGGTGGCCACCTGCTGCTGATCGGCCATCGCCTGGGGGTCGGCGAGCAGCTGTGCGCGCACCTGTCCGGAGATGCCCGAGCGCTGGTGGCGGCGGTCGATGAGGACGCGGCATTGGGCCTGGCACTGGGCGGCGGCGAACTCGCTGGCCCGGGGCAGCGGACGGTCGAGCGCCGCGGCGTCGACCACCAGGCTGTGGCGTGGGGCGCCGAACTCGGGGGCGACCCCGAAGGCCCGGGCGTAGCGGTCGAGGATCTTCGGCGCGCCGGACCCGCCCGCCGCCTTCCGGCGCGCTCGGGTCGGGGAAGGCGAGGGTCACCCGCCGGAACGGCACCGGCTCGGCGAACAGCTCACGCTGGAGCAGCGCGATCGCCGCCGCGTCGCGCTCGACCGCGAAGCGACGACACGACGCCGGGGTCGCGCGGTCATCCAGCACGATCGCCACCTCCCCGCCGACGAGCTCCGAGCGCACGTCGACCAGCGCGTAGGCGAGCTCACGGAAACGCTCGGCCACCCCGATCGCCTCGCGCAGGGTCGAGCTGCTCAGCACGGCATAGCCGAAGATCCCGTAGGTCTGCAGGCCATAGCGCAGACCCGCGTCGAGACCGAGTCCCGGCACGTCGCCCAGCGCCGCGACGAGGTTGGCGATCACCGTCAGCTCCTGGCGCGCGCTGATCTCGGCGCCGGGATCCTCGAGCTGGCTCGCGGTGATGCCGCTCTGAGCGAGACAGACCTCCGCGCCACACCGCGTTCGGCGCCGAAGCCGACGAGCAACGCGACGCTGGCGGTGCCGCGCAGGCTGTCCCAGCGGGCGGCCGTGGCCGCGGCGCGGGTGGATGTGGCCGAAACGAACAACTCCGCGTCCCAATCTGCCATTGATCGGCACCCATGTGCGGCATATCGTGGTCGTGTGATCACCGACACAAAGCCCCGCATCGCCATCGTCGGGGCCGGCTTCGGCGGCATCGGCATGGCTATCGCCCTCCAGCAGGCCGGCATCGAGAGCTTCGAGGTGTTCGAGCGTGCCGATCGCATCGGCGGCGTGTGGCGGGAGAACACCTATCCCGGTGCCGGCTGTGACATCCCCTCTCCGTTCTACTCGTTCTCCTTCGAGCCGAACCCGCGGTGGCCGTGGCGCTACTCCAAGCAGGCGTCGATCCTCGCCTACCTCGAGCACTGCGTGGCCAAGTACGCCATCGCCGACCGGATCCGCCTCGGCGCCGAGGTCACCCACGCCCGGTTCATCGAGGCGGCGAACACATGGTCACTCACCGTCGATGACCGCGCCCGCGAGTTCGACGTCCTCATCACCGCCTGCGGGCAGCTGTCGGAGCCGACCACGCCTCACTTCCCGGGCGTCGAGGACTTCGCCGGCCACAGCTTCCACAGCGCCCACTGGGATCATCGACCACGACCTGACCGGCGAGCGGGTGGCGGTGATCGGCACCGGAGCCAGCGCCATCCAGTTCGTGCCCGAGATCGCCCCCGAGGTCAAAGAGCTCCATCTGTTCCAGCGCTCGGCCCCGTTCGTGGTGCCCAAGCCCGACCGCTTCTACAGCGACCGGCGCCACGCCATGTTCGAGCGCGTCCCGGCCCTGCTGTCAGCCGAGCGGCTCGGCTGGTTCCTGGTGTGCGAGTACGGCCAGGTGGCCGTGTCTCAGACCACCCGGGCTGGCTCGCGCCCGTGGCCAAGCTCGCCCAATGGCACCTGCGCCATGCGGTCAAGGATCCGGTCAAGCGCGCACTGCTCGAGCCTGACGATCAGCTCGGCTGCAAGCGCCTGCTGTTCTCGAACAACTATTACCCGGCGCTGGCCCGCGACAACGTGGAGATCATCGGAGAGGGGGTGGCGTCGATCAGCGAGCACAGCGTCACGACCGCCTCGGGGCAGACCCGTGAGGTCGACACGATCATCTACGCCACCGGCTTTGCCACCCACGGGTTCGTGGCGCCGATGCAGGTCACCGGCCGGCGCGATCGCGACCTCGCCGACGACGCCTGGGCCGCCGGGGCGACCGGCTACCTGGGCGTGACCGTGCCCGACTTCCCCAACCTGTTCCTGCTCTATGGGCCCAACACGAACCTGGGCACCGGCTCGATCGTGCACATGCTCGAGAGCCAGATCCGTTACGTGAGCAGCGCGGTCGCCGCGATCGAGCGCGCGCCCGGAACCGCCTTCAGCGTCCGTCGCGGGCCCGCCGCGCTGTATGACGCCGAGATCCAGCGACGGCTCGCCACCTCCGTGTGGGCGAGCGGCTGTCACAGCTGGTACGTCGACGCGAACGGGCGCAACTCCAACAACTGGCCTGGGACAATGAGCGAATACCGCTGGCGGACGCGTCAGTTCGACCCCGAGGACTACGAGGCGCTGGAACCGGGACACGCCCCGGCGCCGGTGCAGGAGGCATCGCTGGCATGAAGTACGACTACGACTACCTGATCATCGGGTCGGGCTTCGGCGGCAGCGTCTCGGCCCTGCGACTGGCCGAGAAGGGCTACAAGGTCGCCGTGCTCGAAAGCGGCAAGCGCTTCGCCGACGCGGATTACGCCAAGGAGACCAAGGAGGCCAGCAAGTACTACTGGTTCCCCCAGTTCGGGATGAAGGGCATCTTCCGCATGACCCTGTTCAAGGACATCTTCATCGCCTCGGGCAGCGGTGTGGGCGGCGGCAGCCTGGGCTACGCCAACACCCTGTACCGGGCCATGCCCGGGTTCTATGAGAACCCGCAGTGGAGCGCCCTGGCCGACTGGGAGAACGAGCTCGACCCCCACTACGAGGAGGCCGAGCGCATGCTCGGGGTCACCGAGTACGACGCCGAGGGTCCGGCCGATCTCCTGCTCAAGCGCTACGGCCAGGCGCGCGGCGTTGGGGACAGCTTCAAGCGCACCCGAGTCGGCGTGTTTCTCGGCGAGCCGGGCGTCAAGCACGCCGACCCCTACTTCGGCGGCGAGGGTCCCGAGCGCACCGGCTGCCTGCGCTGTGGCTCCTGCATGATCGGCTGTCGCCACGGGGCCAAGAACACGCTGGTGAAGAACTACCTGTGGTTCGCCGAGCGCCTCGGCGCCACGGTCGTCCCCGAGCGCACGGTCATCGACATCACCCCGATCGGCGGGCCGGCGGCCAGCGGCGCGGACGGCTATGAGGTGACCCACATCCACTCGGGCGGGTTGCTGCGCCGCGACAAGCAGCGCCTGCGCGCCCGCGGGGTGATCGTCGCCGCCGGAGCGGTGGGCACCAACCGCCTGCTCGCCCGCTGCAAGCTGGCCGGCTCGCTCGGGCGCCTGTCGGACCGGCTCGGATACCTGGTGCGCACCAACAGCGAGTCGATCCTCACCGTGACCGCGCCGGAGGACTCCCCGGTCGACTTCACCAAGTCGATCGCCATCACCTCGTCGCTCTACACCGACGCCAACACCCACGTCGAGGTGTGCACCTACGGCGCCGGTGCGGACTCCCAGTCGGTCCTGTTCAACCTGATGGTCGAGGCGGGCAATCGCGGCACCCAGCCGATCCGCTTCCTCGCCGCCGCCCTGGGCCACCCCCGCGCGGCGCTGCGGGCGCTGAAGATCAAGGGCACCTCACGACGCACGATCATCCTGCTGGTCATGCAGTCCCTCGACAACTCGATCCGCCTCAAGGTCAAGCGCCGCTTCCCCGGGGGCGCGGTGTCGATGACCACCGAGCAGGATCCGCTCAACCCCAACCCGGTCAACATCCCGGTGGCCTACGACGTGGCGCGCTGGTTCGCCAAGGAGCTCGACGGCGACGCCTACGCCAACTTCACCGAGGGCATGTTCGCCATCCCCACCACCGCGCACATCCTCGGCGGCGCGGTGATCGGGGCGAGCCCGGAGACGGGCGTGGTCGACAGCCACCAGCACGCCTTCGGCTATGAGAACCTGCTCGTCTGCGACGGCTCGGCGATCCCCTCCAACGTGGGGGCCAACCCGAGCCTGACCATCACCGCCCTGACCGAGCGGGCGATGACCTTCATCCCCGCCAAGGTCGGCGCGCTCAGCGCGGTCGGCGTCTAGCCGGTTCCGGGTCAGCCGGCCGCGGCGCCGATCATCGCGCGGGCGGCTCCGCGACCCGGCACTTCAGAGAGTGCGTGAGATCGTGGCTTTCTTGACTCATCGTTCAAGTATGGCTACGGTCACCGCATGAGCCTCAGCACGACGACCGCCCCCCCGCCCGGGTGGTGGCGGCGGACCCCCGATTCCTCGGACCTCCCGGCCCCGCGTCCCCTGACCGCAATCTTCGTTCCCCGGGACGATGTCGACCGGCATGCGGCCGCCTGGTCTGGCGTCCTCGGCGTCCCAGCGGACGTCCGCATGCCGCTGGACGAGATGGGCCTGACCGTGATGACGGTCGGTCACATCGCCATCGTGGGGGCCACCGAGGCGGCGCGGGAGGCCGTGGGCTCGGTACGGATCGTCGTCGTAGTGGCCCACCTCGACCACACCCTGGAGGAGCTCGAACGGATCGGGGCGACGATCATCAAGGGACCGATGACGATCCCGGCCGGAAGATCGGTCTACGTGACCATGCCCGACGGAACCGTGGCGGAGTGGGTCGAGCATCGCCCTCGTCCCGGCGAGCGCCCGTCGGGCCCCGACGCGAACCCACCCGACCCAGCCCAAACCCAGACAGCCGACCGGCGCTAGGCATGGCGCGCACCCGGGAGTTCGACACCGAGGTGGCCGTCGAGCGAGCCATGCACCTGTTCTGGGCCCACGGGTACGCGGCCACCTCGATCGAGGCGCTGAGCACCGAGCTGGGGCTCGGGCGCCAGTCGCTCTACGGAGCCTTCGGGAGCAAGGAGGGTCTCTACCAGGCCGCCCTGGTTCGCTACCGGACGACGATGGCCTCGGAGATGCTGGCGACGCTGCAGGAACACGGCGACATCCGCGATGCCGTCCGCGCCATGTTCGGGGGCCGTCTGGGCCTCGCGACGGCCAACCCCGAGCGGCTGGGATGCCTGATGGTGAACGCGACCGCGGAGCGCGTGCCAGGCGATCCCGAGACGACGCGCGTGGTCGGGGACCTGATGGTCGCGGGTCGCCTCGCCCTCACCGACGCTCTGAGCCAGGCCGTCACCGCCGGCCAGATCTCCCCGCGACGCTCGCCGGAGGCGATCGCTCGGTTCCTGATGACGTTGATGAACGGACTGCTCATCTCCGCCAAGCTCGAGCCCGATCCCGATGCGCTGGCCGCCACCGTCGAGCTGGCGCTCGAGGTGCTCGACTGATGTCCGCCGCCGACCGCTCCGCCGCGCTGCTCGGCCAGGCCGTGCGCACCGGGATCCGGCCGATCCTGGGTCCGCGCGTGCCACCGCGGGCCCAGCGCATCGCCATCGACGCGCTGTGTGCCTCCCTTCCGCGCGCCCGGGTGAGCCATCACCGCGACACCGTGGCCGGCGTGCCGGTCCTCACCCACACCCCACGTGACGCCCGCCCCGGCGCGACGCTCCTCTACTTCCACGGCGGCGGCTATGTCACCGGCTCGCCGTCGGGCTATGCCGCGCTGACCTCGCACCTGGCGCGCGCCGCCCGGGCCCGCGTGGTGTCCGTCGACTACCGCCTGGCCCCCGAGCACCCGTTCCCCGCCGCCCCCGACGACGCCCTCGCCGTCTACGCCGAGCTGCTCCACCCACGCCAGGATCCCGCCCAGCTGAGCGTGGCGGGCGACTCCGCCGGCGGGGGTCTGGCCCTCGCCACCGTGCTGGCCGCGCGCGAGCATGGGCTCGCGCTCCCGGGGCGCCTGATCATGTTCTCCCCGTGGCTCGACGTGCGCCCCCGCGATCCGGGCGCCGACACCGACCGGCTGCTCGGCGCGGCCGGACTCGAACGTTGGGCGCACCTCTACATCGGCGCCCACCCCCGCGAGGATCCGCGCTGCTCCCCCGGCCTGACCGCCGATCTGTCCGGCCTGCCCCCGACGCTGATCCAGTACGACAGCGACGAGCTGCTCGCCTCCGACGCCACGCGGTTCATCGCCCGCGCCGAAACCGCCGGAGTGGCCGTCGAGAGCCAGCCCTTCCACGGGCTCTGGCACGACTTTCAGCTGTTCACCCAGCTGCCCCAGGCCCGGCGGGCACTCCGCATGGCGGGGGCCTTCGCGGCGTCCTGACGCGCCGGCGCACTAGGGTTCAGAGGCGATGAGCACCGTCGGCCTCCTGCACCCGGGCGAGATGGGCGCCGCCCTCGGCGCACAACTGCGCGAGGCCGGACACGAGGTGCTGTGGGTCTCCTCAGGCCGCAGCCACGCCAGCGCACAGCGCGCGGAGACGGCCGGACTCACCGACGCCGGCACCCTTGAGGCCCTGAAGGATCGGGCCGAGCTCATCCTCTCGGTGTGCCCGCCCCACGCCGCCCGCGCGGTCGCCGCGTCGCTGACCGGCTTCCGCGGCCCCTACGTCGACGCCAACGCGATTGCCCCCGCAACGGTCCGCTCGCTCAGCGAGCTCCAGCCCCAGCTGGTCGACGGCGGGATCGTCGGCCCACCCCCGCAGGCGCCGGGGAGCACCCGGTTGTACCTGTCGGGCCCCGGCGCACCGTTCATCGCCCAGCTGTTCGCTGCCACCACGGTTGACGCCCGCCCGTTCGCGCAGGAGATCGGCGCCGCCTCAGCGCTGAAGATGGCCTACGCCGCCTGGACCAAGGGCACCGCGGCGATGCTGCTGTCCACCCGCGCACTCGCCCGCGCCGAGGGGGTCGAGGCGGCGCTGCTGGCCGAGTGGGAGATCTCCCAGCCCCAGCTCACCTCGCGCTCAAAGTCGGCCGCCCGCTCGGCGGTCACCAAGGGCTGGCGCTGGGAGGGGGAGATGGAGGAGATCGCCGCCAGCTTCGGCGCAGCCGGCCTGCCCGAGGGGTTCCACCGGGCGGCGGCGGAGATCTACGCCCGCTCGCCGCGCGGGACAGCTGACGGCGAGGCTCCACTGGAGCAGCTGCTCGCCGCACTTCTGGAACCTCAGGAGCGATGAGCACCCCGGTGACCACCGGCGTCCACCAGATGCCGATCGAGACGCCGTTCGCGGTGGGGACGGTCAACACCTACCTGATCGAGGGCGACCCGCTCACCCTGGTCGACTGCGGCCCCAACACCGCCACCGCCCTCGGCGAGGTGGAGCGACGGCTGGCTGATGCCGGCCATGGCGTCTCGGACCTCGAGCTCATCTTCGTCACCCACCAGCACCTCGACCATGCCGGCCTGGCCGGCGTGCTCGCCGAGCGCTCGGGCGCCGAGCTGGTGTGCCTCGATCTCTTCGCCCCCGTGCTGGCCGACTGGGAGGGCTTCTCCACCGCCAGTGACGATGAGGCGCGCGCGCTGATGGTCCGCCACGGCGTCGAGGCCCACGTCGCCGACGCGCTGTGGTCGGTGGCGGCGATCACCCGCGGGTACGGGGCCTCCGCCCGCGCCGACCGCACCGTGGCGCCTGGCGACCGCCTGGCCCTGGGCGATCGCCACTTCGAGGTCCTCTACCGGCCGGGTCATTCGGCCACCGACACGGTGCTGTTCGACCCCGGCGACGGGCTCGCCCTGCTCGGCGACCATCTGCTCGCCCGGGTCTCCTCCAACGCCCTGGTCAGCGGCCAGCTCGACCAGCCGCCGGGTCAGCGCCCCGAGCCGCTGCTCGCCTACCGCCGGTCGCTGCGCGAGACCCAGGCGAATGACATCGCGCTCGGGCTGCCCGGACACGGCGGTCCGATCAGAAACCATCGGACGCTGATCGACGACCGGATCGCCGGACAGGACAAGCGCGCCGAGCGCTTCTACGCGCTGTTGGCCGACGGACCGCGCTCAGCCCATGAGATCGCCACCGCCACCTGGGGGCGCGTGGCGGTGACCCAGGCCTTCCTCACCCTGTCAGAGGTGCTCGGCCACCTCGGCCTGCTGCTCGCCGACGGGCGCGTGGTCGAGGACACCAGCGGCGAGGTGGTCCGCTTTCCACCAGGCCTGAGCCGCGCGCCGGCAGGACGGCGGTCCCACAGACCGCCGTCATCACCCCGCTCTAGAGACGCTGCCAGGGTGAGCGGCAGCCCGTCGGCCGGGAACGGACCGGTCCCGTAGTCGATCGGGGGCTCATAGCCGGCCGGCACGCTCAGCTCGAAGCTCAGCAGCAGCCGGTGGAGGATCGCCTTGACCTCCATCCCGCCGAAGTGCATGCCGATGCACTTGTGGACGTTGCCACCGAACGGCACCCAGGCGAACTTATGCGACCTGTCCTCCGCCCGCTCGGGGCTGAAGCGCTCGGGGTCAAAGCGGTCCGGATCATGCCACCACGGCTCCATGCGCTGGGTCGGATAGATCCCCAGCATCAGGCGCGTCCCGGCGGGGATGTGCTGGCCATAGATCTCGGTGTCGGCGATCGCCTGGCGGGCGAGCAGGCCGACCGGCGCGTTGATGCGCAGCGTCTCACGGAAGGCGAGGTCCATCAGCGGGAGCGCGTCGAGGTCGTCGTAACCGATCGTCGCCTTGCCCAGCTCCCGGCTCTCGGTGCGCAGGCGCGCCTGCCACTCGGGGTGCGCCGCCAGGTAGTAGGCCATCATCGCCGCGGTGATCGTGCTCGTGTCGTGGGCGGCCATCATCGTGAAGATCATGTGGTTGACGATGTCGGCGTCCGTGAAGCGCTCGCCCTCGTCGGTCTCGCTGGCGCACAGCACGCTGAACAGATCGTCGCCGCCGCCGGCGCGCTTGGCCGGGATCTGGCTGGTGAAGTAGTCGGCCAGCCGCCGTCGGCTGACCAGCCCGCGATGCCACTTGCCGAGCGGGACGTCGGCTCGCACGAACGCCTGGCCCCCCACCACGGTGTCGACGAAGGCGTGGTTGAGCCGGTCGGTCTCGGCGCCCACCTGTGCGCCGACGAACACCTCGGTGGCGATGTCGAGGGTCATCTGCTTGATCGCGTGGTAGATCTCGAACCCCTCACCTGACGGCCAGCCGGCCACCGCCCGGGTGATGGCGGGATGCATCTTGTCCAGGTAGGTGACCAGCCGCTCGCGCGTGAAGGCCTGCTGGAGGATGCGACGGTGCTGGCGATGCTCCTCGAAGTCCATCAGCATCACCCCGCGCTCGAAGAACGGGCCGATGAAGTAATCCCAGCCGCGCTGGTTCGAGAACGCCTTCTCGCGGTTGGCCAGCACCGTCTCGATCCCCTCGGGACCGAGCACCATGACCAGCCGGGTGCCGAACGCGTTGACCCAGAACAGCGGGCCGAAGCGGGCGTGCAGGCGCCGGCAGGTGCCGAGGCTGTTCTGGAGGAAGCCGAGGGAGTGTCCGACCAGCGGCACCCCGGGGTCGCCGAGCACGGCACGCAGCCCGCTGTCGGGATCGGGGAGCGCCAGCGCGCGGGCGTCGCCGGCGGGGACCTGATCGATCAGCGAGCTGGCGACCCCGCGAAGGCGTACCGGAAGCGGGACGGTCATGGCCGGCGACGCTAGGTGGCGGGGGCGCCCGGCGCGTGTGTTCAGCCCACAATCGGCTGTCCCCGGAGACCATCTCCCGCCGGGGGACACCCTGCGCCCCGCACGGGGACGGGTCCCCCGGCCCCTCAGGCGGGGCTCTCGGGTCCGAGCAGTTCGGTGAGCGCGAGCGCCACGTGGCACTCGCTGGGGCGGCCGCCGAGGTCGTCGCCGAGGGCGTCCAGCGCGGCGCGCACCCGGTTGCCCACCGTGTTGGCGTGGATCTCGAGTCGCTCCGCCGCGGCCTGGCGGCTGCGGTGCTCGTCGAGGAAGACCGCCAGGGTCCGGCGCAGGCGGGCGGCCTCCGGACTCGGCTCGGCCAGCTCGCCGAGCTGGTGGCGGGTGAAGCGGGCGAGTCGCTCGGGGTCGTCGCCGAACAGCGCGGCCAGGCGGATGCGGTCGTGGGCGATCACCGCGCCCGGGGTCGCCCGGGTGGCCAGGGCGAAGCGGAACGCATCGTCGGCCTGGCGATGGACCCGGCGGAAACCGGCGGGTCCGGGAGCGGGCCCGGCCAGGGCCACCGACACGCCCGCGGGCAGGCGGGCGTCGCCGAGCGTGCCGATCGACTCGGGGTGGGGCGGGGCGGTGAACCCCAGCCACACCTGAACCAGGGACGGGGTCACCGGGATGAGCAGGCGCGCCGGTCCGGCGCCGAGCGCGACGGCCAGGGCGTCGGCGGCGCGGTGGAGGTCGACCTCCCCCGCCGCCTCGGCGTTCCACAGCACCAGGCCGAGGTGATGAGCGCTCAGGTCGTAACCGAGCTGTCGGCTCAGTGGCGTGACGTCGGCGTGGGTGGCGTCGGTCAGCAGCGCCTCGACGATCGCCATGCGTCGGGACTCGCCCGATCCCGCCAGCAGGTCCGCCTCGGACTCGAACACCTCGATGACCTTCTGGACCATGGCGTCGGCCCACACGAAGGACAGCCGGCGCGAGCGGCGGGCGGCGTCGAGCAGCACGGCCGGGTCCGCGGGCTGCTCGGACAGGGCGGCGTCCCAGCGGCCGAGGAAGCCGCGGTGGATGATCTGCACGATGCGGATCGCCTCGACCAGCGGCGTGTCGGTGTGGGCGAGGCGCCGCACCGCGCGCGCCACGTGGGGCATGAGGACCTCGAGCTCCTGCCCGGCGAGCTCGCGCGCGAGCAGCTCGCTGTCGGCGCCCTCCCGCGCCATGCGCCGGAAGGCGTCGAGCAGCCCCAGGCTCCCGTCCTGGACCGAGTGGCGCGTGCCGGCGAGCGAGCGCGGATCCGAGGGCAGGGTGGGGATGCTCCGGTGGACGTCCCGAGCGGTCGCCGCGAGGAAGCGCGGCAGCTCGGCCTCGATCGCATCCGCGTTGGTGCAGATCGTCGATGCCCACGATTCCATGGCGCCCGAGTATGCCTGCGCAGCGCCGGGGTGGGGACATTAGCCTTGGCCGATGGCCAGCACCACCTCGCGGCCGACGGCTCCGCTCGAGGTCGATGACGCGATCCGCATCGCCACCGCCAACCTGGAGCTGCGCTTCACGGAGATCCTCCCGGAGATCGCGGCCATGCTCCACCGCGAGGTGCCCGAGATCGCCGCGGTCCGCACCCCCGCCCAGACCGTCCGGGTCGGCGCGGAGATCATCGGTTCGTTCATCGAGACCGTGCGCCGCGGCGAGCCGCCGGCCTGGACCGAGCACTCCGAGCTGTCGGTCGACATCGTGCGCGGCCTGGCCCAGCTCGAGGTCAGCCAGCGAACGCTCGTGCGCTGGATCCAGCTCGGGCAGGCGGCGGTGATGAGCCAGTGGGAGACCGAGTTCGAGCGCCTGGCCTTGGATACGCGCACGCGGTGGGCGACCTTGGCCAAGGCCGACGAGCTGGCCTTCGCCTTCGTCGACGGCTACACCCGGGCGGTGTTCGCCGAGTTCGCCGATGAGCGCCAGCGCCTGCTGGCCAGCACCGAGCTGCGACGGGCGCGCACCGTGCGCGCCCTGCTCAACGCGACGCCGGCCAACCCCGACGCGGTGAGTCGGGCGCTCGGCTATGAGCTCGAGCGCCAGCACACGGCAATGGTGCTGTGGACGCTCGGGGGCGAGCGCGACGCCACCCAGCGGATCCAGCGGGCGGCCGAGGAGATCGCCCACGCCGTCGGGGGCACGGCGCCGTTGCTGGTGTTCTCCGATGCGAGCTGCGGTTGGGCGTGGATCGCCACCCACGAGTCCGACCGCGGACCGGCCGCGACGCTGGCCCGCACCGCGCGACGTGACCGGGTGTCGGTGGCGGTGGGCGACCCGGCCGGCGGACCCGAGGGCTTCCGCCTCTCCCACCAGGACGCCATCGCCGCCATGGCGGTCGCCCGTCACGCCGGGCGGCGTCCCGGCAGCATCGTCTTCTACCGCGACGTGGAACTCTCGGCGCTGGCCATCAACGACATGGATCGGACCCGGGCGTTCGTCATCGACACGCTCGGTCGCCTGGCCCGTGACGACGACGAGTCCGCCCGCCTCCGGGCGACCCTGCGCGTGTTCTTCGACTGCGAGCACAGCCGACGCGACACCGCCCACCGACTCGGCGTGCACCCCAACACGGTCGGCGCGCGCATCCAGACCTGCGAGGAGCTGCTCGCCGCGCGCGGTTCGGCGCCCCCGTTGGCCGAGCTGCGCGCCGCCCTGGTCCTCTCCGCCCAGCTCGGCTCAGCGGTCCTGGCCTGAGGCGGACAGCTCAGTGGGCGCGGCCACGCGCTCGTGGTAGGCGGCGCGGGCGTCGGTGATCGCGGCCGCGACGTCCTCGGGTGAGACCGTGGGGATGAACCGCGTGCCCTGGGTGCCGGCGATCAGCTCCGTGGCGGTGAACGACGGCATGACGCAGGTGAAGTCGATGCCCGAGTCGGCGTACTCGACGCGGGCGGACTCGGTGAGCATGACCACCGCCGCCTTGCTCGCGCAGTAGGTGGTGCCCCCCGGCGCCGGCTCGCGGCCGGCGATCGAGGCGATGTTCACGATGTGACCGCGCCGTCGCGCCAGCATGGCGGGCAGGACGAGCTTCATCCCGGTGATGGGCCCGAGCACGTTGACCGCCATCATCTGCTGGGCGGTGGCGTGGCTCTCGGCGGTGAACGGCCCGATCGGCATCACCCCGGCGTTGTTGATGAGCACGTCGATGGTGCCGAGCTGCTCCTCCGCCGCGGCGACGCAGTGCGCGAAGGAGTCCGGGTCTCTGACGTCGAGCTCGAGGCCGAGGCCATCGGCGCCGATCGCCTCGGCCGCCGCGTCGCCGTCGAGGTCGCCGACCGCCACCTGTGCGCCGCGGGCGCTGAGCGCCCGGGCGGTGGCCAGGCCGATCCCGCGCGCGCCACCGGTGATGAGGATGGTCGCTCCGTGGAGGTTCATGGACGTGAGCGTTGGGACGCTAAGCCCCCGGACGCACACCGGGTTGTGGCGCGAGCACAGGTGACTGGGCTTCGAGCACAGGCGGCGATATGGAACCGGCGCCAAGCTCCTGCGCAGTCGGATACGTTGCCCGATAGGTGTCGCTGGGAGGCGACGGCAGGGATGAGAGGGAGTGCTGGATGAGCGTCATCAGTTGGCGCGGCCCACGGCCGCGCGCTGTTACGGCGGCAGGGAGCGCCGTGCTCGAAGCCGGGGGCATGGTCCTGCTGGCGTTCTCGGCTGGCCGCGAGCTGGTGCGCGGGCCCTATCACTGGTTCGGCGAGTTCGTCGAGGAGTCCCACCTCATCCTCGTCCGCTGCATCCTGCCCCTCGCGCTGGCGGTGTTCGCCTTCGGCTTCGGCACGATCGGGGTCGAGGCCGGCGGCGTGTTCCAGACGCTCGGGGCACCTGACCGGGCCGGCGGCGTATTCGTCACCGCGGCGGTGCGCGAGGTGGCCACCTGGGCGACGGCGATGGTGGTGGCCGGGGTGGGCGGCACGGCGATCACCGCCGACCTGGGGGCCCGCAAGATCCGCGAGGAACTCGACGCCATGCGCGTGCTCGGCATCAACCCGGTCAAGCAGCTCGTGCTGCCCCGCATGCTCGCGCTGATCATCATGACGCCGCTGCTCAACCTGGTGGCGATCCTCATGATCACCCTGTCGGGCATCCTCGTGATGAAGCTGCTGTTCAACGAGGCGGCCGCCTCCTTCGAGGCCACCTTCGCGGCGAACTTCGTTCCCACCGAGCTGTTCGCGAGCATGTTCAAGACGCTCGTGTTCGGCGTGATCATCGGGGCGGTCTGCTGTTACAAGGGCCTCAACGCCGAGGGCGGCTCCCAGGGCGTGGGGCGGGCGGTCAACCAGGCCGTGGTCATCGCCTTCGCCGGCCTGTGGATCTTCAACTACGCCTACACCTCGGTGCTGCTGGCGGAGTTCCCCGCCCTGTCGGGACTGCGCTAGATGACGCCGGTACGAGCGATGTCGGGGGCGGTGTAGATGTCGGCACTGCGCAACGGGACGGAGGAGATCGGCCGGATCACCAGCCACTCGGTCCGCTCGCTCCTGGAGCTGGGCGCGACGCTGCGCTACGCGGCGGAGATCCTTCGCCAGGCCGGCATCCTGCTCACCGGCTCGGCGCTGATCCTCGTCGGGATGGAGGTGGTGATCGGCGGTGAGTGCGGCCTGTTCACCTCCTATGTGGGCAAGTCCTTCGGCGCCAGCGGCGCCGTGGGACTGTTCAGCCTGGTGTGTGACGAACGCGAGATGTTCCCCTACATGTTCGGCTACATCCTCGCGGCCAAGGTCGGCTGCGGTCTGGTCGCCGAGATCGGCTCGATGCGCATCGCCGAGGAGATCGACGCCATGGAGGTGATGGGCATTCCCTCCATGCGCTACATCGTCGGCACGCGGCTGTTCGCCGCGATCATCGTCCTGCCGCTCGCCTACCTGATGGCGATGGCGGCCGGGACCTTCGGCAGCTACTTCGTGGTGGTCGTTCAGGTGGGCACCGACTCGGGGGCCGGGTGGGCGTCCGGCGCCTTCGGTCCCGCCCACACCCTGGGACTCGACTTCGAGTCACTGGTCAAGGCGATGGCCATCGGCGTCACGATCATCCTCGTCGGGACCTACTACGGGTACACGGCCTCGGGCGGACCGGTTGGCGTGGGCAAGGCCACGGCCAAGTCGATGATGGTCAACCTGGTGATGATCCACTTCATCGGCGGCTCGTTGTCGCTGCTGTTCTGGGGCACCAACTCCAAGCTCCCGATCGGCGGCTGAACTGTGCGTCAGCGTTTGTCGAGCATCTTGGTGGGTTTAGTGTTGATTGGGGTGGTGGCATTGATCGCCGTCCACGCGTTGGGGAGCTCCAAGCCCCAGGACACCATCGTGGCGAACTTCCAGAGCGCGACGAACCTGGTGTCGGGCGCCAACGTCACCGCCGGCGGCGTGACCGTCGGCTCGGTCGGCGCGATCACCCTGGACAACGGGCTCGCCGCGGTGGCGCTGCACATCACCAACCCGAAGGTGTGGCCGCTGCGCCAGGGCACGCGGGCGGAGATCCGCTGGGGCGGCACGGTCTCCTACTCCAACCGCTACGTCGAACTGCTGCCCGGACCGGCCAAGGATCCGGTGCTCGCCAACGGCGCGCGGCTGCCGACCCAGGACACCGTCACACCCGTCGAGTTCGACCAGCTCTTCAACGTCTTCAACGGCCCCACCCGCGCATCGCTCGGCAGCCTCATCGACAACGGGGCCAGCACCTTCGCCCACCAGGCCAAGGCGTTGCACACCGGGGTGACCAAGGCCGCACCCGCCCTGAACTCGGTGAGCGGGGTCCTCCAGCAGCTCGGCGAGGATCCCCACGCGCTGGAGAACCTCATCTTCGCCGGCGCCAGCACCGCCGGTGCCCTGCGCGCCCAGCAGCCCCAGCTGGTCAGCCTGGTCAACGACGCCGCCGATACCTTCGCCACGATCGCCGGGAACGCGCGGGCGACCCAGGCCACGCTGAAGCAGCTGGCGCCGGCACTGGACAGCGCCCAGACCGCGCTTCAGCGCGTCAACCCGACCCTGACCAAGCTCAACCGGCTGGTGGACGAGATCAAGCCCGGCGCGGTGGCGCTCAAGGCGCTGGCCTCACCGCTGAACTCCGCCCTCACCGAGCTGACCACGGTGGCCCCCGAGCTCAACACCACGCTGGTCGACGTCCAGCGGGCCGCCCCGCGGGTGACCACCCTGCTCGATACCGCCAAGCCGGTGCTCGACAGCGCCAAGAGCACCCTGAACACGGCCGAGCCGATCGCGGCCTGCCTCCTGCCCTATGGCCCCGAAGCCTCCGGGTTCGTCGAGAACTGGGAGTCGTTCCTGTCGGGCTACAACAACGCCGGGCACTACGCCCGCGCGCTGTACCAGGTCTTCCCGGCTCTCAACGACCAGACCGAGACACCGGCGCAGCTGGTCGGGGGCAACCCGGACATCGGCTACGCCCTCATCCGGCCGCCCGGCTACAACGCCGGCACCAGCTCCAGCTGGTTCCAGCCCCAGTGCGGAGCCGGGCAGGACGGCCTCACCGCCGCCGACGATCCGGAGGACCCGTGACCCTGCGCGCGGCCCTGTTGGCGGCGTTGGCGGCCGCGGCCATCGCGGTCGTGGTGGTCCTGCTCAGCTCGGGCTCCCCCGGCTATGAGGTGCGGGCCAACCTGGCCGATGCCGACGGGCTGCTGACCGGCTCCCGGGTCGAGGTCGGCGGCATCGCGGTGGGCGAGGTGAAGTCCCTGCAGCTCACGCCCCAGGACCACGCCATGGTGACCATCGCCATCAAGCCACAGGACGCGCCGATCGGACGCGACGCGCGCTTGGTGATCCGGCCGGCCGATCTCCTGGGTGAGAAGTACGTCGACCTCTCCGTCGGCAACCGTCGCCAACCGGCCCGCGCGGGCTTCACCATCGCGACCGACCACACCCAGGAGGCAACCGACTTCGACCAGGTCATCGACGTGCTCGGACCCACCGAGCAGGACCGCCTGGCCATCCTCATCCACGAGACCGGCGTCGCCCTGTTCGGCCGCGGGGCCGACGTGTCGAAGTTGCTCTCGGCGATGCCGCCGTCGCTGTCGGACGCCAAGGACCTGATCAACCAGGTGAACGCCTCCAACCGCCAGCTCACCGGTCTGATCACCCACGCCAACGGCGTGCTGTCCACCCTCGACGCCCACCAGACCGCGCTCACCCATTTCGTGGCCACCGCCTCGGGCGCGCTCAGCGCCACCGCGACCCACGCCGAGGGCCTGGCCCAGACCGTGGCCCGTTCCCCCGCGCTGCTCACCCACCTCGACACCACCCTGCGCGGGCTCGACGTGGCCGGGGCGAAGCTGCGGCCCGCCGCACGCGGGCTCGAGACCACGGCGCCCGCCCTGACCGCGACGCTGAAGGAGCTGCCCGGCTTCACCAGCGCTGCCCTGCCGACCCTCGGGGAGGTGCGCTCGATCGCCCCCCAGCTGATCAGCCTCGGACATGAGGCCGCCCCGGTCATCGCCAAGCTGAAGCCCACCCTGGAGGAGCTGCAGTCCCTGGCCGGGGCCAGCGGCTCGGTGACCAGCAGCCTCGACGCGGGGATCGACGACTTCCTCGGCACGCTGCAGAACTGGGCCCGCGCGATCCAGACCAACGACGCGGCCAGCCACGAGTTCCGCGTCTCGCTGGTGGTGACGCCGCAGTTGATCAGCGAGCTCACGCCGCTCATCACCGGCGCCAGCAGCGCCAGCGCCACCCCGGTCAGCCAGCCGGCCAAGACCAGCTCGAGCGCCGGCTCCGGTGCCGCCGCCGGCACCAGCTCCGGCTCGAGCTCAAGCGGGTCCAACCCGGTCTCCGGCCTCGGCCAGACGCTGAGCAGCGCCACCCAGAACCTCGGCGCGAGCGCCGCCAGCACGGTGACCAAGCTGCTCGGAGGGGTCTCCAGCACGGTCAACGGCGTCACCTCCCAGCTCGGCCTCACCCCAACGAGCACCACCTCACAATCCACCACCACGACGACCAGCTCGAGCTCCGGCTCGCTGCAGAGCCTGCTCGGCTACCTCACCGGAGGCGGCTCGTGAGCCCCCGCCGGCGCCAGATGACCCGCGGCAGCGCCATGGCCAAACGGCGCGAGGCACGCCACAAGATGGCGCTCACCGTCGCCGGCACGCTGGCCATCCTCATCGCCTTCGGACTGCTCTACGTCGCCTTCAAGGCGCCGACCGGCATCCCGCTGAAGCCCTACTACAACGTGTCAGCTCAGTTCCGCTCGGTGGGCACGCTGGAGACCGGCGCCGATGTCACCATCGCCGGGCACCTGGTCGGCCAGGTCGTCGATCTGCGCACCGTCAAGGGCGTGCCGACCGTCGACCTGCAGATGAACTCCGGCACCAAGCACCTGCCGGTGGGTACGAGCGCCCGGATCCGTCCCCGCGGCCTGCTCGGCGCCGAGTACGTCGAGCTGACCCCCGGCCACTCCCGGGCCGCCATCCCCAACGACGGCACCATCCCCGCCACCCACACCTCCGCGGCGGAGCAGATCTCCGACGTGGCCGCCGGGCTCACCCCGCCCGCCCGCCTGCACCTCCAGCAGATGATCAACGGCCTCGGCGACGCCCTGGCGGGCCGCGGCCCCGAGCTCAACCAGACCCTGTCGGTCGCCCCCCCGACCCTCGAGAACCTGCGCAACGGGATCACCCCGCTGCTCGACAGCGACGCCACCCCGGCGCTGATCGCGGGCGCCAACGCCGTCACCGCCCAGCTCGACGCCGTGCGCGGCGACTTCGCCCCCGGCCTGCGCCAGGGCGCCAAGAGCCTGGCGCCGCTGGAGGTGGAGTCCTCCAGCGTCTCGCACCTGCTCGAGACCGCCCCGGCGGACATGACCTCGATCGACGCCTCGCTGTCACGCACCGACACGGTGCTCCACCACGTCTCGGGCTTCGCCGAGCGCGCCACCGCGTTCACCGCCCTGGCCCCCCGCGCCCTGGCCAGCCTGACCCACGTGCTGGTGGCCGGACGCCGGCCCTTGGGCGCGGCCAAGACCCTGCTGGACCACCTCCAGCCCGCGATCGCCCCCACCGAGCAGATGACCGCGACGCTGAACCCCGAGCTGCCGCACCTCTCGACGCTGCTGGGCGACCTCACGCCGGTGCTCAGCACGCTCGGTCCCTACGGCTGTGACTTCGAGGGGTTCGCCCACAACTGGCGTGGCTTCCTCGGCCAGAGCATCCCCGACCAGACCGGGGCCCTGGGCCCCTACACCAACCTCAGCCTGGTGCTCGCCGCCCCCGGGATCAACGTCGCGAGCCTGTCGCCGGAGCCGGTCAGCACCGACCCCGATCCGTCCGGCTGTGCGGGAACGGGGACCCATTGAGCACCACCCAACCCAACCGCCGGGCCCAGGCCCGGCGACGTCGCCTCCAGAGCAACCGTCGCTTCGTGGTGATCGGCAGCGCCACCGCGCTGCTCCTCGCCCTCGGCTTCTACTTCGCGCTGACCAAGCAGCTGCCGTTCATGAGCAAGGGCGGCCGGCTGGTCAGCGTCTACTTCCGTGAACCCAACCAGATCCAGGCCGGCGAGACCCCCGTCCGCGTCGACGGCATCAACGTCGGGGTGGTGCAGTCGGTCAACCTGGCCGACGGCGGGCGTCGCGGCCGGGTCGTGCTGCGCATCACCGACTCCAGCCTGAGCCTGCACTCCGACGCCAGGGCCGCCCTGCAGTACCGCACCCTGCTGGGCGCCAACTTTGTGGTCAATCTCGATCCCGGCTCCGCCTCGGCCCCGGATCTGGCGAACAACACCATCGCGCTGTCCCACACCACGGTGCAGACCGAGTTCGACGACATCCTCCGGGTCTTCAACCACAGCACCTCCGACGCAACCCGCAGCGACCTCAAGCAGCTGTCCTCGACGATGTCGGGGCCCCAGCTCCGCGCGGTGATCGGCGACCTCGCGCCGACCCTGACCCCGACCCCGGCCGCGTTCGACGCCCTGCGCGGGGAGACCACCAACGACCTCAGCCACATGGTCTCCAGCGCCTCACAGACCGTGGGCACCCTGGCAGCTGACCGCAGCGACCTCGAGTCCCTGGTTCACGGCGGCGCTGCCGCGCTGGGGGCGGTGTCAGACCAACGGCCCGCACTCGCCGCCACCCTGCAGACGGCCCCGCGGGCGCTGGATGCCACCGTCGCGGTGAGCCGGGAGGTCGAGACGACCCTGCCCCCGCTGAACCGACTGCTCAGCGCCCTGGGTCCGGGCGCCCGCGCCCTGGGCCCGGCTGCGAAGGCCACCGAGCCGACGGTGCGCAAGCTCCGCACCGTGCTCAACCGGGTCCAGCCGCTGCTCGGCGACCTGCGCCCCGCCATCAACGACCTGTCCGCTGCGTCGGTCCCCGGTGACACCGTGCTCACCGGCCTGCAGCCGACCCTGACCCGCCTCAACACCCAGCTGCTGCCCTGGCTCGACAGCGATGACAGCGACCTCAACCGCCCGGTGTATGAGCTGATCGGGCCGACGCTGGCCTCCTTCGACTCGGTCGCCTCCGAGTACGACGACCACAGCCACATCATCCATTTCCCGGCCCAGCCGGAGCTCAACTCGATCGACCTGGTGCCCTGCACGGTGTTCGTCAAGGCGCCGACGCCGTCGGAGCTGCTCAAGTGCTCGGACCTCAACACGGTGCTCGGCCAGCTGTTCGGAGCCGGCACGTCATGAGCCTGCTCAGCTCCCGCATGCGGGTGGAGATGCGCCGGGCCCGCGGCTCGCTGGTGCTGGTGGGGATCGGCATCCTCGCCGCGGTCGCCGCGATCGGCATCCTCATCTCCAAGGAGAACGTCCATCTCCCCTGGGAGAGCCGCTACACCGCGCAGATCGCCGTCTCCAACGCCACCGGCGTCGTGCCCGGGCTCGACGAGGTGCGCTGGGCCGGCATCGTGGTCGGCCGCATCACCGGGGAGAAGTTCGTCAACGGCGAGCCGGTGCTCAGCGCCGAGATGAACGCGTCCGATCTCGACGGCGCGCACCTCTACCGCGACGCGCGGGTGCAGCTGCGCCCGGCGACCCCGCTGTCGGACATGTACCTCGATGTGGTCAGCCGCGGTCACGCGAGCGCCGGCGTGCTCGCCAGCTCCCAGATCCTCCAGGCCAGCCAGGTCCAGACCCCGGTGAACGTCGCCGACGTGCTCGATACCTTCTCCGAGCCGATCCGCCAGCGACTCCAGGAACTGCTCGACGAGCTGGCCACCGGACTCAGCCCGGCCGGCGGCCAGCAGCTGCGCACGGCCTTCGGCGAGCTGGCGCCGCTGCTGGTGGCCCAGAAGCAGCTGTCAGACACCCTGGCCCAGCGCCAGGTCCTCGTCAAGGCGCTCATCCACGACAGCGGTCAGGTGTTCAGCGCCCTCAACGAGCGCAACACCCAGTTGGACTCCCTGGTCAAGCATGGATCGAGCACCCTGTCGGCGCTGGGCTCTGAGAACGGGGCGCTGTCCCAGCTGATCGCTGAGCTGCCCGGCGCCCTCGACCAGATCCACAGCTCCTTCAGCCAGCTCGACACGACGCTGACCGACGTGCGACCGGCCCTGAAGGATCTGCTGCCCACCGCCCAGCAGCTGCCCACCGGGCTGGGTTCGCTCAAGAGCTTCGCCCAGGCCGCCTCCCCGGCGCTGACCGCGCTTGACCCCGCGGTCACCGCGCTGGAGCCGCTGGTGCGCAACCTGCCCGGCACCGCCGACGCGCTGAACGGCTCACTCAGCGAGCTCGAGCCCCAGGTGCCGCAGCTGAACGCGATCACCGCCGCCGTCGTGCCGTGCGAGCTCCAAGCCGACAAGTTCTTTGCCTACAGCCTGTCGGTGCTGAAGTTCACCAACGCGAGCAACCAGACCGCCTCGCCCCGCGGAATCCTCGCCACCGGCGCGCTGCAGAACACCCTCACCGCGGATCCGGCCATCGCCCCGGCGACCGGCTGTGCCGACAACCAGGCCGCCCCGACCACCTCCGGCCAATGAGAGCCCGTCGCCGTCTCCAGGGGATCGTCCTGGTCGCCTTCATCATCGTCTGCGCCGGCATCTTTACCCTGCTCCTGCACATCTCCGGGGGCACCGACTTCGCCGCGAAGTACAACTTCGACGCCGTCGTCCCCGACGCCATCCAGCTCGTCCCGGGCGCGAACGTGCGCGAGGCCGGCGTCAACGTGGGGACCGTCTCGGGCATCTCCAATCGCGGTGACAGCGCGGTGATCGGCATCTCTCTGAACAAGAAGTACGCGCCGGTCTATCGCGACGGCACGGTGCGTGTCGCCACCAAGACCCTGGTGGGCGAGAACTACATCGACCTCAACCCGGGCGACAAGGTCGCCGGCCGCGTGACCGACGGCGGGACGCTGCCGATCAGCCAGGCCCAGGATGCGGTCCAGCTCGACCAGATCCTGTCGACCTTCACCCCGGCGCGCCAGGCCAAGATGCGCCAGCTGTTGGCCGGTCTGGGCGGTGGCCTGGCCAACACCGGGCCGCAGCTGAATGACACCCTCGACGCGCTGTCGGGCACGGTGAACAACGCCGCCCCGGTCGCCCAGGCCCTGTCGGATCAGTCCCAGCAGCTCGCCGCCTTCGCGTCGAACTTCGCCAGCGTGCTCAGCGCCCTGGGCCAGCGCAGCACCGAGATCCACGCGTTCGTCACCGCGGGCACCCAGGCCGCCACCACCGTGGCCGCACGTGACCGCGCCCTGCGCCGGGACCTCGCCGCCCTGCCTCCGGCGATCAGCACGGTGACCGCGGTGACCCACCGCCTGGCCAAGGTGGGCACCCACGCGGACCCGGTGCTCGACGACCTTGGCGCAGCGCTGGGTTCGCTCACCCCGGCGCTGAAGCACCTGCCCGCCGCCGGGGCCGCGACCGTGTCGGCCCTCAACCGCCTCAAGGCGGTCACCCCGGTGGCGAGCCGGCTGGTCACCGCGCTGAAGCAGACCGCCCCGAGCCTCACCGCGGTGGTGGGCCCCCTGGCCGGCGTGGTCAACCAGCTGCGCCCGCTCGTCTCCTACCTCAGCCCCTACGCCAAGGACCTCGGCAGCCTCCTCTACGACATGGACTCCCTGGGTCAGACCTCGGACCCCAACGGCGTGCTGGCCCAGCTGGTCCCCGTGGTGTCGGCCGCGTCGCTGCAGTCCCTGCCCGATGAGGACAAGACGCTGCTCAACGCCCTGGTCGGCACCGGCGCGGCTCAGATCGTCAACCTCAAGGGCGTCAACAACTATCCGGCGCCGGGGACCGCCGATGACCCCCAGCCGCTCACCACGACCTACCCGGAGCTCAAGCCCGACACCGGCGGCTGAGCGCCGGCCGGAGCCAGCATCTCGGCGACCGCGCCTCGGATCACCGCGATGTCAATCCCCTCGGGCACGCCGTCCCCCCCGGCCATGTCCGGCAGCGGCGACTCCACGGCGAACAGGGCGCGCAGCAGCTGGGGGTAGAGGGTGACCGCGAGCAACTGGGCGGCGGCGGCATCGGCGCGCTCGGTCTCCCAGCCGAGCCGGCTGACGAGGAAATCGGAGATCCGCGCCACCGGGGCGCCCATGATCACCGCGTGATAACCGCGGGCCGCCTCGGGGAGCTGCTCGGCTTCGGAGATCGCCAGCCGGCAGGTCTTGACCACCGACTCCCACAGCACCTGCCCGCACACCCGGGCCAGGAACCGGCTGATCGCCTCGGCGGGATCGTCGGCGTAATCGGCGGGCATCCCCAGGTGCTCGAGGTAGAGATCGCGCACCAGATCCACCACGGCGAGGAAGACGTTCTCCTTCGAGCCGAAGTGGGCGTACAGCGACCGTTTGGAGGTCTCCGCCCGGGCGGCAACCTCATCCATCGAGGCGCGCTCAAAACCCGACTCGAGGAAGACCGCCTTGGCCGCCCAGAGGATGTGAACACGTAGATCCTCACCCCGACGCGCCATCTCCACCTCCTTGGCTCGTCGCATCATTCGGGATAAAAGTAAACGGTACGGTAGAGTCTACTTCTCGTTCTTCCCTTGATCCAATTCTCACCACCTCAGGAGCATCGCATGATCGTCATCACCACCCCCACCGGCCAGATCGGCAGCCAGGTCCTCTCCCAACTCATCGGCGGCGACGAGCCGATCCGCGTCATCGCCCGTGACCCGTCCAAGCTGGCCCCCGACGTCACCGCCCGGGCCGAGGTGATCGCCGGCTCCCACGGCGACGCCGAGGTCATCACGCGGGCCTTGGCCGGGGCCAGCTCGCTGTTCTGGAACGTCCCCCCGGGCTTTGACGTCGACAGCGTCTATGACCGCTACGTCGAGTTCACCCGTCCCGCCGCGGCGGCCATCCGCGCCAGCGGCGTCGAGCGCGTCGTCGCCGTCTCGGCGCTCGGCCGCGGCTACCCCCACGACGCCGGCCTGGTCAGCGCGTCAATCGCCATGACCGGGCTGCTGGAGAGCACCGGAGCGGCCACCCGCGCGCTGGCCAATCCCGGCTTCATGGACAACCTGCTGCGTGACGTGAGCGGCCTGCGGGACCGGGGGATGTTCTTCGGCACCATCGCGCCGGACCGCAAGCTGCCCTTCGTCGCCACGGCGGACATCGCGGCCGTCGGCGCGGCGCTGCTGGCAGACCACAGCTGGGGTGGGCACGCCGATGTGCCGGTGCTCGGGCCCGAGGACCTGACCTTCGACGAGGTGGCCGCGATCCTCTCTGAGGCGCTCGGCCGGGAGGTCCGCTACCAGCAGGTCTCCCTCGAGGACCTGCGCGGCCAGATGCTCGGCCGGGGTGCCAGCCCCGCCTTCACCGATGCCATGGTCGCGATGATGGCCGCCAAGGACGACGGCCTGGACAACCTCGTCGCCCGTACCCCCGAGACCACCACGCCCACGACCTTGCGTGAGTGGGCCGAGACGGTGCTCAAACCGGCCGTGCTCGCCTGAGCCCGGAAGCCCCCCCGATCGCGATGTGACGTTCATCTAACGCCCGGCTCCTAGCGTGCAACACGCCCACAACGGGCGGACGCAACGGAACGCGACGGATGTGAATCGGGGGGCGTGAGGATGTCGATTGCCAAGACGGTGGGTGCGCTGGCGCTGGTGGCCGCGCTGGTGCTGGGGCTGGGGCCGGGACGCGCCCTGGCGTACACGAGTGCGCCGGCGCCGACCCTGACCGAGGTACCCGGCTCGCCGTTTGGCACCGACCCCAATGGCGTGGCGGCCAACGCGGGCGATCTCAACTTCAGCTGGGGGCCGGATGGCCGTACCGCCGTGGTCGCCAATCGCCTGGTGAGTGGTAGCTACGGCGGGTCACTGACGCTGATGAACGTCGACGCCAGTGGCGCGCTGACCCTTACCGGAGCATCGACCGGCCTGGCGAATTACCCGGGTGCGATCGCCTATGACCCCCAGGGGGGTTACGTCGCCGTAGCCGGAGCGGCCAATCAAGCGACCTCTGGTCAGTCCTGCGGTGAAGGCTGCCTGTCTCTGTATGCGATCGGTTCGGGCGGGACCTTCACCCAGGTCGGCCCGGTGCTCGACGCCGGCCAGATCCAGAGCCTGGCCTTCAGCCCTGACGGCAACACCCTGTTGGTGTCCACCCAGATCGTGCCCGGCCAGAGCGGAACCGCGGTGGAGGGCTACGCCGTCAACGGCGGCGGTCTGTCCCCGGGCGCGACGGCGCTGCTGCCCAGCGGCGCCATCCCGATCGGCGGCATTGCCGTGAACCCCGCGGGTTCTCGTGCCGCGGTCGCAGATGCAGGCAACGCCCAGGTCGACCTGCTGGCAGTCGGCGACGGGGGCAACGTCGCCTTCCTCAGCGCCACGCCGACCGGCGAGCCGGTCCCCGACGACGCCGCCTTCAGTCCCGACGGGAGCCTGCTCGCGGTGGCGGACCGCGACACCAGCAACGGTGAGGACGCCTCCTACATCTCCATGTTCAACGTGGGAGCCGGCGGGAGCCTCTCGGCGCTGGCGGGCTCGCCCTTCGCCGATCCGAGCACCCAGGAGGTCCTCCAGGTGGCATTCAGTTCCCGGGGCTGGCTGGCAGCCGTCCTGGGCGACGGGAGCCTGGTGGCCTTCAACGTAGGAGCCGACGGAAGCCTGAATGAGCCCGCCGTCGCGGAGGCGTATCCCGGGGGCTCGCCCGGTGAGTTCGCCTTCAGCCCGTCAGGGCAGTTCCTCGCCGTGCCCGAAGCCGGCTCCGACCAGGTCGCAGTCTTCGCCGACCATGCCCCACCGACGGCCACGATCGCCTCGCCGGCCAATGGCGGCACCTATGCGGTCGGCCAACCGGTGCCCACGAGCTTCAGCTGCGCCGACAGCACGGGAGCCCCCGGCATTGCCTCCTGCACCGACAGCAACGGCGCCACCCAGGGCGCCGGGGCCTTGAACACGTCCAAGGCGGGCACGTTCGCCTACGCGGTCACCGCGGTCAGCCAGGATGGCCTCAGCACGACGGTCCAGATCACCTACACGGTCAGCGCCACAGCCTCGCCCTCGCCCTCGCCCTCGCCGTCACCGACGCCTTCTCCGTCACCAGCGCCATCTCCCGCCCCGTCGCCGACGCCCACCCCCTCACCGTCACCGACCGCGAAGCCCGCCCCGGCCACCGGGCCGCTGACGCTGTCGAGCACGGTCACTCCGGGGAGCGGCCCGGCGCTGACGCTGGCGAACCCGAACGCCTACAGCGTGACCTACCAGGTCAGCCTCACCGCGACCGCCCCGAGCCTGAAGGCCCACGCCGTGCCGGCTCGCCGTTCCGAGGCACGCGCGACCTCCACACCCGCCAAGCCGGTGACCATCGCCACGGCTCGGGTCACCCTCGCCGCCCACAAGGCACGAATGCTCAAGCTCACGCTCTCCAAGGCCGCCGCCGCCGTCCTCAGGCGCAACCACCGGTTGACCGTCAGCGTCCACATCACCGTGACGTCCCCCGGGCACAGCTCTCGAACCGTCACGCGGAACGTCACACTGAGGAGCCCGGCAACGCGTCGGGGCTGAGCCGCTCATCGGCCGGGCGTCGGACGCGAACTGTGCGGGCGTATGCCCCCAGAGCGTGCATTTGCACGCTGAGAACGTGCTTGCGACCCGCGCGCCCCACCGCGCCGCGCAGCCCGGGCGCGCCTCACCACACGATCAGGCGGCGATGGGGACGCTGAAGCGCACCCGCGTGCCGGTCGCCTCACCGGCGGCCAGCCAGATCTCGCCCCCGTGGGCGTCGACGATCGCCCGGGCCACGGCCAGGCCCAGGCCGGCCCCGTCGGTGGAGCGGGAGGTGTCGAGGCCACCGCGGTAGAAGGCGTCGAAGATCAGCTCGCGCTCCGCGGCCGGGATGCCCGCGCCGCCGTCCTCGACCTCCACCTCGATCATCTCGGCGCCGCTCTGGGCCCGCACCACCACGGTCCCGTCGGCCGGGGAGTGCCGGATGGCGTTCTGGATGAGGTTGAACAGCACCCGCTGGAGCTTCTCCGGGTTACCGCGGATCGGAGCGAGACGCTCGGGCATCTCGGCGGTGACGGCGACGCCGCGGGCCTCGGCCTGCACCCGCATGGCAGCGACCGTCTCGTCCACCAGCTCATCCACCGCGACCTGCTCGAGGCTCCAGCTGATGTCGCCGGCCTGGATCCGCGAGAGCTCGAACAGGTCGTCGATCAGCGCTGAGAGCACCTCGATGTGGGTGAGCATCCGGTGGACGTACTCGCCGCGCAGCTGCCCGTCGACCACCTCGTCGTCGATCGCGGCGGCGAGCAGCCGCAGCGAGGTGACCGGGGTGCGCAGGTCGTGGGAGGCGTGGGCGATGAGCTGGCGCCGCGCCTCCTCCGAGCCGGCGCGGGCGGCCTCCTCATGGGCGAGACGGGCGATCATCGCGCTGGCCTGTGAGGCCAGCTCCCCCAGCTCGGCGGCACTCGAGGCCGAGACCCGGACCTCGCGGTCACCCTCTCCGACCCGGATCAGGCCGTCGCGGATCGCCTCGACGTCAGCCGACAGCCCGCGGGAGATGCGGGCGGCGGCGCCCACGCCGAGGACGCCGCTGAGCGCGACGATGACCCCGACCAGTGCGGCGTCGGTGCCGGACACGAACATGGTCAGACCGAGCACGAGCAGCGCCACCAGCAGCGGCCCGACCACCAGGGTGATGGCGATCCCCAGCTGCACCGAGATCGGTGCCGCCGCCCCACGCCGCCGCGAGCGCATCACCCACTCGGTGCCGGCCAGCGTGACCAGGGCGATGCCCACCAGAACCCCGAGCACCACCAGAGTGTGGTCGAAGCCGAGCACGGCCAGGCTGACCCCCAGGGCGGCGGCGGTACAGGCGGCGGCGAGGATGCGCCACAGCGTCATGGCTGGAACCGGTAGCCGACGCCCCAGACCGTCTGCAGGTAACGCGGCTGGGTGGGATCGCGCTCGATCTTGGCCCGCAGCCGACGGATGTGCACGGTGACGGTGGAGGTGTCCGTGTAGAAGGAGTACTGCCAGACGGCGTCCATGAGCTGCTCGCGGCGGAACACCTGACCGGGATGCTGGATGAAGAACAGCAGCAGGTCGAACTCACGCACGGTCAGCTGGGCCTCGACGCCGCCGACCAGCGCCCGACGTGCCGCCGGGTCGACCACGATCTCGCCGATCTCGATGAGCGGGCTGCTCTCGACGGGCCGTTCGACCCGCCGCAGGACGGTGTCGATCCGGGCGACCAGCTCGGCCGGGGAGAACGGCTTGACCACGTAGTCGTCGGCGCCGAGGCGCAGACCGGCGATGCGGTCGGACTCCTCCCCACGGGCGGTCAGCAGGATCACCGGGACGGGACCGGCGCCGCCCCCGCGGTCCTGCTCGCGCAGGCGCCGCATGACCTCGAGCCCGTCGATGCGGGGCAGCATGAGGTCGAGCACCACCAGGTCGGGACGCGTGCTGGCGACCGCGGCGATCGCCTGGGCGCCGTCGGCGGCGGTTTCGGCGCGGTAGCCGGCCCGGTGCAGATAGCGCGAGACCACCTCGGTGATCGTCGGCTCGTCATCGACCACGAGCACGGTGCCGCGGCTCTCGCTCTCGGCCAACATTCCCGATGTGGCCGGGAGGTTCATGCGCGCAACGGCGCGTCGGCGAACTCGCGCATCCCCTCGCTGAAGCCGATCTCGGCGCTGAAGCCGAGCCGCTCGCGGGCGAGATCGGCTGAGGCGAAGACGTGGCGGACGTCCCCCAGGCGGAACTGCCCGGTCACCTCGGGTTCGAGGTCGCCGGGGAAGGCGGCGGCCAGCGCCCGGGCCATGTCGAGCACGCTGGCCGGGTGGCCGGTGGCGACGTTGAAGCTGCCGCTCACCGGCGCCTCGGCGGTGAGGGCGAGCAGGTTGGCGCGGGCGACGTCGTGGACGTGGATGAAGTCGCGCAGCTGACCACCGTCCTCATACACGCGGGGGGCGACGCCGCCGGCCAGGGCGCTGCGAAAGATCGAGGCAACCCCCGCGTAGGGGGTGTCGCGGGGCATCCGCGGGCCATAGACGTTGTGGTAGCGCAGTGCGGTGACCGGCACCCCGGTCTCCCGCGAGAAGCTGAAGGCGAGGTGCTCCTGGTGCAACTTGGTCGCCGCGTACACGTTGCGCGGATCGACCGCCGCGCTCTCGGGGATCGGCTCGGGACGCAGTGGCCGGCCACACTCCGGGCAGGCCACCTCGAAGTCCCCCGCCTCGAGCGCGGCGACCTCACGCGCCGGCGGGGCGACGAGACCGTGCTCCTCACAGCGGTAGCGGCCCTCGCCGTAGACCACCATGCTCGAGGCGAGCACGACGCGCCCGGCGAAGCTGGCGCGCGCCAGCTCGGCCAGCAGCACGGCGGTGCCGAGATCGTTGTGCCCGACGTAGCTCGGCATGTCGAGGATGTCGACGCCGAGGCCGACCATGGCCGCCTGGTGACACACCGCGGTCACCCCGTCGAGCACGCCGGCCACGACCTCGGGGTCACGCACGTCGCCGATGACCAGCTCGGCGCCGGGGTTGACCTCCGGGGTCTCACGGTGGGCGCTGGCGAGGACCGCATCGAGCACCCGCACGGGTTGACCGGCCTCGATGAGGAGGTCGACGATGTGTGAGCCGATGAAGCCGGCGCCGCCGGTGACGAGGATCATCGCGACCAAACCGTAGACCCAATGCCCGCGTCACGCCCCGGTTTTCTCAAGTCGTAAGGACTTCGACGCGGAAAGTGATCGCATGGGGCCACAATCCGCACCGCCCACTCACAGCTGGTGTCCTGCCGCAGGGCACTAGTCTCGGGCGCCATGATCGAGGTCATCCTCCCCGTACTCAACGAGGCCGAGGCCCTGCCCCATGCGCTGGAGGGCTTTCCCGCCGGCTACGAGCCCCTGGTGGTCGACAACGGCTCCGACGACGGATCCGCCGCGGTGGCCCGTCGGCTCGGTGCCCGGGTGGTCTCAGAACCGCGGCGCGGGTTCGGCTCGGCCTGCTTCGCCGGGCTCAGCGCGGCGCGCAGCGATCTGGTCTGCTTCATGGACGCCGACGGCTCCCTCGACCCGGCCGAGCTGCCGCGGGTGAGCGGCCCGGTGGCAGCCGGTGCGGCTGACCTGGTCATGGGGGCTCGGCGGCCCGACCCCGGCGCCTGGCCGATCCACGCACGCATGGCCAACCGCTTCATCGCCTGGGAGCTGACCCGACGCGCCGGGACGAAGCTGACCGACCTCGGACCGATGCGCTGTGGCGGTCGTGAGGCGCTGCTGGCGCTCGGACTCCGCGACCGCGCCTTCGGCTGGCCGCTGGAGATGGTCCTGGCCGCGGCGGCGGCCGGATGGCGCCTCGAGGAGACCCCGGTGCGCTACCGGGTGCGGGCCGGCGGGGAGTCCAAGGTCAGCGGCAGCGTGACCGGCACGCTGCGCGCCGCCCGGGACATGTCGCGCCTGCTCGCCGGGCTGTCCTGAGTCCTCAGACCGAAGCGCCGCGGCGCTGATAGGTCGAGGCGACGAAGACGATCCCCGCGATGACGACGAGCACGGCGCCGTAGCGCAGGCCGATGCCGCTGCCGTAGGTGATGGCCCGCAGGGCGATCAGCGCGGTGCCGATCGCGGCGACGGCGGGGATCGCCACCGCCCAGTCCACCCGTCCGGCCGGCAGCTCGACACTGCTGAAGCGCTGCAGTGCCCAGGCCACCATGGCCACGAGCACGAGCAGCACGCCGAGCAGGGCGAAGCTGTGCCAGGCGTCGATCGACACCGAGATCCTGAAGCCCCCGCCGAGTCCGCCCACGCTGACCCCGACGAACGGCAGGAACGACGCGATGAAGAAGACGACCGCGGCGCCGATCCGCGTCAAGTCCGTGCGTGACAGCCCATCGAAGTCCGGCATAGCCCCCCCTTGATGAATGTGATCAGACCCCGCGGCACATTCTCACACCCCCGTCACCCGGTGGGGTTAAACCTGTGCCTCACACGGGAGCGCGGAACAAGCGGACGTTGCGGTCGGTCGCGGCGCCGCTGAAGCCGTTGGCCCGGCCGCCCTGGGCGTCGAGGTAGGACAGCTGGCGGCTGATCGTGCCCAGCGTGCCGGCGCCGACGTGGTCGAGCATCCAGGTCTCCAGGGCCACCCCACCGTCAGCGGTGGACATCACGCTGAGGCCCCGGGCCTGCTGGGGGAAATCGATCAGCGACGCGGTGGTGATCAGCCAGTAGCCCCCCGCGGCGGTCTTGCGCGCGACGATCTGGTTGCGGTGGATGTGGCCGGCCAGGGCGGCCACCACCCGCGGGGCGCGGTCCATCACGTCGAGCAGCTGCGCGCCGCCGGAGGCCGACACCAACGGAAAGTGGGTGACCACGATGATCCAGCGCTGCCCCGCCGAGGCGATCTGCTGGGCCAGCCAGGCCGACTGTCCGCCGACGACCTGTCCGCCCGAGCCGCCGCCGCGGCGCACCAGGTCGAGCACGATGACCCGCAGCGAGGCGCCGACGTCACGCACGTAGTCGAGGCGTTGAGACGCCGTCGCGGAGCTCGCAGCCGAGACGCCGCTCTGGTGCGCCACTCCGGCGCCGCGCCACAGGCGCCCGATCATCTCGGGAAAGCTGAGCTCATAGCGCGCGGGGTCGGCGGGGACCTTGACCGTCGGTCCGGCGAGCGCCTGGGCGAGGAAGGACTGGACGAAGGAGGGGTCCGGGGGACCGTCGGGCGAGTTGCTCGGGTTGAGCCGAAAGCCGTCGGGCAGCTTGAGGTTGGTCGGCAGCTCCCACAGCGCCCGGTCCCCGGTCGCCAGCGCCTGGGTCTGGGCGTCGGGGACGAGCTCGCCGGCCACCAGCCCGTCGTGGTCGCCGAGCACCGGCAGCCACTCCACTCCGAGTCCGGCGGAGCGGAACGGCCGCACCGCCGCGTTGAGCATCCCCGGGTGGCGCGGCGCGTCGATCGCGGGGCGGTAGTAGAACGGGTCGGGGTCCGAGGGCAGCTGCACGCCGTAGTACCCGTCGGCCCCGCTGCCCGGGCGGACCCGCCCGCCGGCCAGCAGCGCCAGCGCGTGGGCGAGCTCGTTGTTCTGGTCGTTGTCGACCAGGTCGCCACCCTGGATCACCAGTTGGGGTTTGAGCGCCCGGATCGCGTTGACGGCACCGGACAGGACCTGGGTGGTCAGCGTCTCGTGGGGACGGAAGGTCGACTGCACCGGCGGGCCGAGCCGGGCCAGGAACGGCACGCGGGCGGGTGAGGAGGCGTCCATGACGTGGGCGTCGGTGACGTGGGCGAGCCGGGCCAGCTCGCCGGTGAGCGCCCGGGCGGCGCCGAGCTCGGTGCGGTTGACCAGCGCCTCACCGGAGCCGAGGGTCAGCTGGCCGTCCCCGCTCGGGTCGACCCAGCGGGCCTTCAGCGTCGAGCCGTCGCCGGCCACGACAGCGCCCGGGCCGCCACAGCCGGCCAGCGCGAGCGCACCGGCGCCGACCGCCCCGGCGACCAGCAGCTCCCGGCGGTTCAGGCCGCCCGACCGCCGCCCGTCCGATCCACCCCGGGTCATCCCGCCAGCCCCTTGACCACCGGTTCGCGGACCGCGCTGCGCGTCACCCAGAACACGGCGGCGACACCGGACAGGGCGAGGCCGATGACCACGGCGGCGAGCTCGGTGAGCGTGGGGTTGAGATCGAGTGTGGCGTAGCTGGCCGCCAGCTTCGACAGGGCTGGCCCCAAGGCCAGCCATTCCACCAGCACCCCGATCAGCGCCGCCGGAGCGATGAGCGCGAGCACCGCCCCGCCGAGCAGGCGTCGGATCGCCCCGGCGTCCGCGCCGGTCGCGCGCAGCACCGCGACGGTGCGTCGACGCTCCTGCATGGTCAGCGCGCAGGCCTGGACGAGGGCGTAGATGCACACCAGCCCGTCTACGATCGCGATGGCGATGAGGATCGTCTTGAGCACCGCCACCAGCGGCGCCCCGCGGGCGACCGCCCCCGAGGCGATGTTGGGGTGCGCGCCGATCGCCCGCAGCTCTGAGATGACCGTGGCCTGGTCGGCCTTGGGCTTGAGCAGGATGGCGATGCTCTCACTCGCGCTGGGATCGGCGGCCAGCAGCGCCGAGGCCGGGATGTAGGCGACCAGGCCCTGATAGGCCAGCGAGCTGACGGTGCCCGACACCTTGAGGCTGAGCTGCTTGCCGTTGGGCAGCTCCATGAGCAGGCCCGAGCCCGGCGCCAAGCCGAGCGCGTTGGCCAGCCCCACGCCGACCTCGGCCTCATCATCGCCCTGGAGGTGGTGACCCGAATCGAGTGCCGGGGACTCGAAGGGGACGTGGTTGCCCGGATAGGCGATCACGTCGATCAGCTCACCGAGGGAGTAGCCGTCGACGGCGTGGACCTCATAGCGCGGGGCGGCGGCCGCCACGCCCGGCAGCGTCGCGATCCGGGCCGCCTCGGCGGGAGGGTCCGAGGCGGTCAGCTCGTAGTGCTTGCCGAGCACCTGGGGGTCGGTCTCCAGCGAGCTGAGCGTTCCCGCCAGCGCGATGAGCAGCAGGACGAAGGCGGTGGAGCAGGTGAGCATGGTGATCGTGGCGATCAGGCGGGCACGTCGGGCGGTCTGCAGCCGGGCGCCGAGCAGAGCCAGCCCACCGCGCTCGAAGCCTCCGCCGCTGGTCGTCGCGGAGCCTCGGCGCTTGCCGCGGCGGGCCACATCGGCGCCGCGCAGGAGGGTGAGCACCCCGCGTCCCGCCGCCGACCACGCCGGCCACGCCGCGCCGAGCACCGGCACGGCCACGGCCACGGCCCAGCCGGCGAGGAGGGGCAGGATGAGGGCGCTGCCGGGACCGGGCTGGTTGAGCAGGCCGAGCAGCCGGTTGCCCGGACCGTCGGTGACCAGGTAGCCGATGAGCACCCCGAGGGTGGCCGCGGGGACCGCGACGATCGCCGCCTCCACCCCCTGGGTGAACGCGACTTGGCGTCGGGTGGCGCCGACCGCGCGACGGATGCCGATCGAGCGCAGGCGGCGCTGCACCTCGGCCCGGGCCGAGGAGGCGAGCAGCACCGCGGCGGTGGCCAGGGCGATCACCGACAGGGCGACGAGCAGGTCGATGACGATCCCCGCCGCCTGGCTGATCAGCACCTGCACACCGGCCCGCGTGGCGAACTGCAGGTCATGGAGGCCGAAGCTCTCATCGCGCGCCTGAACGAGCACCTGGCTGACGTACTTGGGGTTGTTCAGCCACACCTCGGCGAAGTTGACCCGGGGGTTCTTCTGCACCCCGAAGCGCGCGTTGATCTGGCCCTCGGACAGATAGAAGCGCGGCGCGCCCAACGGATAGCCGACGTCATCGGGTCCCTCGGCATAGCCGACGACCCGCTCGGGGCCCAGTCCGCCGACGTCGATCGAGTCGCCGATGGAGATCTTCCAGGCCGACGCCCAGGCCGGCTCGACGAGGATGTCGTGCCCGCCGCCGCTGAGGTTGTGGCCGGCCACCACCGCGTAGCCCTGGCGAGCGCCCGAACCGATCACCTCGGCCACCGCCGTCTTGGCCGAGTGCCCGCCGAAGCGCACCCCGACGCTCGTCACCTCGTTGCGCAGGGCGAAGCCCGACAGATCCGGCAGGGCGTCCAGCCGCTTGGTCACCAGCGACGTCGACTCGGGATCGAAGCGCACGATCAGGTCACCCAGGTCGGCCTTGTGCGCGGCGCGACTGAAGCCGTCGCCGAGTCCGTCGGCGATGACGATGGCCGCCGACAGCATCGCGCCCGCCAGCACCACGCCGACGGCACTGAGCAGGGTCCGGCGCCGGCGCGTGCGCAGCATCTGGCGCGCGTCGGTCAGCGCGCCGCCGAGCCGCCCGACTCCGGCGATCATCGACTTCGCACCAGCGCGCCGTCCTCGAGGGTGAGCACCCGGTCGGCGATCGCCGCGGATTCGACCTCGTGGGTGACCAGCATCACCGCGCGCCCGGGCAGGTTGGAGAGCAGCTCGAGGACGATTGCCCCGTTGTCGGCGTCGAGGCTGCCGGTCGGCTCGTCGGCGAGGATGAGCTGGGGGTCGTTGACCAGTGCCCGCGCGATGGCGAAGCGCTGCTGCTCACCGCCCGACAGCTCGTGGGGCCGATGGTCGGCGACCGGTGCGAGGCCGAGGTCGGCGATCAGCTGGGCGGCCCGCTGGGCGCCGCCCGCCGGTGCCCCGGGCAGTCGCGTGGGCACGAGCACGTTCTCGCGGCCGGTGAGTTCCTCGATGAGCTGGAACTGCTGGAAGACGAAGCCGATGTGGCGCAGGCGGATGCGGTCCTGGAGCTGGGGACGACGGCCGGTGAGGCGTTCCCCGGCGATGCTGATCTGACCGGCGTCGGGGATGTCGAGGCCGCCGAGCAGGTGCATCAGCGTCGACTTGCCGGTGCCCGAGCGCCCGAGCACCGCGACCACCTCGTCGGTTTCGATGGACAGGTCGATGCCATCGAGGACGCGCCGCGCGGCGCGTCCCTCGCCGACGGTCTTGACCAACCCCTCGGCCTGGGCGACAACCACTGCTGGGAACCCTACTGATCGCCGGATAAGCGTCCGCGAAGAGCGTAGGCGAGCCCCGACAGCGCGAACAGCACGCCGGTGAGGATCAGCCAGCGCTCCAGGTAGCCGTGTTCGACGATGGCGCTGACGTTGTGCTCGGTGCGGGCCCCGTAGCCGAGCACGGTGGGGAACACCGCGGCGAGCAGCAGCAGGCTGATCAGCGCCGGCACCCGCACGTACACCGCGGCGCGGCGCGGCAGGAAGCCGATGGTCACCCGGTCGGCGAGTGAGTAGATCGGCAGCAGCACCAGGTCGTGGAGCAGGATCGCGGCGATGAACCAGATGAGCACCGACTCGAGGTCCTTGGGTCGCTGGGTCCAGCCGATGATCGCCGCCGCGGCGATGGCCAGACTCGCGATGCTCGCGAGCAGATGGCCGGGCCCGGCTCCGTAGCGCTGCCAGATTCGCCGCACGCTCACTCCTCCCGGAACTGGATCTCGGTCAGCCACTTGGTGCAGTGAACACCCGGGATCGCCGGAGCGATGATCCGTGCCGGGTAGCCGTGGTCAAGGGGCAGGGTGCGTCCGTTGACCTTGAGCGCCACCAGGGTCTGCTCGTTGGCGACATTCTCATGAGCGAGGGTGGCCTGCCCGTAGGCGCCCGCGGCCAGGGAGATGTTCGTCGCGCTGACCGCGCCGACCTCGCTGCCGACCAGACGGGCCAGGTCGGCCAGGCGCACCCCGGTCCAGTGCTGGGTGGTCGACCAGCCCTCGACACAGCCGATGGTCAGCGCATGGGTGTACTGGGGCATGGCGGCCAGCTCGGCGCGGCTGAGCTTGACCGTGCGCTTGCCGCTGACCGTCAGCTTCCAGTTGGCGTCGGACACCACGCTGGTCTTCAGCTTGGTGATCGCCCAGGTCCGGTTGACCGGGAAGCCGAGCGGACCCGGCCGGGTGGCCCCGCGGGGGAGCAGGAAGGCGAGCACCCGTGTCGGCCCGCCGAGGGACTGGCCGAGGCCCTGGAGGAAGAGGATCCCCGACGCGACGCCGACGGAACCGAGCAGCGCCCGGCGGGACATGCTCGGGGGCCGGGGGTTCGGGCTGGTCAACCCGTCGTGTGCGGTCGCCACCGTGACGGGCGGTGCCCACTGCGCCATGTCGCCGTCGGTGGGGGTGACCGCGGCGGCCAGGACCGCCTCGCGGGTCCGCAGGGAGCGGCGCATGGTGGGGAACTTCACGCTGATGTGGGCGATCAGCGCACCGATGAACACCCAGCCGCCGTAGTAGTGGGCCTGGGGGAAGTCGAACTTGAACGCGTACCAGTACTGGATGTTGAGGATGCCGGTGACGAACTCGAACAGCGCCCCGCCGACCAGGAAGGCCAGGGTGAGGCGCTCCAGCGCATGGGCGGGGCTGCGTACCGGTGGCCACTCGAACAACTTGGGGATGACCGACCACAGCTTGGCCAGCACCACCGGGAACAGCGCCAGGCCGAGGGTCACGTGGGCGCCCTGGCTGAGGGCATAGAGCCAGGTGGGGCCCGAGGGCCAGCCGAACAGGTAGATATCGAGGGGCCCGTGGATGTCGCGGCCCAACGCGTTCATGCCGAGCCCGGGCTGGTAGGCGTCGTTGGAGAACAGCCCGGTGACCGCCACCACCGGCAGCCCGATCAGCAGCACCAGGCCGAGCATCGCGGTGAGCCGCGGGGAACGCAGCGGGCTGCGCCAGAAGCCGGGGCGGAACGGACCCGGGGGCGGCCGGTCGGGATCGGGGCGCAGACGCGCCAGGGTGGAGGTGAGGTTGGGGGAGCGCGGTATCGGCACCGACTCGGAGCCTCTCACGGCGACGGTTGGATTTGGACCTCTGATCCGTTCCTGTCTCCCTTTCGTAAGGAATGAGAGCGCTGTGTTTTTCTTTCGTAATGAATCGGGCATTGAATGGGATCACGTGGATCCCGCTCTTCTGGTCATCGCCAAGCAGCCGGTTCCCGGGAGGGTCAAGACCCGGCTGTGTCCGCCGTGCACCCCCGAGCAGGCCGCGGAGCTGGCCGCCGCCGCGCTGTGCGACACCCTCGCGGCGGTCACCAACACCCCCGCCGCGTCCCGGATCCTCGTGTTCGAGGGCGATCCGGACGCCTGGGCGCCGCCCGACTTCGTGACCCTCACCCAGCGTGGGAACGGCCTGGGTGAGCGGCTCGCCGCCGCCTTCTCCGACGTGTTCCTCGACGCCGGCCACCGCGGCCCCACGCTGCTCGTGGGCATGGACACCCCCCAGCTCACCTCCGCGCACCTCGCCGCCGCGCTGGCGCAGCTGCGCCGCCCCGGGATCGACGCGGTGATCGCCCCGACCTTTGACGGCGGCTACTGGTGCGTGGGCTTCAACGCCCACGTGACCGGCGCCTTCGACGGCGTCCCCATGAGCACCGAACAGACCTACGAGCGCCAGCTCGAGCGTTTCGGCGAGCTTGGACTGTCGGTCGCCACCACCGGTCATCTGCGCGACGTCGACACCATTCAAGAGGCCTACCGCGTCGCCGCCGAGGCGCCCGACACGCGGTTCGCCGCTGCCTTGGCGCGTTGTGACCCCTCGGGAGTCCTCACCGCAGACGACCACGCCACGGCCGACCGTTTCGAACGGGCCGCATGAGGAGTCCACTCGAGCTCTATGAGCAGGCACTGGCGGGTATTGACGCGCTCGGCCGGGCCGGCGTCGTCAACGCCCCCGCCACGCTGAGTGACCGCGATGTCCAGGGGCCGATGCAGGTGCGCTTCGCCGACGGCTCCCTGGCCCCGCTGGCGGTCGGGCGCTTCATGGCCAACGCGGACCTCTATGACCACGAGCTGCTCGACGGCATCGCCGGACCGGTGCTCGATGTCGGCTGTGGGCCGGGACGTCATCTTCACGCGCTGAGCACCCGGGGCGTCTACGCGCTCGGGGTCGACCTCAGCCCGGTGGCCGTCGAGTACGCCTGTCGGCGCGGCGCCCATGCGGTGGTCGGCGACGTGTTCGGCGAGGTGCCGGGCGCCGGGGAGTGGGCGACCACGCTGCTGCTGGACGGCAACATCGGCATCGGCGGCCAACCCAAGCGGCTGCTCTCGCGCCTGCGCTCGCTGCTGCGCCACGATGGGACGGTCCTGGCCGAGCTGGAGGCACCCGGCACCGACACCCGCACCACGTTGGCCCGGATCGAGAGCGACAGCGACGTCAGCGTGTGGTTCCCCTGGGCCCGCGTGTCGGTCTCCGAGATCGCCGCGATCGCCGAGCTCGCCGGCCTGTCAGTCGAAGCGAAGTGGCAATGCGGCGAGCGCTGGTTCGCGCGCCTGGGCGCGAACTCGCCAAGCTGATCGCAGGACTCTCGCTGGTCATCGCCGCCGTTCCGGTGGCGATCTACCTGTGGGTGGCTGGACACCGAATCGGCTATCCCTACGAGCTCGACTGGCTCGAGGGCGGCACGGTGGAGCTGGTCGGCCGGGTCATGCACGGCCAGTCGCTGTACGCGGCGCCGAACCTGCGTTACGCCGGCTTCACCTACACGCCGCTGTTCTCCTACCTCTCCGCGGCGGTCGCCGAGATCACCGGCCTGGGTTTCCTGCCGCTGCGGATCGTCTCGGGGTGCTTCTCGCTGGTGAGCTTCGGCGCGCTGTTCCTCTACGTGCGCCACGCCAGCCGCGACTGGATCGCCGGCGTGGTCGCCGTGGGCCTGTTCGGCGCCATGTACGGGCTGACCGGCTGGTTCTTCGACGTCGGGCGCCTCGACTCGATGTACCTGGCCCTGTCCCTGCTCGCGCTGTGGTTGGGACGCCGCGCCGAGGGAGTCGGGGCGGGGATCCTCGTGGGGATCGTCGGCTTCCTTGCGTTCTTCACCAAGCAGGTCGGCCTCATCGCCGTCGCCCCGGCCCTGGTCGCCGCGGTGTTCGCCCGCCCGCGGGCGATGGTGTCGGCACTCGTCACCCTGGCGGTGCTGGGCGGAGCCTCGACGCTGATCCTCGACGCCCTGACCCATGGGTGGTACCGCTACTACATCGTCAGCGAACTGGCCGGCCAGCCCTCGGTGCAGAAGGAGTATGTGGGGTTCTGGCGCATGTCGCTCTATCACCACCTGCACTGGCTGACCCTGTTGGCCGCGCTCGGTCTGCTGGCCGGGGCGGCGGTGTTCCTGCTCCGCGCGCGGGGCGAGCGGCGGGACGCGGGAGCCCACGGAACCGCGGCGGACGGCGGGCACACGCGGGGCCGCTCCGCGTCGACCCGGTCGGTGATCTCAGACGTGCTGGCCTGGCCCTTCTGGTACGACCTCGCCGCCGCCATCGGCCTGCTCGTCGCCGCCTGGGTGTCGGTCATCCACTCCGGCAGCTACCTCAACACGCTGATGCCCGGGTACGTGGCGTGTGCGGGGATCGGCGGCTGCGCCTTCGGCCTGCTCCACCGCCGCGGCGGCCTGCTCGGGGTGGCGCTGGCCACCGCCCTGGTCGCTCTCCAGACCGTGTCGCTGATCCGGCACGAATACCCGAACCGGGCGATCCCCACCACCGAGGACCGACGCGCGGGGACCGAGCTGGAGACCGCCCTGCGCAAGCTGCCCGGACCCGTCCTCGTCCTGCGCCATCCCTGGTACGGGACCCTGGCCGGCAAGGGCAGCTTCGCCCAGGCCGACGGCCTCCAGGAGATCCTGCGCTCCAAGAGCGCCCGCGGGCGGACCGAACTCAACCGCGCGCTGGTCGGCTCGCTCAACCGCGACCATGTCGAAGCCGTGGTGCTCGACGCCGAGCCGCCCCCCACCTGGCTCGCCCCCCAGCTGGCCCGGGACTTCCGCCTGTTGCCCGGCGCCATCACGCGCCTGCGCCTGCGCCCACCCGCGGACCTGCGGTCCTGGCCGACGTATGTCTATGTGCGCACCAAGGGGTAGACACTGTGTGCCAGAACCGATGACAAGGAGCTCGAGACGTTGACCACCGCCAGCCAGGCCCAGCCGGATATCACCTACGACGTCGTCGTGATCGGCGGTGGCCCCCCGGGTGAGAACGTCGCCCAGTACGCGATCCAGGGCTCCGAGCGCACCGCGGTGATGATCGAGGCCGAGCTGGTCGGCGGCGAGTGCTCCTACTGGGCCTGCATGCCCTCCAAGGCGCTGCTGCACCCGGTGGAGATCCACGACACGGTGGGCGCGCTGCCCGGCTCGGCGCCGACCGGGCCGATCGACGTGGCCAAGGTGCTCGCCCGGCGGGACCAGTTCACTCACAACCGGGACGACTCCAGCCAGGTGAAGTGGGCGACCGGGGCGAACATCGACGTCGTCCGCGGCGCCGGACGCCTGGCCGGACCCAAGCTCGTCGAGGTCGCGCTCAACGCCGGTGGGACCCAACTCATCGCCGCACGCCAAGCCGTGGTGCTCGCCACGGGAACCGTGGCCAGCATCCCGCCGGTGTCGGGCCTGGCCGAGGCGCTGCCGTGGACCTCCCGCGACGCCACCAACCTGACCGAGGTCCCGGCGCGGGTGGCGATCATCGGCGGCGGCGTGGTCGCCTGTGAGGCCGCCACCTGGTTCAACGGCCTCGGCGCGCAGGTGACGCTGATCGTCCGCGAGGACGGCCTGCTGGGCGGCCGCGAGCCCTTTGTGTCCGACATCATCACCGAGCGCTTCGGCGAGCTCGGCATCACCGTGCTCACCGGCACCGAGACGCAGGGGGTCAGCCGGGAGGGCGCCAGCGACACCGGCATCGGCCACATCCACGGCGGCCCGGTGACCATCAGCGCTGGCGGGCAGACCCTGGAGGTCGACGAGATCGTCGTCGCCGCCGGCCGGGGGCGAACTCGGCCAGCCTGGGTCTCGATCAGTTCGGCATCGACACCGCCGCCAGCCACGGCTTCGTCAGCACCGACGACCACCTCGCGGTGATCGGGGCCGAGGACTGGCTCTACGCCGTGGGCGACATCACCGGCCGCGCCCTGCTCACCCACATGGGCAAGTACCAGGCCCGGATCGCCGGAGCGGTGATCGGCGCCCGCGCCGAGGGGCGGCCCACCGACGGCTCGCACTACACCGACCGCGCCGACGGAGCCATCGTCCCCGGCGTGATCTTCACCGATCCCCAGGTCGCCACCGTGGGACTGACCGAGGCCCAGGCGCGTGAGCGCGGCATCAACGTGGAGGCCCTCGAGTACGACCTCGCCGCCGTGGCCGGCTCGAGCCTGCTGCGCGATGACTACGTGGGCCGGGCCAAGCTGGTGATCGATTCGGCCAGCGACACGCTCGTCGGCGCCACCTTCGTCGGCTCCGACGTCCAGGAGCTGCTGCACTCGGCCACCACGGCCATCATCGGCAAGGTCACGCTGGAGGATCTCTGGCACGCCGTCCCGTCCTACCCGACGGTGTCGGAGGTCTGGCTGCGGCTGCTCGAGCAGCGGCCCGTCTCCGCCTGGCAGTAGGCGACCCCGACTCGGGGCGAGAAATGCGTCGTAGGGACACATTTCTTTCCCCGAGTCATCATTGAGAAGTCTTCTGAGAGAGGAATCATGAGCACCACCACCCACACCCGCACCTATCCCCCGTTCCGCGCCGACCACGTCGGCAGCCTGCTGCGCCCGCCCGAACTCCACCAGGCCCGCGCCGACTTCAAGGCGCAGAAGATCGACCGGGCAGCGTTGAAGGCCGTCGAGGACCAGGCCATCCTCGACGTCATCGCGCTCCAGCGCGCCGCCGGGATCCGCACGATCACCGACGGCGAGTTCCGGCGCACCTCCTGGCACATGGACTTCATCTACCAGCTCCAGGGCGTCCACCAGGTCTCCGGCGAGTCGCTGCACGTGCAGTTCAAGAGCGACGAGGGCGAGTACGACTACGCCCCGCCGGCCATGCGGGTCGACGGCCGGATCGGCATCGATCAGACGATCTTCGCCGACGACTTCAGCTTCGTCCGCGATCATCTCGAGCCGGGCGAGGTGGCCAAGCTGACGGACCCGTCACCGAGCATGGTCCACTACCGCGGCGGCAACTCCTCCATCGACCCCTCCGTCTACCCCGACATCAGCGTGTTCTGGGACGACCTGGCCGCCGCCTACGCCAAGCAGATGCGCGGCGTCTATGACCTCGGCTGTCGCTTCCTCCAGCTCGACGACACCAGCCTCGCCTACGTCAACGATCCCGCCCAGCGCGAGCACATCGCCGCCATCGGCGGGGATCCCGACCATCTCCACGAGCACTACATCTCGGTGATCAACCGGGCGATCGGGGACCGCCCCGAGGACATGCGCATCGGCACCCACCTGTGCCGCGGCAACAACCAGTCGATGTGGGCGGCCGAGGGCGGCTATGACTTCGTGGCCGAGGCGCTGTTCAACGACCTGGCCGTCGACGCCTACTACCTCGAGTTCGACGACGCCCGCTCGGGCAGCTTCGAGCCGCTGCGCTTCGTCCCCAAGGGGAAGATGGTGGTGCTCGGCATCGTCACCACCAAGCGCCCCGAGCTCGAGGACAAGGAGCTGCTCAAGCGGCGCATCGACGAGGCTGCCCAGTACGTCGACATCGACCAGCTGTGCATCTCGGGCCAGTGCGGCTTCGCCTCCACCGAGGAGGGCAACCACCTGAGCATCGACGACGAGAAGGCCAAGCTGGAGCTGCTCGTCGAGGTCGCCACCGACGTGTGGGGCGCCATCGACGCCTGAGCGTGGCCCGGCTCAGGAGGCCGAGGCGGGGGTCTGCCCCGTCTCGGCGCCGAGCCGGTCGAGCAGCTCGAGCCCGCGTCGGGCCCAGGCGACCTCGAACTGCGCCCGGGCGATCAGCCCCTCGTAGGCGAACACCTTCGCGGCCACCGCGAGCTCGTGCTCCTCCGGGGGTCGGTTCTCCAGGCGTTGGTTCACCACCGGATCGACGCCGGTGCCGATGGCCTCGGCGGTCTGGCGCCAGACCGCCAGCCAGTGCTCGTAGTGGGCGATGTGCAACTCGAACTGGGCGCGGGCGCCGTCGGGGTCCGCGAACTCGAGGTACGCCGCCTTGAGCCGGTAGGCGTCCTTCTCGCGCGGCGGCTCGACCGGCGTGGAGGCCAGCCGGCGCAGCTCCGCCAGGCCCGCGTCGGTGATCCGGTACTCACGCTTGCTGGCCTTGGGCCCGCGCGGGATCTCCGTGCTGGCCAGAAGCCCCTCCGCTTCCATGCGCCGCAGCTCGGGATAGATCTGGGTGTGGGGCGCGTGCCAGACGAAGCCGACGGACGCATCGAAGATCTGGAGCAGGTCATACCCGGTGCGCGGGGCAGCCGAGAGGATCGCCAGCAACGCGAAGCGCAGGTTCACGGGCCTCACGGTATTGCATGGCCCGTAAGTATGTAAGTATGTACATACAGAGGTCTGCCGAGTAGAGGAGAGATGAATGGCAAAGATCGTGGCTGGCGTCGGCATGTCGCACAGCTCACTGGTGGTCACCCCCGAGTCGGAGCTGTGGCTCGCCCACGACGCGATCGACCGGGCCAACCCGCACCTGCGGGACAAGGCCGGCCGGCCCGTCACCTACGCGGAGCTGGAGCAGATCCAGGGCAACGACCACGCCGACCAAGCGACGCCCGAACATCTCGGACACCAGATCGAGCAGGTGGTGAGCGCCGTGGCGCGTCTGCGGGCAGACCTGGCGGCGCTGGAGCCCGACGTCCTCATCACCTTCGGTGACGACCAGGAGGAGCTGCTCAGCCACTCCAACGTGCCCGCCCTGGCGATCTACCACGGGGCCACGCTCACCATGGGCACCTCGATGCGCTTCGCCAGCTACGAGCAGGTGCTCGGTGACGTCAGCCCGATGATGGCCGGATACGCGATGGACGCCCGCCACACCTTCCCCGGTCACGCCGGGCTCGGCACCCACCTCGTGGGCGACCTGGTGCGCCAGGGCTTCGACATCACGGCGGTCTCCGACGTCCCCGACGACGGCGTCACCGGCCTCGGGCACTCCTTCGGGATCATGGAGACCCAGCTGATGGGTCGGCCCGGGGCCATTCCCCAGATCCCTGTCCTCGTCAACACCTACTGGCCGCCGAATCAGCCGACCGTCCCGCGCAGCTACGACCTCGGCCTGGCCATCCGCCGTGCCGTCGAGTCCTATCCGGAGGATCTGCGCGTGGCGGTGGTCGCCTCCGGCGGCCTGAGTCACTTCACCACCGACGAGGCGCTCGACCGGCGCGTGCTCGAGGCGTGTCGCAGCTCCGACGCCGAGGCGCTGAGGACGATCGACCCGGCCCTCCTCAACGGGGGCAGCTCGGAGATCCGCAACTGGATCGCCACCGCCGGGGCCTGCGTGGACCTGCCGGTGCGCTGGGACGAATACGTGCCCGTCTACCGGACGCCGGCGGGAACCGGAATCGGATTGGCCTTCGCGCTGTGGGCGGGGGAGCCCGCGTGAGCACCTTCGTGCTCGTCGCCGGGGCGTGGCAGGGCGGCTGGAGCTGGGGGCGGGTGATCCCGCGCCTGCGCGCGTCCGGCCACGCGGTGTTCGCCCCCACGCTGACCGGCCTGGGAGAGCGCGCCCACCTGCTCAGCCCCGAGGTGAGCCTGTCCACCCACGTCGCGGATGTGCTGGCGGTGCTGGCCAACGAGCGCCTCGCCGAGGTGACCCTGGTCGGCCACAGCTACGGCGGACAGGTCATCGCGGGGGTGGCCAGCGCCCGCCCGGACCTGATCGCCCAGCTCGTCTACCTCGACGCGTTCCTGCCCGACGACGGCCAGTCCGCCACCGAGGAGCAGCCGCCCCAGATCGCCCATCACTACGCGGAGTCGGTGCACGAGCGTGGCTTCGGCTGGCTGATCCCGCCGCGCGGACTCGAGGTGCTCGGGGTCACCGACCCGGCGGACGTCGCCTGGCTGACCCAGCTGATGGTGCCCCACCCCTACCGGACCTTCAACGAGCCGGCGCGGGTGACGCCTGAGTCCCTCACCATCGCGTCGGCCTACATCGAGTGCGTGGACTGGATGCGCGTGTTCCGCCCCCAGCGCGAGAAGGCCCAGGCCCGGGGCTGGCCGGTGTCGGAGCTGAGCACCGGCCATCAGGCCATGACCACCGCCGCGGGTCCCCTGGCCAAGCGGTTGGACGAACTGTCGATGACGAGAGGAGACTGACCATGGCCGAGTTCCTGGTTCGGACCGAGAATCACGCCGCCACGCGGATCGACGCGGAGGAGATCCGCCAACTGCGCGCCGGCGAGCGCGAGCGGGCGATGGAGCTGCGCGCCGCGGGCCACCTCAAGCGCCTGTGGCGCGTGCCGGGACGCAACGCCACGGTGGGGCTGTACGAGGCGAGCGACGCCACCGAGCTGCACGACCTGCTCGTCTCCCTCCCCATGTGGCCCTACACCGACGTCCACGTCGAGGCGCTGGCCCAGCACCCCCAGGAGGCGCGATGACCGAGCGCGCCCACACCCAGGTGGCGATCGTCGGGGCCGGTCCCGCCGGCCTCACCCTCGCGCTGCTGTTGCACAAGGCGGGCATCGACTGCGTGGTGCTCGAGGGCCGCGAGCGTGAGTACGTCGAGGGTCGCGTGCGCGCCGGCCTGCTCGAGCAGAACACCATCGACCTGCTGCACGCACTCGACGTGGCCGAACGCCTCGACCGCGAGGGCATCGATCACAGCGGGGTGTACCTGCGCTTCGCCGAGCGCGAGATCCACATCGACGTGACCGAGCTCACCGGCCGGCGAATCATGATCTACGGCCAGCAGGAGGTGGTCAAGGACGAGATCGCCGCGCTGCTTGACCGCGGGGTGCCGATCCACTTCGGCGTGGAGGACACCGCCGTCAGCGACCTCGAGACGACTCCGCGCATCACCTACCGCCACGACGGTGCCGAGCACGAGCTGAGCTGTGACTTCCTCGCCGGCTGTGACGGCTTCCACGGCGTGTGCCGTGCGGCGGTGCCCGCCGGCGCGATCACCGAGTACGAGTACGTCTATCCCTTCAGCTGGCTGGGCATCCTCGCCCACGCCGAGCCGCGGGAGCTGATGTACGCCTGGCACGAGCGCGGCTTCGCCCTGTACTCCATGCGCTCGCCCAGCGTGAGCCGCCTCTACCTCCAGGTCCCGAACGACACCGACCTCGCGGACTGGCCCGACGATCGCATCTGGGATGAGCTCGACGTCCGCCTCGGCGGCGTCAACCGTGGGGAGATCTTCGAGCGGGGCATCACCCCGATGCGCAGCTTCGTGGCCACGCCGTTCAGCTACGGCCGCCTGCACCTCGCCGGCGACGCCGCCCACATCGTGCCCCCGACCGGCGCCAAGGGCATGAACCTGGCCATCAACGACGTGCGGCTGCTCGCCGCCGCCCTCCAGGCGCACTACGGGTCCGGGGATGACGCCGGGCTGGCCGGCTACAGCGCCCACGCCCAGCAGCGGGTGTGGCGAGCGGAGGAGTTCTCCAACTACATGACCCAGATGCTGCATGACCTCGGCGCGGGTGAGTTCCAGAGCCGCCTGCAGCTCTCACGCCTGGACTACCTCTCCCGCTCCCATGCCGCGGCGCTGAGCCTGGCGGAGAACTACGCGGGACTGCCGGCCACCGCGACGTTCTGAGCGGCCGGTCGCCGCTGCGGAGCCCCAAGGCCCGCAGCGGCGCCACCCACCGTCGTGCTTTACAGGGCGACGATCGTCGTCTTGGTCTCGAGGTAGCTGTTAAGCACCTCGGCGCCCATCTCACGACCCCAGCCCGACTGCTTGTAGCCGCCGAAGGGCAGCTCGGCCGCGTACACGTGGTAGGCGTTGACGTAGATCGTCCCGGCTTGGATGCGCTTGGACATGGCGTGCACCTTGGACACGTCCCGGGTCCACACCCCGGCGGCGAGGCCGAAGTCCGAGTCGTTGGCCTGGGCGGCCAGGTCGTCGAGGTCTGAGAACGGCATGGCCGAGATGACCGGACCGAAGATCTCCTCGCGCACGAGGGCGTTGGAGGCCTTGTTGTCGACGAACACCGTCGGCTCCACGAACCAGCCGGGCCCGTCGATGGCCGAGCCGCCGGTCAGCGCCCGCGAACCCTCCTGGGGACCCTTGGCCAGGTAGCCGGTGACCTTGTCGAACTGCTCCTGGGAGACCAGCGGGCCCATCTCGGTGTCCGGGGACATGCCGTGGCCGACCTTGATCGCCTTGGCGGCGTTCGCCACGCCCTCGACCACCTGGTCGAAGTGGCGGTCCTGGACGTAGAGGCGCGAGCCCGCGGTGCACACCTCACCCTGGTTGAAGAAGATGCCCTGGGCGGCTCCGGCGATCGCCGCGTCGATGTCGGCGTCGTCGAAGATGATGTTCGGGGACTTGCCGCCGAGCTCGAGGGAGACCCGCTTGAGGTTGCCGGCCGCCGCCTTGACGATCAGCTTGCCCACCTCGGTGGAGCCGGTGAAGGCGACCTTGTTGACCCCCGGGTGAGCCGACAGCGCCGCGCCGACATCGCCGAACCCGGTGAGCACGTTGAATACACCCTCGGGCACACCGGCCTCGAGGGCCAGCTCACCGAGACGCAGCGCCGACAGCGGCGTCTGCTCGGCCGGCTTGAGGATGATCGTGTTGCCACAGGCCAGCGCCGGGGCGACCTTCCAGGCCGCCATGAGCAGCGGGAAGTTCCACGGAATGATCTGGGCGACCACGCCGACCGGCTCACGCGTGGTGTAGGCGTGGAACTCCTGACCGGGCATATAGGGGACGGTCGGCGACATCGTCTGACCGTTGAGCTTGGTGCACCAGCCCGACATGTACCAGAAGATGTCGGCGGCGTTCTGGGTGTCGGCAGCGAGTGCGACGGCCTTGGGCTTGCCGTTGTCGAGGGAGTCGAGCTCGGCCAGCTCCTCGGCGTGCTCGGAGATCAGGTCGCCGAGGCGGTGGATGATGCGCCCGCGCTCAGAGCCGCCCATCTTGCCCCACGGCCCTTCCAGGGCGCGGCGGGCCGCGGCGACGGCGGCGTCGACGTCCTCATCGCCGGCTTCAGCGACGCGGGCGAGCACCTCACCGGTGGCCGGGTCGTAGGTCTCGAAGGTCTTGCCGGAGGCGGCGTTGCGCCACTCCCCGTCGATCAGCAGCCACTTGGGCGATGCGAGGAAGCGCTCGGTCGCGTCGCCGGCCTTGGGGGGATCTGCGATTGCCATCAGGTGTTCTCTCCTTGGGTTCCTCTGTGGGGGCACACGGTTATGCCCGGCCTGTGAGGCCGGGCCATGTGCACGCTGAGGAGACTGCGCCTTCACGGCGCCCCGCTCAACGTTGCAGCGGGGTTGCAACGCCGGCGAGCACGGCCGGATCGGCGCGCACCTCCGCGAGCAGGCGATACGGGTTGGTGGCGATCACCCCGCCGAGCTGGCGGCGCAGGCGCGACACCTCGGCGCGCAGGGCGACCTCGTGGTCACCGGGGCCGTAGAGGGTCCGGGCCAGGGCGGCGCCGTGGGTGCCCTGGGGGGCGAGCGCCAGCAGGGCCAGCAGCTGGCTGCGCCGCGGAGACAGCGCGATGTCATCACCGTGAATCGACACGCTCAGACGCCGGCGGTCCAGGCGGCGCACCTCGAGCGTCGGCAGGCTGGTCGGCGCCTGGGTTCCGGTGCTGGCCCCGACGAGGAAGCAGTCGTCGGCGAACGGCTCGCCGTCGAGGATCAGCGCGCTGCCGGGGGCGAGCCAGCGATGGGGACCGGCCGCCAGGAGCGGGCCCGGGAGCCAGCCGTCGGGATGGCTGGCGATCACGCGCCCCCGCGGATCGATCAGCGCGCGCGCCCCGCCGCGGCGGCGGGCGACCAGCTCGTAGAACCGCGCGCGCAGGCGCTCGGTGGCGATCGCCTGCTGGTTGGCCAGCAGCGTCTCGACCATCTTGGCGGTGGCCGAGACCATGGCCAGGGAGTAGGGATGGGCGGCCCGGATCCCGCTGGAGACGTCGATGACGCCGAGCACCTGGCCGGTGGCGGGGTCATGGATGGGTGCGCCGGAGCAGACCCAGGCGTGGACGGGCCGCTTGAAGTGCTCGGAGGCGAAGATCTGCACCGGATGGTCGACGGCCAGGGCCGTGCCCACGCCGTTGGTCCCGACGGCCTCCTCGGTCCACACATGACCGGGGGTGAAGCCGATTGTCTCTGAGGCGATGAGCACCTTGGGGTGGCCCATCGACCAGAGCAGACATCCGTCGTGGTCGGCGATCACCACGATGTGACCGGCGTCGTAGGCGAAGGAGCCGAGCATCGACTCGACCACCTCGACGAACGGATTGAGCGGGTGCACCGCCCAGCGGTCCAGCGGGGCATCTGGCGATCCGTCACTCGGCGCCGCGTTGTGCTCGGGGTCGACCCCGGCGTGGAGCGAGCGCTGCCAGGAGGAGGTCACCACCGGGCGCAGCAGCGGACGCTCGGGCTCGGCGTCGCCGGCCAGCTCATGCTCATAGGCGTCCGACAGCCGCTTCGCCAGGTCGAGCGACGTTCTCCCGAACGACGCGCCGACCCACGGATTGTGCTGTGGGTTGTCCTGCGTCACTGTGAACCGCCAGGGATCACCGACTTCTCCTCTCATCAGGCATCCTAACCCCCACAGGCTGATCCGCGGATAAGCTGGCGCCCAGGAGATCGTGTGAATGAGCGCCACTGATGCCACCCCGACGCCGTCGCTGCAGAACGGCAGCTGGATCCTCGATCCGGATGCCTCGGCGGTCGAGTTCGTCAGCCGCACCATGTGGGGCGCGGTGCGGGTGCGCGGCACCTTTGCGTCATATGAGGGGCACCTTGACCTCTCGGCCGAGCCGGCGATCCGTCTGGTCATCGGGGCGGCCAGCCTGGACACCCGCAATGCCCAGCGCGACGAGCATCTCCGTTCCGGGGATTTCTTCAACGTGGCGAGCCACCCTGAGGTGGTGTTCGCCTCCTCCGAGGTCGAGGTGCACGGCGATCATCTCCACGTCACCGGCACCCTCAGCGCCGCGGGACGGTCGGTGCCGCTGGTGCCGACCGCGCACGTGAAGCCGGCCGGTGACGGCTTTGAGATCGACGCCGTCGCGCGGGTCAGCTTGCGCGAGCTCGGCATGTCCCGTGGACCGGGTCAGATGATCACGTCCAAGGCGTGGCTCAGCGTGCGGGGCAAGCTCGTCCCCGCCGGCTGACTGGGGACCTAGGTCCCTAGCCAGCGGGCTGCTGATGGGGTTATGTCCCCCTCTCGCGTCAACTGGCTCGACCCGCGGGGGGTCGAGCGGACAGGGAGAACCATCTGATGGCACGTCGGGACTGGGCTGTGGGATCGCTGCGCACGCGCGTGGGCGCAGGGGCGGCTGCGGCAGCGATGACCGTGGCCGCCGCGGGGGCGGTAGCGGTTGCGGCCAGCGCCGCGAGTCCGGCTCCGGTGTGCACCGCCGGGGTCTGCACGGACACGTTCGGGTATTCCGGCGCGGCCGCGACCTACACCGTGCCGATCGGTGTGAGCAGGGTGACGGTGGCCGCCTATGGCGCCGCGGGCGGCGGCGGGGCGGAGAACTCTCCCGGGCCGGGCGGGCTCGGCGGGGAGGTGTCGGGCACGCTCAACACGTCGCCAGGATCGCTGTTCACGCTCACGGTCGGTGGCGTCGGCGGCTATCACACCGCCGGAACCAACGGCGGTGGCAAGCCGGGCGGGAACGGATCGGGTGGCGGCGGCGCCAGCGACGTCCTCCCCGGATCTCCCGGCGCCCTCCCGGAGTTCATCGCCGGTGGCGGTGGTGGTTCGGGTACGGCTGCCCTGGTCGAGGGTCGATCCCTGACCGACGGCGCCGGCGGCGCGGGCGGCCAGCCCTTCTCGGGTGCCAGCGCGGGATCCGGCCAGCCAGGCCAGACCGTTCCCGACGGGCCCCAGGCCGGTGCCCTGCCGTTGGGCGGCGGTAGCGGCGGTGGCGGGGCCAGCGCGAGCGGCACCGGCGGCAACCCCGGACCCGGTGGCACGGTCGGGTCAGGCAGCACCTGCCGCGATGGCGACCCCTTCCCGGGTGATGACGGGAGCGTCGGCGCGTCCGGGCAGCTCAGCAGCGCTCCGTCCCCCGGCGGTACCGGCGGCAGGTCACTCGGCGGTGGCGGTGGCGGTGGCGGTTACGCCGGTGGCGGGGGTGGTGGCGGCGGCGCCTCCGATTTTGCCTGCGCCACCGACGACGAGCCCGGCGGTGGCGGTGGCGGCGGTGGGGGCGGCTCGAGCTATGCCGCATCCAGCGCCACCAGCGTGAGCTACGCCAGCGGGGTGCAGTCCGGCACCGGCAAGGTGGTGTTCTCCTACCCCGACCCGATCACCGTGACCAGCCCGGTCCTCGACACTGTTCAGGAGAACATGACCCTGACGGTGAGCGCGGCCAACGGCCTCATCCAGGCTGACAGCCGGGGTCCGGCCGGGGATACCCTGACCGCGACCCAGAGCACCGCCCCGACCCACGGGACGAGCGCGGTGAACCCCGACGGGTCCTTTACCTACACCCCGAACCCGGGCTACAGCGGTAGCGACACGATCGGCTTCACAGTCTCTGACGCCAGCGGTGACTACGCGACCGGCACCGTCACCATCCAGATCAACCCCTACGGCGAGATCCTCGCGACCCCGCAGACCACCGAACTGAACGACTGCTCCGCCAGTCCGGTCAGCGGGACCCAGCTCGGAGCGCTGCGCCTCGGCGCGACCCCCGAGCAGGTCGCTGTGGCGTCCGCCCGCGCGAGCCGACTGGACTCAACCTGTCAGACCCCGGCGGTCATCCGGGCCGGCTACGCCTCCCCCCGCGAGCTGACCACTCTGCCCCGCGCCACCCGAGCGCGCTACGCCAACCGGGTGGCATGGATCGCCACCGCCAACGTCCACTCCGCAGTGCACGGCGTGCACCCCGGCAGCACCCTCGCCGTGGCGCGGGGGCACCTGAAGCTCGGCCGGGCGTTCAGCATCGGGACCAACCGGTGGTACCTCAGCCGGGACGGATCGGTCACCGCCGTGCTCGAGGTCCATCACGGAGTGGTCCGCCAGATCGCCATCGCCGCCCGGCCACTGACCCGGGGCAGCCGCGCCGAACAGCGCCGCTTCCTCAGGTCGATCAGCTGACGCCGGGTCAGAGGATCACATCGCAGGCCTGGCTCAGCGTGCGCGGCCAGCTCATTCCTTCGTCGAGCGCCGCCCGCCCGACGTCACCGGGGTTTCATCCGTTCTGCTCAAGTTCTCGTCTGCCGCGACGATAAAAGCCCATGGACGCTTCAGTGCTGGCCAACGCCTGTGGCAGTCACGCGTGTGATTGTCAGACCGCCGCCGACTCCGAGGCGATCAGTGGAGTGGTCCTGATCGCCGAGCGGCGTCATGTGAGAGACAGGGTCGGGGTCCTGCTCGAGCAGGCCGACGGCCTCCAGCTCGAGGGCCCAGGTTGGTGCGATCGTCTCGCGGCGCTCCTCGACGCCCTGTCCTACTCCGAACGGGCCGCGCTGCTCGCCGCTCCCCTGAGCGGACGCTCTGCGGGCGTTGCGCTGCCCGTCGCCGACGTTCTCACCCGTGCGCGTACCGAATGGCTTCCCGATCTGCTCAACGGTTCCGCTCTCTATCCCCACCTGCAGCCGATCGTCTCGCTGACTGACGGCCGAACCTATGGTTATGAGTCCCTGCTGCGGGGTGAGGTCGGGGGTCGGGAACTCAACGGCGGTGAGATCTTCGCTGCCGCTCGAGCCCACGGAGCCGTCTTCACGCTTGACCTCAAGGGCCGGACCGTTGCCCTCGAACAGGGAATGCCGAAGCTCATCGATGATGAGGTTCTCTTCGTCAACTTCACACCGACCGCCATCTATGACCCTCAGGTGTGCCTGCGTACGACGTGGGCGATTGCGCGTCGCCTCGGTCTGTCGATGGAGCGGGTCTGCTTCGAGGTGGTCGAGACCGAGCAGTACCCCGACGTCACGTTTCTGCGGCGGATCCTCGACGAGTACCGCGGACAAGGGGCGATGGTCGCACTGGACGATCTGGGCGCCGGGCATTCGAGCCTCACCTATCTCGACGAACTGCGGCCGGACGTGGTCAAGCTCGACCGCGCGTTGATCAGCGGCATCGACGCGGATTCACCTCGCCAGCGACTCGTGGGCGCACTCATCGATTACGCCCACGAACTCGATGTGCGCGTGGTGGCCGAGGGCATTGAGACGGAGGCTGAACTCGCTGCCATCAGCGATCTCGGGGCGGACCTCGGCCAGGGGTGGTATCTGGGCCGCCCTGCGCCCGACCCGGTCCGGGTGGACCGACGGCTCGTATTGGATGCCAGGGCGGGTCATACCCAGGGCACCACCCTGGAGGTCAGAGACCGTGCTCTGGCCTCGGCGACGAGCGGCGTGGTGATCGCCGACGCCGTCCAAGCCGGGATGCCCATCATCTACGTCAACCCGGCATTCGAGCGGCTGACGGGCTACGGTGCCGACGAGATCGCGGGCCGCGACTGCAAGTTCGTGCAAGGAGAGGGAACCGACTCCGGTGCGATTGCCGAGATGGGCGCCGCGATGCGCGAGGGCCGAGAGTGCCGCGTGACGGTGCTCAATTTCCGCAAGGACGGCACCACGTACTGGTGCGATGTCCACCTCGCACCCGTGCACGATCGACGCGGACGGGTCCTGCAATACATCGGAGTTCAGACCGACGTCACCGATCGTGTCGAGGCCGAGCGCAAACTGCGAGAGGAACACGATCATGCCCACTACCTCGCGAGTCACGACTCCCTCACCGGGCTGTTGAATCGCCGAGCCTTCAGCTCCGGCGCCGAAGCGCAGCTGAACGATCTGCGCGGCGAGGCATCAGCAGCCGTGCTGTTCATCGACCTCGATCGTTTCAAGCGCGTCAACGACCGGCACGGACACGACGTCGGAGACGAGGTCCTGTGCGCGGCCGCCGAGCAGTTGGCCCGATCGCTGGGCTCCGACGCCCTCCTCGCCCGGCATGCCGGAGACGAGTTCCTCGCGTTCTTCAACGCCGCCGACCCGACCGCCGCAGGCCTGCGCGCGGAGATGATCGCGGCCACCTTGAGCTCTGAGTTGCTCGAGCACCCGATGGCCGGAACGGTCACCGCCAGCGTCGGCTGGGCCATTGCCCGAGCCACTCCAGGCCGGCCCCTGGCCGACCTGGTCAGCGAGGCGGACGCCGCCATGTACGAGCAGAAGCGCACTCGTCATCAGCTCCAGTGCTGAGGCAGGCTGGAGCGTGCGGTCGGCTGATACAAAACCCCTAGGCATGGGGTGGGTGAGCACACGTCGCGTGGCGGTGTGGACGATCGTCGTGGTTCTGGCGCTGGGGGCCGGCACCGCCGCGGCGGCGAGCATCGTCGGCGCCGCCCAGGATCCGGCGAGCATCAGCGCCTACTGGGAGGTCGACTCCACCGGTGGAGTGCAGGCCTTCGGCGGTGCGGGCGGCTACGGCGGCACCGCCTCGATGGCTCTGTCCAAGCCGATCGTCGCCATGGCGGCCACCCCGAGCGGGGGCGGCTACTGGCTGGTGGCCAGTGACGGTGGGGTGTTCAGCTTCGGCAACGCGCCCTTTGAGGGCTCGCTGGCCGGCACGACGATCAACGCCCCGATCGTGGGTGTCGCCCCGACCCACGATGGCAACGGGTACTGGCTGGTCGGCTCCGACGGCGGGATCTATTCGTTCGGCGACGCATCGTTCTACGGCTCGCTCGGATCAGAGAAACCACCGGCTCCGATTGTGGGGATCGCGGCGACCCCGGACGGCAACGGCTACTGGCTGGTCGGCTCCGATGGCAGCGTCTACCCCTATGGCGACGCCACCAGCTACGGCGACCTGACCGGCCAGGTGCTCAACAAACCGATCATCGGCATCACCGCGACCCCCGACGGCAAGGGCTACTGGCTCGCCGGTGCCGACGGCGGCATCTACGCCTTCGGCGACGCACCGTTCGACGGCTCGCTCGGCTCCCAATCCCTGCCCGCACCGATCGTCGCCGTGGCGAACACCACCGCGCCCGGCTACCGCCTGTTCGGGCAGACCGGTGATGTGTACGGCTTCGGCCAGACGGCCCCGGCGCCCCCGGCGCCGACGCCCACACCCACGCCGACGACCACCACGCCAACCACGACCACGCCGGCCACCACCACGACCACAACCACCACCCCCACTTCCTCCCCGGTCAGTACCACTCCGGTGGCGACCACCGTGCCGGTCTCCCACGCCCCACACACGCTCAAGATCAAGCTGGTGATCCGCTGGACCTGGAACCGTTCCCGCACCCGGCTCAGCCAGATCAAGGTCGGTCGCTTCCCGGCGCGGACCCACGTGGTCGTCAGCTGTGCCGGACACGGCTGCTCGCGCTCGCACCGCACCAGGCGCGCGAGCGGCACGCGCGGCGTCGAGCGCCTGCTCGCCGGGCTCCGCGGGGCTCGCTACGTCGCCGGCCAGAAGCTGCTCATCAGCTTCACCGCGACCGGCTACCGGGCCGAGCGGGTCAGCGTCAGCTTCCGCTACGGCCGGCTGCCGCGCGAGGTGCTTCTCGCCAGCCCCCAGCGCCACGCGAGCTGACGTTCGGTGAGGATGGGGGCTCGCCCTCATTCTCACTCAAGGGCGCGGAGGCGATGCTGGTCACCTGAGTCGTTCGTCTCCCCGAGGAGGTCCCCATGCCCGGTGTCCACGTCCAGTCCGATCCCGTCCCCACTCGCGCACCGCTCGGCGCCGAGCGCGATCTGCGCCTGCTCGTGGTCGACGACCACGCCGCCGTGCGCACCGGGGTCATGCAGTTACTGGAGGAGCAGCCCGGCCTGTCGGTCCTCGACGCGGTCGGCTCGGCCGAGGCGGCGCTGTCGGTGGCCCGGGCCGCATCCATCGACGTGGCGGTCGTCGACTACCAGCTGGGTTCGCGCAGCGGGCTGTGGCTGAGCCGCAAGCTCAAGACCCTCGCCTCGGCGCCGCGGGTGATCGTCTACTCCGCCTACTGCGACGGTCCGCTCGCCGCCGCCTGCGTGGTGGCCGAGGCCGACGCCCTGGTGAGCAAGGGCGGACCGGCGGATGAGCTGTGCCAGGCGGTGCGCGCCGTCGCCGCCGGGACGAGCGCGTTGCCGCCGGTGCCCTACCGCCTGGCCCAAGCCATGCGCCGGCGCCTCGAGGTCCAGGACCAGGCGGTGTTCGGCATGCTGCTGGCCGGCAGCGACACCGCCGAGGTCGCAGCCACGCTGGGCATGACCCCGGCTGACCTCGACCTGCGCATGTGGGCGATGCTGCACAAGCTCGAATGGCTCGGCACCGACCCGGTCGGCCCCCGGCCCTTCGGGGCGGCGTCGCTGCGCCAGGATTGGCGCTGAGCCGCCCCGCCGGGTTGGTTCTCCCCGATCATCCTCCGATGACCGCCGCCCGCCCCGATCTCGAACCTGCACGGCGCCGTTACCTCCCGCTGCGCTACCGGGTGGCGGGCCTCAACGCCGTGCTGCTCGCACTGGCCGTGGGGCTGGCCGTGGTGGTGCTCGATCCCTCGCGCGTCTCGACCTTCCGCGTCGACGAGGCGGCAGTGGTGCTGTTCCTCGTGCTGGTGGCCACGGTCGTCCTCAACGCCTACCTCGTCCACCGCCTCCTCGCGCCGGTGCAGACCCTGACCCAGCTGGCCCGCCGGGTCGACCTGAGCCACGAGAGTGAGCGCATGCCCACCGGCGCGGTGCGCTCGGAGGCGGTCGAGCTGGCCCTGACCTTCAACGAGATGCTCGACCGCCTGGAGGCCGAGCGCCACGAGGCGACCGGCCGCGTCCTGGCCGGCCAGGAGGCCGAGCGGCTGCGCATCGCCCAGGAGCTCCACGACCAGATCGGCCAGGAGCTCACCGCGGTGCTGCTCAGCCTCGGCCGGGTCGAGACCCGGGCCGGCGCGGCACTGAAGGACGACCTGGCCGAGGTCCAGGACGCGGTCCGCCACAGCCTCGAGGGGGTCCGCCAGATCGCCATCGAGCTGCGACCCGAGGCGCTGGATGACCTGGGCCTCGAGAGCGCCCTGGCCGTGCTGTGCGAGCGCTTCTCCGCCCACAGCGGAATCCGCATCGAGGAGCGGATCGAGCCCGACCTGCCGCTGCTCTCCCCGGAGGTCGAGCTCGTCGTCTACCGGCTCACCCAGGAGGCGCTGACCAACGTCGCGCGCCACTCCGGGGCCGAGGCGGCCGAGCTCGAGCTGAGACACATCGACGGGTCACTCATCCTGACGGTGACCGACCGCGGCCGCGGCCTGCCCGCCGACGTGGTGGCCGGCACGGGGATGCGCGGGATGCGTGAGCGTGCCGCGCTGGTGGGCGGCCAGCTCAGCGTCGGGCCCGCCGCCGGCGACGCGGGCTGTCGGGTCCAGCTCGTGCTCGGGACCGGAGCCGGGTCGTGACCCCGCTGAAGACGCGCGTCCTGCTCGCCGACGACCACGCGCTGGTGCGGCGCGGTCTGCGCCTGGTCCTCGACGCCGAGCCCGACCTCGAGGTGGTCGGCGAGGCCGGTGACGGCGCCGAGGCGATCGAGCTCGGTCTCCGGGCCGAGGTCGACCTGGTCGTGCTCGACATCACCATGCCGCGGATGACCGGTCTGCAGGCCGCGCGGGAGCTGCACCGCCGCCGGCCGGAGCTGAGGATCCTCATGCTCTCGATGCACCAGAACGAGCGCTACCTGTACGAGTCGCTCAAGGCGGGCGCCTCGGGCTACGTGCTCAAGTCGGTGGTCGACCGTGACCTCGTCGAGGCGTGCCGGGCGGCCATGCGCGGAGAGCGGTTCCTCTACCCGGGGGCGATGACCCCGCTGGTGCGCGACCTGCTCGAGTCTGCCCGCGACGATCTGGCCTCGCTGCGCGAGGATCCCCTCACGCCCCGGGAGACCGAGATCGTCAAGCTGATCGCCGAGAGCTACAGCACCCGCCAGATCGCCGAGACGCTGGTGATCAGTGAGAAGACCGTCGACCGTCACCGCACGAACATCCTGGAGAAGCTGGGGATGCACGACCGTGTGGAGCTCGTGCGCTACGCCATCCGCCACGGACTGATCGAGCCCTGAGCGCGATGAGCCTCGCTCGCGCCGCCGGCTGGTCGGTGTTCTACGTCTGTGCCGCCCTCGGCTTCGGGGCGGGGCTCGGACTGATCGCCGGCTGGGACCTGGGCACCCAGTTCCTCGCCGGCTACGTGGTGGAGAAGAGCCTGTCGGTGGACAACCTGTTCGTGTTCGTGATCATCGTCACCAGCTTCGCCGTGCCGGCCCCGGCCGTGCCGCGCGCCCTCAGCCTGGGCATCGGGCTGGCCCTGGCATTGCGGGCGATATTCATCGCCGCCGGGGCGGCGCTGCTCGACACCTTCTCGGTCACCTTCCTGCTCTTCGGCCTGGCGCTCATCGCCACCGCCGTCCAGCTGTTGCGCCACCACGATCAGACCCCGTCGGTGAACGACAACCCGCTGGTCGCCCTGGCCCGGCGCAGGTTGGCCTTCACCGACGGCTACCGCGGCACCCGGCTGGTGAGCCTCGAGTCGGGCCGGCGCCGGCTGACCCCGCTGTTCCTCGTGCTCGTCGCCCTCGGCAGCACCGATCTGCTGTTCGCCCTCGACTCCATCCCCGCCGTCTACGGGGTCACCGACCACGCGTGGATCGTCCTGGCGGCCAACGTGTTCGCGCTGCTCGGGCTGCGGCCGCTGTACTTCCTCGTCGCCGGGCTGCTCCAGCGCGTCGTCTACCTGTCGCTCGGCATGGCGGCGATCCTCGCCTTCATCGGAGCCAAGTTGGTGCTCCACTTCGCCCATCTCCAGCACGCCGCCGTGCCGGAGCTGTCGACCGGCTTGTCGCTGGCGGTGATCGCCGCGATCCTGGGGCTGACCACGCTGCTCAGCCTGAGAGATACACGCTCGCCCTCATAGGAAGGCGGTCCCCCAGCGGGGATGCTCGAGGAGTCCAATCCGAAAGGAGCTCTCGATGGGAATCACCGCCACCCGACTCACCAGCCAGCTGCGCACGTGGCTGCTCATCACCGGCCTGACCGCGCTGATGATCAGCATCGGCGCGCTGCTCGGCGGCGGGTTCCTCTGGCTGTTCGTCCTGGCCGCCGTCGGCTTCAACGTGGTCGGCTACTTCCAGTCCGACCGGATTGCCCTGCGCGCCGCCCGGGCCCAGCCCCTGGCGCAGGACGACGTGCCCGAGGTCCACGCCGCCCTGGCCGAGCTGTCCCGGCGCGCGGGGATCCCCACCCCCCGGCTCTACGTCATCCCGGGCCTGGCCCCCAACGCCTTCGCCACCGGGCGCAACCCCGGGCACGCCGCGGTCGCCCTGACCGACGGGCTGATCACCCACATGGCGACCGCGGATGTCCGCGCGGTGATGGCCCATGAGATCGGGCACATCGCCAACCGCGACATCCTCGTCTCCTCGGTGGCGGCGACGATCTCCGGCGCGGTGGGGGCGGCGGTCAACGTGCTGTCGCTGTCCTTCCTGTTCGGCGGCGAGGACAGCGAGGAGAACCCGCTCGGGCCGGTCGGCACCCTCGCCGCGCTCATCCTCGCCCCGCTGGCCGGCACGTTGCTCAGCCTGGGGGTCTCGCGCCAGCGCGAGTACCTGGCCGACGCGACCGCCGCGAGACTGCTCGGCTCCGGGGCGCCGCTGGCGGACGCTCTGGCGAGCATCGAGGCGACCGCTGCCCCGGCGCTGGCGGTGCCCGCGGCCACCGCGCCGATGTACATCGTCAACCCGTTCGCAGCCACCAGCCTGGCCGGGCTGTTCTCCACCCACCCTCCGGTCAGCGAGCGCATCCGGCGCCTGCGCGCCTACAGCCCGCGTCCCCTGAGCCGGGTATGAACCTGCTGGCTCTGATCGCCGCGGGAATCCTGCTGGCCGGCGCCATCGCCGGCCAGCCGCTGCGCTCGCGACTCGCCCGTGGGCTCATGGGGATCGCCGGGGCCGCGCTGATCCTCGTCGGCGTCGGCGTGCTGGAGACTCCGAACCTCGAGCAGCTGGTGCGCAGCGCCGTCTCGGGCCTGGGCCCAGCGACCTACGCGGTGGTCGGCGTGATGGCGTTCCTGGAGACCGGGGCGGGCATCGGGCTGATCGCCCCCGGTGAGCTCGCGGTCGTGCTCGGCGGCATCGCCGCCGGCTCCGGCGAGGTGCGTCTGGTGCCGCTCATCGCCGTGGTGTGGATCTGCGCGGTGGCGGGTGACGCGCTGTCGTTCCTGCTCGGCCGTCGCCTGGGGCGGGAGTTCCTCATCACCCACGGCGCCCGGGTCGGGCTGACCCGGGGACGTGTCGAGCAGATGGAGCGCTACTTCGCCCAGCACGGCGGCAAGACGATCCTGCTCGGACGCTTCATCGGCTTCGTCCGCGCGCTCGCGCCGTTCATCGCCGGCGCGTCACATATGGCCGCTGGCCGTTTCCTCGCCCTGACCACGTTGGCGGCGGGCGTCTGGGCCGCCGCCTGCACGCTCGTCGGCTATGTCTCCTGGAACTCGATCGACAACGCCGTCGCCCTGGTCAAGCACGGCTCCCTGGCCGTCGGGGTGACCGCGGTGATCATCTTCGGCGTGGTCGTCGTGCTGCAGCGCCGCCAACGGCCGGAGGCGGACCGGCTCAGCTCATGAGGCGCACTCAGGTCGTCAGCTCCAGCGCGGCGATGGTGTGGGTGGTCAGCGCCGGGAGGTAGACGATCTCCTGACCGGGCGCCACGCTGAGATTCGGGAAACGCCGGCTCAGCGTCCGGAGGGCGACCGCCATCTCCAGCCGGGCCAGTGGGGCGCCCAGGCAGAAATGGGTCCCTCGGCCGAAGGCGACGTGCTGGTCGAGGCCCGGACGCCCGAGGCGGAACGCGTCCCCGTCGGGGAAGCGGGACGGGTCGTGGTTGGCCGATCCGTAGAGCAGCTGCACCACTGCCCCGGCGGGGATCGTCACCCCGGAGACGTCCACGTCCCGGGTGGTGATGCGGAACAGGCCCTTGGAGGAGCCGCGCTTGCGCAGGGCCTCCTCGGTGACCTGCTGGGCCAGCTCCCGGCTCTCGGCGATCTGGCGCCACAACGAGGGGTCAGCTGCGGCGTAGAGCACGGCGTGGGCGATGAGATTGGCCGTGGTGTCGGTCCCGGCGAGGATCAGCTCGGCGCAGATCGCCAGGATGTCGGCGTCCTCCAACCGCGTGCCATCGGCCAGCGCAGTGTGGGCCAGGGCGGAGAGGACGTCGTCGGTCGGGGTCTCCCGGCGCGCGGCGAGCGCCTCGGCGATGGTGGTGTGCAGGGCGCTGATGCGCGCCAGGCGGACGAGGACCTCATCGGCGGCTGCGTCGTCGAGCTCTCGGTGGCCGGGTGAGTTGATCACCAGCAGGTCCTCGGCCACCTGGCGCATCTGGCCGGCGGCCTCCGCATCCAGGCCGAGGATCCCCGCGATCACCGTGGTGGTGAGGGGATAGGCGAAGGCACCCATCAGCTCAGCGGTCTCACCGGTGGCGATCGCGTCACACAATGCCTCGGCGGCCGCGGCGATCACCGGCTCCAGCGCGCGCACCCGCTTGGGGGTGAACGCCTGCTGAGCGAGCTTGCGGCGGGTGTGGTGAGCCGGGGGATCGGTGGTCAGCAGGAAACGCGAATCATCGGGCAGACCGGCGCGGATCACCTCGGCGGCGGCGGCGCGCCGCGACTCCGGGAGATGGTCGACCAGCGTCATCCCGGTGAACTGCGAGGAGAACGTCTCGGTGTCAGCGACCGCGGCGACGATGTCGTCGTACCGGGTCATGAACCACAACCCCAACCGCTCGGAACGGAACGCTGGGGTCTGCTCCCGAGCGCTGGCGTAGGTGGGGTAGGGGTCGCTCAGCTCCTCAGGCGCGAGGGGGTCATAGGCGCCGAGGTGGGGACAGGCGCTGGCGGCGGGGGTGACGCGGGTTGGCATGGGGAGATGGTGATGGTCGGCCTGGCAAAAGTCAACAGGTGTCGGTGAATGCCGACGCCTGTCGGCTCGCTACCGTGGGGCTATGTCGACCACCCCGCTGCGGCGTCGCGCCCGGCAGCTCAGCAAGGGCGACCAGCGCGAGACCGACCTCATCGCCAGCGCCGAGCGCCACCTCGCGGACGGCAGCTTCGCCACGGCGTCCGTCACCCAGCTCGCCGCCGACGCCGGCGTGTCGCGACCCACCTTCTACTTCTACTTCGCCTCCAAGGACGCGCTGCTGGCCAGCGTCATCGACGCCGCCCACGCCGAGATCGCGGCGCGGCTGCTCGGGGCGCTGGCCGGACCGGGGACGCCGGCCCAACGGCTCGCCGCGGCGGTGGCGGCCGGGGCCGGGGCATGGTGGGAGCACCGGGCGGTCATGTCGGCGGCCATCGCACTCGCTCAGCAGATCCCCGAACTCGGCGAGCGGATGATCGCCTCCATGGATCAGGTCAACGCGGCCTGCACCGAGCTGCTCCTACGCCACGGGACCGTGCCCGAGCGCCATGACCCCGTCGCCGCGCGCGAGCTCATCGAGACCCTGGCGCTGATGAACGAGCGGGTCTACAGCCACGCGGTTCCCCGCGCCCGCCGCCGCGCCGACCTCGCCCCCACCGAGGCGCGCCTGCTCGCCATCTGGCTGCGCAGCCTGGGTATTCAGGAACCTTCAAGTCTGAGTTGAGCGTGTCCCGCGGGCGCGTGTCGATTCGCGCTCAGAGCACCCGAGGCGTGTCGATCAGACGGTGGCCTCGGCCCGGGTGATTGCCCCGGCCCCGAACTGGTTGTCGTGGTCGGCGGCCATGGCGATGACGGGATAGGCGAAGGAGCGCATCTCGACTTCGTGCTCGCCGATGGCGCTGACGACGTCCTTGCGCCCGGCCGCGACGTCCGCCAGCCGGTCACACAGCACGGCCGCGTCATGGAGGGTGGCGTTGGCGCCCATGCCCTTGGTCGGCAGCATCCCGTGGGCGGCGTCCCCGATGACGGTCACGCGGGAGGGCGCCCAGTCCGCCTGGGGGTCGAGATAGCGGAAGTTGATGGGAAAGACCGACTCGGGGTCGACCGCCTCGAGGATCGCGCGGATGGCCGGATGCCAGTCCGCGACGGTTGCCTGCATGGCCGCCTTGATGTCATGGCCCGTCTGGTCCGTCCACTCGGCGAACGGGGGGATCGGCGTCCCGTCAGGCACGCTCGCGCTCACCATCATGTATCCGTCAATCGGCTCGAGCTCAACGCCGTCGACCGAGGCCGCAGCCGCGGTCAGCTCCGAACGTGGACGGAACGAGCCGAGCAGGCAGCGCTTGCCCTTCCCGTCGACCACCATGGTCATGCTGTCGTGCAGCACCTCCGGGATCTGGGCCAAGAGCGCGTCGGTGAAAGGAGCCCGGGCGTAGAGGTCGATGCTGCGGATGGCCGTGTCGACGATCCGGGTCTCCGGGAGGCGCACGTCACGCAGGCCTGAGTTGATCCCGTTGGCGATGACCAGGACGTCACCGTGAGCGCTGCTGCCGTCACTCAGCATGAGCTCGACGCCGTCGGCGTCCTCGGTGTAGGACTCCGCCGTCACCCCCCAGCGGATCGCACCCTCGATCCTCCCCGCGAGGATCCGCCTCAGCGTGCGTCGGTCCACCCCGGTATGGCGCCGGGGACCGACGTTGCGTCGCCCGAGGCTCGGCTGGGAGCCGAGCAGATCCAGCTGGGGTGTGCGGACGATCGAGGCCTGCGTCGGGTAGGGCTGCCGCGATGTCGCCAGATACAGCTCATACAGATCCTCGGGCAGCACGCGACGCAGTGATTCGCCGCCGTCACCGTTGATCGTCAGGTAGTAGCCCTGGCGCTTGCCGACGCCGTGGTCGCGCTCGAAGACCTCCACCGTGTGGCCGTCCTTGACGAGTCCCTGGGCCAGGGCGAGGCCGCCGACCCCGCCGCCGGCGATGAGGACGTGCATCCCCTCGGGTGGGTGCACGTGCACCGGTGCGGTCATGGCGTCGTCTCCTCAGGTTCGATCCGCCGCCCGGGGTGGCGGCGCAACCGACATGCTAGGTGCTATTTGACAACTGTCAAACAAGGAGGGGCGGCGTGCGCAGGTAGGCCCGCGCGGCGGCGGCGACGTCCTCCACGTGCCGACCCCACCCCGCGTCGGTGCTGGAGGACAGACGCGGTCCGTAGGCCACGCGCCAGTTGAGGGAGGCGTGCACGATGCGCCAGGCGGCGCCGGCGGCGCCGGCGGGATCGGGATGGGGCAGCTCGGCGGCACGGGTGAGCCACAGCGCGCAGAGCCGTTGGGCGATCGCCTCGGTCGTGGCGGTTCCCCGCTCGTGCATGGTCATGTCGACGCTCGAGCGCAGGATGAAGGCGCGCAGCAGCGGCGCATGGCGGGCGTAGTGGGCGCCCAGCTCCCGCACCGACTCGAGGATCAGCCGGTCAGCCGGGAGCGTCGCCCAGCGATCTGAGGGGTCGAAGACGACGTGCTCAACCGCCATGCGCGCCAGCTCGCGGTCGTGGATGGCCAGAGCGAGCGCCTCCTTGCTCTCGACGCGGGCATACAGGGCACCGGCCGACACCCCGGCCCGCTGGCAGATCTCGGTGATCGACAGGCCGGCGAAGCCCTTCTCCGCCACGAGCTCGGCGCCGATGGTCAGTACGCGGTCGAACGTCTCCTGGGCCCGCGCCTGCTGAGGAGGCCGCACGCCCGGGGTGGGTGAGCTGGGGGGCGGCGACGGGGGCAAGGGACCTCGGACAGTAGGGGTGTGTGACGGGAACGATCGCATGGGGGTTGACGGTGATGGGCGGCATGGGTAGTTTAGAAAACAGAGCTTGTTTTCTGTTTTGCTGTGATCAGGAGGGTACGCCGTGAGCGCCCGTGTCTTACCGAGCCGGCTGGGGAGTGCCAACCGCCTGCAGCTGGGAACCTTCGGCACCAATCTCGAGGGCGGTCCGACCCTGACCCTGATCCCCGAGCGGCTGCCGGTCACCTGGCCGGCCCAGGCCGAGGTCGCCCGGGCGGCGGACGCAATGGGCCTGGAGGCGATTGTCTCGGTCGCCCGCTGGCGCGGCTTCGGGGGTGAGCACAACCCCCAGGGGTCGATGTTCGACACCTTCGCCTGGGCCGCGGGGATCGCCTCGGTCACCGAGCATGCCCACGTCTTCAGCACCTGCCACCTCCCGACGCTCCACCCCATCGTGGCCGCCAAGCAGCTGACCACGATCGACCACATCTCCGGCGGGCGCGCGGGGATCAACACGGTCGGCGGCTGGTTTCGCCCCGAGCTGGAGATGTTTGGCGCTCCCATGCTCGAACACGATCGTCGCTATGAGATGGCGGAGGAGTGGACCCAGATCCTCATCGAGCTGTGGACCGCCCAGGAGCCTGTGAACTTCTCCGGTGAGACGCTGTCGGTGCGCGCCGGAGTGTCCTCCCCACAGCCACTGCAGTCCCCGCACCCGCCGATCATGAATGCCGGCACCTCCCAACGGGGCCGGGAATACGCCGCGCGGTACGCGGATATGGCCTTCATGCGGATCACGGGGGACGACCCAGACGAGACGTCAGCCCAGATCGCCCAGATCAAGGCGATGGCGGCCGCGCATGACCGCTCGATCGAGGCCTGGAGCCTCGGCTACGTCGTCTGTCGCGACACCCAGGCCGAGGCCGAGGAGTACCTGCGCTGGTACGCCGACGAGCATGGCGACTGGGAGGGCGCCACCAACGCCCTGAGCCTGATGAACGTGGAGTCGGCCGCGTTCGACGCCCAATCCTGGCGGGCGGCCCGGCAGTCCTTCATCGCCGGCGCCGGCGGTTGTGCGCTCGTCGGTACGCCGGAGACGATCGTCGATCGCCTGCTCGCGCTCAGCGACAGCGGACTGGACGGCTGTCTGCTCATCTGTGCCGACTGGCTTCCCGAACTCGCCGGCGTGCGCGACCGGGTCCTGCCGTTGATGGAACAGGCCGGCCTGCGCGAGCCCACCCGCGTTCCCGCGGAGGCGATCTGATGAGCTCGCTCGAGACGACCGGCATTCCGGCCGCCGCGGACACCCCGGTGCGGGACGTGGCGATCCACGATCACACCGTTCCGCAGGCTGACACGCCGATCCTCAACCCGCGCAATCGCTTCAAGCTCGCGCTGTTCTGTGCCAACACCGCGCGGGGCACCACCGTATCCCTCGACAGCGACCCGCTGGTGCAGGTCACCTGGCCCGAGTCGGTGCGTATCTGCCAGGCGGCTGACCGCGCCGGTATCGACGCGGTCATTCCGCTGGCACGCTGGCGCAACGTGCCCTCCCTGGATCCGCGGTTTGACCGGGTGTTCGACTCCTTCACCTGGGCGGCGGCGATCGCCGCGCTGACCGAGCGGATCCAGGTGTTCGCGACCTTCCACGTTCCGCTGTATGCCCCGGTGATGGCGGCCAAGATGGCCGCGACCATCGATCACATCAGCGGCGGGCGCCTGGGACTCAACGTGGTGGCGGGCTTCTCGGCGGCGGACTTCGCCATGTTCGGCATCGAGCTGGATCCCGACGCCGACCGCTACGGGCCGATCGAGGAGTGGCTGTGGATCATCCGGCGTGCCTGGTCAGAGGATGCCCCCTTTGACCATCAGGGCCGCTACTACCACGGCACCGCGATCGTCTCGGAGCCCAAACCCGTGCAGACGCCCTGGCCCGTGATCATGTGCGCGGGCAACAGCCCGAGCGGCAAGGCGTTCTCGGCGCGCAACGCCGAGGTCAACTTCGGCGCGTTCGCCTCGCTCGACGCGGTTCCGGCTTCGGTCCGCGAGAACCGCCGGCTCGCCGCCGAGGCGGGCCGGGAGGTCAAGGTGTTTGGACACGGCTACATGATCTGCGCCGATTCCCAGGCCGAGGCCCAGCGGCGGCTCGACCACTTCGCCAAAGACCGGATCGACCAGGCCACGGCGTCGGCGTGGGTGGATGCCACCCTCGGCTTCTCGACGAGCACGCGGACGATCGCCGATCAGATGCGCCGTCAGACCATGGTTGAGCGGGCGGCCGCTGGCTACCTCGCCTTTCCGCTGCTCGGCACCCCCGAACACATCGTGGACGGCATTGCCGAGATGGCGGACGCCGGCCTCGACGGGATGGCCATCTCCTTCCCCGACTACGAGGTCGGGATCGCCGACTACGCCGAGCGGATCCGGCCGCTGCTCATCCAGCGCGGACTGCGGCAGGATTGAGGGTGCGCTGGCGCTGCTCGGGATGAACTGCCGGGCGACCTCGATATCAGCCCGTCCATGGTGCTGATGTCCCTCGGCATGGCCTCCATGGGGCTGGCCATGCAACTCATCCGGTGACCGTGCGGTACGTTCGTGGCGATTGATCAGATCGGTCCAGGGAGGACATCGTGAAAGTCGCGTATGAAAAGGGGCTGCACGAACTTGGTGATGGGCTGTTCGCCTACCTGCAACCGAGCGGTGGATGGGGCTGGAGCAACGCCGGGCTGATCACCGCAGACGGGACCTCGCTGCTCGTCGACACGCTGTATGACCTGAGACTGACACGCGAGATGCTCGATGCCATGGCGCCCGTCATCGCTGGCCACCCGATCGATGCCGCGATCAACACCCACGCGAATCCCGACCACTGCTTCGGCAATGAGCTGCTGCCTGACACGTCGGCGATCTACGCATCGGCGACGAGTGCGGCTGAGATGGCGGAGGTGTCCCCGGAGATGCTCCAGGCCCTCAAGACCGCCCCCGGGCGCTCACCCGAGATGGCCGCGTTCATCGACCGGGCCTTCGGGGCCTTTGACTTCGAGGGAATCACCGTGCGGTTGCCGACCCAGACCTTCACCGGCGCTCTGGACCTGAGCGTCGGGGATCGCACGGTCCGTTTCCTCGAGCTCGGGCCCGCCCACACCGGCGGAGATACGATCGTCCATGTACCGGACTCCGGCACCGTGTTCACCGGCGACCTGCTGTTCATCGACGGGACTCCGATTGTCTGGGCGAGCCTGAGCAACTGGATCGCTGCGTGTGACCGCATCATCGAGCTGGACGCGCGGATCCTCGTGCCCGGTCACGGCCCGGTGACCGACGCCTCCGGGGTCCGAGACGTGCGTCGTTACCTGTCGTTCATCCGGGAGGAATCCCGCCAGCGTTTCCAGGCCGGGATGAGCGCCGCGGACGCCGCGGCGGACATCGACATCGGCGACTTCTCCGACTGGGGGGACCCGGAGCGGGTCGTCGTCAACGTGATGGCGGCCTACCGCGAGTTCGATCCGGCTCAGGCGGCCAGGACGCCGCCTGAGCTGTTCGCCGACATGGCGATCTGGTTGGCGTCGCACTAACCCCGATCCGCAGAACCGCCCGTCAAGACGGCGCGGTGGCGGACCTGGCCACCCGTCGGGCGAGGCGCGCCGAGGGCAGCGGCTGAAGTGCGACGCCGGGCACCACGGTGTTGGTCAGAACGCCAATGCCCTCGACGTGCAGGGAGACGACGTCGCCAGGGCCGAGCGGGTCGATGCTGTCGGCGCCGTTGCGGCCCCAGAGTTCGAACAGGCAGCCATTGCCGCAGGTCCCGGATCCGAGTACATCGCCCGGGACCACGCGCGTGCCCCGGGATGCGTATGACACGAGCTCGGGGAAGCTCCAGGCCATGTTGGCCAGGGTGTCGACGCCCAGGGAGCGGCCGTTGATCTCGGCCCGGAGCTCGAGGTCGAGGCGGTCACCGTCGCGGTAGGGCTCCAGCTCGTCGGCTGTGACAATCCACGGACCGAGGGTATTGGCGAAGTCCTTGCCCTTGCAGGTTCCCAGGCCGAGTTGCATCTCGGTGATCTGGAGGTCCCGCGCGGACCAGTCATTGAAGATGGTGTATCCGGCGATGTGACCCTCGGCTTCTCCGGGCGAGAGGTTCGAGCCGGCCGTCCCGATGACCGCAGCGACCTCGAGCTCGAGGTCCAGGCGCTCACACCCTGGCGGGACGGCGATCTCGTCACCCGGGCCGGTCAGTGCATGGGGATTGGTGAAGTAGCAGTAGGGCGACTGGTACCAGATGGGCGGAACCGTTGCCTGGGGATCACGGTCCTTGATCACTCCCTCGATGTGCTGTTCGAACACCGAGAAGTCCCGGATGGTCGGCGGTTGCACCGGGGCGAGAAACTCCGCCTGCTCGAGCGTCAGCTCACTGTCGGTTTGCGCAGCGAGCCGCTCGCGCTCCTCCGGGCTCGCGCACAGCAGGTCGAGCATCGACACGCCAGCACTCAACATCCGGACCACGTCCGCCTCGACGATGGCGGTCCGCGCTACGGTGCCGAACCTGATGCGTGCGAGTTTCACTGGCTCCTCCTCATGGGGCGGCGCCCGGGTCACAGCCGCCGGGGTTCAGAGCGGGTCATTCGATGGCGATCCCACCGTGGCATGCCCTGGACTGAGCCAGCACCATACATCGAGCTGGTCAGATCCTCCAGACCGGGCGCGAGCCGCCTCGAGGCCCATCTGAGCGCATCGAGCGAACGGTCAACGTCACCCTTGGGTCAGGGAGGCCGGGATGGCTCGGCCACGGTCGCGGGGAACCCACCGAGGACCGCTCTGATGAAGCTCAGCGCTGACTAGGCCTGGACGTCCAATCCGGCCGCCGCGACCCACACCTCGAGCATGCGGTCCGCCAGGGCGCGCAGCTGGCGGCGGGTCGGCTCCTGACGGGCGAGAACATAGAAGTTGCGTTCGGCCATCCAGGTGAACATCTCGGCCAGCTTGTGGGCGTCGCGCTGAGTACCCACCCGTGAACCGCGGGCCAGCAGGAATGACGTGGGCGTGACGAGCGCCGCCTGGGCTTCGACGAGTCGGTCGAACACCGCGGGCTCGTGACTGCCGAGCTCGGTCGCGGCGATGAGCACCGCACGATGCTCGTGCCAGAGGTCGGCCGCCCCCCGCAGCGCTTTGCGGAGCGCCGGCACGGGGTCGACATCGGCGCTGAGCGCGACCGACGGGAGTCCCGCCGCAAGCATGTCCAGCGTCCGCATGATGAGGGTGCTGAGCAGCGCCTCCTTGGAGGCGAAGTAGAAGTAGAAGCCCGGACGCGAGACACCGGCTGAGCTGGCGATCTCGGCCAGGGGCGTCGAGGTGAAGGTGCCCTCGCTGAGCAGCCGCTCGGCCGTCGCGAGCAGCGCCAGCTCACGGTCATCCCCGCGACGGGCGGGGCGGTTGCGTTGAACCCGCCGCGACGTCGTGCGCTCCTCGGCCATCGGTTCAGGCTGGCACACCTGTCTATTTGACGGATGTCAAATAGACTGCGACGATCGTGGCGTGCAACTTCATACGGACCAACCATGACCGATGACCCACGGCTCAGCGTGCTGTTCGAAACCGAGGCGATCCGCACGCAGATGGTGCGCTACCCCCGCTACCTGGACGAGCGGCGCTGGGACGATTATGCGGCGCTGTTCACCGACGACGGCGTGCTCGCCCACCCCGGCGGACAGGCGGACGGGCCGGCCGCGATCCGTGTCCGCGTCGAGGCCGACCTGTCCGTCTACGCCGCGACCCATCACCTCACCAGCAACTACGACATCGCGATCGAGGGTGCCACCGCCAACGCCCGCGCCACGTTCATTGCCACCCACGTCACGGCCCCCGACGCCAGCGCCTACTGGCAGGGCGGGGGCGCCTACCGCATCGCGTTCCGCCGCATTGACGGGGTGTGGCGCATCGAGCGACTGACCATCGAGCCCGCCTGGCGCTTCGCCTACAACACGACGTTCCCGGAGATGTCTGGCTGAGGTCGATGTCACCGCAGGCTCGGGGGTCCCGGTTCTCGTAGCCAATGTTGTCAACAATCCGTCGGTATGCCATGCTGCGCCGCGAGAGGGCAGTTCCCGGCGCGAGCTGGGTTCATCACGAGAGAGGAGACACGATGTCGGTTGCGGCTGAAGGCCGAGATTCCAACCTGAGCACGGGGACGCTCGTCGCCGCCTGCCTGGCGGCATGCCTGGGCCAGGTCGCCTTTGCCACCCCCGCGGTGCTCAACGGCCTCTTCCAGCAGGACCTGGGCACCACGGCGTCGCAGCTGAACTGGATCTCCGCCGCGATCGTCATCCCGCTCACCCTGTTCGAGCTGACCTTCGGGGTGATCGGCGACATCTTCGGGCGCAAGCGCCTGCTGCTCGGCGGCGCGCTGCTCGTGGTCATCGGCGAGTTGATCGCCGCACTGTTGACCCCCCACGCCGGGACCCATAACGCGGTGACGGTGATCTGGATCGGCAACGCGATCGGCGGGATCGGCGGCGCCGCCCTGTTCCCGACCTCCCTGGCGATGATCGCCGCCCGGACCACCACCGCCCGTGCGCGCGGCCGGCGCATCTCGATCTACACCGCGGCGCTGTCCTCGGGCGGATTCATCGCCCCGGTGCTCGCCGGGCTGCTGACCAAGGTGCACTGGGGCAGTGACCCGATGGCGTCCTGGCGCTGGGCGCTGCTGGGCGTCATGGCCGTCGGCGTGCTCAGTCTTCTCGTCACCTTCTTCGCGTCCGAGGACTCGCGCTCCCCGGAGGGACGGACCCTCGACTGGCCCGGGCAGATCACCTTCGCCATCGGCCTGTTCGGCCTGCTCTTCGCGGTGGTCCAGGCGTCCTCCAAGGGGTGGCTGGGGATCCAGAGCATCATCGGCTACGTCGTGTTCATCGTGTTCCTCGCGGCGTTCGTGCGCCTCGAGCTGGCCACCCGCGAGCCCCTGCTGCGCCTTGGCGTGTTCGCCAGTCGCAACTTCAGCATCAACTCGGTGGTGACCGTGCTGGGGATGTTCGCGTTCCTGGGCTGCGCGGGCGCCACGAGCATCCGGCTCACCGCCGTCCAGGGCTTCTCGCCGCTGAAGGCCTCCCTGGGGTTCGTGGCCCTGCAGGGCTTCGCGCTGTTCCTGCTGCCGCTCATCGCCTGGCTCAACCCCCGGGTCAATCCGCGCTGGCTGCTCGGCGGCGGGTTGGTGGTGCAGGCCATCGGCGCGGCCTGGGCGGCCACCGTCTCGATCCACCACGACTCCGTCGGAGCCATCCTGCCGCCGCTCATCGTGGTGGGGATCGGCTTCGCCTTCTCGGTGTCGTCACTGACCGCGGTGGCCGTCAACACCGTGCGGATCCAGTTCGCCGGCATGGCCTCGGCGACCACGAGCCTGCTGCGCGACTTCGGCTTCGCTCTGGGACCGACCGTGGTGATCGCGATTGGCACGACCCGCGCGGCACATTCGATCAACAAGGCGATCGCCACCAACCCGACGCTGAGCAAGAGTCTCACCGCGTTCTACAACTCGGTGGCGCACGTGCCCGCCGCCGCCAAGGCCCAGACCGCCGCGGCGGTCGGTGCCGTGCATTCGGGGCCGCTGGGAGCGGTGGCCGTCCCGGCCACGGTGCAGGCGGGCAACAAGACGGTGCCGCTCAACCCGCTGCACGACACCGCCTTCAACGCGCTCGGCAGCTCCTACCAGTTCGTGTTCGGGATCTGCGCCGTGTGCGCCGCGGTGGCCGCCGTGCTCGTCCTCGGAGTGCTGCGCGCCGACGCGGATCACGATGCCGATGAGCTGGCGCGCGTGGAATCCGGCGCCGTCACCGTGCACGGAGACCTCACCGTCGAGCCGACGGCCTGAACCGTCCGAGGGGGTGGCACCTGAGCCGCGCGCGGCCCTGGTGTCACCCGCCGGTGGGGCTAGCCGGTGACGGCGGTGATCCCGCCGTCGATGGCGATGTCGGCACCGTTGATGTAGGTGGCCTCGTCCGAGGCGAGGAACGCTGCCAGCCGGGCCACCTCCTCGGGCTCACCGACCCGCCGCGAGGGGGTCTGAAGGATGTGGGCGTGCAGCGGGCTGTCGGGGTCGTCGATGAGCGCCGAGGTGGCCGGCGTGCGGATCATCCCCGGGGAGATGCTCAACGCCCGGATCCCGTGGGGCGCCCCGGAGACCACGAGGTGCTTGGTGAAGGCGACCACCCCACCCTTGGCCGCTCCGTGGGCGTGCTGGTGGACGAAGCCGGCGCCGCGGCTGGCGGCCACCGAGCCCACGTTGATGATGCATCCACCCCCGCGGGCGACGAGGTGGGGCCACGCCGCCTGGGTGGAGAGGAAGACGATGTCCAGCTCGTAGGTGATGGCATGGCGCCAGGACGCATAGGTCACCTCGTCCCAGGGACCCACCCGGGCCACCGAGGCGTTGTTGTAGAGGACGTCGATGCCGCCGAGCTCCTCCGCCGCGCCGTTCACCCAGGCGGTCACCTGATCGGGGTCGGTGAGGTCGACCGGGGCGCGTGAATGCATGACTCCCCCGTCGGCCTCCACCAGCGCGACGGTCTCGGCCTCGCGCTCTGAGTCCATGTCACAACCGACCACGGTCGCGCCTTCGGCGGCGAACACCCGGGCGGCGGCGCGCCCCATCCCGCCGGCGGTGCCGCTGATCAGCGCGACCTTGCCGTCCAGGCGACCCACGGCTCAGGCCGCGTCGGGGACCGGCGTGTCGCCCGCAGCGCCGGCGTCGTCGGCCCGCGCGGGGGCCTCGGCACCCGCGTCGGCGAGCACCTCGCGCAGCTTGACCAGGTCGCGGCCGGGCTCGAGGATCTCGGCGACCTCGAAGGCGACGCGCGACAGATGCCCCGCGAGCAGCGCGGCCGACAGCCGCGCGTCCCCCGCCTTGACCGCGTCGAGGATGTCGCGGTGATCCGCGGTCGCCCAGGCACTCGGGCCATATCCGATGTGCAGACGCCGGTAGCGCTCGGCGTGGTCATAGAGCTGGGTGAGCAGACCCTCGAAGCGCTCGCCGGCGAGCTCGGTCAGGCGGCGGTGATAGTCGGCGTGGGGGATGAGCCACCGGCGCATGTCGCGCTCCTCGGCGTAGTGGGCCATCTCGGCGATTGACCCCTCCAGCCGGGCGATGTCCTCCGGGGTCATCCGCGGCACGGCGAGCCGCAGGGCCTGGGCCTCCAGGGCGACCCGGACCGCGTAGAGCTCCTCCAGATCACCCGCGCTGATCGGGGCGACGCGCACCCGGCGGTTGGGCCGGGCCTCGACGAGGCCCTCACCCTGGAGCATGCGCAACGCCTCGCGCAAGGGGGTGCGGCTCACCCCCAGCTCCTCGGCCAGGACCACCTGGGACATGGTCTGGCCGGGAGCCAGCTCACCGTCCAGGATGGCGTCGCGGACGCGGCGATAGACGTACTCCGCGCTCTGGCGTGCCGGCACGCGGCCCGTCTGATCCCCCAAATCACTCATCGCGCATCTCCTGCGGTGTGGCCGCTGCCCCGCGGCCGGTCCAGTCGTCCGTCTGTCTGCTTGGTTGCATACAAGCTAGTGAAGTGCATTCCCATTACAAGCCAGATGTCGGCAATCGAACCACGGCGCGCGGCGCATCCAGTGCCTCCACGGCGCGGACCCCGCCAGGTCCGCCGTAGACGGGGCCGTGGACCGGCACGTCAGGATCGGCCGCCACCGGCTCTGCATCCAACGGCGCCCCGCGCATGAAGCGCCCCCAGTCGGCGTCGATCGCGGCGGTGACGGCGGCCGTGGCCGGACCGTCCCCGGCCAGCCGGGCGGGGACACCACCCTCGCGCCAGCTGCCGAACAGCAGCGGCACGCTCATCGAATGCACCGCGCCGAGGTCGGCCTCGGCGGAGGGGTGGTCGATCCGGTAGCGATACACCTCGCCCCCCGCGGCGGCGCGCGCCCGGGCGTAGCGCCGTCCCGGCGCCGCGAACCACGCCTCGGTGACCGTGGCGCAGATCACGTCATTGGCGCTGGTGGGCCGGCCCTGCTCCGACAGCGTCTCGCGGGTGGCGGCGATGAGCCCGGCGGGATCGTCGCTGTGGGCGAGGCGGGCCACCATCGTCTCGAGCTCGGGCTCGCTCGGATCGAGGCGCCGCCCGCCGGCGCGGAAGAAGAACGTCCCCTCGTCGTGATTGGTCCCCGTCAGCAACGGCACGTCGATCCCGGCCTCCGGAGCCCGGGCCGGGTCGGCCGGAAGGCTGGGCGCGTCGAGGATCGGCATGGCACCCCCCCGCGTCCCCCGGAACGCACCGGCGAGCAGTTCCTCCTGGGCGGCGACGATCCTGTCGGCGTCGAGCTCGCGCAGACGGGGCAGCGCCGCGGCGACGTCGGACCCGCACCCGAGCTGCTCACACAACGCGACCGTCCACGCACGGCCCCGCTCCGCGTCGATGACCAGCTCATGCAGCGGCGGGGACTGCGCGATGGCACGCTGGAAGAGTGCGGTGGCGGCGGGATGGCCGAGCAGGTGCAGGACGCTGCCGGCACCCGCCGACTCACCGGCCACCGTGACCCGCCCGGGATCACCGCCGAACCCGGCGGCGTGGGCGGCCACCCACCTCAGCGCGGCGACCTGGTCGAGCAGGCCCCAGTTGCCCTGGGCGGCGTCGGGGCCCGCGGCGAGGGCGGGATGCCAGAGCCAGCCGAGGGAGCCGAGGCGATAGTTGATCGTGATGACGACGGCGTCGAGGGCCCGCGCGAGGTGACGGCCGTCGAGCAGCGGGTTGCTCCCCCAGCCCAGCGCCCAGCCGCCGCCATGGAAGAACACCAGGATGGGCCGTCCCCCGGGAGGGGCAGACCCGACGGGCGCCCAGACGTTGAGGGCGAGGCTGTCCTCGGCGGTGGCGGGCAGCGGACCGTGGGCCCATTGAGAGAACGGTCGGTCCGGCTGGGGGCAGGGGGGCGCCGGGGCGCCCGCGTCGCGGAGGCCGGTCCAGGCCACCGGGGGGGCCGGCGGCGCCCAGCGGCGTTCTCCGGTCGGCGCCGCGGCGTAGGGGATGGCGAGGAACGCGTCGACGTCGAGCTCGGGGTAACGGCGCCCTTCCAGCTCACCGCTTGCCGTGCTGAGACGCGGGCGACTCACCCGCGGCCCACCGTCGACTCAGCGGCGATCCGGGTCCAGCGATCGCCCGCGGGACGCTGGGGATCCTCCACGATGAGGTTGCGGATCGTGCCGATGCCCTCGACGGTGACCTCCACGACGTCACCGGGCACGAGCACCCGTGCCGGGGTGCGGGCGATCCCGACCCCCCCGGGGGTGCCGGTGACGATCAGGTCGCCGGGGACCAGCGCGGTCCAGCTCGAGATGAACTCGATCTGCTCGGCCACCGGCCAGATGAACTGGGAGGTGCGGGCCGACTGCATCTCCTCACCGTTGAGCACCGTCGTCAGCGCGGCGTCGTGCCAGTCGGTCTCCTCGGGGGTGACCAGGGCGGGCCCGACCGGCAGCGTGCCGTCGAAGTTCTTGCCCGAGGTCCACTGACCGCCGCGGTGCTGCCAGTCCCGCGCGGTGAAGTCGTTGGCCACACAGAGTCCGAGCACGTGATCCTCCGCGGAGGCGGCCGGGATGTGGCGCCCGCCGCGGCCGATCACCACACCCAGCTCACCCTCGAAGTCGAAGCGATCGCTGTTGGCCGGGGCCGCGACGTCGGCGAAGGGTCCGGTGACGCCGCCGGGCTGGCGCAGGAACACCTCGGGCCACTCACTCGGCCGGTTGTGGAACTCGTCGCGGTGGGCCACGTAGTTGCGCCCGATGCAGAAGATCCGACCCGGACGATCCAGCAGCGCGCCGATGTCGGCGTCAGCCTCTGAGACACGCTCGTCTCCCAGCGCCAGGGCCGCCAGCCCGTCGGCGGGATCGCGTGATCCGGAGAGCAGGTCCGAGAGCCGGGAGACGCCCACCGTGGGCGCCCACCCATCCGGCGTGGCCACCGCGAGGACCAGCTCACCGTCGCGATGGAGATGAGCCAGCCTCATCGCACTGTGATGTTTCGCACTGCACAAGCTGAATGCATATCCCTAGAGTGTATTCATTACGCCTTCGGAATGCATGCCGCCCGAAGGGCCGTCCCCGGTCGCGGGCACGCTGGCCCACCTCGGTCACGTCGAGCTGCTCACGCCTGACCTCGAGGCCAGCCGCCGCTGGTTCACCGCGCTGCTCGGCATGCGCGAGGCGGGGCGCTGGGAAGACTCGGTCCTGCTGCGCAGCGAGTCCGAGTACGAGCGTGCGGGGCTGATGCTCACCCCGGCGGACCACGCCGGGGTCGGCCACCTCGGGCTCCGGGCGAGCAGCGCCGCCGCACTACAGGCCCGGGTGGCGGACCTGGAGGCGGCCGGCGTCGCGGGCGAGTGGCTCGCCCCAGGCGCCGGTCACGGCCCGGCCTTCCGCTTGCGCTCCGGCGCCGGTCATGCCATCGAGCTCTACTGGGAGACCGAGCGCTACGTCCCCGCACCGCAGGAGCGACCCCCCGCGCGCGACCGGCTGACCCGCCGCGGCGGCCCGGGGGTCGGCGTGCGCCGGCTCGACCACGTCAACCTGCTGGCGCCGGATGTCTCCGGCGCCGCTGCCCTGGCGTGGCGCCACCTCGGGGCGAGCCTGCTCGACGTGCTGGTCGAGGACGACGGCTCGACCAGCGGGGCGTGGCTGACCCTCGGCCAGCGGCCGCTCGAGCTCGTCTACACGCGGGACCGCCGCGCCCACTCCGGCCGCCTCCACCACGTCGCGTTCTGGGTGGATACGCGCGAGGAGGTCCTGCGCGCGGCGGACATCCTCAGCGATCACGGGGTGGCGATCGAGGTGCCGCCCGCCCAGCACACCATCGGGCGCAGCTTCTTCCTCTACGCGTTCGAACCCGGGGGCAACCGGGTCGAGATCACCACCGGCGCCGACCTCGTGCTCGACCCCGATCCCCCCACCCGCCGCTGGACGGCGGCCGAGCGTCGCGGCGGGATCGGCTGGGGCACCGTCTTTCCGCCGAGCTGGACCGAGTACGGCACGCCCGACCTGGAATGACCCGGGGGTCAGCCGGCGCTGGCCAGGACGTCGGCGAGGGCCCGCAGCGGCCCGGCGCAGGCGGCCACGGCCGCGGCGTCCTCGGGTGCCAGCGCCCCCAGCGACTCGGCCAGGGTCTCCGCCCAGGCCGCCTCGCGCCGGTCCCGGTTGGCGATCGCCTGAGGCGTGGGGGTCAGCCGCGCGACCCGTCCGTCACGCGCGTCGCGGGTGCGCTCGAGCAGACCGCGGCCGATGAGCGTCCGCACCGCCGCGCTGGCGTTGGTGCGCTGGAGCGCGAGCTCACGCGCGACCTCGTTGACGGTGAGCCCGGGGCGGCGCACGAGCAGGCGCATGACCTCCAGCTCGGTGGGCGGCAGCGCGTCGAGCCCGGCCGCCGCGCCGGCGTCGATGGTGCGCGGCATCAGCCAGGCGAGGTCGTGGAGCACGACGGCGAGATCCCGCGCGGACGGCGCCGCTCCGGGTGCGCCTGACGGCTGACTCGACGTGACCATGTCGCCATGGTACGGTTTGCCCTATAGGTATGTACCTATACGTACTTTCCCGAGGAGAGCCGATGTCGAGCGTCACCCAGTCCCCGTCGATCCCCGGATTCGGCGGATCGATCACCCAGCCCGGTGACTCCGGCTACGACGCCGCCCGCGCGTTGTGGAACCGGATGCACGACCGCCGCCCCGCCCTGCTGGCTCGCCCCGAGTCCCCCGCCGACGTCGCCGCCGCGATCGCCTACGCACGGGCCGCGGGCCTGCGGATCGCGGTGCGCGGGGGCGGTCACTCCCTGCCCGGCCACTCGACGGTGGACAACGGACTGGTCATCGACCTGCGGGCCCTCGACGCGGTCACGGTGGATCCCCAGGCTCGCACCGTCCGGGTCGGCGGCGGGGCGCCCCTCGGCGCCGTCGACGCGGCCGCCCAGGCCCACGGTCTCGTCGTCCCCGTCGGCGTGGTCTCCCACACCGGCGCCGGCGGCCTGACCCTCGGCGGCGGGGTCGGGCGCCTGATGCGGCATTTCGGCCTCACCGTCGACTCGCTGCTCGGCGCCGAGGTCGTCCTGGCCGACGGACGCATCGTCCACGCCAGCGAACAGGAGCACCCCGACCTGTTCTGGGGCCTTCGCGGTGGCGGCGGCAACTTCGGCATCGTCACCGAATTCACCTACCGCGCCCACGAGCTCGGCCCGCTGACCATCCTGGCCACCTTCCATCCCCTCGAGCGGGCCGCCGAGGTGCTCGCGCGGGCCGACGCGACCATGGCCGACCCCGCCACCCCGGATGACCTGCTGTGGACGAGCTTCTTCCGCCGGGGGCCGGACATGGCGCCGTGGCTTCCGTCGGCGCTGCAGGGCACCCCGGGACTCATGTCGCTGATCGAGTGGTCCGGCGACCCCGCCGAGGGGCGCGAGCGACTCGGCCGCCTGGCCGCCGAGCTCGAAGCACCCGCGGGTGAGCTCAGCGAGGTCCCCTACCTGGCCATGCAGACGCTGACCGACGAACTGCTGGCGCCCGGCACCCTGCACGCCTACGTCAAGGCGGGGTTCGCCACCGAGCTGTCCGATGAGCTCGTGGCGACGCTGATCGAGCAGGGCGCCGAGGTCGGCTCGCCCATGTCGGTGATCGAGGTGCTCAGCATGGGTGGCGCGATCGACCGGGTCGCGCCGGAGGCCACGGCGTTCCCCCACCGCGGCGCGCGCTGGCTGATCAACGTGCCCGGGCAGTGGACCGATCCGGCCGACAGCCGGGCGGAGATCGCCTGGGTACGCGAGACCTTCGCCGCGCTCGAGCCCCACCTGGCCGGCGGTGCCTACTCGAACTTCATGGATGACGACGAGAGCGAGGCCCCGGCCCGCGCCTACGGGACCACCCTGGCCCGCCTGGCCGAAGTCAAGCACGCCTATGACCCCGAGAACGTCTTCTCGCTCAACCAGAACATCATCCCGGCGGGCGAAGTGGCCGCGTGACTGTACACAGATCACCGGTCTGTATAGAGTTGCTGCCATGACGGTCGAGGAGATCGGTGCCCGCTCAGCGTGGGAGGACAACCAGCGCGGCCTGTGGGGCCAGCGTCCCCGCGATTGGGCCGAGCTGGCCGAACCCCAGAACACGGGCCTGCTCAACGCGGCGCTCGACGCCGGCGGGGTCGGGACGGGCACCCGCCTGCTCGACGTCGGCTGCGGATCCGGCCTGGCGCTGGCGCTGGCCGCCGACCGCGGTGCGGAGGTGGCCGGCATCGACATCGCGGCGAGCCTGCTCGCCATCGCGGCCGAGCGGGTGCCCGGCGCCGACCTGCGCGAAGGCGGGCTCGACGAACTGCCCTTCGGCGATGGCGAGTTCGATGTCGTGCTCGCCGCCAACGCGCTGCAGTTCGCCTTCTCCCCCACGGCCGCGCTGGGCGAGATCGCCCGGACCCTGCGTCCCGGTGGACCGCTGGTCATCGTCCAGTTCTCCGCCCCCGAGCGCTGTGAATCGACCGCGCTGCACGAGGTGATGGAGGCACTGGTCCCGGCCGAGCGCCACGAGGATCACGCGCCCTATGCGCTGTCGGCTCCCGGCGCGCTGGAGGCGGCGCTGGCCGACGCCGGGTTCAGCCTGGAGAGCGACCGGGAGCTGGCCGGGGACTGGCGCTACGGGGATGAGGACGCGGCGCTGCGCGGGCTGCTCTGCTCGGGCGGCGGCACGCGGGCGATCCGGCTCGCGGGCGAGGACCGGGTCCGCGCCGGGCTGATCGACGGACTGGCCCGGTTCCGCCAGAACGACGGGTCCTTCCTCATGCACAACCACTTCCGGCTGCTGCTTGCGCGCCGCCGCACCGAGGCCTGACCCATGACCGATCTGCCCACCCGCGAGCCCATCACCCACATCGGCTACGTGGTCAGCGACATCGAGGCGGCCGCCACCCGGCTCGCCGCCACCTTCGGCGCAGGTCCGTTCCTCCACATCGGCCACGTTCCGCTGAGCGAGGCCACCTACCGTGGCGCGAGCGCCCACTACGACCACTCCACCGCGTTTGGCCAGTGGGGCCCGATCATGGTGGAGATCAGCCACATCCACGCCGCGGAGCCCGCAGGTCTGGCCGAGTTCCTCGCCCCCGCGCCGCCGCCGGCGATCGGCCACGTGGGCTGGCTGGTCGACGACCTGGCCGCCGCGAGCGCCGAGCTCGAGCGCCAGGGGCTCGCCTTGGTCCACACCGGCGGGTCCGGCCCGGTCCAGGCCCACTGGCACGACGGGGCCAGCCTGCTCGGACACCCGGTGGAGATGCTGCGACGCTGCCCGGAGATCCTCGGGTTCTACGCGACGATCGGGGCGGCGTCGCGCAACTGGGACGGACAGCGCCCGCTCCGCGACGCACCCGGACCTCCACCGGCCCCATGAGCGGCTCCCCCGGCGTGGCCGACCTGGCGTCGGCTGACCCGCTGCCCGCCGCGCGCGGCGTCCATCACGTCGGACTGTCGGTGGCCGACCTCGCGGCGATGATCGCCTTCTACCGCGACGCGCTCGGCTTCGGCGTCGAGGTGGCCTTCGAGCTGCCCGGGGGTCGGGCCCGCGGGGCGATGCTGCGCCGGCCCGACGGTGCCGGCCTGGAGCTGCTGTGTCACACCGACTCCGCCGGGGACGCCCCCGCCGATCCGCCCACCGCGATGCTGCGCCGCGGCTATGGCCACTGGGCGCTGGCGGTGAGCGAGGTCCCCGCGACCCATGCGCGGCTGCTGAGCGCCGGGGCCCGCGAGGTGTGGTCCCCGCGGCCCGCGCCGCCGCCGGCCACCGGATCGATGTCGTACCTCGCCGACCCCGAGGGCAATCTGCTCGAGCTCGTCGAGATCAGCGAAGGTCCCAGACCGTAGATGACACCACCGAGGGAGAAGAGATGACCGATGTGAGCACGACCCCGGCCCCCACCGAGCTGCCGGGCAGCGCCGTCCCCTACGTGCTGGCGGCCGGCGGCGGCCGTCCCTACCTGCTCATCGACCAGGTCGGGCGCTGTCTCGCCGGAGCCGAGGAGACCGCTGGCGCCCTGGCGATGATGACGCTCGACGGCCCCGCCGGCCGGCCGATCCCGCTGCACTTCCACAACCAGGAGTACGAGTTCTTCTACTGCCACCGCGGCACCATGCAGCTGTGGCTCGACGGGGAGAGCCGCGTCCTGCACGCCGGCGACTTCGGCTACGCGCCTCCTGGCGCGGTCCACGCCTACGGCCTGCTCAGCCATCACGCGGGCTTCGTCGGGCCGATCGTGCCCGGCGGCTGGGAGCGCTTCTTCGACCTCTGCGGCATCCCCTACACGGGCACCGCACCGTTCCCGGTCGGCTTCCGTCCCGAGGTCCCCTTCGCCAAGTTCGGCCAGGCCGAGCACGACTTCGACATGAAGTACCTGCCTGAGGAGCCCTACGTCGACGCTCGCTCAGACGCCGCCGACGACACGCTGCCCGGCAGCCGGCGTTCGTACTTCCTGCGCGCGGGAGAGGGGCCCCGGTACCGGTACGCCGGTGGCCTCGTCACCGCCCTGTGCACGAGCGCGGAGACCGACGGCAAGCTCAGCCTGCTGACCCTCGAGCTCCCCCACGGGGCCGGCGTCCCCACCCACGTCCACGCCGAGACCACCGAGGGCATCTACGTCCTGGAGGGATCGCTGCGGGTGTGGCTCGACGGCGAGGAGCACCAGCTCAACGGCGGTGACTACGCCAGCATCCCGGCGGGCACGCCCCACCGCTGGGAGGGTCGGGCGTTCTTCACCAAGGCGATCTCGATGACCACCCCTGGGGGCCTCGAGGCCCTGCTCGAGCGCGCCGGGGAGGCCACCGATCTGCACATGTTCGGCGACGCCGAGCCCGTCGCGCTCTCCGCCGGCGCCCTTGAGGGCGCCGCTGAGGGGCTGGATATCCGCCTCGCCTGAACCGCCATACGAGACCCGTCGCGAGCCGGTGCTCAGCCGGCTCGCGGCGCGGGGTCTCAGATCTGCTCGCGGTGGCGGTTCTCAGACCGGCTCGCGACGCGGCCACTTGATCGGGCACCCGATGAGGTTGGAGGGAACGAATGGTGGCTCTTTCCCCGCCAGGATGGCGTCGAGGGCGTCACGCAGCCATGCCGCCCGGTAGTCGGGCTCATTCTGGGAGTCATCAGGCGCGCCGCGGTAGCGAACAACTCCCTCTGAATCGAGCACGAACAGATCAGGTACGACCTGGGCGCCCCATGCCTGAGCGACCGAGAGTTCTGCGTCGATCAGGTAGACGATCTCGCTCCATTGCGGCTGCTGGGAGGCGGTGCGGACGCCGTCGCGGCCGTCGCGCATCGGCAGACGAGCGCCGACTGCGCCGGGGAACTGACAGGGCACGTTGATGGCGACCACCTCGACGCCGCGAGGGCGGTAATCAGCCGCGACCTCGTTGAGACGGGGCTGCCAGGCCCGGGCGGTGGGGCACCGGTTACTGGTGAAGTAGACGACCACGGCCGGGCCGCGGGGGCGGGAGTGGAACGTGTCGTCGGCATCGGGGAGCTGGAACTCCGGAGCAGCCGTTCCCAGCCCGGTCACGGCTCGAGCAGCTGGACGAATTCGACAAAGTAGCCGTCAGGGTCGGGCAGGAATGCGATCTTCGCCGTTCGCGGTCCGCTGAGCACCTTCGGCGGCGCCACCGCGGGAAAGCCTGCTGAGGCACAGTGGGTGACCCAGGAGTCGAGATCGTCGACTCTCAACGAGATGTGAATGAGCCCGAACCCCGGTATGGCCTCCGAAGCGCCGGTGTCAGCTCGCAGCTCGGTCAGGTTGATCGCGGCTTCCATTCCGGGCAGGCGAACCGCCGCGAATCGCAACGACTCGCCGGCGCTGCCGCGCACCTCGAGCATGTCCGGATTCTCGATCCAGGGGGTGATGAGCGTGACGTCAAGCCCGAGAACGTCCCGGTAGAAGGCGAGCGAGCGCTCCAGATCCGCCACGATGAGCCCGACGTTGTTGACGCCGAGGAGCGCCGGTGGTGATTCCCGCTCGAGCGTCATGGGGCGATCCCGTGGGCCGGCGGCGGTCCCATCCCGGGAGGATGCGCCGGACGTCCGCGCCATTTGATCGGACACCCGACCGAGAAGCTCGGACGCTCTGGGATCTCGGACCCGGCGAGGACGCCGTCGAGCGCCTCGCGCAGCAGGCCCGCCCGCAGTTCAGGTTCCTCACAGTCCTCGTCGGGTGTGCCTCGGTAGCGCAGGCGGTTTCCGGCATCGAGCACGAAGACGTCGGGTGTCGTCTCCGCGCCATAGGCCCGAGCCACTTCCTGATCCTCGTCCCGAAGGTACGGCACAGCCGCCCAGTCTTCGGCCGCGTAACGCTCGCGCATCCGCTCGGGCGCGTCAGCGGGACTCAGCTGCGCGTCGTTCGAGCTGATGGCAAAGAACCGCACACCCCGTTCGGCGTAGTCGCGGGCGGCGTCGATGATCCGCTCGTGCCAGGCCAGCGCGTAGGGGCACATGTTCGACGTGAAGAACACCACGGCCGGACCACCCCCGGGGAACGCGATCTCCTGACCCCGGGTGTCGGGCAGGATGCATTCCGGCATCTGATCTCCGAGCGCTGTCATTGGTGATCTCCTTTCGAGCTGCCAAGGGTGCCGGCCGCGGCCAGCGCGTCATCGAGGTCCTGGAAGTCGGGCAGCGGCGACGGCCGTCCGTTGCGGTGCCGATACAGCCGGCAACTGAGCGCGTAGGGCTGGTCCTCAGGGGGCGGGGTGATGTCGTCACCGTCGATCCGGATCGTCGGCGAGCCAACGAAACGTTCACGCTGGGCCTGCGGCTCATCGACAATCTGCCGGACCTCGAGCTGGTCCGGAGACAGCCGGTGGCGAGCCATTGCCTCCTGCAGCAGGACGAGCGCCCGCTCATGGGAGGGACACTCATTCCAGTAGAGGAACTCGATGTGTGCGCTCATGGCTCTACTGACCGCCGGCATGACGGATCAGCTCACCGTTGACGTGCCCGTTGGCCGGCGAGGCGAGGAAGACGACGAGTCGCGCGAGCTCCTCAGGCTCGGGACTGCGTCCGGTCGGGTTGCGCTGCGCCGCCGAGGCAACCCGGTCGGGGGGAAATCGCTCGCGTACCCCTTCGGTAAGGGTCAGGGCCGGCATGACGAGATTGACCAAGATGTTGTCGGCTCCCAGCTCCAGGGACAGAGACTTCGTCATCCCGTGCAGCGCCGACTTTGCGGTGGTGTGCGCGACGACACCGGGGGCGCCGTCCTGGGCATGCACGGTCGAGATGCTGACGATCCGGCCACCCCCTGCCGCGCGCAGGCTCGGAACGACGCGCTGTACGACGCGGGCGGGTCCTTCGACGTTGAGGCGCAGAGCCTGACGGAGCTGACCGTCGACTTGGGACTCGAACGGTCCGGGGATCGGCATGGTGCCGGCGTTGTTGACGAGCGCGTCGACCCGCCCAAACTGAGTGATGATCGACTCGATGGCCGCATCGATCGACTCGTCTGATGGGAGCTCGAGCTGCACCGCAGACGCCCTCGGCGCACCGCGCTCTCGACACTCGGCGACGACCCGGTCGGCCGCCGGCTGGTCGGCCGCGTAGGTGATCGCCACCGACGCCCCCTCGCTGGCGAAGCCGAGCGCGATGGCGCGCCCGATCCCGCGTGAGCCGCCGGTCACTATCGCGACCTTGTCTGAGAGTTCTAGATTCATCGTTGCCTTTCGACGGGTCGCGGCGAAGCTGTGGACTGCGCGCTGCGCTGAATAGCTCGGGTGTCTTCACCCAGGTAGGAGGCGATCACCTCAGGGTGCTCGCGCACCACCGCCGGCGGGCCGTCGCAGATCACAGCGCCCTGAGCGAGTGCCACGATCCTGTCGCTCACGGACATGACGAGCGGCAGGTCGTGCTCGATGATCAGGATCGCAACCCCGCTGACGTCGCGCAGCTCACGAATCAGCGGTCCAAACGCTTCAACCTCGCGTTGGGCGACACCCGCGGTCGGCTCGTCCAGCATGATCAGACCCGGGTTGCGTGCGAGAGCCGCCACCAGCTCGACGATCCGACGAGTGCCGGTCGACAGCGCCTCGATCGGCAAGTCCAGATATCGGACGAGCCCTGACGCGGCGGCCAGCTCATCAACGCGCGCAGCCCGGCGGCGGCCCTCCTCGACCACCGGTGGCAGGGCCAAGAGAGCGCCGGTCATCGGGATGGGGTTCCGGCCCTGGAGGGAGACCTCCAGTGTCTCGGCCACCGTCAGACCTTCGAACAGCCTCGCCCCCTGAAAGCATCGAGCCATCCCCATCCGGGATCGCATGTGCGGAGCCATTCGCGTGACGTCATGGCCGAACAGCTCAACACGACCGCTGGAGATCGGAACGAATCCGCTGATCGCGTTCATCAGCGTCGTCTTGCCGGCTCCGTTGGCGCCGATCAGACCGACGATCTCTCCCGGGGCGAGTTCCAACTCGACGTCCCGGTTGGCGGTGATGCCTCCGAAGCCGACACAGAGATCGGTCACCCGCAGCGCCGGCTCAGAACCCATCTCCAGCCGGCCGTTCATCCGCGCCAGCGACGCGAGCGGAGCCGGTGCTGAGGTCTGAGTCGGAGGCGCCGGCTCGTCCGAGGACATCGGCTCACCCGCCGCTCTGTACAGCAGCCGGGTGCGCAGCTTGAGCAGGCTTTCGGCGATGCCACCCGGGCTCTTGGACAACACCTGGATGACCGCCAGGCCGGAGAGGATCAGCTGCAGGGATTGGACGTCGTTGGAGAGTGAGTTGATGTACGTACCCAGCAACACCGGGATCCCGATGATCCCGATTGCCCCGACGATCGAGCCGGTCAGGCTGCCGACCCCGCCGATCACGATCATCGTCAGGATCGTCAGAGACTGGTCGGCGGTGAAGTCGTCAGGTGAGAAGTTGATCAGCAGCGCGCCGAGAAGACCTCCGGCGAGCGCCGCGATCCCGCCGGAAAAGGCAAAGGCCTTGACTTTGGTGGCCGCTGGCCAGATGCCGAATGCTGCGGCCGTCTGCTCGTTGTCGCGCACCGCCAGCACAGCGCGACCAGGGCCGGTCTGGCGGAGGTGAGCGACGAGGACCACCACGAGCGCCAGAAGCGCGGCGCAGAACCAGAAGAAATCTCGCTCGTTGGCCAAGTTGATGCCGCCGAGATGCCCGGGCGGAAGGTAGATGAGGGACTGGCCGGCTGACAGCAGACCGCTGGGGAGCAGCCATCCCTCGACCGCCACCGCGAAGCCGAGTGTCACGACCGCCAGATAGACGCCCTTGATCCGCAGGGCCGGAATCCCCACAACCGCTGCGACTGCCCCGCCGATGACGGCGGTGATGGCCAGCGCCGGCACGAAGCCGATGCCGTGGGCGACGAGCCGTGCGGCGACGAACGCGCCAAGCCCGGCGAACGCGTACAGCGCGAGCGAGAGCTGAGCGCTCCAGCCGGTGACAATCGTCGCGGAGGCCCCGATCATCGCGTAGACCACGATCTCGGCCAGGGTGAGCTGCGCCGTGGGCGCGGTGAGAACCATGGGTAATAGGACCACCAACGCGAGAGGGACCATTACCGCGCTGCGCCGGATGGCCCTGACAGTCGGGTTGGCGACGAGCCGCCTCGGAATCGGCGCGATGGTAGGCGCGAGCTTCCAACTACCAAAGTCCGTGTCACCGGTGCGCGCGACGAAGGCGACGACGACGAGCAGAATGAGGAACACATAGCCGTCAACCGCGCCGGGGTTGCTCACGTGCGCGTAGAGCTCGGACTCGATCATGCCCAGCACCACCCCGCCAGCCAGCGCACGCGGGACCGAGCGGAAGCGACCGATGAGCGCCGCGACGAGCGCGCGCAGCAGCAGCGCCGGCCCAAGCGTCTCGATGCTGTTGCCGGCGATGATTCCGCGCGCCGGGTCCAACAGCACGATGGTCAGGGCCGCGAGCCCACCCGAGAGCGTGAATACGGTGAGCGAGATCCGCCGGATGGGGATGCCCGCCAGCCGAGCCGCGGCGGCGTTCTCGGCGGTCGCCCGCAGGCCAAGGCCATAGGCGGACCTCGACAGCCACAGCGCCAGCGCGCCGGCGACGATCGGAGTCGCGACCAGCAGCGCGAGATCAGCGCCGTTGATACTGGACGAGCCGACGGCGATCGAGGCCGACAGCGCGGACGGAAACAGCGCGGGATGGTTGATCGAGGGGAACAGATCCTGAGCGGCCCCGAGCACCTGAGAGGCGCCGAGCGTCCCGACGAGCAGAATCAGCCGTGGCCGGTCAAATAGCGGTCGGATGACCAACAGTTCCAACAACACGCCGAGCACCAGCCCGGCCGCGACTGCGACCAGCAGCGCGGGCGCATAGCTCCAACCGTCATCGAGCATCAGCTTCCCCATCACCAGCGCCGCCAAGGCCCCGATCTGGGTGTGAGCGAAGTTGATGACCCGCGTGGCGCGGTAGACGAGGATCAGCCCGACGGCCAGCAGGCCGTAACCCAGGCCGGTCAGCGCGCCGTCAATCAGCACTCCGCCCTGGAGGATCGATGCACCGAGGATCATGCCCCGGTCCCCGACAGGAAGATGCTGCGAACCAGGTCATCACGATCGAGCAACGCCTGACCGCCGCCCTCGTAGCGCACCCGGCCGCGCTCCATGAAGATCGCCCGTTGAGCGAGCTCGAGCGCCACGTTCAGTGACTGCTCGACGAGGACCACTGCCACGCCCTCAGCCGCGAGTTCTCGAACCGTCTGCATCAACTGCCCGACGACGACCGGTGCGAGTCCCAACGACAGCTCGTCGATGACGAGCACCCGCGGCCGGGTGAGCAGGCCCTTGGCGATCGCCAGCATCTGCTGCTGACCGCCCGACAGGGCGCCAGCCAGGCGGGAGCGACAGTCCGCGAGGACGGGGAAGCGCTCTATCGCCTCTGTGAAGCGGGTACGAGCGAGAGCGGGAGAGCGCCTCAGGACGAAGGTCCCCGCCCTGAGGTTGTCCTCGACCGTCAGAGCGGGAAACACTGCCTGGCCGCCCGGCACCAGGACAATCCCCCGATCGATGCGCCGTTCGGCGGATTCCTTGACCAGTTCCAGGCCAGCGAGCCTGACGCTGCCAGCGTCCGGAGCATGCAAGCCCATGATCGCCCGTAGGAGTGTCGACTTCCCCGCACCATTGGTCCCGAGCAGAGCGAGGACCTCACCCTCGCTCACACTCAGGTTCACCCCGAACAGCGTCTGGACCTGGCCGTAGCTGACGTCGATGGCCTCGACCTCCAGAAGGGTTCGCCGGGCGACTGCTTCGGTCATCGCGAGACCGTGCTCCACTGCGCCGAGGTCGGCACGAACTGACCGGACTTGGTTTGGAACTCGGTGGCTCTGACGGCGTCCGCGGCACTGGCCTTGCCGGTGGCGAACGAGCTCGGCCCCTGGAATGGGAGGTTGACGGTGCCGAGTGAGCCCATCGCCTTGGTCAGGCTCTGCTTGGTCAGACCCTTGCCTGCCGCCTTCAACCCGTCCACGAGCATCGCCAGTGCCTGACAGGACTGCTCGAGCTGGACGTAGTTGGCACTACCGGTCGGCCATGCGGTGCCGCCGGCAGACGTGTAGTTCTTCAGGCATGTCTGGTCGACCGCGGGCGTTGCGATGCCTGCTTCCGACTCGCCGTAGCGCTGAGTGGTGTAGGCGACGGTCCCCTGCATCGATGGCGGATAGGCCGCCGTATAGACCGTGAAGTCCGCGTCGTTGAGATCGCTCATCACGATCTTGGGGCTCCAGCCGGCCTTGTGCAAGCCACCCAACCACAACTCCAGGTTGGGGCCTGGAGTGGCGTCGATGATGGTGCTCACCCCGGCACTGCGCATGTCGGCAATCTGCGCCGGGATCTGCTGGGGCATCACCGAGAAGTCAGACGAGAGGTCGGTGACGTGGGCGACGTCAACGCCGCCCGCCTTGAGCGCCGGGAGGAGCGTCTGGCTGACCGGCTGGAAGTCTCCCCCAAGGCTGTCACTGAGAACGCCGACCTTCTGTCCCTTGAGCGAGCCGCTGGCGATGAGCTCGGCGGCAAATGACTTCGCATTCTGGTTGGGCTCGAGCTGCGCCGTCCAGATCAGACCGGGGTACTGGACGTAGGTGGTCTGCGGCGCCGCGACCGACTCAAACATCGGCGTTCCGTGCTGGGCGACGCAGGTGTCCCCACCCAGCACGAACTGCGTGGTGACCGCCGCGAGCACCTGGTCGTTCTGGGTCAGCGCGACGCAGGTCCGCTCGATCGTGGCCGGATCAGACAGGCTGTAGACCCCGTACACCGCTTGGAGTTTGCGACCGGCGATTCCCCCCGCCGCGTTGATCGCCTTGATCTGCGCTCCGAACATCAACTCCGTCTGCTGGACGCTGGGCAAACCCTTGGTGGACTGCCCGAGCGCCGCCAGGCTTGCCTGATTGGCGATCGGAATCCCGATCTTCACGGTGGCCCCCACACCGCTGTCACTGACGCTTGCGCTCGACGTGTTCTGACTGCTCGAGCCGGAGCTCAAAACGATCACCAGCACGACCACCACGGCGATCAGCAGACCTCCGAGGTACGGCCACCACCGCCTCAGGCTCGATGGGTTGTTCGGGCCGACGCTCATAGCCAGCCATCCGCGATTGATCCCAGCATTCTCTCTCTCCTCCTCGACCGGCCTAACTAGAGGCCAGAATCTAGATGCTAGATGACTCTAAGCTAAGATCTGATCGCGTGTCAACTGGGGATCTCAAGCGCGAGGACTTCGACGGTGTTCGGGCTCCCATTCAGGAGCGCGGGCGCGATTCGTGGGAGCGAGTCCTACGTGCCGGTGCCGAGCTTCTGTCCGAACGAGGCTTCGAGGGCTTCACCCTCGGCGAGGTCAGCCGGCGCGCCGGTGTCTCCAACGGCTCGATCTACTGGCGCGTACAGAGCAAGGAGGCACTGTTCGCCGCCATCAACGAACGCGAGATCGACGCGCTCATCACGGAGTTCGAGGAAGGCGCCAAACGAGTGCTCGATCAGAGCGCGGACCTGAACGAGGCGGTGCGCGGTGCGGTCGAGATGCTGGCCCGCCCCTTCGAGGCGCGGATCGACCTGATGCGCGTGTTCATTGTCCGCGCCGGAGTCGATGCTGCGACGTTCGAGCGAGGCGGACGCGCCGCCTCGGTCGTGCACCAGCTCTTCATCTCCGTCCTCATGAAGCACGAGACCGAGATCCGACAGCCAGCCCCCGAACACGCCGCCGATCTGATGTTCCGCATCGTCAACTCGAACCTCCTGCAGTGGATCGCCACCCTCTCACGGGTCAGCCGCAGTGAGGTTCCCTTCGCGGAGATGGTCGACGAGCTGTGCGATGTCGCGACGACCTATCTGCTCTCGAAGTCGCGCTGACGACGCGCCCGTCGCCAACGTCGGCCGGGTGAGACCGGCCCAAGCCACCGACGTCGGCTCAGTAGGCGGCCGCCGCGATGTCGGTCTGACTGAAGTCGCTGCCCTTGAACAGGTCAGCAGCCTCCGCCACCGCCGTGACGAACCGGTCGGGCTCGCCGCGGAGCATCGCGACCAGCGCTGAGCGCACCAGTGAGCCGTTCGAGGCGATCGCGTACCGCCACGGCCACCGCGGTGGTGAAGCTCTCACCGGTTTCCGCGGCGAGCTCGCGGACTAGGCGGTCGGTGGTCTCGTCCTCGATGTCGAGGGTCACTGGAGGAAGATGAGGGCGCAGCTTCTTCCTTGACCGACTCGACCTCACGCCCCAGGGCTGCCGGGTGACCATCATCTACGCCCCGTCATGGAGGGTGATGACATAACCGTCGAGATCTCTGAAGGCGAAGGTGCGACCGAAGGGGCCGTCGAAGGGGGCGGTCACGATCGTCACCCCGGCTGCGGCGAGCCGGTCGTGCAGCGCCTGGGCGTCCTGGACCTTGACCCACACCGCGACGCCAAGACCCGGTTGGCCGCCGTCAAGATCTGTATCGGCCAGCAGATCGCGGACCGCGAAGGCGATCGGCTCGGTCGCGAAGACCACCGCGTGGGGCGGTGACACAGGCGCACGGTCGAGCCCGACACGCTCTTCATAGAACGCGGCGGCAGCATCGAGATCGCGAACCTGCAGGGAGATGAAGTCAGGACCAACGGGCATCAGCAGAACTCCTCGGTTGTCAATGTCTTGACATCATAGGATATGTCAGCATGTTGACGTGAGTCAGGTGGAGCTCGACACCGCGGTCGGCTACGTGCTCAAGCGCGCCACCGTCGCGCTCCGGGCGGCGATGGACGCTGCCCTGCGCGAGCACGACCTGACCGTCCCCCAGTACTCGTGCCTGGAGCAGCTCGCTCACCAGCCCGGGTTGACCAACGCCGAGCTCGCCCGCGGCACCTTCGTCTCCCGCCAGGCGATGCACCAGCTGCTCGCCACCCTCAAGAGCCTCGACCTGATCTGCGGTGACGGAGGCGGACGCCACGAGCGCTTCACCCTCACCCAGGACGGAACCCGGCGCCTGCGTGGCGCCTCCGCGGCAGTCGCCGAGGTGCAAGAACGGATGCTCGCCCCACTCGGAGCCGAGGAACGACGGCGCCTCTACGCCGACCTCGTCGCCTGCGCCGAGGCGCTCAGCCATTAGTAAGGCCGAACGAGGGTCGCCGGTCTCGGCGAGCGCCCGACCGCTGGGGCCCGCCCCCGGCGATGAAGACGGGTAGATAGTTGCATACAGATTGGCTAAACGTCTACAGTTTTGCGATGCCTGCACATGAGGAGTTCGACCTGGTCGTGGCCGGCTTCGGGCTGGCCGGCGCCAGCGCGGCGCTGAGCGCCCACGACGCCGGCGCGCGTGTCCTGATCGTCGAGAAGAGCGCTGCCGGCGGCGGTAACTGCCGCCACTCCGGCGGCTTCCTGTTCGCCATCGACGGACCCGACGCGGTCGCCCACCTCGACGCGTTGTGCTTCGCCAAGACCAGCCCCGACGTGCTCGGCGCCTACGCGGCGGGAACCCGTGAGGTCCCCGACTGGATCTCCCAGCTGGGTGGCTCCGCCCCCGTGTGTGACCCGGCCGCGTTCGGAGGGCTGCTGCCGTCCTGGCCCCACTTTCCCGGGGCCGGTCATGTCACCTACCGTCAGTTCGACGGGGGCGCCACCGCTCCGGGCATCGCGTTGTGGGAGCTGATCGAGGCGGCGGTGCACGAGCGCGGGATCGAGGTGCGAACGCAGACGGCGCTCACCGACCTGGTGCTCGACGCCGGCGCGGTCACCGGCGCGACACTCACCGGACCTGAGGGCACCGCGAGCGTCAGCTGCGCCGCGGTCCTGCTGGCCAGCGGGGGGCTCGAGTACGACGCCGAGATGCGCGACACCTACCTGTCCCTGCCGCTGGTGCCGGTCGGCCACCCGGGCAACACCGGCGACTCGATCCGCCTGGCCCGGCGGGCCGGAGCCTCGGAATGGCACATGGCGGGGTTCTTCGGCTGGGTCGCTCACGCCCGGCCCGAGTTCGACGCCGCCTTCACCATCAACGTGCACGCCCCGAGCTTCATCATGGTCGACGACGAGGGCCGGCGCTTCGCCGACGAGCTGGGCTGGGAGGTCCACGACCAGATGCGCAGCTGGACGACCTTCGCGCCCGGCCACGCCAACCGGCCGCGCGCCCGGGGCTTCGTGATCTTCGACGAGGCGGCGCGTCTGGCCGGACCACTCAACGGGATCGTCGGCACTCCCAACGATTACGTGTGGAGCGCGGACAACTCGGCCGAGCTGGAGGCCGGCTGGATCGCCCAGGGCGCCGACGCGGGCGAGCTGGCCGACGCCATCGGGGTCGACGCTGCCACCCTCTCCGCCACCTTGGCCCAGTACGCCACCGCCGTGGCGCAGGGCCGCGACGACCTGTTCAACCGCCCGCCCGCGACGCTCGCCCCGCTCCAGGGCACGCTGTATGCCCTGGAGATCGTGCCCGGGCTGGCGACGGCGTCCGGCGGACCTCGGCGGGACGGTCGCGCGCGTGTCCTCAACCCGGCGGGCCAGGCGATCCCGGGGCTCTACGCCGCGGGTGCCGCCGGCTCGATCTGGGGCCATCTCACCGAGCACGGCGGCGGTCTCACCGACGCGATCGTGTTCGGCCGCATCGCCGGGGCCGAGGCGGCCGAGCACGCGCATTCCATCGGCGCACCCGTGCCGGTGACCACAGGAGGATGAGAGAGTCGATGGATGATCAGATCGTCTGGCGCGACGACGCCGGGTTCCGCGAGGCCGCGGTGGGCCGGGTGTTCAACGCCCGCAAGCCCGAGCGCCAGCCGGTGGGGGTGCTGGAGGCCCGGACCGAGCAGGACGTGGTCGACGGCGTGCGCCTGGCCAAGGCACGCGGCTGGCAGGTGTCGGTGCGCTCGGGCGGCCACAGCTGGGCCGGCTGGAGCGTGCGCGACGACGCGCTGCTCATCGACCTCGGTCACCTGCGCGACATGACCTATGACCCCGCGACCCAGATCGCCAGCGCCAACCCGGCGGTCCAGGGCGGGGCTGAGCTCACCCCGTTCCTCGCCGGCCATGGCCGGATGTTCACCGGCGGGCACTGCGAGACCGTCGGCCTCGGCGGGTTCCTCCTCCAGGGCGGGCAGGGCTGGAACAGCCGGCGCTGGGGCTGGGGGTGCGAGAACGTGGTGGCCATCGACGTGGTCACCGCCGACGGCGAGCTCGTCCACGCCGACGCCGAGCATCACAGCGACCTCCTGTGGGCCGCACGCGGCGGCGGGCCGGGGTTCTTCGGCGTCATCACCCGCTTCTACCTGCGCACCTACCCCGCCACTCCGATGTGGCAGGACACCTGGGTGTTCGCCCTGGAGGATCTCGACCCGCTCCTGCGCTGGCTCCACCCCCTGCTGCCGAGCCTGGACGTGGCGGTCGAGCCGGTGATCGCCGCCACGCGCCTGCCCGACCTGCCCCTCTACCCCGGAGTGACCCGTCCGGAGGGAACCGTGCTGCTGCTGCACACCACCCTGACCGCCGACACCGAGGCCGACGCGTCACGCCTGCTCGCGCCCCTGGAGCGCGGCCCGGTGGCCGAGCGCGCGCTGGGCCACGAGCGAGGGCCGACCACCATCCCGGAGGAGAACGTGGCAATGACCCTGCAGAACCCCGAGGATCACCGCTACGCCGCCGACTCCCAGTGGACCGACGCAGGTCCCGACACGCTGATCCCCATGCTCGAGAGCATCTACTGCGAGCTCCCCACCGAGCACTCCTTCTCCATCTGGTACGCCTGGGCGCCCAGCCGGCCGCTGCCGGACATGGCGTTCTCCCTGGAGCGTGACGTCTACCTCGCCACCTACGCGATCTGGACCGACGCCGAGGACGACGAGCGCTACCGCTCCTGGGTGGCCGATCATCACGCGCGCCTGTCGACGGTCGGCGACGGCGTGTACCTGGGTGACTCGGACTTCTCGCGCCGTCCTGACCGCTTCATGGCCCCGGCGAACTTCGCCCGCTTCCAGGAGATCCGCCAGCGCCGGGACCCGGAGGGGCGGTTCGTCTCCTATCTCAGCATCGACGGGTCCGAGCTCAACGAGCCCAGCACCGTGACGGCGTAGATGACCACGATCGCCATCATCGGCGGGACCGGCTATGCCGGCCGCCACATCGCTCGGGAGGCGGTCGGTCGCGGCCACCGCGTCATCTCGGTCAGCCGCAGCGCACCCGTCGAGCCCGAGACCGGCGTCGAGGTCCGGACCGGCACGATCGAGGACGACGCCCTGCTCGACGTGATCTTCGCCCAGGCCGACGTCGTGGTCGTCGCCGTGCACGGCGCGGCGGACGGCAAGCCGTTTCTGGTCGAGCTCGTCCCGCAGCTGCTCGAGCTCGCCAACCGCCATGCCACGCGCCTGGGGATCATCGGCGGGGCGGGCAGCCTGCGGGTGGCTCCGGATGGGCCGCGGGTGATCGACCTGCCGCAGTTCCCCGAGGCGGTCAAGCCCGAGGCCAGGGCCCAGGCGCTGGTGCTCGAGGCGCTCAGAGCGGCCGACAGCCCGGCGGACTGGTTCTACCTCAGCCCGGCCGGCGGCTTCGGCGCCCACAACCCGGGTGAGCGCCGAGGCCATTACCGGACGGGGGACGACCTGCTGGTGACCGACGCGGACGGGAAGTCCGAGATCGGGGGAGCCGACTTCGGCCAGGCCGTGCTCGACGAGATCGAGGCACCCGCCCACCACCAGACGCGCTTCACCGTCGCCTACTGACCTCCGGGAGAGCCCAACCCGAGCAGGCGCGCGGCGGTGGCACCGAGCACGGCGACCCGCCCGGCGTCATCCAGGGCGGGGCAGCGCTCGACGAAGCCGATCGGGTCGGCCTCACCGACCGGCCAGTCGCTGCCCATGAGCACGTGGTCGGCGCCGACCTGCCCGATCAGCGCGGCGAGGGTCGACGGTTCATAGACGCAGGTCTCGTAGTAGAGCCGCCGGAGATAGGCGCTCGGCGCCATGGAGAGGTTGGCCGCGCTGTCGGGCATGTTCTGGACATTGCGGTCGAGGCGACCGTAGTAGTGGGGCAGATAGCCGCCGCCGTGGGAGACGATGATCGGTACCTCGGGGTGGCGCTCGAGCACCCCTTCGTAAACGAGTGAGGCCAGGACGCGGGCCTCCTCGATCGGCTGGCCCACCGAGTTCCACAGCGCGAACTTCTGGAACCACGGGTCACGCACGCCGTCGGGGTGGATGAACACCACGAGATCACGGGCAGCGATCTCCTCCCAGAGCGCGTGCAGCGGCGGCTCACCGAGGTAGACGCCGTTGATCTGGGCCGGCAGCTGCAGCACCCTCAGGCCGAGCTCGCGCTGGGCCCGATCGAGCTCGCCCACAGCGAGCTCGAGATCCTGGAGAGGCAGGGTCATCGACCCGACGAAGCGACCCGGATGATCACGGACGGCCGCGGCGATCGCGTCGTTGTAGCGACGGTTGAGCTCGAGGGCGACCTGTGGGGTCGCCCATCCCGTCGGCGTCACCGCGAGGATGGCCGACAGCAGGTGGACGTCGACCCCGCGCTCATCCATCGCCGCAACCTGCCGGGCGGGATCGAGCATCAGCTCGTTGATCTGGGCGAAGCGCGTGCCCGGTGGGGGGATGTGCGGACGCGCACCGAAGCCCGAGGCGACGCCGTGGGGCCCGGCGACGTCGAGCACGTGGGCGTCGAGCAGGTGGGCGTGGACATCGACGACGGGTGACGTGGCGTCGGCGCTCATGCGAACACCAGACCCGCGTCGGCCCGGATGGTCTGTCCGGTGACGATCGCCGATCCCTCCGAGGCCAGGAACGTGACCAGCCCGGCGTAATCCTCGGGGACGAGGGTGCGGTCGAGCGCCTGGGCCGCGCGGACGGCGTCGAACAGCGCTTGGGGCTGCTCCGTGCCGGCCAGGCCCGTCCGGGTCAGGCCAGGGGAGATCGCGTTGACGGTCACCCCAGCGGGGCCGAGCTCGCGCGCGAGCGCGCGCGTCATACCAATCATCGCCCCCTTGGAGGTGATATAGGGCGTGAGACCGGGTGCCGGCGGACGGTCGAAGGTGTCCGAGGCGATGTTGATGACCCGTCCCCAGCCGGCCGCGGCCATCGCCGGAGCGAAGCGGCGACACAACTGCCACGGTGCCACCACGTTGACCGCCAGCACCCCCAGCAGGGTCGGGCCGTCGACCTCCGCCAGGCGACCGCGGGTCAGGTCAGCCGCGTTGTTGACGATGATGACCGGGCTGCCGAGCTCGGTGAGCAGCTGGTCTGCGGCGGCGTCGAGCTCGGCCGCGTCGGCGAGGTCAGCCACCAGAACGAGGACGCGGCGGCCCGCGGCGGAGATCTCCTCGGCCACCGCCGCACAGGAGCGGCGGTCCAGCAGGGCGATGTCACAGCCGGCGGCGGCGAGCGCCCGCGCGCACGTCGCTCCGATGCCGTCAGGCGCCGCCGCGCCGGTGATGAGCGCGATCGGGGTCCCCGGCCGGGGGCTCACCGGCGAGCCCGCCGGTCCCGGGCGCCGGCCATCAGCCGGCGGCGGGGGTGTCGACGAGCTCGTCGATGCGCTCCTCGCCGAGGTAGCTCGCCTCGACCAGCTCGCGGTTGCCGCGCAGCTCGGCGGCGTCCCCCTCGAGCACCAGCTCGCCGTGGTTGAGCACGTAGGCCCGGTCGGCGATCTCCAGGGCCATGGAGATGTGCTGCTCGACGAACAGGATCCCGGTACCGAGCTCATCGGCGACCCGGCGCAGGATGGGGAGCAGCCGCTCGACGATCACCGGGGCCAGGCCGAGGCTCATCTCGTCGACCAGCAGCAGTCGCGGCCGGCTGATCAGCGCCCGGCCGACCGCCAGCATCTGCTGCTCGCCGCCGGAGAGGACCCCGGCCTTGCGGCCGAGGCACTTCTCGAGCTCCGGCAGCATCGTCAGCAGCTCCTCCTCCGGGAGCGTCTCGCGACCTCGGGCCAGCCCGAGGTTCTCTCGCACCGTGAGGCCGTAGAACAGCGCCCGGTCCTCGGGAACCAGGGACAGGCCGAGCCGCGCCAGCTTGTAGGCCGGGCGGTCGGTGATCACCTCGCCGCCGAGGGAGATCGTGCCCGAGATCGTCTTGAGCAGACCGGCGATGGTGGACAGGGTGGTCGTCTTGCCGGCGCCGTTGGGGCCGAGCAGGGCCACCACCTCGCCGGAACCGACGGTCAGCGACAGGCGCCGCACGGCGGGGATGCCCAGATAGCCGGCGTGGAGATCCTCCACCGCCAGCAGTGTGGGTGATTCAGCCATCAGACCCTCCCGAGCCACCCAGGTAGGCCTCGATCACCGCGGGGTTGGCGCGGATCTCGGCGGGTCTCCCGGCGGCGATCAGATTTCCGAAGTCGAGTACCAGCACGCGGTCACAGATTCCGAGCACCAGGCCCATGTCATGGTCGATGAGCAGCACGGTGACGCCGTGGCCCGGCAGCGATTGCAGACGGCGGCCGAGCTCCTGGGTCTCATCGGTGTCCAGTCCCGCGGCGGGCTCGTCGAGCAGCAGCAGCGAGGGCCGACAGGCCAGCGCGCGACCGACGCCGACGAGCTTGCGCTGGCCGTGGGACAGCTCGGTGGGGTAGCGCTCGGCCACGCTCTCGAGTCCGGTGACCGACATCGCCCACGCCACGTCCTCGGAGACGCCGTCGCGCCCGAGGCCGAACACGGTGCCGAGCGCGCCGATCAAGCTGGGCGGCTGGGCGGCGACGGCGAGGTTCTCCTCGACGGTCAGGTCGTCGAAGAGCTCGACCGACTGGAAGGTCCGGACGAGCCCGCGGCGTGAGAGGCGGTGGGGCCGCACGCCCCGAGTGCTCTGGCCCTCGAACACCACCGTTCCCGAGGTCGGGGGCGTGTAGGCGGTGAGCGCGTCGATGAGCGTCGTCTTGCCCGCGCCGTTGGGCCCGATCAAGCCCAGGAGCTCGCCGCGGGCCGCCGTGAAGCTGACGTCGTTGAGGGCGACGACGTTGCCGTACTGCACGCGCAGCGATTCGACCGCGAGGACCGGGCCGTCACCCCGGGTCGCGGACCCCTCGACACTCGGGCTGGCGAGGCTCATCGACCGACCGCCTTGGGGGCTGCACCGGCGGGGGCCGCCGCGGCCGAGGACGGTTCAGCGGCGATGGCGGCGCTCGGCGCCGGTGGCGGGACCGCCGGCGGGGGTGGGGCCGGCGCCGCCCCCGGTGTGCCGCGGGGCGTGAAGGTGCCGCCGCCGCCCAGGCGGGAGAGCGCTCCCAGTCGCAGCTTGGTCAGGCCCGCCCCCATCTCCTTGGTCATGCCGTCGGGGTTGGCCACCGCGGTGACCGTGAGCAGCACGCCCGCGATCAGGGCCTGGTATTGACCGAAGTTGAACAGGTTGTCCAGCAGCGTGGGCACCAGGCCGTTGGCCGACAGCAGCACGCCGGCGGCGATGGCGCCGGTGATCCGCCCGACCCCGCCCACGTAGGTGATGGCCAGGATGGTCAGCGACGTGAACGTCGTGAACGTGGCGGCGTTGACGTTCTGCTGCTGATAGGCGAGCAGCCCGCCGCCGATGCCGGCGATGAACGCGGCGATCCCGAACGCGAACAGCTTCGTCCGGGTCACGTCGATGCCCACCGAGGCGGCGGCGCGCTCGTTGGAGCGCACGGCGAGGAACGACCGACCCAGCCGACCCAGCCGGAGCCGGGCCACGAAGAGTCCGATGGCGGCGACGACGACCACGACGAGGATCCCGAAGGCGATCCGCTGGGTGTCCTGACCCGAGCCGACGGGTCCGAGGTTGAGACCGAGCAGATGGGGGGCTCTGACGTTGCGTCCGGTGTAGCCACCGGAGAACGAGGTGTTGTTGAACAGCAGCGCATCCAGGGCCGTGGCCACGGCGAGCGTGACCACCGCGAGGTTCACCCCGCGCACCCGGACCGCCGGGAGGCCGACGGCGACCCCCAGGACCACCGCGCAGAGGGCGGCAAGGATGAGGCCGAAGGGGAACCCGATGCCCAGGCTCGAGGCGATGTGGGTGAGCATGAACGCGCTCACCCCCGCCATGCTGTTCTGGGCGAGCGAGATCTGGCCGACGTAGCCGGTGATCACCACCACCGAGAAGCAGATGCAGGCGGTGATGAGTGAGGAGTCCAGCGCCGCGCGGTACTGGGAGCTGAGCACCAGCAGGGCGATGATGCCCACGACGACCGAGCCGCCCGCGGTCAGGGCCGGACGCGACGGACGGCCGACCACCGGGTTCTGCACGTCGGAAATCGCCCCGCGCGCCGCCAGACGGCGCGAGAGCACGATGATCGTGATCATGATGATGATGAACGGCAGGCCGTCCTGGAGACCGGTCTGGGGCAGCCAGGTCCAGACGCTCTGGAGCTTGACGGTCAGGGACTGGAGCATGCCGATGCCGAGCCCACCGGCCACCACCGCTCCGAAGGAGGAGAAGCGGCCGAGCAGCGCCGCGCCCAGCGCGGGGACGATGAACAGCGTGTAGGTGCCCGGATTGAGGGTCGAGATGGGCAGGATGAGGATGCCCGCGGCCGCCGCCAGCACGGTGGCGATCACCCAGTTGTAGGCGGCGATCCGACTGGCCGAGTGGCCGAGCAGGGCCGCGCCGCGCTCGTTCTCCACCGCGGCCCGGGTCACCCGACCGAACCGGGTGAAGCGGTACACCGCGGCCAGCACGAAGCCGAGCACCACGGTCAGGCCGGCGAGGTACAGCTGGTCCGAGGGCACGAACAGACCCGCGATGTGGAGGGTCGAGTCCGGCAGGATCGGGGGAGACGTGACCGCGAAGGTCGAGTAGTTGAGCAGCGCGATGGTCTGGAGTGCCAGCAGCACGCCGATCGAGGCGCCCACCCGGGCCAGGGCCGGAGCGGCCCGCAGCGGCCGGTAGATCGCCAGGTAGAAGATGAGGCCGAGCACGGCGGCGTAGACGAGGGTGATGATCACCGACGGCACCGCGCCCATCCCGGTGGCAGAGGCGATCCGCACCTGGTGGGGGATGATGATCCAGGGGAACTGCAGCTCGCCGGTGTCGCGCAGCTCGACGAACACGTAGGCGCAGAACATCGCCACCGCGCCGTGGCCGAAGTCGACCACGCCGGCACTGCGGTACTTCAGCACCAGCCCCAGCCCGAGCACCGCGTAGACGGCGCCCGAGCCCAGGCCGAGCAGGAGGAACAGGATGTAGGAGGACATGATGTTCAGCGTTCCTTTCGGGACCGATCAGCCGCCGATGTTCGCCCCGAGGTCGTAACCGGACTTCAGCAGCACCGGGTTCCCGTTCTGGATCTGGTAGAGGTACTCATCCGCGTTGCAGATGGCCGGCTCCTTGGTGATCGGGTGCGACGAGCAGTTCCAGCTCGTCGACAGGAACGCCTTGTGCGTACCGGTCCGCAGGGTCTTGAGGATGTAGGCGGTGGTCAGCTTGCTCGTCGGCGTGGTCTTGAACGTGTTCCACACGTTCATCACGGTCGAGAGACCGGCCAGCGCCGGGGAGTCGAGCGCCAGGTTCGCCGGGGCGTACTTGGCCAGGATCGCCTTAGTCAGCGTGACGTCCGGGGTCGGGTTCGCGGCCAACAGGTCCTGGAAGGGCTCGAACCAGTACATCCCGTTCGCCGCGCCGTCAGCCGCCTTGATCACCGAGGGGGCCGAGCAGGGATCGATGGACAGCACCGGCTTGGAGTTGCCCAGGCTCTTGAGCCCGGTGAGGATCGACACGCATTGCGCGGGGTCCTCGAGCAGGAAGGCGTCGGGGTTGTTCCCGATCGCGCTGGCCAGCGTGGAGGACGGACTCGAGGCGCTCGGCGGGATCGAGAACAGCTTCGCCGTGCCGCCGGCCGCCTTGGTCGCCGGGAGCTCGAACAGGTTGGCCTGGGAGACACCCTGGGTGTTGTCCAGGGTGATCACCGAGACGTTCTTGGCCCCGAGGGTCTTGACCGCGTATTCGGCGATGTCGGAGTTGCCGCTCTGGGCGACGTCGTTGAAGATGACGGCGTTCGGGGCCGAGGACTCCGCCGGGGTGAAGTCGACGCCGCCGATGTAGGCGAGGTTCGCCTTGGCGTACAGCGGCAGGGTGTTGGCTCCCGCGAGGTCGCCCGCGCCGAGGATCGCCGTCGGGTGGGCGGCGATGAGCTTGTTGGCGCATTGGGTCGAGGTCGCCGGTGAGCCGTCCGTGATGCAGACGTCGAGCTTGATGGGATGACCGTCGAGACCGCCACCGTAGGCGTTGACGTAGGACACCGCCGCCTGGGCGGCCTGCCGGATCTCCGGGAACGACGCCTGGGGGTTCGACTCGATGTTGACCATGCCGAAGACCACCGGCGAGCCCTTCGCGGGCTTCGGGGTGCCCAGGACGGCGCTGGCGCTGGCGCTCGCGCCGGAGCCCTGGCCCGTGCCGGCGGAGCTCGCCGCCGACGTCGTGGCTGCGCTGGAAGCCGTACTGCTGTTCGAGCTCGAACTCGAGCTCCCACACGCAGCCAGCCCTCCGGCGGCAAGCACACCAGCGCTGACAAGAGCGCCGAGTTTCCTCAACTCTGAGTTCATCTCTTCCCTCTCCGTACCTCTCGTTCCTCCGCGCTCTCCGGCGCCGAGGGGTAGTCCTCTCCAAGTGCCCGCCATCGGCGAACGAGGCGCCACTCTACACAGTTGACCGAAGTGTATGCAAGCTCACTCTTAGCCTCCTCTCAATCTGCAATTGTCGACGAAGACCTTGGTTGCATACAGTTTGAGTTTCTGTATTCTCTCGTCGTCGAAGCCGCGCCGAGCAGGTGCCGGCACGATCGAACCCCCGGAGAATCCCCATGAAGCTCGTGACCTACAACGACGGTGCAGTGGGCCGCGTCGAAGGCGACCAGGTCATCGCCCTCGACGTCGCCACGATGCGTGAATACTTCGAGCGCGGCGGCGATGTCGGCGAGACCGGCGTCACCACACCGCTTGCCGACGTCACCCTGCGCGCCCCCATCGCGCCGAAGAAGTTCTTCCACACGGCGGGGAACTTCCAGGAACATCACGAGGAGTCGACGCGCGTCGGCTGGTCCCACCCCGTGCTGCCATGGATCGTCTTCTTCCAGAACCTCGACGCCGTGATCGGGCCCGATGAGCCGATCATCTACCCCGAGGCGATGACCAACGAGCTCGACTACGAGCTCGAGCTGGCCGTGATCATCGGCAAGTCCGGGAAGTTCTTCGGCCCCGAGGAGGCCGCCGACTACATCGCCGGCTACATCGTGTTCAACGACATCACCGCCCGCGACATCCAGCGGGAGGAGATGAAGTCCGGCGTGTTCTGTCTGTCGAAGTCGATCGACACGTTCTCCCCGATCGGCCCGTGGATCGTCACCGCCGATGAGATCGCCGACCCCCAGCACCTCAACATGGAGCTGCGCGTCAACGGTCAGGTCCGCCAGGTCTCCAACACCGACCGCATGTCGGTGACCATCCCGGAGATCATCAGCCACTACTCGGCGATGGGCTTCAACCCGGGCGACATCATCTCGACCGGCACCGTGTCAGGCGTCGCCGGCTTCTCCGAGGACGCGGCGTCGCTCTACCTCCGCCCCGGTGACGTGGTGGAGGCCGAGATCGAGGGGATCGGCGTGCTGCGCAACCCGGTCATCTCCTGGGCCGAGGGCCATCCGGAGCTCGCGCCCGTCGCCGCTCAGGCATGACGGCCCCCGCCCCGACGGCCGAGCCGTTCACCGTCGACTGGTCCGAGCTCACCTTCTCGGAGGTGCGCCCCGGGATCTGGGGGGCCACGGTGCACACGCCCCAGCTCACCGTCACTTACTACCGCTACGAGGCCGGCTCCTCCTGGGAGGAGCATCAGCACCCCCAGGATCAGGTGACCTCGGTGGTCGAGGGCGAGATCGACTTCACCGTCGCCGGTGAGCCGGTGCACCTCAGCGCGGGTCAGCTCGCTGCCCTCCCCGGCGGGGTCCCCCACTCGGCCGAGGTCGGCGACCACGAGGTGCGGACGCTCAACGTCTACACCTACCGCGCGGCGACCCCGCCGGTCACCGGGTCCCACTAGATGAGCGACTGGCTGGGCCTGACCGGCTCGCGCGTGCTCGTGGCCGGCGCCGGCACTCTGGGGGGCGCCCTGGTCAGCGCATTCGTCGAGGCCGGTGCCGAGGTGGCCCTGCTCGACGTCAGCGAGGATCACCTGCGCGCGCTCGGCGATCCGCTGGGATTGGCGCAGGAGCGACTGATCGCGGCCGACCTCGCCGACGCGGCGGCGGCCCGTGAGGCCGTCGACCGCGGCCGCACCGCGCTGGGCGGCCTCGACGTGTTCGTCCACGGGGTCGGGATCAACGACCGCCGGCCGATCGAGGAGTACGGTGGCGCCGACTTCGAGCGGATCATCTCGGTCAACCTGACCAGCGCCTTCTTCACCGCCCAGGCGGCGCTCGAGCCGATGCGAGCCCAGGGTCATGGTCGGGTGATCTTCTTCTCCTCGGTGGCGGGTCTGATGGGTCACCGCAACCACGGCCCCTACGCCGCGTCCAAGGGAGCGATCAACCAGCTGACCAAGGTGATGGCGCACGAGTTCGCCGCCGACGGGGTGACCGTCAACGCGGTCGCGCCCGGCTACATGGAGAGCAATCTCACCACCGCCTACCTCGACGCCCACCCGGCCGAGCGCGACCGGCTCGTCTCCCTCATCCCCGCCGGCCGCTTCGGACGGCTCGAGGAGGTCGCCGGCCCGGTGCTGTTCCTGGCCTCGCGGCAGGCAAGTTTCATCAACGGCCACGTGCTGTACATCGACGGCGGCCGGACGGTCGTCTGAGTCATGCGAGAGAAGAGAGAGAGGACAGGGACATGACCGAGTCAATCCCCCAGCGCTTCAGCGACCGCACGGTGATGGTCACCGGAGCGGGCACCGGCTACGGCGCCGAGATCGCCGTGCGCGCCGCCCAGGAGGGCGCCCGCACCGTCGTGGTGCACTACCGCAGCTCAGCCGCCGGCGCGGAGAAGACCGCCGAGCGCGTGCGCGCCGAGGGCGCCGAGGCGCTGCTCGTCCAGGGCGACATCGTCAGCTGGGAGGACATCAAGCGGATGGCCAACACCTGCGATGCAGAGCTCGGCAGCCTCGACGTGCTCATCAACAACGTTGGCGACATGGCCTCCGAGCAGGAGTCCTGGCGCGACATCACCGAGGAGCTGATCGACCACACCCTCGACGTGGACATCAAGGGGACCATGCTGATGATTCACGAGTTCGGCACCCGCATGCTCGAGCGCCAGCGCGGCGCGATCGTCAACATCGGCTCGACCGTCATCGTCCGCGGCTCCCCGCGCGCGCCCCAGTACGCCGCCGGCAAGTACGGGGTGCTCGGGCTGACCAAGTCCTACGCCAAGGCGTTCGCCCCGCACGTGCGCGTCAACACCTTCGCCCCGGGCTTCATGAAGACCGAGCGCGTGCTCAATCGTCCCGACTGGAAGTCCGGCCGCGGCGAGCAGCTCGAGCGCGACACCCCGGCGGGACGGATCCCCGAGCCCGAGGATCTCGCCGGCACCGCGCTGTTCCTCGCCTCCGATGAGGCCGCGCACATCACCGGCACCTACATGATCTGCGACGGCGGCTACTCGATGCTCGGAGCCTGAGGACATGGCCGCGAAGCTCCTCGGAGTCAGCGCGGGCGCCGCCGGAGGCAGCGCGGAGATCCTGCTCAAGGCGGCCCTGATGGAGGCCGAGTCCCATGGGACGGAGGTCGCCTGGCTGGCCCTGGATGACCTGCGCATCTCCACCGGGCCGACGCTGGCGCCCGCCGACGACGACTGCGCCTGGTTCTGGGAGCAGGTGATGGCCGCCGACGGCGTCATCTACAGCGCCCCGATTTACTCGCGCACGACGCCGGGCAAGCTGCGCCTGCTCACCGACCGGGTGTTCGGCCCCCACGCCGACGTCGGGTTCATCGAGCTCCTGCTCGAGCAGGAGCGGGCCGGCACGCCGATCCGGGTGCCCTTCGCGCCCGACGAGCGCGCCCTGCGCCACCGTCTGGCGGCGTTCATCGTCACCGGCGGTGCACAGACGCCGCAGTGGAACACCCTGGCGCTGCCGCTCATGCACTCGCTCGCCTTCTCCATGCGCAGCGCCGTGGTCGACCAGGTCGTGTTCGCGGGGGCGGGCACGCCCGCCTCGATCGTGCTGTTCCCCGAGGCGATCGCCCGCACCCGACAGCTCGGGGCCCACGTCGCCGAGCAGCTGGGCCGCTCCTATGCGGAGGTCGAGTACCGCGGTGAGCCCGGGTTGTGTCCGCTGTGTCACCTCAGCGTCGTCGACATCCACGGCGCCGACGTCGAGTGCGCCACCTGCGGCGCGGCCGGGCGACTCGAGGTGCGCGACGGGCGCGCCCAGGTCGTCTTCGATCCCGCCGGCCTCGACGCGTCGGTGATCTCGATGGCCGAGAAGCGCTCCCACGCGGCCGAGATCCTCGAGACGGCGGCGGCGCACGCCGCGCGAGCCGACGAGGTCGCGGAGGGGGCGGCACCCTTCGCCGCCTGGGATCACCGCATCACGCCCGACCTCGTGGCCGCTCAGCCGACATCCTGAGGCTCTGGCCTGGCCCGGCCTGTGGGGCCGGGCCAGCGGCTCAGCGCGGTCCTCAGGCCGAGGCGGCCCCGGAGAGCTCCTTCAGGCCTCCGCCGCCGAAGCGCTCGTCGTGCTCGAGCGTCATCGCCATGATCGGGTAGGCGGCCTCGCGCATCGCCGCCTCGGCCCGGCCCACCGCCGCGAGCAGGTCCTCCCGGTCGGCGCCGACATCGCGGAGCTCCTCCACCAGGCCCCGGGCGTCGCGCAGGGACAGGTTGGCGCCCATGCCGAGGCTCGGCAGCATGGCGTGGGCGGCGTCACCGATCAGGGTCACGCGGGAGGGCTCCCAGGGCGGCGCCGGATCGAGGCGGCCGAAGGAGACCTTGAACATCGAGTCGAGCTCGATGCGCTCCACGATCCCGGTCAGCAGCGGATGCCATCCCTCCAGGGCGCGCAACATCGCGTCCCGCAGCTCGCGCGGCGTATCCGGTGTCCAGTCCCGCGCCCGCGGCACCGGTGTGTCGGGCGCCACGCTGGCGCTGACCATGACGTAGTCGTCGAAGGGGTCAAGCTGCACATCCGGAGCCCGGTCCGCCACGGCGCTGGCCACATCCCGTCGGGGGCGCATCGGCGCCATGAGAAGGCGGTGGCCCTGGCGGTCGGCGGCGAACGAGGTGTTCTGGGTGAGCGCCTCCGGCCAATCGGCCATGATCTCGTCGGTCAGTGGGGAGCGCCCGTAGACCCCGATTCCGTGGATGCCGGCCTCGATGACCTGGACCTCCGGGAGCCGTTGGCCCCGGACCACCGAGCGGATCCCGTCGGCGCCCACGAGAAGATCGCCGCTGGCCGAGCGTCCGTCCGACAGCGTCACCGTGACCCCGTCGGCCGATTCTGAAAAGCCGGTGACGGAGGCGCCCTCATGCAGCACGCCATCCAACCGGGCCCGCAGGATCTGGCGCAGGGTATGGCGGTTGACGATGGTGTGCGGTCGCGGTCCCTCGTTGGGCGGCCCGAGGTGGGGTCCGAAGCTGAGCTCGTGCAGCTGGTTGTCCCAGACGATCGTGCCCCGGCGCGCGGGGGTCTTCTGGGAGGTGTCGAGGTAGAGCTCGAACAGGTCCTCGGGCAGGCACACGCGCAACGCCTCGCCTCCGTCCGCGTTGATGTTCAGCGCATATCCGCCGCGGCGCGCGCTGTCGTCGTCACGCTCGAACACCTCGCAGGTGTGGCCCGCCTTGAGCAGGCCGTTGGCCAGGCAGAGCCCACTGAGGCCTCCCCCGGCGATGAGGACATGGATCTTCTGACTCACAACGCTCTCCTCGGTTCGTCCCTGGGCCCGGCCGCGATCTGGCGACGCAGAACCAGAGTGAATACTCCGGAGAACCTACTCTGGTTCCTCCTGATGTCAACCTTCACGCCATGAGCGGTGTGCGCCCACCCCAGCAGGACCGCGGCCGGGCCTCCCTGGACCGGCTGCTCGACGCGGCCGAGGCGATCCTCGCCGAGCGCGGCCTCGAGGGTCTGTCGATCTCCGCCCTCAGCGCCCGCTCGGGCATCTCCAACGGCGGGATCTACTGGCGGGTGGACAGCCTGGAGGCCCTGACCGGGGCGGTCCACCAGCGGCTCATGGACCGCATGGCGCACGAGCACGACGCCTATGACGATCCCGACCGCTGGATCGGCCTCGACGTCGCCGCGTTCGTCAGCCAGAGCGTGCGGATCGAGGCCGAGGTCGCCCGGCGCCACGCCGGCAGCCTGCGCGCGATCGTCCGCAGCACCACCACCGACCAGGTCGTCTCCGCCCAGGGCGACCTGACGGTCAAGCAGACCGAACGGCGGTTCGTCGCCCATGTGTCGGCGTGCCTGGCCGAGCATGGCTGCCCCCAGCCCGATGCGGTGGCGACGGTCGTCTTCCGGATCGCCTTCGGAGCCCTGATCAACCGCGTGACCTGGCCCGAGCAGCAGAGCGATCCCGAGGTCCCCTGGCCCGACTTCATCGACGGCATGTGCGCGATGACCTCGGCGTGGGCGGCCGCCCAGACGCACCCGTCGGGGCAGGGCGCGGGTCGTTGAGCTGTATGCACATTTGAACTTCGGCGACAGTTGGATGAAGTGTGTATCGTCGCCCGGATGCGCCATCCGACCTCGATCTCCCATTCCGACGCCCGCGCGCTGATCGCCCGCGCGGTCGACAAGGCAGCCCAGGTGGGGGTCCGTGGGGCGTTCGCCGTGGTCGGCCCCACCGGGGTGCTCATCTCCGCCTCGCGCATGGACCGGGGCGGCGCGGGCGGGATGGCCCGCGCGCGCTCCAAGGCCTGGGTGTCCGCCACCCAGCAGATCCCGAGCACCGAGCACCACATGCGCATGGCCACCATGCCGGCGCCGGTGGCGGCCGGGTTCCTCGCCTGCTCGCCGGACGCGAACTTCCCCGGGGCGGGCGGCATGCCGATCTATGAGGCGTCTGACCCGACGCGCCCGATCATCGGCGGCTTCAGCGCCTCGGGCGCGACGATCGGCCCGTTCGTCAAGGTCCCGGGCCTGGACCGGACCATGCTCATCGCCGAGGGCAAGCCGACCAACACCGAGGACCTGATCGTCATGTGGACGATGGGGCTGCCCTATGTGGGCCAGCACGGCGATGACGCCAAGCGCTGGCTCGACGCCTTCGGTGAGCTCCCGACCGAGCCGGGATCGGGCTACTCAGAGCCACCCCCCGCGGAGCAACCGGAGCGGGCCTGGGCGCTGGAGCTGGCCGACCGGGCGATGGTCGAGGCCCAGGCGCGGGGGGTGGGCATCGCCGTCGCGGTGGTCGATGATCGTGGCGATCCCATCCAGCAGGACACGATGGACGGGGCCCCCTCCGCCGCATCGTTCGTCGCCGAGGCGGTCGGCGCCGGCGCCGGCACGTTCCAGGTCCCCAGCGGGGAGATCGATCCCCGGCTGCTGTCGGTGCTCACCTACCCGGCGCTCGCGGTCCCGGGCGGGCTGCCCGTGACCGACGGTGAGCGTGTGGTGGCCGGTCTCGGCATCGCGGGTCCGCCCCCCGCGGTGTGTCACGAGATCGCCGCGGCCGTTCTGGCGTGAGCGCTGTCGTGAGGATCTGCATCGTCGGCGGCGGCGCGATCGGCGGCCTCTACGCCGCCCACCTCGCCCAGCTGCCCGAGGTGGAGGTCTGGGTCTATGACACCTCCGCCGAGCACGTGGCGGCGATCAACCATGGCGGGCTGGCCATCTCCGGCCACAGCGCGTTCATCGCCCAGGTGCAGGCGCGCAGCGACGCGAGCGAGATCCCGGAGTGCGCCTACGGGATCGTGGCCACCAAGGGCACCGTCACCGCCCCGGCGATCGCCGCCACCGCCCACGTGTTCGCCGACGGCGCGGTGTGCAGCGTGCAGAACGGGATCGGCAACGAGGAGGTGATCGCCGAGTCCGTCGCGCGCGTGATCCGCGGGGTGACCCTGCCGGCGGGTCGCCTGACCGGCCCGGGCCAGATCCACATGGACGCCCCCGGGCCGACCTGGATCGGGCCCTACGAACCCCGACCGGCGAGCACCGGGGAGATCGAGGGCCTGGCCGGGCTGCTCAACCGGGCGGGCATGGAGTGCCATGCCATGGCCGACGCGCGCGGGGCCCAGTGGACCAAGTTGCTGTTCAACGCGTCGACCAACCCGCTGTGCGCGCTCACCGGCCTCACCCACGGCGAGCTGTGCACCCATCCGCCGACCCGGCAGCTGGCGGGCGAGCTGATCGACGAGGGACGGGCGGTGGCCGACGCCCTCGGCATCGTGCTCAGCGACGATCCGGCGGCCCTGATCGACGAGGCGGCACGGGTGAACTACGCCCACCGCCCGAGCATGCTCCAGGACGTCCAGGCCCACCGCCGGACCGAGATCGCCACGCTCAACGGCGGCATCGTCGCCGCCGCGGCGCAGGTCGGTCTGGAGGTGGTCCGCCACGCCGCCGTGGTCGAGCTCATCTCCGGGCTCGAGCGCAGCTGGTCCTGAGGCGCTGAGGTCAGGATCCGCGAGCCGGGTGCTCACGCACCCGAGGCCGCCAGCGCTGCGTCGGTGAACCACGCCCGCTGGTGCTTGTAGAGCACCTCGGGGACGTCGATGGAGCCGGGCTCGAGCAGCCACTGCAGCTGTGCCCCCTCACGCAGGGCAAAGAACGTCTGGGCGGCCTCATGCGGGTCGACCCCGTCGCGCAGCAGACCGTGGGACCGGGCGGAGCGGAGGACCTCGGCCAGGTTGTCCACGATCTGTCGCGAGCGCTCGCGGTAGAAGCGGTGGGCGGGGTGGGCCGGGTCGGTCGCCTCGGCCATCATCTTCGTGGTCAGCTCGATCATCGTCGGATCGGTGCCCTGGGTGGATCCGATCCGGCGCGTGAAGGCGAGCAGATCCTCGGCCGTGCGCAGATGCTGGGACTCGGCGCGAACCTGGGCGTCGCGTTCGCCGAGGACCGCCTCGAGCAGCGCCTCCTTGGCCGGGAAGTAGTGCAGCAGCGTGGAGTGGGCGATCCCGCACTCCGCCGCCACGTCGCGCAGCGTGGTGCCCCGGTAGCCGCGCTCCCAGAAGATCCGCTTGGCGGCCGCGAGGATCTCGGCCTGGCGGACGTGGCCCTTGGCGTACCGGGTGACCGGTCGCGCCGCCTTCGCCTTCGCCTCAGCCCTCGGCATGTGCC
>CBDAPW010000001.1:0-1264057 GCA_965198695.1 Solirubrobacteraceae bacterium | reverse complement strand
TCGATCTCGGTTTCGATGTTGCTCACGGTGCACTCCAACTTGGAAAAACTCATAAAAAAAGCGGGCGAGCGCCCACTTCCGGTACTGCCTACCAGGTTCGCCCTGGCCTAACGAAAGCTGTGGTTCGAGGTTAGCACCACGACGTCTGAGCCAGAGCCACTCAGGCGGGGGCTGGCGCAGGGTCAGATCCCTGCTCCGAGCGGGGTTCAACCGTTGCTGGCGGTGTCGTCGCGCTGGTGGTAGGGATTCGGCGCGTCCGGGCCGGTGGCCTTGCGCGCCCGCTCGAGGTAGAGGCGGTAATCACTCCGGGCGGGCTGGAGGCGGGCGGCCAGCGTGAGGGGTGGCCGCGCCTCGCGGTGGCGCCCCAGCTGCTGGAGACAGCGACCCAAGCAGAACAGCGCGAAGTCGTTGGTCGGCTCCTTCTCGGTGACCGCTCGTGAATTCGTCAGCCGCATCCTGGTACTGCTGGACGTGGAACAGCGCGCGCCCGTAGGCCTCACGGATCGAGGCTGAGTCCGGAGACAGCGCCGCGGCCTGGCTGAGCGGGATCAGCGCCTGGTGGTTATGGCCGTGTTCGAGGAGGTCGCTGCCGCGCCGGTAGAGGTCATAGACACCGTCACGGTGCTCGCCATGGGCGTCCATGGAATCTCAGTCTAGGGCGGTCCGCGGAGCCTCGAGGGTGGGCTCAGCGCGGCTCCGAGGCGGCTCAGGCGCCGGCCGGACGGCGCCGTGGCGGAAGCGCCGCCAGCGCCCGCAGCCGGGCCCCGGCGCCCCCACCCTGGGCGAGCCAGCGGCGCAGCGCGGCACGCCCCTGGGCGGTCGGCGCCTCGCTCGCGCGCGTGTAGCGCGACGTCGACAGCGCCCTGACATAGGCGGCGGCAGCGGGACTGTCGCCGAGCAGCCGCTCGAGGTCCGCGAGGGTGACGTCGGCCTCCAGCGGCTGACGGGAGACGGCGAAGGCATGCTCGAGCTCGGCGGTCAGTGCGGCCGTGGTGGGACGGCGCAGGAACCCGCGCAGGATCACGGCGATCAGGCCGGCGAGCAACACGCCGGCCAGGGCGAGCGCGACGACGGCCAGGCGGTTCCCCGAGCCGGAGCCCCGGGCGACGGTGTGGCGGGTGCCCGCCCGGGCACCGGCGCCGGTCTTGGGCTGCCCGGAGAGTCCGTGGGGCGCCACGCCGGCCTGGCTGGCGGTGCTCGGCGATTGCGGAGTGCTCGCAGTCTGGGCCGCGGGGATCGGGGTGCGCGTCGCGGCGGCGGTCGGGGTCGCGCCGGCGACCGTCGCGGTGCCGGGGGTGGGATCGAAGGTCACCCAGCCGTAGCTGGGAAACCACGCCTCGACCCAGGCGTGGGCATCGAAGTCGGCCACGACGTAGGTGTGGGAGGCGGTGCGGCGCACGCCGCTGCTGAAGCCGACGGCCACGCGGGCGGGCACGCCTTCCATCCGCAGCAGCAGAGCCATCGCCCCGGCGAACTGCTGGCAGTAGCCGCGCCGGGTGCTGAGGAGGAAGTTGACCAGCGGGTAGGTGCCGCCCTTGGGCGGGTCCAGCGTGTACACGTAGCCATGCTGGAGGTAATTGAGCACCGCCTCCACGTAGGCGTAGGGGCTGTCGGTGCCGGCGTGCAGACGGTCGGCCAGAGCCTGGACCTCGGTGTAGACGCCGCTCGGCAACGCCAGCCGGCGGAACGGCGCCAGGGCCGCGGGATAGTCGCTGCCGACCGCGGCGAGCTGCGCGTCGCTGGGGTCCGGTGCGTAGACCCGCACCGCGTAGTCGTCGCCCGGGCGCAGCGGGAAGCCCGGCTCCGACACCCAGGTCCCGGGGGCGCTCCCGGGCGCCACCCCGGAGATGTCGGGGCGGTACGCGTACCCCGCGGTGATGATCTGGTTCGAGGAGATCTCATCGACGTTGACGTTGAGGGTCTCGGTGTATTCGGCGAGGTGGGCGGCGCTGACGCCGATCAGGCCCGGGTCCTCATCGCCCTGGTCCGTGGTCCAGCCCCGTCCGTCGAAGCTGTCGAGGTCCTCGGCCTTCCAGTGGGCGGGCCGCCGGGCGGTGACCTCCAGCACGCTCGCCCCGGTGTAGGGCCAGCCGAGCGTCCCGTAGGTCTGCTGCCAGCGGAACTGCTCGGCGACCGGCAACCCCATCCCCGGTCCCAGCACCGGCGCGCCGGATGGCTGGTTGGTGTGCACCCACAGGCGATCGCCCGCGATCACCCCGGCCCCGACCGCTCCGAGCATCGCCGCCACGCACAGCAGCGCCAGACCGCTGCCGCGCGCCTCGGGGATCAGCCGCGGGGAGAACACCAGCAGGGTCACCAGCACGAAGGTGAGCAGGCCGTGGAGGTAGGAGACCTCGGGAGCGACGATCGTCGAGGGGATCACCGCGAGGGCGAGCAGCGGGGCGGCGGTGAGCGCGAGTCGACCGGTGCCGGGCGCGCGGCGCACGCCGGCGAAGACCACCGCGGCAGCGAGCAGCAACCCCCCGCCCGACAGCACCAGCGCCGCGGCCACGTTCGGGTCGCCGCCGTTGTAGGGGACGAGCAGGTCGCCGAAGGTGTCGACCCCGTCGGACAGACGCGAGGCGAGGCGCCCGACGTGGGTGGTGAGGGGGAAGCCGGCGATGCCGAGCAGCGCGATCAGGCCCACGATCACCACGGGCAGCACCGCCCAGTGTCCCCGGGGGCGCCCGAGCAGCCAGCGCAGTCCGGCGGCCAGCGCCACCGACAGCAGGAGCGAGATGAACAGGCGCCCCTGCGCGGCCGGCTCGAGCATCGTCCCCCAGCGCAGCGTGGCGTACAGCGCCAGGGCGCAGAACGCCAACCAGCTCGCGACCGTCCCCGTTGTCGTGCCCGACTCGCGGCGCCCGAGATCGAACGGCGGCGGTGGTGGCGCGGCGAGGCTCATGCGCCGCCCCACACGGGTCGGGCCACGCACCCGGCCACCTCGAGCACGGCGGCCTGGCCCGAGCCCCCGGGCACCGGTGAGGCCGGGGTCATCTCCCCCGGCTGGGGTGTTCGCGGGAACGGCGGTGCCAGGGTGAACATCCGGCCGGCCCAGCGATGCTGAGCGGCGGCGCCGAGGACGGGATCGACGCAGGCGTAGAAAAGGATCCCGTCGTTGGAGCCCGGCACCCGCGGCGGCGCTGACTCACGCCGAGCGGCCGGCATCAGCGCCAGGGCGCGCAACGCCGCGGGCCAGCCGGCGAGCGATTCGGTGATGCGCAGCGGGGTGGGCGTCCCCGGGAGCAGGAGGTCGACGCCACCGCTGGTGGCCAGGGCCAGGGTCAGCGATGCCGCCGCGGTCACCACCACGTCGATCAGCGGCGCGTCGGCGGACGGGTTCCCACAGCGGGGATCGACCGCGAGCAGCGGAACGCGGTCGGTCTCGGTGGCGAACACGCGCTCGAGCAGCTCGCTACCCCGGGCCAGCGCCGGCCAGTGGATACGCGTGGCCGGCGTGCCGGGTCGATACTCGCGCAGTCCGGCGATGTCGATCGTCTGGGGACCGGCCATCAAACCGATCGGCGCGCCGGTACCCGACGGCGCCAGGCCGGAGTCGAGCCAGCGCACCGGCTCGGTGCGGGGCAGGACCAGCAGCGTCCCCACCGAGTGCCGTGCCGCGCGCGTGCCGCGTGCCAGTCCCAACGGATCGCTGACGGTCACCTCGGGTGGCGCGACGGCGAGATATCCGCGCCCCCGCGCCCGCGCGTCGACCTCAACGCGACCGGCGCGGTGGAGCGCGAGCGGCTCGGCCAGCAGCTCGTGGGTCAAAACCGCGCCGCTGTGGCCGAGCAGACGCGATCCGGAGATGTCGATGGTGATCCCCAGGGGTCGGCCGTCGATCACCGTGCTGGACGGGGCCGCCGCATCGAGCACCAGACGCGACGTCGCCGCCAGCACCCAGAGGGGCGCGAGTCCGCCGAGCAGCACCAGCCCGGCGCCGGGCACCGCCAGCGTGGGACCGGCCACCGCGAAGCCGGTCAACGCCAGCGCGAGCCCGACGAGCGCGACCGCCAGCGCCGGCCGGGCGCTCAGCGCCAGCCGGGACGGGCGGTCGCCCGACTCAGCGGGCCCGGGTCCTCGCCAGGGCATCGGCAACGACTTCGGGGGCGCTGGTGGCGAACGCCTGGGCGGTCAGCACCAGCCGGTGGGCCAGGACCGGCTCGGCCAGCTCCTGGACGTCATCGGGCAGGGCATGATCGCGACCCCGCAGCAGGGCCAGCGCCTTGGCGGCGCGCAGCAGCATCAGACCGGCGCGGGGGCTCGCCCCGAGCGCCACGCGCGGGTCCTCGCGCGTCCGCCAGAGCAGCGCGACGATGTAGTCGCGCAGGGCGGGTGAGGCGTACAGCTGTCGGGCGGCGGCCTGGGCGGCGAGCAGCTCCGCCGCGCTGGCCACCGGCTCGAGCTCGGCGCCGGGGTCGGCCGCCTCGTTGGCGGCGAGCATGGCGGCCTCCACGGCTCGCTCGGGATAGCGCAGCGAGATGCGCAGCATGAAGCGGTCGACCTGAGCCTCGGCCAGCGCGTAGGTGCCCTCGTACTCAGCCGGGTTCTGCGTCGCCACGACCATGAACGGGGAGGCGAGGTCGTGGCTGTGGCCGTCGACGGTCACGCGCCGCTCCTGCATGCACTCCAGCAGGCCCGACTGGGCCTTGGGTGAGGCACGGTTGATCTCATCGACGAGGACGACGTTGGCGAACACCGGACCGGGTCGGAACGCGAACGTCTGCTCCTGACGGTCGAACACGTTCATCCCCACCACGTCGGCGGGCATCAGGTCCGGGCTCCCCTGGATGCGTGCCATGCGACAGTCGAGCGAGCGGGCGAGCGCCCGGGCCAGGGTGGTCTTGCCCACGCCCGGGAAGCCCTCGATGAGCACGTGCCCCTCGGCCAGCAGCACGACGGCGAGCTGCTCGGCGATGGCCGGCTGGATCTCGACGGCGCGGGCGACGTTGGCGGCGACGGCTCCGGCGACGGCCGCGTGGCGCTCAGTGTCCAGCGGCGCCAACACGGGCTCCATCGCGAGCCGCACCAGACCGGGCTCGCAGCTCGATCACCACGTCGAGGATCGCGTCGGCCACCGCCGCCTTGGCGGCCTTGGCCACGATCTGCTCCCCCGCGGCGGTCACGATCGCCACCTCGTTCTCGGCGGTGTCGAAGCCGATGTCGGTGCGCGAGATGTCGTTGACGACGACCGCGTCGAGACCCTTGCGCTCGAGCTTGTCGCGGCCGTAGACGATGGCTCCCTCACCGTGCTCGGCCGCGAACCCGACCAGCGTCTGGTCGCCGTGCCGACGCTGGGCGAGGTCGCTGAGGATGTCCGCGGTCGGTTCCAGCGCGATGCTCGACGGGGCCTCCGCAGCGGTCTTCTTGAGCTTGTGGTCGGCGGGGTGAGCCGGGCGGAAGTCGGCCACCGCGGCGGCCATGATGAGCACGTCCGTCGCGGCGAAGCGCTCAGCCGCGGCGGCGTGGAGCTCGGCGGCGGTGCGCACGCGGATGAGCTCGACGCCGGTGGGGTCGGGGAGTCTCACGTTGGCGGTGAGCAGCGTGACGCGGGCACCCCGTGCCCTGGCCTGTGAGGCCAGGGCATAGCCCATGCGGCCCGAGGAGTGATTGCCGATGAAGCGCACCGCGTCGATCGGCTCCTGGGTCCCCCCGGCGCTGACCAGCACCCTCACGCCGTCGAGGTCGCCCGCGGGTGGGGCCAGCGCCGCGGCCTCCACCGCGACGAGCAGCTCGGCGGGTTCGGGCAGACGGCCCACGCCGCGCTCGCCCCGCGAGGCCAGCTCGCCGACGCCCGGGTCCAGCACGGTCACGCCATGGTCACGCAGGGCGAGGATGTTCGCCTGGGTCGCCGGGTTGAGATACATGCGGTTGTTCATCGCCGGCGCCACGATCACCGGGCAGGCGGCGGCCAGTGCTGCGGTGGTCACCAGGTTGTCGGCCATGCCCGCCGCCAGCTTGGCGATCGTGTTGGCGCTGGCCGGTGCGATGAGGAACACGTCCGCGCGTTCGACCAGCGCGAGGTGGCTGATCGGGGCCCAATCCGGCAGGGGCTCACCGGGATAGGAGCCCCGGGCCGGATCGGTCTCGAACTCGGAGCTGAGCACGGGCGCCCCGGTGATCCCGGCAAACGAGGCGGCGCCGACGAACTGCTGGCTGCTCGGGGTCTGGATGACCCGCACGCTGTGGCCCGCCTTGATCGCCAGGCGGGCCGTCTCCAGCGCCTTGTATGCGGCGATGCCGCCGGATACGCCGATCAGCAGCCGCATGCGTCTGTGAGACCGGGTGGCCCTAGCGGTACTGGTACTTCAGCTTGCCCTGCGCGACCTCTTCCATGGCGATCGTCAGGTAGTTCTTGGAGCGGGTCTCGACCATCGGGGGCGGGAACTCGTCGAAGGTCCCCTCACCGAGGCTGTGGTAGTACGAGTTGATCTGGCGCGCGCGCTTGGCGGCCACGATCACGCTCGCGTAGTCGGAGTCGACGTTCTTGAGCAGCTTGTCGATGCGGGGAGAGATCACGTGAAGTCCTCGAGTCGTTTGTGGTCCACAGGTTAGCGGTGTCAGTGGCCCGAGCCGGCCGGTTCGGAGCAGGCCAGCTCGCTCTGCACGATGGCCACCAACTCACGGACTGCCTCCTCGAGGTGATCGTTGACCACGACGTGTTCGAACTCCGGCTGGGCGGCGAGCTCGCGCTCGGCCGCCTGGAGCCGGGCGGCGATCTGCTCGGGACTGTCGGTCCCGCGGCGCAGCAGCCGCGCGCGCAGGGCCTGGGTGGTGGGCGGGGCGATGAAAACGCTGACCGCGTCGGGGAGGGTCTGGCGCAGCTGCCGGGCACCCTGGAGCTCGATCTCGAGCAGAACCGACTGGCCGTCCTGGAGACGACTCTCGAGCTCGGATCTCAGGGTGCCGTAGCGGTTGCCCGCGTACTCGGCGTGCTCGACGAAGTCACCCGCCTCCACCCGGCGATCGAACTGCTCGCGGGAGAGGAAGTGATAGTGCTCACCGTCGCGCTCGGCCGGCCGGGGCGTGCGGGTGGTGGCCGACACCGCCAACGACAGCTCCGGCAGCCGCTGGCGCAGGTGCTGGACCAGGGTGCCCTTGCCGACGCCGGCGGGTCCGACGATCACGAACACCTTGGCCACGTGAGGAGCAGGCTACCCCGGTGGGCGGCGGCGCCGCCTCAGCGACGGCGCATCAGGTCGACGAGCTCGGTGCGCTGGCGCTCGGACAGGCCCCCGATCGTCTTGCTGGGCGAGATGCGGCAGGTGGAGAGGATCTTGTTGACCTTGACGCGCCCGTACTTCGGCACCGCCAGCAGCAGGTCGAACACCTTGGCGGTCTCGAGGTACTCCGGCGGGTCGAGCAGCAGTTCGTGGATCGGCTGGCGCCCGGCCTTGAGATCGCGCTTGAGCTGTGCGCGACGGCTGCGAATGTCGTTGGCGCGCTGGAGCGCTTCCATCCGCTGCGTGAGCGACCGCTCCGGCGCTGCGATGGCTTTCGTGGAGGGCTGATCACTGACCGGCGGCATGGGCGGCGACTATACATCGTGAGGCTGCGCGATGAGGCCGCTAGGGCCCAATTTTGCCTGTACCTCAACTTGAGGTTGAGCATTGTCGAGGATGGTTTCGACAATAAGTGTGGTTTGCAGGCAGTTTCCTGGCCCTGTGGACATTCCGCCTCGGACCCTCAGGCGAATTCGGGCGGTTTCCGGGACAGATTTCGGGCCTCTCCCCCACCGGATAATCCGCGCATAAAAAGCCGCCTCGAGGACACCTTTTCGGGGGTGTGAAGGCTCTAGGCCTGCGCCCCCGAGGCGTAGATTTCCTGCAGGCTCATGACGTCCGGTTCGCCGTAGGTGGCGGCCGCGATGGCGCGCACCGCGGCGAGCGCCCCGGAGATCGTGGTGATGCAGGGAATCCGTCGCGCGACGGCCGCGCTGCGGATCTCATAGCCATCCGAGCGGGCTCCGGTGCCCCGCGGCGTGTTGATGACCAGCGCGACGTCCCCCGCCTCGATGGCGTCGACGACGTGCGGGGAACCCTCGGCGAGCTTGTTGATCGTCCGCGCCGGGATCCCCATGCGACTCAGCGCCTGGGCGGTGCCCCGGGTGGCGATCAGCTCGAAGCCGAGGTCGTGCAGCTGGATGGCCAGACCGGTGGCGGCGGCCTTGTCGTGGTCGGCCACGGTGATGAACACCGTGCCGGCGCTCGGCAGCCGCGCTCCGGCGGCCGCCTGGGCCTTGGCGAAGGCGGCGGGGAAGTCACGGGCGATCCCCATCACCTCACCGGTTGAGCGCATCTCCGGGCCGAGCAGGACGTCGCTGCCGACGAACCGGTCGAAGGGCAGCACGGCCTCCTTGACGCAGACGTGGCCGTTGTCGGTATCGGCGGGCAGGTCGAGGTCGGCCAGCCGCTCGCCGAGCATCAGGCGGCAGGCGAGCTTGGCCACCGGCAGCCCGATCGCCTTGGACACGAACGGGACGGTGCGGGAGGCGCGCGGGTTGGCCTCGATCACGTGCAGCCCCTCCGAGGCGTGGATGGCGAACTGCACGTTGAGCAGCCCGACCACGCCGAGGGCGCGGGCCAGCCCGGCGGCCTGGTCGCGGATCTGGTCAAGCATCTCGTCGCCCAGGGCGTGTGGAGGGAGCACACAGGCCGAGTCACCCGAGTGGATGCCGGCCTCCTCGACGTGCTGCATGATCCCGGCGATCCACACGTCCTCACCGTCACACAGCGCGTCGACGTCGACCTCGATCGAGTCCTCGAGGAAGCGGTCGAGGTAGATCGTCGATCCGCTGGCCGTCCCCACCCGGCGCAGGTAGTCCGCGAGCCCGTCGACGTCGTAGACGATCTCCATGGCGCGACCACCGAGCACGTAGGAGGGGCGCACGAGCAGCGGAAAGCCGACCTCGGGCGCGCGTGCCAGCGCCTCCTCGGGTGAGTGGGCGGAGGCGTAGGGCGGGGCCTTGTAGCCGAGGCGATCGAGCAGCGGCCCGAAGCGCGAGCGGTCCTCGGCCAGATCGATCGCGTCGGGGCTGGTGCCGAGGATCGGAATGCCCGCCTCGCGCAGACCGGCGGCGAGCTTCAGCGGCGTCTGGCCGCCGAACTGCACGATCACCCCCTCGGGCGACTCGACCTCGCACACGGCGATGACGTCCTCGAGCGTCAGCGGCTCGAAGTAGAGCCGGTCGGAGGTGTCGTAGTCGGTCGAGACGGTCTCGGGGTTGCAGTTGATCATCACCGCATCGCGACCCGACCTGCGCACGGTCTCGGCGGCGTGCACACAGCAGTAGTCGAACTCGATCCCCTGGCCGATCCGGTTGGGCCCGCTGCCGAGGATGACCACTGACGGGTTGTCGCCGCGGATGACCTCGTGGGCGGGGCTCGGTGCCACCCCGTCGGCCCCCGGCCCCACCGGCCGGGGGCGTTCCCAACCCGAGTAGAAGTACGGCGTCTGGGCGGCGAACTCGGCCGCGCAGGTGTCGACGGATTTATACGTGCGCTGCCCGGCGAAGGGCGCCTCGGGATCGGCCACCAGCTCGGCCAGCTCGCGCAGGAACCAGGCGTGGATGTGGGTGCACTCGCCCAGTTCCTGCGTCGAGGCACCGCGGCGCAGCGCCTCGAGCACGAAGTCGAAGCGCTCGGCCCCTCCGGTCGCGGTCAGCGCCAGCAGCTCGTCCATGTCGTCGGGGAAGACCGCCTCGGAGTCGAGCTCGCGGGAGCGCAGCGCCTTGGCGAAGGCCTGCTTGAACGTGCGGCCGATCGCCATGGCCTCCCCCACCGACTTCATGTGCGTGGTCAGGTCGGTGGCGGTGCCGGGGAACTTCTCGAAGGCGAACCGCGGCCATTTGATGACGCAGTAGTCGACCGCCGGTTCGAACGATGCCGGCGTGGCCCGGGTGATGTCGTTGGTGATCTCCGCCAGGGTGTAGCCGACCGCCAGCCGGGCGGCGATCTTGGCGATCGGGAATCCGGTCGCCTTCGAGGCCAGGGCGCTGGAGCGCGATACCCGGGGGTTCATCTCGATGACGATGATCTCCTCGGTGGCTGGATTGACGGCGAACTGCACGTTGGAACCGCCGGTCTCCACGCCGATGGCGCGGATCACCGTGATCGCCTGGTCGCGCAGGCGCTGGTAGAGGTGATCGGGCAGGGTCTGCTGGGGCGCGACGCACACCGAGTCACCGGTGTGCACGCCCATCGGATCGAGGTTCTCGATCGACGCCACGATGACGACGTTGTCGGTGTGGTCGCGCATCACCTCGAGCTCGAACTCGCCCCAGCCGAGCACCGACTCGTCGATGAGCAGCTGGGAGATCGGCGAGGCCTCGAGGCCGCGGGAGATGACGTTCTCGAACTGTTCCTCGGTGTGGATGACCCCGCCGCCGGCGCCGCCAAGGGTGAAGGCGGGCCGCACGATGACCGGCAGTCCGATCTCCGCCACGGCGTCCCGGGCCTCCTCCAGGGTGTGGGCGATCGCCGAGCGGGGCACGCGCAGCCCCGCGGCGAGCATCGTGTCGCGAAAGCGCTCACGGTCCTCGCCCTTGTCGATCGCCTCGTAGTTGGCGCCGATCAGCTCGACGCCGTACTGCTCCAGGGTGCCGTCCTCGTGCAGCGTCTTGGCCAGGTTGAGCGCGGTCTGACCCCCGAGCGTGGCCAGCAGCGCGTCCGGGCGTTCCTTGGCGATGATCTGAGTGAGCGGACCGGGCAGCAGCGGCTCCACATAGGTGCGGGTGGCGACCTCGGGGTCGGTCATGATCGTCGCGGGGTTCGAGTTGACCAGGACCACCTCATAGCCCTCGGAGACGAGCACGCGCGCGGCCTGGGTGCCCGAGTAGTCGAACTCGGCAGCCTGGCCAATGACGATCGGCCCCGAGCCGATGAGGAGGATCTTGGTGATGTCGGTACGGGCAGGCATCAGTGGGTCACGCTCCCGCGGATCTCGGAGACGAAGCGGTCGAACAGGTAGAGGGAGTCATTGGGTCCGGGCCCGGCCTCGGGGTGGTACTGGACCGTGGCGCCCTGGACGTCGAGCAGGCGCAGTCCCTCGACGGTCCGGTCATAGAGGTTGATGTGGGTCAACTCGGCGGCGCCGAAGTCGGTCTCCCAACGGACCGGCTCGTCGTCGTCGATGGTGCGGGCGCCGTTGGGCCCGAGCACCGCGAAGCCATGGTTCTGGGCGGTGATCTCGGTGCGTCCGGTGGTGAGGTCCTTGACCGGGTGGTTGGCCCCGTGATGGCCGAAGGCCAGCTTGTAGGTGTCGAGTCCGATCGCGCGGCAGAGCAGCTGGTGGCCCAGGCAGATCCCGTACACCGGCGTCTGACCCACCAGCTCGCGGACGGTGGCGACGATGTAGTCGAGTGCCGCGGGGTCCCCCGGCCCATTGGCGAGGAACACCGCGTCGGTGCCGGACTCCAGCAGCTCGGCCGAGCTGACGTCGCAGGGGAACAGGGTCAATGCCGCGCCCCGGCTGCGCAGGTGGTTGAGGATCGAGGTCTTGACGCCGGTGTCGATCATGGCGATCCGCACCGGGGTCTGAACCTCGACGGTGCCCGCGCCCGAGGTGGTGATCGGATCGAGGTGAATGCGCTGACCGGGTGTCACCTCGCGAGCCAGGTCACGGCCGGTCATCGCCGGCTCGGCGGCGATCAGCGCCGCCGCCTCGGTCGCTGGCATCGACGCGGGGAAGATACCGCCGGCCATCGCCCCGGCGTCGCGGATGTGACGCACCAGCTCGCGGGTGTCGAGGTCGGTGATCCCCGGGGTGGACTGCTCACCCAGCCAGGTCAGCCAGCCGTGCTCGGCGCCGCTGGCGTCGGTGTGGTCGACCGCCGCGCGCATGATCGCACCGCGTGCGTGGACCCGGTCGGACTCCATCGCTGCGCCCGACACGCCGTAGTTGCCCACCTGGGGCGCCGTGAAGACGATCAGCTGGCCGGCGTAGCTGGGATCGGTCATCGCCTCCTGGTAGCCGGACATGGAGGTGGTGAAGACGATCTCCCCCACCGCGTGCCCGTCCCCACCGCAGGCGAGCCCGTCAAAGCGGGTCCCGTCGGCCAACAGCACGTATGCCTCGTTCATCGGACCTCCTGCAGTTCGGTTCGGCGGGTTTCTCCGGCGGCTCGCTCGTGAGCGATCTGTCCGGCGGCAAGCGTCAGCTCGATCACGCCGTGGAAGCGACGTCCCTCGAAGCAGCAGTTGGCCGAACGCGACACATAGCCGCCGGCCCCCACCACCCACGTGGCGTCCAGATCGACCAGGGTCAGGTTCGCGGTCGCGCCGGTGAGGATCCGGGGGACCTCCAGGCCGTAGAGCGCCCCTCCGGCGGTGATCCGCTCGATGACCAGCGCCAGCGGCAGGACCCCGGGCATGACAAGCTCGGTGTAGAGGCTGGCGAAAGCGGTCTCTGAGCCGGTGGTGCCCATCGGCGCCTGCTCGAAGGGCTGCTCCTTCTCATGCCGGGCGTGGGGCGCGTGATCGGTGGCGATGGCGGCGATCACGCCCGAGCGCAGACCGGCGATGACCGCCTGTCGGTCGGCCTCGGTGCGCAGCGGCGGATTCATCTTGAAGCGGCTGTCGAGGCTGAGCACGGCGTGATCGGTGAGCGTCAGGTGATGCGGGGTGGCTTCCCCCGAGATACGGGCCGGGCGGTTTTCGGCGGCCTGTTGGGCCGCCGCCAGGGCGTCGACCGACTCCGTCGCCGAGAGGTGCTGGAAGTGCATCGCGGCGCCCTCGTAGATGGCGATGGCGCCGTCACGGGCGACGTAGGTCGATTCGCTGATCGATGGGATGCCCTCGAGGCCGAGTCGGGCCGAGACGGCGCCCTCGTGCATGACGCCGGCGCCGGACAGCTCCGGGTCCTCCTCATGCAGGGCGATGACCCCGCCGGCCAGGCGCTGGTACTGCAGCGCACGACGCAGGATCCCGGCCGAGGTGACCGGCCTGCCGTCGTCGGTGAAGCCGAGTGCGCCGGCGTCGGACAGGGCCGCCATCTCGGTGAGATCGCGGCCCTGGAGGCCGGTGGTGATCGACGCGAGGAATCCGGTGGGGATGACCGCCTGATCACGGGCGGTGGCGATGACCGCCTCGAGCACCGGCACGCAGTCGATCGTCGGGCTCGTGTTGGGCATCGCGATGATCTGGACGAAGCCGCCCGCGGCCGCCGCCGCCGATCCGGTGGCGATGGTCTCCTTGTACTCCTGCCCCGGGTGCGCAGGTGCACGTGGGGGTCGACGAAGCCGGGGAACAGGTGCTTGCCGGTGGCGTCGATGGTGCGGGTCGCGGTGGGGGCCTGGAGGCTATGGGGGGCGCCGATCTCCGCAACCCGTCCGTCGCGAATGCGCAGGTCATGGGGACCGTCGAGGTCGCTGCGCGGATCGAGCACGTGGGCGCCGCGGATCAGCAGCTCGGCGGGCTCGGTGTGGTGGTGGAACAGCTTCATGCGACGGCCGCCAGCCTGGGGGCTCCCACCAGCAGCTCATAGAGCACCGCCATGCGCACCGCCACCCCCGCCTTGACCTGCTCGCCGATCAGCGCGACGTCGGAGTCGATGGCGTCGGCCGACAGTTCGACGCCCCGGTTGACCGGTCCCGGATGCATGAGCAGCTGGCCCGGCACCAGCCGCTGAGCGTTGACCTGATAGCGCTGGGCGTACTCGCGCAGACTCGGGATGTAGGCCGCCTGCATGCGCTCGTTCTGCATGCGCAGGACGTAGACGACGTTGGCCTCGCTCATGCCCTCGAGGGTCGGCCGCGCCGCACAGCCCAGCGCCTCGATGCCCCGCGGCAGCAGGGTCGGCGGTCCGGCCACGGTGACCGTCGCGCCCATCTTCTGGAACGCGAGGATGTCCGAGCGGGCGACCCGGCTGTGCAGCACATCGCCGACGATCCAGATATTCAGCCCCTCCAGGCTGCCGAGGCGCTGGCGTAGGGTGAAGACGTCGAGCAGCGCCTGGGTCGGGTGCTCGTGCTTGCCGTCGCCGGCGTTGATCACCGCCGCGTCGGTCCAGCCGGCGACCAGCTGAGCCGCGCCGGCGTGGGGCGAGCGGATCACGATCGCCGCCGGGTCATAGGCCGACAGCGTCTGGATCGTGTCGCGCAGCGACTCCCCCTTGTCCACCGCGGAACCGGCCGAGCGGATGTTCACCACGTCGGCCGACAATCGCTTGGCGGCGAGCTCGAAGGACGACGAGGTCCGGGTGCTCGCCTCGTAGAAGAGGTTGACCACGGTGCGGCCGCGCAGGGCGGGCACCTTCTTGATCTCCCGGCCCGACACCTCGGCGAAGGACTGGGCACGGTCGAGGATGCGCTCGATACCGGTGCGGTCGAGATCCTCGATCGACAGCAGATGCCGGGTCGGGGCGCTCATGCGCGGGCCTCGCTGGGGACCGGCACGATCGCCACCTCGTCATAACCGTCGATCTCCTCGACCCGCACGTTGACGCGTTGCTCCTGGGCGGTCGGCAGGTTCTTGCCCACGAAGTCGGGGCGGATCGGCAGCTCGCGGTGACCCCGGTCGACCAGCGCGGCGAGCTGCACCTTGGCCGGGCGGCCGTAGTCGAAGATCACGTCGATGGCGGCGCGCACGGTGCGTCCGGTGTAGAGCACGTCGTCGACGATCACGATCGTGCGGTCGGCGACGGGGAACTCGAGTTCGGTGGCGTGCACCACCGGGGCGGCCTCAGATAGGCGAGATGGGGTCCGGCCGAGATCGTCGCGGTAGAAGGAGATGTCGACGGAGCCGAGGGGCACCTCGGCGGCCACCAGCTCGCTGGTCAGTGCGTTGAGGCGCTGGGCCAGCACGGCACCCCGGCGGTGAATCCCCACGATGGCGAACGGTGCCAGGGCGTCGGCGTCGGCCGGCGGGTTCTTCTCGACGATCTCGTGGGCGATCCGCACCAACGTGCGGCGCAAGGCATCGCGGTCGAGGACGACCGTGGACTCAGACACTGCGCTCTCATTTCCTTCCTGGCCTCTCGGGACCGGGTTAAAGGTGGCGGCGCCGCGCAGACTAGCAGCGGCCCCCGGCGTCAGCTGCGCGTGGCGGGCACGGCCGGCGGCGCGCCCCGCACGTCCTCCCAGCGCAGCAGCACGGGGTCTCCCCGCTCGGGCAGCGGCACATCGATGGTGTCGAAGTCCCGGGGGACGCAAGTGCCGGGGAAGATCTCCCGTGCCTCGTCGCGGATCACCCGCGGCGGATAACGGATCGAGATGTGATTGAGGGCGAGCAGGGTGACGCCGGCATCGCGGGCGAGGCCGGCCGCCTGAGCGGCTGTCGAGTGCCCGGTCTCATAGGCCCGCTCGGCGTCCTCGATGGCGAAGGTGGCCTCATGCACGAGCAGGTCCGCGTTCTCGGCGGCGAGCTTGAGCGCGTCGCAGGGGCGCGTGTCTCCGGAGAAGACGAGCTTGCGTCCACGCCGGGTCGGCCCCAGCACCGTCTCCGGGGCGACGCCGTCGACGGTCTCGCCGCGCTGGAGTCGACCCCAGGCCGGTCCCTCCGGCACCCCGGCCGCACGGGCCGCCTCCGGATCGAACACCCCGGGACGATCGAGCTCCGCCAGCACGTAGGCGTAGGCGGTACCGCGGTGGGCGACCGGCACGTTGTGGATCTCATACCCGTCCCGCTCGAGCGTCTCACCCGGCTCGAGCTCGTCGATGAAGAGGTCATAACCGGTGCGGCCGGCATGGCGCATCAGATCCTCGAGCAGCTGTCGCGTACCGCGGGGGCCATGCACCGTCAGCGGCGTCTCGCGACTGCGCAGGTCAAAGGTCTTCAGCAGGCCCGGCAGCCCGAGCCAGTGATCGGCGTGGAGATGGGTGATGAAGATCTCGTCGAGGTCGGCCAGGCCGATCGAGGAGACCAGCTGGCGCTGGGTGCCCTCGCCGCAGTCGATGAGGATGCGGTCCCCGCCGCGACGGATGACCACGGCCGGCAGGCCGCGTCTTAAGGTTGGTTGAGATCCGCCGGTGCCGGCGAAGAACACGGAAAGATCCACGGGTTGAGTATGTACGCTCGACCGAGTGACTTCGGTACGTCAGTGGCCGCTGTGGGTCCGTTATGCGATCGCCTTCGTATCTGCCGCGGTCATCTTCGTGGCGCTGGTGATCTACGTCCACGATCATTCCTCCCAGGCCGAAGGGCTGCCCGCGGCTCCGAGCAAAGCCGAGGCGGCCCAGACCCAGCAGGAGGACCGGATCGTCGTCGAACAGCAGCAGGCGCCCCACACGGTGAAGTTGGCCAGCGCGACCGCGCCGGCCACAGCCGCCGCCTCCGCCGTCGACTCCTACATGAACGCTGAGGTCAGCCGTGGCTTCATCTCCGGCCCCCTGGACGGGCACGCGAGCTGCACCGGCGCCGGCGGCACCAAGACCCGACTTCTGTTCCGCTGCAAGGTCGAGGCGGGCACCAAGGTGACCCGCCTGAAGTATCCCTTCCAGGCCGTCGTCACACCAGCGGCGGCACGGGTCACCTACTGCCAGGTCGTCACCTCGCCGGACCCCAGCGTCCCCTCACCGCCGCTCAGCGCGGCCTGTCGCTGAGTCGGGGCTGCTACAGCCCGAGCGCGGAGGCCATCGCCGACCACGCGGTCTCGGGCACGCCCTCGATCCCCAGCGTCTGGATGCAGACGTGGTCGGCGCCGGCGTCGAGATGGGCCTGGACGTGGCGCGCGAGCTCCGCCGGTGAACCCTGGGGGACCACGGTGTCGAGCAGACGCTCGGAGCCACCATCGGCGATGTCGCTCGCGTCGAACTCGAAGCGCAGCAGGTTGGCGGTGTAGTTCTGCAGGCCCAGGTAGAGCTCCGCGTAGTTCCGGGCGGTGGCGCGGGCGCGCTCGGGATCGTCATCGACCACGATGGCGATCTCCGGTGCCACCAGCTTCGGCGGCGCCAGCCGCTGGCGGGCGAACGCGGTGTGCTCGGCGGACACGAAGTAGGGGATCGTGCCGAGCGAGCGTTCCCCGCTCAGCTCGAGCATCTTGGGGCCGAGCGCGGCGATGATGAGCTGCTGCGCCGGGATCGGCGCCGGCGCCGCGGCGATGCCGTCGAGGAACCCGCGCATCTTGGCCAGGGGCTTCTGATACTCCTGCGTCGCCTCGGGGTGCCCGACGCCGAGTCCGACCAGGACGCGTCCGGGGAACTCGGCCTCGAGCGCCTGGAACTCCTCACACAGCGACTCGGGCTCGTACTGCCACACGTTGACGATGCTGGTGGCGACGGTGATCGTCTCGGTGGCCCTGAGCAGGTCCGCCAACTCGGTCAGCCGGGGCGAACCGCCCACCCAGAACGTCCCGTAGCCCAGCTGTTCCGCAACTTTGGCCGCCGTGGGGCCGTTTTCCTGACCGAGAGATCTGAATGATGTCCAGACCCCGAAACGAGATAGCTCCATGCCGTCGATGGTTGCATACTCAAGCTCTCAGCCTGGCCGCGGTCGCGTTGCTCGGGCTGACGCTGCTGGTGCCTGACGCGGGAGCGCGGACCGCGACCCAGTCGACCAACACGAGCGCCGACCAGGCGGCGATGACCGCCTACCGCACCTACCTCAGCGCCCTCACCGTGGCCGCCCCGACCGCGGCGGCACGTGCGAGCCAGGTGGTCGCCGGGGTGAACACCAGCTGTCCCGGGGCGTTGTCGGACCTGAGCAAGCTGTCTTCCGGCCAGCTGCAGAAGTCCGCGCTGACCGCGTTCGGTCACGAGATCGACGCCGACCTCACGATCGCCTACGTCGGGGCGGGCACCGCGGCGCTGAACCGCTTCGCCCAGACGCTGGATGGGCTGACCTGGTCGACCCAGGCCCAGTCGAGCACCCCGGTCCATCTCATCGCCAGCGAGCGCGCTCTGGCCGGCCTGGACCCCTCGAGCCTCTGCGCCGATGCCACGTCGCTCGACGGTGCTCCGCTCAGCGAGCCGACGACGACCAAGCGCTTCCTCGCCCGCTACGGCGCGGTGACCCAGGCGCTCGCGACCAACCTGTCGAGCTTCAAGGCGCTGCTGGCCAAGTTCGAGACCGCGGCGGAGAGCAAGCTGGTGGCCCAGGTCAACTCCCTGGTCGCCCAGTACGCGACGCTGTCGGAAAGCACCGAGCAGACCGACGCCACGGCGCTGCTCTCAGACCTCGGCGTCGCCAGCAGCAGTTAGGGCCGGCACGCCGCGTTCGGCCACCACGGCCGACCAGTCGGCGTGATCGGACACGGACGCCTCCATCATCGTCTGGGCGGCACTGTGCAGCCAGTCCGGCTCCCGCCCGCCGGCGTCGCGGCGGATCGCCTTGCGTGCGGCCGCCTCGGAGATCTCGGTGAGGTGCACGTTGGCCGCCTCTGCCCCCATCTTGGCCAGCAGCGTCACCGGGTCGACCGCCGGGTTGGGCAGCTCGAGGTCGGTCAGGTCACCGTCGATTCCGCGCACCACCCATTTGCGGCTCTGGCGTCGCCAGGGCTCGGCGGCCACACCCCGGGCGGCGTCGATCGCCCCGACGAGACCGGACACCTGAGCTCGCTTGGGCTCGGCCCACATGCTGACCGGTCCGGGTACCTGCTTGATCTCGCGGACCAGGAGGCCGCCATCCAGCGTGCCGGCGGCGATGATCCGACGCGCCCCCAGGCTGGTGAAGTCCGCGCCGGCGCGCTTGAACTGCGGTCGGAAGTCGCCGGGCGGGGTGATCGACGCGAGCATGCGCGCAGCCGGTTTGGGCAGCGCCCGCTCGAATGACAGCAGCTCGGAGATCGCCGCCTCGAAGCTGACCGGATCTCGGAACGCGTCGGCGTGGACGGCGTAGAGATCGGCGTGCTCGACGCCGAGCACGAAGGGCTGGGGGTGTCGCGCGGCGATCCTCTCACTCCAGCCCGCCAGGATCGCGCCGGTCACCTGTTCGGGCAGGCAGTCGAGTCGACCGTCCTCCACGGCGAGCAGCGCCGTGGAGGCCAGGCGCACCAGGTCGGCCGTGTAGGGAAGCAGGTCGATCTCGTCGAGATCGTGCACACCCCAGACCAGGCGGCCGGCGCGGTCGCGCCAGGTTCCGAAGTTCTCGACGTGCAGGTCGCCGACCGACACGGCGACGGGCGCCCGGGCCAGCTCGGGCAGCAACTCGGCGAACTGCGTGGCGTAGCGGTGATAGGCGCCGCGGGCCAGCTGCCACGGCGATTCCGCCATGCGCGCGTATTTGGAGGCCACGTCGGCCTCGATCAGGGGAATGCGCCGGGCGCGCCACGCCTCGTAGCGGTCGGTGAGCTCGCTGAAGCTGGGTCCCTGCGCCATCACGGGCACACGGTATCTGCGATCGCGCCACGCCGTCAGATGAACACGGTGATCGAGCCCGCTCCGGGCAGGGTGGCCGCGCTCTAACCTGGAGGGCATGCTCCGTCTGTTCGCCTCCCGCTTGAGAATGGTCACCCCAGGCGAGGCGCTCGCCGGCCGCGATGTCGAGATGCCGGTTCCCGACCGTCACGCGGTGCTCGGCACGCCGCTAAAGGGCCCCTGGCCGGCGGGATATGAGACCGCGGTCCTGGCGCTCGGCTGCTTCTGGGGGGCCGAGAAGGACTTCTGGAACCTCGAGGGCGTCTACTCCACCGCCGTCGGGTACGCCGGCGGCTACACGCCCAACCCGACCTACAAAGAGGTCTGCAGCGGCAAGACCGGACACACCGAGTCCGTGCTCGTCGTCTTCGACCCCGCGGTCATCACCTACGCAGATGTCCTGCGCACGTTCTTCGAACACCACGACCCGACCCAGGGCATGCGCCAGGGTGCCGACGTCGGTACCCAGTACCGCTCGGCGATCTTCGCCCAGAGCGAAGAGCAGCGCCGGATCGCCGCGGGCGCCAGAGTGGCCTACCAGGACCAACTGGCCGCCGCCGGCTACGGCGCCATCACCACCGAGATCCGCGACCCCTCCCCGTTCTTCTACGCCGAGGAGTACCACCAGCAGTACCTCCACAAGGTGCCCAACGGCTACTGCCCCGCCCACGGCACCGGCGTCGCCTGCCCGGTGGGGCTCGGCGTGAGCGCCGAGTCGGCCTGACCCGCCGACGCCCAGCCGCCTCCGTCCGCGAACTCCGCGGCCGTTTACTCACATAGCCGGTACAGGGGCGTTGAGAACGCGCTCTGACCGCCGAGGACCTCCACTCCGGTTCAACGAGGCGACGGCGCGGTAACCTGTGCGTTCGTCACGCGCCCGTGGCCCAGTGGATAAGGCGCTGCCCTCCGGAGGCAGAGATCGCAGGTTCGAATCCTGCCGGGCGCACTCGCGGTGGTTAACGCAGAACGGCGGCCCGGTCCGAAGACGGGGCCGCCGCTTGCGTTCACATCACCCGACGGTGAGCGCTGGGTCAGCGACCGGCGTGACGGATCGCCGAACGCAGCATCCAGGCCTGCTTCTCGGCCTCGTTGAGGATGTTGTGCAGCAGGTCAGCGGAGGAGGGATCCTCCTCGTCGACATCGTCGTGGACGACGCGGATGGTCTTGCCGGCCTGGGCGATGCGGACCTCCATCATCGCCACGGTGTCCTCCACGCTCTGCTCGCCCTCGGGGAACGGGCTGAGTGAAGTGGTCGCCGAGACGGTGGCGGAACGGCCGTCGGCGACCCCGCCCAGGGCGCGCAGGCGCTCGGCGATGGTGTCGGCCGCCTCGCGAGCACCGTCGGTGATCTCATCGAGCTGAAGGTGGATCTCCCGGAAACCGGGACCGACGAGATTCCAGTGGGCCTGCTTGGCCTGCAGGTGCAGCTCGACCTGGTCGGCGAGGATCTGCTGCAGCGCGCCAGCCAGCGTGGTGGATGCCGTGAACGGAGCCTCGGTGGCCTCGGGAACGGATGCGGGAGTCTCAACTGACAATGGGAACCTCCTGGGAAGCGGACGAAACGGGGTCTATTTTTCGATCTTCCCGTTTTCGGCCCCTGCCACGCGTGCCTCAGCCGCCGGCCACCGCCGGCAGGATGGTGATCTCGTCACCGTCAGAGACGGGCGTGTCAAGGCCGTCGAGGAAGCGGATGTCCTCGCCGCCCACGTAGACGTTAACGAAGCGGCGCAGCCCGCCGTCGTCGGCGATCCGCGACTTGAGCTCGCCGAATCGCACGTACAGCGCGTCGAGCACCTCGCCCACCGTGGCCCCATCGACCTCGGCGGTTGGTGCGCCGTCAGTGGCGGGCCGCAGCTGGGTCGGGATCTTCACCTGAATTGCCATTACGCCACTGCTCCTGTTCGCTCACTGGCCGCAGCCTCGAACGAGTCGACGTTTGCCTCGATATCCCAGGACTCGAAGGTGCCGCGCACGGCATCCAGCGTCTTGAGGCCCTCACCCGTGATGACGGCGACGACGCGCTCGTCGCGTCCGATGTCGCCGCGCTCGGCGAGCTTCTTGAGCACCGCGGTGGTGACACCACCGGCGGTCTCGGTGAAGATGCCGGTGGTCTTGGCCAGCAGCCGGATGCCCTCGCGGATCTCATCATCGGAGACCGCGTCAATGCTGCCGCCGCTGGTGCGCGCCAGGTCGAGGGCGTAGGGGCCGTCGGCCGGGTTGCCGATCGCGAGTGACTTGGCGATCGTGTCCGGCTTCACCGGCTTGCAGAAGTCCAGCCCGGCCTCATAGGCCTGGGCGACCGGTGAGCAGCCCTCCGCCTGAGCGCCGTTGAACTTCGGCAGCTCGCCTGTGATCAGGCCGGCGTCGATCCATTCCCCGAAACCGCGGGCGATCTTGGTGAACAACGAGCCTGAGGCGATCGGCGCGACGATCCGGTCCGGCAGCTCCCAGCCCAGCTGCTCGGCGATCTCGAAGGCCAGGGTCTTGGAGCCCTCGGCGTAGTAGGGGCGCATGTTGATGTTCACGAACGCCCACTCGTGGTCGCCGGACAACTCGGTGCACAGTCGGTTGACGTCGTCGTAGTTGCCGTTCACCGCCACCAGGTTGGTGCCGTAGACCCCGGTGGCGAGGATCTTCTGCTCCTCGAGGTTGGACGGGATGAACACATAGGATTCCAGCCCGGCCGCGGCGGCGTGGGCGGCCACGGCGTTGGCGAGGTTCCCGGTGGACGCGCAGGCCATCGTGGTGAAGCCCAGCTCCTGCGCGCGCGCCATCGCGATGGACACGACACGGTCCTTGAACGAGTGGGTCGGGTTGGCGGCGTCGTTCTTGATCCACACCTCCCCCAGGCCGAGTTCCTCGGCCAGGCGGTCGGCCTTCACCAACGGGGTCCAGCCGGCCGGCAGGGCATACCCGCGACCCTCGGTCGGCAGGAAGTCGGCGTAGCGCCAGATCGAGTACGGCCCGTTCTGGATACGGCGCTTGAGCTCGGGCGCCTCGTCACGGCTGTGGGGCGCATAGGCCACCTCGAGCGGGCCGAAGCAGCGCTCGCACACGTAGCGCGCGTCAAGCGCGTACTCGGTCTTGCATTCTTTGCACCGGAGTGAAACTGGCGGCATATGTGAAACCTCCGCCGGGACGATCTGGTCAGAGGCAACTGCCTGCCCTTCCCCACATCTCCCAGGCTTGTCGAAAGGAGCCTGATGGAATTGGCACCGTGTCCTTTTCAGGCCGGTTGCCGGGGTTTCATAGGGCCACTTCCCTCCACCCCTCTGGATGCGTTGCGTCCACGCATCTCTGCGTGATCGCTATGTGCCGAGGACTATATCGCGACGCGAGCGTGGCGCACCCCTCGCCCACCGGACCGGCCTGGACCCGAGGGGACCGGTAGGCTCTGTCCCCGAGAATGAGCGCCACCGTGGGAGACACCGAGCGGCGATCCCAGGCGCGAGCGTCTGAGTCGGCCGCCTCACCGTCCAAACGGATGTTGGTGATCGTCAACCCGTACGCGACAACCGTCTCGGACCGGTTGCGCCATTTGGTCGTCAACGCCCTCCGAGGCTCCTACCAGGTCGATGCCGTGGACACCGAGCGCCGGCTGCACGCCACCGAGCTGTGTCGCGAGGCCGCCTCGGCCGGCTATGACGTGGTGGTCGCCTTCGGCGGTGACGGCACGGTGAATGAGGCGGCCAACGGCCTGGCCGGCTCTGGCGTGCCCCTCACCTGCCTTCCCGGCGGACGCGTCAACGTCTACTGCCGGGTGCTGGGCATTCCCGCCGACGTGGTCGACGCGACCGAGCACCTGCTCGGCCTGGCCGACGACTGGCGTCCGCGCCAGGTTGATCTGGGCCGGGTCAATGACCGCTACTTCGTGATCAACGGTGGGGTCGGACTTGACGCCGCGGTGGTGGAGCAGGTCGATGCGCACCCGAAGTTGAAGACCCGCTTCGGTGAGTACTACTACGTCAGCGTTGCCACCTCGACCTTCCTGCGACGCTACCTGCGCAAGCCGGTGGGGCTGCGGACGACGTTCGATTCGCTCGGTCCCGGAGCCGGGGAGGATGCCGTCCTTCCGCCACCCGTCGACGGGGTCACCACGATCATCCAGAACGGGTCGCCCTACACGTACTTCGGCGACCGTCCGATCGAGCTCGGCACCGGCGCGCACCTGGACAGCGCTGACCTGGCCGGTGTGGTGTTGAAGAAGACCACGCTGTTGGCCATTCCTACCATCACCTTGCGGGCGATGGCCAGCTCACGCGAGGTCGGTGGCCACCGCCAGGTCCACCCCTTCCGGGGTGTCACCGGGCTGACCGTGCGTTCCCTCGATGACCGTCTCCTGCCGCTGCAGGTCGACGGTGACTACATCGGTGAGGCGAATGAAGCGGTGTTCCGGGTCGCGCCCGGAGCGCTGACCGTCGTCTCCTGAACGCGTAAGTGGGTTACGGGCGCGTGCGCCTTCTCGTCCCACGGGCGAGAGGAAAGTTCTGCCCTGGGGGGGTGAAAACCCGGCGCCCGGAGCCTCTATAGATGGTGCCCGATCCGCAGTTTGTCCTCAGCGACCGCGACCTCGAGCTGCTGGATGCCCTGGCCGAGCAGCGAGTCGCGGTGATGGCCCAGGTCGCCTACTGGCTCGGGGTGAGTGACCGCACCGCGGGCCGCCGCGTGGCGCGTCTGCGCGAGGCCGGCTTGGTCGAGAGCCGGCGCCTGTTCGACCGCGGCTCGGCGATGGTGCGCATCACCGGGCCGGGCCTCAAGCTGATCGGCAGTCCGCTGGGTCGTCCCGGACAGAAGCTCGACGAGTACCGCCACGACGTGGGCGTCGGCTGGGTGTGGACGGCCGCGCGCGAGGGGGCATTCGGGAACATGGCGGTGATCCATTCCGAGCGGGCGATGCGCTCCCATGACGCCCGGCTGGAGCGGATGGGCTCCGGGGAGCGCCGGGGTGAGCTCGACGCTGAGCTGCGCGGAGTCGGGGTCGGGGCCTGGCGTCCCGACGGTCGACCCGAGCGCCATTACCCCGATCTGCTGCTCGAGAGTCCCGGCGGGCATCGGATCGCCGTCGAGCTCGAGCTCACGCACAAGGGCCGCCGGCGACTCGACCACATCATGTCGGCCTACGCATCGGACGTGCGCATCGACGCGGTCATCTATCTCGTGCCCGAGCCACGGCTGGCCGAACAGATCCGCGCTGCGGCGGCGCGGGCGGGGATCAGCCAGAGCGTTCACGTACGTGGGATCGCGGGCGGGCGGATCGGCGGTGTCGAGCCCCCGGGCGCGCGTGCCCGCCAGCGGTTGACCGCGAGTCGTGAAACGCGACCGACCCGGGAGGCGGGCCGATGAGGCCGCCACCGTTCAGCGCCCATACCCCGGCTCCGCGACCGCCCTCACGGTTCACCTGGCGCCGCACTCGCTGGCTGGCGCTCCTCGGCGTGCTCGCCTTCACGCCGGGTGTGGTCGCCGCGACGGCGCTCATCCTCGGATCCGCCGGCTGGGTGACATTCCGGCTGGTGCAGCGGGCGGCCAGACGTCGCGAGGCCCAGGCGCGGCTGACCGATCCCCGCTGGATCCAGCTCGGTCACGACACCGGGGGGCGACCGATCGGCCTGCACGAGGAGCAGCTCGGCGCCCACGGCCTCATCCTCGGGGCCAGCGGCTCGGGCAAGTCCACCACGCTGGTGGCGATCACCAGCCAGCAGATCCTGGCGGGGCGTCCGGTCATCGTCGTCGATCTCAAGGGCTCGCGGGAGCTCGAGGGGGAGCTAGGTGCCGCCGCCCGGGCGGCCGGACGCCGCCTGCGGGTCTGGACCCCCGACGGTCTCGAGCACTGGAATCCGCTCGCGCACGGCAACGCCACCGAGCTGAAGGACAAGCTGATCAGCACCGAGCGGTTCTCCGAACCCCATTACCAGCGGGCGGCCGAGCGATACGTCCAGACCGCGCTTCAGGTAATGGCCGAGCTGGAGCCCGGCCGCGAGCCGGGGCTGTCGCGGCTCGTCGAGCTGCTCGAGCCACGACGGCTTCAGAACGAGGCGCGGCGCCTGTCGCCCGCACGCGCCGCCCACGTCCAGGAGTACGTGCAGTCACTCGGGCGCGACCAGGAGAGCGCGGTCCGGGGGCTGGCCTCACGATTGGCGGTGATCAGCGAGTCCCACACCGGGCGTTTCCTCGAGCCCGACCCCGACGCGATCGACCTGCGCCGCAGCCTCGATGGAGCTGACGTGGTGCTGTTCAGCCTCAACGCCAGCACCTACGGGCGTCTGTCGGCTCAGCTGGGCGCTCTGGCGGTCCAGGATCTGGTCAGCGCCGCGGGTGCGCGCGAGCGCAGCGCCAACCGCGAGCTCGTGCCCGCCACGGTGGCCATCGACGAGTTCTCCGGCCTGGGGGCTGACCACGTCATGGCGCTCATCTCCCGTGGGCGCTCGGCCGGCATCAGCGTGCTGCTGGCCACCCAGGAGCTGGCCGATCTCGATCGCGTGGCGCGGGGCTTTCGTCAGCAGGTGATCGGCTCCACCGCGGTCAAGATCGCCCACCGCCAGGACGGGGCCGAGTCCGCCTGGGAGGTGGCCCGCCTGAGCGGTAGCGAGAAGACCTGGGAGCACAGCTGGAGTCAGCCCGAGGCGCCCTTCACCGGCGGCCGCCGCGCCGGAGGGCGAGTCAGCTCACAGCTGGTGGATCGCTATCAAGTGGACCCGGCGGTCGTGCAGACGCTGGGCACCGGTGAGGCGGTGCTGATCACCAAGCTGCCGCGTTCAGAGACCCGGCTGACGAGGATCCAGCGACTGAGCCTCGGCGCACCGGCGCCCGATCGGGGCCAGGAACGCTGAGCAGGCGCCAGATACCCCTCCGGGGCGCGCTGGATCCCCTCAGGGCGCCGCCGGGCTGGCGACGGTGGCCGCAAGGAAGGTCAGGCGGTCGGTCGCCGCCGCGATCGCCTTGCTCGTCGGGAGCCCGTGACCGTGGCCGGCCGAGGTCTCGGTGCGCGGGAGGACCGGCGCGGCCGGCGCGTCGGGCGAGTCTGCAGCGGACTGCGCCGCCTGCAGGGTGGCCGCGAACTTGAAGGAATGGCCCGGGACGACGCGGTCGTCGTGGTCACCGGTGGTGATGAGGACCGGCGGGTACCGGCGGCCGGGCGTGATGTTGTGCAGGGGCGAGTAGGCACGCAACGCCGGATACTGGTCCGGGTTCTCGGGGTCCCCGTAGTCGCTCTTCCAGGCCCAGCCGATGGTGAAGCGGTGAAAGCGCAGCATGTCGAGCACCCCGACATCCGCGACCGCGGCCCCGAAGAGCTCCGGGTGCTGGGTGAGGCAGGCTCCGACGAGCAGGCCCCCATTGGAACCGCCGTTGACGGCGATCCGCTCGGGCCGGGACCAGTGCGCGCTGACCAGCCACCGGGCACAGTCGCAGAAGTCGTCGAACACGCGCTGCTTGTGCTCGAGGATGCCGGCCCGGTGCCAGGAGCGACCGTACTCGCCGCCCCCGCGCAGGACCGCGACAGCCAGGACGCCGCCGCGCTCGACGAAGGCGGCCCAGCTGACGCCGAAGTGCGGGGAGATGGAGATGTCAAAGCCGCCGTAGCCATAGAGCAGGACCGGGACATCACCAGTGGGTTCCACATCGTCGCGGTGGGTGAGGAAGAGCGGTATCGATACTCCGTCGTCTGCGGTGACGAAGACCTGCTCGCTGACCAATCGGCTGGGATCGATCTTCGCGCTGGGCGGCGTGATGAGCCGGGTGACCCCGCTGTCGAGATCGTGCTGGAACAACGAGCCCGAGTCGATGAACGACGTCACCACGAAGTGCAGGACGCTCGACTCCGCGTGCCCCTCGAAGCCGGCCTCGTCATGGCTGGCGGCCAGGGATGAGACGGCGGGGACGGTGATATCGCCGGCCGGTGAGCCATCGAAGTCGTAGACGACCAGCTGTGAGCAGGCATCGGCCAGGTAGTGACAGACCAGGCGCCCGCCGCAGTGACGGGCGGCGAGCAGCAGCGCCGCTGACTCGGGAACGATCTCCCGCCACGTCGCACGTTCGGGCGCCTCGAGCGCAACCGCGACGATCCGCTGGCGCTCGGCACCGTCATCGGTCAGCAGGTAGAAGGTGTCACCCTGGTTCGCCACGTAGCGCACCTTGGCGCTGAACTCGTCCACCAACGGCCGGAGGCCGCGGTCTGGCGCATCGCGATCGAGCACCCGCAGCTGGGTCTCGGGGGCGGTGCCCTCGGTAATGGAGATGACGACGAATCGGCCGTCATCGCTCACGTTGGCCTCGGCGATCCACTCGGGTCGATCCGGCGCCGCGAAGACGATCGTGTCATCCGCCTGCGAGGTGCCGAGACGGTGGAAGTACAGCTTGTGCGGCGGCACCGCCTCGAGATATTCCGCGCCGGCTGAGGGGGCATCGACGGCTCCGTAGTAGAAGCCGGATCCGTCCTTGAGCCAGGACGCGCCGGAGTACTTCGACCACTCGATGGTGTCCTCGCGGTCGCGGCCCGTCGCCGTCTCCCGCACCCGCCAGGTCATCCAGTCCGATCCGGCCGAGCTCGTGGCGTAGGCCAGGAGCTCCCCGTCGTCGGTCAACGCAAAGGAGGTGAGCGACACGGTCCCGTCGGCGGACAGCTCATTGGGATCGAGCAGGACGCGACCCGGGTCCTCGGCGGTGTCCATGACATAGAGGACGTCCTGGTTCTGCAGGCCATGGTTGCGCAGCTGGAACCAGCGTCCCGCGCGTGAAAACGGCGCCCCCACCCGCGGGTAGTCCCAGAGCTCGGAGAGCCGGCGGCGGATCTCCTCCCGTACCGGCACCGCCGAGAGCCAGCCCTCGGTGAGCGCGTTCTCGGCCGCCACCCAGGCCCGCGTCTCGGGCGCGTTGGTGTCCTCGAGCCAGCGGTACGGATCGGCCACCGCCTCACCGTGGAAGTCGTCGACCTGGTCGACGCGGTGAGCGGGCAGCGGCGAGGCGTCGGTCACGGGCGGGGCATCAGCGTCAGCCACGGAGGGGCCGCGCCGGCTAGCCGCCGGCGCCCGGGGTGACCCGGAAGGCGTCGAACACGGCGTCGATGTTGCGCAGGCGGTTGATCGCCTGGTCGAGCGTGCGGGTGTCCCCCACCTCGACCACGAAGCGATTGCGGACCATCGGGTGGTTGACGGTGATGTGGCCGTCGAGGATGTTGATGCCCGCGTCGGCAAACGTGCGGGACATGTCCTCGAGCAGGCGGTGGCGGTCCCAGCCCTGGACTTCGATCTCGACCCGGAACGAGGTCTCGGCGTCACCCTCCCACTGCACCGGCGTGAAGCGGTCCGGATCCTTGCGCAGGACGGCGACGTTGGGGCAGTCATCGCGGTGGATGGTGATACCGCGGCCCAGCGAGATGTAGCCGACGATCTCGTCACCGGGCACGGGGCGACAGCATTTGGCCATCCGCAGCATGACGTCATCGACCCCGTCGACCACGATGCCGAACTTCGTGCTCGAGGTGGTCGGGCGCTCACGACGGCGGCTGGTCGACAGGAGGTCGTCGGCGGCGGTGGGTTCGGCCTCGGCAGCCTCCCCCTCCTTCAGCCGTTGCATGACCTTGTTGATGACGACCTGGGGCTTGATCTTGGTCGCGCCGAGGGCGATGTAGAAGTCATCGCCCTTCTTGAAGCCCATCTCGCGGATGACGTCGGCCAGCAGCGGTGAGGCGACGATCTTCTGGGACGGCAGGCCCTGCTTGCGCAGCGCGTCCTGGAGCAGCTCGCGACCGGTGTGCTCGGTGTCGCGGCGGTTCTCCGCCTTGAACCAGTCCTTGATCTTGTTGCGGGCGCGCGTGGTCTTGACCAGCGTCAGCCAGTCCCGGGAGGGGCCGCGCTCGCGCTTGGAGGTGAGCACCTCGCAGATGTCGCCGGACCGCAGCTGGTAGGAGAGCGGCACGATCTTCCCGTTGACCTTGGCGCCGACGCAGCGGTGCCCCACGTCGGTGTGGATCTCGTAGGCGAAGTCGAGCGGCGTGGCCCCGGCGGCGAGCGATTTGACCTCACCCTTGGGGGTGAAGACGAACACCTCGTCCTCGAACAGGTCGACCTTCAGCGTCTCCACGAACTCCTTGGAGTCCGCCATGTCCTTCTGCCACTCCACCAGCGACTTGAGCCACTTCAGCTTGCCGTCGGGATCGCGCAGGGTCGAGGACGAGTTGACGGTGCGGCCCGTCTTGGGGTCCTCCTTGTACATCCAGTGCGCGGCGATGCCCAGCTCGGCCAGGTCGTGCATCTCGCGGGTGCGGATCTGGATCTCCAGCGGCCGACCCTCGGGACCCACGACCGTCGTGTGCAGCGAGGAGTACATGTTGAACTTCGGCATCGCGATGTAGTCCTTGAAGCGCCCCGGCAGCGGCTTCCACACCGAGTGGATGACCCCGACCGCCCCATAGCAGTCCTTGACCGACCCGACGATCACCCGCATGGCGGTCAGGTCGTAGATCTCGTTGAACTCGCGACCCTTCTTGGTCATCTTCGAGTAGATGGAGTAGAAGTGCTTGGCCCGTCCGGAGATCTCGGCCTCGATGCCGACGCCGGCGAGCTCCTCGAGCACGTAGGTGCCGGCCTCCTCGACATAGCGCTCGCGATCCTCGCGCTGCTGGGCGACCATGTTCTTGATCTCGCTGTACTTGCGCGGATGCAGGGTCTGGAAGGCCAGATCCTCCAGCTCCCACTTGATCGCGTGAATACCCAGGCGGTGGGCGATCGGTGCGTAGATGTCGAGCGTCTCGCGCGACTTCTCGAGCTGCTTCTGCTTCGACATCGCCGCGATCGTGCGCATGTTGTGCAGACGGTCGGCGAGCTTGATGAGGATGACGCGGATGTCCGCGGCCATCGCGACCATCATCTTGCGGTAGTTCTCGGCCTGGGCCTCGTCGCGCGACTTGAAGGTCAACCCGGTCAGCTTGGTGACGCCATCGACCAGATCGGCGATCTCCTCACCGAACTGCTCGCGGATCTCGTCCAGTGAGGCGGCCGTGTCCTCGACGGTGTCGTGGAGCAGGGCGGCACACAGCGTCTCGGTGTCCAGGCGCATGCCGGCGCAGATCTTGGCCACCGACACCGGGTGGACGATGAACTCCTCACCCGACTTGCGGAACTGGTCGGCATGGTGGGCGCAGGCGTAGTTGAAGGCCTCGGTGACCCGTGCGCGATCGATGGTGATCGCGGTCGAGTCCGCGTGCTCCTCGATGACCGCGAACAGGTCGGCGAGCAGCGCATGATGGGCGTCGCTGGGTGCGAAGTCCTTGATCGCCGTCGCGCTCCTCGGCGCCGCCCGCTTCTGCGTCGTGCCGTTGTGGCTCGTGCCGTTGTGCGCGGGCGTGGAGCCGTTGGCACTCACACCGTTGGGCGTCGCCGCAACGGTGTCGATCACGGGCTGGCTTGAGCTGTCCTCAGGAATCGCTGGCCTTCTTCGTAGAACTCGTGGTATGCCCTGAACGCATCTGATCGCTCCAGCTCGGTGGTCTGGGCGTCCGCCAGCGTCAGGGCCGGCAGCTCCGGGTCGAGGCTGACGAGCTCCAGCTCCGTGAGGACTCTCAGCAGGCGCCCTGCCAATCTGGCCGGTCGCGGATGCGGTCCATCGCCACGAAGCAGGTGCTCGAGCTCCTCGCCGGAGACCCTCCCCAGCGCCCGCAGGCTCCGGTAGAAGGCCACGAGCGAAGCACGCAGTCCGTACTCCAGCTCGTGCATCTGCTGACTAAAGCGTATCTCAGCCTCGCCCCAGGCCAAATGCACGTACCCGGTCCCCTGACGGAGCACCGCTGCCTGGACTGCCGAGGTGGGCGGATCCAGCACCACCAGGTGAGCATATTCCTCGACCACATAGGGTTCGTCGACCAAGCCGTGGTACCCGATCAGGCCAAACCCCCCGGTCCGTCCGGTCAACCCCTCCAGGCGCCGATCCGAGTCCGCACACACTGCCAGCACGGACGCCTCATCCGCCGCGGCGGCGCTGAGCACATCAGCCAGAACGGCCAGCGCCCCGGTCCCGCGCCGGTCGACCAGCACGCGGTCGGTGACGGTCCCGACGCCGGGCTCGGCAATCACATCGTCGTAATCGCGTTCCATCTCCTGCATCGCAGCGTCGACGTACTCCCAGTCCGCGACCGCGTCGATGTGATTGATGGGCGCAGCGTCGATCTGCGTCGCCTTGCGCAGCACCAACCGGGGTTCGACCTTGCCCTGCCAGGCGTTCCGCTCGAGCCGAAACGCAGCCTGGACGGGTTGCCCGTCACCCCCCACCGCCAGCTTGCCGTCACAGCCGAAGCTGACCGCCGCCGCACGCGCCCCGCCTGACAGGACGGTGAAGCGCGCGTGTTTGCCCTCCGACATGGTGCGCAGCTCGCTGAAGCGCGCTCCGGGGACGAGCAGGTTGGGGGCCGGGTTCCCGATCCCGCAGGGCTCGAGCCGGGTGAGCTCCTCGGCCAGCTCGAGCGTCAGCTCGGGGCCGGAGGCCACGGCGTCGACACGCTCGGAGGGCACGAGCATCTCCGGGGTGAGGACGGCGGCGGCGTGGGCCTCGACCAGGTCGCGGAAGGCGTCGATCCGGTCGGCCGCGATGGTCAGCCCGGCGGCGGCGCGATGGCCCCCGTAGGTGAGCAGCTCAGTGGCGCCGGCATCGAGGGCGCCGAGCAGGTCGAAGCCGGGAATCGAGCGACCCGAGCCGTGTCCGGGCGCCATCGGGTCGTCGGGATCGAGCGCGATGAGTATCGCGGGCCGGCCGAAGCGCTCGACGATCCGCGAGGCGACGATGCCGACGACGCCGCCGTGCCAGCCGCGGGCGGCCAGGACGTACGCGGGCCGGTCGCCCATCTCAGCCGCCATCTTCTCCGCCTCCCAGCGGATCTGCTCTTCGACGGCGCGCCGGTCGAGGTTGACCTGGTCGAGCTCACGGGCGATCTCCTTGGCTCGAGCCGGATCCTCGGTCAGCAGCAGTTCCAGGGCGATGTCGGCGCGACGCAGACGTCCGGCGGCATTGATCCGTGGGGCCAGTCGGAAGCCGAGGCAGGTGGCATCGAGCCCCGAGGGGTCGGTCTTGGACACCGCCATCAGCGCGATCAGGCCGGGCCGGGCGGTCCCCGCCATGGCGGCCAGCCCCTCGCGGACCAGGCGCCGGTTCTCCCCCGTCAGCGGGACCAGATCCGCCACCGTGGCCAGGGCCACCAGCTCGACATCCTCGACGACGGTGTCCGCCCCCAGCGCCTCAGCCAGTTTGTGCGCGACCGCGGTGCCGCACAGCGCGGCGAACGGGTACCCACTGACGCCCGGGTGGACGATCGGCGCGTCGGGGAGCTGACCGTCGGCCCGGGGCTGGTGGTGGTCGGTGACGATGACGTCCATCCCACTGGCGCGAGCATGCGCGACCTCCTCGACCGCCGTGATCCCGCAGTCGACGGTGATCAGCAGCAGGCCGGGAGCCGGTGTCGGGGCGATCGGCCCGCGCGCGGCCAGCCGGTCGACGGTGGCGGCGGCGAGTCCGTAGCCGTCCTCGGCGCGGCTGGGCAGATACCAGGCGGCGTCGGCGCCCAGGGAGCGCAGGGCCCGCACGAGCACCGCCGTGGCGCACACCCCGTCGACGTCGTAATCCCCGTGGACGACGATCCGGCTCCCGCGCTCGAGATGGGTGCGGATCAACCCGACCGCCGCCTCCATACCCCTGAACGCGCTGGGATCGAAGCACTCGGAGGGCTCAAGGAACGCCGCGGCCGCCGCGGGATCCGCAAGGCCCCGGCGCACCAGCACCTGGGCCAGCACGTGGGAGACGCCGAGCTCACGTTCCAGGGCCAGCGCCGCGTCGAGCTCGTAGGGCGCCAGGCGGAACGTCGGCAGCGGACGCTCGGTGACGCGGCCGTCGGTGCCCTCCCCGGGGAGTGGTGTCTCGAGGATGGCCACGGGTCCGAGCCTACGGCCCGCGGCGGCGGAATCAGGGCGAGATCGGGGATCGCGGACCGGCGCGCGTTCAGCCGGTGAGCCGCCCGAGGCCGAGAGCGTCAGGCGCCGAGACCGGAGGCGTCCAGCGCGCGCTCGCGCCGGTCTCCGATCACGTAGATCAGCGCGATGCCGATCAGCGCACCCGGGATGCCCTCGACGACCGTCACGATGTGGGTGTTGTGACGGCCGGGAATGGTGAAACCGTGGATGGCCAGGCCGATGACGATGGCACCGATGACGGCGCCGAGCAGCGATCCGACGATCCCCCCCCAGTGACGGTCCGGCAGCCAGATGGTGAAGTGCCAGATGGCCAGGCCGACCATTGCCCAGGCAAGCAGACCCATCAGCGCCTGCCGTGTTTCTTGTTGCGTGAGGCGCGCGTGCCGCGCGGGCTCGGCTTGGGCTGATCGGGCAGCACGGCGTCGTCGGTGGAGACGTCCGGCGCGTGCTCGAAGTTGGGGTTGCCCGCCGGATCCTCACCGGGCTCAGGGGTGCGCGGCTGAGCGGGGGGAGCGGGCGGCGCGGGCGCGGCTGGCTTGGGTGACGCCGGCCTGGCGCGGCCGGTGGCTGTGGTCCCGGAGCCGCCAGAGGCTCCGGTGCCCCGAGATGCTCCAGACGTTCCGGGTCGGGAGGCGCCGCCGCCGGCTGCGCTGCTGGAACCCCGGCCTCGACCCGAGCGGGCCGCGCCGGTCCCGGAGGGGCGCTGCTCCTCCAGCCCGAGCTGGGCCTTCATCTGCTCGAACTCCGAGGCCGACACACCCTCGGGCGCCGGCTCGGTCAGCCGGCTGCTGCGCCGACGACGGGTACCCCGGTCGGGATCCACATCGACCCCCGAGCCGGTGGCGTAGGCGGGTACCGAGCCGGTCTCGGCGACGATCCGCTCACGCCGCAGCCGGTAGGCATGCTCACGCTCCTTCCAGTGCGTCAGCACCGGTGAGGCGATGAAGATCGACGAGTACGCCCCCGAGGCGACACCCACCAACAACGCAAAGGCGAAATCCTTCAACGTCGTCCCACCGAAGATCAACAACGCGACCACCGGGATCAACGTGCACGCCGTGGTGGCCAAAGACCGGGTCAGCACCTCACTCATCGACCGGTTCACGATCTGGGAATAGGCCGCATTGGGCATCCGCTTGGTGTTCTCGCGCACCCGGTCAAAGACGATGATCGTGTCGTACATCGAGTAACCCAGGATGGTCAACAACGCCGCGACCGTGTCGGTCGTCACCACCCGACCGGTCAACGCATACACACCGATGGAGATCAACAGATCGTGCGCGAGAGCGATCAGCACCGGCACCGCGTACTTCCAGTCAAAACGCAGGGTGATGTAGACCGAGATCAACAACAGCGACACGATGATCGCCACGATCGCTGAATGCTCCACCGACGAACCGAACGTCGGCCCCACCGACGTCGGATTGATGTCCTGGTTCCCGGTGCTCGTCTGGCGGATCCCGAACTTCGTGTTCAGGTCGCCCTTGAGTTGGGCGTACTTGGTGGAGTTGAGGAACTTGGACTGGATCTGGAACCCGTAGGGTCCCAGCGCCTTGTCGCCCTTGACGGCCTGGATGGTCGCGTCGCCCTCACCGATGCTGGCCATGACCGACTTGATCTGGGCCACGTCGGCCTTGTGCTGGAGGCCCACCGAGATCTGGGTCCCGGAGGTGAAGTCGATGCCCAGGTTGAGACCGCGGCCGCCGATCGCGAAGGCGCCGATCAACAGGATCACGCCCGACAGCGTGAAGAAGTACCGCGACGCGCCCATGAAGTCGAAGGTCCAGCTCCGGTGCTTGCGCCCGGTCCCCAGTGCCGAGGGGCGGGCCAGGACCCGTGAGTTGCCCAGCGTGCTGAGGATCGCCTGGGTGGCCATCACCGCGGTGAACAGCGAGGCAAAGGTGCCGATCCCTAGCGTGAAGGCGAAACCCTTGACGTCCTGGGTCGCCAGCACGAACAGGATGAACGCGGTCATGATCGTGACCACGTTGGCGTCGATGATCGCCGACAGGCCCTTCTTGTAGCCCTCGATGATGCCGTTGCGGATCGATCGTCCGGCGCGTATCTCCTCCTTGATGCGCTCGAAGATGACGATGTTCGCGTCCGCCGCCACCCCGATGGTGAGCACCAGGCCGGCGATCCCCGCCAGCGTCAAGGTGATCGGGATCAACTTGATCAGCGCGAAGAAGTACACGCCGTAGGCGATCAGACCGCCCACGGCGATCAGGCCGAGCAGGCGGTAGTAGAGCAGCAGGAACAGCACCACCACGCCAAGACCGATCAGCCCGGCGATCAGACCCTGGTGCAGCGCCTGGGCGCCCAGGGTGGCCGAGACCGTGGTGTTCGAGATCTCCTTGAGGTTGACCGGCAGCGCGCCAAGGCGCAGGTAGGAGGCGAGCTGGTCGGCTGACTGGGTGGTGAAGGAACCGGAGATCTCCGAGCCCTGGGAGGCATCGATGCCGGTCGGGTACTTCGTGTAGTCGATCGACGGCACGGTGAGGATCTGGGTCCCCAGGATTGCCGCGAAGTGCTGATCCAGCGTGACCCCGCCGACGCTGAACAGGGCCCCGCGCTTGGCCAGCGTGGCGGTCACCGACTCGAACGCGCCGGCGCCCTTGCCGGTGAAGCCGAAGGTCACCGCCGGGCCCTGGCCCGAGGAGTCGGTCGTCTCCTGCGGGTTGGTGATCTCGTTGCCGAACAGCGATGCCTTATCCCTCAGCACGTAGTAGCTGGCGGTGGGCGACCAGCTCTGCAGGGTCAGGTTCTCGTTGGACGACGATCCCTGCACGACCGTCCAGCCCTGTTGCACGGTCAGCAGTTGACTACCGCTGAGCTCAGCCTGGGTGAGGCCGTTATCGACCGTCGCCTTGACGGTGGAGCCCTGGGGGATCGCGGTGATCGGTGACCCGGTGAGCAGGCAGTGGGCCCCGGCGACCACCTTGGTGTTGTGGGCGGCGGCGTAGGCCTTGCACGCGCTGGAGCCTGGGTTGCCGAACAGGAAGTACTCGGGCCCCTTGCGCGAGTTGGCGCTCGGGTTGATGTAGGCCGGCTGTGCGGCGGCGAGCTTGACCGCCTGATAGAGCCCGATGCCGCCGGCGGCGGTCGAGCTCACGCCCGGCGCCGCGGTGCTGCTGTTGCCCTGGCTGAGGGTCTCCGAAGCGGTGTCCTGGGCGGCCAGGCCGGTCGCGGCGAACTGGGCCTTGCCGCCCTTGGTGGTGGGCGGCACCAAGACGTTGGCCTCCCAGTCATAGAAGGCGAGCCGCTGGGTGTCCCCGACCTCGTTCTCCGCCTGGGTGACGTTGGAGACGTTGGGCAGCTGCACGTCGATGAGGTTGTGTCCCTCGGTCTGGATCGACGGCTCGGCGACACCCAGCTGGTTGACGCGCTTGTCCATCGCCTGCACGGCCTCTGAGAGGTCGGTGGAGGTGACGTTCGGGTTCTGCGGCGTCCCGGACGCCTGGTAGACGAGCTCGATGCCGCCCTTGAGGTCGAGCCCGAGCACCGTGGCCTTGAGGGCGATCACCACTCCGGAGGCGGCGATCAGTCCGACCACGATGAGCAGGATCATGCCGTTGCGCTGGCGATCGGTCATCGGCGGGGGCTGAGGTTAGACGGTTCGAGGGGAACGGACTGAAGGTGGTGCTTCAGTGACCGTGGGCGGGCGTGAGCACGACGAGCACGCCGCCCTCCTCGTCGTCATAGGCCGGAAAGATGTCGGCCAGGGCGACGCTGGGCTCGGGGCCCGCGGTCAGTGCCGCGGGCTTGCTGGCGATCCGCACCTCCCACTCGAGGGAGGTGGCGACGTGATCGGTGCCGTCGGGAAAGGACAGGCCGAGCGCGGTGCCGATCGGCTGGCCGATGACCGCTTCGGTGCGCAGGCCGGTGAGCTCGAAGCTGCCCCGGCCGCAGTCGACGATCCGTCCCTCCCTGTCACAGGCGAAGAAGGCGGCGTTGGGCGCCGGGTAGTAGTCGTCGAGCAGCTCGAAGAGGTAGGCGAAGCCGCACTTCTCACAGCCGCGGGCTTCGCGGCGAAAGCCGTTGTTGCGGTCCTGACCCATCGACCGGTTCCCGCAGTGGGGACAGATGAAGTAGTGCTCGTGCGCCACGATCTGCGCGAGCATAGCCAGCCGTGCCGAAGAGAAGCCGAAGGGGGTCCGCCCCGGTGGCTCAGAGCAGCGTCTGCTGAGGCGGCAGGGCGACACCCAGGTGGGCGAAGGCCGCCGGGGTGGCGACGCGGCCACGCGGAGTGCGCTCCAACAGCGCGTTCTGGAGCAGATAGGGCTCATAGACGTCCTCGATGGTGTCCTGCTCCTCCCCCACCGCCGCGGCCAGGGTTGACAGGCCGACCGGGCCGCCGCCGAACTTCTGACAGATCGTGTGCAGGATCTCGCGGTCGAGACGGTCGAGACCCAGGTGGTCGACCTCGAGCTGGTCGAGGGCATGTCCGGCGAGATCGGCGGTCACCACGCCGGAGCCGCGGACCTGGGCGTAGTCACGTACCCGTTTGAGCAGCCGGTTGGCCACGCGCGGGGTGCCCCGGCTGCGCTCGGCCACGGCGATCGCCCCGGCGTCCTCGATCACCACGCCGAGCAGGTGCGCCGAGCGCCGGACGATCCGGGCCAGGTCGCGCGGGTCGTAGTGGTCGAGGCGGTGCTGGATCCCGAAGCGGTCACGCAGCGGCGTCGAGAGCAGTCCGGTGCGGGTGGTCGCTCCGATCAGCGTGAAGGGCGGGAGATCCAAGGTCATGATCCGCGCTCCGGCGCCCTGACCGATGGTGATCGGCAGCTGCCGATCCTCCATGGCCGGGTAGAACGTCTCCTCCAGCGCGCGGGGCAGCCGATGGATCTCGTCGACGAAGAACACCGAACGCTCCTCCAGGGCGGAGAGGATCGAGGCGATATCACCCTTCTTCTCCAGGGCCGGGCCGGCCGTCGAGACGAACGGCACGTCGAGCTCCAGCGCCACGATCTGGGCGAGCGAGGTCTTGCCCAGCCCGGGCGGACCCGCGAGCAGGACATGGTCGAGGGCCTCCTCGCGCGACAGCGCCGCCTGGATGGAGACCGACAGCTGATCCTTGAGCCCGACCTGTCCGATGAAGTCCACCAGCCGTCGCGGGCGCAGCGAGCGCTCGATCTCGTCCTCGGGCAGCGCGTCGGAGGAGAGGATCACCGGCGCGTCCCCCTCAGGGCGGCGGCGATGAGCTCCTCGGCGGTCTCGCCGTCGAGATCGACCAGCATCGCCTCGGCCTCGTCCAGGCTGTACCCCAACCCGATCAGGCCCTCGCGCGCCAGCGAGCGAGGATCATCGCCGCGGCTGATGCGGATCGCGTCGCTCACCACGCCGAGCTCGGAGGCGCCGACCTTCTCTGAGAGTTCGACGATGATCCGCTCGGCCGTGCGCTTGCCCACGCCCTTGACCGCCTGGAAGCGGGCGGCGTCCCCGGCGGCCAGAGCGCGCACCAGATCGCGCGTGGGGCCGCCGGAGAGGACATCCAGGGCGACCTTGGGGCCGACCGACTGGACCCCGAGGAGCATGAGGAACAGATCGCGCTCCTCCTCGGCGGCGAAGCCGTAGAGCAGCATCTGGTCATCGCGCATGATCAGATGGGTGTGCAGGCTCACCACGTTGCCGACCGCGGGCACCTGGCGCAGGGTCTCGGCCGACACCGCGCAGCGATAGCCCACCCCGCCGCAGTCGATCACCACGTGGTCGCCACGCCGCACCGCGACCAGGCCGGACAGCAGAGCGATCATCGCCGGGCTCCCGCCACGGCCGCCATCGCTGTTGGCGTTGATGCGGTGCCCAAAGCCCGCATCAACGGGGCGCGATTCAGGTCGGCGATCGCCACCGCCAGGGCATCGGCGGCGTGGTCGGGCGTCGGCATCGTCGCGAGGCCGAGCAGGCGCTGCACCATCCGCCCGATCTGGTCCTTGGCGGCCCGTCCGGAGCCGCACACGGCCTGCTTGACCTGCTGGGGCGTGTAGGAGCGCACCGGCACGCCGGCCTGACCGGCGGCGAGCAGCATCACCCCGCGGGCCTGTCCGACGGCGAAGGCCGAACGGGCGTTGGCGCCGAAGTACAGCTCCTCGACCGCGACAGCATCGACGGCGTGGCGGACGAGCAGCTCGCTCAGGCCGGCGTGGATCTCAGCCAGACGCTGTTCGAGGGGCTGGCTGGCGCGGGTGACGATGACGCCGTGGTCGATGCGGGTGAGGCGTGAGCCCTCGGCAGCCACCAACCCGAACCCGGTGTTGGCGCTGCCCGGGTCGATTCCGAGAACGAGCATACGTTCGGTTATTCAACAGGCGCCCCCGGACGCCTCCCTGACGAATCCGAGGAGGCGTCGACTAGGTGCCGACGCAGGCGCCGGGCTTGGAGCCCTTGGGGTAGACCTGCTGGATCGACCAGGCGCCGACGGTGGCGATGGTCTTGGCGGAGAAGCTGAAGCCAATCGGCGGATAGGTGCCGTCGATCGAGTCCGGCGGGCCGACCCAGGCCAGCCCGGGCTTGGTCATGAAGGTCTGGACCTTTTGCAGATCGGTCCCGAGCTCCCAGGCCATGGCGGTCTGCAGGGAGTGGTTGATCGTGACCACGCTGGAGGCGCACGGCAGGATCTTCTTGACGCCGCCCACCGCCTGGATCGAGCGACCCAGCTCGTAGATGCGTGCGTTGGCGGCGGCGGCCAGCGGCTCCTGCTCGTCGGCCTCGGTCCAGCGCGGTGACAGCCAGTGCCAGGACCCGACGCAGATGATCGCGGCCACCAGCAGGCCGGCCAGGCTGGTGACGGTCCGTCGGGCGGAGGCGTCCCCCACCAGTGGCGCCAGCAGCGCCCCGAGCCAGGTGGCGATCTGCACCAGGCCATAGCCCGACAGCACGCAGATCATCGCTGCGGCCGGGAGATAGAAGCGCTGGAGCCCGGGATAGTGATCCTCGGTCTCGACGATGACCACCACCCACCAGGCGAGCGACAGTACGGCCAGGCTGAGCACCAGGGGCACCTCGCTGCTGTCGGTGCTCAGGCGCGTCAGCAGATCGCTGGGCCGGCGCCAGAGCCGCCCCAGCGCGCTGAGGAGCGCCCGCCCCTTCCAGATGCCGATGAGCGCCGCCAGCACCGCCAGACCGAGCGAGGGCAGGGACTGGAGGGACTCACCTCGCTCGATCACCGTGACCAGCGGATGGGCCCCGAGCTGGCCGTTGTACTCCGAGGCGTGGGTGGCGGCCAGGAACGGCTGACCGGTGGAGATCCACGGCGGCACGAACCAGGCGACCGGCTCGGAGATCAACCCGAGCACCACCCAGATCCGCATGCTCGGGTGCTTCCAGAACAGGTAGACGCCGTAGACGAACAGGAACGGCCAGGCCTCCGGGCGCATCCAGCCCTCCAGCGTGAGCAGGATGTAGGCCTGCCAGTGGTGGCGGGTGAACAGCCGCTCGACCGCCCAGAGCCAGATGCCGATGAGGAACACCTCGGAGGTGCCCCGGAAGAAGTAGTAGGTCCACAGGCTCTCGGACCAGCTCAGGACGATTCCGGCGATGGCGGCCAGCGTGGCGATCCACGGAGCCCAGGCCGGCAGACCGGCCCGGCGGCACAGCATGAAGCAGAGGCGCCCGGCACCGAGCAGGCCGGCGATCCCGCCGATCCGGGCGGTGACCACCCACAGCCACGGCGCGGCGCCGCCGAACAGTCCGTAGATGATGGTGAAGAAGAACGGCAGCGGCTTCCACGACGGTCCCGAGCCGACGTAGAAGGGAATCGAACTGGAGGAGACCGCGTGCCCCCACACGACCCAGGAGAACGGGTCATAGCTGGGGATCGTCGGCCAGACGATGCCCGAGATGATCCCCAGCACGATCGCGGCGCCCCAGCAGGAGAGCAGCGGGTGCTCCCCGGCCCAGCGCACCAGCGGCTGGTGTCTCAGCTGGGCCGCCCCACCGCGGGGGGCCGAGCTGGCGATCGTCGCCTCCACCCGAGCCGACTCCGCTCAGCCGTTGGGGGTGAACTTGCAGCGCACGAGCGTTTTCAGGACGCGGACGCCGTCATAGGCCGTGAGCTTCTTCCCGTCCTCAGTCGACCGCGCCCGGTAATGGACCGGCACCTCATAGATCCGCTCCCGGCGCTGCACCAACCGGGCGGTGATCTCCGGCTCGATCGCGAACCCCGGCTCACGCAGGGACAGACTGCGAAACAGATCCGTCCGGATCATCTTGTGCATCGTCATGATGTCACGCACATACACGTTGAAGATGATGTTGCACGCCAACGTCACCCCACGGTTCCCCAACACAAACAGGAAACTGTGACTCGAGTAGCCATCAAAGGCCCGCACCCCGAAAGCGGCATTGGCCAACCCCTGCTCCAGCGGCGGTAACAACAACCCCAGATCCGCCGGGTCGTACTCCAGATCCGCGTCCATGATCGCGGAGAACTCACCCTCGGCCTTGGTCAACCCCGTCTGGATCGCCGCGCCCTTGCCCTGATTGACCGCATGCTCAAACACCCGCACATTGGGACCCCACTCACGCGAACTGAGGATCTCCCGCGTCCGATCCGTCGACCCGTCATTGACGATGATCACCTCGAACTCGGTGCCCAGATCCGTGCCCAGCAACTCAACAATCGCCCGCTCAACGCGTTCCTCCTCGTTGTAGACGGGCATCAGAATGGACAGCATGTGAGTGAACCTCAGTCGTCGGCTACGGCGGACGCGGGCGGCTCTCCAGCCTCGCGTGACCGCAAGAGGCGACGACTGTAGCGAACCCCACGGTCGCGCCACGAAGCCAAAGTGAGCCCGGATCGGCGACGATTCCTCACCTCATGACGGACTTCGAGGCGGAGGGACTGCTGGAGGGACTCGACGGCGCCGAGCGCGTCGCGCGGCTCGAGCTCCTGGAGTGGTTGGAGGGCATCGGCGCCGACCTGGCGGAGCTCAAGACCGCCACTGCAGAGCAACGTCTCGTGCTCCTGCCACTGGAGCGTCGCCTCGGTGGCCAGTTCACCGCGCGCGAGATCGAGGCCGACTCCGGCCTCCCGGCCACCCTGATGCTGCAGCTGCGCCGGCTCGTCGGTCTCCCCCAGGCCGGCCCCGACGATCGCGTGTTCGGCGAGTTCGAGGTGATCCAGGCCCGATCGATTCAGCAGTTCCTCGACGCGGGCATCGATCTCGACGCGATGTCTGAGGTCACTCGGGTGCTCGGTGAGGCGATGTCGCGCGTGGCCAGCTCGGTGGCGGCGGTGTTCGCCGACACGTTTCTCGAGCCCGGGGACAACGAGCTCGACGTGGCCCGCCGCTTCGACACCCTGGCCGAACAGCTTCTGCCCGCACTGGTCCCCGTGCTGGCCGGGACGTTCAACGCCCACATGCGCGAGAGCATCCACCGGGCGATGATCGGATCCACCGAGCTGGCGAGCGGGCGCATGCCCCAAGCCACGCGCCTGGCGGTGCTGTTCGTCGACATGGTCGGCTTCACCCGCCTGGGCGGCGAACTGGAGGTCGTCGAGCTGGGCTCGGTGGCGAGCCGGCTGGCGGCGCTCGCGCGCGACCGCGCGTCCGGCCCGGTGCGCCTGATCAAGACGATCGGGGATGCCGCCATGCTGGTCTGCGAACGTCCGGCTCCGCTGGTGGACACCGCCCTCGGACTGGTCGAGGATGCCGAGGCCGAGGACCTGCCCACGCTGCGCGCCGGCATCGCCCTCGGCGACGCGGTGCTGCGCGGCGGGGATTACTTTGGCCACACGGTCAACCTCGCCTCGCGGGCCACCGGAGCCGCCCGCCCCGGCACCGTCCTCTGCACCCAGGACGTGCGCGACGCCACGGCGGAGGCGTTCGAGTGGTCCTATGCCGGGCGCTTCCGGCTCAAGGGCATCTCGGGCGCGGTCCCGCTGCACCGCGCCCGTCGCCTCAGATCGATCTGAGCACGGCCCCGCGGCTACTTGGTGACCGCGAGCACGTCGATGTCGAAGATCAGCGTGGAGTTGGCCGGAATCCCGCTCTGGGCCTTGGATCCGTAACCGAGGCTCGGGGGAATGGTGAGCTGGACGCGACTGCCGGCCTTGACGCCGATGAGGCCCTCGTCGAAGCCCTTGATGAACGCGCCCTCTCCGATCTGGACGGGCCCATACGGGGTGGCCTTGGTCGTCGAGGTCCACGTGGAACCACCCGAGAACGGCTTGCCGGTCGAGAAGAGGTAGCCGAAGAAGTTGATGGTCGCCGAGTCGCCCTTGGCGATCGCGGTCCCGGTCCCCTGCACCAGGATCTTCTTCTCGAGCGTCTTGGGTGCCGGCCCACTGGGCTTGGAGGCCGTCGGTTCCTTCGACAGCGGGCCCGAGGTCGGGGTGCTGACGGTGGAGGTGGCTGTCGCAGCGGCGGTGGTGGTGGCAGCCGCGGCGGTGGAGGTCGCCGCGGCGACGGTGGCGCCCGCACCGGGCGCGGTCACCACGCCGGCGGCCTTGGATGAGCTGCCACAGGCGGCGACGCCGAAGCCGACCGCGGCCACTGCCAGCGCCGTCGCGCCGGTCTTGAGAGCGGAGTTCTTGGTCATCGGCGCCGGAGCGTAGCGGCACCGTTGCCCGGGGTCGGCCCGATCAGGCCCGAATCCGGCGCCTCCCCACCCCGAAATCAGCCGGCGATCCGCTCCAGAACCTCGGCGTCGACATCGAAATTCGCATGCACAGCGCCGACATCGTCGTTCTCCTCGAGAGCGTCGATGAGTTTCATAAGTTTGGCCGCATCTTCCTCCTCGACCGGCACCCGCGTCTTGGGTCGGTAGGCCAGCTCGGCGTTGTCGGACTCGATTCCGGCGTCGGACAGGGCCTTGAGCACGGTGTGGAAGTCAGCGGGCTCGGTGATGACCTCGTAGACGTCATCGTCGGCCTCGATGTCGAGTGCCCCGGCGTCGATGGCCACGATCAGGTCGTCCTCGTCATAGCGGGATGCGTCGACGTAGATCGTCCCGCGCTTGTCGAACAGGTAGGCGACCGAGCCCGGCTCACCGAGGGAGCCGCCCCCCTTGCCCATCATGTGGCGGACATCGGCGGCGGTGCGGTTGCGGTTGTCGGTCAGCGCCTCGATCAGCAGCGCGACGCCGCCGGGGCCGTACCCCTCGTACATGACGGTGTCGAAGCTCTCGGCGTCACCCCCCTCGCCGGTGCCCTTGAGGATCGCGCGCTCGATGTTGTCCTTGGGCATCGAGGCCGATCGTGCCTTCTGGATGGCGAGCGCCAGGGAGGCGTTGCCCTCGGGATCGCCCCCACCCTCGCGCGCCGCAACCGTTACCGCGCGCGCGAGCTTGGTGAAGTGCTGGCCGCGCCGCTGATCGACGATCGCCTTCTTGTGCTTGATCGAAGCCCATTTGGAATGCCCTGACATGCCTGGTCAGGATAGTGCTCGGCCGGGTATCCGGTGCCGTGTCGGATCCGCGGTCCAGCTAGGATCCGCGCCCACATGGACGCCAGCACCTTCAAGGCCTACGACATCCGCGGGATCTACGGCACGGACCTGTCCGCGGCCGACGCCGAGCAGATCGGCCGCGCCTTCGCGCGGGTCATCGCCGACAACGAATCCAAGCCCACCCGCGAGCTGCGGCTCGGCCTGGGTCGCGACATGCGCCTGACCGCTCCTGAGATGGCGGCGGCCTACCGGGCGGGCATGATGGCCGAGGGGGCCACGGTGATCGACGCCGGCCAGGTCGGCACCGAGATGCTCTACTGGCTCGTCGGCTCCCGCGACCTCGACGGCGGCATCCAGTGCACCGCCTCACACAACCCCAAGGCCTACACGGGCGCCAAGCTGGTCGGCCGGGGCGCCCTGGCCCTGTCGGGTGAGACCGGCATCGGCGACATCCGCGACCTCGTGCTCGGCGACCGACTCGGTCCGGTCGACGCCGCACCGGGCAGCGTCGAGGATGTCGACATCTACACCGACTTCCAGGCGGCCGCGCTGAAGTTCATCGATCCGGCCAAGATCAAGCCGCTCAAGGTCGTCGTCGACGGCGGCAACGGGATGGCCGGGCCGATGGTCGGCCCGCTGCTGAGCCAGCTGGGACTCGAGCTCGATGAGAACTACTGGGTGCCGGACGGCAACTTCCCCGATCACGAGCCCAACCCGCTGCTCCCCGAGAATCGCCAGTTCATCATCGACCGGGTCAAGCAGCAGGGCGCGGATCTGGGTATCGCCTGGGACGGCGACGCGGACCGCTGCTTCTTCATCGACTCCCACGGCGACTTTGTTGACGGCGACTTCCTCACCGCGCTGTTGGCCAAGGCGCTGCTGGCCAAGAACCCGGGCGAGACGATCCTCTACGACATCCGTGCGAGCCGGGCGGTGCCCGACATCGTCGAGGCGGCCGGCGGCACCGCGCTGGTCAACCGCGTCGGCCACGCCTTCTTCAAGCGCCGCATGCTCGAGGAGGGTGGGATCTTCGGCGGCGAGGTGTCCGGCCACTACTACTTCCGCGACTTCTACCGGGCCGACTCGGGGACCCTCCCCGCGCTGCTGGTGCTCGAGCTGTTGTCCGAGTCCGAACAGACCCTGGCCGAGATGGTGGCCGAGCTGCGCGCGAAGTACTTCATCTCCGGCGAGATCAACTCCGAGGTGACCGACCAGCAGGCCAAGATGGACGCGATCAAGGCCAAGTTCGCCGACGCCGATCAGCGCGAGATCGACGGTATCTCCATCGACTACCCGGACTGGCACTTCAACGTGCGCTCGTCCAACACCGAGCCGCTGCTGCGCCTCTGCCTCGAGTCACTCGTCTCCGAGGCGGATATGGAGGCCAAGCGCGACGAGCTGCTCGGCCTCATCCGCTCCTGAACCGGATCGGGAGTTCTGGGTGGCCTATGGGGCCACCCACCCCAGGCCCGTCACCTCGAGGTCATTGACCCGTGGCGCTGGTCCCGGGCTCCAGCGGTGAGATCGCGGCCGCTCCGCACACCTCGGCCGGGCCGTCGGGCAGCTTGACCTGCATGGTGGCGGTGTCGTTCGGCGCGATGATCTGCACGGTCGAGTAGCTGTCACAGCCGCTCTCTCCGCCCTGATCGTTGGAGTCGTGGACGGTCACGCGGAAACTCGCCTCGGCGCCGGGGGCGATGACGAACTTGGTCGGAGGGGTCGAGCCGAGGATGTCGCTGGTCGTCCGCGTCGTCGGGGTGCTGACGGCCTGGCCGGCGGCGTCGACGAAGGCGATCCCGGGCCAGCCGTTGGTGCTGCAGGCGTGTGAACCCGTGTTCGTCAGGGTGAAGCCGAGCACCACGGTGCCGGTGGCGCCGTTGGGGGGCACCGCCGCCGGGGTCAGATCCGCCGCCACGCACTCGCTGCCGGCGGTGGTGGTCGTCGCGGCGCCGGTCAAACCGGCGCCGCCGCTGTCAGGCTGGGTGATGGTGGCGGTGGTGACCGTTGTGGGCGTCGGCGCCGTGGTGGCGGTTGTGCTGACGCTGGCGGTGGTCGGGCTGTAGGTGTAGATCCGGGTCGGAGTCGTTGCCGTCGCCGGCGCCTGAGCGCCCGTGGTCGCCTGCGGTGTGCTGATCACCTGATCGGTGTTGCTGGAAGCGCCGCAGGCGGCGACTGCGAGGGCCGCGCAGACGGCGACGGGAAAAACGATGAGGCGCATCGGAGTCGGTTACGACGCGGCCGGCGATCCTCCTCTTCCCCCGGGCCGTCGAGCCACCGCGAATCCGGGTGAAGATCGGCGCGCGGCGTGCCGATAGGGGACAACTCTGTTTTTGTGTAACAGAAGCCTAAGAAACGGTAGATTGATCGCATTCGGGAAGAATCCCTAATGAGTACGGCGCCAGCTCACAACCGGATCGACCCCGGAGACCGCGGCTCGGGCCAGTGCCCCGACCCCGGTCGGGCACCGGTCTCGGTGCGTCCGCGTCCCCGCTCGCGCCTCGATCATCTCTACAAGCGGGCGCTCATTGGCTCCGACGTGCTCTCGGGCGTCGGAGCCCTCGTGGTGATCCGGGCGATCTCCGGCGGCCGGCTGCTGCAGTGGGACCTGCTGACCGCCCTGCTCATCGTCGTCCTGGCCAAGCTGCTCGGACGCTATGACGGTCACAACGCCGTGATCCGTCGCTCGGTGCTCAACGAGATCCCCTCGCTGGTGATCCTCGCCGCGGTCTGGGCGCTCATGTGGTCGCTGCTGTCGATCCCGCTGCAGGTCCACACCGGGGTGGGACGCGGGGGGACCGGATTGCTGTGGTTGATCCTGGCCGGTCTGCTGATCTTTGCCCGCAGCACGGCGCACTCGGTCGCCACCCGCCTGATGGGCCCCGAGCGCATCCTCATCGTCGGCGGGGATCTGGCCCGCCGGGCCCTGGCCCACTCCCTCTCGACCGACCCGGGCGCCCACATCAACATCGTGGGCTACCTGCCGCTCGAGGATGAGCGCGGGCCTGACGGTCTGGGTCCGCTCGGGCTCGGGACCGACCGGCGGGGCGTGCGCTACACGTTCGACGATCTCGAGACCGTGGTCGCCCAGCTCGAGGTCGAACGGGTGCTCCTCATTCCGGCGGCTGCCGACAGCGACCTCACCCTCGCTGCGGTCAGGCGCATCAGCGACCTGAGCGTCCGGGTCTCGCTGCTCCCCCGGCTGTTCGAATGTGTCGGCTCCGCCGTGGAGTTCGACGACGTGGGCGGCATGACCGTCCTGGGCCTGCGCAGTCCGGGCATGAGTCGCTCCTCGAGGGCGATGAAGCGCGCGGTGGACATCGCCGCCGCCGGGGCCGCCCTGACCCTGGCCTCCCCCGTCCTCGTGGTGACCGCGATCGCCATCGCACTTGACAGTCCGGGGCCGGTGCTCTTCGGCCAGACCCGGGTCGGCCGCGATGGCCGACACTTCCAGATCCTCAAATTCCGCAGCATGATCGACGGGGCCGAGGCCCAGCGCGAGGCGCTCGAATATCGCAACGAGACCGCGGGCCTGTTCAAGCTCGCCGATGACCCGCGGGTCACGCGTGTCGGACGGGTGATCCGTCGCGCCTCGATCGACGAGCTGCCCCAGCTGTGCAACGTGCTGCGCGGTGACATGAGCCTGGTGGGGCCGCGCCCGCTCGTCGTGGCCGAGGACGCTCAGGTGCTCGGTCGTTACCGCGACCGCTTGTTCATGCCCCCGGGCATGACGGGTCCCTGGCAGGTGCTCGGACCCACGCGCCCGCCGCTGAGCGAGATGGTCAAGACCGACTACCTCTACGCGGTCAACTGGTCGCTGTGGCTGGACGTGAAGATCCTGCTGCGCACCGTCTCCCACATCCGCGCTGGGCGCGGACGTTAGTCCCCACCAGTGCACAACCCCGCTGTGTGGCGGGGGTATGGTCCATCACAGCTGATGGCCCTCGTCTGGAAGCTCATTCCCACCGTCCTGCTCGTCGCCGCCATCGTCGCCGGGCTCACCGTCCGTCCGCCGCGGACCGCGGTGACCCCACGTGAGCTCGTCCGCCTGGTGGTCAGCGTGGTCGTGCTCTACCTCGTCGGCGGGGGCGCTCTGGTCGCCCATCGCACCGCCCTGGCCGCCATCGCCTTTGGCGTCGGGTTGGCGCTGTGTGCCCTGGCGGTGTGGCTGTGTCGCGGCGGTACGCCGCCTCCGCCGGAGACCGAGGACGATCCCGACGTCCCGGACGCGCCGCTGTGGCCCATCGACTTCGACTGGTCCTTCTACGAGGAGCAGCTGCGCCAATCCGCCCCCCAGGCGCAGGAGCCGCCTCAGCCGCGGCAGACGTCGGAGCCGATCTAGGCGTCGGAGCCGCGCTCGGTGCCGGCCGCGCGCTCGAGCAGCTGTTGGTGGAAGCGACGCTCGCCTGACAGCTCGGGATGGAACGACAGCGCGGTGACCGTGCCCTGGCGCACCGCCACCGGGTGGCCCTCGACGCTGGCCAGCACCTCGACCGCCGGCCCGTGCTCGGCAACCCACGGCGCCCGGATGAACACGGCGTGCACCGGTCCTCCGTCGATGCCGTCAATATCGAGGTCCGCCTCGAAGGACCGCAACTGTCGCCCGAAGGCGTTGCGCTCAGCGACGATGTCGAGAATCCCGAGATGGTCGCGATCGAGCATGATCAGCCCGGCGCACGTTCCGAGCACCGGCTTGGCCGCGGCGAAGGCGACCAACGGCGCGGCCAAGCCCTCCCGCGCGATGCCGAGCGTCATCACCGTCGATTCACCGCCCGGCAGCACCAGTGCGTCGAGACCCTCCAGGTCGGCCGGTTTGCGAACTCGACGCGTGCTCGCACCGAGCTGGGTGAGCATCCGCTGGTGGGCCTCGAAGTCGCCCTGCAGCGCGACGACGCCGACGATGCGCTCACCGTCGGCGGACCCGGCGGGTTGGCTCACCAGCCGCGCGTGGCGAGCCGCTGCTCGGCGTCCAGCTTCGATGTCTCGATCGAGTCCATCGCCGCGCCGAGCCCGGTCGACGCCTTGGCGACCTCGTCCGGGTCGTCGAAGTGGGTGGTCGCCTGGACGACCGCCCTGGCCCGACCCTCGGGATCCGAAGACTTGAAGATGCCCGAGCCCACGAACACGCCCTCGGCGCCGAGCTGCATGACCAGGCTGGCATCCGCCGGCGTCGCAATGCCCCCGGCACAGAACAGCACCACCGGGAGGCGGCCCTCGCGGGCGACCTGCTGGACCAGGGGCAGCGGCGATTGCAGTTCCTTGGCCGCGGTGTACAGCTCGGCGGAATCCATCGTGCTGAGCCGGCGGATCTCGGAGCTGATCTTGCGCAGGTGGGTGACCGCGTTGACGATGTCACCGGTGCCGGCCTCACCCTTGGAGCGGATCATCGCCGCGCCCTCGCCGATGCGCCGGAGCGCCTCACCGAGATTGGTCGCGCCGCAGACGAACGGAATCCGGAATGCCCACTTGTCGATGTGATTCGCCGCATCAGCGGGGGTCAGCACCTCGGACTCGTCGATGTAGTCGACGTCGAGGGACTGGAGGACCTGAGCCTCGGCGAAGTGACCGATGCGGGCCTTGGCCATCACCGGAATGCTGACCGCCTCCTGGATGCCCTGGATCATCTCCGGGTCGGACATGCGCGCGACGCCGCCGTCGCGGCGGATGTCGGACGGGACGCGTTCGAGGGCCATGACCGCGCATGCCCCGGCCGCCTCGGCGATCCGGGCCTGCTCAGCGTCGACGACGTCCATGATCACGCCGCCCTTCAGATTCTCAGCGAGGCCCGACTTGACGCCGAAGGTCGCCTCCTGGCGGGGGTGATGTCCGTTGGTGCTCATAGCTGCAATTGAGAATAGTCTGTGGCGCCATGGACGCTCTGTATGAACTCCGTGATGGTGGTGTGTTCGCGACGGAGTACACCCGCGGGCCATGGGATCCGAACCATCAGCACGGAGGTGCTCCGGCTGCGCTGCTCATGCGCGCCTTCGAGGCGCTGGAACCCGATCCGACGCTCCAGCTCGTGCGGGTGACCTATGAGCTGCTGCGGCCCGTGCCCCTGGGTGACCTCGCCGTATCGGTCGCGACGGTGCGCCCGGGACGGCGGGTCCAGCTCCTGGAGGGCACGATCCGTGACCCCGAGGGCACCGAGGTGCTCCGGGCTCGGGCGCTGCGCGTGCGCCGCGCTCCGGTCTCCAGCGGCGCCGAGCTGAGTCCCGACCCCGGGGCCGTGGCGGCAGCCAGCGGCGCCGTCGCCCCGCCCGGCGGGCCCGCCGGCATCGCGGCCAGCGGCTTCCCCTTTGAGGGAACGCTGTTCCCGGGTGACGGCATCGAGATCCGCTACATCGCCGGTGGCTTCTTCGAGTCGGGGCCCGCCACGGCGTGGTTCCGTCTCCGGGTGCCGGTGATCGCCGGCGAGACACCCAGCCCACTGCAGCGCCTGGCGGCGGCCGCCGACTTCCCCAACGGGATGTCGACCGAGCTCGACTGGTCGCGGTACGTGTTCATCAACCCGGACCTCACCGTCTACGTCGAACGTGAACCGGTCGGAGAGTGGATCGCGCTGACCGGTGCAATGCGCACGGTCGCGGGCGGGGCCGGTGTCTCCCAGGCCGTGCTGTATGACGAGCGGGGCCGCGTCGGCCGGTCCCTGCAGTCGCTCTACGTGGCAGAGCGCGCCTGAGCGCGATTGCGCCCCGGCTCGCGCTACTTGAGCCGAAAGGCCTTGATGCGCACGTCGTACTGCTGGGCGTCGCGGCTGTAGACGCCGTAGGCCAGCCCTTGGATGATCGACAGGAGCGCGGTATGGCTGCGCACGAACGCCGGGGTGTTGGAGGAGTAGTAGAGCCGGATGCGCGCCAGCTTGGCGACCTCTGACAGGGTCGCGTCGGTGATCGCGATCGTCTTGGCCTTGCGGTGGCGGGCCAGCTTCATCGTGCGACTCACCAGCGGGTGGGGCCGACCGGCCGATAGGCCGATGACCAGGGTGCTCTCGTCGATGCGCGACAGGCGTCCCAGCGCCTCCTGTGACGCGCTGGCCACCACCTCGGCGCGCAGGTCCAGCAGCATCAGCAGGTGCCGGAAGTAGGAGGCGAAGAACGCCATCTGATCGGTGCCGGCGATGAGCACCTTGTCGGCTGAGACGATCGCGTCGATGGCGGCCTCGACGTCGGAGCGCGACAACTTGTGCGCGGTGTCCTCGACGTTGACGTGATCTGCGGCCAGGACCGACTCGAACTCGGTGTGGTCGAGAGAGAACAGCGGGGTCGTGCCGCCGGTGATGGCCACCCCCTCGATCTCGGCGCCGCTGGCGCGCTGGCGGCGATACTCGTCACGCGCGGCCTGCTGCAGCTCGGGGAAGCCCTCGAAGCCAAGAGCCTGGGAGAAGCGCACCACCGTGGAGGACGAGGTGCTGGCCCGGCGGGCGAGCTCCTCGGCGGTCTGGAAGGCGGCCTCGTCCAGGTGATCGACGATGTACTGGGCCACGTCCTTCTGGGAGCGGCTGAACTCGTCGAAGCGGGCCGTGATGTACGCGGACAGGGCCTGATGGCCGTGGGGCGCCTCGGGCGCGGCGGTTGAGCTGGATGCTTGCTTCATGGGCAGCGCTTCATTCGACGCTGCCCCGCGCCATCCCTTCTCGCGAACTACAAGCTTGGTCGCTACAGCTCGGTGCGGTGGCGCTCGTCGTACGCGGCCATGCGGGCCTGATTCTCCCGGCGCTCGGCGAGCACGAGCACGACCGAGTAGCCGATCATGAAGGTGGCCAGCAGCGGGAGCAGTACGAACCAGGAGAGGATCAGCGCCAGCGTGTAGCCGAACGGCGACAGCGAGTGGCCGAGACCCAGGAAGTCGGCAAACAGAACGGCGTGCATAGCGCCAATAATACGGAACTCCGCGGCCCTGTAGCTCAGCGGTCAGAGCACCCGGCTCATAACCGGCGAGACGCAGGTTCGAATCCTGCCAGGGCTATCGTTGACCATGGGTGGCGGAAAACCGCTGCTACCGTCAGGGTCACGGGCGGCATCCAGCTGCCCCTGAGGCAACGGCACCCCGGTCCCGCACTGCGCGGTTGGTGAGCATGAGCCTCCCAACCATATGGCGTGCCCCAGCGCACGCCTCGCAAGGAGCCACGTTGTCAGACGATCTGACCTTCGCTGACCTCGGCACGAGCCGTGCCGTCGTCACCGCCCTGTCTGAGCAGGGCATCATCAAGCCGTTTCCCATCCAGCACAAAGTGATCGCCGACGTGCTCGCCGGTCGTGACGTGCTGGCACGTTCTCCCACCGGCTCGGGCAAGACCCTCGCCTTCGGCGTACCGGTGGTCGACCGCATCAAGGCCGACGGACCCCGCCCCGCCGCACTGATCCTGGCCCCCACGCGTGAGCTGGCCACCCAGATCGTCGACGAACTGCGGCCCCTCGCCCACGCTCGCGCCCTGCGCATCACCGCCGTCTACGGCGGCGTCGGCCTGGTCAAGCAGGGCAAGGATGCGGCCAACTCCCACATCATCGTCGCCACCCCCGGCCGGCTCGAGGATCAGCTCCAGCGCCGCGCCTTCAGCCTCGATCATGTTCGCGTGCTCGTCCTCGACGAGGCCGACCGCATGCTCGACATGGGCTTCAAGCCCGCCGTCGACCGGATCAACGCGCTGTGCAAGCGCGGCGACCGCCAGACCATGTTCTTCTCCGCCACGCTCGACGGCGATGCCGGTCGCGCCGCCCGCGCCTACACCACGGACGCGGCCGAGCACGAGGACGGCCCGGTCCGCCGCGAGGCCAACGACCGGATCGAGCATCGCTTCGTGGAGATCGCCCACGAGCACCGGGTCAACGCGTTGGTCGAACAGCTGAGTGCCTCAGATCGTGAGCTCTCGCTGGTGTTCGTGCGCACCAAGCGCGGTGCCGACCGCCTGGTCAAGCGCCTGGGAGACCTCGGCGTCAAGTCCGTGGCCATGCACGGCGACAAGAGCCAGCGCCAGCGCGAGCGGGCCCTGGCCCAGTTCGAGAACTGGGAGGTCGACGTGCTGGTGGCCACCGACGTGGCTGCCCGCGGCATCGACGTCTCAGGCATCAGTCACGTGATCAACTTCGATCCGCCGGACGACTCCGACACCTACGTGCACCGGGTCGGCCGCACCGCCCGCGCGGGTGCCCGCGGCATCGGCGTCACGCTGCTGTCGCCCGATCAGCGTCATGAGGTGGCTCGCATGGCGAGTGACCTCGGCATCGACCATCAGCTGGTGGGCGTCAGCACCGGTGGACCCGGCTCACGCGGCGCAGCCGCGGGCTCCCGCGGTGCCTCCGGTTCCCGCGGTCCGGCCAAGGCCCGCCGCAGCGGCCAGGGCTCACCGAGTGCCGCACAGGGTGGCGGCTCGCGGCCGCGACGCAATCGTCAGTCGGGCTCGGCACCTCAGCCCCAGCGTGGCGGCGGCGATCGCCCGGGACGCCGTCGCTGATTCGGTAGGCTTACTGCGCGGTCTCAGCGTTCTGGGACCGCGCAGTTGATGCCCGCGGCGGGCGTCAGGACCGTCAGAACCAACCTCGAGGCGAGGAGACGTTCGGGTGGAAGTACCGCAAGCGGGCCAGAACCCCCTCGACACCGCGTCGATGGCCGAACTGTTCGACGGTTGGTGTCGTCGCGGCGACGTCGCCGCGCGCGGTGAGCTGATCCGGCGCCACCTGCCCCTCGCCCGGAAGCTGGCCGCCCGTTATGGCCGGCCCGGGGAACCGAACGACGACCTGGTCCAGGTCGCCGCCGTCGGCCTCATCAACGCGGTCGAGCGTTTCGATCCCGATCGCGGGGCCGCCTTCTCCTCCTTTGCCGTCCCGACCATCCTCGGGGAGCTCAAGCGTCACTTCCGTGACACGGGTTGGGCGGTGCACATCGATCGACGCACCCAGGAGCGCGCCACGGCTGTGCGTGCAGCCGAGCGCGAGCTGTCGGCGTCCGGGCGCCCGCCCAGCGTCGCCGCCCTGGCCGATCACCTGGAGTGCGAGGAGCACGAGGTCCTCGACGCGCTCGCCGCCTCCCACGCGCGCAGCCCGGTGTCACTGGACGCGCCCGGCGGGGAGCCGGCGGGGGCCGAAGCTGATCTCTCGCCCCTGTCAGAGACGGTTGGCGCGGCGGATCCCGATGTCGAGGCGGTTCCCGCCCGAACCACGATCTCCTCGGCTCTCCGGCACCTACCGCGCCTTCAGCGCACCATCCTCTACCTGCGTTTTGGTGAGGATCGGTCCCAGCGCGAGATCGCCAGCCAGGTCGGCATCTCCCAGATGCACGTCTCGCGACTGCTGCGTCGTTCGCTGGGCGAGCTGCGCGAGCTGGTCGACGACGACTCAGCCGACGCCGCCTGACCAGCCCGCTCCCCGGTCCTGGCGTGACTACGCTGGCGGGCGTGAGCGACCTGGAATCACGCGCCATCCTGGTCACCGGCGCCTCGCGCGGGATCGGGGCCGCGGTGGCCCGCGCCTTCGCCGAGCGGGGTGACCGTGTCGCCGTCCATTACGGGTCCAACGCCGCCGGTGCGGCTGAGGTGGTGGCCTCACTCTCCGGAGCCGGCCACCTGGCGATCGGCGCCGATCTCGGAGATCCGGAGGCGATCCCCACCATGGTCGACGCCGCCGCCGATGCCCTGGGCGGATTGTCCGTGCTGGTCAACAATGCCGGGGTGTTCGAGCCACACCCCATCGCGGACACCGATTACGCCGAATGGCAGGCGGCCTGGCAGCGCACGCTGGCGGTCAACCTCGTGGGCGCCGCCAACGTCTGCTGGTGTGCGGTGCCCCACCTGCGGGCCGCCGGCGGCGGCGCCATCGTCAACGTCGCCTCGCGCGGCGCCTTCCGCGGCGAGCCCAAGCAGCCGGCCTACGGGGCGAGCAAGGCCGGCCTTATCGCACTCGGACAGTCGCTCGCTCGCGCGCTGGGTCCCGACGGGATCTCGGTCACCTCGGTCGCCCCCACCTTCGTGCTGACCGACATGGCAGCGGAGAACCTCGCGGGCGCCGAGGGCGAGCGTCGCCGTGCCGAGAGCCCGCTGAACCGCATCGTGACCCCCGAGGAGGTCGCCGCCGCGGTCCTCTACCTCGCCTCCCCGGCGGCGACGATGGCCAGCGGTTCGGTGCTCGATCTCAACGGCGCGTCACACCTGCGCCTGTAGGACGTCGCCGGGCCCCGATACCGGGCCGGGCGCAGCGACGGCGGGGAGCTACAGCCCGAGCGACATCGAGTCCGGGCGCCCGCGTCCCACCTTGCCGACAGGCACGAACAGGCCCTCGGTGTAAGCCGGGGCGACCTCCTGAAGCAACGCCACGACGACGGTCGGGTCGAAGTGGGATCCCGAACAGCGCTTCATCTCATCAGCGGCGACCTCGACGCTGAGCGCGCGACGGTAGGGTCGGCTCGTCGTCATCGCGTTCCACGCATCGGCCGCGGCCACGATCCGCGACTCGATGGGGATGTCGGTGCCCACCAGCCGGTCGGGATAGCCGCCGCCGTCGTAGTGCTCGTGGGAGTGACGCACGATGCGCCCGACCGCTCGCAGGCTGCCGCCGACCCGGTCGAGCATCTCCTGGCCGCGCACGGTGTGCTCGCGCATGACCTTCCACTCCTCCGGGGTGAGCTTGCCCTGCTTCTGGAGGATGGCCTTGGGCACGCTGATCTTGCCAACGTCGTGCAGCAGCGCGCCATAGCGGACGTTGAACAGACTGAGCGGGTCGAGCTCCAGGCGTTCGGCGATGTCCATGGCCAGGGCGGCGACCTCGCGGCTGTGCACCCCGGTGTAGGCGTCGTCGTCCTCGAGCACCTCCCCGAGCAGTTCGGCGGTCTCCCGATAGGTCTCCGACAGCGTCTGGGTGCTGACCATGCGTTGCTTGCGCTCACGGGCGAACAGGGCCAGGAGGCCGACCAGGGGCAGGATCAACAGCACGAGACCGTGGTGCTGCTGGGCGGAGGCGTCGACGAACAGGGCGGTGCAGGTCAGACAGATGTCGACGAGGTACACCCAGACCACCACCGGCACCATCTCGCGCGCGGAGATGCCCTCGGAGAACCAGCTGCGTGCGGCGCCGAAACTGAAGTCGACCAGAATCTGAGCCGCCATAGCAGCCGCATACACGGGCCAATGGGACCAGCTGAAGCGGCTGTCGTTCGCGATCACCAGGACGATGACGGGCCCAAGTGTGTAGGCCGAGTCGGCGACCCGCGCCAGCACGGAGGCCAGCGGAGGGGGGCCGTCCCCATGCCGCAACCCGGGAACGATCACGGGAATCAGGCGACATCCCACGACAACCGCCGGAACCACACTGGTGGGGATCAGCAGGAGCATCGGCACGAACGCGAGCTGCGTGGCGGAGGTCCACGCTGGACCGACCGGGAAGAGCACTCTGTCGCAGATCACGTATGTGCCGACGACGACGATCACCGATATCAGCCCGACGTGTCGCTCGGGCGGGCTGAGAACGATCAGCAGAGCGGCTGCGGCCACCACGATCGACGCGGCGACCGACTCTGTGAGCAATAACCGGGGCGCACGCACGCGCCAGCGGCCTGCCCCAACCTCCAACATCTGCTCGGCTCGCGGCGTGGTGTAGCTGTCGAAATCCATCGGCCCGCAAAATCGTACACGGGCGTACGAGCAGGGAAAAGTCCCCACCGGGCAGGGTGCGAATTCGAACGAAATCTTGCGTTGATCGGATGCGGCGCAGACGGACCGGCATCCCAGTTCGTCGACCGCTCTTGACGATCCTGAAGTCGGACCGGCACATTTGATTCAGATCAGCTCGGGATACTCGTCTCCTTCGGGAAGCTGGAGCCCGTTCACGGGCGGCTCCAGCTCATCGCGTTGGGCGTTCTGCATGTGCGTGCGCGGTGAGTTAGCAGTTCTCGCCGCAGCGCAGGATCGGATCCGCGTACACGTTCTTGACCAGCCAGTGGCTGTTCTGACCCACCGGGGTCAACGTGACCTTCAGCGGCTCGGCGTTGCGCGTCGCTGCAATCTGCAGCGATTCCGGGAGGGCAAACACCGGTGTGGGCCCAAGATTGCCGCCCGTGACGGTTCCGAGCGGGACCTGGGTCGCGATGCCGTTCTCGTCGACCGTCACGCTCACGCGGAGCGCCGACGTGCGCGAACCGAGGTTTTGAGCGAAGAAGCGCACGCTGTGGACGCCGCCGCCGGGGAACGAGGCCGAGGTGGCGCTCGAGCCAGAGGCCAGCGACAGAGCGTGGGTGCCACTCAGTGACGCCTCGGCCGTGTTGGAGACGACCTGAGCCCCACCGGTCAGCGACCAGTCTGCGGTCTTGGGCGTGAAGTTGCCGCCCGGCACGAGGTCGTAGACGTCCCTATCCCCGTAGGCGACGAAAGGTTTGACCAGTGGGGACTGGAGCTGGGCGCGGGCGGACGACGCTTTGGCGGGCGCGGACATGGCGCCGGTGGCGAAGCCAGCCCCAACTGCGATCGCGGCCCCCGCAGCGAGGCTGATGGGTAGGACGGCGGTGCGACGGTTCATGGCATTGAGCTCCAGTTGAGGGGGTCGTGCCGTGAGATCCGCCCCGTCGGCCCCGATCCCCCGAGGGGGTAGTCCGGTACGCCCTCGGCCCCAAGTCCGATGACGACGCCCCGAAACCTTCGAAGCCCGATGTGTGCCGACCTCTCAGCAGCCGAAGAAATACCGCGTGTGACACACGGTCAGCAAGGGCAACTCACCTGTCAGTGACGGTTTTTCTCGCAATGTGCGGAAATTATTTTCTGAGGGGCCCAAGGAAAACGTCACGACGGCCGAGAAAAGCGACTGGAGCGGGCGTTTTGCGGGGGACCATCGTATCGACTCATTCGTCGAAATATACACTGACATGAGTGTGTCAAGGTGAGGTTTCTACCCCATTCCCGAATTACAAGGGTTAATTGACGGTCTGAGTCAGAATTACGACGGCCGGGTCTGATCGAGCCGCCGCGGCCGTGAACGCCGGGACGTCGGCGCCCTGTGCGTGAGTCGCGTCGGCTCAGAGCGTCGGGCGCTGCGGCGCCCAGGGGCGCGCCGCCTCGAGCTGAGCGGCCAGCGCATAGAGCACCGACTCGGCACCCAGACGTCCGACGAGTTGCACCGAGAGGGGCAGGCCGTCGGAGCCGAATCCGGCGGGAATGGTGATCGCCGGCTGGCCGGTGAGGTTGAACAGCGGCGTCCACGGCGTGAAGCGCGCAGCGGTGTCGAAGGCGACAAGCGCGGGGCGGCCATAGCGACCCTCTGCGGGGAGCGCGGTGCGCGCGAGCCCTGGGGTCACCAGCACGTCGACACTGTCCCATAGGGCGAGGATCCGGGCCGAGATCCGGGGACGTCGGGCGAGCAGCGCGGCACGGCGCCGGTTCGACACCAGCCGAGCGCCGGCCCGAGCCATCTGGGCGGTGCTGGCCTCGGCCAGGCTCGGGTCCGCCAGCGCCTGAAAGTCCTCGCTGATACCGCGCAGGTAGGTCTGGGTGAGGCTGAGCGAGGCCAGGCGATAGGCGGGGTCGCGATCCTCCACCTCATGGCCGAGCTCGGTGAGCAGACGGCGGGTGCGGTCCAGGGCGAGCCGCTGGTCGGGCGAGACGCGCGCCAGGATTCCGGGCGGGACGCGCTCGGAGATCGCCACCCGGACGGGCGCGGCCACCGGTCCGGTTCCCTCCGCTCCGGCGAGTGCGGCCGCGTGAAAGTCCTCACGTGGGAGCGAGCCCCCCTCCCCGCCCTGCATCACCTCGAGCATCAGTGCCGAGTCGGCCACGGTGCGGGTCAGGGCGCCGTAGGTGCTCAGCCCCAGCCACGGATCGATCATGGGCAGGGTCGACACCCGTCCCCGGGTCGGCTTCATCCCCACCAGGCCACAGCAGGCGGCGGGGATGCGGATCGATCCGGCGCCATCAGAACCGGTCGCGGCGGCCACCAGGCCGGCGGCCACCGCGGCGCCCGAACCGCCAGAGGATCCGCCGGGGGTGCGGGAGAGATCCCATGGGTTACGGGTGATGCCGTTGGCCGCCGTCGCGGTCCAGGGAAAGATCATCAGCTCCGGCACGTTGGTGATCCCGATGGGGATCGCCCCGGCAGACCTCAGCCGGCCGACCGCCTCGGCGTCGGCGGCGTTGACGGGCGCGGGCGAGCGCGAGCCGAAGGTGGTGCGGTGCCCGGACAGCGCCATGTCGTCCTTGACGGCGATGGGCACGCCGGCGAGCGCACCGCCGCGCGCTATCTCGCTGGCGGCGAGCCGGTCAGCCGCCGCCAGCGCCTCCGACGCAAACACCTCACGGAAGGCGTTGAGTCGCGGGTTGATCGCCTCGATGCGCGCGAGGAACAGCTCGACGAGTTCCCGCGGGCTGACCTCGCCCGCGCGCACCCGAGCCGCAAGCACGCCCGGTCCGGCGAAGGCGACGTCCGCTTCGGCCCCAACAGTCATTCCGAGCAGTCTCTCACCCGGACTGAAGAGCTCTCACCAGGTCGGCCACGGCCCCTGGCAGTCGGTGGCCGCCACCGCCGTGTCCTCCCTCGAAGAGCTCGAAGCTGTGCTCGACCTCCAGCCGGGTCAGCTCGTCTGACAGCGCCTGGGCGGCGAGGTCGAGGTTGACCTCATCGGCGCGGCCGGCCTCCAGGTGGATGCGGCGCATGCCGCGCAGGCCCGCGGCGTGACCGGCGGCCAGCCGCACCGGATCCCAGGCCAACCAGCGCTCGAAGATGTCCGCCAGCGTCCGTCCGGTCCTCAGGTCGAACGGCAGCTCCGGTCGACCGTCGGGCCCGGGTGAGTAGGCGGCAGCGGCGGCGTACAGCGTCAACACCAACCCGAATCGGCGGTAATCGAAGCGCTCCCGGGCCGCGAACACCTCGATGAAGCGCTCGATGCTCGAGTCGAAGTCATCACGCAGCACCTTCGCCGCGCGGGGGAAATCCGGCTGCATGCTGACCTCGAACAGCGCGTCGCCGGCCCGGGAGGAGAAGGCGCCGAACACGTCGGGGCGCAGCATCGCGTTGACGGTGGCGCCGTAGCCGCCCGAGGAATGTCCCGCGACGCCGCGGCCCGTCGGGTCCCGGCGCACCGGATAGAGCTCCTCGATGAAGGGGACCAACTCGTCACACAGGTAGTCGGAGTAGTTGCCCACGCCGGTCGAATTGATGAACTGCGCGCCGCCGAGGGAGGTCCAGGCGTCGGCGAACACCACTACCGCCGGAGCCACCACCCCGGCGGCGAAGATCGCGTCGAGACGCTCGAAGACGTTCGGTTCGAAGGTCTCGCGATTGAACCAGCGATCGGCTTGATTGAGGAACGCCTGAAGTACGTAGACAACCGGCACGGTGGCGCCCGGCGGCGTCACACCCGCCGGATTGCGGTCGATTCCGGGGGCTCGGTAGACGTACAGCGGGCGTCGGGCCGGGTCCCCGAGCGGGTTGTCGGCGAGTACCGCCGATGCCACCACCAGGCTGTCGACGGTCCCCGCGAGCTCACGCTGCCAGGGGGGCCCAGCGAGTCCGTCGAGCAGGGTGATCGCCATCACCCCGAGGTTATATTGAGATGCATGTCCGACCCCGCCCACGTCAGCACTGCGAACGGCAACGGCAACGGCGACGGAGCGACCAACCTGGCCGACGTCGTGGCGGACATCGACGCCACCGAGACCGCTGAGTGGCTCGAGGCGATCGACGCTGTCGTCTCCCACGACGGTCTGCCCCGGGCGCGCCACCTCCTCGCCGCGGTGGTGCAGCGCGCCCAGTACGCGGGCAGTGGCCCGATCGGCGCCCTCAACACGCCGTACGTCAACACGATCCCGGCCAGCGAGGACGTGCCCATCCCCGGGGACTCCGCGGTGGAGCGCCGGCTGCGCTCGATTGTGCGCTGGAACGCCATGGCGATGGTCATCCGGGCCAACAAGGTCTCCTCCGAGCTGGGTGGCCATATCGCCTCCTTCGCTTCCCTGGCGACGCTGTATGAGGTCGGGTACAACCACTTCTGGCACGCCGCCTCCGAGGAGCACGGCGGCGACCTCGTGTACTTCCAGGGGCACTCCTCCCCGGGCAACTACGCCCGCGCCTACCTCGAGGGCCGTCTCAGCGAGGAGCAGCTCGACAACTTTCGCCAGGAGGTCGGCGGTAACGGGCTGTCCTCCTACCCCCACCCGTGGCTGATGCCGGACTTCTGGCAGTTCCCGTCGGTCTCACTCGGCCTGGGTCCGATCACCTCTATCTACCAGGCGCGCTTCATGAAGTACCTCAGCGCCCGGGGCGTGACCGACACGGCCGACCGCAAGGTCTGGGCCTTCATGGGTGACGGGGAGATGGATGAGCCCGAGTCGATGGGCGCCATCGGCATGGCGGGTCGGGAGGGTCTCGACAACCTCATCTGGGTCGTCAACTGCAATCTGCAGCGACTCGACGGGCCGGTGCGCGGCAACTCCAAGATCATCCAGGAGCTCGAGTCGGACTTCCGCGGCGCCGGCTGGAACGTCATCAAGGTGATCTGGGGCTCGCGCTGGGACCCGCTGCTCAGCGACGACACCGACGGCCGCCTCGTCCACGTGATGGAGGAGAGCGTCGACGGCGAATACCAGACGTACAAGTCGCGGGATGGCGCCTATGTGCGCGAGCACTTCTTCGGCAAGGACCCGGTGCTGCTCGACCGCGTCAAGGACATGTCCGACGACGACATCTGGCTGCTCAACCGCGGCGGCCTCGACCAGCAGAAGGTGTACTCCGCGTATTACAACGCGGTGCGGGAGACGGGCCGGCCGACGGTGATCCTGGCCAAGACGATCAAGGGTTACGGCATGGGCGCCTCGGGCGAGGGCCAGATGACCACCCACCAGGCCAAGAAGATGACCGAGGATGCGCTGCTGGCGTTCCGCGACCGCTTCGAGCTCCCCCTCAGCGACGATCAGGTCCGCAACGCCGAGTACTACAAGCCGCCGGAGGATTCCGACGTCATGCAGTACCTGCGCGAGCGCCGGACCGAGCTCGGTGGGTCACTGCCGGTGCGCCGCACTCACGTCGAGGCGCCGCTGGCGGTGCCCGGCCTCGACGCCTTCAAGTCACAGCTCGACGGCACCGGTGAACGCGAGATCTCCACGACGATGGCGTTCGTGCGGGTGCTCTCGACCCTGCTGCGCGACAAGCAGCTGGGCTCGCGAGTCGTCCCGATCGTCCCCGACGAGTCACGCACCTTCGGCATGGAGGGCATGTTCCGCCAGGTCGGGATCTACGCGCCCTCGGGTCAGCGCTACAGCCCCCAGGACGCCGAGCAGCTGTCCTTCTACAAGGAGGACACCAAGGGTCAGATCCTCGAAGAGGGCATCACCGAGGCGGGCTCGATCTCGAGTTTCATCGCGGCGGGGACCTCCTACTCGGCGCACAACGAGCAGATGGTGCCCTTCTACATCTACTACTCGATGTTCGGTTACCAGCGGGTCGGGGACCTCATCTGGGCCGCCGCCGACTCTCGGGCACGCGGCTTCCTGCTCGGCGGCACCGCGGGACGGACGACGCTCAACGGCGAGGGCCTCCAGCACGAGGACGGCCATTCCCACGTGCTCTTCTCCGTCGTGCCGAACGTCCGGGCCTATGACCCGACCTACGCCTATGAGGTCGCGACGATCATCCAGGCCGGCATGCAGGAGATGATCGGCGACCAGCACGACGTCTTCTACTACCTCACCCTGATGAACGAGAACTACCCCCATCCCCCGATGCCCGAGGGCGCACAGGAGGGCATTCTCCGGGGTATCTATCGGTTGTCCGACGCCGGATCGGCGCGCTCGCGCAAGCCGCGGGTACAGCTGCTCGGCTCGGGCACCATCCTGCGTGAGGTCGAGGCCGCGGCCGCCCTGCTCGCCGAGGACTTCGGCGTGCTCGCCGATGTCTGGTCGGTCACCTCCTTCACCGAGCTGCGCCGCGACGGCATCGAGGTCGAGCGCTGGAACACGCTGCACCCCGAGGCCAAGCCCCGCGTGCCGTTCGTCACCGCCGCGCTCCAGGCCAGCCGCGGACCGGTGATCGCCGCGACCGACTACATCCGGGCGTTCCCGGATGAGATCCGCGCCTGGGTGCCCTCTGATCGCACCTACCGCACGCTGGGTACCGACGGGTTCGGTCGCAGTGACTTCCGTAAGGCGCTGCGCAGCTTCTTCGAGGTGGATCGCTACCACGTGACGGTGAGCGCGCTCAAGGCGCTCGCCGATGACGGAGCGATCGAACCCAAGCTGGTCGCCGAGGCGATCACCAAGTACGCCATCGACCCCGAGGCACCGATCCCCACCAGCGTATGAGCGAACTGACGAAGGTCACCGTTCCCGACATCGGGGACTTCAACGATGTACCCGTCATCGAGGTGCTTGTCTCGGTGGGCGACACGGTCGCCCCCGAGGATCCGCTGGTCACCCTCGAGTCCGACAAGGCGACGATGGACGTGCCCTCCCCCGCGGCCGGCACGATCAGGAAACTGCACGTCAAGCTCGACGATCGGGTCGCTGAGGGCACGCTGCTGCTTGAGCTCGAGCCCAGCGACGGCGATTCTGGGTCGGAGGCGTCGTCACCGGCCTCTGAGGCCAGTGACGCCGAGGGGGCGCCCGGTCCTTCCTCTGCGGTCGATGCCAATACGGAGGCGGAGGCTGAGGCCGCACCCGCTGAATCCGCCGCGCCAGACGAATCGGATGGGGCGTCTGCGTCAACCCCGGCCTCGGCGACCGATTCTCGATCTGGCGCTGCGAATCCCAGCGGGTCCGGCTCCACCAACGGCTCAGCTGGCTCCAGCGATGGCTCTGCGGCATCCGCCGCGATCTATGCCTCACCGTCAGCCCGCCGGCTGGCGCGGGAGATGGGCGTGGACATCGCGGCTCTGGCCGGGAGTGGACGCCTCGGACGGGTGACGGCTGAGGATGTCCGCAATGCCGAGAGTGCTCCGGCGGGTGTGTCTGGCGGTTCGGCCGGTGGCGCCGGGATTCCCGGGCTGGCGCTGGCGCCGTGGCCCAAGATCGACTTCGAGAAGTACGGGCCGGTCGAGCGCGTGCCACGCAGCCGGATCCAGAAGATCTCGGCTCCGAACATGGCGCGTAACTGGGTGATGATCCCCCACGTCACCCAGCACGACGACGCCGACATCACCGAGCTGGAGACCTGGCGCAAGCAGCTGAACGCCGAGCAGAAGGACACCAAGTACACGATGGTGAGCTTCCTCGTGGCCGCGGTGGTGGCGACGCTCAAGGTGTTCCCGGACTTCAACTCGAGCCTGGACGGCGACGAACTGGTGCGTAAGGGCTATTACAACATCGGCTTCGCCGCCGACACGCCCAACGGCCTCGTCGTACCGGTCATCCGCGACGCCGACACCAAGCGCCTGTCCGAGATCGCCGGCGACCTGGCGACCCTGTCGGCCAAGGCCCGTGACGGCAAGCTCGGTCCGGCCGACATCACCGGCTCGACCTTCACCATCTCCTCGCTGGGGGGCATCGGCGGCAGCTACTTCACGCCGATCATCAACGCCCCCGAGGTGGCGATCCTCGGGGTCTCGCGCTCGGTGACCCGGCCGATCTGGGACGGCGCCGCCTTCCAGCCGCGCCTGATGGTCCCGCTGAGCCTGTCCTATGACCACCGCGTGATCGACGGGGCCGCCGCCGCCCGCTTCATCGTGCATCTCGGTTCGGTGCTGAGCGATCTGCGCCGGGCGCTGCTGTGATGGAGGTACGCGTTCCGGACATCGGGGACTTCGCCGACGTTCCCGTGATCGAGATCCTCGTCGCCGAGGGCGACACGGTGGCGCCTGAGGATCCGCTGGTCACCCTCGAGTCCGACAAGGCCACGATGGACGTCCCCTCGCCCGCCGCCGGCACGGTGACCAAGCTCGCGGTCAAGCTCAATGACCGCGTCACCGAGGGCACGCTGCTCCTGGAGCTCGCGCCGGCGCAGGACGGTGCCGGCCCCGCGGCCGAGACCGATCCGCCCGACAGCTCCGACGCTGCCTCGACCCAGTCGAGTGACGCCGAGGCCTCGCAGGCCGACGGCGGACCGTCTGAGAGCCAGACCGGGCCGGCTGAGGCCACCCAGGGACCCCGGGTGGCGAGCCCCACCACCGTGTCCGGGGTTCCGTTCCGCTCCGACGCCGGGCGCGACACCCAGGTGGTGATCATCGGCGCTGGTCCGGGCGGCTACACCGCCGCGTTCCGCGCCGCCGACCTCGGCCTCAAGACGATGCTGATCGACCGCGACGCGATTCTCGGAGGCGTCTGCCTCAACGTCGGCTGCATCCCCTCCAAGGCCCTGCTGCATGCGGCCAAGGTGATCGGTGACGCTGAGGAGATGGGCGAGCACGGTGTCAGCTTCCCGGCTCCGAAGATCAAGCTCGACCAGCTGATGGACTGGAAGTCCAGCGTCGTCGCGCGGCTGACCGGCGGCCTGGCCCAGATGGCCAAGGCCCGCAAGGTCGAAGTGGTCACCGGAGAGGCTCGCCTGCGCTCGGCCAACTCCCTCAGCGTCGGCGACCGTGAGATCAGCTTCGACGCCGCGATCATCGCGGTCGGCTCGCGCACCGTGCAGCTGCCGTTCCTGCCCGAGGACGAGCGCATCATCGACTCGACCGGCGCCCTGTCGCCGATCGACGTCCCCAAGCGGATGCTGGTCGTCGGGGGCGGCATCATCGGTCTGGAGATGGCCACCGTCTATGACGCGCTCGGTTCGCGCGTGACCGTCGTGGAGATGGCCGACCAACTCATCCCGGGTGCCGACCCCGACCTGGTCAAGCCTCTGACCAAGCGGATCTCGGGACGCTATGAGGCGGTACTGACGCGTACCCAGGTGAGTGGCGTGGCCGTCCAGAAGAACGGGCTCAAGGTCGAGTTCGGTGGCGACGACGCACCGAAGCCGGCGATCTTCGACCGTGTCCTCGTCGCGGTCGGGCGTCGTCCCAACGCCGACCGCTTGGAGCTCGGCAGCTCCGGGGTCACCGTCGACGAACGTGGCTTCATCCCCGTCGACGAGCAGCTGCGCACCAACGTGCCCAACATCTTCGCCATCGGCGATGTCGTCGGCCAGCCGATGCTTGCCCACAAGGCCACGCACGAGGCCAAGGTCGCTGCGGAGGTGATCGCCGGCACCCTGAACGGGACCGATGCCGCCAAGCTACCGGTCTTCGACGTGCGCGCGATCCCGTCGGTTGCCTATACCGACCCGGAGGTCGCGTGGATGGGCCTGACCGAGACGGCGGCCAAGGCGGATGGCGTCGCCTATGAGAAGCAGATGTTCCCGTGGTCGGCCTCCGGCCGTGCTCTGGGCCTGGGCCGGCCCGAGGGCTTCACCAAGCTCCTGTTCGAGCCGGACTCGGGCCACCTGCTCGGCGCCGGGATCGTGGGAGTCGGAGCCGGCGATCTGGTCGCCGAGACCGTCCTGGCCCTCGAGATGGGCGCCACCGCCGAGGACATCGGGCTGACGGTTCACCCCCACCCCACGACCTCGGAGACCGTCGCCTTCGCCGCCGAGCTGGAGACCGGCTCGATCACCGATCTGCCCCAGCCCCGCCGCCGCCGGGTCAGCTGACCTGACGGCGCCGGAGTCGCCGGCGCAGGATCAGAACCCCGGCGCTGGCGACAACCAGCGCCCGCCTCCCGGCGCGCCGGCGTGCGGAGGCGCGCTCGGAGCGCGCGGACGGGTCGTTCCCCACCGGGGCCGGGACGGCGAACTCCTCGGCCGCCAACACGTCACGGGCGGGCTCCGCCCCGCGGGGATCCTTCGGATCGGGCGGCAGCATCAGGGGTTGGGAGTGGATGGTCAAGCGCGGATCGGGAGCGGGCAACACGAACTCCTCCGCGGCCAGGACGTCGCGGGCGGCGTCGACACGCAGGCGCGGATCGGGCGCCGGCATGGCGAACTCCTCCGCCGCGAGGACGTCATGGGCGGCGTCGACGTGCAGGCGCGGGTCGGGCGCTGGCATGGCGAACTCCTCGGCCGCGAGGACATCGTGCGGGTTCTCTGGTTCATCAGCCATGCGCGGATCTTCTCAGACTTCGCCGTGTCTGTGGGGTGTCTTACATCCTCCACGGTCGGTGCCGATAATATGAGTCACGGGCACTGAGATCGCGTGATCGCTCATCGACCACTCGTGGTATCCTCTACTTACTTTTCATAAGCGCTCTGCTGAAAGCGAATGACGATGACTCGACTTCTCCTTGTTCCCCTCGATGACGCCGTGGTGTTCCCCGGCATGTCCGTGACGCTGGCCGTCGACACCGCCGACGAGGAGACCGTGTTCCTCGTGCCCCGCCACGAGAAGGAGTACGCCGGCGTCGGCACGGTGGCGACCGTGGCCGACCACGTACGACTCCCGGGCGGAGCCCGCGCGTCGGTGCTCGAGGGGCTGCACCGCGGCATCGCCGGCGCCGCCTCGAACATGCCCGACGGCCGCCTGTACGTCGAGGTGGAGGAGGTCGTCGACCCGACCGGCACCACCAGCCGTGAGGTGCGCGAGATCGAACGTGAGTACCGCGCCGTGGTCGAGGAGATCCTCGAGTTGCGCGGTGATGACGGCCGCATCCAGCAGTTCCTGCGCTCGATCTCCGAGCCCGGCGCGCTGGCCGACACCAGCGGGTACTCCCCCGACCTGAGCTACGAGCAGCGCGTGCGTCTGCTCCAGACCACCGACATCGAGGCGCGGCTCACGTTGTCGCTGGAGTTCCAGCGCGAGCGCCTGGCCGAGCTGCAGGTCCGCAAGCGGATCCGCGACGACGTCGAGACCGGCGCCGAGAAGCAGCAGCGCGAGTACTTCCTGCGCAAGCAGATGGATTCCATCCGCAAGGAGCTGGGTGAGGACGACGCCTCGATCGTCGAGGAGTACCGCACCCGGATCGCCGAGTCGGGGATGCCCGAGGAGACCCGCGAGCAGGCCGAGAAGGAACTCGGTCGCCTCGAGCGCGTCGGCGAGCAGTCCGCCGAGTCCAGTGTCATCCGCACCTACCTCGACTGGCTGATCGCGATTCCGTGGTCCGAGCGCTCCGAGGAGCGCCTCGATCCCGCCTACGCTCGCGAGATCCTCGATGCGGACCACGCCGGACTGGAGGACGTCAAGGACCGGATCGTCGAGTACATCGCGGTCAAGAAGCTGCGCGTGGAGCGAGGGATCCAGGAGGACAAGCGCTCCGGCGCGATCCTGACCCTGATCGGACCTCCCGGGACCGGCAAGACCTCGATCGGGGAATCGATCGCCCGCGCGACCGGCCGTGAGTTCGTGCGGATGTCGCTCGGCGGCGTGCGCGACGAGGCGGAGATCCGTGGTCACCGCCGCACCTACATCGGCGCGCTGCCCGGCCGCCTGGTGCGGGCGCTGCGTGACGCGGGCACGATGAACCCGGTGATCATGCTCGACGAGGTCGACAAGGTCGGAAACGACTGGCGTGGTGATCCCGCCTCAGCTCTGCTCGAGGTGTTGGACCCGGCTCAGAACTCGACCTTCCGCGATCACTACCTCGACGTCGAACTCGACCTCTCCAACGTGCTGTTCATCGCCACCGCCAACGTGGCCGACACGATCCCCGGCCCGCTGCTCGACCGCATGGAGGTCATCCGCTTCGACGGCTACACGACCACCGAGAAGGTGGCCATCGCCCGCGGGTACCTGTGGCCGCGGCAGATCGACCGCAACGGTCTGCGGACCGAGGAGGTCGAGATCTCAGACCAGCTGCTCGACACGATCGTCACCGAGTACACGCGTGAGGCCGGTGTCCGCAACCTCGAGCGTGAGGTCGGCACCGTCCTGCGCAAGACCGCCACGCGGATCGCCAGCGGCAAGGTGCAGGCTCCGGTCACCCTCGACCTGGACGCCATTCGCGATGCGCTGGGACGCCAGCGGTTCTTCCAGGAGTCTGCCGTGCGCACGGCGGTCCCCGGCGTGGCCACCGGACTCGCGGTGACCGGTGCGGGCGGAGACGTCCTGTTCGTCGAGGCGACCTCGATGAAGTCGGCGTCCAACGCCGGCGGCCTGACCCTCACCGGTCAGCTCGGCGACGTGATGAAGGAGTCGGCCCAGATCGCTCTCTCCTATGTGCGTGGCCACATCGAGGACCTGGGCATCGAGCCCACCGCGTTGGAGGGCAAGTCCTTCCACGTGCACGTGCCGGCCGGTGCCATCCCCAAGGACGGACCGTCCGCCGGCGTGACGATGGTCACCGCCTTCACCTCGCTGCTCACCGAGCGTCCCGTGCGCCACACCGTCGCCATGACCGGCGAGGTGACGCTGCAGGGCCGGGTGCTGCCGATCGGCGGCGTCAAGCAGAAGGTGCTGGCGGCCCACGCCGCCGGTCTCACCGACGTGATCCTCCCCGAGCGCAACCGCGGTGACATGGATGAGGTGCCCCAGGAGGTGCGCGAGGCAATGCGATTCCACTTCGCCATGACGGTCGATGAGGTTCTGGCGGTCGCGCTGGAACCGGCTCAGTCACCGACCCCGGCCACAAGGTAGGTTGTTGATATGTCCGCCACCACGCTGCCTGAGAACGAGCAGAAGACAATCGATGCCGCCCCCCACCAGCTGCTGATCGGCGGCCAGTGGCGGGACGGTTCCAACGGGACCTTCGCGGTGGAGGATCCCTCCACCGGTGAGACAATCGCTGAGGTGGCCGAGGCGTCGCCCGAGGACGCCAAGGCGGCGCTCGATGCGGCCGCCGGCGTGCAGGAGGAGTGGGCGAGGACCCCGCCGCGTGAGCGCGGCGAGATCCTCCGCCGCACCTTCGACGAGATCGTCTCGCGCGCCGATGAGCTCGCTCTGCTGATGACCCTGGAGATGGGCAAGCCCGTCGCGGAGTCCAAGTCCGAGATCCTCTACGCCGCCGAGTTCCTGCGCTGGTTCTCGGAGGAGGCGGTGCGGATCGACGGGCGTTACGCCACCAATCCGGCCGGCGGCAACCGCCTGATCACCATGCGCCAGCCGGTCGGCCCGTGCCTGCTCATCACCCCGTGGAACTTCCCCCTGGCCATGGGCACGCGCAAGATCGGCCCGGCGCTCGCCGCCGGCTGCACCATGGTGGTCAAGCCGGCCAGTCAGACGCCGCTGTCCATGCTGGCGCTCGGTGCGATCCTGCAGAAGCAGGGTCTGCCCGATGGCGTGCTGAACATCGTCACGAGCACCCACGCCGGCGCGGTCAGCGCTCCGCTGATCGAGGATCCCCGCCTGCGCAAGCTGTCGTTCACCGGGTCGACCCCGGTCGGTAAGGCGCTGATGAAGCAGGCCTCGGATGGGTTGCTGCGCCTGAGCATGGAACTCGGCGGCAATGCCCCGTTCGTGGTGTTCGAGGATGCCGACCTCGACGCCGCCGTCGAGGGCGCGATCATCGCCAAGATGCGCAACGGCGGAGAGGCGTGCACCGCGGCCAACCGCTTCCACGTCCAGGCCTCGATCGCCCAGGAGTTCTCCCACAAGCTGGCCGAGCGCCTCGGCGCGATGAAGGTCGGCCGCGGGACCGAGGACGGCGTCGAACTGGGCCCGCTGATCGACGCCACCCAGCGCGACAAGGTCGCCGAGCTGGTCGCTGACGCCATCGGTCGTGGGGCCAACGCTCTCACCGGTGGCAGCGCTCCGGACGGGCGCGGCTACTTCTACGACGCGACGGTCCTCGCCGATGTCCCCAGCGACGCCCGCCTGCTGAAGGAGGAGATCTTCGGACCGGTCGCCCCGGTGGCGACCTTCAGCACCGAGGATGAGGCGGTGGCCGCCGCCAACAACACCGAGTTCGGCTTGGCCGCCTACCTGTACACCTCCGACCTCAAGCGCGCCCTGCGCGTCTCCGAGCGTCTCGAGACCGGCATGGTCGGGCTCAACCAGGGATTGGTCTCCAACCCGGCCGCACCGTTCGGCGGGGTCAAGCAGTCCGGCTTCGGCCGCGAGGGCGGACCCGAGGGCATCGCCGAGTACGTCGAGACCAAGTACCTCGCTGTCGCACTCGACTAGAGCGCCCGTCGCGCTCGATGAGGGCGCTCGCCGCTGGCTAGAGCCCGCCGACCAGTCCCGAGATGGGGCTGGTCGTCGTGCCGGTGCTGGAGCCTGAGCTTCCGGCAGAACTCCCGGATGAGCTGGAGCTGCCGCTGACGGCGTTGGCGACTCCGTTGAGCAGGTTCGAGGCGGTCGTGGAGACGCCGTTGACGGCGCCGGCGGCTGTGGTGGTGACTCCGCTGACCACTCCCGATGCCGTGCTTCCCACCGGCGCGGGCAGGTTGCTGGCGACGGTGGATACCGCGCCACCCGCCTGGGTCACGCCGCTGGCGACGTTGCCCAGCGTGGTCGAGACCGTGCCGGCCAGCGAGCTGACCGGTGAGGTGGTGGTGCCCGAGGGGGTTGTCCCAGTGCTTGACGCGGTCGTTCCGGTGCTCGAGTCAGACGTCGTGGTGACCGCGTTGGACTGAGCGGCGGTGGTGGCCTGAGCGGCCGTGGTGGCCTGCGGAGTCGTGGTGCTCGCGGTCGCGGTGACGCGCGTCGGTGTCGTGGTCGTCTTTGACCCGCTCGTGCCGGGCGCCCCGCTCGCGGTGCCGCCGGAGTGGTTCGCGGTGCCCGGCGTTTGCTTGGTGGGATGCGTCTTGGTCGTCGGACACGCGGTTCCACTGCGTCGCGATTTGGCCGCAGCGGCGCTCGCTCGAGCGTGCGTCGTGCTGGTGTGTGTCGTGGTGGTGCGCGTCGTGGTCGTGCGCGTCGTGATGCGACGGCTGGTGGTGTCGGTCCGGCTGGCGGCCGTCGCGGTGGTGTGAGTGGCCGTCGCGCGCGTCGCGGTGGCGCGGCGCTTGGCCGTGGCACACGCGGTTGCCGCCGCGCGGGCGCCGGAGCTGCCCCCCGAGGCGGTGGCGCCGGACGTGGCGGAGATCTGGGCCCCCCCGCTCACGGCGGGACTGGACGGCGACAGGGCCGCCGCGAGGTTGGCGCTGGTCGCGGCGGTGTTCGCCGATGCGGTCGCCCCGGGAGACAGCGACGGGCCGGCCACGATCTGGCCGAAGCTGCCGAGATGACCGAAGCCGCCGGCGATGCCGGCGATGACGAAGGCCACGACCACGACGACCGGAACGAGCACCGCGATACCCGATGCGCCGAACAGCTGCCGCGCCCATGACCGTGAAAGATCCATTGTGATCGCAGATGCTAGCTCTCCCGAGGTGGCGTCTGCGGCACACTGCGCCGTATGCAGCGGCTTTCCATCGCGCGCTCGCTTCGCCTGACGCTCACCGGCCTGACCGTGATTCTCGCGGTGATCGCCGCCCTGGGTGTCGCGAGCCTGTACAACTCGCGCCAGAACTACGAGAACACGCTGGTCAACGCCTCCGAGCTGGCCAGCGCCTCCGCGAACCTGGCCACCGCGTCGGTCGTGGTCGAGACGGTTGCCGCTGAGGTGCACGGCAAGCCGACCGCGGCGCAACGGCGAACCGCCCTGGCCTACCGGACGGCCGAGCGCCAGGCCCTGGCCCTGGCGAAGGCCGATCCGAGCAGCCTGACGCTGGTCAAGGCCGAGACCAGCGCGTCGAGCGCAACCGCCGCACTGGCCGCGGCGGGACGTGTGCAGACCCGCCAGACCCAGCGTGAGCGCCAGGCCCAGGCCCATGCGCGGTCCAAGTCTCGCCAGGCCCTGATCCTCATCCTCGTGGCCGGAGTCATCGCGCTGCTCGGCGCTCTGGCCGTCGTCGCCTCGTTGATCCGCGCGATGCGACGACCGCTCGACGAGCTGGTCGCGGCGACGCGGGCCATGGCGGGCGGAGATCTCCAGCGTCGCGTCACGCCCGAGGGTCCGCGGGAGCTGCGCGAGCTCTCGGAGGCGTTCAATCAGATGGGTGATGACCTGTCGGGCGCCACCGGTCGCCTCGAGCGCGAGCGCGAGAAGCTGGCCACGACGATCGCCAGCCTGAGCGACGGAGTGATCGTCACCGAGCCGGGCTCGAGCGCGATCGCGACCCTCAACCCGCGCGCGGCCGAGCTCCTCCCGTCCCTCAGCGCCGGCACGCCGGTCGACGACCCGTCCGGACCCCTGCCGCCGCTGGACGAGCTGATCGGCCACGAGCTGACCCTCGAGCAGGCCGAGCGCACCCTGGTGGTGAGCGCGACCGCCGTCCAGACCGAGGTGGGCGACGCCAGCACGGTGCTGACGGTGCGCGACATGACCGAGTGGGCACGGCTCGACCGCGCCAAGTCCGAGTTCATCGCCACCGCCTCCCACGAGCTCCGCAGCCCATTGACGTCGATCAAGGGGTTCGTCGAACTACTGGCCAACTCCCCCCAGGGGATGTCCGAGCGCCAGCAGGAGTTCGTCTCCATCATCCTGCGCTCGACCGACCGGCTGGTCGACCTGGTCAACGACCTGCTCGACGTCGCCCGGATCGAGGCGGCCCAGGTGGAGATCCGGCCCCGCGCCGTCGACGTGGGCGAGATCATCGTCGACCTGGCCGAGCTCATGGGCCCGCGGGTGGAGGCCAAACACCAGAGTCTCAGCCTCGAGCTCCCGCCGGCGCTGCCGCTGGCTCGGGCCGACCCGGGTCGGTTGCGCCAGATCGTGCAGAACCTCCTGACCAACGCCCACCTGTACACGCCGGAGGGCGGCCAGCTGCAGATCTCCGCCGACGCGCGAGGCGGTCAGGTCCGGATCAGCGTGGCCGATACCGGCCCGGGCATGACCCCCGAGCAGCTCGAGCACATCTACGACCGTTTCTACCGCGCCCAGGAGGGCCACAGCGCCCCGGGCACCGGACTCGGACTGTCGATCGTCAAGTCGCTGATCGACCTGCACGGCGGCAAGCTCGAGGTGGCCTCCGAGGTCGGCCGCGGCACCACGTTCCGCATCTCCATCCCGGTCGCCGACACCACGACCGAGGGGCTCATGCCGGCCCTGGAGGCACTGCGCGGTCGCCTGGTGCTGATCGTCGACGACGAGCGCGACCTGGCCCGCCTGATCGCGGACCAGCTCGCGCCCTTCGATGTCTCCACGGTGATCGCCGGTTCGGGCGCCGAGGCGCTGGAGATCCTCCGCTCCCAGCGGTTCGACGCGATCACCATGGATGTGCGGATGCCCGAGATGGACGGCGTGCAGCTGCTCGAGCAGATCCGCACGGACCCGGAGCTGGCCGCCATCCCCGTGGTGTTCGTGTCGATCTTCACCAACATGGCCGAACTCGAGGGTGAGTGGCTGGTGTCCAAGCCGATCGACGCGGATGAGCTGGCGGAGGTGCTGGGAACCGCGGTGTCGATGGGTCGCAGCCGCGTGCTCGTGGTCGCGCGTGAGGAGCTCCGGGAGGTTCTGGAGCCCTCACTCGAGGCCCTGGGGATCGCCTACGGTTGGGCGAGCAGCGGCGTGGCGGCCGCCCAGGCGTGCAGCCAGCGGCTCTTTGAGGTCGCCCTGGTCGATATCGGTCTATCGAACCCCCAGGCGGTCCTGGCCGCCCTGACGCTGCGCGGCCGGCGCCAGCGTCGCGCCGTGATCCTCTTCGACGACGGATCGGCGCCGCGTCCGCCCGAGGTCGAGCAGATGGGCCTGGAGGTCGTGCCGATCACCGCGGCGGCCGGCGCCCTGGCCGAGGCCCTCGGCCATGACTGAGGCCGAGCTGTCCGAGCTCTCGGAACTGCGGGCCGAGGTCGAGCAGCTGCGGGCCGTGCTGGCCGAGCAGGATCAGGAGGCCGCCTCCCAGGAGCTGCAGCTCCAGCGCTACGCGGCCGACCTGCGCGAGACCTTCAAGCAGGAACGCGCTCGCGCCCAGGAGCTGTCGCAGTCCTACATCGTCACCGTGCGGGCGTTGTCCAACGCGGTTGAGGCGCGCGACGCCTACACGGCCAAGCACGCCGAGCGGGTGGCGGCCTACGGGCTGGCCATCGCCCGGGCGATGGATCTGGAGCTGGCGTCGGACCCGGCGACGGAGTTCGGCTTCCTCCTCCACGATGTGGGCAAGGTGGCGATCACCGACGGCATCCTCCACAAGCCCGGACCGCTCACGCCGACCGAGCGGGCGGTGATGGAGCAGCATCCGGTGATCGGAGCGCGGATCGTCGCGGACATCCCGTTCCTCGCCGGTGACCCCGTCGCAGTGGTGCGCTCCCACCACGAGCGTTGGGACGGTGCCGGCTACCCCGACGGATTGGCCGGCTCCGATATCCCACTGGCCGCGCGCATCTTCTCGGTGGCCGATGTACTCGACGCGTTGACCACCACGCGCCCGTACCGAACCGCCTCGCCGATCGACGAGGCCCGCACCCGCATCCTCAGCGCTGGCGGCAGCCATTTCGATCCCACCGTGGTGGCGGCGTTCAGCACGGTGCCGAATGCCGTCTTCGCGGAGATCGGGGCGCGGATCCGGTGAGCCAGTGGGTGCTCATCGTCGACGACGATCCCTTCATCCGCAAGCTGATCGCCACCACTCTGGAGGACGTCGCCGGATTCGAGCTGGCCGAGGCCGGCGACGGTGCCGAGGCTCTCGAGCTGGCCGCGCAGCTGGCCCCACGGCTGATCTTCCTCGACGTCGACATGCCCCGGCTCGACGGGATCGCCGCCTGCCGTGAGCTGCGCGCCGCACCCGATACGCGGGCGGCGACCATCGTCATGTTGACGGCCGCGAACGCCGATGAGATGGAGCAGCGGGCCTCGGCCGCCGGAGCTGACCTGTTTCTCACCAAGCCGTTCAGTCCGCTCGACCTGCTGCGGCTGGTCGACGGGCTCGGCCCGAGCGCGGCGGCCTGACCCGAGAGGTCGGCGACTAGCCGACCTTGATCAACACGATGGTGTTGATCGCGAACAGCAGAGCGAAGGCGACGGTCCAGCGGTTGAGGTTCTTCTCGACCAGCGAGCCGCCACCGAGCGGGCCCGAGCCGCTCCCGACGCCGAAGGCGCCCGACAGCCCGGAGTCCTTGCCCGAGTGCATCAGGATGAGCAGGATCATCACCAGGCTGAAGACGACTTCCAGGAAATCGAGGACGAAGGTCATGCGCCGGGGATGGTAGCTACTCGCGGTCGCGGTGCAGGGGATCGGGCTGCTCGACGGCCCCCGCCGGTGCCGGTGATCTGTCCGTCTTGGTCCACGCAACATCCACGGGACCTTCGCTGGCATCCGCGCGCTGGAGCTTCTCCAGACGTGACTGGGCGCGGTCGAGGCGCTTGAGGATCTCGACCGCTTCCGCCCGCAGCCCGGCGTCGACGGCTTGGAAGTCCGTGGCCGACATCTTGCCGGTCTCATGATCGAGCTCGGCGTCACGGATCTCCTGATACTTGTCGTCCCGGGCAGCCCCGAGATCGAGCACCTCGGCGGCGACACGGCGGATCTCCTGCTCACCGCCTCCTGCCTCACCGGTCTCCGGCCAGCGCCACGGCGAGAACACCGCCGCGAGGACCAGGATGGCCATCAGCAGGACGATCAGCAACCAGACCAACGCGGGCCTCCGGCGCCGGGGTTAGGCAAGTTCGCGCGCCAGCCGGGCGCGGTAGAGCGCCAGCTCGCGACGACGGGTGGCCAGCGGAGCCGGCCATAGGGACACCAGGGCACCGAGGAACATGATCGCACCGCCGGCCCACAGCCAGGTGACCATCGGTGACACCTCGAGGAGGAACTGGATCGGCACCGGGTTGCTCACGTACTTCTTGGCGATCCCGCTCACCGCGACGTCGCGCAGCTCCGGCAGCGTCTCACCGTCGACCGCGGTGGTGTTGATCGCCGCCTCACGTTGGGCGGGCGTGTCACCGGCGGTCTGCTTGACGATGGCGTTGTACACCCCGGCAAGCACCTGGTTTCCCTGCGTGATCAGCTTGTTCATCAGCGGCGAGTTCTCGGTCTGGACGACTGACCAGATGTTCTTGAACACCCCGGTATCCAGGCCCACGGTGGTGTCGGCGTTCGAGGTATCGAAGTACTGACCCACGATGCCGTCGCCCGACTCGTCGGCCACGTTGGGGTAGATCCCGCGCTCGGTGTGCAGCGTCGTCACGTGCTTGCCGTTCTGGGTGACGTCGAGCACCGCCCCGAGGCTGACCTTCTCACTGTCGACCGATTCGGTCGGCTTCACGTAGGTGAACGTGTAGCCGTGCACCACCGTGCTCCGGCCGGGGGTCAGCGTGACCGTGTTGGAGTGCTGGAAGGCGCTGGAGGCGGCGACGCCGATCATCGCCACGGCAAAGCCGGCGTGCACGGTGTAACCGCCATAGCGGCGACGGTTGCGTCGCACGAGCCCGGCCAGGGCCACCGGGTAGGCATCGCCGGTCAGCCGGTGCCGGGCGCTCACGCCGCGGAAGACCTCCTGGAGCACCCCGGCGATGACGAACGCCGCAAAACCGAACATCAGGGTCGGCAGAGGCTTGGAGCCCGTGTGCCACAGCGCCACGGCGAGGATGAGGATGAGGATGCCGACCGCACCGGGGAAGGCGAGGTTGTTCTTCACGTTCGCCAGGGTGGCGCGCCGCCAGGAGATCATTGGGCCGATGCCGGTGAGCAGGACCAGCGCGAGGCCGAGCGGCACCACAAACGGGGCAAAGGCGGGCGGGCCGACGGAGATCTTGTTCCCGGTCAGGGCCTGGGAGATCAGCGGGAAGACGGTGATCCAGAAGATCACGAAGACGATCGCCACGACGATGAGGTTCTGCAGCAGGAACGCTGCCTCACGCGAGATGAGCGAGTCGATCCGATGCTCGGAGCGCAGTCCCTCCCGACGCCAGAGGATCAGACCAATCGAGGCGATGCACATCACGCAGAGCAGAGCGATGAAGGGCACACCGAGGGTCGAGGCCCCGAAGGCGTGGATCGAATCGAGCACCCCGGAGCGGACGAGGAACGTTCCGAAGATGGTGAGGACCCCGGCCAGCATGACCAGGCTGACGTTCCAGACCTTGAGCATCCCGCGCTTCTCTTGGATCTGGATCGAGTGGATGAACGCGGTCATGGTCAACCAGGGGAGCAGCGCGGCGTTCTCCACCGCGTCCCAACCCCAGTAGCCCCCCCAGCCGAGCTCCGTGTAGGACCAGAGCATGCCGAGCATGATGCCGGTGCCCAGGGCCAGCCACGCGGCAAGCGCGAAGCGGCGGGTGTAGCGGATCCACTCCGAGCCGTGGTTGCCCGAGATGAGTGCACCGACGGCGAACGCGAACGGGATCGCCATCAGCGTGTAGCCCGTGTAGAGCATCGGCGGATGGATGATCATCGTCGGGTGCATGAGCAGCGGGTCCAGGCCCGAGCCCTGCGTGGGCACCCGGTCGGCCGGAAGCTGGCTGAACGGGTTGGAGTAGAAGACGGCGAGACCGTCGAAGAAGGCGCCGAAGCCCAGCAGCACCGCGGTCGCGTACGGGGCGATCTCGCGCAGGTGCCGACGGGTCAGGTAGAGCACGACGCTCGACCACACCGACAGCAGCGTCACCCACAGCAGCAATGAACCCTGCTGGCTCGACCACGGTGCCGCGACCCGGTAGAAGAGCGGGATCGTCGAGGCCGAGGAGCTCGAGACGATCACGAAGTGGAAGTTGTTGGTGATGAAGGCGTCCTCGACCAGGGCGAAGGCGACGAGGCAGAGCCCCGCCAGCGTGTAGACCGCGCGACGCCCGGACACGACCCAATCGTTGCGACCGGTTCGGACCCCGTAGATCGATGCCCCGGCGCCGTAGAGGCACAGGGCGAAGGCGATGATCAGGATCGCGTGACCGAGAGACGCCATCGAGGCTCTCGGAGGATCAGTCGACGGCCGCGCCGGAGGCGGCCTGGTACTTGGAGGGGCACTTCGTGGTCAGCGAGTTCTGCTGCCCGATGAAGCGGCCGTTCTGATCGGTCACGTTGACCATCACGGCACGGCCCTGTGCGAAGGGGTCCGGGACGACGCCGGAGTAGGTCACCGGCACCGAGGTGCGCTGGTTGGGCGCGAGCACCCGGAACTTCAGCTCCGAGCCCACGTGCTGGACGGTGCCATCCTCGACGGTGCCGGCGAGGATGTACTGACCACCCGGCTTGGCCTTCTGGAGCAGCTGGGCTGCGGTGACCTCGTCGCGTCCGCTGTTGAAGCTGACGTAGACGAGGGCGGTGGCGAGCATCAACGCCGCGGTGAGAGCAACGGTCAGACGGATGGCTCGCTTACGACTCGGGTCCATACGAGAAGGATTGTCGCAGAGACGGAGGCGACATCGGTCCGCACCCGGCTTTCGTAACCGACCCTCAATGCCATCGTTAGTGTTGCGTTAGTGGGGTAGACAAATCCCCTTCCGCGAGAAACCAATCGCCCACTCCGGCGTTGGTGGTCATGAACGTGCCGTTACGAAGCTCCAGCACCGACAAGCTCCGCCGCGGCCCCTTCCGTGGTCGCCAGACCGCCCCGAAGGCTGAGCCGCTCGAATGCGTGTCGGAGGTGAAGGTCACCCGGATCACCGGGCGCACCCGCAGCCGCCGTGACGTCGAGACCGAGTTCGACCACACGGTCTACACCTGCCAGTGCGGGTTCGTCTTCTCCGCGGCGGTCGTCACCTCCGTGGCCTGTCCGCACTGCGGCGATTCACAGGCCTGGTAGCCCGCCTCGCCGGCCCAGCGCGGGTGGAACCGCTCTGCGCCGATTCCATCACCCGCTCTGGGGGATCTCTCACACTGGTTGTCACGCCCGCGTGTCGCCGGCGTATGAGGAGGCATGCATGACGAGCGACGCATCGCCGACCTCGAGCTCCACGTCCGAGCGGCCGCTCGTCCTGACCCCGAGTCCCTGAGGCTCGCCCAACGGCTCGTCGGAGGCTGCTGGCCCGGCGGCCCCGCCGACCGCTCCGAACCAGTCGCCCGCGGTTGGCTGCGCATGTGGGGGCCCGTCAAGGTCATCGCCAGCATCCCCGCCTGCGGCTGTGCCAGCGGCCGCTGCACGATCTGCAACTGAGACCCGATCCGCCACACTCGGCGGCGTGACGGCCACCCCCAGCTTCGACATCCACGTCCGCGCGAGCGACTCCCAGGCCCGCACGGGCACCCTGCGTCTCGCCCACGGCGAGGTGGCTACCCCGGCGTTCGTCCCCCTGGCCACCCGGGGTTCGGTGAAGCTGCTGGAGCCACGGGATGTCGCGGACCTCGGCTTTGAGATGGTGCTGGGCAACACCTTCCACCTGCTCCTCTCCCCCGGCCCGGAACTGATGGAGAGCTATGGCGGCCTGGGTGAGTTCATGCGCTGGCCGGGACCGATCATCACCGATTCCGGGGGTTTCCAGGTCTTCTCCATGGGCCACGGCTCGGTCGCCGACGAGATCAAGGGCCGGGCCAAATCGGGTCCGGGCGGCGGCGGGCGCGCCGGGCTGAGCGCCTCCGGGGCGATCCTCTCGATCGAGGAGGATGGCGTCCGCTTCCGCTCCTACCTCGACGGATCGCTGCAGTTCATGAGCCCGGAGACGTCGATGGCCATGCAGGGTGCCCTGCGATCCGACATCGCCCTGGTGTTCGACGAGTGCACGCCCTTCCATGTCACCCGCGACTACACCGCGCGCTCGACCGAGCGGACCCACCGATGGCTCGAACGCTGCCTCGACTGGCACGCGGCCCACGGACCCGAGGGCCAGATCGTCTACGGCATCGTCCAGGGCGGCGTGGAGCCTGACCTGCGCCGCGAGTCGGCCGAGGTCATCGCCAGCTCACGCGCCGGCGGCGTGGCCGTCGGTGGCTCGCTCGGCCAGGACAAGGCGCAGATGCACGAGGTCGTGGCCTGGACCACCGCGGAGCTCGACCGAGTGGCTGTCGAGCGGCCCCGCCACCTGCTCGGGATCGGCGACATCGATGACCTGATCGTCGGCGTCGCCCTGGGCATCGACACCTTCGACTGCGCGATGCCGACCCGTCTGGCGCGCCACGGGGTCGCCATCGTGCCTGAGCCCGACGCCCGCTGGCGGGTCGACCTGGCCAAGGCCCGCTGGCGGGGCTCTCAGGCGCCGATCATGGAGGACTGCCCCTGCCCCACGTGCTCGCACGGGTTCACCCGCGGCTACCTGCACTACTGCGCCAAGGCCGGGGAGAGCACCGGCCCGCGTCTGCTGACGCTGCACAACCTCAGCTTCATGGCCCGGCTGATGGCCGACCTGCGGGCGGCGATCACCGCGGGTCGCCTGACCGAGGTGTCGCGGGCGCTGCTGGCCGGCGCCGCCCCCGGATCGGTCTGAGCCGGGATCGGGCCGAGCGCCGGGCTCGGACCGGCCGCTCGGGCGAGCTACTTCGACGGCGTCGTGGTGTACTTCGAGATGATCGTCTTGACCTGGTCGATGGCGCTCTGGGCGTCGTTGCCCACCACCTGCTGGTAGTGGACGACCACTTTGTCGGCCTTGTCGGCGAGCTCCACGGCCACCACCGAGACGATGGCGGCGATCACCACCAGGGCCAGGATGGCCAACAGGATGCGCCGGATCAGACGCCCCGTGCCCGACCGGCGCCGCTGTCGCGGCGGCGTCGACTGTCGCGGCGCAGGTGTGGGCGGCTCATAGTCGGCGGGGGGCCGGGCCGCGGGCACCTGACGCGGGGTGCTGGCGCTGCGTCGCGGCTCGGCGATGGCCCGGGTGGCGGCGGTGTCGGGCCCGCGACGGCCCGCCGGGGCGCCGCGGGGCGTCGGAGCGGCTCGCCGCGAGCTGTCCGGCCCGCGTCGTGGCAGCGCGCGGGTCTGGGCGGTCACCGGACGCGTCGGTGCGTCCTCATAGGGCGAGATGCCCTTGGCGCCGTCGCGCAGCATCTCGCCGAGCTCGGCGGCGTCGACGGGCCGGTCCTCGGGGTCGATGGAGATGGCGATCCCGACCGCCTCGGCGAGCTCGACCGGGACCTCCGGGCTGAGCTGGACCAGGGGCGTGGGCAGCTCACGCTGCTGCTTGAGCGCCAGCTCGGCCAACGAGGCCGCCTCATAGGGCAGCCGGCCCGACAGCAGCTGGTAGGTGACCACGCCCAGGGAATAGAGGTCCGCGCGGGGTCCGGCCACCTCTCCCCGGGCCTGCTCCGGGGCCAGGTAGGCGGCGGTGCCGAGCACCGATCCCACCTGGGTGATCGACGACTGATTGGCCGCCCGGGCGATGCCGAAGTCGGCCAGCTTGGTCACGCCGGAGTCCGAGACGAGCAGGTTGCCGGGCTTGACGTCGCGGTGCACCACGCCGTTGCGATGGGCGTAGTCGAGGCCTCGGCAGGCCTGAGAGACGATCTCGATCACCTGGTTGACGTCGAGGTGACCGCGATCGCGCAGCAGCTCGGCGCAGGAGTGGCCCGAGACGTGCTCCATGACGATGAAGTGCTGATTGCTGGTCCGGTCGAGGCCGAAGTCGTAGACCTGGACGATGTTGGGGTGGATCAGCCGCGCGGCGGCGAGCGCCTCGCGGCGGAAGCGCGACACGAACGTCGGATCGTCGGCGAGGTGCTCGGCCAGCAGCTTCAGCGCGACGTAGCGCTCCAGACGCTGGTCGAAGGCGAGCATGACCGTGGACATCCCGCCGACACCGAGGCGGCCCTCGATCCGGTAGCGGCCGGCGATCGGTTCGCCCTGGAGGTTCACGGCGTGGCTCCCCCGCCGACGCCGGTGTTCCCCGTGTCGCCGGTATTGCCACTGTTGAGCCCGGCCCCGCCGCTGTCAGGGGTCGTGGGGGTCGGCGTGGGGGTCGGGGTGACCGTCGGTGTGCTGACCACCGGAGGCACCGGCGCCGTCGTCGGTGCCGCCCCGCCGGTCCCGGTGATCGTCTCACTGCCGGTGGTCGTGGCGGGGCTGGTCGTCGTCACGCTGGCGGGGTTCGTGGTGGTCGTACCGGTCGTCGTCGTGGTCCCGGTGGTCGTGGTGTCGGTGGTGCTCGTGGTGGTGTCCGAGCTGGCGCCGCTGGGGCAGCGTTCGTTGGCCAGCGTGGTGATCCTACTCGCGCCTGCGCTGAGCATCTGGACCAGGGTGGCGTTGACACCGGTCAGCTGGTTGACGTCGTCGGAGAAGTTGGTCAAGGCCGTGTAGGCGACCTCGCAGTTGTAGGCGTTCAGTGCGCTCGACGCCTGGGTCAGCTCTGCGGTGAGCTGGGTCGCCGCTCCCGGGGTGAGGAGGGTCCCGTTGGTCGAGCCGCAGCCGGCCAGACCCACAACCGCGGCGACCACGCCGGCGGCGAGTCCTGCCCGTTTGGCGAAGCGCATCCTTCGCGACTTTAGAGGCTGTTTCGGCTGGATCTCTATGAGTTTCTGCAGGAGCGACGGGACGGACGCGGGCGTCACTGACCGTAGCGGAGGCGCTCGGCGAGGCCTTCGGGGAGACCAGCCGCGCGGATCGCGGCCCCCGCGGCCTCGATGTCGTAGTCGACGCGATGGTAGGTCGCGGTCAGGGCGGCCAAGTCGAATTCCAGCCAGGCCGCCCGGGGGTCGCCGTCACGCGGCTGACCGACGCTGCCCGGGTTGAGCAGCCACTCGCCGCTGACGAGCTCGAGCCGCGTCCCGGCCCCGCGGGTCTGACCGGCGGTCAGTCCGCCGGGCTCCCGGCGGAAGGAGAGCGCCACGTGGGAGTGACCGATCAGGCAGATCCGGTCCGCTTGGGCGTCGAGGCACTCGGCGGCCTGCTGGGCCGACAGCACGTACTCCCACACCGGGTCCCGCGGGCTGGCGTGAAAGAGCCCGAGACCCTCGCGCTGGTCGCTGGGCACCAGCTCCTTGAGGAACGCGAGGGTGTCGGGCCGTATCGTCGCCTGGGTCCAGGAGGTGGCGGCGTGGGCCCAGGCGGAGAAGTCCTCGACGGGCAGGGCGCCCGTCACCGCCAGGTCGTGGTTGCCCGCCAGGTTGAGCTCACACCGCTCACGAGCGAGGTCGACGCAGGCATCGGGATCGGCGCCGTAGCCGACCAGATCGCCGAGGCACCAGATGCGCTGACAGCCCGCCGCGTCGATCTCCCCCAACACCGCCTCGAAGGCCTGTCGGTTGGCGTGGACGTCTGAGATGATCGCGATCGACACCTCTACAGTCTGGCTGGTGAAGCTGTCGGATCACGTCGGCGTCGCCGCCGCGCTCGGGGCGGCTGGGGTCTCCGCCTACGCGGCGAGCCGTGTTCTGGCGCCGAAAGAACCGCTGCCCGAGCCCCAGCCGGTCGCCGCCACCGACTTCTTCAGCGCCGCGGAGATCACGGCGGGTCGCCGCTATGCGCGGCCCCAGATCGCCCTCGGTCTGGCCCGCAGCGGGCTCGAGCTCGCAGCGGTCACGGTGATCGCCCTACGGGTCGCCGACGCGCAGGGCCCGAGTCCGGCCCTTGCCCGTATCTCCGCCACCCCTGGCATCGCCCGCATCTTCGCCACCCCCGGTATCGCTCGTATCTTCGCCACCCCCACCCGGCCCACAACCGACGCCGCCGAGGCGGCGGGCGCGGGGGCCCTGCTCGCCCTCTCCACCACCCTGTTGACGCTGCCGTTGAGCGCGGTCTCGCGCCGGCGTTCCCTCCGCGCCGGACTGGCCACCAACTCGTGGTCGGCCTGGAGCGCGGACCTGATGAAGTCGAGCGCCATCGAGGCCACGCTCAGCGGGGCCCTGCTGGCGGGCTCGAGCGCGTTGGCCAGCGCCACCCGCGAGCGCTGGTGGATCTTCGCCAGCGCGGGCATCGTCGGGGTCGCCGCCGCCGCCGCGACGCTGGGTCCTGTGCTCATGGACCCGGTGTTCAACTCCTTCGAGCCGCTCCCCGAGGGTGAGACCCGCCGCGACGTCCTGGCCCTCGCCGAGGCCGCGGGCGTGAACGTCGGTGAGGTCTACTCCGTCGACGCCAGCCGCAGGACGACGTCGGTCAACGCCTACGTCAACGGCCTCGGGCCGTCCAAGCGCGTGGTGCTCTTCGACACGCTGCTGGCCGACTACAGCCGCGACGAGGTGCGCTTCGTGGTGGCCCACGAGCTCGGCCACGTCCACCATCGCGACGTGCCGCGCCAGCTGCTGTTCCTCGCCCTGTGCGCGCCGTCGATGACCTTCGCCATCCACCAGCTCACGCGGTCCTGGGCGGGTGAGCTGACCGGCGCTCGGGCGGTCCCGGCCCTCACGCTGGCGACCTGGGCCGTCGGCGGACCGCTGGTCCTGGCCGGCGCCGCCCTCTCCCGGGCGGTCGAGGCCCGCACCGACCAGTTCGGCCTGACCCTCTCAGACGCGCCCGACGGGCTGATCTCGTTCTTCCGCCGCATCGCCATCCAGAACCGGGCCGACGTGACCTCCGCCGGCCCCATAGGCCGGCGGATCGCGACCCATCCGCCCATCACCGAGCGGATCGGGGCCGCGTTGACCTACCAGCGGGCTATTGCGGCGCGCCGCCCCCGAACTCCGGGAGGTTCTTGATGTTCTCCCGGGCCAACCACTTGGAGTAGTTGTCCTCCATCGCGTCGATCAGCTCCCGCATGAACTTGGGTGAGAGATTGATGCGGGAGACCACGACGCCGGGCACCTCCTCCTCCTCCACCTCGTGATCGACACGGGCGTAGGTGACGGTGAACTCGTAGTCGGAGTGACTGACGTTCGCGAAGTTCGCATAGTGGCCCGCCATCACGTCGGGGGCGAAGTGGATGTTGATGTGCCGCTCGGGCGGGTTTTCGTCCATGCGCCCTAGTATCCCATCGTGCGGATCGTCGTCGTCGCCGTGGGCAAGCAGCGCCCCCCGTTCCTCGACGATGCCGAGCACTACATCAAGCTCCTGAGCCGCTACACGCGGCTGGAGATCATCGAGGTGGCCGACGACGCGGCACTCCAGCGTCGCCTCCCCGAGCGAGCCTTCACGTCGCTGCTGTCCATCGACGGCACAGCACTGGACTCGCTGGCGTTCAGCCGGTTTCTCGAACAACGCCGCCAGAGCGGTCAGGACCTCTGCTTCGTCGTCGGCGGCGCCTTCGGAGCCCCGGCGCTGAGCGGAATCGACCACCACCTGTCGCTGGGAGCGATCACACTCCCCCATCAGCTGGCGCGCGTGGTGCTGCTCGAGCAGCTCTACCGTGCCCACAAGATCATCGCCGGCGAGCCCTACCACTACTAGAGATGACCGAGACCGAGAAGCAGTTCGCCCGCCGCCTGGGCAAGCTGATGACCGCCCTGATCGGGCTCAGCATCATCGCGGCGCTCGCCTTCTCGTTCGTCGAGCACGTCTCCTTCGCCTTCGGCCTCGTCTGGACCCTCGACACGGTGACCACGCTCGGCACCGTCCATCAGCCCCGGGACACCGCAGGGCGGCTGATCGTCGCGGTTCTTGAGCTGCTCGGCATAGGTAGTCTGTTCTATGCCTTCGCCACCGTCGCCGAGTTCTTCGTCTCCGGCCACCTCAGCGGCGTCCTCGAGATCCGCCGCATGCGTCGCATGATCGACACCTACTCTGACCACTACATCGTCTGTGGCTATGGCCGCGTGGGACGCCAGGTCGCCCTCGACCTGCACCGCCGCAACCGCACGGTGGTGGTGATCGAGGAGAGCGACACCGGCCGCGACCTCGCCGACGGCGACGGAATGACCTGGCTGCAAGGCGACGCCTCCGACGATGACACCCTCAAGCAGGCGGGCATCGATACGGCGGCCGCGGTCATCAGCTGCGTCGACTCCGACGCGGAGAACACCTTCGTGACCCTGACCGCGCGTCAGCTGCGCAACGACATCACCATCGTCTCGCGCTCCTCGGATGCGAACGCCGAAACCAAGCTCGTGCGCGCCGGCGCCGACCGCGTCGTCTCCCCGTACAAGACGACCGGCGCCGAGATGGCGCGCATCGCCCTGCACCCCCAGGTCAGCACGATCTCGGAGTTCTCCGGGTACCGGGTCGAGCAGATCGACGTCAACCCCGACTGTGAGGGCATCGGCCAGAGCATCAAGGACGTGCGCGGTCACAGCGTGATCGTCGCGCTCGAGCGCGCCAACGGAAGCTTCGAGCCCCAGCCCTCGCCGGATGCAACGATCCAGTCCGGCGATCGTCTGATCGCCCTCGGCACCCCTGACAGTCTCGAGGCGCTCGAGAACATCTTCCAATCTGCAAAGGCCTCAGCGTGAGCACCGTGACCACCGACCCCGTCTCTGAGCTGCGCGCCGCCCTGGCGCGAGCGGTCGCCAGCGTTCGCGGCCCCCACGCGGGCGCGCCGGGCGCGACGCCGTCACTGGAACGTCCCAAGCGGGCCGGTCAGGGCGACTACGCCACCAACGCGGCGATGCTGCTGGCTCCCGCGCTCGGTGAGCCGCCCCGGGCGATCGCCGAGCGGATCGGTGAGGCGCTCGCCGCCGAGCTGGGCGACGCCCTGGCCCGAACCGAGATCGCCGGGCCCGGGTTCGTGAACCTGACCCTGTCCGACGACTGGTATCGCGGCGCGCTCGGCCATGTGCTCGGTGCGGGTAAGCGCTTCGGGGCGGGCGGGGCCGAGCACCCCGAGCGCATCAACCTCGAGTTTGTCTCCGCCAACCCCACCGGCCCGGTGGTCGTCGCCAACGGGCGGGCCGCGGCCTACGGGGACACGCTGGCCAACATCCTCACCCACCACGGCCACAGCGTCGCCCGGGAGTACTACTTCAACGACGCCGGCTCCCAGATCCAGCGACTCGGGGAGTCGGTGCGCGCCCGCGCCCTCGGGCAGGAGCCCGCCGAGAACGGCTATCAGGGCGAGTACATCGCCGAGCTCGCCCAGCAGGTCGAGGGGGCGGCGGATCCCAATGTCGAGGTGGCGGTGCTGGCCGACCGCTCGGTCGCCGCCCTGCTCGTGCAGATCAAGGCCACCCTGGAGCGCTACCGCGTCCACTTCGACACCTTCTTCAGCGAGCAGACGCTGCACCGCGGCGACCCGAGCCCCCTGGATCAGGCGATCGCGCGCCTGCAGGCCGCCGGCCACGTCTATCACCACGAGGGTGCCACCTGGCTGCGCACCACCGAGTTCGGTGACGACAAGGACCGCGTGCTCATCCGCTCTGACGGCGCGCCCACCTATTTCGCCGCCGATGTCGCCTACATGGACAACAAGCGCGAGCGTGGCTTCGAACGCGAGCTGCTGCCCGTGGGGGCGGACCATCACGGCTACGTGGCGCGCCTCAAGGCCGCCTTCAGGGAGCTGGGCAACGATCCCGACCTGCTTGAGCCGATCATCATGCAGTTCGTCAACCTCGTCGAGGACGGACACCGAGCCCGCATGTCCAAGCGTCGCGGGGAGTTCGTCACCCTGGATGAGCTGCTGGACGAGATCGGCGTCGACGCGACGCGGTACTTCATGCTCCAGAGCTCGCACGACCGGACCCTGGACCTCAACCTCGATCTCGCCCGCTCACAGTCGAGCGAGAACCCGGTCTACTACATCCAGTACGCCCACGCCCGTATCTCCTCGGTGCTCGAGAAGGTCGGTGAGGCGCGCGTCAGCGCGGCGCTCGACGGCGGCTGGAACGCCCCGACCGAGCTGGCCCTGCACGCGTCCGAGCGCGAGCTGGTGCTCAAACTGCTGGCGCTGCCCGAGGACATCGCCGAGGCGGCCGAGCGTCGAGCTCCGCACCGGATGGCCGGCTACGCCCTCGAGCTGGCCCAGCAGTTCACCGCCTTCTACCGCGACTGCAAGGTGGCCGGGGCCGAACCGGCGTCGGTCGAGGCCTTCCGGGTCGCGCTGTCGTCAGCCACGCGCGGCGTGCTCGCCCTGGTGCTGGGCATCCTCGGGGTCTCGGCGCCCGACTCGATGTAGCGGGGCGGCGGCGCTAGCGATCGAACTCGGCGAGCTCGCGGTCGAGTCGCTCGGCGTCGGCGGAGTTGGGCGGCGGGCCTGTGGGGCCCGCCCCGGCAGCCGCCTGGACCCGGGCCCGTCGGCGCCAGCGCGGCAGGTTGTAGGCCAACAGGCCGATGCCCCCGAGGAGAACCAGCGGCGGCAGGATGTAGATGAGCAGGTTGATCCCATGGGCGGGCGGCTTGGCGAGCACCTCGATGCCGTAGTCGGCGACCATCTGGGACTTGATCTGGTTGTAGCCGAGGCCCTTGTCGACCAGTGAGCTGAGCGTCTGCTTCTCGGCGATGGCCTCGGGCGAGTTGACCTGGTTGAGCGGCTCATGACAGGAGACGCAGATGAAGTCGGGTTGCAGGGTGTAGGCGTTGAGATGCTGAGCCGCCAGGGCCGAGCCGCCCGACAGACAGAGGATCGCCACCGTCGCGGCGATCAGCGCGCGCAGGCGGCTCATCCGTACTTCGCGATCAGCTGCGGCAGGGTCTTGGTCAGGAATGCCGGAGTGAGCTGGTAGAGGTTCAGCCACACGATCTTGCCCTGGGGATCGATGAGATAGCTGTCGGGCACGCCCGTGATGCCAAACGCACTGGCCACCTGGCCGGAGGGATCGGTCACCGCCGGATAGCTCAGGCTGTATTTGTGGAGGTAGCCCAACGCCGTGTTCGGGCTGTCCTGGAAGACGACGCCGAGCACGGTGCCGTCGTGGGCGGCGAGCAGCTTCTGCGCCTTGGCCAGCAGCGGAGCCTCCGCCTGGCAGGGCTCACACCACGACGCGAAGAAGTTGACCAGCACGAGCTTGCCGCGGTAGGCGGCGAAGCTCTGGCTCTGGGTGCCGTCGGTGAGCATCGGGAGCTTGGCCGTGGCCTTGGGCGCCAGCTTGTAGCGGTGGCTGGCGACCGAGTAGGCGATCGAGTTGTTCGAGCCCTGGTGGGAGACCCCGACGGCGAGCACGATGATCAGCACGACAGCAGCGGCGGCGATCACGGCGGGTACGGCGAACCTGCGCATTCACCCACAGGTTATCTGGCACTAATGTTGTGTCTTGAATGACCGTGCGTGATTCTCAGCAGCTCGAGGGCCTGCGTCGCATCGGGGCGCTCATCGCCGCGGCCCTGGCGGAGCTGCGCGGCGCGGTGGTACCGGGCATCAGCACCGGGGAGCTCGACGAGCTTGCCGCAGCGTTCTTCACCAGTCGGGGGGGCCAATCCGGCCCGATCCTCACCTACGACTATCCCGGCTTCATCTGCATCAGCGTGGATGACCAGGTGGTGCACGGCATCCCCGGTGAGCGCGTGGTGCAGGAGGGTGACCTGGTCACCCTCGACATCGCGGCCGAGCTGGATGGCTTCCACGCCGATGCGGCCACCACGGTCGGGGTCGGCGCCATCGACCCGGCTTCTGAGCGCCTGATGGCTGCCACTCGAGCCGCGCTCGCGGCCGGCATCAAGGCGGCGCAACCCGGGGCGACCCTGCATGACGTCGGCGCCGCCATCCAGCGGGTCAGCGAGGCCCGCGGTTTCAAAGTGTTCAAGGAGCTGACCGGTCACGGCATCGGGCGCGCCATGCACGAGGACCCGACCATCTACAACTTCGCCGTCGACGCGCCCGAGGGCGACCTGGTCCTCGAGGCGGGCATGGTCTTCACCATCGAACCGATGCTCAGCGCGGGCTCAGACCGCCTGCGCCAGGATCGCGACGGCTGGACCATGCTGACCCGTGACGGGTCGCTGTCCGCCCATGAGGAGCACACCATCGTGGTGCGCGAGGGCGGTCCGCTCATCCTCACCGCCGCGTAGCCGCGGCGACGGATCTAGACGCTCGCCGGCTCGTGATGGCCGGTGATAACCGCCTCGGGCTGGTGCGGGTGCGCCGCGGGGTGCGGGTCCAGCCGGCGGGACAGGTACCAGTTGAGGCCCGCGGAGGCACTGGCGATCGCCAGTGTCCCGAGGAACGCGTTGGGCGTCAGGTTGTCGCGCTCGAGCAGCGCGGTCACCGCGTCGGCGGCGTCGGTCATCGCCGAGGCCTCGAGCCACCCACGCACCGGTGAACCGTGATCGATGGCGATCACCGTGCCGAGACCCAGCGCGGCATCGCGGGCGCCGAACATGCGGGCGAACACCGCCGCACCCTTCGGCTTCGTTGACCCGGTCATCATCCGCGTGATCAGTCCGGGGGCGGTGGCGGCCACGACGCCGAAGGCGATGCGACCGCGGGAGGAGTAAAGGGCTACAGCTGCGTCATCCATGACCCTGTTCTATCCCCTCCTCCCCCGGGTCAATCGCCGCAAGCTGCCCACCCCGGCATCTCGACCTTCGCTAGGCTTCTGTCCTTCGCGGTGGTAGCTCAGTTGGTAGAGCGCAAGCTTCCCAAGCTTGAGGTCGCGGGTTCGAGGCCCGTCCGCCGCTTCCGGTCCACGCCGGAACCGCGGCGCCGCACTCAGATCACCGTGGTGCCGCCGTCGGCGACCAGCTCCATGCCGTTGACGTAGCTGGAGTCGTCTGAGGCGAGGAACAGCGCGACCGACGCGATCTCCTCGGGGCGGCCCATCTCTCGCCGCGGGATCCCGGATTCGAACTGCACCTTCATCTCCGGGGTCAGCACGGCCTCCATCATCGGCGAGCTGACCTGGCCGGGGGTCAGCACGTTCACCCGGATCTTCCGGTCCCGCAGCTCGGACACCCACACCCGGGCGAGGGCGGGCAACGCGGCCTTGCTCGCTGCGTACACGCTGAAGTTGGGATAGCCCCGGAGCGAGGCGTTCGATCCGGTCATGAGGATCGAGGCCCCGTCGTTGAGCAGCGGTAAGGCCTTCTGGACCGTGAAGAACGTGCCGCGCACGTTCACCGAGAACGTGGCGTCGAACTGCTCCTCGGTGACATCGCCGAGCGGGCCCGGCTCGCCGGCCCCCGCACTTGCCCACACCACGTCAATCGCGCCCTTGTTCGCCTTGACGGTGGCGAACAGACGGTCCAGATCGGCGAGGTTGGCCGAATCGCCCCGCACGCCGGTCACGTTCGCGCCGATCTGCGCGACCGCTTCATCCAGCGCATCCTGGCGGCGGCCCGAGATGAAGACGTGGGCTCCCTCCTGCACGAACAGCTTCGCCCCCGCCAGCGCCATACCACTCGTCGCGCCGGTGATCACCGCGACCTTGCCATCAAGCTTTCCCATGGTTGCTCCATTCGGTTGGTCGTTCCGATGCTATGTACACCGACTTGACTGCTTAACCTAGCGGGCGACCGAGCGGGATGCAACCTATGCACACCGATCGGTACCGTCTGAGGTACGCTGGGGCAATGACGGAACTGGAGAAGGGGCCTCAAGGCCTGCGCCGCGGCCGGGGTGCCCGCGAAAGGATCCTCAGCGCTTCGCACCAGCTGTTCCGCGACCAGGGCATCAACTCCACCGGCATCGACCAGCTCTGCGCGGTGGCCGAGGTATCCAAGCGGACCCTGTACCAGCACTTCCCCGGCAAGGACGAGTTGATCGCCGAGCACCTCCGGCGCTTTGACCCCGACATCCTGCCCGAGGTGTTCGACCGCGCCGATCTCACACCCCGCGAACGACTCCTGGCCGCCTTCGCGATCCACCCGCCGTTGTGCCCGTTCATCGCAGCGGCCGTGGAGATCCCGGACCCGGGCCATCCGGCACGCCGCTACGCCCGCGACTACAAGCAGGCCCTGGCCGCACGGTTCACCGACACCGCCCGGGAGGCCGGCGCCACCGACCCCGAGCAGCTCGGCGAGCAACTGGCGCTGCTCCTGGATGGCGCCGCGGCCCGCAGCCGGGTCCTCAACGCCTCAAGCTTCTCCACGGCCGCGGCCATCGCGGCCGTCCTCGTCGAACACGCCGTTCCCGCCGTCTAGATCTGGGGGCGCTCACTCAGGAGCAGGTGCCGGTGGCGGTGCTGGGATAGGGCCAGCCGAAGTACTGGAAGGCGGCCGAGGGGGCCGACATGGTCTCCGGGTGGCCGCTCCAGGCGGGGATCGACGTCCCCATCGACCACTGGAGGTAGGTGGGCAGCTCCTGGAGCTGACCCTGCTGGAGCGCATCGTCCAGGGTGAGGATCTTCCCCCCGGGGAGGGCGGTCCAGTTGGCCGGCTCCAGGACGAGGTCGCCGGTATGGGGGGTCACCTGTCCACTCTCGGCCAGGTGCGGTGTGCTCGACGCGGGATAGATGAGCAGCGCAGCTGTGCTGCCGTTCACGGGCGCGTAGGCCAGGCCGTTGAGGGCCGTCTGGGTGTCGGTGAGATTGATGAAGTCGGTGAGCAGCGTGGGGACGTCGCCGGTGATCCCGGCCGCCACGCCGGTGGCGCGAACGAGGGTGTTGAACTCCGGGACGAAGTCATCGACGCCCGCCACCTTGGCGCCGAGCGGCGCGACGGTCAGAGTCTGGTCGTCACTGGTGTCGCGGGTGTCGGTGGTGATCAGCGCGCCGGTGGCGTCCTTGGCCCACGCGGTGAGCCGCCAGCGCCCGGGCACGGTGCCGGCGTCGAGGCTGAAGGTGTAGTTGCCGTCGGCGTCGGTGGTCTCGTCGACGGACAGGCCGTCGGGATCGGTGAGGCTGCCGGTCGGCCAGATGCGTCCCCCGGGGGTGCACATGAGCACGCGCGGGCCGCTGGTCACCGCCAGGTGGGAGGTCTCATCTGACTGGGGCCAGAGCTCGACCGTCTGGCCCGACACCGGCTCGCCGTACTGGCTGACGTGCACCGTGGCGTTGACGACCGCCTGGCCGTTGGCCGGTACCGAGGTCTTGGACAGCTTGAGCGTGACGAGCAGGCCGCTGTCGAGCTCGAAATCGGCCGTCGCGGTGCCGTTGGGCGGCGCGTGGACGTCGCTGGCGGTGGGGCTGAAGGTGATGTGGCCGCGGCTGGAGACCGAGCCGGCTTCGGGGAACACGTGGTAGTGACCGGCCTTGACGTCGGCGCTGTAGTGGCCGTCCTGACCGGTCACCGCGGTGTAGTAGGGACCGCCGGCGCCGTTGATGTCCACGGTCACCCCGGGAGCGCCGGCCTTGTCCTTGTTGGTGACCTGACCCTCCACGACCGCGTCGTGGCGGCCCACCACGGCTTAGTAGTCGCTCGAGTAGCCGGCACCCTGGACGTTGGTGATCGCGACATTCACCACCCCGTAGTCACCGCTCGTGGCGCTCTTGGGGATTTTCACCGTGCAGGTGATGCCGTCCTTGCACCCGCTGACCACCTTGCCCAGGGCGGTCATGCCGGCCCAGCTGATCGGGCACGGGTCGTTGTTGCCGTCCCCGACGACACAGCGGTTGGTGACCGTACCGGTCAGCTCGCCGCCGGCCCGCACGATGCGCGGGCTGAGGTGAAAGCCGCCGTTGCGAGTCTGGATCAGGCAGTCGCCCGGGTAATAGGCCCCACATACCGGCGGTGGATCACCGGGCGGAGGTGTCGTGGCGGCCGACGCCGGAGCGACGCGGAGTCCGCACAGCGCCAGCGCCATCAGTCCGGCCAGCCCCAGCATCGTCAGGCGCTGCAGCAGAGCGCCACGGCCGGTGTGATTGATCTCCCGGGTCAGCATGTCGCCCATCTTGAGAGCCGGCCGTTATATGAGCGTCAGATGACGCCATAAGCTGACCGAACGTGCTGAACGCAACCGAATCTCCCGATACCTTCACCTTCGCCTTCGCGCCGAACTACCGGATCGCCGCGCGGCCCTTCGGCATCACGCCCGACACCGCGGAGGCGGTGATCTCCGATGGGCGCCTCCGGGTCCGCTTCGGGCCCTGGCATCTGAACACGGAGTTGCCCAACATCGCCCGGGTCGCGGTCACCGGTCCCTACACGTTCGTCAAGACGGCCGGCCCGGCCCGCCTGGCGGTGACCGACCGCGGCCTGACCTTCGCCACGAACGGCGATCGTGGCGTGCTGCTCAGCTTCGTCGAGAAGGTTCCCGGAATCGAGCCCACCGGTCTACTGCGCCACCCCGAGCTGACCCTGACCGTCCGGGACATCGAACGCTTCGTGGAGCGCATCCTGGCCGGCTCGGCCGCGAGTGCGTCCTCGATCGGCGCCGGCTGAGATCTGCAGGCATCCTTCCGGAATGTGGTGCTCTGGCGACCACACGCTCACCAGTCGGTAACGCGGGACGCCGGTTGGGCTGATTGAGTAGCGCCACTCATTCATCCGCGACCGGGAGGCGCACGACATTAGAAGGAAACGCATTGCTGTTCAGAAAGCTCTTCGCTGAGGCGCTCGGGACCGCCCTGCTGGTGCTGATCGGCGTCGGCGTCGCGACGCTCAGCTTCGGCTTCAAACTCGCGGGTGCCTCGACATCGGCCGGAGTGGTCACGACCGCGATCGCCTTCGGCTTCACCCTGCTCGCGCTCGCCTACACGCTCGGGCCGATTTCCGGCGCCCACGTCAACCCTGCGGTCACCTTCGGCTTCGTGATCTCGGGTCGGATGGCGCTGACCGAGGCCATCGGCTACTGGATCGCCCAGTTCGTCGGGGGGATCATCGGCGCGCTGGTGCTCTACGGCATCGTCTCCAGTGCCCCCGGCTACACGACGGCCCACACCGGCCTGGGGACCGACGGCTGGGGCCATGGCGTGTCGATGGTGGGGATCGGGTTGGGTGGCGCTCTGGCCACCGAGGTGGTGCTCACCTTCGCCTTCGTGCTCGTGGTGCTGATCGCCACAAGCAAGATCGCCGACGGCGGCTCGGCGGGCCTGGCCATCGGGCTCGGCCTGACCATGGTGCACCTGATCGGGATCCCGTTGACCGGCACCTCGGTGAACCCGGCCCGCAGCCTCGGTCCGGCGTTGATCGTCGGCGGACACGCTCTGGGCCAGGTCTGGCTGTTCATCGTCGCGCCGCTCGCCGGTGGGCTGCTCGCCGGGCTCGCGTATCGCTACCTGGTACCCGAGGGCGGCCATGAGATGCCGCCCGAGACGATCGAGGATCCGCACACCGGCCGGGTCTGAGCCCCCCGCCGGCCAACCGGGGCACCCATCGGCGACATTTGGAAAAATGGCCTCATGACCGCCGATGGGTCAGCCCCCGCCTTCGCCACCGATCCGGCGACCGCCCGCTACTACGACCAACGGGCCGCCGAGTACGACGAGTGGTACACCGGCGAAGGGGTCTTCGCCGAGCGCGACCGGCCCGGCTGGGCCGAGGAGGTCAGCGATCTCGTCGGCCTCGTGGCCCAGCTCCCGGCCCGACGCACCCTGGACGTGGCCTGTGGCAGCGGCTTTCTCACCCGGCACCTGGCCGGCTATGTGGTGGGAATCGATCAGAGCCCCGCGATGGTCGCCATCGCCCAGGCACGTCTCCCCCACGGCCTGGCGCTGACCGCCGACGCCCTGGCGCTGCCCTTTGCCGACGGCGCCTTCGAGCGGGTGTTCACCGGGCACTTCTACGGACATCTGCCGGCCGGTGAACGCGAGACCTTCCTCGCTGAGGCGCGACGGATGGCCGGTGAGCTGATCGTCGTCGATACCGCACGACGGCCCGAGGTCCCGACCGAGCGCTGGGACGAGCGTGTGCTCAACGACGGATCGACGCACCGGGTGTTCAAGCGCTTCCTCAGCGGACCCGAGCTCGCCGCGGAGATCGATGGTGAGGTCCTGCTCGACGGCCGCTGGTTCGTGGCCGCTCGAGCGGCGTGAGCGTTCAGCGCTCGGAGATGAACCCGCCGGACTGGCGGGCCCACAGGCTGGCGTAGACGCCGTCCTGCTCGAGCAGATCCTCGTGGGAGCCGTCCTCGATGATCGCGCCGTGCTCCAGCACGACGATGCGGTCCAGGCCGGCCACCGTGGACAGGCGATGGGCGATCACGATCGCCGTCTGGCCCTCCATCAGCTCCCCCAGCGCCTCCTGGATGAGCGCCTCTGAGTGGGAGTCCAACGCCGAGGTCGCCTCATCGAGGATGAGCAGAGGGGTGCGCTTGAGGAAGGCGCGGGCCAAGGCGATCCGCTGGCGCTGGCCGCCGGACAGCTTGGTCCCGCGCTCTCCCACGAGCGTGTCATAGCCCTGGGGCAGGTCGGCGATGAACTCCGAGGCGCGTGAGGCCTCCGCCGCCGCCACGACGTCCGTGACCCGGGCGTCAAGCTGGCCGTAGGCGATGTTGTCGGTGATCGAGCGGTGAAACAGCAGCGGTTCCTGGGGCACGTAGGTGATCTGCTGGCGCAGGTCGGACTGGGCGACCTGGCTGATGTCCTGGCCGTCGACGAGGATCTGGCCGCCGTCGATGTCGATGAAGCGCAGGGCCAGCTTGGACAGGGTCGTCTTGCCCGAGCCGGAGGAGCCGACCAGCCCGACCCGCTGGCCGGGCTCGACGATCAGGTTGAAGTCCTTGAACAGCGGCTCGCGACCGGGGTAGGCGAAGTTGACATCGCGGAACTCGACGGCGCCCTCCTCCACCCGGATGGGCTGGGGATGGGCGACGTCGACCACCGTCGCCTCGGTGTCCAGGACGCTCATCATCGAGCGTGCATCACCCACGGCTCGGACGACGTTCTTGAGTGAGCGCTGGCACTGGTGCAGGCGGTTGAGCAGGGACTGGGTGTAGGTGACGACGATGAGCAACGTACCGACCGGGGCGCCCCAGACGAGCACCGCGGCGATCGAGATCACCAGCACGAACAGGAGGGTGATGCGGTTGATCAGCTCAGAGGCGAAGAAACCGGCCATATTCAGCGTCATCAGCCGACTCTCAGCCACCACGTAATCGTCGGTACGCGACTCATACAGCCCGTCCTCGTGGCTTTCCCGGCCAAAGCCGCGCACCGTGGCGATGTTGGTCACGGTGTCGGCGATCTGGGCGGTCTGGCGCGAGTGGCTCTGCGCGGTTGTCTCCGACACCGGGAGCTCGCGCTGGCGTGAGCGCACACCCACCACCATGTAGAGCACCGACATCACGGTCAGGGCGAGCACGAACCACCACAGCGTCCAGACGAGGGCCGCGACGATGAAGACCACCGTCACCACGGTGGTGAAGTAGGAGAAGACGCCCTCGTCGAGCAGACGCACGTAGGCCGAGATGAACTTGGTCTGGTCGGCCACCAGCGCACCACCGAAGTTGTCGAGGTGGAACTGCTCGGACTGTTCGGCCACGTGGGTGAAGGTCCGCTCGGCCAGATCCCGGCTCACCCGGATCTCCAGGTTCCAGATGCTCTTGATCCCGCGGTTCCAGCCGCTGAGGCCGAGCGTCTGGAGCACGACCACGGCAATCCCGGGCAGGATGAACCAGTGCCAGCTCTTGCTGTGGCCAGGCGCGGCCAGGTGGTCGAGCGCGAGCGCGATGAGCAGCGGGACGGCCGAGTCGGTGACCACCGCAACGGCGTTGAAGAACAGCGCCTCCGCGAGCAGACGCGGGTACCGACAGGTGCACTGCCAGAAGAACTTCAGAGTGCGGAGATCCCTGCCCACGTCTATGAGATTACGAAGGAGCCGGTCAGAAGCCGACAGGGCCCGGCCCGCCGCGCGGACCGGCCGGCCAGTGGTCCCACAGACCACTGGCCGGGAGACACGCGAGAGATCAGACCTTGACCGGCGCCTCGGGTTCGGCCTCGCCCGCCTCGACCGACAGGTTGGGCAGGATGCGGTCGAGCCAGGCCGGCATGAACCAGTTGTTCGGTCCGATCACGTGCATGATCGCCGGGACGAAGATCGAACGGATGATCAGGGCGTCGACCAGCACCGAGAACGCCAGCCCGAAGCCGAACTCCTTGAGCACCGCCTGGTTGGAGATGATGAAGGAGCCGAACACCAGGATCATGATCGACGCCGCCGCGGCGATCACGCGGCCACTCTTGGCCTGGCCGATCTCGACGGCGTGGTTGTTGTCGGCCACCGGGTCATCGCCGTCCTCACGGCGGAGGCGGTGCCACTCCTCCTGGATGCGGCTCACCAGATAGACCTCGTAATCCATCGACAGACCGAACAGCACCGAGAACATCAGCACCGGCAGGAACGCCGAGATCGGACCGGTGGTCGACACCCCGAACACGCCCTTGAGCCAGCCCAGGTTGAACACCGCGTTGAGCGCGCCGAGTGCCGCGCCGATCGACAGCAGGTTGAGGATCGCCGCAACCAGCGGAATCACCAGGCTGCGGAAGACCGCCACCAACAGGATGAAGGCGAGGACCACCACCACGGCGATGAACAGCGGCAGCTTGCTCGTCAGCACCTTGGAGAAATCGATGTTCGTCGCGGTCGCGCCGCCGATGTGCGTTGTCAATCCGCTGCCCTGGTCCAGGGGAGGGATCACGTGCTCACGCACCGTGTTGACGAGGGCCTCGGTCTCCTTCGCCTGCGGGCTGGTCGTCGGGTAGACCACCGCCAGCGCCACCTTGCCGTTGGGCGAGTAGCTCACCGGCGTCACGGCTTTGACCCCGGGCTCGCGGGCCGTCTCGGCCAGCACCTTGGTGAACGCTGCCTTGGACTGGGACGAGCCGAGGTCACCCACGAGCTGGAGCGGCCCGTTGAAGCCCGGGCCGAAGCCCTGGGCGAGCGCAGAGTAGGCCTTGTAGGTGGTGGAACTCGACGGGTCGCTGCTGGCGTCGGCGTTGCCCAGCCGGAGCGAGAGAATCGGGAGCGCGATGACGATCACCACACCGATCGCAGCGATCGAGGCGGGCACCCGGAAGCGTTCCAGGGCGCTGGACCAGCCCAGCCAGAACCCGGAAGCCTCAGGTCGGTTGATGTTGAGGCGCCGCTCACGCCGCGACAGCACCCGCGGACCCAGCATGCCGAGCACAGCCGGCAGGAAGGTCAGGGAGGCGAACATGGTCATCGCCACGGCAATGGCGGCCGCCACCGATGAGCCGTTGAGGAAGCTGATGCCCAGGGCGAGCTGGCCGAGCAGCGCGATGCAGACGGTCGCGCCGGCGAAGAGGACCGTGCGCCCGGAGGTGTTGACCGCCTTGACGATCGCGTCCTCGTAGCTCATTCCCGCGAGCACGCCGGTGCGATGGCGGCTGACGATGAACAGCCCGTAATCGACCCCGACGCCGAGCCCGATGAGCACGGCCAGGTCAGAAGCGAAGCTCGGGACGCTGGCGATCCGGGTCAGCAGGCCAATCAGCCCGACGCTGATGGCCAGGGAGAAGATCGTCGCCAACAGGGGCATCAACGCGGCGATGATCGCGCCGTAGAAGACGATGAGCAGCACGATGAGCGCAGCGATCACACCGACGGCGACCGAGACCCCGGGGCCGGAACTCTCCTCCTGCTCGATCGAGTTGCCGCCGAGGTAGACGTTGATGCCCTTGGCCTGACCGGTCTGGGCGGCGGCGATCAGTGCCTGGGCGTTGGCCTTGGTCACGTTGGCGGCCTGCTTGTCCCAGACCACGGTGGCGAAGGCGACCTTCCCACTCTGGGAGATCTGGGTCTTGCCGGCCGTCGAGTAGGGGCTGACCACGCCGGCGATGCCCGGGACCTTGGCCACCTTGGCCAGCGCCGCGCTGACGTCGCTCTTGACCTGCGGGGTGGTGATGGTGCTGGCGCCGGTGGTCTGGATGACCACCTGATCGCTCTCACCCGACACGGCCTTGAAGTTCGCCTTGAGCAGGTTGACCGCGGACTGGGAGTCCGTGTTCGGCAGGCTGAAGCTGGTGGAGAAGTTCGAGCCGACCGCGCTGGACACACCGAGGATCACGACCAGGCCGACGATCCAGCCGACCACTACGGTCCGTCTGTGGGCGTAACACCAGCGTGCGAGGTTTGACATCTGACTCCTGACGGAGGGTCGGGTTGCTAGGACATCCTGGCGGCCAGGACCGGGTACGTCATCGGCCGCTCGGCTAGATCTGGCGTACATCTCACGGCCTAGGCGGGGGCCGAGTACGCCTCCAGGCCTACGCGAAGATCGGCGACCCGGCCCATGCTATGTCAGCCCGCGCGCATTAGGGTCTCTGCCATGGCCGACGACCGCGTCCAGATCGCCCCGCCGCTGCCGGTGCTCAAGCGCATGGCGTCCCGTTCCTACAGCGGCGCCCAGCTGCTGGGGATCGACCTGGCCATCGTGCTCGTCGTCTGCGGGCTGCTCGACTTCGCCGTGCCCCGCACCGACCCGCGCCTCAGCGGACACGCCTTCGCGATGGCCAACTGGGGGGCGATCCTCATCGGCTCTGCGGTGTTCCTGGCGCGCCGTCGGACGCCGTGGGTGTCACTCGGCGCGATCGTGCCGCTGGCGCTGGCGTGGTTGGTGCTGCGGATGCCCGCGGTGGCCTTCGTCTACCTGGTGTTCTGTCTCTTCCGGGTCGTGGCCTGGTCCGAGCAGCGGACGGGCATCCTGCTCGGCTCGGGACTGACGGCGCTGGTGCTCGCCGCGACGCTGATGGGCGGCGGGACGCCGCGGAACCCGCTCGTGACCGTGACGATCGCCACCGTGGCGATTGTGCTGGTGGGCTGGCTGGCCGGCGAGAACACCCGGGGACACCGGGTCTACGCGCGTTATCGCGCGGACCGAGAGGCCACCGAGGCAGCCGCGGCGGAGGCGGAACGCGCCGAGCGGACGCGGGTCGCCATCGCGGATGAGCGCGTGCTCATCGCTCGGGAGCTCCATGACATCGTGGCTCACTCCATGAGCGTGGTGGCCGTGCGTTCCGGGGTGGCGCGGATGGTGCTCGACAGTCGGCCCGAGGAGGCATCTGAAGCGCTGTCGATCATCGAGACCACCGCACGGCAGTCACTGGCCGAGATGCGCATGATGGTCTCGATGCTGCGCCACGCCGGCGGCGGGGCCAAACCCGACCTGGGTCCCCTCCCGGGACTCGGTGACCTGGACCGGCTGATCACCCAGCTCGCCGCCGCCGGTGTCGACGTCGAGGTCGCCGTCGACGGACCCGTCCGACGGCTGGCGCCGGTGGCCGATCTGACCGCCTACCGGATCGTCCAGGAGGCCCTGACCAACGTCGTGCGCCACGCCGGTCCCACCACGGCCCAGGTGCATCTCGGTTTCGACACCGACACGCTGGACATCCAAATCGACAATCTCGGATCACCGCCGGCCCAGCGCCCGCTTCCCGGCGGTTCGGACGGTCACGGCCTGCTGGGGATGCGCGAACGCGCCGCCCTGTTCGGCGGCACCCTGGAGGCCGGCCCGACCGACGCCGGCTTCCGGGTCCACACCACGCTGAAGATCGATGGCTGAGCCGACCCCGATCCGGGTGGTCATCGCCGATGACCAGGCGCTGGTGCGCGGCGGGTTCCGCGTGATGGTCGATGCCGCCAGCGACATGACGGTGGTGGCCGAGGCCGGTGACGGCGCCGAGGCGGTGCGCCAGTGCCGCCGGCACCACCCCGACGTGGTGCTGATGGACGTCCGGATGCCGGTGCTCGACGGCATCGAGGCGACGCGGGAGATCACCGCCGATCGCGACCTGGCCGGGACCAGCGTGCTGGTCCTCACCACCTTTGACGTCGACGACTACGTCTATGGCGCCCTCCGCGCCGGCGCCAGCGGGTTCCTGCTCAAGGACACCGTCCCCGAGGAGCTGATCGCCGCCATCCGCACGCTGGCGGCCGGTGACGCGCTGCTGGCTCCGAGCGTCACCCGCCGACTCATCGGCGAGTTCGCGCGTCGCCCCGACGCCAGGTCACTCACCAGCGGCGACGCGTCGCTGGATGAGCTGTCGGCCCGCGAGCGCGAGGTGCTCGTCGAGGTGGCGCGCGGACTGTCGAACGCCGATATCGGTGAGGCGCTGCACATCTCGGCCGCGACGGCCAAGACCCACGTCAGCCGGCTGCTGATGAAGCTCGACGCTCACGACCGCGCGCAGCTGGTGATGATCGCCTACGAGAGCGGGCTGGTGGTGCCGGGCGGGGCCTGAGCCGGCCCGGGGATGGCGTCAGCGCGGCGCTCGCGGGGATCGAATCGGGAGCCGCCGAGGTGCTGGTGGACGACACCGCCCGCCAGCTGAAGGCGAGCCTGACCGCCGACCCGGTCGAGCGCTACAACGCCGTAGTCGGGGCGAGCGCCTGAGCCCGATCCACGCGAGCCGGCACCGGTCGGGCGGGCGGCGGTGAACGCCGCTCAGCCCGGGCGGTACCCACAGGAGCGACATACGCGCGCGTCGGCGTGCACCAAACGCCGGCAGTCCGGGCAGCGGTGGTAGAGGCGCAGGAGCAGGACCCGCCAGGTCCACACCCCAGCCGCCCACAGCGCCCGGCGCTCGCGATCGGCGTCGGTCGCGGTGGGGCGCCACCCACAGCGGTAACAGACCCGTGCGTCGGCGCGGATGCGAGCGTGACAGTCGGGACAGTGGCGGTGACTGTGGGTCGCGGGGGCCACCGCGGACCAGCGCAGCAGGCGCGAGAGCCAACCCAGGGAGAGGATGAAGCGCAGTCCGTCCGTCGCCGCCCCCACCGCGCCGGCGGCGCTGCGGTACCCGGCGGCCACCGCGGCCAGGGCGCCCCGGGCCGAGGCGGTCCAGCGACGCACCAGGACGATCGCGCCGGCCACCGCCGCGACCGCGGCGAGCGCCCGACCGGTCATCAGGACCGTGCGGCGTCCCTGGGGGGTGCCCAGCCAGGAGCGCAGGCGTCGGAGGCGAAGTCGACCCGTATGGGCCACGGCGCGGACCCGCGCGGCGAGGACCGAGCCCCGGCCGTCGGAGACGACCACCTCATAGCGGCTGCCGGACCCCGGCGGAACGCTCATGCGATCAGGCTAATGCCCGTCGGCGGCGAGGAGGCTGGTTCCCGTCATCTCCGGCGGCTGCTCGTAGCCGAGCAGCTCCAGCAGGGTGGGCGCCACGTCGGCGAGCACGCCACCCGCCCGGAGCGCCAGTCCGGGCACGGTGACGATCACCGGCACCGGATTGAGGGTGTGGGCGGTGTTGGGGCTGCCATCGGGCTCGAGCATGTTGTCGGAGTTGCCGTGGTCGGCGGTGATCAGCAGCGCACCACCAGAGGCCCGGACGACCTCGACGATGCGGCCGAGCTGAGCGTCGACCACCTCGGCGGCGCGCACCGCCGCGGGAATGACGCCGGTGTGGCCGACCATGTCGGTGTTGGCGAAGTTGATGATCCCGAAGGCCGGCGCGTCCTCCTGCCAGGCGGCGACAAAGGCGTCACCGGCCTCGACGGCGCTCATCTCGGGTTTGAGGTCGTAGGTCGCGACATCCCGCGGCGAGGGGACGACCTCGCGGCGCTCTCCCGCGGCGGGCTGCTCGGCCCCACCACCGAAGAAGTAGGTCACATGCGGGTACTTCTCCGTCTCGGCGACGTGCAGCTGCTTGGCGCCACGCGCCGCGATCACCGAGGTCATCGTCACCGTCGGACGATCGGGGGCGAAGGCGACCGGGTAGGTCCACTCAGCCGCGTACGACGTCATCGTCACGTACCGGTCGACCAGCGGTGCGTCCGCGCGATCGAAGCCGTCGAAGTCCGGATCACACAGCGCCTGGGTGATCTCCCGCATGCGGTCGGGTCGGAAGTTGAAGGCGACCACCGAGTCGCCGGCGCGGATGCGGGAATCCCCGGACCCGACGACCGTGGGCCGGATGAACTCGTCGGTCTCCCCCGCCGCATAGGCCATCCGCGCGGCCTCCGCCCCGCTGTCGGCATGGCGTTCGCCCGTGCCGTTGACGAGCAGGTCCCAGGCCAGCTGCACCCGATCCCAGCGCTTGTCGCGATCCATGGCGAAGTAGCGGCCGATCACCGAGCCGACCCGGCCGACGCCTGCCTCCGACATCCAGCTCTCGACCTGCTCGAGATAGCCCGCACCCGATTCCGGCAGCGTGTCGCGACCGTCGGTGAAGGCATGCAGCACCAGCTCGGTGACGCCGAGGTCCGCGGCGAGTGAGATCAGGGCCTGCAGGTGACGGTCAGAGGAGTGCACGCCACCGTCGGAGACGAGCCCGACGAGGTGCAGACGCGATCCCGTCTCGGCCCCGGCCGCGAAGGCGTCACGCAGGATGGTGTTCTCGGCCAGCGCGCCCTCCTCGATGGCGAGATCGATCCGCGTCAGGTCCTGCATGACGACGGCACCGGCACCGAGGTTGAGGTGCCCGACCTCGGAGTTGCCCATCTGACCGTCGGGGAGGCCGACCGCACGTCCGCTGGCGGTCAGGGTCGTGTGCGGGTACTGCTCCCACAGGGCGTCGAACACCGGCGTCGCGGCCAACGAGATCGCGTTGCCCGGCCCGTCAGGCGCCAGGCCCCAGCCGTCGAGGATGACCAGGGTGACGCTGGGGAACCTGGCCACGGCGATCAGGCCGCGGCGATGATCGCCGCGAAGGACTCGGCGTCGAGCGAGGCGCCCCCCACCAGGGCACCGTCGATGTCGGGCAGCGCCATCAGCTCGGTGGCATGCTCGGGCTTCACCGAGCCGCCGTAGAGGACGCGGGCGCTCTGAGCCGCCTCGGGCGATCGGTCGGCCACCAGTGCGCGAATGAAGCCACACGCCTCCTGGGCCTGCTCGGGGGTGGCCACACGGCCGGTCCCGATCGCCCAGATCGGCTCATAGGCGATGACCACGTTGGCGAGCTGGGCGGAGTCGAGCTTGACCAGGCCCTCCTGGACCTGATGGCGCAGCTTGCGCTCGGTGTCGCCGTTCTCCCGTTCGGCCTCGGTCTCACCGACGCAGAGCACCACCAGCAGGTCGGCGGCCATGGCCGCCAGGACCTTCAGCGACAGCGCCTTGTCGGTCTCGTTGAAGTACTCGCGGCGCTCGGAGTGCCCGAGGATCACGCCGTGCACGTCGAGTTCGGTGAGCATGGGGATGGAGACCTCGCCGGTGAAGGCGCCGGACTCGGCCTGGTGGACGTTCTGGGCGAACACCCCGACCCGTGAGCCGCGGGTCGAGTCGACCATCGCGCCCAGGGCGGTGAACGGTGGGCAGATCGCCACGTCGACGCCGTCGGCGGCGTAGATCCGCGGCAGCAGCGCCGAGATGAACATCTCGGCTTCAGCCACCGTCTTGTTCATCTTCCAGTTCCCTGCGATCAGCGGGATCCGTCCGCTCACGTCAGCACCTCCACGCCTGGCAGTTCCTTGCCTTCGATCAACTCGAGCGTGGCGCCTCCGCCGGTGGACAGATGGGTGACCTGATCGGCCAGACCGAATTGCGCGATCGCGGCGGCGGAGTCTCCGCCACCGACCACCGTGATCCCCGGGGCGTGCGCCACGGCCTCGGCCACCCCGCGCGTGCCGGCCGCGAACGGGGCCAGCTCGAAGGCTCCCATCGGGCCGTTCCAGAACACGGTGCCCGCGTTGGCGATCACCTGCGCGTAGGCCGCCACGGTCAGTGGCCCGACGTCGAGACCCATCAGCCCGTCGGGCACCTCAACGCCCTCCAGCGGCACCGCAGCGGCGTCAGCGCCGAAGTGATCCCCGAGCACCAGGTCGACCGGCAGCTTCAACTCAGCGCGCGAGCCCTCCCAGGAGGCGAGCGTCGCCGCCGCCAGCTCGGTATCCGCGTCACCGCAGAGGGAGGCGCCGACCGCGTGCCCCTGAGCCCTGAGGAAGGGGAAGGCCATCGCGCCGCCGATGAGGATCGTGTCGGCGACCTCGCGGAAGCGATCGATCACCTTGATCTTGTCCGACACCTTGGCCCCGCCGATGACCGCCACCAGCGGGCGCGCCGGGTCCTCGAGGATCGTGCTCAGCGTGCTGACCTCGCGCTCGAGCAGGAGCCCGGCGGCGCGATCGGCCAGCAGTTCAGCCACCCCGACCGTCGACGCGTGAGCGCGGTGGGCGGCCCCGAAGGCATCGTTCACGTAGACGTCGCAGGTTCGGGCCAGCGCGGCGGCGAGCTCGGGATCGTTCCGGGTCTCACCCGGCTCGAAGCGGACGTTCTCCAACAGGAGCAGCTCACCCTCGCCGAGGGCGGCGATGTCCGCCTCCACCGCGGCCCCGATCACCTCCGGGGCGAGCGTCACCGGAACGTCGAGCAGCTCGCCGAGCCGCACGGCCACCGGCGCGAGGGAGAACTCGGGCTCGCGGGCCTGGGGTCGCCCCAGATGGGAGACCAGTACCAGCGCCGCCCCGCGCTCGCGCAGCGCCGTCAGAGTCGGCAGCGCCGCGCGGATACGCGTGTCGTCGGTGATCTGGGCGTTCGCGTCGAGCGGGACGTTGAAGTCCACCCGCACCAGCACGCGCTTACCGCGCAGGTCGGGGAGATCGGCGAGCGTCTTCACAGGGGACTCCGTCTGCGGTCCGGCGCTAGAAGAGCTTCTGGACCAGGTCGACGACCCGGTTCGAGTAGCCCCACTCGTTGTCGTACCAGGAGACGATCTTCACCATGGTGCCGTCGATCACCGCGGTCAGCGACGCGTCGACGATCGAGGACGCCGGATGGTGCTTGATGTCGCTGGAGACGATCGGGTCGGTGGTGTACTCGAGGTAGGGTGCCAGCGAACCGGTCTCCGACGCGGCCTTCAGCGCGGCGTTGATCTCCTCGACGCTGGTCGCGCGGTCCGCCTCGAAGGTGAGATCGACCACCGAACCGGTGGGAACCGGGGCGCGCACGGCGAAGCCGTTGAGCTTGCCCTGCAGCTCGGGGATGACCAGGCCGATCGCCTTGGCGGCGCCGGTCGAGGCCGGGATGAGGTTCTCCGCGGCAGCCCGGGCGCGGCGCAGGTCGCTGTGGGGGGCGTCCTGGAGGCGCTGATCGGAGGTGTAGGCGTGGATGGTGGTCATCAGGCCGTGCTTGATCCCGACCGTGTCGTTGGCGACCTTGGCGATCGGACCGAGGCAGTTGGTGGTGCAGGACGCGTTGGAGATGACCGTGTGGGCGTCCTTGTCATAGACCTCGTCGAAGTTCACGCCGAGCACCACGGTGACGTCCTCGTGGGTCGCCGGGGCGGAGATGACGACCTTCTTGACCGTGTCCCCCAGGTGGGCCTTGGCCTTCTCGGCATCGGTGAACAGGCCGGTGGACTCGATCACCACCTCAGCGCCGACGTCGCCCCAGGGCAGCGCAGCGGGATCGCGCTCGGAGAACAGCTTGATCGTGGTGCCGTTGACGATGATCGCGCCGTCGGCGGCCTCCACGGTCCCGTCGAAGCGGCCGAACGTGGAGTCGTACTTCAACAGGTGCGCAACCGTCTTGGGATCGACCAGGTCGTTGAGGCCGACGATCTCGATGTCGGCGTGCTTCTCATACGCCGCGCGGAACACGTTCCGCCCGATTCGTCCAAACCCGTTGATGCCTACCTTCACTGCCATGCCAAGCCTCCGCTACTCAAGGTCTCTCTCAATTTCGGCGCCCTAGAACCAACAAAAGCCGGCACCCGCCGGCGCCGACAACAGTACCTGTTAGCGGTGCTTTACGGTCAGCGGCGGGAGACGAGCTCGACTCGCAGCCCGTCCGGGTCGAGCATGTACGCCGCGTAGTAGCGGGTTCCGTACTGCGGCCGCGGCCCAGGCGGGCCGTCGTCGCGACCGCCGTTGGCCATGCCGGCGCGATAGGCGGCGTCGACCGCGGCACGACCGGCCGCCGCCAGCGCGATGTGGCCGTAGCCGGGTGCGGGTGACAGCGGCGGTTGGCGGGTCACGAACCACAGCAGCGGTGCGTTGATCCCGTAGGCGACGGCGACCTTGGATTCGACCATGCGCCGTCCACCGAGCGCGAAGAACACCGGGTCATAGAAGGCCGTCGACGCGCGGAGGTCACTGACCTCGAAGCCGATGTGATCGATCATCTGCGCCTCCCCGCCATCGGTTCAGGCCGGCTTCTCGATGTCGCGGTGGAGGACCTCGACCTGGTAGGCCCCGCCTCCCCAGTTGGCGTAGCGCGCGGCCAGGCCCTCGACGATGGCCACCGAGCGGTGACGCCCGCCGGTGCAACCGATCCCCACGAGGAGATGGGACTTGCCCTCGGCCAGGTACTGGGGCAGGAGATAGTCCAGGAGGGGGTCGAGCTTGGCGTAGAACTCATCCAGGGCACCGCCCTCATTGACCGCGGCCACGACCTTGGGGTCGAGGCCGGTGAGCGGTCGCAGCGCCGGGTCGTAGTGCGGGTTGGGCAGGAAGCGCACGTCGAACATCAGGTCGGTGTCACGCACCGGCCCGTACTTGAAGCCGAAGCTCTCAAGGGTGATCGACAGGCCCCCCGGGGTCGAGCTGGGGAACAGCTGCTCGGACAGCTTGCGGCGGAACTGCGCGGCGGTGAGGCCGCCGGAGTCGATGATCACGTCGGCGCGCTCGCGCATCGGGGCCAGCAGCGCCCGCTCACGCGCGATGCCCTCGGCCACCGAGCCCCGGGGCGCCAGCGGGTGACGCCGGCGGGTCTCCTTGTAGCGGGTCTGCAGGGTCTCGTCGGAGGCCTCGAGGAACAGCACGCGGATGGGCAGCACCTGCTCCCGCAGCGCGTCCACCATCTGCGCCATCCCCTCGAAGTAGCTGCCGGCGCGGGGGTCCGAGACCACGGCGGCGCGTTCGACCTTCGAGCCCGAGTGCATGAACAGGTCGACGAGCGAGGAGATCATCTCCGGCGGCAGGTTGTCCACGCAGAAATAGCCCTCGTCCTCAAATGCCGCCATGGCCGTCGACTTGCCTGCTCCCGAGTAGCCGGTGATCACGACGAGATCTTTGAGCGCGAGCTCCGCCTGCTCCATGTCCGTCCGCAAGCTTGACGGACGCCGCGGACACGCGTCGGCCCCATGCGGGAGAATGCCCGCTGATGTCGGCCCGTGCGTCTGGTGGGCGGTGGCTTGCGGGCGCCGCGGGGTTCTTCGTGTGCCTGGGTGTTCTGGCCCTGCTGCTCGCTTCCCGGGCCCATGCCGCCGCGAGCCCGTCGGTGCCTGTGAGTCCGTCCATCGGACCGGCCCCGGCGGTGTCAGCCCCCCAGTCGGTGTCGGTCAACGTCACCTCGACGGTCACCTCCGCCGAGCCGCTGCCCGCCGGGTTCCTCGGCTTCTCGATCGAGTTCAGCGCCCTCCACGCCTACCTGGGTCGCAACCCCAATGCGCTCAACCCGGTGTTCCTGGCGCTGCTCCAGGGCATCGACCAGGGCCACCAGCCCGTGCTCCGCGTCGGGGGGGACTCCACCGACAACACCTGGCTGCCGCTGCCCGGCGTCCTCCCGCCCCTGGGGGTGAACTACACGCTCACCCCGGATTGGCTCGCCACGGTGCGGGCCCTCGTGCATCAGACGAACGCGCGCCTCATCCTGGGGGTCAACCTGGCCGCCGACGATCCCCAGATCGCCAGCGTCGAGGCCCGAGCCCTGCTCGACGGCATCGGACGCCCCTACATCGCGGACCTCGAGATCGGCAACGAGCCGGACCTCTACCTGCGCAACGCCTGGTATGACCTGCCCGACGGCAGCACGGTGACCCGTCGCGCCGGCGGGTACTCGTTCAAGTCCTACACCAACGACCTCAATCACTGGCGTGACATCCTGCCCGACGTACCGCTGGCCGCCGGGGCGCTGGCCACGCTCAACTTCCTCCCCTCGCTCGTGCCGATCGTCCCGGAGTTCCCCGGCGTGAAGCTCGTCACCGTGCACCGGTATCCGCTGACCAACTGCGGCGTCCCCCCCACCTCATCCCAGTTCCCCACCCAGGCGAACCTGCTGTCTGACGCCTCGACCTCCGGGCTGGCCGCTCCCCTCGCTCCCGACGCCCAGGCGCTGCACGCCCAGGGCATCGACCTGCGCGTCGACGAGCTCAACTCCGCCTCCTGCGAGGGTGCCGTGGGCGTGTCGGACACCTTCGCCTCGGCGCTGTGGGTCATCGACACGCTGTTCAACCTGGCCGCTGCCGACGTCGACGGGATCAACATCCACACCCTGCCCGGCTCGAACTACGCGCCGTTCACCTTCACCCAGTCCGGCAGCACCTGGAACGCGACCGTGCGTCCGCTCTACTACGGCCTGCGTTTCTTCGCGGCGGCGTTCCCCGCGGGTGCGGAGCTGCTCAGCGCCACCAACTCCAGCGCCGACAGCGGCGGTGACGTGAAGTCCTACACCACGCTCGCGCCCGACGGCACGCTGTCGACGACGATCATCAACGAGGACCCCAGCGACGACGCCGATGTGACGTTGGCACTGCCGAACTCCGACTCCGCGCCGCTGACCGAGGAGACGCTCACCGCACCGTCACTGAGCTCGACCACCGGGGTCGAGCTCGGCGGGGCGTCCTTCGCGGAGCCGACCACCACCGGTCTCCTGGCCGCGCCCCAGACCAGCTCGCTGGCGCCGGTGAACGGCAGCTACAGCCTTGTCGTGCCGGCCGGCAGTGCCGTGCTCCTGACCACCACCGCCTGAGCCCGTTGGGCCCGCGTCGCGGACTCACCGATAATCCGACTGTGATGCGACTGCGTTGGCCGGCCACCGTGCTGGTTCTGGTGCTGGCGGTGCTCGCGTGCCTCGCGGTGACGGCGGCAGACCCGAGCGCTGACTCGGCCGATGTCACGGTCAGCGTGTCGGACTCCCGGACCGGGCAGGCGATGCCGGCCGGTTTCGTCGGGTTCTCGCTCGAATACGGTGCCATCCACCGCTATCTCGGACGCGACCCGCAGGCGCCCAACCCGATCTTCACCCAGCTGGTGACCGCGCTGAGCCCCACGCCGGTGCTGCGCATCGGTGGCGACTCCACCGACCACACCTGGTGGCCCACACCGGGGGTGATCGAGCCGGTGGGCATCTCCTACTCGTTGACCCGCGACTGGCTGGCCACGGTGCACAGCGCCGCCGCCGAGATGCACGCCCGGCTGATCCTCGGGATCAACCTGGCCGCCGACAGCTCCGCCCTGGCCGGCGCCGAGGCCCGGGCGCTGATCCGCGGGATCGGCGATCGTTACGTCGACGCCCTGGAGATCGGCAACGAACCCGACGGGTACACCGCCTTTGCCTGGTACCGCACCCGCACGGGCGCGGTCGGCTTCGCGCGCGGAAGCGGATGGAACGAGTCGACCTTCGCGGCGGAGTTCGCCCGCTGGGCAGCCGCGGTACCCGACGTGCCGCTCGCCGGCCCCGCCTACGCCTACGTGAACTGGATGTCCAAGCTCGGCTCGCTGATCACATCCGAGCCCCACCTCGGCGTGGTCACCTTCCACCGCTATCCACTGCGGGGCTGTGGCGCTGACGCCAAGGGGCTGCGCAAGGCGACCATCGCGAACCTGCTCGACGACGACTCATCCGCCGGTCTGGCCCAATCGGTCGCCCCCTACGTCGCCACCGTGCACGACGCCGGTCTCCCGTTCCGCATCGACGAGCTGAACTCGGCGTCCTGTGGCGGAACCGCCGGAGTGTCGAACACCTTCGCCTCGTCGCTGTGGATCCTCGACACCCTGTTCAACATGGCCTCCATCGGCGTCGACGGGGTGAACATCCACACGCTGCCGGGGGCCGCCTACGCCCCCTTCGCCTTCTCGATCTCCCACGGCGCCTGGCATGGAACCGTCAACCCGCTCTACTACGGCCTGCTGATGTTCACCCAGGCCTTCCCGACCGGCGCGCACCTGCTGGAGACGAGCTCCAGCCAGGACGACGTGAAGGTCTGGTCGACCGTCGGCTCGGGTGGTGTCGTACGCACCGTGATCATCAACCAGGATGCCCACCCGGCGACGGTCGCACTGCACATCACGGCTCACCGCGGAGCGCCGCTGTCGGTCGAGAGCCTGACCGCCCCGCGGCTCAGCTCGACCACCGGGGTGCGGCTCGGCGGCGCCAGCTTCGCGCCCGACACCACGACGGGTCGCCTCCCCAAGATGGTGACCACCCGGCTCACCGCCTCGGCCTCGGGCGGGTACTCAGAGACCGTGCCGGCCGACAGCGCGGTCCTCGTCACCTCCCGCTAATGCCGTGCCGCGGCCCGCGGCACCGCGGGTCGCGCCGGGTCTCAGACCCCGGCCTTGTGCAGCTCCCGGTGGAGCTCGCGCGCGAACTTCGGACCCACGCCGGCCACCGACTCGAGCTCGGCCTGGGAGGCCGACATGACCGCCTCGGGCGAGCCGAAATGGCTGAGCAGCGCACGCTTGCGCGCCGGCCCGATGCCGGGCACCTCGTCGAGGATCGACGCGGTCAGCTGGGAGTCGCGGCGCTGGCGATGGTGGGTGATGGCAAAGCGGTGGGCCTCATCGCGCAGGCGCTGGAGGAGTTGGAGCTCCGGCGTGTCGTGGGCGAGGATCAGCGAGCGTGACTGCCCGGGGATGAAGATCTCCTCGATCCGCTTGGCCAGCGAGATCACGGTCACGCCACGCTCGCGGAAGCCCTCGAGGGCGCGCAGGCCGGCCGCCAGCTGACCCTTACCGCCGTCGATCACGATGACGTTCGGCAGCGCGGCGAAGCTCGGGTCATAGTCGCGATCGTGTGGAGAGCGGTCGTGCTGGGCATCGAACTGCGCGTAACGGCGGCCGAGGATCTCCTCCATGGAGGCGAAGTCGTCGGGGCCGTTCTCGCCCTCCCCCACCACGCGGACCTTGAAGCGACGGTAATCGGACTTCTTCGGGGCGGCGCCCTCGAACACCACCATCGAGGCGACGGTGTTGGTGCCCATGAGCGTCGAGATGTCGTAGCACTCGATACGCAGCGGGATGGTGTCGAGGCCCAGCACCGACTGCAGGCCATCGAGCGCCTCCACCCGTTGCTGGCGGCTGCGCTCTGAGCGCAGCTTCTCCTGATCGAGGGCAAGGCGGGCGTTGCGTTCGGCCAGCTCGAGGATCCGCGCCTTGGCACCGCGCTCGGCGGCCCGCACCTCGACGTGGGAGCCGCGGCGCTCTGACAGCGCCGCGGCCAGTGGCTCCATGTCGTCGAGCTGGTGCTGGATGACCACGAGGGGCGGAACCGACATCGCCGCGGCGTAGTACTGCAGGACGAACGCCTCGATCACCTCGCGTGATCCCTCGTCGGCCGCGTTGTCGAGGTAGAAGCTCTGGCGGTCCGAGAGGATCCCGTCGCGTACCTGGAACACCTGGGCGTTGGCCTCACCCTCGGCGGTGGCGATGGCGATGGCGTCGAAGCTGCCGGCCTGGTCGGTGACCACGCGCTGGCGTTCGAGCAGCGACTGCACGGCCTTGAGTCGGTTGCGCTCACGGGCCGCGTCCTCATAGCGCCGTTCCGCGGCGGCCATGCGCATCTCGAACTCGAGCTTCTGCTCGATCTCCTTGTAGCGTCCGGACAGGAACGCGATGACGCCGTCGATTCCCGCGCGGTACTGCTCCTTGGACACGTATCCGACGCAGGGCGCCTCACAGCGCTTGATGTAGTAGTCCAGACACGGCGAGCCGCTGCGCCGTCCGGGAGTCGGACCCTCGCACGAACGGTTCATGAACACCTTGCCCAGCACCTCGAGGGTGGATCGGGTGCGCTTGGCCGAGGAGAACGGGCCGAAGTAGACGCGGTTGCGGCGGTGGCGCTCGCGGGTGAAGTAGACGCGTGGGTAGTCCTCGTCGAGGCTGATCGCGATGTAGGGATAGGACTTGTCGTCGCGCAGGCGGATGTTGAAGCGCGGCTGGTACTGCTTGATGAAGTTGGCCTCCACCAGCAGCGCCTCGGACTCGGTGCGCACCACCAGCGCCTCGATCTTGTCGATCATCGGCAGCAGATCCTGGCCGGCGCGCGTGCTCGGCTTGTTGTAGTGGCTGTAGACCCGCTTGCGGATCGAGATCGCCTTGCCGACGTAGAGCACGCGGCCCTTGGCGTCGCGGAAGATGTAGACGCCGGGCTCGTCGGGGAGCTCCCGGCGCCGCTCGGCGGAGATGATCGGCATCCCTGTCCAGCTTAGGCAGCGTCGCGGCCAGTTCGCGGCCGCGACGGTCAGGACGACGCGGGTTGCGGACCGGACACGAACCCGAGCAGCAGCCCTGCCAGCCCGCAGGCCAGGCCAACGATGGCGACGGTCTCCCCGACGCCCGCCGTGGCCGGGTCGGCGACGTAGCGTGCATGCTCACCGCTGCCCTGGGCCAGCAGCACCCCGTTGGTCGGCGCCGAGATGGCGGCGCGGATGACGAAGGCGAGTCCGAGCCCGCCCGCCGCCACGGCGATCGCGCGGATCGGCCGCTGGCCCCACAGGCCAGCGGCGGCGATGCCGAGCGCGAGGCACACCAGCACGATGTCCGCGCTCGCGTAGACCTGGAAGGCGTCGGGGTGACTTGCCACTCCGTAGAGCGCGGCACCGCTGAACCGGGTGAGCTCAGCGCGGGTGAGCTGGTGGCTCCAGGTGAGGAACAGCGAGGCGACCAGCAGCCCGGCGCCCAGCAGGGTCAGCCGCGCGACCCAGGCGGAGGTGGGTGAGCGTGCTTCCAAGGTGCGCGAGTCTAGGACCGCTCGGGAGCTCGTCGCCACACGGGCGAACCGGGCCTGACTCGCGATCAGTAGCGGCGCGCGCTGCGGAACACGCTGAACAGCGCGTAGCCGGCGCCGGCGAGCAGGACGAGCCAGGCGATGTTGCCCGCCGCCCCGGCGTCGTCCCAGAGCCGGTCGGTACCCGTCAGCGTGAGCGCGATCACGCCGACTGCGACGTAGGCGATGGCACGCGGGCGGTTGCCCAGCCCGTACAGCGAGCTGCGGTGCTCGCGATAGAGCCGCGAGGCGACCCACATGAACGCCCCGAAGAAGGCGAGGTAGATCCCCTCCAGCACGGTGCGGGAGGCGTCTCCGCCGCCCGGGACCAGGTCCACGAGCGCGGCGATCACCAGGATGATCGCGAGGTTGCGGTAGTTGCGGTTGATCTGGGGCATCGGGTCTAGCGCGAAAGCGCCAGACCCAAGCGTACATCGGTGCTCTGAGCGGCCATGGACGCAGGGGCCGGTTCGGGGCTCGGGTCGGGCGCGTGTGGCGCCTCGACCTCGGCGGCGACCGGCTCGGCGGCGAAGCGATAACCCACCCCGAAGTGGGTGTGGACGTAGCGCCACTCGGGTGACAGCTTCTCCAGCTTGGTCCGCAGCTTGCGGACGAACACGTCGACGGAGCGGTCGCCGCGCACCATCATGTACCCCCACACACGCTGGTAGATGACCTCACGCTCGAGCACGCGTCCGTCGGCGGCGGCCAGCTGGCGCAGCAGCTCGAACTCCTTGCGGGACAGCCCGGCGGGCTCACCGTTCACGTAGGCGTCGAAGCGGTCGGGCCGGATCGTCAGCTCCCCGACGGTCAGGTCGTCGTCATCCTCGATCTGCTCGCCGATGCGCCGGCGGCGCATCACGGCCTGGATGCGCGCGACCAGCTCCTCCGGGTGGGCCGGCTTGGCGATCCAGTCATCAGCACCCCCGCGCAGGGCGCGCACGCGGTCCGCCACCGTGCCCTGGGAGGCGATCACCAGGACCGCCAGCGACGGCGCCTTGGCCGACAGCTGCTCGAGGTACTCAAGTCCGGTGAGCGCCGGGTTGACCACGAGGGCCTGGACGCGCAGGGCGGCCAGCTGCTCGGGCGCGGGTGCGTAGTTGAGAACCTCCCACTGCCAGCGCAGCGCGGCGAAGCGGCGCTCCATGACGGTCAGCAGACCGCTGTCGTCGTCGAGGAGTGCGATCCGGACCGGCGAGGAGTCGGTGGTACCCGTCATCTGTCGTCGAGTTTAGGCCGCTGCCAGACGGAATCTGGGCTCGAAAGTCCCGCAAATCATCGAAATCTGGCCCGGAGCACGGCAAACGTGCTCTCACGTTTGCCCGCGATCGGCTCCTCCGGTGCCCGGTCGCTGAGACGCCGAGCGGGCTCATGGTGTGAGCCCGCGCCGGGATCTGACCACCGCCAGGATCTGGTCCGCGATGTGGGCCGGGTCCTCTCGCAGCTGCTCATCGGTCACGCGAATCGTGGGAATGCCGGTGCGCGCCAGGATGTCGGCGTCACGCCGGCGGTCGGAGTTGAAATTGAGGAGGTGGGTGGCGACGGTGTCGAGCTCGACAATCAGCACACCATCGACGAGGACGTCCGCCTCGTAACCAGCGACCATGATGTTCGTCTCATACGCCGGGAGGTCGTAGGCGCGAGCGAACGCCGGCCAATGCAGCCGTTCGAGATTGGACCGGGAGGGCCGCGAGCTCATGTCGGCGCTCACCCGCGCCAGCGCACTGGCGCCCGGATGGCGCCGGTTCCGCTCCAGGACATCGTGCAGCTGCGCGACGGTCAGGCCGTTCTGCAGCCGGAGATGATCCACGATCGCCTTGAGGCGGTCGCCGCTCACCCGCGGGGCCAGATCGAGTGCGGTCCGCGCCGGGCTGGTGACCCAGAGGCGTCCCAGCAGCCGTCGGTCCCATGACGCCAGCGTGACGCTGCGATATGTCCTCAGGCCGGACAGCCGGCACTGGCGAGAGGAGATGACTTCAAAGGGCTCCTCCCACCGTCTCAGCGCGCCGTAGGCGGCCCCGGCGCTGGCGCCGGCCAGCGCCGCGTCGCCCCCCACCGCCAACACGGCACCATGGGCACGCGCCCGTGGCTCGCTGGGCAGCACCCCCACGGCGTAGACCCTGCACCAGACGGCCACCAGGCGACCGGTCCGCGTCCACGACGCGATGGTCCCCCGGGTCAGGCCGCAATCGACGAGCTGCTCGCGGTGGACGAACCCGTCCTGACGCTGAGCCACTGCACGGATGCATCGATACGTTGCACTTTTGACCTCGCTCATGCCCCACAGAGGCATGGCGGACCCGATCTTCACCCCCCGGCGGCAAAACCGGGCGCTTCACTACGCCCCGCGGCACAACTGCGCGCTTCACTGCCCCGGCGGCAAAACCGGGCGCGCGACGCCCGCCCCGGTCTAAATCCAGCCCTAGCCCGCGACCTGCTCGTACCGGGCATAGAGCGCCTCGACCGCCGCCTTGGCCGTCTCATAGCGGTCCCCCGCCTCCGCACTCCAGCCCCTGACAAGCTCGGCCTCGACCGCAGCGAGCTCGGCTTCGGCCGCCTCGATCTGGGCTTCGAGCTTGGCCGCCCCCTTGGCCGGGCGGGGGGCCTTGACGCCGTTGCCGTTGCCGTGACGCGCTCCCGGGGCGACGGCTGCCTTGGCGCCGTTCCCGTTCCCGTTGCCGTTCCCGTTTCCAGCGCCGTTGCCGTTGGCCCGGGCCGCCTGGGATCGGGACTGGGCGGCGGCCGTCTTGGCCTCCGCCGCGGCGGCCTCGCGCTCAGCGCGGACGCGCACGTACTCAGGCCACCCACCGACGTAGGAGTGCAGCTTCTGATCCTCCAGCGCGATGGTGCGGGTTCCCACGGCATCGAGCAGCGCCCGGTCGTGGGAGATGAGCATCAGCGAGCCCTCGAAGCCCGACAGGGCGTCCTCGAGCGCCTCGCGGCTGTCGATGTCCAGGTGGTTGGTCGGCTCGTCGAGGATGAGCACGTTGGCGCCAGACTGAACCAGGATGGCGAGCTGCAGGCGCTGGCGCTCGCCGCCGGAAAGCCCCTCGAGCGGCTTCTCGGCGTCCTCGCCGCTGAACAGGAAGCGTCCGAGTAGTGCGCGGGCCTGGCCGGGCGGCAGCCCGGTGCGCTTGACCGCGGCCTCGAGCACGGTGCGTGCGCTGCCGGCCCCCAGGGACTCCGCGTGCTGACTGAGGAAGCCGACGCTGACGTTGTGCCCGGTGGACAGCTTGCCGGTGACGATCGGTCCGCCGTCGGGGGCGACCAGCGGCGCGGCGCTGCCGCCCTTGGCGCGCCCCGTGGCGTCGCGCAGTTCCGAGCCGTCGCTGGCGAATGCCCGCGCTCCGGCGAGCGTCTCGATCAGCGTGGTCTTGCCCGCGCCGTTGGGTCCGACCACGGTCACGTGCTCACCGCGCTCGAGCCACAGCTGACCGTCCTGGAGCAGCGTGCGCTCACCGATCGACATCTGCCCGTCGGAGAACTCGAAGACCACGCGGCCGGATCGCTCCGGCGGCTTGAAGGCGAACCCGAGCCCCTCACGGTCGCGCGGATCGCGCTCGACCCGGTCGATCTTCGTCAGCGCCTTGGCCCGGGACTGGGCCTGGCGAGCGCGGGTGCCGGCGCTGAACCGGGCGACGAACTTCTCGAGTTTGTCGATCTCGGCCTGCTGCTTCTCGATGGCCCGACCCAGCGCCAGCTCGCGGGCGGCCTTCTCGCGCTTCCAGGCATGCCAGGTGCCGGGGAAGAACTTGGCCCGACCGGCCTCGAGCTCGAGCACGCTGGTGCCGACCGCCTCGAGGAACCAGCGGTCGTGGGCGACGATGACGATCGCCGCGTCGAGGGACACGAGGTGGTTCTCCAGCCACTCGAGCGAGGCGATGTCGAGGTGGTTGGTCGGCTCGTCGAGCAGCAGCAGGTCCGGCGAGCCGGCGAGGGCCCGGGCCAGCGACGCGCGCGTCAGCTCTCCGCCCGAGAACGTCTCGAGCTTGCGATCGAGCAGCTCCGGCTTGGTGAAGCCGAGCCCGTTGAGGGTCGACAGCGCGTCCTCGCGCCAGGTGTAGCCGCCGGCCAGCTCGAGCTCGGCCTGGGTGTCGGCGTAGGCGTTCAGCGTCGGCTCGGCGTAGTCACCCTCGGCCATCTTGGCCTCCAGCTCCGCGAGGCGCGCCTCCAGGGCCAGCAGCTCGGGCGCGCCCGAGAGGATGTAGTCGCGCAGGGTGACGTCGCGGTCGCGCGGGGGGCGCTGGTCGTGCAGCTTGACCTTGGTTCCCTTGGCGTACACCAGCTCGCCGCCGTCGATCGACTCCTCTCCGGCCAGCATCCTCAGCAGCGTCGTCTTCCCCGCACCGTTGCGGCCCGACAGGGTCATACGGTCACGGGCCTCGAGCTTGAAGGAGATCCCCCTGAACAAGGGGTCGCCCTGAAGGTCCTTGCGGAGGTCGGATGCGATGAGCACGGCCATGAAGGCCAGGTTAGTTGCCAGCTCCGGGGCGTTCCGGGGCCGGGACGGCGTTTTACACTGCAGCCGCATGTCGCTTGCAGACTTTCCGCCCGAGCCGCCGTTCGCATTCGAGTTCCCGCCGGCCCGCACGGTGCACGTCAAGGACCGCGGTGAGTTCTTCCTGCGCGACTCGGACCCCGGCCATCCGGCGGGTGAGCCGGAGGAGCGCCCGGTGGTCATGCTGCTGCACGGCTGGGTCGCCTCCGCCGATCTCAACTGGGCCGCCGTCTACGGCTCGCTGATCGACGCCGGGTACCGCGTGCTGGCCATCGACCATCGCGGCCACGGACGCGGATTGCGGCCGCTCGTCCCCTTCCGCCTGGCCGACTGCGCCGCCGACGCCGCCGGTGTCCTGCGCACGCTGGGTCTCCCCCCGGCGGTGATCGTCGGTTACTCGATGGGCGGCGCGATCGCCCAGCTGATCGCCCGCGATCATCCCGACGTGATGTCGGCGCTGGTCCTGTCGGGCACCGCCCAGCACTGGCAGGACCCCCAGCTCAAGAACCAGTTCCGCTTGCTCGAGCTGGCCGGGATCGCCATGCGACTCACCCCCGCGACCTTCTGGACCTACGGCCTCAAGCGCGTTGGTCTGCGTCCCGGCAAGGCCACGGCCTGGTTGCGCTCAGAGATCAACCGCCACAACCCGACCGACATCCTTGAGGCCGGGCGCGAGCTGAGCCGCTTTGACAGCCGGCCCTGGCTCGGTCCCCAGCAGGTCCCCACCGCGGTCGTCCTGACCACGCGGGACAGCGTCGTGCCGCCCCGCAAGCAGCACGATCTGGCCGCCGCGCTCGACGCTCCGATCTTCGAGGCGCCGATCGATCATCTCGAGGTCGCCAACGCCGTGGACCGCTACAACCCGGCGCTGCTCGACGCGCTGGCGGCGGTCACCCAGCGCTCCGTTCCCGTCAGCTGACACAACGTCCACCCGAGAGATAAGATTCGCTCAGATGCGCCGACTTCGCACCCTCCTGATCTTCCTGTCCCCGATCCTCCTGCTGCTGGTGTTCACCGACCCGGCGCTGGCGATCACCCATGGCGGCGAGGGCCTCTACGGCCCCACCGACGATGTCTCGATCACGAACACCATGTTCATTCTGCTCGGGTTCTTCCCCGCGTTCATCATCGTGATGTCGCTGTATCAGTCCTGGGCGGACAACCGCCGCCACAAGAAGTTCCACGCCGAGCGGGCGCGGGAGCAGGCCGAAGCCGACCACGGCGGCTGGTAGGCGGTTTTCGCTGGCCTACCGGGCCAGCGCCATCAGCCAGCGACGTCTGAGGGCCAATCGGCGCCGTCGCCGCGGCGCTCACGATAGGTTCCAGCCGTGACTTACTTCGTTACGGGCGCCACCGGGTTCATCGGCCGCAACCTGGTGGAACGGCTCCTCGCTCGGCCGAGCACCTCCGCAGCGCCCGACATCTTCCTGCTCGTCCGCGAGCGCTCGCGTGAGCGGCTCAGCGAGCTGATCGCCGGCTGGGACAGCCTCGGACTGGGCGCCTCCGAGCGGGTCGTCCCGGTGCTCGGCGATCTCGGCTCCGAGCGTCTCGGCGTCTCGGACGCCGACGTGGCCTCGCTGGAGGCGGCGGGGATCGATCATTTCTTCCATCTCGCCGCGGTCTATGACATGACGGTGACCGACGACACGAACCGGATCGCCAACGTCGAGGGCACTCGGCACGCGGTGGCGCTCGCCAACCAGGTGTCGGCCGGGATCCTTCACCACGTCTCGTCGATCGCCGTGGCCGGCGAGTACAAGGGTCTGTTCCGCGAGGATTACTTCGACGAGGGCCAGCCGCTCAAGCACGCCTATCACCAGACCAAGTTCGAGGCCGAGCGGGCGGTCCGCCACCAGACCGAGGGTGCGTGGCGGGTGTACCGGCCGGCGATCGTCGTCGGCGACTCACGCACCGGCGTGATGGACAAGATCGACGGCCCCTACTACCTCTTCACGCTGATCAAGCTGCTGCGGCACTGGCTCCCCGGCTGGTTCCCCCTCGTCGGTCCGGAGATGGGGTATACGAACATCGTCCCGGTCGATTACGTGGTGGACGCGATCGACTACATCGCCCACCAGCCCGACCTTGACGGCCAGGCCTTCCACCTCACCAGCCCGCGCTCGACTCGCTCGGGCGAGGTGTTCAACGCCTTCGCCCGGGTGGCCCATGCGCCGCAGCTGTCGCTGCGCATCGACACCCGTCTGCTGGCCGCGCTGCCCAAGGGCACCCTGTCGATGCTCATGCAGCTCCCGGCGGCCAAGAACATCCGCCGGACCGTCCTGGCCGACTTCGGCATCCCCGAGGAGGTGCTGGAGAACATCCGCCTGGTGCCCCAGTTCGACACACGCGACACCGAGCGGGCGCTCAAGGGCTCGGGAATCGCCGTGCCCGAGCTGGACAGCTATGCCGCACGGTTGTGGGACTTCTGGGAGCGCAACCTCGACCCGGACCTGTTCAAGGACCGGTCCTTCACCGGTGCGGTGAACGGCAAGACGGTGCTGATCACCGGCGCCTCCCAGGGCATCGGACGCTCGGCGGCGCTGAAGATCGCCGCAGCCGGTGGGATCCCCATCCTCGTCGCCCGCGGGCTGGAGAAGCTCGAGGAAGTCCAGCGCGAGATCGCCGATGCCGGCGGTACGTCCTTTGTCTATTCAGCCGATCTGTCGAGCACCGACTCGATCGAGGATCTCTGCCGCCGGGTGGCGGCTGACCATCCCAGCGTCGACATCCTCGTCAATAACGCCGGCCGCTCGATCCGTCGCTCGGTGGCGCTGTCCTATGACCGCTTCCACGACTATGAGCGGCTGATCCAGCTCAACTACCTGGGCACGATCAAGCTGATCATGGGCCTGCTGCCGGGCATGCGCGAGCGCAAATCCGGTCACGTCATCAACGTCTCCTCGATCGGTGTGCAGACCAACCCACCGCGCTTCTCCGCCTACGTGGCCTCCAAGGCCGCCCTGGACGCCTGGACGCGCGTGGTGGGCTCGGAATGCGTCGCGGACAACGTGCACTTCACCACGATCCACATGCCGCTGGTGCGGACGCCGATGATCGCCCCCACCAAGATCTATGACTCCTTCCCGACGATCTCACCCGAGGAGGCGGCCGACCTGGTGTGTGAGGCGATCCGGGCCAAGCCGAAGCAGATCAACACCCGGCTCGGGACCTTCGGCGAGATCGCCTACACGCTGATGCCCAAGGCGGTCGATCAGGTCCTCGCCACCGCCTACAAGGTGTTCCCGGATTCGGCGGCGGCCAAGGGCGAGATCAACCCGCAGGAGCAGGCCTCGACCGAGCAGGTCGCGCTGGCCCACCTCATGAAGGGCGTGCACTGGTAGCCCAGAGCCCGGGCGAGTGAGTGCGGGAGCTCGCCCCCGGTGTCCTCCAGCTCGCCGGGTTCCCGCCCAACGCGGTGAACTGCTACCTGGTCGGCGACGTGCTGATCGACTCCGGCAGCCGGCTCGACCGTGTCGCGGTCCTGCGTCAGCTGCGCGGCCGGCGTCTGGCGGCGCACGCCCTCACCCACGCCCACGGTGACCACCAGGGCAACAGCCACGCGGTGTGCCAACGACTCGGGGTGCCGTTCTGGGTGCCCACGGGCGACGTGGCGGCGGCCGAGGCCGGCGGCCGCGCCACCTACGCCGCCATGCCCCAGCCGCTGCACCCCGTGCCGCGGCTCTACAGCCACCTGTTCCCCGGCCCGGGCCATCCCGTCGACCGTCGGTTGTCGGAGGGGGACGAGGTCGCCGGCTTCACTGTGCTGGAGACGCCGGGCCACAGCGCCGGCCACGTGGCGTTCTGGCGCGAGTCCGACCGGGTGCTCATCGCCGGGGATGTCTTCACCACCGTGAACGTGAGCACGCTGGTGCCCGGACTGCACGAGCCCAAGGACTACTTCACACCCGATCCCGTGACCAACCGGGCGTCGCTGCGTCGGCTCGCCGGGTTGGCGCCGGCGCTGGCGTGCGTCGGACACGGACCGCCGCTGCGCGATCCGGACCGACTGGCCGCCCTCGCGGAGCGGACGACCGACTGACCAGCCGTTCGAGGATCGTGGCGAGGCGGGCGCGGAAGAAGTGGTGGCCCTCCTGCGGATCGAAGAACGTCTCACAGTGCGGCAGCACGGCGGCCAGCGCCAGGGCGTGCTCAACCGGCACCAGCGGGTCGGCCACGCCATGCCACAGGTCGACGGGCGAGTCGACCTCGGCCGGATCAAACCCCCAGGTCGCCGCATAGACGCGGTAGTCCTCGATCAGTCCGCCCACGCCGCCACTGCAGGAGTCGAAGAACGCGGCGCCGGCGCTCAGGCGTTCACCGGCGCTGGCCAGGCGTGCCCGCTCGGCGGGAGCGGCGCCGGCGGCGATCACCTGGCTCAACCACCCCGGGTTCGCGCTGAGGAGGGGAAGCAGGACGTTGCCGAGCCGCCGCACCGGCCCGGGATGGTCGTGCAGCGTCGCCAGCGGGAGACGGATGCGTCGACGCAGCCCGGGTGTGGCGTGGGGTGAGCAGAGCGGCGACAGCGACGAGACCACGGCCACCCGGCGCACCCGGCTGCCCAGGGCATGGGACAGCGCGAGGGCGTAGGGACCGCCGGCCGACACCCCCACGACGCTGAACTGATCGAGCCCGAGGTGCTCGACAAGCTCGTTGACGTCCTGGGCGAAGGACAGGATGGTGCGCCCGGGCTGGGGGTCAGAGCCGCCGATCCCGGGACGGCTCGGGGCCACATAGCGGATTCCCAGCTCGGCGGTGAGCGCGTCGAGATCGATCGTCGCGTTGACCGGTGTGCCGATCGCCCCGTGGCAGTAGAGGACGGGGTACCCGTCGGCGGGCCCGGTGACCGTGTAGGCCAGCCGGCGGCCGTCGGCCAGATCCATCCGAAGGCGACTATCCCCGGAGCTTGGGCGCATAGGCAGCAGCCGGGCTTCCCGCCAGCAAAAGCCCTGCTCAGATCAGATTACGGAGACCGCCGGCGGTGGTTGTGTCGTTACTGATAAGCCGCCATAGCGCGGCGACGAACGCGTCGGGGTGCTCGACCATCGGCACGTGTCCCGTGTCGGGCAGGCGGACGACCCGCGCGTCGGGACGCTCGGCCAGCAGGTCCTCCAGGCCCCGGATCGGCACCGTCATGTCGGCCTCGCCCCAGATCACGCCGAGCGGCGCGACGATCTCGCGCAGACGCGGGCGCAGGTCGGTGGTGGTGATCGTGGCCAGCGCCGGTCCGGTGCGCCGGGCGCTGAGTGACGCGTCGAGCATCCCGCGGGCCACTGCCGGTGGGACGTGGGCGCCGTCGGCGACGGCAAGTCCCAGCAGGAGGCGGCGCCCCCACGCGAGGTCGGTGAGGGGTGCGGCGCCGCGACGGGCGGCGAGGAAGGCGTCGGCAGACCCGGCGAGCAGGTTGGCCATGCGGCCGCTGGTGATCACGTTGGCGATGGCCGGCGGGAACGGACGCAATCCGGCCGGGGCGACCAGGGTCAGGCTCGACAGCGCATCCGGGTGGGCGGCGGCGAACTCGATCGCCACCCCACCCCCGAGGGAGTGGCCGACCAGGTCGAAGGGCCCCTCCACCCCGTGCTCACGCAAACCGGCGAGGATCGCCGCCGCGACCTCGGACAGGTCGAAGTCGTCACCGACGGGCTCTGAGCGTCCGAAGCCGGGCAGGTCGACGGTGACGACACTGCGCTGACGTGCCAGCTCCGGGGCGACCGTGGTCCAGATGCGGCTGTCGGTGGCGATTCCGTGCAGCAGCACGAGCGGCTCGCCCGAACCGGTCCGCTCGACGGCGAGCTGGGTGCCCATGGCGACATCGTAATGTTCGAGCCGATGACCGACGCTTTCACCATCTCCGCCGAGACCGGCACCGACGGCGCCTTCCAGCGCGCGGCTTCGACGTTCCGCAACTGGGTCAGCGACGACGGCTCCACGCCCTTCGCGGTGGCACCGGGTCGTTATCACCTCTACGTCTGCCGGGCCTGTCCCTGGGCGCACCGCACGATGATCGCGCGCGAGCTGATGGGGCTGGAGGCGGCGATCTCGATCTCCTACGTCGACCCGATCCGTGACGCGCGCGGCTGGGCGTTCACCGATCCGAGCCGGTATGCGGACCCGGTCAACGGGTTCGCGCTCCTGTCCGAGGCCTACGCGCGGACCGCAGCGGACTTCGATGCCCGCGTCACCGTGCCGGTGCTGTGGGACCGCGCCGAGGGCGTGATCGTCAACAACGAGTCCTCGGACATCCTGCGCATGCTCCATACGGTGTTCGCCCCCTTGGCCGAGCACCCGGTGCCTCTGGCACCCGCGCCGCTCGTCGCGGAGATCGACGCGCTCAACGACGCGTTCTATGAGCCGGTCAACAACGGCGTCTACCGAGCGGGCTTCGCCCGCAGCCAGGCCGCCTACGAGACCGCCGTGTCCGAACTGTTCGCGATGCTCGACCAGCTCGACGGCCGGCTGGCGCAGTCGCGCTTCCTGTTCCCCGGCGGGGTGCCGTTGGAGAGCGACATCCGCCTGTTCACCACCCTGGTGCGCTTCGATCCCGTCTACCAGATCCACTTCAAGTGTTCGGTGCGCAAGCTGGCCGAGTACCCCAATCTGTGGCCCTACCTGCGCGACCTCTATCAGTGGCCCGGCTTCAGCGACACGGTCAGCTTCGACGAGATTCGTGCCCATTACTACCGCACCCACCCCGAGATCAACCCGTCCGGCCTGGTGGCGGTCATGCCCGACCTGGACTTCGGCGCGCCGGCCCTGCGCGAGCACCTGGCCTGACCCCCGGGGCCTGACCCCCGGTGAGGGCCCACGAGGCGTAAGCTCCCGCCCGCTCGGATGCCCGCCCCCTCCCCCATCAGCTCGCCCTCGGACGACGGTCCGCGGTCCGACGGCGGTAGCGGCGGCGACCATCGCATCGTCACCGGCCTCGAGGCGATCATCGACGCCACGGCCGGCATCCTCGCCGCTCAATCGCTGGAGGCGACCCTGCAGGCAATGGCCGACGCGCTCGTATTGATCGTTCCCTACACCAGCCTGGTGGTCTACGAGGTCGCCTGGAGCGAGCGGGTCTGCGTCCCCCTGCTGGCGACCGGCAGCTACGTCACCCAAGCCCTGAGCTCCCGTCCCCCGCTGGACGACTCGGCCACCGGCCTCGCCGTCCTGTCTGGTCAGCTCGTCCACCGTGGCCCCGATGACCCGGTGCTCGGCCACGTGATGCCGGGCACCCCGGTGAGCGAAGTCGAGTCACTCGTTGTGGCGCCGTTGCGCGTCGGGGATCAGATCCAGGGAACGCTCAATGTCTGGCGTGAGGCCTCAGATGTCCAGTTCGCCACCAGCGTGCTGTTCTCCTCAGCGGAGCTGATGCTGCTCGAGCGCTTCGCCTCCCTGGCCGCGATGGCCTATGTGAACTCCTCCCAACGTGAGCAGCTGCGGACCCAGGCCCTCACCGACGCGCTCACCGGCCTCTACAACCGACGCCATTGCGAGGCCGTCCTGTCCGATGTCCTCGCCGACGGGCGCCGCCACGAGGCCCCGACCTCGATCGCCTACTTCGACATCGATGCGTTCAAGGCGATCAACGACACCTTCGGCCACGTCGCCGGCGACGCGGTCCTGTGCTCCTTCGCCGAGGTGCTGACCGCTCACACCCGAGCGGGTGACTTCGTCTGCCGCACCGGCGGTGAGGAGTTCACCGTCGTGCTGCCCCGCACCGACGCCGCCGCCGCGCGTCGCCTTGCCGAGCGGATCAGTGTGGCCGTGCGCGCCGCCCGGCTCGGTCCCCAGGCCGACCTGACCGTCTCGGCCGGAGTCGCCACCACGCGGGGCGCGGACGACGACTTCGAGGGCCTCATCCAGCGTGCTGACGCCGCTCTCCTGCGCGCCAAGCGCTCTGGCCGTGACCGCGTCATCAGCGCCGAGGACGGACTTGGCTGAGCCGTTAAATGCGTGTGGCGGGCCTCAGGGGATAGGCCCGCCACACGGTTACGGCGTTTGTTGGGGTCGGTGTTGGGGGGAAGTCGTCAGGCGGCCATCAGGCTGGCGGTCTCGGTGCTGAACGGGATGTTGTAGGCCTGCAGGGTGTCCAGGACACGCTGGCGGTCGGCGTTGGTGGCGACCATGACCAGTGAGAGCTCATCCGCGTTCTGGCGCTCAGCTGCGCTCCGGGTGTCTGAGCCGGCGGGCAGCCACTGAGCACTGGTGTGGGCGGGCATCAGGGTCGGGACAAGGGCGATCTTGGCCCCGGCGGCGTTGCGGTAGCTCAGCCTGCGCACCCGCTCGAGGATCATGGTCTTGAGGACGCGTTTGCCGTCTTTCCAGGCGTTGAGGTTGGAGTCCCCGGCGCGACGCTCGAGTTCCATGGAGGGGACCTCGGCGATGGACAGGCCGGTTTTGATGGCCGAGAGGATGAGTTCCATCTCGATCTCAAACCCGTCGGCGGTGAGGGCGAGGCGGTGAAGGTCTTCGGTCCAGAAGGCGCAGTAGCCGTAGCAGAGGTCGGTGAACTTGGCGCCGAAGAGCAGGTTCGCGGCGTAGACGAAGCCGAGGTTGCCGAGGTGACGCAGGAGCGTGAAGTCGACTGAGCCGCCGCCCTTGAGGTTGCGGGAGCCTTTGACGAAGTCAGCGCCGGCGACGAGCGCGTCGACGAAGCGTCCCATCTCACGCGGGTCGGTGGATCCGTCGGCGTCGATCATCACGATGATGTCCCCGGTCGCGGCGGCGAACCCGGCGCGCAGCGCGGCACCTTTGCCGCGGGTGCGCTGGTGGACGATGACCACGTCAGAGCGCCGGTCGGTGACCACCAGTTCGGTGCCGTCCACGGAGAGCCCGTCGACCAGGACGATCTCGGACACCCAGTCGGGGATGTTCTCGATGACCCAGCCGATCGACTCCTCCTCGTTGAGGGCGGGCACGACGACCGAGACGGTGGGCCGGTCGGTATGGCTGATCTGGTTGTCGTTCCTGATGGTCATGTGGTTCCCCTGTCCTGCTCTGCTCTGTTTGCTCGTTGATCGAATGATGGAAAATCAGAGCTATGGCGGCCACGGGGAGTCGCCGCCGCTCAGGGGCGGACAGTCCACCTCTGAGTGCGGATGGCGCCGCAGTCCGCTCGGGGTTTTCTACGGACTGCTGGCCGACGAAGAGCGGGTCGTTAAAGCACTCGAGACGCCCGCGGTCTGCGGACGCCTCGAGGCATGCGTCTATGGCCGCAGGAGGCGGAGCCGGATGATCAGTCGAACTCGGTCGTCCAGAAAACCCCGACGAGAACGTTCTTCTCATTTGGTGCCCAACGGATCAGGCCGTCGCCCTCTGGCACGTCAACCACGAACTTGAGCTTGAGCGTCTTGCCCACCGGGGCCGTGGACGGCAGCGGACCGCCATCAGCCAAGGTGACCTTCGGGTGCAGCACTACCCCGCGATAGGTGACCAGGTCGAACTGCTGTGACGACAGGGGAACGGTGCCCTTGGTATTGCTGAAGTCCACCTCGAAGCTGCCCGGCACCGAAGCGAACAGGCTGGTCTTGTGCGTCGACACGTTGTTAGCGAGATGCCGGGACAACAGCGGACCCGCCATGAACAGGTTGGTCGAGCCGTGCGGCAGCGTCGTCTTTACCGCATATCCCGCCTGCTGCTGGAGATCGGGGTGAGCGGCACTGGCCGTCGGCTGGGACACCTTCTGCGGGTAGGGGATCTTCAGCCATTTGGCCGGATGGCCGTAGACCTTGGTCTGGGGTAGGTGCAAAACCGATGCGTTGAGCACCGCCTTACCCGAGCTCCCGCCGCCGCTGATGGCGACGACCAGGATGACCGCGGCCGCGATGGCCACGACAATTGCGCCCACGTACGCCTTGCGGGGGCCGGGCTTGTTCGCCCGACCCCCCAAGCCGCTGGACGCCATTGAGTGCGCGTCAGCTGACATTCACTGCCTCACTTGATCTTGAACAGGGCCAGGGTCACGTTGACCTTGGCACCCTTGGTTGCCACCTTGCCAGCGCCGATCGACTGGCTCTTGACGAGGAGCGAGTAACCGCGCTTCGCCTTCGGTGAGGTGACCTTGCCGAGCACCAGCTTCTCGGTGGCGAGTGCCGCCTTGGCCTCCGCCACCGTGTCACCGAACAGCTTCGGCGCGTAGCTGGCCGCGACTTCGACCTTCTTCTGGCCACCGGGGGTGGTGACCGTGAAGATCGAGCCGGGCAGATACGTGGTGACCGTCGAGCTGACCGTCTTATTGACCGTGGACGTGACGGCCTTGGTGACGGTGTTGGTCACCGTCGAGGTTGCGTCGGACGGCGAGTTGGTGAACACATCGGTGCCGAATGGCGCCAGACCGGGCTGGGCGGCGTAGCCCAGGTGGCCGGCACCGTCAACCCCGGTGCTCACGTTGATCGGACCCGTGTAGCCCGGAGCCGAGCCCGAACCGTTGGACGTCTGGAAGATGTCCTCGATCGAGCGCAGCAGGCTGTAGTGGTTGTAGTAGTTGTTCGACACGGTGCCGCCCTTGATGTAGGGACTGAGCAGAACCGCGCCGGTATCGCCACCGCCTGTGGTCCCGTCGAACGCGTCGTAGAACGGGTCGTTGGCAGTGGAGTCACCGCTCAACGTGTAGGTGCCGGCGTAGGACCCGCTGGTCGAGGACAGCCCCACCGGGTCACCGTTGGCGTCGACGAGCTGGAAGCTCGCCACCGGCCCCTGATCGGCCTGGGCCGTATCCGAGGTTGTCTTGCCGATCGCCGCCGGCGGAGCCGTGACGACCTGACCGATGTAGACGGGGTTGGTGTCGGCAGTGCCGTTCTGGGTGAACGTGATGCCGGAGGGCGGGGTCACCTGCTGGCCCTCGTCGTCGACTGAGACCAGGCTGCCCTCGGCGCTGGTGGTGGGGCCCGTGATCGTCTGGGTGATCATGCCCCCGGCGGTGCCCGAGGCAGCCGTGAACGTGGTCAGCTCCCGAGCGCCTGCCGTGCCGCCGCCAACGTAACAGCCGTTGTTGGTGATCGTGTTGTAGCCGGGGGCCTCCGCCGTCCCGCTTGAGCAGCCGACAAGCGGCGACACGGCGGAGCTGCCCGGGCGGTCCAGGTATTCGTTGAAACCCGGGCCAGCCGACAGCTGCTGACCGAACTGGTTCTTGACGTTCGGGCTGTTCGGACCCGAGGGCTCCCAGTTCAGGCTCTTGCCGAACAGCGTCTCGCCCGCCTCGTCGTTGATCAACGAGTTGTATGCCGTGGCATCAGAGGTCGGGGAGTTGGCCAGGGAATCGGCCGAGTAGGTGAACTGTGGATAGGCCTCGTCGAACACAACGGCGATGAGCCCGCCGTCGCTGTAGGCCGGGGAGTTCATGATTTCCGGGATGACGTGACCAAGGAACTTGTCACCGGCGTAGGAGCCGCCAACGTTGTTGATTGGAGCGTTGGGAATCTGGCTGTTGGCTCCCGTGCCGAAACCGCCGGACAGGTTGTTGCCGACGCATTGTGAGTCATGCGCGTTGGAGCAGTTATCCGGGATGATGAAGTTCATCGCCGGCGTCGTTGACTCGCTCTGCAGGTCGCTGAAGAGCTGGTCGTTGGCCCCCAGCACCGGACCCAGGTGCGATGACGATGCGCAGTCACCCGAGTTCAGTTCCGACGAGAACCACGGCAGCGGGTTGTGCTTGGCCACGTACTGATCAGTGGCGTTCGCGCTTCCATCCACCTGATCCGGGCCGCTCGTGCTCGGGTTGCTCGTCTGCGTCGGCGACGGTGTCGCTCCGAGCGTGGCGTCCGGAGCACCGCAGTACTGGGTACCGGCATTCTGGTACGCGGCCGGCGTGGCAGCCAGATCTTGGGCGTAGACCTTCCAGCTCGTCTTGTTCGCATCCAGCTGGTTGAAGATGGTCGGAACCGTTGACGGGTAGACGCATCCGTTGTCGCCGGACGGCGCGTTCGGGCCGGCGATCGAGTCGATCTGGCCGTAGTTGGGGTTCGCGGTCAGTGAGCCGCCACTGGTGTCAACCGACCCCGAGATGGCGTTGTAGGCCGGGCAATCGGCCTGATCGTCGGTGATCGGACCCTGGCCCGAGACCATTGAGGTGTAGTTGTCGAGTGAGGAGTGGCCGGTGCCGTAGTAGTTGGTCAGCTCAGCGCCGGCGGCCGGCAGCGTCTTGGACAGATAGGTGTTGTCGTTGAGGCCGGTGAAGCTGGACTCGTACGCGTGGTTCTCCATGATGATCACCCACACGTGCTTGATCGCGCCTGAAGGCACACCAAGGCCGTCGTTGGCCGGCGCGGTGTAGTTCGTGGGCGTGGTGTAGCCCTCGGGAGTGGTGTCGGTCACCGTGGTGAGGTCGTTGACCCCGTTGGTGTTGGTTCCCGTGACACCGGGACCGGCCATAGCCGATACGGCAAAGCCCATCATCGCGATGGCTGCGATGACCAGCGCCAATCCGAACTTCAAACTCCGGCGCGACCCTGGGGTCGCTCCCGAGCGTTTCGCGGCCAAGCCGCGACGACGCATGCTCCTCAACTCAATTCCTTTCCAAGCGGAAATGCCCCAGATCAAAGCTGTCAGTGGTGGGGTGCCTCCTGAGACAGCCGACACAGCCTTCTGGGTCGCCGGGCAGGGGGTGTGACTTCGGTGTGAAGTTGAGAACGCCGTAAGACTCGCGCGGGGTCCGTTCACAACCAGGACCCATCGTGTTCACGACTTGTCAACGACTTCGAAGAGAAGTCGAAGAGCTACTTTCTGGTCGTGCGGCGGTGGCGGGAGCTAATCCGTCCCCTGGTTGGACGCGGCTGCGGTCGCCACGTCGACGGCGTAGGTGTTGCGGGCGCGCAGCAGCACCACCCCGGCCAGCGCGACCGTGCTGAGCATCAGCAGGAAGCTCCACATCAGGCCGCGGCCCGCCGAGTCGCTGAGGACCTGAACGTGGGTGTGGGTACCGACCGGTGTCTGTTCGGGGATGACGCCGGCGATGAGATCCGATACCGCACCGAACAACGTCGGCGCCGCCGCCTCGGCCAGGGATCTGACCACGGTGCGGGTCGCCTCGGCTCGGCCCCACAACCCGGCGGGCACGATGTCGAGTCGCGCGGCGTTGAGTGGTGCGTTGGCCGCACACAGGAGGGCGGCTCCGGCGGCGTCGAACCAGACGGCGGGGGTGATCGAGTGTCCGAGGATCCCGGGGATGAGCAGCACCGCGGAGGCGATGTAACAGATGGCCGGCACCCAGACCCGTCCCTGGAGGAAGCCGCGATCGAGCAGCATGTCGGTGATGCGACCCCCGAGCAGGGTTCCGGCCAGCGCGCCGACCACGAGAATGCCGAGTACGAGCTCGGCCTCGATCTGGCCGGCGTGGTAGCGGCCACGGATGAACAGAATGGCGAAGGTGGTCAGGCCGCCGTAGAAGAAGTAGCCGAGGCTCGAGGACACGATCATCAACACGTTGGTGGGGATGGCCATCACGTAGCGGACCGAGTCGGCGATCCCGAGCGTGCGGGGATCCTGGTGGAGGATGCGGTCGGGGTCGGGTTGGATACCCGCCTTCCTCACCGCCTCCCGAGCGCGGTCGTCGCCGTCGTGTCCGTCGCTGGGCGGCGGACCGTGGGCGGCGCCGGGCGCCCCAGTGGTCGCTCCGGCTGCGGGGCCCATTCCCCCGCTGGCGGACTGAGCGGGCGGGCCGTTGAAGGCCACCGTCTCATAGAGCCCGGCATCGTCGAAATCCTGGGCTCCCGGGTAGAGGAAGCTCTGGCCTCCACGACTCGGCTCGGGAACCGTCCGCCACAGCACCCAGGCGAGGAAGACACCGGGGATGGCGAGGAGCACGAAGGCGGCGCGCCAAGAGATCAGGCTGGCGACCGAGCCGCACACGATGATGCCGAGCGCGTTCCCAAGCAGCTCCCCACCCAGGATGTAGGCGTAGACGCGCCCGCGTTCACCGGCCGGGAAGTAGTCGCCGGTCAACGAGGCGATTGCCGGCCCCGCCGTGGCAATGACCGCCCCGAGCAGGAGGCGGCTGATGAGCAGATCGTCGTAGTTGCGAGCGAAGGCGCCCAGCAGGGAGGCCGCGCTCCACAGGATGATGGAGAAGGCCAGGATCGGCATTCGCCGGACCCGGTCGACGAGCATGCCCACGGGAATCGTCGCGGCCGCCCCCATGATGAGCGCCACCGAGGTGAGCAGCCCGACCTTGGTGTTGCCGATGTGCAGCGAGGCCTCGAGTTGGGGCGCGATCGCTCCGACGGTGGCCGCATCCGCGCCGTTGAGGCCGAGTACGAAAGCGAACAGCAGGATGATCCGTGCCCGGACCGGGCCCCCGGCCGCCTTGATGAACTCGCCGCGGATGAAGATGCCGATCCAGCGCATGACCTTGGCCGTACTTGCGCCGATTCCCGCACGGCCACCTGGGTGAGTCGATGCCTCCACGACGTTTGAGTATGCCCACCCGGGCCGACTAAACTCGATGGCGACACACACCCGGGGACGACAGGCTTCGACGCGGTCGGATCGTGGGGGTGGTCGCGAGTCGAGGGTCCAGGCGGCCTCGTAAAAACCTGGAAAAAAATAAGTGCGGACTCACATGAGTTCGATCTCGGCCTCGCTGCTTAATCCCAGCTAGCTGAAGATCACACGTCGCCCCCGCTGGCCCAAGGTGGGGATCGCGGCATCAAAAATGTGGGCTTGCTCAGTCGGAGATGTGTTCCCTCTCCACTGAGGACTCTTAGGGAGCTGGTCCTGAGGAACCTCGCCGGCGAAGCGACCCCAGGATGAGATCAGAGCGCCGGCTACGCTCGTAGACGCCATCTCTTACGCGACTGCGGACGGGGGTTCAATTCCCCCCGTCTCCACTGGATTGGGTAAGTGTGCAGATCGGTGAATTCACAGCGGCGGCGGGGCCTTGGCCCTGTCGCCGCTGTTCTGTTAGGTGTGCAATCGCTGTCGCTGAACACCTGCAAACGCGGGGGTTGGGACAGCTTTACTGTTCCGAGCTGTTCCGCCAAGCTGTTCTCCAAGATCATCTGCCGACCTCCCCAAGCATTACGCGAAGCCGAGCTGTTGGCACTAGGTGTCGGCGCCCAAGTTTCAGAGTTGGCAGCTCCCCGGTCCGCGTAAGGACGTAGGCGGTTGATCGACCAATGCCGAGGACTGCTGCTGCTTCCTCAATCGTGATTGTGGGCCGATCTCGCCAGCCATTGTCGGCGTTACCGCCAGTCGCTGTTGGCGTCTCGAACTGGTCCTCGGTGACCTCAGCGATAGGCACGAGCGTCGCGGGCGCCAATGCCCGCTCTGCCCTTTTGACCACGGCGTCCAAAAACCCGTCGTTGGACGTTTTGTGCTCGATGACCCATCGGGCGAACTCGCGTAACCGGTCACGTTCAGCACGCGCCGTGTCAATAACCTCGAGCAGCGCCATTGGGTCCACTGCGGCCGCCGGGTCCATTGGAACCCCTGCGAGCCAGTCGTCGGACGCTGAGCCGTTTTGCATCATGCTCTGCTGCCGCCGGTCATCAAGATGGCCTCGTTCACGGCACGCAACAGCTTGGCCCTGGATCGGCCATTGCCGACCGCCCGCAGGATCGCGCTTGCTTCGCGAGTCGTAACGCCAGAATGGAGCGAGAGCGCTATGACCTGCCCGCGCGTTGGTTTCCACTCTTGCGCATTCGAGGTCTGCAGCGGCGTCGAGTTATGGCTGCCGCGCCCCAGTGCGGCAGCCTTGGCCTGGGCTTGGGGCGCGTTAGGGAATTGACGCACAAGCTGGGCGCGGTCCTCAAACTTGATTAGAACTAGATGTGTGAACAGGGACGCTCGGGGATTGACTCCGTCCCGTCCGTAGTGGTCGGCCACCTTGACCATTTGAAGCAATTGCTCGCGAGGTTTTGCGTGCTCGGCAATCCAAGCACGGCCTGCAGCCGATGCACCGACGGCCGCGACTAGGGCGTCGCCGGTCCCTCGCACCCGAATCTCGCGCACCAAGCGGCCACCCTTGTGCGCGATGTTCCGCGCGAGCAGGCTCACAGCCTTCTCGACGTTGACGGATTGGCGCGCCTCCTCAATGGTCGCCGGTGCGCCAGTGCTCGTATTTACGACGCCGTCTCGACACGCTGCATAAAGGGAGTAGATGGGTCTACCGTTTGCGAGGGCCCAGCTGACCCCTAGTGCGCCAACGTTGCTTGCAGGACCCACCATGTTGGCAACCGCTTGCAGCAAAAACCACGCGTCGCTATTGGCCTTATCCGCCGTGTCGAGCAGGTCAATAGCGCGCTCGGCATCGGACTCGGCCTCCTCGCGATCTACGAACTCGACGCCGTCGTTCAATTCCGGATCTTCAATTGCCAAGGCGCTCACGCGCTCTCCTTTCATCTAGGGCTGCTCTCTTTTCGACGCGTTCACGCGCCGGCTTTCGATGAACTCGTCAAGGTCCGCACGCCGAAACCGGACATAACGGCTCAGCCGGATGTGCGGGATACGGTTCGCGCGGGCCTGGGCGAGCACCCAGCTCGGCGGGACTGACAGGAGCTTGGCGGCCTGGTCGGCGGTGAGTAACTGGCCTGTCGGCCTGTGCGTCGCTGCCGCGTTGCGGACTATCTCTTCCATCATCTCCTCAAATTTGGTCAGGGGTTCTCCCTGACGGTCGCCGTACCGTTTGGCCCAAGAATCCGGTTCGGTGAGGTCAACGCTCATCGGTTCATGCGCTCATGTCCTGGCGCTCGGGCTCGACCACGTCAGGAGCGACGCTGGCACCGGACATTTGGATGCGGTCGAGCGCGCGGTTGTGATCTGGGTGCCCATATAGGACGCTGACTAGCCGCCCGCCGTCCTGGTGCCCGAGTTGGATCGCCACGTCTGCGGGGCTCAGCCCTCCCTCGACCAGCATGGTCGCGCAGGCGTGGCGCAGGTGGTACAGCGTGACCGGCGGGTGGGTCGCCTTCCATGTGGTGGAGATCGGCCGCCAGAAGTAGGCCAGGGTGCCTTTGTAGAACGGTTTCCCCCGGTAGGACTCGAACACGCGAGCATCGAACCCGACGCGAGCCGGCAGGCGGCGCAGCGCGTCGCACACGGGCTTGAGCAGCACGATCTCGCGGGGCTTGCCGTTCTTCGGCAGCTTCTCAACGCGGTCGCTGCCCGTGTTCCAGCGAATGAGCGCGCGGCCAGCGTCGAGATCCACGTCGGCTCGGCGCAGCGAGCACAGCTCACCGGGACGCATCCCGGCGAATCCAAGGGTGATGATGATGGCCGCAGCTTCGGGTCCGTACCCGGGGCCGTAGTGCGCCTCGGCGATCTCGGCCAGCTCAATGACCTGGACGGGCGTCAGCGCGTCGATGTCTTTCCGGCCGCGTGGCGTCTCGAGCCGCAGTTCGCTGAACGGGTTGAAGTTGATCAGCCCGTCGCGCATCGCGTCACCGAACATGGTGCGCGCCGCCCTGGTGGTGTTCACCGGCCAGCGCTTGGCAAGCTTGCGAGCTAGCGGCCGATCGATGTCGGACAGGCGCAGCTCGCCGAGATCCCGCAGGATGGTGTTCGACGCGTACCGGTAGTTCGACCGGGTCGCTGCGGCGTCGCGGGCGTAGTCGGTCAGCCAGATCACTGTCCAGTCGCGAACGGTCGTTGGCTTCCCCCGGCTCGGGATCAGCGTTTCGCGTGCCTCGGCGAGCTTGGCTTCCTGCTCGGTGTCGAACGCCCCGACGTAGACCATCTTCTTGGTGGTCGGGTTCCACACTCGCACCGTGTGCTTCTTGCCCTTCCTGCTGATCATCGTGCGTATCTCCTAGTGCCTAGTTGTCTTGCGACTAGTCATTGTGCACCCTCGGGCATCAGAGCGCGAAGCGGTGTGCGCTGCCAGGTGCTCGGAGTAGTCAGTGCCGCGCCGGAATTGGCCGGCGATCCGCCACCACGGCGCAGCTTCGCGCTCGGCCACTAACGTCGCGATAGCTTCGGCGATGCTGCGTCGAACGGTGAGCTGGCGGCCGTTGCTGGTCGTGATCGTGAGATCTGCTTCGGTGGCGCCCAGCGCGTCCCCTTCTCTGGGTGCAAAAGGGGCAGCGCTACCCATCGCTGCGCTCCAAAAGAGTGCGTCGCGGATCACCGTCTCGATAGGCAGATGCGCGATGCCACTCTCCGCAGATGGAGCATTGGTAGACGTGTCCGTTCGCGGGCAAGTCGACGCGTGCCTCGTCCTCAGTGGAGAACCCGCGCTTCGCCCGTGCTGGCGTTCCGCGACGGCGGTTGCCGGGCATCATATGTTCTCGCTGGCCGTCGATCCCGAAGTGGCTCACGATGAAGGAATCAGACATGCGGTCGCTCCAATAGAGGTAGCTCGGCCAGCAGGTCACGCAGCACCATCTCGGCGCTGCTCTCGTTCAGGTATGGGTCGGCCAACCGGTCCTCGACGTGCTTACGCAAGTCATCTACTGCCACCGTCTTGACGCAGCCCATCAGGCCAAAAGCGTTGAAGACCCTCATGCCTCTCGCTCCAGATCCGCTACGTGGGCCCCGGCTATCTCGCCATCGTCTACCAGGACCTCGACCCAGCCAGCAAACGGCGGCATTTCGTTCTGCACGACACCGCACCGACCGGCGCGAGGGTGGCTGTCGCGGAATGTCACACGCGGGCTCTCGCCTGCATCGAGCAGGTCCAGCACCTCACGCAGCCTCATGCGTCACGCTCCAAAACAGGGGTCTTGCTCCGAGGCTCGTACGCCCTGATCACGCGACCTTGCTCACTGACGTAGACCTGCATTTCGGCATGGTCGGTGTGGACGCTGAGCGAGTAGCCCTTGCCAGGTATATGCAGGTTCATCTCGACCCAGAACGGCTCGCCGTCACGCTTCATCGCTCGCCTCCGGTCGCTCCAGAACGGTGGCCGGGCCCTCGGGCTTCGGGGATGGGGTCGCGGGCACACCGCTATCCCATCCGTCGTCGCCTTCGTCCTCACGCCGCAGACGCTCAATTTCGGCGTTCACCTCTGCGGCGAAGTCAGGATCTTCGAGCAGATCGTCGCGCCAGCGTTCGTAGTTATTCGGCATCGCTCACCTCCGACCGCTCCAAAGGTGCTAGCTGGGTCACTTGGGCTCCGGGAAGGTGTCGACCGTCCATCCACCGGTAGGGCGTTGCAGCTTCGTCAGGTGCCGCCCATCTCGCTCGGCGTTCCATGCGACGACAAACATGCCGACGAGATCGCGGACCTGGAGACTCACGTCGCGGTCGCGGTCACGCCTCAGTCGCTGCAACAGGGCCAGGGCTGGCGAACCGGTGGCGAGGCTGGCACCCGTTGCCAGAGATGAGAAGAATCGTCCTGCGTCGATCTCGTCGATGAGATGACAGTGCAGTGCGACGGCGAACGTGACCGAGTCTGGTGAGGGGATGTTGTGGTAGCGGCCGAAGGTGTGAAGGAGCGCCATCTCAGCCGGATGCGACTGCGCCCACTCGACGATCTCCGGGGTGCTGACCTTGTCCTTTCGGATATCTCCGAATAGGCGTCCGCTTCGCCACTGGATGTACTTACGGGCGGCTCCCGCAACACCCTTCGTGACCTCGATGCCGACCAAATGCAACTGGTCTACGGGATCACGCTTCGCGCCCTGGTCCATGGTGATCTGCGCCTCGTCGGGCAGCCCGCGGATCACTAGGAAGCGCTGGGCCGTTTCTGACTGCACGATCGCCCAGAGCCGATGCTGTCCGTCCAGCAGGCGCCCGTCCTCTGAGAACCTGATCGGGTCGCCGTTGAACTCCCAGCGTTCGGCGCGCATGTCGGCCTCATACTGAGCAACTACGTGGTCTCGGACGCTGCGATTGCCCTTGTTGGCTTCAAGCCAAGAGACGGCAATATCGGGCGTGACGGTGAGAACTTCAGTGCTCACAAAGCTGGGTGACAAGACAGCGGTCATCGTTCCTCCAAGGATGCGATCAGTTCGCTGATCGTGGTTTGAATGCGGTAAAGGTCATGCAGATACGAGCCCCGGAGCGTGTCCTTGTTCCGGGTGATTCGGTCATCGCTAAACGTCCGGCCGAGACGACCCACCGAACGATCAAGGTCCACGATCGCGGAGCGAAAGTCCTCCGTCAGAGCAGGCCGCTGGCGTACCGGCTGGCGTTGCTGGACGTGCTCGCGGACCTGGACAGCGGTCGGTGCGGGACCGTGCTCCTCAACTACCTCGGCCCAGACTTCCTCGACCTCGGCTGGCGACTCGCGCAAGACCGGTACAAGCTCACGGGCAACGGACTCGGTAGACGGGCGCGAGTTGCCAATTGGCAACTGCTCCATCACGCGCGCCGACTTCAGAAGCCGATAGCCGTAGTTAGCGGTGCCGTCGAACTCAGCCTCGTAGTACGCGCCCCACGACGAATATCCAAGGGCTGAGTGGGCTTTCCCTTCGTAAAGCTCCAGCAGCTTCGCCCAGAGCGCAGCGGCATCTGCCTTGACCTCGTCAGTCAGGACACGCGCAGCATCCTGAGTGAGCGGAACCGAAGTAGCACTAAGGCCCACGACGGCGGGTTTGGACGCTGTCTCACCTTTGGTCATCTCAGCTCCTCCAATAGCTTGCGGATGTGGCGACCCGAGACAGCGTCATCGACCTCCTCGTCGCCATCCCAGATCGGGGTGATGGCATCCCGCAGGTGCTCCAGCACAACCCGCACAGCGGCGTCAGACGCTCGGACTCCCATCGAAGCGGTGGGCAGATTGCGCAGCAGAAACGGGAAGCCTTCGGCCAGCTCTTTCGCCGCTGCGTCTTGAGCTCGCTGGGTTACGGAAAGGGTCACATTCGTGGACGGGCTCGTTACTTGCCCCATGGCGTTTCGTCTCCGTTCTCGTAGTCGGTCGGGTTGCCGATGTAGGTCCCTGAGCCACCGGCGCTGAACTCAGCTCGCCGGACCGCCAAACCACCGGTAAAGCCGGGCTGGCTGTACAACTCAAGCTCGACGCCACCAGCAGATCGAGCAGCTTCCAGGGCAGTGACCTCAATGACAGCGTGCCCGTGATGCTCAGCCATCGTTGGCCTCCCTGGAACTTCGCGTGGCTTGACTCATGCGCTGATCGGCTCCTTGTATCTCCACTGAATGCGGGTGACGTCGTCGTCCCAGCCAAGGCCCTGCGGCTCGAAATAGCGCTCAATGAACTCGGCGGCGCCGCGATGGCGCAGGTCGAATGCCTCGAGCTCTGGGAATCCCTCGGCGGCGAGCTCTCCCGGGGCGCGGACCATGCCGAGCGCCTGGCGGGTGACGCTGACGACCTCAACTTGTGCGATCCGCACCAGCGGCTCGCCCGGTCGACGGCCCATGACCTTGCGGCAGAGCGTGAGCTCGTCCCCTGGGTGCACGAGCCGGCGCCCGTGCTTGTCCGTCCACCAGCCCTTGCGGCGCGTAACGGTCTTCCGGCGCTCTCGTACGGCGTCCTCCGTGAACGCCACTGACATCAATCGGCTCATGTCAGACTTCCCTTCTCGTTCTTGGCTCGCGGCTCGTAAGCACGGATCGTGCGGCCTTTCTCGCTGACGTAGACCTGCATCTCGGCGTGGTCGGTGTGGACGCTGAAGGGAGTAGCCCTTGCCGGGGATGTGCAGGTTCATCTCGACCCAGAACGGCTCGTCACGGTCAGGCATCGGTGGCCTCCTTCAGATCGTCGGCGAGGTCGTGGAGGTTGATCAGCGCATAGTTCGACCGGCGCCGGGTGCCGTAGTCGCTGACGTGCTCACGCGCGTGGAGAAAGCACCGCGGCCCCAGACCCTCGGGCGGGATGAGCTTGCCCCACAGCACGTACTCAGCGGGCTCGAAGCAGTAGTTGGCCTTCCCTTCGACCCACTCGCGGCAGCCGCCGACATGCTTTTGAAGCACGGCGAGCGCTGTGGCTCTACTGGAAATTTCCGAGGCTTGGCTCATGCGCGACCTCGCGCCATCAGAGCGTTGATGTCGTCCACGCTGGACCCATTCCCGTGAGGGCAGTCCATGAAGTTCTGCTGGTCGTACATCGCCGACTTCGGGATCAGCTCAATCCGATAGCCGCGACCGACCCAGCGCTTTAGCTCGGCGCGCTCACTGCGTTCCGACTCAACACCTGGGGTCATGAAGGCGATGCAGCACCCGCACGCCTTGAAGCCCAGATAGACCTGCTGCTCTGAATCAGCCATGTGACATTCCCAGCGCGTCCTTCGCCTGGTCACGGGACGCCACCAGCTCCTTGCCATGCGGATGCTCATCATCCATCTCAAGGAACTCGACGAGAGCCGCCTGAGAGCGCATCACTCGTTTGAGCGCTTCGCGAAGTCGGTCGTTCTCCTCCTGAGGCACGTAGTACCGGACAGGCTCGGGTATCGGCGAGTTGTCGGGGTTGGACGGAGCCATGCTCCACGCGTCCTCGAACACGCGCCACACGTAGCCCTTGGCGTCAACTGCTAGCCGGCTGTCTTGCTCGCTCATGCTGCTGCCTCCGAGATCGTGTTCATTAGGGGTGCGTCATCGCGAATGCGCTGGCGCGACAAATCGACGTACTTCTCCTGGAGCTCCAGGCCGATGAAGCTGCGGCCGCGGCGCAGCGCGGCAACGCCGGTGGTCCCCGATCCGCAGTAGGGGTCAAGGATGCGCCCACCCGTGGGACATGACAGGGACACGAGTTGCAGCGCTAGCTGGAGGGCCATCACAGCTGGGTGGTCAACGCCTTTCTCGCCGCCAACGCCGGCCGTGAACACGGTCGCCGGTCGAGCGCCGTCAGGGTGCAGGCCATGGGTCTTGCCGCGGCGCATGTAGCGCTGGTCCTTCCGGGTCATGTACTCCTGACCTATGCGACGGATGCTGCCCTCGGCGTGAGGCGTACGCGTGTCCTTGTCGAATCCCCTGTAGGCATCGGTGCTCGGCGCAAGCCAGAACACCCACTCGTGCTTGATATGCAGGTAGGTCGGGTGGCTGAGCGGGATGCTGTTGGGCTTGTGCCAGACCATCCGGTGCAGCAGCTTCCAGCCCATCGCTCGAGCCCGCGCGAGGATGTCGTCGGCGTAGGGATGTTCCTCACCGGCCCGCATGATGACCCCGAGGTTGAGCATGAGCGAACCGATCGGCGAGCAGACGCGCAGCATCTCGGCTAGGACCGGCTCGAATTCGTCTACGAACCGTGCTGGCGCGTCCTTGCGCTGGTCGCGGCTCGCGTTGCGGCTCATCGCTGCGGTAACGGTGACGCCGGCCGCCGCGGCGGCGTAGTCGCGCTGGTCGGCATATGGCGGTGAGGTGACGATGGAATCGAGCTCTCCGTCGGCGATCCCGCGCATAATCTCAAGGCAGTCGCCATGGCGAACCTCCCAAGTCGGCTCCGTCATCGCCCCTGCTCCGCTAGTCGGGCGTACTGATCGGCGTCGCACTCGCCCTCGGACTTGACGCGATACCAGCCCGTCTCCTCACCCTTCTCAAGGTCGAAGATGATGTAGGTATGGCCGGTGCCCTGCCACCAGTCCAAGGTGAGATCGCCGACGCTGATTCGACCTTCCATCTCCCCGCCGACCTCGGTCACGCGGTACTGGAAATAGCGCTTCTTGGTTGGCCGGCGCTGCGCCACCGTTTTGGAACTACGCGGGTTCTCGGAACTCATCGCTCGACCTCGTCCAGTAAGTCCCTTTCGATCAGTCGGTGAAGCGCTTCGCACTCGGTGGCGAGATGGTCGATCTGAGCGCCGCGGTGCTCATACATCGCGCCGAGCCGAGCAGCGATGCGGCCGACCTGACGGTTGGCGGCCTCAAGCTCACGGATGCGCTTGTGCATGCGAACCTCTTCGGGGGTCGCTGGCCCGATGTGGTTCGTGCGAGCGATCAACCACATGCCGTCGGCGCCGAAACGAAACGGGGTTGGAACGGCCTGACCTGAGGTGACCTCGGGCGCAGTGTCCGTCTCAGTCTTGACCAGTTCTGCAATGTCGCGCGAGCCGTTATCGATGGTCATGCGATGGGTCCGTTCTGGGTTGTGGTGAGAATGTCGTCGGGGGTCAGTTCGTCCTCGGCGCGGAGGGCGGTGAGGCAGTCCAGTGCGGTGTTGATGTCCTGGGCCCAGCACTTCACGCCGGGCAGGATCTCGGCGTGCTGGCCGGTCTGGCGGTCCATGACGCCGTAGTGGTGCTCGGGCTTGAGCCGGCGGGCGTAGCAGTCTCCGGGGGACTCCTCGTCGATGACGTAGCGCGGCTCGGAGTCAGCCTTTTCGGACATCAGAACTGCCCTTTGCTGACCGTGATGGTCGTGATGTTCTGTTCGCGGGCGACGACGGTGGTGCCGAGCGCCTGGTACGTCTCTCGGCCAGCGCCAAGCGCAAGCGCCCTAGCTTTGGCATCTGCGGCGTCCCTCGCTCCGGTCAAGTCGTCGCTGCCCTTGCCCGTGACGAAAAACCGGGTCGTCACCTTTTCGGTGATCATCACGTGATAGCCGTCGATCCCGCTAGCGAACTGCTTGCTCATGCGACCCCTTCCAGTAGCCCCTTGACGGCGTCAGCCAGGGTTTCGACTCGCTGTTCAAGCTCGGCGATCCGTTCGCTTGACGTGGTCGCTTTTGGAGTGCCACCGTTCAGCCACTGTTCGACCGCCACCGGGTCGAACAGGCGCCGGCCTTGGCGGTCAAGGTTCAGCGACGGCATCCCCTCATTCATGCGAAGCTCCACCCATCGCTTTGACCGACCGAGATGGGCCTGCAGCTGCTTTTTGGTCATCAGCAGCGGCGGCGCGCCGGGTTGACTGGCGGGCATCTGTCGCACGCCGGGGAACTGGTGAACCGTTCCGGTCATCGCGACGCCGCTGTCTTCGCGGCCTGGGCCATTAGCTCATCTGCGATCAGCAGACGCTGACGCTCGGTCAGCTGACCAATCTGGCGCAGCTCACTGATCTCCGCACTGACGGGTCCGGCGGCGTCGCCAACGGCCCTCATGAGACCGGAAACGCGCTTGACGCCGAACCGGGGAATCCAGCCGAGCAGCTTCCATACCGCCAGCGTGTTCGCCCATCTTGGCGGGTCGCGCAGCAGCTCGGCGCAGGCGATCATGCCAGCCTCCATCGACTGGCCGCGGAGACGCTCGACCTGGTAGCCGGCGCGGGCAAGGCGCACGTCGTTCGCGACCTGCAGCGCCTTCGCGACCTGCAGAGGGCCAGCACCGCAATGTCTCGCCTGCTTGGTGAACCGCTCTAGGTTCTCGGTGTGCGTGGCAGTTGTGTCAATCATGGGTGTCCTTCCTCTGGGTCCGTCTAGAAATCCATCGGGGTGCCGCCAAGCGGCCCATCAGTCGGGCGAGGCGCGAGTCGTAGATCGCAGCCGTCGCAGATGCCGGTGCCGTACGTGTCAGCGACCCGGATCGCGCCAGGGCAGTCGGACGGGTGCACGCGGGTGGCGTTGAAGTACGCGGCGGCTTCGGGGTTCTTCTCAGCCCAGCCGATGTGCGTGTCGATGAGGTCGCCGATCATGCGGCGGCCGGAAGGTCAGGCACGGCCCGTAGGCGCGGCGTGGGTGGCGGAAGCTCGACGCTCTGCTCCTCGAGCTCGGGTAGCTCATTGCCGTCCATGTCCACGTGGTGACGCTGTAGGAACGCGGCGACCCGCGCGTGGATCTCAGGGCCGTGCTCGGCGATGGTCAGGGTCCCCTTGCCGTACTTGCCGTGCAGCAGGAACACCGCGGTCATGGCGGCGGGATGCACGCGACCGTGGCTGTTGACCAGCTCGGGGAACTTGGCCCGCAGCCAGTCCTCGCAGCGCTGTGTGTAGGCCGCCTGTTGGGCAAGCAGCCCGGTGGTCCGACGCACCTGGGCGGTCCGGCCGCCGTTGCGCAGCTCGGCCATCAGGACGCCGGCCCCGATACCACGACGTGACTTCTGAGCCTCAAACCATCTCAGGGTGTTGGCGATGGACTCAGCACCGAGAGCCGCGAACTGCTCAGGGTTGTTTATCCCTGCCTCAGCAAGTGCTCTCAGCTGGCTGGCTAGCTCGGCTGAAACGCTTGGAGCGCTCAAGCTGCAGCCCCCCTACGTTCGTAGCTAGCCAGCCTAAGAGATGGAGCTGGAGATGGAGATGGAGAGCTAGGGGCATTGCTACGGGTTAAGCCCAGAGCTTTGCTCTGAGCTTTGCTCGGGCGTGGTTCGGGGGTTAGCTCGGGCATCTCGTCGCGGAGAGCGGCCGCAAGCCGCGGGCTGAGCTCGTCGGCAAGGGCCAACAGTCGGCCGACCAGCGGCCCGCTGAGCTTGCGCTTCACAATCTGCCGGGCGGCGTGTTTCGCGTTGGGCTCAGCGCGTGGGGCCTGCCACTTGAGCGCGTTGACGATCAGGACGGTGTCGCCGTCGCGCTCGATGAACGGGTCATCGCCTGCCGCCATCTCGCACATCGCGCTCTCGACCGCCTCTGCGGTCATCTGCGTGTCTGCGACCGCGTAGGCGACCGGTTGGCGGAATAGCCCCTCGGTCAGCCGGTGAGGGCTTGTCAGCAGGTACAGGGCCACCATGCGCGTGTCGTGGGTCCAGCTGCGGACGGTGTCGTCCTGCCAGAACTCGGGGCTGACGCGGTAGTAGGTTCCGGTTTCGCTGTCGCTCATCGCCGCACCGGCGTGTTACGCAGCGGCGCCAGCCCGAGCTCCACGCGCTCGGTGTTGACGATTTCGGTCGCCTCTCGCACCGTCTTGCCCTTGATCGGACATGGCACATCGACTAGCAGGTCGCGATGAGGCAGCAGCCGGCCCGTAGTCGACTGAACCTCGCAGGGCTGACGGCAGCGTGGGCACACGTTCGGCCAGGTGGTCGTGGTGCGAGTCATGCGGCGGCAGCCTCAAAATTGAGTTGGCCGTCCGGGTCCATCCGCACAACCAGATCCGGCGAGATCGCCGTCTCGGGCTCGCTGACCATGACGTAGCGGACGCCCTGGACGCCGTCTGGCTGCAACGTCTCGCGGCGGGACTCGATAACCCATCCCTCGCGGTTGCGGAGGTCGTTCATGCGCTGGGACGGGTTCCCGACGCCGAGCCGTCTGAGGGTGCAGCTGTGGATGCCGTAGCGGCCCGCGGTGCGCAGTGCCCGCCGGACGATCACCAGCTTCTCTTCCTTCTCTCGGGCGCTGCTCATGCTGCTGTCTCCTGTCCTTCTAGGATGAGCCGTTCTGCCACCACGACAGCGACCGCAAGGGCCTGCCATTCGTGCTTCTTGATCCCGTAAAGGGGACCGGGAAAAGCCTTGGTGCCCTTCTCTCCGAGGCGGTCGCGCAGTACCTGGGCGACCATCCCGTCGGTGACCTTGCTGGTCCGGTAGCAGAGGGCCTGTTTCACGCCAACACGGGTCACGGTCTGCCAGCGGCCCTCGGGCACCCCGCAGTGCCGAACCTCTTGCTTGAGCTGCCCGATGTAGACGCACGTCTCGAACACCGACGCGCCGACCGGCATCCCGTAGCTGGCGATCATCTCCACCGCGACGCAGTCGGCCTGGGCGACCAGCTCGGGCAGGTGCATCAGGAAGTCGTCGTGAGCCTCGATGCCCATGTCGAGCAGCGGGCGCTCGGTGCCGTAGGTGGAGTCATGGAGCACCCATCCGCTCTCGGTGGTGCCGGGGTCGATGGCGAGCACGATCACCGGACCGCTCCTGCTAGCTCGAGCGAGAGCATCAGTAGCCCGAGGAGGAGTTCGGTCACGCTCCAGCGCAACGGCGGGCGACGGTTGGTGCGCTCGAACCAGTACGCGTCGATCACCAGCCAGACGACGAACAGGGCCCCGAGGACCGGCGCGCGCTCGAGCTCGGCGAACACAAGGGCGATCAGGTCATAGACCACGCTCATCAGCGCGCGCCAGTTCGGCCGCCGCGGACGACGGAACCGGCGGCGCGTAACGGCCCCGAGACGCGGCAGCGTGTAGCTAAGGGCGTCGGCGCTCATGCCGCCCGCTCGACCCTCACGCCACGGTTGGCTTTCGGGACCGATACCGCCAGTTCGTCCACGATTTCGCCGGCTCGGCCGCCGAGGGCCCGCAGAGCGTTGATGCCCGCTTTCTTGACGGTGTAGACCGTCTCGACACCAACCGCGGCGTTGACCGCGTCGATGGACAGCTCGCCAGCGTCCACCAGCAGGCCCAGCGCGGCGTACAGGTCTGCGCCGTCCCACTTCTCGGTGTCCTTCGGGGTATCGCCCATGATCTTGAACCCGGGGACATGCGCGGTCCACTTCGCGTTCATGTCGAGCCGGCGCAGCAACTCCTGACTGATCTCGTTCTTCAGGTCTGTGACCTGGGCGATGTGTTCGCGCAGTTCGGCGATCCCGCGCGCTAGGTCAGCGCTCGGGCTTTCGAGCGTTAGCGGCTCGCCGCTTGCGGTGACCAGCTGGTCGGTGGCCTGGGTCATCGCGCCTCCCACTTGCCGGACGTGGCGAGCCGCTGCGCGAGACGAACGGTCGCCAGGGCGCGAAGGTCGTGCAGCACGTTCTCGACGGTGATGGACCGCGGCAGCGTTGCCGCTAGCTCATCGACAGCGACGGGTGTGGCGCACGCCCGGAGTGCGGTCAGGACACGGTTCCGGCGGGCCCGCACGTCGGGCGCGTCTTGAATCGCTGGCACCACGTCGCTGTAGGACCGTCTGACAGGCAGCTTGCACGTCGACGACATGTCCGACGGTTCCCTCATGCCGGCACCGGCACGAACCGCAGGGTGGGCTCGGAGCCCTTCTCGCAGCCCATCAGGCGCACCCGCCGGCAGCTGGTCGCGCTCTTGACGGTCGGGTGCTTATGCCCGCAGGTCTTGCCGTCCGGGAATTGGACGACGACGTGGCCAGCGCGGGGCTGGGTGGCGGCGCTCATGCCTGCTCGATTCGAGCCTGACGAGCACGGGCGCGCAGATAGTTGCGCTTCGCCTTCTGCACGCGCAGACCGCGGCGCGTCCAAAGCCACGTCTTGGGTTCGGTCGCGGCCTTCGCGGTACGGCGGGCCACGACGCCCGCGACCCGTTCGGACTCCTGCGTTGCGCGCCGCTGTTTCAGTGCTGCGTTGGTCATGCGGAGTCGTTCCCCTCGGTCGTAGTGGGTTGGTTCAGATCGCCAAGCCAGGTGGCAAGCTGCAGGGCCTGCTCGCCACTGAGGGCCTTGAGCGCGGCGGGAAATACCAGCGGCGGTTTGCCCTGCCGGCTCTCGACCACCTTCACCGGGATGAGTGGCGCGCCGACCTTGCTCAGCCCTTCACGGATCTGCGTGTTGGTCGGGTTCGCGTTGGCGATCTCCTGCAGCAGTTCGTTCACCGACGCGTCGTCCAGCTCAGCCGCGGGGATCTGCCCGACCTGGGTCGAGCGGGGGTCGGCCACTTCGGCAGCGGCGGGCTTCTCAACCGGCACGTCCTCAGCCGACTCGCTCTCATAGTCGTCCTCGTCCACGACTTCCGCGTCGGGGATCTCGGGCTCGGACTCGGACTGGACCTCGGCGCTGGCGGTTGAGGCCGAAGACTGCGGCTCGGCGACGGCGGACTCGACCTTGACCGGCGCCGGGGCATGGTCGCGGTTCACATCGATCTCGCCCTCGCTGTAGACCCTGATTCCGTTCGTGACCTCGGGGCAGTAGAACGCGACTCCGTCGGACACGCAGCGGGCAAACAGCATGTTGCGCGGATGCTTTCTCCACACGGCCTTCTGATCCAACCCCGCGGTGCGGGCGTCGGCCATGGAGTAGGTGGACTGGCCGAGGACTTCCCACTCATCACCGCGGCGCCGACGCAAGAACGTGATCGCACACGCCTCGGTGGTCATCTGATCGACCTTGTAGTCGTAGCGCTCACCTTCGGGCCCGACGTAGGTCTTGACCATCTGGGCCTGCACGTTGGCGCTGATCTCAGGCTTCCCCTCCACGATGTGGATGCCGGTCAGCGCTGCGGTGGCAGACAGTCCAAGGTCCCGACCAAAGACCAGCTTCGCGAGGGTCTGATACGCGCCCAGCTGTTCGTTACCAGCCTTGAAAAACCCGGACTTGCTCATGTGGTTCGCGAGCTGGGACAGCGTCGCTACTTCGGTGCTGGACGGCATCGAAGGACCGCTGTAGGTCAGTTCGGTGGTGCTCATGTCGCCGTCTCCTGGCCTGGGGTGAAGTTGGCGCGCTCGACCACGTCATCGGGGTTGCGTGGGCGTGATTTGCGGGTGAGCTGTAGGTCGGGATCGACCCACTGGCAGTCGGGGCACACGCCGGCCGTGCTGACCGGGATGCACGCGACGGTCGAGAACTGGTGAACGCCGCCTTGGGGCACGTTCGCCATGACCGCCCGGACGGTCGCGCCGCATCTCGAGCACGCCAACGTCTCGCCGCTGTGGCGGGCGATGACGCCGTACCCGGGCCGCCACACCCCAAGGTCGAAGTAGTGCGGGTCGGTCAGCGCGCGCGAGAGGGCGCAGGCCGCGTCGAACAGGCGGGTCATGCGCCGACCTGCAAAGCAGCGGCTGAGGGCAGGACGGGCGCGCTCACGCGTTCCCCGTCCTTACCGAGGGAGACAGTCGAATTGACCGAGAGCTCGGCTACACCCCCAGTCGCAAGTTCGTGGTATCCGATGGCCAACCCGTCGATCTCATCGTTAGACAGGTCGCCAATTCGTCGGGCGCTCAGCACCGACCCGCGTCGCATGACCGCCAGGGCGTCGCTGATGGTCAGCCGCAGACCGTCAAGCAGGAATTCGCCGACCTCGCACGTCGGCTCGTTGTTGAGCAGCCGGACGATGAACTCGGGGACGCTGAGGCCGGTCATGCGCTGCGCCTCGGGTAGAGCCCAAGCTGCGCGGCAGTCTCCTGCTTGACCGCCCGGTTACGGCGTCGACGGGGCGTCTCGGGGTAGTAGTCGTCAAGGATCTGGCGCTGCCACTCCTGCACCATGAACGGCGGCTCGAGATCGTCCTCGGCGAAGCTGAGTAAACGGTCAACGGTGTCGGCTGCCTGGCGCAGCCGCATGACCGCGAACAGGACCAGCCCGAACAGGATTACGGCGGTGGCGATCAGCGCGAACGCTTCGCAGCACTGGCCGATGGTGGAGAGTGTCGGCACGCTCATCGGGTGGCCGCCAGACGGTCCTCGATGTCACGGGCGACGACACGTGCCCGCAGGCACTCTCGCCAGAACACGCGAGCGCTGACGCGGTCGTGGTTCCGCTCGGCGACAAGGGATTGCAGCTCGAACTCGACGGCCTCCTGCCGGGCGGTGGTGGCGTGCGCGAACAGCAGCTGACGGCGTCGCTCGGGGGTGAGCTCGAGCGCAGGACCGCAGATCGAGGGCCGTCGCTCTGGGACGATCTCCGCGAGGCCCTGCGCAGTGGACAGGACGCGGCTCATTCGCCGTGCCTGTCGCCGTGGAGCTCGTCCCAGCACTTGCCGCAGTACTCGCCCGGCTCGATCCGGCGGCGGTGACAGCCGTTGACACAGAGGCGGGTGTCGTGGCCGCGCATTTCCCGCTCGCGGCTGTAGCTGTCGCGTTCTGCGGGCGGGCCCTCGATGGGCGGATTGATCCGCTTGTGAATGCCTCCCCCGCCCCTCATCGAACCACCCCGCGGTGCAGGCGAGCTTGGCCGATCTGTTCAAGGATCGCCGCGGTCTGCCGGGTGGTGATGCCCTTGAACGTGCGCTTCATCGCACGGTGCCGGATGTGGGCGTATTGCTGCAGGTTGATCGCCCGCTGCATCGTTTGGGCCTGCGGGCTGTCGCCCTTGGTGCGCGTCTCTCTCATGCGGCTGTCTCCTGGTGGTCGGTGAAGAACCACGCGAGATCCCGACGAGTCGCGGAGGCGACAGCAGCGAGGTTCGCGGTGGTCGGTTGATGCCTGCCGCGTTCCCACTTGGAGACTTGCCCTGACCCCACGCCGACCATTTGCGCAAGAGCGCCCTGCGTCAGACCGGCAGCGGCTCGAGCGAGGCGGACATTTCCACCTGTCCGCGAAGCTATTCCACTAGAAACTTGACTAGGCATCTGGCAACCACTTTACTGGTCGCACAATGACTAGTCAAGCCACAACTAGAAGGACGCCTAGCAAGTCGGCCACGACAAACGCCGTACGGCTGCGTAGGTTCAAGATCGCTATGACGGAATCGGCTGCCAGCACGCGCAGCGTGCTGATCGGGCGGCGCATTGCTCGCGCCCGCGAAGCCGCACACCTAACTCAAGCCGAGCTGGCCGCCCTCATACCTGGAAAGTCGGACGGAACCCAGGTGTCCAAGTGGGAGCGAGGTATCCATCGCCCGAGCGACGACACCCTCGAGCACATCGCGGCTGCGCTTGACCGACCAGTCTCTCACTTCCTCGCCGATGACAAGCCGGCCCAGCCCGCCAGCAACACCGCGCCGGACCTGTTCGAGCGGCGCGCTGGCGATGCCGAAGTGTTGAGTCGCCTCGATGCGCTCGCAGCATCCCAAGAGGCTCTCGCGACACAATTCAGCGTCCTGCAGGCGACCCAAGTGCAGCTGGCCCTGCAGGTGAGTCGGGCGCTAGTGCAGCTACAGACGCCAGCACTCCGCGCACCGGGTCAGCTGGATCAAGGTCGGGAAGACGGTCACGAATGAGGGCCGTAACCTCGTCGAGCAGATCGGCGCCGGTCAGCGTCGTAGCCTGACCCCGAAGTAACGTCAAACCGGGCCGGTTCTGATCCTGATGCTGCTGCTGCATAGCACGCCTCCCTCTCATGATCCAACTGATCACGGGGTGGCGGTTCCCTGCCTCCCCGACCTAGCTAGCTCCCCAGCTAACCGACACGGGCGTCTGCTGCCCGTGGGGTAGGGATCTACCCGACATGCAACACGATGTCACTGGCCTGTAAACGCGGGCTCGCGGAAAAAGTCGCGACTAGCGAGATTTGCGTGTTTCTACGGGCTTAGAACGCTGGAGCGGGGGCACTGGTGGCACCGGCGGGTGTTCTTGCGCCACCAGATCCCGAAAACAGTAGCTTTGCGCCGCATGGCCAGCCTGACCGTTCGGATCAGCGACGATCTGCACGCCGCCGCTCGCAAAGCCGCCGCCGGCCAATCACTCACCGGGTTCGTTCGCGAGGCCATCGCCGAGAAAGTCGGCCGAGCTCATCTCGACTCTGAGGTTGCCCAGCTTCGCGAGCGCGTCGAACTGCTCGAGCGTCAGGCTCGCACCCGCCCTCTGACCTAGAACGCAAGAAAGCCCCCCGCGGCGGCAGCGCGCGGGGGGCTCTCATGAGTGTCGGCGGTTCGAGTCGCCGCGTACACGCCTAGACGCCGGTCAGCGTAACAGGGGCGTGAGCGCTCGAGGCGCCGCCGCAGGCTGGGCGATGAACGTGAACTCATCGCCCTGGTAGCGCTGCAGCAGCCATGCCGGGTAGCTGATGGCGTGGATCCCGGTGTGCTGGCCACGGTGATGGGCGGCGCAGAGCACCAGCATGTTGCCCTCGCTGTCCACCCACTCGGCGAGCTTCGCCCGGTCGGTGAGGTCCGGCCAGTCGGCGGTGACCTTCGCTAGGTCGAGCCCGTTCTGTGACGCCCACTCGAAATGCGCGTGGTGCGTTTCCATCGCTCCGCCCTGCGAGCGCCGGTCACCGCAGACCCAACACGGCGCGTCGAGCTCGTAGATCAGGTGGTGGTGGGTCTTGCGGTACGTCGCCGACGCCGTCCGGGGCTCATGTGGCGGGTAGGCGACGTTCTCGTCAAGGGTCCTATGCAGAACGGGGCTCACTTGCCCGCCGCGATCTGCGCCGCCTTGACCTTCGCCTGGCCGTGCTTGATCACGGCGTCGGCGACTACGACGGCCGCGGTGATGACGGTGCTCGAAGCGGTGATCGCGACGCCGGCCTCGGTGTTGGTGATGACACCGAACGCAAGCACCAGCGTGATGATCTGTGCGACGGCGGCGGTGACTGCGGTCTGAACGTTGACCATGATGAACCCTCCATGAGGCTCTGGCTCACCCTCGGGTTGAGGGTGAGCCGATGGGGTTGTTAGGCGGCGATGAACTGGCGGAAGTCGGCGTGATTGCCGAGCGCGACCAGCGTGGACAGGTGGAACCGGCCCGAGCCGTTGTCGGCCCACGACCGGGTCCAGTGGTTGCGGAACCGGATCACGGTCTGGGCGGGGATCACCAGCCCGGAGTGGTCAAACGCGACCTTCTCGATGGCGGACAGGTGGATCTCGTGGCCGCCCGCGACACCCGAGGCGATGGCAGCCTGCAGCGCCGAGACGCTGCCGTCGCCGTCCACGAACCCGGCCGAGTTGGGCTGAAACCATGCCTCCATCCAAGGGATGCCGGCGAGCACGCCGCCGGTCTGCAGCAGGCTCGCGATGTTCTGCGCGCCGACGGCGATCTTCTCGTCGGCGACGTAGCCGGCGGCCTTGGCCCACTGGTACAGGTACGGGCCTGAGCTGCCGCAGTCGGTCGGTTCCCACTCCTGGGAGGCGATGCCGGTCTGAGACGTGACGACGTGGTAGGCGCCGATGGCCGCCCGCTCGGCGGCGACCACGTCGGTGTAGATGCTGGCGGGCTCAGCCTGGTCACCCAGCTTGGCGACGTAGGCCGCGAAGTCGGCCGCCGTGAGGATGTTCGAGAACGCCTCGGTGCCGGTGTTCAGCACGCATGAGCCCAGCTCGGTCACGTCGGTGACGCAGCCGGGGATGAACTGGCTGGTGTGGATGCCCTGGCTGACCAGATCGGACTGGTCGAGCACGCCGATCTTGGGCTCATGGTCGACCAGCGAGATCTTGTCCGCGGGCTTGTGGAAGTGCAGCCGGCGCAGAGACGACGGTGCCTCGGCGACGTGATTGCGGCCTAGCAGGGGATGGGACATGAGTGATCCTCCTGGGATCAGGGGTGGGTACGGCGAACGTCGATGTCCCACCGATGTCGCATCGGTGGGCGGGGGGTCAGGTCGGCAGGCTTGAGTGACGGTCGCCCGCCCGGGCCTTCGCGGCTCGGTGCGCCGCGTGAATCTCCTCGAGCGACCTGCGGCGCCCATCGGGGAGGTCTGGGTGGTGGACGGGGCAGAGCCAGTGCAGCCCGTCGGCGGTTGGGTGCCTACCGGGGCGCAGGCAGCCGGGAACGTGACAGGTGTGATGCCACCAGAGGGTCAGAGCGCCGGTCCAGATTCCGCTGCCGGTCACGCAGGACCCGGCGACCCCGCTCCATAGCTGATAGCCGCACGCTCGGCCGCTGCAGACCCCGAGCGGCTGCCAAAGCCAGTGCGGCAGCGCGTACTTGATCGCGAGCCCTAGCGCGATCAGCAGCAGCGCGAGCCCGTAGCCGACCTGTCTCCTGGTCATGGGGCAATGAACCCCCACCCAATGGCAAGCGCGAGGCCGACGCCGAGCACTGCGAACGTCAGCAGGTAGCTGGCGCGGCGGCCACCTGGGCGCAGCTCGGCGATCAGCACCCCGGTGCCGAGTGTCAGCACGACTCCGATGGTTGAGCTGACCACCCGGCTGCCGCCCAGTAGGAACGGCAGCGCGGGCAGCAGCGAGAACGCCAGGGTGGCGAGTCCCATGACGACAGCGAGCCGTAGACGGCGCTGTGGGTCGCTGATGTACTGGCCCGAGCCCATTGACCATGCCGAGTTGATCGACAGGCCAACGGCCGCGACGACAATGGCTGTCGCGGACGCCCCGGCGATGATCAGCGGAGCGACGACGCCGACCGCCGAGACGACGCCGTCGAACCCGCCAAAGATCGCCTGGGCGCGATCTGCTGTGGTCATCGCTCGAGACGGGCCAGCTCCCGGTGGAGCTGGTCGCCGTGCGCGAGGTCCGCTGGACACTTGCCGAGATGGCGGTAGCGGTAGCAGTGCAGCGAACGCAGCTGGTTGCGCTCGGCGAGGATCTCGCGGGTGAGCTTTGCCCGCTCGGCTGCATCGGCCTTGGCGGCCTTGACCTTGGCGGCTTTCGCGGCGGCGGCCTTTGCCTTTGCGGCTCGAGCGGCGCGGGCTTTCGCGGCGGTGTCTGGCTTGACCGGGTCGTGGGTGAGCACGTAGCGGGTCAGCGGTGCGGCGTAGCCGGCGATGCCGGGAACTTCCTCGTCAAGCACCAGCACGTGCGGCGCGAGCTTGAGCAGCCCGTAGTCGACGGACAGGTCGCCGTAGCCGAGGCCGGCGGTGTAGCCGCTGTCGGTGTACTGCCACGCCAGAACGCTGCCGCCATATGGCAGCGCTGGCCGAGTGGTGGTGCCGGTGTAGGCGGCTTCCCATGTGCTCAGCCCGTCGCTGGACCCGCCCGGCCAGGTGCCCGGGGCGGTGTAGATCACCACGTGGTTGATGGTCAGGTGCTCGGCCTTGAGTCGGGCGACGATGAAGGCGCCTTCGGCACTGATGGAGTCGGGCCGCACGAACCAGTAGACGACGGCGCGCTTGTGGGCGGCGGCAAGGCCAGCGAGGTTGTGGGCGGCGCACGCGTCGGCGATGCTGTCGCCCTCCCCCAGCTTGATCACGGCGCCGGCCGTGCCGATATGCGCCCAATTGAGAGAGCAGCCCTGATAGTTGGACACGTCAGGGAACTTCTGGCCCTTCGGGGGAGGTCCTGACAGCTTGAACCCTGGAGCTACGGAGAACGTCGCAGGCGCGCCCTCGGCGCATCCCATGTAGCTGTCGCCGACCGGGCAGGCGGTCGGGTTGGTGGTCGTTGTGGTGGCCGTGGTGGGCGTGTGGGTCACGCCGCAGGCAGCTGCGAACAGGCAGCACAAGAGGGCGGCGGTCGCCGCGAGGTAGCGCTTCATGGGTCAGGGAACCTCTCTGGCCGCCGTGGCGGCCGTGGTGGTGAGTTACTGCTGCTTTTGGGCGGCAGTGACGGTCGGACAGTGAAAGTTTGCGTGGCGCACGACAGCTGCGAGAACGGGCGGTAGGTACTTCGCGACGCTCACGTCGACCCGAACGGCGGCGATGTGCTTCATGCCGATGAGCAAGCTGGTCGCCTCATGCCCCCGGATTGCCGATTCGGGAGTGCCAGGGTCCAAAGCCGAGGACTCTTGATCGGCGACGTAGATCGGCCAGTCGATGTTCACCAGCTCCGATAGGACACGTTGGGCGCTGCCCTCGCAGGCTGCGCGTTGCTCAACCTCAACCCGGTGAGCTGTTTCCTGCGATACGCGCGACGCCAGCGCCGATGCGCGAGCACCGACCTGCGCCGCATGGGCGCCAACCTGAGCCGCCTTTGTGCTGTGAGAAGTCAGCTCGGAATTGAGCGCGAGCGCCGCCAGGATCAGCACCAGCCCAAGCACCGCGACTCGTTCGGGGGTGATCCGTCGGGCAAGAGCTCGACCCCGCAGAGCAGCGTGGATGCGACGGGTCATGCGGTGGTCCTCGCTTTCGGATGGGCGGTGATGCAGCTGTACCTGTCTCGTCTCACCATCGCCTTGAGCTCCGGGGCCTGCACTAGGCCCACGTCAGCCACGGTCACGTGCTTGACGACAGCGAACGCCGCGGCTCGGTCAGTGCTGGCACGCAGGTCGAGAACCGTGCCGAGGCTGGCGGTGCCAGTGAGCGCCGATTGCAGCTGCCGCTCGGTGCTGTAGTTCACCCAGTAGACGTTCGCCTGAGCGGCGTCCGCAGCTGAGGACACGCGACAGCCAGCGCGCGCCTGAGTAACAGTCGCCGCGGCGGCGACAGCCAGGGCGTGAGCGTCGCGAGCGTTGACCTTTAGCGCCGACGCGAGATGGTTTCGGGCCTGCAGCTGCTGCCAGCCGGTGACCGCCACGAAAGCGATCCCGACCAGTGCGGCCAGGAACTTGAGATCGTCGCTGCGACGGCGCTTGCGCCGCTGCTGAGTGGTGCGCTGAGCTGGGTGCGGGGCGGCCGTCATGTCAGCACCAGATGGCCGGCGAGAGCGCCGAGCGCTAGGACGGTGAGCAGCACGGGCGGGTAGTGCAGGATGAGTCTCATTCGATGTCCTCTGCTGAGCTGATTTGCGCTGCCTCCTGATCGGTTCGTGCTCGCTGCCGCTGGTCGTCGTCCTCGTCCTCGTCGTCTGCGGCTCGAGCAGGCTTGACGACAGTTGTCCAGCAGAGCAAGCAGGAGCCGGAGAAGCCGAGCAGCGCCCCGTCGGGCTTGTGTCCAGCGAGAGTCGAGAGCGCCCAGACGGCGGCGGTCCCTATGGCGGCGATCAGCAGCACCGATGAGCGGTCTAGAGGCAGCTTCAACATTCATCAGCGCTCAACTTTCCCGGCCGTAGATGTGAGGGTCGTGACGGAAAATCACAGGAACACGGCCCACAGGAAATAAACGGTTCCGGTGCCGAGACTTGAGGCCGGCACGGCCGTAAATGACACGGTCGAGGCAGTCGGCCCGCCATTGGCGTACACATAGCCCTGCCAGCCGTCCGGGGTTGCCATGTACGAGCCGGGCGAGACGCCGAGGTTGTGACCGACGGTCACGGTGACTGGGATGGCGTTGTTTCCGGCAAACGCCCCGGTTCCGCGGTCCATGCCGGTGCCGGTGCCTGGTGATCCACCCATGCAAATCCAGTTCTGGCCGTCATAGACCAAATACATGAACGCGCCCAACGTGATCAGCTGATACGAGGCGGAGGTCGCCTCGTTTGGGAGGGTCACGATGCTGCCCGACGAGGTGTTAACCGTGACCGTTCCGTTGATGGACCGCACCATGATTTCAGAGCCCGTGGGAACACCTGAGGGCAAGGTGACCGTCGCAACGGCCAGCGGTTCGACCCAGTCGCCCGGTTGAGCAGCTGTAATCGTGCCGCCCGCCGGATATCGCAGATTCCAGCGGCGGCTGGTCTGGGCCTGCCGGGCCGCGAACTGGATGTCTGCGGTCACAATGGATGCGGCAGCGGCGGGCACGAGCACGTATCCGATTAGCAGCGACGACGCAGGCGCTGCTGCAACGCCAAGCAGGTTTGTCAGTGTCGCGCCGGATGTCGGCGTGCCCGGGATGACCTGCAGCGCCCACTGATTGCCGGACCCGCCGCTCGGTTCGGTGTAGTTGCTGTCCGAGACGGTGGCGTAGATCGAATCAACACGCGGGTTTGAGGCGTTCGCGGTCGCGATGGGCAGGGTCGTCTGAGACGAGACGCGGGCGTAGTAGCCGCCCTGGCTTCCGCCCTCGGTGCCGGGAATGATCATCTCCCCAACCGCGACGTTCACCGACAGCCCCGAGGCGGGTGCCGTGAGCGCGCAGTCGGCGTTTGACATCACGCCGCCCGCGATGACGCCTGGCGTGTTCGCTGATGTGCGGTTCAGCAGCGCGTACATCGCACGTCGGGTCTGCTCAGCCGGGTAGGTCAGGCCGGCGTACTGGATCGCCCAAGGGGGACTTTCGACCGCCATCAGACACCCGCCTTCTGCCGCTTGAGTGCGGCGATCTCCCGCTGCATCTCGGCGACGGTCGCCGCGAGATCTTTGACGGTTCGGTTCTCATCCGGGTCTGACATCGTGGTCAGCGGCTCGGGCGTCGGGTAGTAGGCACGCAGCACCCATCCGTGCGGCTCGACCAGATCGGTCGGGACGTTGATGTCAGCGTGCTGAACGGTCAGGAACGCGTGTTTCGCTCGCGGCTTTTTGCCCGAGGCGAGCGGCGGCAGCGTGTTCGCCAGGCCCATGTGCGCGTGGTGGTCGGCGGGCAGCACCGGGACGTTCGCTAGGTCAAGAGCGACCTCGGCGTCAGCGAGCGTCCGGGCGGGCCCGGAGAGGACAATGGTGTAGTGCATGTGGCCCCTTTCCGAGGGGGTTGCGAGGGTGGGGCGCTTAGAGCAGAACCCACGTGCACGCCGCGGCGAGCAGTGCGGTACCGGATTCGGCGGCGGGCTGGGAGAGCGTCAGGGCTGACCCGCCGGGCAGCGTCTTGACGTAGGTGCCGGGGAAGATTGCCGGGGTGGCGATTCCGGTCTTGGGATCTGACACGTCGGCCGCTCCGATTTGCTGGTTGACGGCGATGCCGGCGAGGCCAGAGACGATGGTCGCGGCGGTGCTGCCAGCGACCACGGTGATCGCGCCGACCACCAGCGCGTGCTGGCTTGCGAGCCCAGCGGTTGAACCGGTCGCTGTTACTGGTAAGCCGGTGCCGACCTGCACCCCGGCGACGCCGTGGGACGCGCCGATGGTGACGACCTGGTTCAGCTGACCGCTGATCAAGGTGGTGTTGCCGTACTGATCGACGGTGTTCGTCTGCTGAGCACCTTGCTGCAGCTGATTGATCTGGCCCTGCTGCGCGGTGATCTGTCCGAGGATCGCGGTCCACCACGGGCCGCCGGCGGTGCTGCGCCCGATGGGTGCGGGAACGCTTGGCATCAGCCGCCGTCGCGGTCTTGAGTCAGCGCTTCAAAGCGGGCGCGGCGCTGCATCTCCAGAGCAGCCTGCTGCGCCTTCTCCTGCGCCATGAGCGTGAGCGCTCGCCGGTATGGGCCTTGTGCCCACTCGGCCTGAGCTTCAAGCCGAGCGGCGTTGTCGGCACGCCACTGATCGTTCACGCGGCTGACGACCTGGCCGGCGTCGAGCCCGGCTTTGAGGTACGCGTTCGCTTTGGCGACCGGTAGCGCCGCCATCGCGCCGGGGAGCGTGACGTGCTCCACCGGCTTGACCTCGATGTCAGCGGCGAGCTGCACCCGTGCGGCCATGAAGGTCGCGCGGTCATAGTGGACGATGTCGGTCACAGCGACGCCTCCTCAGTTCAGGCTCGGTGCGGCGGCGACCAGCAGCGGCGGTAGCGCCAGGTTGAACGTCAGCTTGCTCTGACCCTCGTCAGCGACCTGCGCCTGCCAGCCGGTAATTCGCCACTCGGCGTCGAGCCCGACGGGAAACCGAGGATCGAACACGTTCCCGACCCCGTCCGTCGCAGGGATCAGCCAGCGTGCGTCGTCGCCGGTGACGAACTGCCCGAGCGGCACCGGCGAGTTGAACAGGTCAAACGTGATGGCCGGGGTTGTGACCGGATAGCTGGAGATCGCAAGGTCTGAGATCCCGAGGGCGGTGAGCAGATTGAGCGTGTTCGCCGACTGGATCTGGGATCGGCTCTTGGTCTGCTCGAGCACCGGGTACCCGGCCTGCAGCGGCAAGATATTTTGAGACACAACCAGCGACCCGGATTGCCCCTGTTCATAGATCGTGTTTCCGGCTTGGGAACCGTCCTCGGGCGGGCTGTAGGACAGCGCCTGGGCGCAGTTCAGCACCAGCTGGTTCTGGGCGTAGGTTCGGCCTCGACGCGGCGTGGAAAGATTGACCGTCGACACCGGTGGTGAGCCGGGCCCGTTGCTGTAGGACGTGTCGACACCCCAGTCAAACCCGACGCCCAGCCCGAGTTGGGCCAGCTGGCTGATGATCTGGTACAGCTGCTGCAGCGAGCTATATGGGTAGGTCGCCGACGTGTAGTCCGCGACTGGTGTGGCCGTGCCGGACGCCAGATAGGCGGCCGGGGTGGTGTACCCGTTCGCAGCGATCCCGAGGCCGCCGAGCAGATCGCCGTAGGTGACCTGTTTGGTCGCGTCAAAGATCATCTGCCACGCCATCAGCACCGCGTCGTAAGTCGAGCCCTGATAGCTCGAGGCGTTCCAGATGCTCATGGGCGTGGTCGGACCGGACAGGCCCGAATACGGTGGGGCGCTGTAGTCCGTGGCCTGCTGGCGGCTTTGGAAATAGGTGCTGATGTCCCCGGCGGTGATCGCCAGGTCACGGGTGACGCCGTCGAACGTGGGGGCGCGTACCCAGATGATCCCGGCCCAGACCGCGGCGCCGAGGTAGTCCACGACGATGAGCGTGCGGGCCGGCCGGGTCAGCCCGAGCGGGTTGAGGTTCTGCACCGCAGGGTTGGAAATGTCCAAGGTGCCACTGAACGATCCGGGCTGGGCGAGCCCGCCGCCGAACTGCACCTGCCGGAACGGCAGCCGGCCGAGGTAGTTGCCGCTGCGGAGGTCATACAGCAGGTAGTTGAACGGCTGGGTGGAAGCTGCCCCGAGTGCCATCAGAGCAGCGCGTCCAATGCCATCGCGGAGTAGATCGTCAGCGTGCCCGCGACCGTCGTGGTGTCCTGGCTGTTGAAGGACAACAGGCTTGGCGTGCCCGGCGGGATCCCGAAGAACGTCGACCCTGGTGCGAGCAGCTGCGGGGTGGGGCTGCTCATCGTGGTGCCCGCGGCCGTGTAGGTGATCGCGCCGCTATCGCAGTCGACCATCATCTGATCTCCAGCGGCCATCGACACGTTGAATGTGAGCGTGGGAATCCCCGGGATGAGAACGCTCTGCACCGTTGGGTTGATGCACGGGCCGTTGAAAACGAGCACCGGGTAACACGGCACGTCGCCGCCGTTGATCACGGTCGCCTGGTTCGGGTTCGCGCCGCCACCGAACGCCATCGGGAAGCTGAGCGGGAACGACACGCCCGACGACGCCGACGCGGCCGGCAAACCCACCGTCTGAGCGACCGGCGCGCCGTAAAAGTAAGGGTCCGACATCCCCCACTGAATCGATGCGGACTGCACGATCCCGCCGCGGTCTGCGGCGATGTCCCACGGCACGCTTTTCTTGAGCACGCGGCCCGCTGCGACCACCAGCGGAAAACCGGGCATCTGCACCCACAGCGGATACTCGGCGGTCCCCTCAGTGCTCGACGCGGCCCTCAGCGCCGCCAGTGCGGCGGGCAGTGACCCGTACCCGCCGAAGTTCCCGCCGATCTGCCCGATATCGAGCGTGGCGGTCACCGTTCGCTGGTCCAGCAGGTTCAGACCGGGCTGGCGGCCACGCTGGCGCGGGCGAGCCGTGTCACCTGAGCGCACGTCGGGCTTATCGAGCCCCTCGAGTTTGGTGAACCCGAACGCTGTTGCCGCCCCGAGGGTCAATCCCTGGTAGCTGAATTGGTCGCTCGCCAGGGTCGGCGGCGTGGTGAACAGGACGGAAAGCAGACTCAAGGCCCACCCCCACTCTCTCTCGGTGTGTTGGCTCGCTCAGCTGGCGAGCTGCAACTGCGTGCGGGCGACCCAATCGACGGCGTCGCCGACGGCCGCCGCGTTCTCGGCCGGGATGCCGTAGACGTTCACCACAGTGCCTGTGCCGGCGAACTGGGTTGACGCCGCCTCGCTCGTCTCGTTGATCGTGGCCTGTGCGCCAGCCTCGGCCACGGCGGCGGCGTCCTGAATCCCGGTCAACGCCTGCTGCGCGTTGGCCTCTGCAATGCCTGCCAGGCCCTGCGCAGTGGCCAACTGCCCCTGAGCGTTCGCGATGGCGACCGCAGCGACTCCCTGGGCCGTGTTGTAGGCGTTCTGGGCGTCGTTGATTTTCTGGTTCGCGTCATTTGTGACGTTCTGCAGGTCATCTTGCGCAACGGCGTTCGAGCTGTCGGCCTGGCCGGTGTAGGCGTCAAGGCGCGACGCGGCGACGTTTTGCTGCGCCTTGGTGCTTGACGCCGATAGGGTGACGGCTGTCTGGGCCAGCTGAACCTTGATGTCATTCGCCAGCTGAACGCTGTCGGCGTGGGCGGTGGCCGTCGCTATCCGAGTGTCCTGGGCAATGGTGACCGTGTCGTAGTTCTGCTGAGCCTGGGCGACCAGCTGATCTTCAGTGAGCTGCACCTGATCAACGGCAACCTGATCGCCGGCGATCGTCGCATCCCATGTCGCCTTTGTCTGATCGACATTGGCCTGAGCCACCGCGATCTGGGCGTCAAACCCGGACTTCATCTGATCAAGCTGGACCTTCTCCTGCTGCGCGATCAGGTTGAGCCCGTACAGGCCGCGCTCGCCGAGAATGTCCACCTTCGTCTGCGAGTTGTCATTGATCGCCGCGACGGCTGCGTTGGACGTGTCCGCCATCGTGGACGTGGCATCCTGAATCGCTGTTGCCATCCCGGACAGGCTGTCGGTGATCTTCTGAGTCTGGTCGGTGATCCCGGTCGCAGCCGCAGTCATTGCGTCGGTGACCCGCTGAGACATGGCCTCGGCCACGGTCAGCTGAGCCTGGGCGACATCTCGCGAGAGCGTGGTCTGGTCCTTGACCTGGGTGGCGGTCAGCTCGTCCTGTCGGGCAAGAGACTCGAGGTTCGCCGCGTAGACGTTCTGAGCCAGCGAGTCCATCGCCGTCTTGTGTGCCACGACCAGCTTGTCGGCGATCTTGACCAGCCCGGACACATGCGCGGCGGCCAGCTTGGAGCTCAGATCGGCGGGCAGTTTCGCCCCCGTCTCCACGTCGCGGGTGAGAGTCCGTGTCTGCCTGGCGGTCAGCCCGGCCCGGTTGCCTGCACCCTCGGTGAGGCTGCTCACGGTGCTCTCATACTTGGCGTTCGCGGCGCTGCCCTTGCTCGCCTGGTTCAGCGTGGGCAGGAGACGGCGTTCGATCTGGGCGGTGGTCGCGTTGACCCCAAGGCGGTCAGACTCCTTCGTCAGCCGCTCCCCCGCCGACTCGGGGGTCGCAATGGTCGTGTGCTGCCCGTCGTAGAGCCCCTGCAGAGCGTTCCACTGGGACACCGGCGACGACTTCTTGTTGCGAGTCACGTCCCGGTAGCGATCAGCCGTCCCCTGCGTCGCGTTGTACAGATGCTGAAGCGCGGCCCACTGTGAGGCGCCCGAGCCGCCTGAGCGGCCCTCTGCGCGGCTGAGCGTGGGCGACAGCAGCATCGTGGAGCTGTTCACGCCGATGGCCTTCTCGAGGCTCGCGACGCTGCCGTTCTGAGTGGCGCTCTGATACTTGGTCAGCAGAGTGTCACCCTTGGTCGCGAGCGCCTGCAGCGCCTTCTCAATCGCGGCGCGCTCCTTCGCCAGATAGGTCGCGACGACGTTCTCGATGTCAGCGTTCTGATCGGCGGCCACTGCACCCTCTGAGATGCCGGCTGCGCTCAGCGTTGCCTTGCTCGCATCCTTGCCCTTTGGCAGGATCGGGTGGTATGCCGCAAACCCGCCGCCCGCAAGCTCGCCTGCGGCCTGGGCCTGGGTGAGCGCCGACACGCCGCCGGCTGGGTTGAACTTCGGGTTTCCGCCCGACTCGAAATAGTGGCCGAGGATGTCGATGATGGTGTGCGCCTGGCTGCCGGCGGCCCGGTCATAGACGGTCACGCCCTGGTCGCCCTTGCCCTTCTGCAGCGCGCCGGCTAGCCCCGATGTGGTCAGCGGACCAGAGAGGGACACGCCGCCGCCGTGCAGAACCGCGGAGACGAACCCTGAGCAGTCCACTCCGACCTTCTTCAGCTCGGCGATGGGATCGAACGTCGAGCCATGTCCGCCGCCGTGGGTGTACCTCGTGCCAAGCAGCGCCTGAGCGGTCGACAGCATCGCCACGACAGAGGCCGGAATCGTGGACGTGGCCGCAGCAAGAGCCTTCTTCTTCTCCTCGGGCGTCTCCCCCGAATAGGTCTTGCCGAGATCGTTCAGCTGCTTCTGGAGCTTCTGCTGTAGAGCGTCGAGCTGCTTTGACGACGCGGCGGTGGGCGACCGGGAGATGGCGCTGGCGCTGGTGGCGGCGGCCCCGCCAAAAGCGGCGTCGACCTCCTGGGCCCACTTCTCACGCCCCGCATAGTTCGCGGTCTTCGGCGCCGGCGCTTCGTACTGCAGGGCGACCAGCTTGGCCGCCTCCACCGGATTGTTTGTGGTCTGCAGCAGCTTGAGCAGCGCCGTGTGACCCTGGAGCTCATGCAGGATGAATCCGACCTGGGCGGTGAGGCTGTTCCACGGCAGCTTCTGCTGATTCGCATAAGCCTGCTCGCCTGACGCGCGGCTACCGGTCCACGACGCCAGACCCATCCCGTTACCGGGGCTGTCCATCGACGGGTTCTCGGTCGACTCCTGGGCAAAGTTGCCGATCAGGCCCGCCGCCCCGGCCTTCGATAGCCCTCGAGATGTCAGCAGCTGCTCGAGCTGAGCGGCGGTTGCCTTCTCTGAGCCCGAGAACCCGCTGATGTTCCCGGCCTTCGCTGCCTTCAGCGCAGCCGGCGACAGGTCCGCCCCACCAATCGCGTCTGAGTCAGGGCCGCCGCCGCCGGTGTTGAACACTCCGCTGACGCCGACCTTGCCGACCTTGCCGATGTCGCCGGTCAGGTGGCCCAGCGTCGAGTTGAACACGGAGATTGCCGCGTTCAGCGCCGAGATCAGACCGTCGAGAGCGCTCTCGGCTCCCTCGACCATGACGTTGACCTCTGTCTCCATTCCGGACATGACCTCGGACCAGTGATCGTGCAGCTCGATGGCCGCGGCCCCAAGGCCTACCAGAATCAGTCCGACACCGGTCGCGCCGAGTGCCGTATCGACGCCCGCGGCGGTCGTCTCGGCGCTGGCGACAATCTCGTCGTCCGCCTCGGTCATTGCGCCGGCCGCCGTGTCGGCCTCGCCGCTCATCAGCCCGAACTTGACGCCGATGGAAGTCGCCGCCGCAGTCGCCTTGCCGCTCATGACCATCAGGCCCGAGCCCATGTCCTTCGTCGCGGCGATGAACTTCAGCGCACGATCCCCGGCGTAGGTCGCGACGGTCAGCCCGAGCACGCCTCCGATGACCCCGGCGAGCGCTTCGGCGGCGGTCTGATGTTTCCCGAACCAGCCGATGACCTGCTCGGTCTCGTCCGCGACATCCTCCAGCTTGGGGATCAGGTACTCGCCGAACTGGTCGCCCAGCTTCTCGACCGTGGCCTCGAGCTCCTGGGTCTTGAACGCCATCGTCTGCGTCGTCGCCTCATAGTCCGCGCCGAAGCTGCTGCCACCCTTGGCGACCTGGTCGGTCTTGGCCTTCAGCCGGTCGAGCTGGTCCAGCAGGATCGACACGCCGGTGCTCTGGCGGCCGCCGAACGCGCGGGTCAGGATGATGCCCTGCTGCGACGCGGTCGCGCCGGACTCCTGTAGGTGCGTTTTCAGATCCTCTAGGGCCTTGATGATGCCGCCCGAGCGCATATCGTCGGCCAGTTGGGTGCTGCTGATGTTGATGAGCCCAAGCGCGCCGGCTGCCGCCTCAGACGGCGCCTTCATGATTCGCAGCGTGCTGCTCATCAGCGTGCCGGCGGCGGCGCCGCGGATGTTGTTGTCGCCGAGGACCGCGAGGGTGCCGCCGAGCTGATTCAGCGACACGCCGGCCAGCTTCGCGTTGACCGCCACACCCTTGCCGAACGCGTCGGCGAGATCCTGCATCGTCATGTCGCCAGCGCCAACGATGGAGTTGAGCGCTCCCATCGCGCTCCCGTAGTTGTGCACCCCACTGATGCCCGAGACAACGGCCGCGTCAAGCGCGTTCGTCACGTCCACCAGATCCGCCCCGCCGGTCTTGGCGCCCTCTGCCGCGATCTGCAGCACCCGCAGCTCGGTCGCTGACCGGGTCGCCGCCGGCAGGGTGGCGTTGAGCGATGAGACGACGTGGTACATGCCGGCCGCGAGCGCGCCGGGCCCGGTCGCGACCGCAGGGGCCATCTTGAGGATGCCGCCGGTGAGCTTGTCCACCTGAGCCTGCGTCGCGCCGGCCTCAGTGTGGATCAGCTCCATGTCCTTCTGCAGATCCACGGCGCCCTTGACCGAGAACGCCGCGGTCACGACGGCCGCCCCGCCCGCGTACTTTCCGACCGACAGAACGCTCTTGTGACTGGCGGCGGCGCGAGCGGCGGCGGCCTCCTGGGCGTCCGCGGCCTTCTTCGCGACATCGGCGGCCTTCGCGGCGGCGACCTCCTGGGCGGCAGCGCTGGCCTCCGCAGCGGACGCGATGGCGCGCTGGGCGGCAACAGCGCGGTCAGCGGCGGCGACCTGCTCATCGGCGGTCATGCCCGCTGACTTCGCGGCCGACGCCGCGGCAGCTGACGCAGCACCCATCGCCGCGGTGATCTGCTTCTGCCCCTCGACGTAGGCGGCGGCGGCGCGGCCGGCGGCGTCCACCTGCTCATCAGCGGACAGGCCAGCGGCCTTCGCTGTCTCCGCGGCGGCGGTCGCCGCGGCGCTCTGGGCGGTGCTAATGCGCTTCTGCCCGTCCACGTAGGCACCAGCGGCGCGAGCGGCTGCAGCTTCCTGCTGATCAGCCGACAGGCCCATTGCCTTGGCCTGCTCGGCGGCGGCGGCACCGGCCTGGCTGGCGGCCTTCTGGATGTCCTTGGACGAATCGGCGGCGACAATGCCCGCGCGCTCGAGCGCGGCCTCAAGGTCGCGGGTGTCGCCCAGCATTGTGATCGTGAGCGTTCTTCCGACTGCACTCATGAGGACGCCCTCTCGGCGATGACACGTGTGACCGCGTCGGTGATCGCCCCGCCGACCTCGCGGGCGAACGGTTCGCGATGCTTGTTCACGACCGGCTCGGCGAACGCCGGGTGTGAGTTCTTGTCGGTGAAGTCCTCGCGGTCCCCGAACACCGGGTGACGCACGTGGCCCTTGCCGTGGTTCTCGATGGGCGCCGCGTTAGGTGCCGCCGGCCCACCGATCAGGATGCGGACGTTGCCGCGGCCGGTCCGAATGCGGACGGTGGCGGGGATGCGCGAGCTGTAGGAGGTCGCCTGGCGAATGTCCTCGGCGATGGGTAGCGCGGCGACCCGCAGCGACGTGCGACACGCCCTCCACGCCTCGGGGCTCGCGCGGCGCAGGTCGCTGGCGAGCCGAGCAAGGGCCTTCGTGTCGGCCAGGATCGGCGTGCCGCCGCGACTATTGGGTGAACGTGTCCGAGCGCTGCTGTAGGGCATCGCGGACCACCTTCCGGGGAGACACCAGATCAGAGGGCGTGCGAAGGGCCCCACCTGCGGGCGGCGTCTAGGGAATCCAGACGCCGCCCTTTGCGCCCGCCTCTCGCTGTTTGTGCCGAGCGTCGATCCCGTTCGCGAGAGTGAGGAAGTCGACGAACCAGAGCCCGTCGACTTCCGCTGGCGACAGGCCGCAGATGTCGGCCATGTCGAACAGGTACCTGGACCTCAGCGTTTCCGCGTCTTGGCCGAGGCGGGCGTCGGGGGCGGCGTAGGGTCCGCCCCCGCCCCCTCATCATCAGCGTCGCTTTTTTCGGGCCCGTCGACCGGGGCGGCCTGGCTGGCGAGGATGAACGTGGACGCCGCGAAGTCCATCTCGCGCGGGTCCTTGTTTGGCCAGCCGTTCTTCCGGTTGACGATCCACGTCGCGAGGCACATCGCGTCGCAGTCGCCGCGCATCAACAGGTTGATGAACGCCAGGTACTGGCCGTACTCCTGACCAAACCAGCTCTTGCCGTGACGCAGCGCGTCGACGCTGATATCGCGGTCCTCGAGTACGTAGAGCACATCGGCCCCGTCCTTCTCGCCCTCCCACTGCCACAGCTGCGAGGACGCCATCAGAACGTCGTGTCCGCGGTGAGCAGGGTCGCCGTCAGCGGGGCAGTGCCTGCGGCGTTGATCGTGCCCGACCACGCGATCGTGTTCTTCACGATGTCAGGACCGTCCAGCGGTGAGCTTCCGCCCGAGTCGGCGAACGCGTTGGTCACGTTGAGCCCGAACGTGGCGTTTGACGCGGTGGTTCCGATCTGCGCGCCGACTGCCGAGCAGATCAGCGACACCGGCGTACCCGCGAGGAACAGGTCGAACAGGCCCGTCTTGGCCGCCACGGTGTAGTCCACGTCGAGCGACACTTCGAGCTTGCTCAGCGCGTTTGTGACGGGGATGTCCTTGTACTGGTTCCCGAGGTACATCCGGTCGTTCTTCATCCCGCGGGTCAGCGTGATGGTGGCCTTGCTCACGCCGTCGATGGGGACCTCGGCCCCCAGCGCGCCAGCCTTGAACGCTGACGCGACCGAAGCCATGCTGAACGGGGTCGGGGCACCCGGGTAGGTCGGCACGATCAGGGCCGTGGTCTTCTCCACGTACTGCGCGTCGATGTCATAGCTGAACGTGCAGTACCCCGCACGGTCGAACACCCACTCGGCCTTTGTGATCATGCAGCTGTGATAGTTCTCGGGCCGCTGAGTGCCGTCCGAGGTCGGAACACCGATCTGCATGTCGAACTGACCGCCCGACGCGGCGCCGTTGTTGGCGTCCGGGTTGCCGTAGTTGACCGGGCCAGCGCCACCGAGCCCGTAGGCGACGGTGGCACCGATGGCGGTCAGCGCCGCGGGCGTGCCGAGAGCGGTGGCGAGCAGCAGCGCGTGCGCTGAGCTGGTCACGTCACCCGACAGGTTGCCGGACGCGTCGAGCCAGATCAGCTGACGGGCTGAGCCGACATCGACCGCGCGGCCGCCGGCCAGGTATGGGCCGCCCTGCACCGGGTGCGGGTTGTAGTCCATCTTCGCTGACTTGATCGCCAGCGTGCGCGTGGGCGTCACGAACGGTGCGCCGTAGGTGGGCTGAGGCGCGATGGCAGCAAAACCGCCAAGCCCTGAGCCGATTGTGGTCGCCATAGTGGCTAACTCCTCTTGCTTGGGGTGGTCAGGCCGCGTCCGGCGCGGTGCCGGGCTCGGTCAGAACGGCATCGCTGCCGGTCAGGTCGGGGTGGCTGTCGAGCAGATCGATCAGGTCGGCTTTCTTCGCGCCGGCCGGATAGTCGATCCCGCGAGCCTCGAGGCGGGCGCGCAGCTCGGTGACGTGCAGGTCGGCGTGGGGGCTGACGTGCTCAGGCTGGTAGACCTGCTCGGGCTCGAATCCGCCGGACGGGTCGACTTCGGTCCAGACACCGGAGATCCCGGCGGCGATCTCCTCGTCGGTGAACTCGCGCGGCTCGCCGGGCGCGACCACGTCGAACGTGGCCTGGTCGATGACGGCGACCTGGTGGTCGGCGTTCCAGAGGGTCTTGGACATGACGGGCCCCTTTCGGGCGATGGGATGGAGAGACACCGGCGCGAAGGCCGGGCAGGGGCGCAGCGGCCCGCAGGTGAACACTCAGCCCCCTATGCGGGGGTCAGGACGGCCTCGAACGAGAACCCGAAGGTGATATCGGTCTGCCAGCCGGTCGGCACGCCGCTGATATCGCCTGGGCTTGCGTCCACGTCAGCGACGGTGGGCAGCACTGACAGCGGGCTCGGGCCCGTGGTACCGAGCAGCGGCATGGTCCGGTTGGAGAACACGGGTGTCATGACGCAGGACTGCAGCAGCGCGAACGCGGTCTGCAGCTGCTCGACGGCGATGGTGGGATCCTCGCCGGGGCTAGTGCCCGAGAAGACGCTGACCATGCCCACGATCTCATAGAGCTCTTTCTGCTGGAAAAAGCCGATCGACTCCCACTCATATCGGGGCCCGATGATCTTGTGCAACTGGATGTACTGGGCCGGCTCGTTCACGCCAACCTCGAACGGGTACACCTGCACCGGCGTGGCCTGTTGGGCGGCGGCGGCGCTGATCAGGTTGAACAGGGCCGTGTAGATCCCCGGCACGCTGCTGATGAGATCCTGGGTCATGATCAGCCGACGTAAGGCAGGCGGTACGACTCGAATACGGCAGCGATGTGGTTCGGGACGCCGGGCCAGAGGCCCGTGGTTGGTTCGATCCCGCCAAAGTCGTCCATGCCGCGCGGGGCTGGCCCGCCCGAGCGTGACGCCTGCTGGCTGTTGCGCCAGATGTAGGCGACCAGCTGCACGGTCTTCTCCCACACGTCGGCGGGGACCGGGTTGAATCCGGCCACGTAGGTGATCTCGATATTCCGGGATCCAGGAAAGAACGGACGCGGCCAGCTGTAGCCAGCGAACACACGGCGCAGCAGACCGATGCTGTAGTCAATCTGCACGCCCTCGATGGCGTTGGCGGGTGTGGACTCGGGCAGGGTGATCGGACCGCCCGAGGACTGCCACTCGACGCACTTGGTCAGCGAGAGCACCGGCGAGTAGGTGAGCATGATGTCCTCACCGCTCCATCCGTCGTGCCGCTCATAACAGGTGGAGGCTCCGAGCGGTCGGCCGGCGATCTGCTGAGCCTGGGTGCATGCCGAGTCAATGACGCGCTGTAGCAGCCCCTCCTGGGCGGTGGGGAGCTCGCTCACGCCACCAGCGAACTGCATCCACGCGACCGTCTCGGCCAGGTCGAGATAGGTGCCGTAGGTGAGGGTGCTCGACAAGTTCGTCATGACCAGCCGACCTGTCCCGGCATCAGAGCGTCGATGCCGATAGAGCCCCCCGCCGAAGCGGACGGCACGCTGATGAAGTAGTCGCGCGGCTGCGCGCCTACGATCTGCTCGGTGACGCCGTAGAAAGTGCCAGGCGGCACAGTCGCAGCGTCGTCGTTCGCAGCGAGCTGGATGCTGAACTGACCGTTCGACAGGGTCGCCACGACGGGCGACGGAGTCATGATCACCCCGCCGTTCGACATCGGCAGCGTCAGCGTGAAGGTGAGAGTGCCGGTCGCGCCCGGGCCGTAGTTACCGGTGATCGTGACCTGCGAGAAGCCGCCGATTCCGGCGCCTAGCGACGCGAGCTCGGCCTCTCCCAGAGTGATGAAGGGCATGGAGTTGCCCTCCTTTCGTTGTGCGCCCGCGAGCGGGCGGCTAGGCGGATATCGCGGCCCGTATGGCTAGGCCACACCTTTGGACCTTTGCGGGACAGCGCTATTCGGTGAACGACAGGCCGTGCTTGAGCGCCAGGTAGTGCTCGACGTTCTGTCGGTCGGTCGCTGAGAGCGTGCCGCTGTAGAAGATCGCCTCGGCGATATCCACCGCGCCAGCGCCGTTCGCTCCGGCTGCCTGACCTGCGGACCCGGCGAACTGGATGCCGCCGATGTTCGTCACCGGTGAGGTGAACGTGAAGGTGCTCAACTGCTGCCCGTTCCAGCGGACCTCGCCCGAGCTGGCGTAGAGGGCAGCGATGCAGGCGAACGTGTTGATGTCGGCCTGGGCGTGCGGGGTGTCCGCTGAGTGCACAGAGTTGGAGCCGTCGGTCAAGTACAGCGAGAAGTCGCTGGCCGCCGTTGGGTAGACGCCTGCTGCGAGTGCGTGGTTGGTGTTGACGCCGTCGACCATCGCCCGGTTGTAGAGGCTGCTGGGGAACTGTCCTGGCCGCCAGCGGCCGACAATCAGCAGATGGATCGGGTCTCCGGTGCTGGACACCGTTGCACTGCGGAGCTGGTCGGTGAGGGCGCTGAGGTTGAACTGCACCGCCGGCTCGCCCGAGGGTGTGAGCGCCGACGTGAAGACCGGGGCGGTGAATCCGCCGGAGGGGACCGTCAGGCTGTGACCGTTGCCGGACTTGTCGTTCCACGTCGTCAGCGCTCCGCCGTTGGTGGCGCTCTCGTCGGCCGGAAGCGCGTCCGCCTTATACCAGGCCAGCAGCGTGGCGCTGGAGACAGCGTTGGGCTGGGTCTGAGCGGGTGCGGTCACCGTGAGCGTGGCGGCGTTGGAGGTCACCGTTCCGCCGTAGTTGGTCACGACGCAGCGGTACTGATAGCCGGTGGGGCTTGGGTACACGCCGGTCTGGACCGTCAGCGCGTTGGTGGTCGCACCGGAGATGTTCGCCCAGCTGCTGCCGCCGTTGGTGGACACCTGCCACTGATAGGCCGGGTTCGGGGTGCCGGACGCGGCGATAGAGAACGTCGCGGCAGCCGGGGCCGTTAGGGTCTGGTTGGTCGGCTGGGTGCTGATCGTCGGCGCGACCGACTGAGTGACGGTGATCGTCGCCGTGCCCGAGGTCGCCGACCCGAGCGTGTTGGTGAACACGCACCGGTACTCGATGCCCGTCTGGGCGGTCGTCAGCGCCGGGCTGTAGGTCGCGGTCGCTCCGGTGCCGGTCGCTCCGGCGACGTTCGTCCAGGTGCTGCCGCCGTTGGTGGACTGCTGCCACTGCCACGCAGGCGCCGGGGTTGCGGTCGCACTGGCCGTCAGCGTGGGTGACTGGCCGGTGTAGACCGTCTGGCTGCTGGGGCTGGCGGTGACCACGGGCGCTGATGCGAACAGCGACGTGTACGGCGCAAGCGGCGCGACCTGGCCGGGGACGGTGATCAGGTTCAGCGGGATCGCGCCGGCCATGGCGTCATAGCCGCGGATGTTCGGGTGGATACCGGTGGTGTAGGCGTTGCCGTTGTCACAGCGGCAGATCCCGGAGTTCCGTGACGTTTCGAGCGCGTCGCCGAAGTCAGCGAGGCCGATCACGCCCGGCAGGTTGATAGCCACGTTGCGGATGTAGGTGTTGAACGCCACCCGGTTCGCCTCGGTCGCCGCAGGCGTCTGATTGGCGGTCGTGACCCATCCGTCGGTTGAGGTGGTGTTCGGCGGCAGAGTGTGGACGATCACCTTCATGCCACGGGCGACGAGCTGGGCAACCTCGGTGGTGTGGTTCGCTTCGATCTGCGCCGCCGTGTACGCGTTGAAGTCCACGTCGTTGGTGCCGTGCAGCAGCAGCGCGTGGGTGGCGCCCTCAGCGATCAGGCGCCGAGCTCCGGAGCCGTTGTTGGCGATGTGAGTGTTGATGAACGACCCGGGAACGGCCTCCAGGATGTAGGGGCACTGGAGGTTCAGCGCTCGCAGCGCAGCGCCGAAGATGTCGAAGGCGGTGACACCGTTGATGGTGCTGGTGCTGTCGGCCTGCCCGTGAGTGATGGAGTCGCCGACGGCGGCGACGTAGGGCATCGGCGTGTACTGGGTGTTGGCGAAGATGCCGACCGGGCCGTAAGCCTGGACGTTGGCGGTGCTCGCCCCGGTCTGGATCAGGCCGCGCTGATCACCGCTGGACTGGGTGTCCTGCCAGTAGGTGTAGCCGTTGGTGATCGCGAGCCCAGCCGGAACCTGATTGGTCGGCCCGGCGATCGCCACACCGGCCGAGTGCGCCTTGGTGAGGGTCGCGACCTCAAGGGTGGTGTCGGAGAAGATGCCGGTGATCGTCGCCGTCTCAGCGTTGGTGCTGGTGTCGACGGTGATGGCCTGGCCGAGATAGAGCCCAGCGGTCGAGCCGACGGTCATCACGACGTTGCTGCCCGCCGTGGTCGCGTTCGTCAGCGTCGTGGTCGCGGGTGCGTCGACTCGCACGAACGTCTGGCTGAGGATGAAGCTGGTGACGCCGGCGGTGATCTCGATCGGTAGCGGGTCGCTGGCGACCAGGCCGTTCGGGCCGATCTTGATCTCGTCGGCGCCGTTGAACGTGACGGGGTAGTAGGTGCCGCCGTAGACGATCCCGGCGCGCACGTAGATCGGGTTGAGCTGGGTGGCGTTGGTGCTGCCGTCGAAGTTGCCGTAGACGAGGCTGATGTCACCCGAGTTCGCGAGGATGCGGTGGGTGAACTGGTTCATCACCCCGCCGGTCCGGCTGCTCCCCGCACCGGTCACGCCGGCGACGAGGCCCGCGCTGTAGGGGTCAGATCGGGTAGCGATGCACTGGCGGCCGTGCAGTGGCGGAGTCGCGGACAGGCGCTTGTAGCGCTGATCGCCGACGAGCGCGAGTGCGTTTTGTGAGAGGGGCGGATCGAGAAGTCCCATGTCAGACCACCGTGGGGTTCGGCTGAGCAATGACGGCGCCGGAGGCGTCGCGAGTCACAGCGGCTTGTGTGATCGTGTGGGTCCCGCCACCGTTGACGGTCCAGACGTAGGTGACGTGGAAAGCGTCGATAGTGTTGAAGGTCGGGTTGATCGTGTCCGTCGTGAACGAGCCCGTCGACCCATCGGGCCAGAGGACCGAGGCGGTCGTGATGACCTCGTTCGCGTTGCGGGTCGCGCTGAGAAGGACGAAGTCTTGAGAGAGCGTCCAGCCCTCCAGAACCCAGGTCGGCATTGGTGCCGTACCGGCGGCGAGCGCTGCCCCTAGTTGGACCGCTTGCGGGAGCTGGCTCGGTTGCACCGAGTACTGCGAGATGAGGTTCTGAAGCGCGCCCGCGGTCAGCACCGGAAAGATAAGCGCGCCGTCAAGGTGGGCGGCCGGGGTACTTCCATCGACACCTCGTGTGACCCCGCTGAGGGTCGTCCCGGGCTCGCACTGGATCAGCACGATCTCTTGGTCGATCAGCGCCCGGAATTGAAAGCCTGTGGCCTGCTGGACGGCGGGAAGTGCAGCGGCGATGTTGAAACTCGACGCGCTCGCGCTGATCTGACCGCCGTTGCCTGTGATCTGCGCAATGGGCGTGGCCTGGCCAGGCGTGGGGCTGTTCACCAGCATTTCGGTGGGGCTCATAGTCTCTCCCGGGAGGGTCGGCGGCGAAGACGGTGAGCGACGGCCGTGGTCGGGCCGCCGCTCACCGCAGAGTCAGCGGATCAGGTGGAAACGACCCACCAGTTGACGCCGTCGTTGGCGACCTTGAACCCGGCGTGCTGCGTGGCCGGGGTGGTGATCCCGGTCGTGCCGGCGACACCGTCGATGGTCGAACCATCGCTGGTCTTCAGCTGCACTGCGCCAGCGCCGGAATCTACCTTGCGGACGTGCACGGTCGCGTTGGCCCCGACGTTCGGGGGCAGCGTCACCACGATGGTGCCCGCGCCGGTGGTGACCATCTGATTGTCGCCAGAGGTCGCCACGTTCGACGCCGCCACGGACGTGAACTTGAAGATGGGCTGGGGGAATTCGGTCATAAGCGGTCAGTCCTTTACTGGAGCTTGGTGTTTTCGGTGGTGGCGGCCTCGTTGTCCATGTTCTGGCCCTCGGACTCGCCCGCGACCCCCTCGCCGGGGCCGTCCTCGACCTCGCCGCCGGGCAGCGGCGGATCGCCCGCGCCGGGGATGTTCACGGCCATCTCCCGGGTGGTGTTCTGCGTGGCCTTCGTCACGCGCCCGTTCTGGCGGCCCCGCTTGCGGGCGGCCTTGACCGCGGCGGGCATCTCCTCGGACTCGGGCTTCTCGTCGTCGTCGTCCTCGTCGTCCTGGTGCTCGGCGTCCTCGCCGCCGAACGTCCCGGCGTCGAGCTTGCTCTGACGTAGGGCCTCCAGCTTGCCGATCTCCTTGCGGATCTCAGCCTCGCGGTCGCTGTCATGGTCCTGCTGAGCCTCCGCGAGCTCGACCTTCATCGCGTCGACGATCGCCTGACCGCGGTCGTACATGGTGCCGGTGTTATCCAGCGTCTCGACCGGGCGGGGCTGGCCGTTGGCCTTGCGGATCTCTTCCTTGATGTCCGCGATACGGCCCGCGGTATCGGCCTCATGGCCGGCGTCAGGGTTCTGGTCGATCTCGTCCAGCTCTGCCTGCAGGGCTGCGATGTACGCGTCGGGGTGCATAGGCACTCCCCTTTCTGATGTGCGACCTGCTGGGGGCTGCAGCGCAAGCCACAGCCCCCAGCACAGCCAGAGGGATTAGGACTGGTAGACCCGCGGGTTCGCCATGCCGGTGCCGGTGATGACGGCGTTGGCCTGGGGATAGCGCGCGGCGGTGAACGCGATGTACCCGTAGAGCTGCAGCAGGACCGACAGCTGAGCGCCGTAGGTCTGCGGCAGGGCCCGGTTCACGACCGGGGACTCGTACAGGTTGTTCATCTCCATGCGGGAGACGATCATCTCGTCGTTGCCGCCGATGACCGGGATGTTCGCGTCCTCGAACGCGTTGAGCCCGGACAGGCGACGCCCGATGGCACCCTCGGCCTGGGCGGCGTCGGGACCGACCTGGACGGGGTTGTACGGCCCGGCGTAGGACGGCACGACCAGTGGGCGGCCCTGGCCGTCGAAGCTCTGGCCGATCCACTCCCAGTTGTCCGGGGTCATGAACGCGTGGGTGGCAGGCAGGTAGAGCGACTGGGCGACGGCGCGCTTGGCGACACCAATCCGGCCGTACATGCCTCCGATGGTGGGCGTGGACTGCGTCCATGAGATCGTGGTGATCCCGGCGGTGTTCAGGATGCCGGTCACGTCGCCGCCACCTGCCCCGAAGATGATCGCCTGATCGACCTGCTGGGCGTAGGCCAGCGCCAGGTCAGCGGTCACGACCGCGTCGAAGGCGATGGGGCTGCGCTCGAGCAGCTGCAGAGACACGATCTGCTCGCCGGCCTTCGTCACGACCGGGAAGGTCACGAAAGAGGTCTGCAGGTCCGTGTTGGGGACGTTCGTGTTCTGCGCTCCCTGCGTGCCGACGGCGGTGCCGCTGGTGACGCGCGGGATGTTGATGCTCATGGTGCCGTCCGGCAGCGGCTGGTGGTTGCAGTTGTCCGCCACGACCCGGCCGGCGCGCAGGAACTTGATCCAGTCGTCGGTCAGGTACTGCGGGGGCACGAACTCGCCGCCGGCCGTGGATGCGGCCGACAGGGCGCGGTAGGACATGCCGCGATCCTTGGCCGAGCCCTGACCCATGATGCGGTCGTTGCGGGCCTCCAGCATCTGGCTGAGGAAGTAGTCGTCGCGTGCATCACGGTTGGACTTGCCCTCGACCTCGAGCGCCTTGAAGTGGTTCTGGCGGCCGTGGGTCTGCAGACGCTCCATCGCACGGAACCACTCCGCGCCGATGGCACCGGCGGGGAACGCGACCATGCTGGTGTCCTTGAGATAAGACACCCCGTTGTCACGCTCATAGATGCCGTGCTCGTTGACATCGGTGACGGACCCGATGGAGCCGCCGACCGAGCCGGCCGGCACGTCGCCGATGCCGAGGTCACGCCGGACCTGCGTGATCTTGGCGTCCATGCGCGCGTTGCGCTCAGCCTTCTTCTCCTTGCGCAGCGCATCCTCGGCCGAGCGAATTTCGGCGTCGATCTGCTCACGCTGGGCGGTCAGCCGGCCGCGCGTCTCGGCCTCGGCGACGGTGAACTCGCGCGGGGCGCCGTCCTCGTCAACCGCACTGCGGGTGGTCGTCTCGAACTCCTGCACCACACCGGAACGGCGGGCGGTCAGAGCGTCGAGCTGCTTGCGCAGCTCCTTCTTTTTCTTCATGGCAATCCCTCCTAGGGACCGGTGTCTGTGTGTTGTGGGGGTGCGAAGTGGCACGCCCTCAGACCCGGCCCGCCAGAACTGGCGGGTGGGACGTGAGCCGTCCGGCTTACGCTCTCCCCGGCCCAAGGGCCGGGGGAAGATGTGAGTGCTGCAGCGGGGCTCGCAGGCCCCGGGCGGTCTTACTTCGTGCGGCTGTTCCAGACAAGGAACGCCGTGCAGTACGGCGCGACCGCTTTGCAGTTCGCCTTGCGGTTATCGAACAGCGCGATGATCTGCTGATCCTGCACCATCTTGGCCTTGTTCTCGGGGTGCGGCTGAGGCACGCAGATCAGCGCGTCATAGGCCGATGCGCCGATCCCGAGGGCTTGAAGGAACTGCCGCTTCTCGGTGATGTCGTCGTCGTTGACCTGGTTCGAGCTGATGCCCGTCATGACGACAACGCGATGCCCGGCCGCTTTGAGGCTGACCATGATTGCCTGGAACAGGTCCGGGGCGGTGTCGATGGTGCCATCGATATCGAAGGCGTAACAGGCCATCAGCGACGACGGCCGAACGCGTCGATCTCGGCCTCGCGGGCACGCTTGACCGCGAGCTTGTGCTGCGCCGCGGACCGGGGGCCTGCACCGTCGGTTGGGTTGATCGGACTTCCAGCACCGGGCGGCGTACCGTTGCCCTTGCCGTCACCCTTGGACGTCTGAGTCTTGCCGACCTTGGACGACTTGCCCGTCGCCGGGGCCTTGGCCTTGACCTTGGAGCCAGTGAGGTGTCCGGCGGGAGCGGCCCCGGCCGCCTCAAGCACCGCAGCGACCTTGCCACCTGCGGCGCTGTGCGCCTCTGCGGCGGCAGCGTGCGACTCCTGCGCCGAGCCGAGCGCCGTCAGCGCGTCATTGAGCAGGGCTGTGTTCCCCTTGCTCAGCATCTTGCCGGCGCGAAGGTTCAGCAGATCCTTGACGACGACGAACGTGCGTGCCCGACCGTGATGCCCGTGCCGGCTGACCATGACCTCGTCCGCGTGCACAAGCGCGCGCACCGCCCGCTCGAGCAGGTCAGCGCTGTCCTCGTCCAGATCGACGCTGTCGCCGCGGGTGAGCACCGGCAGCGCCGAGCGGACCGACAGGTCCGTGCTCGACAGCCACAGCGACCGTCCCTCGCGTCCAAGCGCGGAGCGGACCTCATCGACCAGCTGTGCCGACGTGTTCGGGTTCGCCGGATAGGTGACGATGGACGTGTCGAACATCTGCATCTCGCGGACCAGCCGGTCGTCATATGCCTTGTTCCAGTCCTCGGCGATGGCGCGGAAGCTGAAGCTCATCTTGTCCACATCGCCGCGCTCCATCGCGATGCACACGTCATTGACTCGAGCTGAGCGCCGGTCGAACTTCGCGCGGTTGCGCAGGCCCTTGCCGTCATCGGCCAGCTCGGACGTGCCCGAGGCGGTGGACGCAATGGGCAGGCCGTCGTGGTTCAGCAGCAGGGGGATGACCTGCTCACGCAGGGTCTTGCTGGCCGCGCCAGGACCGATGCGCTCCTGATACTCGCCGAGCCAGTCGGTCACGCCGTACCGCTCATTGATCGTGTAGGCGTACCCGTCGAAGTTGGCGACCATGCTGTCAGCGTCGCCGGTGCCCATGCGCACCGTCAGGCTGCCGGCGGTGGCCGGCGGGCGCTCCATCAGCGTTGAGAACGGCCGCTTCGGCGTCGGATAGTTACGCGAGCCGAGGTCTGCGGGCTCGCGCTCGCCCTGGTCGGGGCTCTCGGGTGTCTCCGCGGCCGTCTCCGGGCCCTCGGGCGTCTCGGCGGCGTCAGCATCCCCGCGCGTCTCCGCGTCTCCCTGGCTGGCGCTGTTGGACTGCACGGGCTGGTAGCTCGTCTTCATCTGAACCTCCTGCGGATCGCCGAGCTTGACCGTGCCGTCCGACTTGATCTTGTACGGGGCCGAGAAAGTTTTGTCTCCCGACCAGTAGATGACGCTGTCCTCATCGAAGTCCGAGAGGTAGGCGTCGAGATAGCCGCCCGTGACGGGCTGACTGCAGACCGCCGTGGACAGCGCTCGGCGCAGATCGTTGAAGGACTGGCGCTGCTCGCCGGTGAGGGCCGCAGCCCGGTCGTCTAGCCACGCCGTGGCGGCGGCTTGACGCTGCTCTGATTCGTTCATAGCCAGCCCTCCTCGGGCGGTAGATGTGGTGATACGAAATCGAGCGCGTGAGCGCTCAAGCTCCGGTGGGTTCGCCCTCGACCGGCGGCGGGGCGGTGCCCTCGCCAAGGCCGGATTCCGCGCCGTAGTCGCCCGGGGCGAGGAAGTCGGCGTGGCTGTTGTTGACCGGTGCGAACAGGGAGTCAGCGCCCGGCTCATCAGACGGGGCCAGCCCGGCGATCTCGCGACCCTCGTTCGGGGTCGCCACCGCGGCTTGGCGCAGCGCGGTGACGAACGCGCCGAGGGCGGTGTCGTTGGTCTTGAACAGCTCTTTGACGTGCCGCTTGGCGTAGTAGCCCGGGGGCAGCAGCAGATCGTCGGAGCGGTCCAGCCGGCGCGTCCAGCCGTTCAGAGAGAAGATCGCGAACGCCATGACCGTCTCCTGCAGGCCCTTGCCCCACGGCCCGCCCTGGTCGGGGCTGTCGCCCAGCAGAAACCCCGGCACGCCGTAGAACCCGGCGATCTCCGCGCGAGAGAAGGACCGCGACTGCAGCAGCTGCGCCGTTTCGGGGTTGACGGTGATCTGCGTCCACTTCGCGGCGTTGTCGAGCACCAGCGGCGTGTGCGCCTGAGCGATACCGCCGTGGTTCGTCTGCAGCTGAGCCTCGACGCGTTTCTTGTCCTCGGGCCGCAGGGGCTTCTCGATGGACAGGAATCCGCCGGGGTGCATGCCCTGACCGAAATACCGACCGGCGTACTGCTCGGCTGCGATGGGAATACCGAACCCGTTCGCGCCGAGCTCAATCGGGTTGAGTCCGACCAGCCCGCCCGCGAGGCTCATCCACGGCACATGGATCATGTCGGCGGCCGGGATCTCATTGCCAGCAGCGCCGATCTGGTAGATCTTGCGGCCCTGCTTCATGTCCACCTTGATCATGGACGGGTTGAGCACTTCGGTCTGGATCGGGTTGCCGTTCTTCCCGCCCTTGCGGTCCACGACGTGCACCATGATGTTGCCGTTCAGACCGAGGCTGGCGATCTTGCGAAAGTCGCCGTCGAAGCGGTCCATATCGGCGTACGGGTCGGTGATGACCTCGGGCGGATCGACCTCGGGGTCCTGCGGCGAGCGCCGATTTCCCACCTGGCGGTAGACGTGCGGCTCGAGCCCTGCAGAGCTGTCGCCGAGGATGCGGATGCACGACGACACGACCATCAGGGACAGCACGGTGCGCTCGTTCACGACGACGCCGGCCGCTCCCATGTTGAACGCCGACGGCGGCGGGATCGCGGCGGGATCGCCGATCCACCCTCCCCAGCCTCCCTGCGAGATGGACTGGCCGCGTATCTCGGCAATGCCTCGCCGGAGCGTCATCGCTCGCCGTTCTGGGCGCCCCGGCGCTCCAGCCGGGCCTCAGCGCGTCGCAGACGACGCATCGCAACCGCGTTTCGTACCGCACGGCGCCGGTCGGTAACCCGCACGCTGACGGCATGGCGCAGCAGCCGGGCGTCCCGGCGCGGCGCGGGCAGCGGGATCGCTACGTGCGCGGCACCCCAGTCCAGATTTGCTTTGACGATCAGGATGAGCGACCCGAGCAGGATCGCCCAGCCGAGCGCGGCCAGGATCGCCACGGCGTAACAGGTGCCCGCGAGGCCGACCAGCTCAATGCCGTCACCTACCCCAATGTGGAGGATGCTCCGTCTGGTCATGCGTCCCCCTCGGGGTCGATGGCGTGCCGCTCGCAGGGATGCCCGAGCACCCGGCACGCGAAGCAGTCAAATAGGTCGTCCTCGGTCAGGAACACCGGGGCTTGCGCGCCGATCAGCTCGCCCTCGTCGTCCTGGGTAATCGGCTCACCGCCGACCGCGGTCGCGTATTCGCTCTCCGCGTTCCGTGAGCCCCACAGGGCGAGCGTCACGGCCACCAGCGGTGAGATGTCCGCCGCGGTGGATGTCTTGCGTGACCACGTCCATGCCCGCTCGACGTTGACCGACTTTCGCGCGCCGATCAGCGCCTCATCGAGATCGACCTGCGGGGCCGGGTAGCGCGCCTCGCCGCGGAGGGTGAGGTCAAACCAGTCACTGCAGGCGATAGCGAAGTCGTGAGCGTCCAGCTTGACCACCGTGATGCCGGCATCCTCAAGCGGCACGATGAAGTTGGCTGCCGGGCCGGTCGCCAGGACCACGAATGGAAGGTCTGGTTTCGCTTCGTGCAGCTCCGCGCATCGGGTGAGAACCCACTCGGTACCGCGCTCGCGGCAGCGCACCGCGTACTGCCAATCTCCATCGCCTCGCTCGCCGGCCACGGCGATGCTTGACCATGTTCGCTCGGGGTTGACATCCAGCGCGAACGCCTGCGCCTCGACCACGATGCTGCGGTCATGCTCGCCGCAGCGGGCGAACACTTCCTTGCTCACGACCCGGTCGGCGTCGGCGTCGATGGCCGGCGGGTCCGCGATGCCGCAGCGCTCGATGGCGAACTCGCGGCCGGGCATGTCGCCGTACTCGTTGCCGACGTGGTCGACCGAGATTCTGCGCCCAAGGCCCGGGTTTGCCTCAGCCCAGATGATCGGGTCCTGCAGCAGCTCGGGCGTCACCTGGTCGATGTCAGGCCGGTGCTCGTCATAGGGCAAGCCGTGCGCCTCCCGCCAGCGCTGCACGTTCGCGCAGAACCCGAGGTAGGTCATGTTTGGCGCGTTGTTGAGCGCCAGCTGCCGGATGCGGGCGAACACGGCGCCGTGCTCATGCGTCTCACGGTTGATGGACGACCCGGCATACCAAAGCTGAGGGTTGCCGGTGACCGAGCGGGCGGCCATTGTCGGGATCAGCGCGGCCATGGTGGTCAGCATCAAGATCATTGCCTCGTCCAGCACGACCAGATCCCCGGTCAGACCACGACCGCCGCCGTTCGTCCGGGTCTTGAAGAAGATGCGCTGGCCGTCGCGCAACTCGATGGCCTCCGAGCCCTTGCCGCGGATCACCTTCAGCACGCGCTGCTCGAATTCGGGCACTCCCTCGATCAGGGTCAAGATCCGACGGAAGTGCTCCGAGCTGGTCAGCTGCTCATGCGCCGAATGGATGATCAGCTTCTCGCCGAACGCGAACGCGCCGGCTAGCTCGCGAGCCTCCAGAATCGAGCCCTTGCCGTTCTGGCGGCCAACCTCAAGACCGACGCGGAAAGACGCCCACTTGCCGGTGTCTTTCCGGCCGAGGGAATCGACCATCGCGTACTGCTGCCACGGGTCGAGATCCAACCCGGCCAGGGCGGCAACCTCGATGGCGATGGCCCCTGCGTTACTGACGTACGGCGGAACCAGCCGAATGGCCGGGCGCTGATTCCCCATCATCGGGGACGATGGAGAGCCCTCCTCGGGCGGCAGATTGAAGTGCATCGAGCCTGTCCTTCGGCCGTTCCTTCGGCAGCAGCGCCGTGAGGTCAGCCAGCGAATCCGCGAGCCGGCCCTGACAGAGGGACTTGGCGTGCGCCGAGTTGTAGGGGTTCTCCAGCTCGAGCGCCATCGGGTACAGCGACGACGCGAGCGTTCCATCCGCGAGCAGCGGGTCGAGCGTGCGGAACCGGGCGAGGTCGCGTTCGAGTGAGTCGAGCACGCGGGCCGGCCGAGCGGTGTCCAGCGGTTCGGGCCCGTCAAAGATGAGGCGCTGAGCGTCCTCGACCGGCATGTCGATCAGGCACCGTTCGCGGTGCGTGCCGTAGATGGAGATGACTCGGGCGCCGCTCATACGTCAAACCCCCAGCTGGCGCGCTCGCCTCGCTCAACCGGCTCGGCCGGATAGCCGCGGCGCCGCCGTGGCCGCACCGGGCCGGCCCCGCGCGCCGAGTTACAGCCGTAGTGCGCCGAGCGAAGGTTCGCCCGGTCGAAAGGTGCGCCACCCCGGTCCAGCGGCACGATGTGATCAACGGTCGGGGCCCATCGTGATCGCGGCGGCGCGCCGGGCGGGAACCCGAGGCCACAGAACGAGCAGTAGGGCTGCTCGGCCAAAACGATCAGCCGGACCCGCCGCCATCGGGCGGTCGAGCGCGGATCGCCGGCCATGACTACAGCGAACCGCCGTTGACCTCGGCGCATGTGCCGGCCGCGCCAGTCGCGCCGCGCGGGCCTCGCGGACCGGCTGGTCCAATCGGGCCACGCGGACCGACCCAACTGAGGGCCCCCGAAACGCCCCGCGCCGCTGTGTCGTAGATCGAGCAGTCCGGCACCTGCGGGTTGCCATCAAAGCTGCGCTGCCCTGTACGCTCCGCAGGTGAAGCCACAGGGGGCAGAACGCCAGTCCCCACGGGCATTTTGCAACTGTCCCCGTTCCTTTTTGCGATTAGGGGGGGAAGCAAGACCGGGGCGGTCGCTGACCCAAATTCTGGGAAGTAAGACCCATCCCCCCCCATGCTGGTGTCGGCCCACGTGTCGAAGTCTGCGGGGCAGCGGGACACGCCAGCGCCTATCTGTTGGTCTTGCCATGGCAGGGCGGTTGCGGGGCTGTGCTGGGCTGTGGCGCGGTGGTGCGCTGCGCCCTTGCGTGCCAGCGTCTGCTTGTGCAGCTCGGGCACGGTGGTCATTGCTGTGCTGCCGTGCTCTTGACGTGCTCGGCCCACTTGGCGGCGGCCATCTCTTGTGCCATGTCGCCTTGGAGGAACAGGTGGGCGATGAGCGGGTCGGTGGTGGGCATGACCGCGATGTCGTACAGGGCGCGTTCGCTGTTGAGCGCGGCGGTGGTCTGGTCGCTGATCATGACGGCGCGCGCTCCGTTGGGCACTGGCACGTAGCGACCTTCGGTCATCGCCTGCTCAAGCAGGACTGTGGCTCGCTGGTCGGCCATGAGTGTGGCTGCGAACGCGATGCTGGGGTTTAGCTTGAGCGCGAGGCCGTGAAGGGCGAGGCCGGCGCGTTGGCGCAGTGTGAGGCTGGAAAGGTCGGGGTTGGTCATGCTGCTGCCCTTCTGCTGGTGGGTTCCCATGGCTGTCGCGCGTGGGCTGCGCGACGGGTGCGTGCGGCTTGCTCAACGCGGTCCTGGTGACAGCGGCTGCAGGGGCAGGTCATCAGGCCGGTGCATGTGAGCGGCGGGAAGGTGTCGCCGGTGAGGCGTGGTCCGCTGGTCACGACGTGCAGTCGGGTGGTGGTGGTGCGGGCGTGGTCTGGGCATTGGCAGGTACTCGGGTTGCGTGGGCAGCGTTGCGGGTTGGTGGCTGCTGCTTTGAGCATTCCGACGATGTCGGCGTGCGAGTAGTCCTGCTGGCTCATGCCGGTGTCCTTCTGCCGGGTGGGTCAGAACGCAGGAAAGACCGCCTGGTGTGGACGGTCTTTCGGGTGGTGCTGCGAGACGGTGGTGCGCGCTACTTGCTTATGGGCGCACCTGTGGCGTCTCTCTATTCATGATGTTACGCAGGTGGGTCGGACGGAATGGTTTCGGCGCGCTGGTCGGCTAGGCCGTTGCCGATGGTTACGGCCAGCAGGACTAGTGGCCAGCCGATGAACACGGCTGATATGAACAGCGGTGCGAACTTGAAGCGTGGCGACCCGTAGAGCGCGACGACGGCAGCTAGGACGATCCAGATGATGGCGGCGCCAGCGAGTACGGCCGCGAGGTGACTTCCGGTGATCGCAGCAGTTGGCAGGCGCGTCACGATGTGGGCCAGACGGTGACGGGCGTGCTGGTGGCGGCGGTGTATCCGCTGCTGCCGCTGGTGGCGACGGTGACGGTGACGGTGTCGGCCTGGTTGAAGCTGAGGCCAGCGAACGTGTTCGACGCGTTGATCATGACGGTGTCCGATCCGGCGTCTTGCTCGAAGTCGAGCCCGTAGGGTGCGCAGCTCGTGGTGCTGTCGGTGACGGCTTGGCCGGTGGTGGTGTCAGTGACGGTCCACGTGCATGTCTGGCTGCTGTCGGGATCGCTGGATGTGGCGGTGATCGCGTCATCGGTATCGGTGGCTTGCAGGTAGGTCGGCGGCGGGCCGACGTACTGGGTGGTTGTGCTGCTGGTGACTGCGGCGCTGATGGCGGTCTGCGTCGGCGCTGGCGGCGTGGTCGGCGAGTTCGGGTTGCTGATCGTCTCGGTGTCGGTGCTGGTCGCCGGTGCGACTGACGGGTCTGAGCCGTCATAGGTGACGGTGACCTGATACGGGCCGTAGGCGGGCAAGGTGACGGTGCAGTTGCCGCCATTGACGCCGTCGCCGACATTCATGCTGCAGCCGCCGGCTGAGCCGACCTGGCCGGACTGGTAGACGGTGAGGCTGAGCGTTCCGTCGGGCAGGCTGCCGCCGTTCGCCGCGGCCGAGTATGCCCAGGTGACCTGCAGCGGGTTCGCCGGGTTCTGGGTGTAGCTCGGGTCGATGCTGGCGCGGGTTGTCGTCGGCGGTGCGGAAGTGGTGACCGGCGGGGTTGTGACGGTCGGTGTCGTGACGGTCGGCGTCACGGTGGTGGTGGTGCTCGAGCTGGGCGCGCTGATGGTCTTCGCTGGCTCGGCTTTGAAGGTGAGGCCCACCCGCTTGCCGTTCGGCTCACGACGGCCAGCGCGCGGGTTGGTCGCGCTCACGATCAACTTCGCGCCCTTGGCGGCGTGCGGGTTGTGGATCGTGCCGACCGCGCAATGCGCGGCGGTGAGGCGCTTGCGGGCGGTCGCCAGCTGATCACCGGTGAGCTTCGGGACCACGCAGGCGCGGTGGGCGGTCTTGGCCTGGCCGGCGGCTGGCAGGATCGCCAGGGCGGCGAGGGCGGTGCAGAGCACCATCAGTGTGCGGGTCTTGAGCATGTCTGGTCTATCTCGGTTTCGGTGGCGGGTGATGTTGAGCATGACCTATGCAAGAGACTCATCAAGGACGCTATCGAAAGTCCTCCGGATGAGCGACGCGGGAACTTTGGTTTCGGCAACTGCCGCAGCGACCGCCTCTTCCTCGCGAAGACCGTTGTCAAGGCCTGCGGTGTAGACGCGGCAGGCGCGCGCCAGGTTGAGAATCATTCGCTCTGCTGTGGTCTGTGTCTTGCTCATGCACCCATTATCGCTTAGGCCCCTAAGCGATGTCAAGGGGCCTAAGCAAATTCTTTCTAGACGGGCCACCAGCGGCGTAGCCGCCAGCGTAGCCGCCCGAACCGTGGCTGCGGGATCTCCGCGTCAATGAGCCATGGCGGCACGTCGTAGACCCGAGCGATCTCGCGAGAGGTCAGGATGTGGCGCCCATCGGGCCTCACCGCCACAGGGACCGCCACACGCCCGCGCGCGCCAACGTGCGGCCCACGGCGACGTTCTTCGCCCGTCGGGTCACTTTGCGCGGACTGCCGCTGCCGACGGCCTCCACGTTGCTTGCGACGCGGGCGGCGCGCCGCAGCTGCGATGAGAGAGAGCGCGCCATTAGCGGCCCGTCGCGATCTGACCCACTCGGCCGCGAGTCAGGCCGGTGATCTCGCTGATTCGCGCATGAGTCCACTGGCGGTCAAGCGCGGCTTGCGCCAGCCGTGTGCGAGATGCGCGCAACTCCTCTGCTCTGGCGGCGGCGCGGCGGTACTCAGCCTCGCTGGCAGCCAGGTCGAGCGCGAGCAGTTCGTCAGCTTCGCTCAGCCCAAGCTTGCGGATCTGGGCGGGCGTGAGCGGCTTGCTGGGCGACGGTGCGGCCGGGCTCATGTCGGGTTCCTTGAGTAGTGAGGACATCGCGCCCATTGTCGCCTAACCCCCTATGCGCCGTCAAGAGGACTAAGCAGATGGCCGAACCCATCGCGGAAGGTGCCCGTCATCAATGCTTATCGCTCGACCTCGGTCCCGCTGAGCTCCAAGAGGGCTAGCCGGGCGTTGTGGCCATCGACAGCCGCCTGGGCCAGCTCGGGCGTGTCCATGACCCCGATAAGGGGGTCCGAGTCACGAGGCTCATCATTTGGCTGCGCGTAGATCGTCCGACCGACCTTGCGACCGACACGCCACTCGACCTTCAACCATTGACGGTTCATTCGCTCACCTCCGGTCGCTCCAAGAGGGTGGACTCGTCCTTAACGAGCCGCATCGGCGTTCCGAGCCCACACCGCATGACAGCCGCGCCGCAGATCGCGCCGTAGCCGAGCAGCATCGACGGGGCCGCAGCGTTGTGGCCCTTCGCTATCGGACCGTTGCCTGGCAGGAAGCTGAGACGCCCCGAGATGAAGCACACGCCATCGGCGGCCTGGATGGCTCGCTGAGCCCACGCGGCATCGACGCGAGCGAACACTAGGGCCACGCCGTTACCGTGCTCTATCAGGCGATCCACCCACTTCTGCGTCTCGCGCCCGTAGGGCGGGTTGAGCCAGACGCGCCCCTCCCACGGCTGTGTCAGCCCGCCGTCCTCGACCGAGTAGTGGCGGGTTGCAGGAATCCACGGGACACCACCTTTCGGGGCTGCCGGGTCGAGGTCGTAGCCGAGCCCGAGGGCGTCGAAGATGTGCTCTGGCGTGTACCACTCGACCGTGGTGAGATCCGGCGTGTTGCGCCCACCGAAGTCGCAGACCGACGTAGCACTAAGGCCGTCAGGCACGATCTTTCCTCCCCTTGATCGTGATGACGTGAGTCCCGTTACCGTAGACCTGAATGCCATCCACGTAGCACGACCCGGCGGTGATGAGGTTGTAGTCGTCGCTGATCACGACCGACTCCCCATCACCGGTTTCCAGGTCCTCGACGGTCACGCGAATCCCCTTGGGCTCGGCCGTGCTTTGGCCCACGACGGTGGCGGGGGTGGCGTCACTCATTGCTCGCCCTCGCGGTCACGGTTCTCGCGTTCGTGGCGCTCATGCTCGCTGTACACGGGCCACTCATGCCGGTCCCGATGATGACGATGATGGTCATAGCGGCGGTGCCGGTAGTCGTCTGGCCGGCGCCGCGGCTCGGGCCCGAAGTGCCGTGTCCGGCGACCGCCCCAGTTGGCGCCCTGCGGCGCGTTCTCGGACTCCAGGTGGTAGGCCAGGAACTCGGGCAGCAGCTGGCGGTGTGAGCGGTCCCACTGCTGGGAGAACAGGACATCGGTTCGGTCGCCGCCGTTGTGGTCGGCCGGGTAGGTCTTGACCCCGGATGTGTGCGGGTGCCAGAGCTGGAAATACCCGGGTGGCGTGTACCCGTGCAGATGCCATGCGTTGAACCGCGGCATGACCTCAAACCCGCCAGGGCGGACGTGATAGCCGTCTGTCTGGATGTGCGGGAGCGCCAGGTGGTCGCGCCACGCGTCATAGGACGGCACCAGCTGCCGGTCGACGCCGTAGAGCATGGTCTTGTCGAGATCGGCCCGCTCGAGCAGCGCGCGGGTGCGCGGCGGGAGAGCGATGTCGGCGTCGAGATGCAGCACCCATCCGCCGAAGTTGCACACGTCTAGTCCGGCTTGAATGCCGCGGCCTTTGTGCCAGTCGCCCCACCGGGCGCCGAGCGCGTCGGTCTTGACCACCTCTACGTCCCAGTAGTCGCAGACCTGTTGGGTGGCGGTGTCCTCGGGGGACGTGACCACGATGAGGCGGTCGACCTGGCCTTTGTTGTGCGGCAGCGTCTCGGCCAGGAAGTCGCTGTAGTCGTTGCAGACCTGGACACATTCGATCAGCACTGGGACTCGTTTCTGTTGGATGCGACGCGGGCGACCCATTGCCCATGAAGGTGTTGTCTGACGCTGACGCCGAACGGGACCTCGGCGACATGCATGGCGGCGCTTTCGACGGCGTAGCGCAGGCACTCGATCTCGCTGTCGAACACGGCAAACTCGGACCAGTCGCTGTAGTAGGCCAGCCAGTACGTCTTGGGCAGCTCTGGCATCCCGGCCGCGCGTCTCAGGTCGTTCAGCGATTTGAGCGCCGGGAATTCGATGGGCTTGGGGGCGGGCGCTGGCAGATGGCCGGTGTAGGTCGCCTCGGCGGCCTGCTCGGCGGTGGTCAAGTCACCCTCGAGGGAGCTCATCGGTCCACCACTGCCATCATCTCAGCGCGGGTGATGATGCCGCGGTCGTAGTCGCGGATCGCGTTCTCTAGGGCCTCGGTTCGGTCCTCAAGCTCGCGCAGTAGCTCGGTCACCACGTAGGGCCCAGCCCCGTCCGCGTCGAACGCGATGAGGTCATCACGGATTGTGCTCATGCGTGCCGCCCTTCACGCCGGCTCAGGACTCCCGAGACGACAACGATGGCCGCCAGCACCGGGATGGTGACCGGCCAGAACGCCCCGAGGGTCAGGCAGAACGGAACGTCTGTCCAGCTGCACCGGCCTTCGCGGCTATTGGTGACCGCGTCGAGTAGGCAGGTGAGCATCACGCAGACCGCGACGATGGCGTACAGCGCCAGAACGCTCATGCCGGCACCGCCTCTCGGGTCGCGCGGCGAGTCTTCAGCAGCCGGTGGATCGTTGGCTGAGAGATCCCCATGCGCCGAGCGGCCTCGACCTGGCTCAGACCGTGGTTCTCGATGAGGTCCACGGCTTGGGCCTGGCGGTCGATAGCGGTGGCCGCTGCGACGATTCGCCCCGCCTCGCCTGTCTCGCCGTCCCGTCCGTCTTCGGCGCGGACGCGACGCACGTAGCGCTCGGTGCAGTTCCAGCGCCGGGCTACGTCGGCGGCGGCCCAGCCCTTAGCGCCGAGGATGTTCGCACGCAGGATCTCGCGGTCGCTCAGCAGGTCACGGCCGACGTCGCCGCGGACCTTGAATGCTGCCAACTCGTCTCGGCCGGCGGCGAGTAGTGCCCAGCGGTGCTGCAGGTCGGTGGTGGCGGCGAACCGGGCGCGCCACAGTACGCCGAGCGGGCGGTCCTCGGCGGGCATCTCGCCGTACAGGCGGGGGACGCGCGCGCCGTCATCGCTGCCGTGCCCTCCGCTCGCGTTGTAGTTGCAGACGCTGCCCTCGGGCAGCAGGTCCATCTGCAGCAGCAGCTGACTGATCTCACGGTCGAGAGACAGTTCACTCATGCGGGGGTCCTTCCGGCGTTGGTCGAGGCGGGGTGAAGGTCTGACCAGCTAACTTCGGGCATGCTCCCTTCGAGCGTCGCCCTGGCGATCACCAGTCGTTTGAGGTCGGACGCGGCGGCGGTTGAGAACTGCTCAGCGAATTGGGTCACGCACGCGTTCCAGCCGGCGCGGTAGCCGTCACGGGCCGCCAGGTCGACGGCGGCCGTGTCGGTGGTCATGTCCTGAGCGATCGCATGAGCGACCTCGGCGAGCAGCGGCACGGGGTAGAACCACTCGCCGCGGATGCGGTAGTCGGCGAACCGCTGGTGAAGCTCGGCCTCATGGTCGCCAGCGACGACGCGGGTCTGTCGCAGCGTGACCGGGTTGCCGATCTGCAGATCCAGCATGCGACGCCACGCCCGGCCGCCGTCGACGCGGCCGATCTTGATGGGTCCTCCGTGCTCGCCCTGCAGGAAGTACGTGCTGCACTCGAGGGCGTTGGGGTCGATATCGACCAGATCGCGCAGGTCGAGCGCGACCTTGAGGCGACGGCGCGGGCTCATCGCTGTACCGCGCTCCCCAGATTTACTGTTCTGAGCTGTTCCCCGCGCTCAGAAAGTGAGCAGTCAAACCGGTGGGTTGCACCGCCTTGCACACTGAATCGAACCCTCCGTCTCCACCTCGAAGGAGTAACAGAACGCCCCCCGCGCAACACTGCCGGGGGGCGTTTCTGCATCTGGGCGATCCCGTCGGGACGCCGGACTACTTCTTCTTGACCGGCTTGGGCTTTGGTTTCGGCTTGGGCTTCGCCGTGACGACCTTGAGCTGGGTCGACGCGCTCTTGCCGATTACCCCGTCAGCCATCGCCGGGTAGACCACGACCTTGACAGCGACCGTCGCGGCGACTCCCGGGACCGTCAGCCGGTTCGTGTGGGTCGTGAAGGACAGCCGGCGCCCGTCGCCGGTGTCGACGGCGACCGCGTAGTCGGCCGTGTGGGCGATCGACGTCCAGGTGATGGTGATCCCACCTGCCTTCCGAACCGCCTTGACCTTGAGGGCCGCTGGCTTGGCGAAGCGGACAAGCACCGTACCCACGGTGACGCGCGACACCACGAGCCCGCGGCGGCTGACCACCGCGTAGACGCTGCGCCGGCCGTTGGGCCCGTAGGCGGGCGTGAAGCGGATGGTCTGACATAGGCGGCTGCTCGGTCCGCCCGCCACCCCGGCGTTGTCATGACACGGCTTGCCGTGTGCGACACCGAGCAGCTGCTGGACATGGTGGGGCCCGCTGGCGTACAGGGTGAGCTTCTCTCCGGCGGGCACCGCATAGGCGATCCCAACGCCGACACGGTTCTTCACGTCTGCGCTGAGTCCGGCGGTGATCACCGGCGGGGCCAACCCGGGGGCGGTGCGGACGCTCGCCACCTTGACGGACCCGTGGACCGCGGCGAGATGCCAGCGCCCGGCACGCGGGTTGAGCAGCAGCACCGACGTGGTGTTCTGCTTGACCTGCTCTTCAACGAGCGCGAGCTTGCCGACCCGCTCACCGACCTTGCCGGTCGCCGGCGGATTGATGACGATCCCGCCGGGCCCGGTCAGCCGCACACGCGGGGCGCCGTGGACGCCGGTGATCCTGACCGCGACCCCCGGGCTATGGGCGGGCACCACGAACTGGCCATTGGCATGGGTGGCGTTGAGGCCGGCCACGTCCGTATTGGCGCTGCCGGGCGTGGGGATCTCATAGTCGCCGACGTCGCAGGAGTCACCCCAGATCGACACCGCTCCACCCCAGTAGTAGCCGAATCCGGCCTGCCAGGTGGTCGTGTGCTCGACCCAATGGACGCGCCACGATGCGTACCACTCATAGTCGCTGTCCTCCTCCAGCGTCCACCAGTGGAACTGGGCGATACCGACGCAGCCGGAGATGCCGCGGCTCGAGACGGCCGCATCCGCGGTCAGACAGCCGATGTCCTGCAGGCACGCCGAAGCGTTGCCCTCGACGGAGAACTGATACGGACTGGCCGTCTCGAAGAAGCCCTGCAGCTCACCGTTGACGCTGACCACGCTGAAGTTCACGCCGACCTTGACGTCGAAGGTGACCACGGGGGTCCCGCCGAAGGCGAGGGTCGCGGAGCCGACCTGGGTGCCCTCGACCGCCAGCGAGCCACCGAGCTCGAGCGACCAGGGGTTCGAGCCGAAGGCCGCCTCATAGCGGAACGAGCCGTTGACCGAGGCCAGAAAGCTGTTCCCGGTGGCGACCGCACCGACGCCGACATCGCCCTCGATGCCCAATCCCTGGTTCGGGGTGGGAAGGCAGAGCTGAAGTCCGATGTTGGTGAGGAAGACGTCCTCGGCGATGGGGACCTTGAGTCCGGACGCGTCGACGCTCAGGCTGTTGATGGTTCCGCCCGTGAAGCCGCCGTAGAAGCTGAGCTCCGGACTTCCGCTGATCGGCAGCACGACATCAGCGCCACCGCTCCACGCCGAGCCCCCGCCCGCCTGGCAGGTCAGCGCCGGCAGCACGGATCCGGTCAGCGCCGGCGGGGGGCACCCCGCCACCGCGCCGCTCGCACTGCTCGGCCCGTAGGCGAAGCACGCTGATCTCACCTGCAGTGAACCGATGTAGGCCCCCTTGACCTGCACGACGAGCCCGTCGAAGTGCACACCGGCGCTGTCGACGCGGACGCCGACCGTGCCGGTGATGCCGCCGGAGGAGGAGCTCGGCCCCTGCTTGAACACCGACGGCAGCGCCACGGTCACGGCGAAGCTCGAGTAGTAGTCGCTGCCGCTGCGGCCGAAGGAGAGCTGGATGGACCCACCGATCGCGAGCCCCTTGATCGACTGTCCCGAGGGCGCGTTCAGGGTGGCCACCGTGCCCGGGCCGCTGCTGCCGGACGGCAGATTCCAGCTGATCGCGCCGGCGTTGACGGCAAAACCGCTGGAGCCGCCGAGACTCACGGTGAGCTTCGGCGCGAGCGAGCCGCCGAGCAGGCCGAACAACCCGCCCGGGTGGGCGGTCGTCGGGGGTGTGATCACGTACGGCGTGCTCGAGCTCACCGCGGGAAGCGGAATTCCGTTGATGGCCAGCGGCCCGTCGGTCTGGTAGGTGCCGTTGCTCTGCTCGACCAGGCAGACGCTCCCGGTCGTCGTCACCTGGGTCAGGGCGAAGGTCTCCTGCTGGTCGCAGTTCGCCGGAGGCGTGTTCGACGATGGGGACGTGCTGGAGGTGGTCGACGACGTTGGGGTCGTCGTGGAGCCGGTGGCGTTCCCGGGGGTGGTGAAGGTGGCATCGGACCCCATGACGGGCTGACCGAAGGTGTGCTGAGCCACCAGCCGGTAGTGATAGACCGTCCCGGGAGAGAGATTCTGGATCGTCGCGGAGACCGGAACGGGGGATCCGCCGGCACTCGGCAGCGAGGCGCAGGACACCGTGTTGCCGTAGCTCGTGGTCGTTCCGAACTGGAAGTAGCAGCTGCTGACCGGGGCGTTCTCGGGATTGAGCAAGCCGTTGAGCTGGGCCTGGGTGTTGCTCACCGAGCTGGCGGGCTGGGTGGTGACCGCCGGCGGCGCGTAGACGGTGACCGTGTGATCGACGACGGTCGACGATGCGCCGTCGCTGCTGTCGGTGACCGTCAGACCCACGGTGTAGGTCCCGGCGCTCGTGTAGGTGTGAATCGGGTTCGCTGCGGTCGAGTCACCAAAGGTGCCGTCGCCGTTCAGGTCCCAGCTGTACGCCGGAGTCGTGGCGTTGGTGGTGGAGGTGAACTGGACGGGTGTGCCGGCGTCGACGGTGCAGGGCGAGCAGGTGAAATCGGCGGTCGGCGCCACCGAGAAGGAGAGGTCGTCGAGGTAGAAGCCTTCCTCGTCCTCGTTGTCTGCGCTCAGGATCCACTTGCTGATCCAACCGCTGCTGAGGTGTCCGGGCGCGGTCAGGGTGATCGGGAACCAGGTGGCCGTCGACGAGCTGTAGCCCGTCACATTGGCCGTCGTCTGAGCGACCTGGGCGTTGGCGGCGTTGTACCCGGTGAGCGTGAAGGTCTCGGCACTGGCTGACCCGTTGGGGTCAGACAGGTAGAACGACATGGTCTGCCGTGGCGTGTCGAAGCTGGCCGAGATGTCCTCGGCGGGCTGGCCGTCCTCGGCGGCGGTGGCGGAGAACTCCAGCACCCGAGAGCCCGAGTGGGCCGCCGCGCCGACACTGTCGACGGTGACACCCGAAATTTCGGGCGTCACCGTGGTGTTCGCTGGCGCGAACTCAACGCCACCTCGTGGGGGATCGACGTTGTCGTAGTAGGTGGTAACGGCGGTCCCGCTGGTCGGCGAGGTTCCCTCGAAATTGATGGTCACCGGGGTCGCGGCGCTGGCACTGGCCGCCCCCACGACCAACGTGACGGCGAACAACCCGAACGCACCAACGAAAATCCGATACCACGACCTCACCATCACAGCCCCCTCCAGCTTTGAAAATCCGGCGCTCATCCTGACGGGCCCGACAGGGGGTCGACAAGGGACCTAGGTCCCCAGTTGCCCGACTTCAGTCCAGTCGCATTCACGCCCCCGCTCTACGCTGGAACCCGATCACTCCGAGACAGGACGCCATGCCCAGCCTGACCGATCTCCAAGCCCGCATCAGCCAGAAGGTCGCCGTCAGCGTGGTGTTCGTCGCGGCGATGTTCATATCCATCATGGACACGTCGATCGTCAACGTGGCACTGCCATCGATCGGTCGGGACTTTCACGTCTCCCCCACCGCGGTGGACGGCATCTCGATCTCCTTCCTGGTCAGCCTGGCGGTGTTCATGCCGGCCTCGGGATGGCTCGGCGACCGCTTCGGCGGCAAGCGCGTGCTGATGGCGGCCGTCGTCATCTTCACCGCCGCCTCCGCGCTGTGCGGGCTGGCCTCGAGCCTGGGCGAGCTGGTGGCCTTCCGCGTTCTCCAGGGCGTCGGCGGAGGGATGCTCGCCCCCGTCGGGACGGCCATGCTGTTCCGGACCTTCCCGCCCCAGGAGCGCGTCCGCGCCGCCTCCATCATCATCCTGCCGACCGCACTGGCGCCCGCTCTGGCGCCGGTCATCGGTGGACTGCTGGTCACCGACGCGTCGTGGCGGTGGGTCTTCTACGTCAACGTGCCGATCGGGATCGCCGCGCTGATCTTCGGGATCCTGTTCGTCCAGCAGCACAGCGAGAGTGAGCCGGGGCTGTTTGACTGGCGCGGGTTCGCCCTCTCGGGCATCGGACTCGGACTGTTCATGTACGGGATCTCTGAGGGCCCCGATCTCGGCTGGGGCTCGGCTCAGATCCTCATCACTGCAATTGCCGGGGCGCTGCTGCTCGTGGCCATGGTGCGGCTGGAGCTGCGCACTCCCCAGCCGATCGTGGCGCTGCGGCTCTTCTCCAATCGTCTGTTCCGGTCCGCCTCCGGCGCGATCGTGATGGTGTCGATCGCCTTCTTCGGCGTCCTGTTCGCGGTGACGCTGTACTTCCAGGACGGGCGTGGCCTGAGCGCGCTGAACGCCGGCCTCAGCCAGTTCCCCAGCGCGGTCGGGGTGATCGTCGGATCCCAGCTCTCCAGCCGGGTCATCTACTGGCGTCTGGGGCCGCGGCGCCATCTCACCATCGGACTGCTCGGCGTGACCCTGTTCATCGCGCTGCTCTCCCTGCTGGGACCGACCACCAGTCTGTGGTGGGCGCGACTGATCCTCTTCGGCATGGGCTTCTCGATGGCCCAGGTGTTCGTGCCCGCTCAGGCGGCGTCATTCGCCACCATCTCCCCCGCCGACACCGGCCGCGCCTCCACCCTCTACAACGTCAGCCGCCAGCTCGGTGGCGCGGTGGGCGTGGCGCTGCTGACCACGACGATCGTGCTCGTCGGCCCCGTCCATCGGGTCGCCGGGCACACCGTGGCGAACCTCACCGCCTACCACGTCTGCTTCCTGGTGGCTGCCGCGTCGGCCCTGTGTGGGGTGATCGCCTCGCTGATGATCCGCGACGCGGACGCCGCCGCGACGATGGTCGACCCGCGCGAGCGCAAGCGCGCCGCGGCCGCGGCCCGTGTATAGGCGCCTGCTGTCGAGATCAGGCCAACGCGACGGTCAGCTCGAGCACGAATCGCGGGTCGCTCAGCCGGTCCCCGTAGAGATCGCGCAGTTGACCCATGCGGTAGCGGACCGTCTGGGGGTGGACGAACAGCGCCTGGGCGATGTCCTCGCGCCGGCCATGGTGCAGCAGCCAGGCGCGCAGGGTGGCGCTGAGCTTCTCACGTGAGCCCGGGCTGAGGTCCTCGAGGGGGGCCAGGACACGGGCGCGCAGGTCCGCGAGAGCGCCGGCGTCGGCGCCGAGCACCAGCTCGAGCAGTCGCGTGTCGGTGTCCAGGGGCCCGGCATCGGCGACGACCCCGAGCTGATAGCTCTGCACCGCGCGCGCGAAGGACCGACCGGCCTGACGCCACGGGTGGGACGGACCGACGATGGCAGGGCTCGAACCCAGCCGGCCCAGCAGCTCGGCTCGATCACCCTCACCGCCCCCGGGCACCAGCAGAACCGTGAGCTCCGACGGCAGCCCCACCAGGTCGATGCCCGGAGTGAGAGGCTGGCCCGGGAGGGCCAGCCCGGCGGCGGCGTGCTCGGGCAGCAGCACGGCGGTCAGCTCGCGGGGTGGGTCCCAGTCAGCCAGCTTGGCCGCAGCGTCGAGGTCATCGTCGGGGGCCTGCTCCAACAGCTTTTGGCACAGGCGCTCGAGCCGCCGTTGCCGGATATGGCCGGTGGATGCCAGTTCCTCGGCGTGCCCGTTGATGCTGGAGACCGAGATCTCGTTGATGTAGGCGAACACCAGCTCGGCGAACAGTGCGACGTCGGTCGCCGCCATCCCGGCGGCGATCGCCCCCCGTCCCATGTCGTGCCACGCCGCCCGGGCGCCGACGCTGTAGGCCGAGGTCAGCGCGTCGATCGAGCGTCCCGCTCGTGCCTCGCCCTGGCCGAGGGCGTAGGCGGCGTCATGGACCCCCTGGAGCTGGGGGCGCTGGCGCCGTGGGCCCGGGTTGGACGCCAGCTCGAGGAACCCGTCGAGCGCGACGCGTACAGCCGTCTCGATCCGCTGGCCCATCCCGCCGCGGAACGGATCCGCATAACTCGGCACCTCGGTGGTGACGGCGGCGACGACCCGCTGGGCCAGCGCGGGGATCCCCGTGCTGAGTGCCTCGGCCACCGTCGGCTCGAGACGGAACCCCGCCTCATTTTCGGTTTCGCCCCGAAGTTGTTCCTCACGAATAATTGAAGGCCTCTGTTTCACCACGACTGGTCAGGATTTTACGCTGAGAAGTAGTCAAACTCACACGATGAGCACGGGTGCGCCGTCACGCCAGGGTCGAATCACCCAGCAGATGCTGCGCTGGGCCCATGCGGTGTCGACGCCGCTCGTCCCCCAGGACTACCTCGACCTGCTCGCACCGTTGAGCGGCAGTGACCTGCGCGGCCGCGTCGAGTCGATCCACCCCGAGACCGCGGACAGCGCGACCCTGGTCATCCGGCCCGGCCGGGGCTTCCGGCCCCATCGGCCCGGTCAGTACATCCGGATCGGCGTCGACGTCGATGGCGTGCGCCTGTGGCGCGCCTACTCCCTCACCTCGCCCGTCACCCCCGGTGGCCGGATCACCATCACGGTCAAGGCCATCCCCGACGGAGTGGTCAGCCACCACCTCGTGCGGCGTCTGAGGCCGGGCACGATCATCCAGCTCGATCAGGCCACCGGCGACTTCACCCTGCCCGACACCCCGCCGGCGAAGATCCTCTTCGTGACCGCCGGCAGTGGCGTGACGCCCGTGATGGGGATGCTGCGCAACCGCCTCGACGAGCTGGCCGACGTGGTGCATGTGCACGCCGCGCCCACGCGTGAGGCGGCGATCTTCGGCCCGGAGCTGCGGCGACTGGCCAGCCAAGGCCGCCTTGAACTCATCGAGAACCACGATGACGTCCACGGCTTCCTCGGTGCCGACCGGCTCGACGAGCTGGTCGATGATCTCAGCGAGCGCGAGACCTGGGCGTGCGGGCCGGTCGGCTTGCTCGATGTGCTCGAGGCGACCTATGCCGAGCGCGGCATCAGCGCCCGGCTTCACACCGAGCGATTCCGCTCCAAGCTCGTGGTCAGCGGCGAGGGTGGCAGCGTCAGCTTCTCCCGCCAGGCCAAGACCGTTCACGCCGACGCGGCGACGCCGATCCTCGACGCCGGTGAGGCGGCCGGGGTGCTGATGCCCAGCGGCTGTCGCATGGGCGTCTGCTTCGGCTGCGTCGTCCCCCTCATCGAGGGCGCCGTCCGCGATCTGCGCAGCGGGGCGGTCACCACCGCGGTGCCCGGCGACGACGTCCAGATCCAGACCTGCATCCACGCCGCTGCCGGCGTCTGCCACATCGACCTCTGACGACCAGGAGCTCCCCATGACGGTTCTGCAGAACAAAGAAGTCAACCCGATCGCTCACCTCAGTGACGAGGACATCGAGAACCTCGGTGCCGAGCTCGACGCGATCCGCGCGGACGTGATCGCCTCCCGCGGCGAACGCGACGCCACCTACATCCGCGAGCTCATCGCCCGCCAGCGTGCGCTCGAGCTCGCCTCGCGGGTCGTGCTCCTCGCCTCGCGCTTCCCGGCCGCCTGGATCGTGGGCACCGCAGGACTCAGCGTGGCGAAGATCCTGGAGAACATGGAGATCGGGCACAACGTCATGCACGGCCAGTGGGATTGGATGCGCGACCCCAAGATCCACTCCACCAGCTGGGAGTGGGACAACGTCACGCCGGCGGATCAGTGGAAGCACTCCCACAACGAGCTCCACCACACGTACACCAACGTGATCGGCAAGGACAACGACCTCGGCTACGGGATCATGCGCGTCGACGAGGACCAGCGCTGGATCCCCTTCTACCTCGCCCAGCCGCTGTGGAACTTCATCAACGCCTGCTTCTTCGAGTACGGCATCGCCGCCTACGACCTCGAGCTGGGCAAGAACCTGGCCAAGGCCCGGCGTCGCGATCCCGACTTCCGGGCGCGGGTCAAGCAGGTCGGCTCCAAGATCCGGGCGCAGGTCACCAAGGACTACCTCATCAGCCCCGTGCTGTCGGGTCGCTCGGCCCCGGCCACGCTGAAGGCCAACTTCACCGCCAATCTGATCCGCAACCTGTGGACCCACTCGGTGATCATGTGCGGTCACTTTCCCGAGGGGGTGGAGACGTTCACCCGCCGCTCGATTGATGGCGAGACCCGCGGAGAGTGGTACCTGCGCCAGATGCTCGGCTCGGCCAACGTCAGCGGCTCGGACTTCATGCACCTGATGACGGGCAACCTGTCCTTCCAGGTCGAGCACCACCTGTTCCCCGACCTGCCGAGCAATCGCTACAAGGAGATCGCCCCCAAGGTGCAGGACCTGTTCGAGCGCTACGGCCTGACCTATACGACCGGTTCGCTCCCGCGCCAGGTTGCCTCCGCCTGGCATAAGGTGATCCGTCTGTCGCTGCCCAACGGGTTCCTCGAGGAGGCCAAGGCCGAGCCACGCCATGCGGTGGCCCGACTCCGCAGCCACGCCAAGCGCCGGCCCGCCCCCACGGCGCTGGCGCACGCCGCCTGAGCGGACGGGGTTGGGCGTCAGCCCGAGACGAGTGGCGAGGCTGGTTGAATCGTCGCCAATGTCTCCCGCACCCCGTCGCCGCTCCACCTCCCTGCCCGGCCTCCTGCCCCAAGCCGCACCCGGGGAGATCCTCGTCTGGACCGACGGCGCCTGCCAGCGCAACCCCGGCCCCGGCGGCTGGGCGGCGGTGGTTTGCTGGGAGGACGGCGTCGTCGAGGAGCACAGCGGCGGTCTGCCCCATACGACCAACAACGTCATGGAGATGACCGCAGCCCTGGAGGCCCTGCGCGCCCTGCCACCGGGCTCTCGCGCCTGCATCGTCACCGATTCGCGCTACCTCCATGACGGCATGACCTCGTGGATGGCCGGCTGGAAGCGCAAAGGCTGGAAGACGGCGGGCGGCGACCCGGTCAAGAACAAGGAGCTGTGGATCGAGCTGGAGTCCGCGGCCGACCGCCACGAGCAGGTTCGCTGGCACTGGGTCAAGGGTCACCTCGGCCATCCGCTCAACGAACGGGCCGACGTCCTCGCGGTCGCCGCGACCCAGCAGGCGGCCCGCACGGGTGGCTAACCCCCGGCTGTTCGGGCGCGAGCTCGATCTGCCCGAGACCGCGGTCACGGTGCGGGTGCGCGACGGCCGGACGGTGCTCGACGAGGGCCCCGGGGCCGACGCCGACGCGGCGCTGAGCCGGATCAACGTCATCGAGTGCGCCGACCTCGACACGGCGCTCGCCGGCGTCGGTGATGGGGCCGAGACGGCCGCGGGGATCCCGTATCTCCTCCTGACCTGGATCGACGACCCAGGCTGGATCCCCGGCCATGACCTCATCGCCGCGGTGGACGCGTGGCGCCGGGACCTCGACGCCCGGGGACACTACGTGATGGGCAGCTCGCTCGGCGGCGTCGAGGCCGCGGCGATCCAGCGTCTGCGCGACCCGCACACCATCGCCGCGGATACCCCGTTCAACGAGGTGGACGGACGGACCATCGCCGTCGAGGTCATCCTCGCCGCCGACCGGCGCCAGGCGCTGGCGCTGGCCGCCGGCCACCCGCTGGCGCGTGATCGCGCCATCCAGGTCCGCCCGTTCCTGAGCACCCACACCTGACTCACCGCTAGCCCTCCAGCGCCTCGGACGCCTCGAGCCAGCGCTCCTCCAGCGCCTCGCGCGCGGCGCCGGTCGCCGTCAGCTCGGCGGTGAGCTCGGCCAGGCGCAGGTGATCGGAGGCGGCGTCGGCCATCTGTCCCTGCAGCTCGGCCTCGCGGACGCCGACGCGTTCGATGTCACGCTCCAGTCGCTGGATCTCCTTGCGCGCGGCCCGCTGCTGGCCGCCCGAGCCGGGCGCGCGGGGCGCCGGCGGCGCGCCCGGAGCGCCAGATGCCCCGTGGCCGTTGCTCGAGCTGCCCGAGCGTCCCGCCAGCTCACCGAGGTACTGCTCGATGCCGCCGGGGACGTGGCGGATCCCGCCGCCGGAGGCAAGGGCGAACACGTTGTCGGTGGTCCGCTCGATGAAATAACGATCGTGGCTGACCACCACGAGCGTGCCCGGCCAGCCGTCGAGCAGATCCTCCAGCGCCGTCAGGGTGTCGATGTCGAGGTCGTTGGTCGGCTCGTCGAGCAGCAGGACGTTGGGTTCGCCCATGAGCAGGCGCATCAGGCCGAGACGTCGACGCTCACCGCCGGACAGGTCGGCGACCTTGGTGCGCAGCCGCTCGCCGCGGAAGCCGAAGCGCTCGGCCAGGCGCCCGGCGGTGATCTGCTCCCCACCCGCCAGCGTGGCGACCCCGCGGACCTCCTCGATCGCCTCGAGCACATTCAGCGTCGACGGCAGCTCGGCGGTGTGCTGGGAGAGCAGCGCGAGCTTGACCGTCTGTCCGGTGACCACCTGCCCGGCGCTCGGCCTCAGCTGGCCCGCCAGGATCTCCAGCAGCGTGGTCTTCCCACTGCCGTTGACACCGACGAGGGCGAGACGCTCGCCGGGGGCGATCCGCCAGGTCAGGTGGTTGATCAGTGTCGGCCCGTCCGGGTAGGCGAAGGTGATCTCCTCGGCCTCGACCGCCGTGTTGCCGAGGCGCGAATGGGCAAAGCGCAGCAGCTCGGTGGTGTCGCGCACCGGCGGCTCATCGGCAATCAGGGCGTTGGCCGCCTCGATGCGGAACTTCGGCTTGCTCGTCCGCGCCGGCGGCCCCCGGCGCAGCCAGGCCAGCTCCTTGTTGATCAGCTGCTGGCGTTTGACCTCGACCGTGGCGGCCTGGCGCGCGCGCTCGGCCCGGGCCAGGGTGTAGGCGGCGTATCCCCCCTCGTACTGATGGACCTGGGTGTCGGCGACCTCCCAGGTGCGGGTGGCGACCTCATCGAGGAACCAGCGATCGTGGGTGATGATCACCATCGCGCCGCGGCGGCGCTGGAGGTGGACGGCCAGCCAGGCGATCGCCTCGACGTCGAGGTGGTTGGTCGGCTCGTCGAGCAGCAGCAGCTCGGGCTTGGTCAGGAGCAGGTTGGCCAGCGCGATGCGCCGGCGCTCGCCGCCCGACAGCGTCTCGGTGCGCGTCTGGCGGCCGGCGGAGAAGCGGGCGAAATCGACGCCGCCCAGCAGCCCGTTGAGGACGTCGCGGAAGTCGGGATCGGCCGCCCACTCGTGCTCGGGGCGGTCACCTGCCAGGGCGTGCTCCACCGTCTCGTGACGATCGAGGTCGTCGCCCTGGGAGAGCCGGCCGATGCTCAGGCCACTGTTGGTCACCACTTGACCGGCATCGGGCGTCACCTCCTGGGCGATCAGCTCCAGCAGGGTCGACTTGCCCTGCCCGTTCTGTCCGACCACGCCGATCCGCTCTCCGTCGGCGATGCCCAGCGTGACGTCGGACAGGATGGTGCGGGCGGCGTAGTCCTTGGAGACACCGGAGAGGTTGACGAGGTTGCGGACGTTCGGCATGGCGTGGACCTCGATGATGACGCACTCGCGCGCGAGACAGTCAAGTCCGGGTTGAGGGTTACCGGTCAGGTCGGGTGGCGCGGTGCCCGATACTGCATCAGGACAGCATGGAATCGATCCCGCCTCCCGACTACGTCGAGCCCCCACGGTACGGCCACCTGCCGGTCTCCCAATCGCCGGCCCCCAACCCGCCCGTCCCGGCCGATCCTGACGCAATCGTCTCCGCCGGCGGCTTCGGCGAGCCGCGCAAACGCCGCTTGGACCGCCGCAAGGGCACGGGCATCGGCGCGACGATCCTCGCCTTTCTCGCCAAGCTCAAGCTGCTGCTGCTCGGGCTCAGCCACGTCAAGCTGCTGGTCACGCTCGGCTCGATGGTGGTCTCGATCGCCGCGTACGCCTCCATCTGGGGCATCCCGTTCGCGCTCGGCTTCGTGGCGCTGTTGTTCGTGCACGAGCTCGGCCACGTCTTCGCGATCCGGTCCGAGGGCGGGAAGGCGAGCCTCCCGGTGTTCATCCCCTTCCTCGGCGCCATGATCGCCGCACGCTCCTTCGGCGGCAACGCCGCCGCCGAGGCCCGCGTGGGTCTGGCCGGCCCGGTGCTCGGGACCATCGGCTCCGCGCTCTGTTATCTGATCTGGAAGGACACCGGCCACCAGATCTGGCAGGGGCTGGCCTACTTCGGCTTCTTCCTCAACCTGTTCAACCTCATCCCCGTCCTGCCCCTCGACGGTGGCCGGGCGATGTCGGCGATGACCCCGCCAGCCTGGATCGTCGGCTACCTGGTGCTGGTGGCGGTCATCCTCACGGTGGCCTTCAGCCCGGTCTTCCTCATCTTCATCATTCTGGGTGGCCTGGAGACCCTGCGGCGCTGGCGGGACTGGCGCAGCGGCGCGACCGGCGCCTACTACCAGGTCGCCCCGACTGACCGATTCATGATCGCGCTGACCTACGTGGTCCTGGTCGCCGTGCTCGCACTGGGTATGCACGCGACCTACTTCCACGCCAGCTTCGTCTGAGTTCACGACGCACCGGGTTCACGCCCCGACGCGGATCGGCTCGGCCGGGAGCTCCCCGGCCAGCCACGCGGGGAGCAGATCAAGCAGGTTCGCCGGGGTGAGGATGTCCCCGCGGGTCTGAGCCGCGACCAGATCGGCCAGCGACATCCACTCACAGGCGGAGAACTCGCCGCTCTCGAGCTCCTCCATCCCGGCGAACACCGGCTCGAAATGTCCGACGTGGGCCAGCCACCAGCGCTCCCGGGCGTCCCAGACCGTCTCGCGCCAGTGGAACTCAAAGCGACGCGCCAGCACTTCCACCCCGAGCGTCAGGTCCGCCAGACCGGTCTCCTCATACGCCTCACGCACCACCGCCTGCTCGAAGGTCTCCCCCGCCTCGACCTCCCCACCCACCGGATACCAGTGGGCATGCCCGTCTGACCGCTCCCGGCTGCGGAACAACAGCACCCGCTCCGCGGGGTCGATCAGGAGCACCCGGGCGGCGTGGCGGACCGGCAGCGGCTCAGACGGCGCGGGCGGCTCAGACGACAACGACACAGGCGCGTAGTCTGCCAGCGGATGGAGATCGGCGAGGTGAGGTACGCCCGGCAGGATCCGGGACTGGTGGTGTTGGAGAACTTCCATGCCATCAAGCACGCCCTGCGCTTCGGCGGCCACCTACTCGGCGCCTGGACCGCCGACCCCGACGAACTCGCCGCCCTCACCGCGCAGCTGGCTCCGGACATCCACATCCCCGCCGAGGTAGTCGACCTGGCCAGCCTCAAGTCGGTCGCGCCGCGCGGTCAGGTCGTGGCGGTGGCCCGCAGACCCCGCCAGCCCGACGTCGAGACGGTGCTGGCCGGCCCTGGGCACGTGATCCTGCTGGAGAACCCGGCCCACCTCGGGAACCTCGGGGCGGCCATCCGGGTCGCCGCCGCCGCCGGCGCCGCCGGGGTGATGAGCACCGGGCGCCAGAACCCCTGGCATCCCGACGCCCTGCGGGGCAGCGCCGGCCTGCACTTCGCCCTGCCGGTCCACCACGTGCCCGAAGCGATCACCGCCGCGGGACGCGAGCTCATCGCGCTCGATCCGGAGGGTCAGGCGCTCGCACCGACCGCCTTCCCACAGAAGGCGGTCCTCGCCTTCGGTACCGAGCGCGGGGGGCTGAGTGAGGCGCTGCTCGCCCGCGCGGACCGGCGGGTCGCCCTGCCCATGGCTCCCGGCGTCTCCTCGATGAACCTGGCCACCGCCGTGGCGGCCACGCTCTATGCGCTGAAGCTCAGCGGCTGAAGTCGCGGATCTCGCGCGCGACCTCACGGGCGGTGTCGCGTGCCTTGATCGACTCGCGCTTGTCCCACATGTCCTTGCCCTTGGCGATGGCGATCTCGACCTTGGCCCGGGAGCGACCGTCGTCCCCGGAGAAGTAGATCCGCGTGGGCACGACGGTGAGGCCGCGCTCGCGGGTGGCCGCGATGATCTTGTCGATCTCCCCGCGGTGCAGCAGCAGCTTGCGATCGTGCTCGGGCACATGATTGTCCCGTGAGGCGTTGGCGTAGGGCGCGATGTAGGAGCCGACCAGCCACGCCTCGTCATCGCGGATGGTCACGTAGGCGTCCTTGAGCTGGGCCTGGCCGTCGCGCAGGGACTTGACCTCGGTGCCCGTCAGCACGAGGCCGGCCTCGAAGCGCTCGGTGAGGTTGTACCGGAACGACGCGGACCGGTTGGTGGCCACGTCACCCGCGGCCGCTTTGCGTTTTCCACCCTTAGCCATCTGAACTTTCAGAGGGTAGGACGAGGTCGACGCGTCCTCGCGGGGCGTCGATCGAGTTGACCCCCACGCGGATCGGATCGCCCAAGCGCAGAGCCCCACCCCGCTCGCCGATCAGCGCCGTCCCCTCCTCGTTGAGCTCATACCAGTCACCGCGCAGCGAGCGCACCGCGAGCATCCCCTCGTATTCGCGGTTCGGTCCGAAGGCGATGAACGCCCCGGCCCCGATCACGCCGACGATCTCCCCGTCGAAGCGACCCGCGGAGGGCCCCTCCTCCCCCAGCCGGCGCTCGAGCAGGAAGCAGCGCGCCACGTCGTCGCAGTCGCGCTCGATGATCATCGCTGCGCGCTCGGACGCCGAGCACACCGGCCCTGCGGCCGCGACGAAGGACGCCTCGGGCGCCAGATGGTCGCCCGATACCAGCGACATCAGCGCCCGGTGGCAGATGAGGTCGGGGTAGCGACGGATCGGCGAGGTGAAGTGACAGTAGGACTCCAGGGCCAGCCCGGAGTGCCCCCGGTTCTCATCGAGATAGATCGCCTGCTTGAGTGACCGCAGCACGATGCGACCGAGCGCCAGCCCGCCGCGCCCGTCGTGGGCGCGCACCCAGTCCGCCACCATCGCCGAGGCCTCACCCACCACCTCACCCGCCTGCTGGGTGCTGAGGGGCCCCCCGGGCACCGGCGGGGTCGGGACCCCGAGTGAGGCGAGTTGGGAGATCATCCGCTGGACCGCCATCGGCTCGGGCCGCTCGTGCACGCGGTAGAGGGCCGGCACCTTGGCCTGCTCGAGCCGCTTGGCCACCTGCTCGTTGGCGGCGATCATCAGACGCTCGATCAGGCGATGGGACTCGGTCTGGACCTCGCGTTCGATTGATTCGACGTGACCGTGAGCATCGAAGCGAAACGACGGCTCGGTCGACTCGATGACCAGCGCCCCGCCGGATTTGCGGGACTCGATCGAGGCCGCACAGGCGCGGGCGGCCGCCAGCCCGGCGCCCCACGGCTCCTCGGCCCGTTCAGAGCCGGCGAAGATCCGATCGACGTCGCCGTAGGTCAGGCGCTTGTCCGAGCGGATCAGCGCGCTGGAGAAGGCCGCGCGGCGCACCTCGCCGTCGCGCACGAACATCTCCACCGTCAACGCGCGACGATCCTCGTCGGGCACCAGGGAGCAGACCCCGTTGGACAGTTCGACCGCCAGCATCGGCTCGACCGCCCCTGGCACGTACACCGAGGTGCCGCGGCGGTAGGCCTCACGGTCGACCGGCGAGCGCGGGCCCACATAGGAGGAGACATCGGCGATGTGCACCCACACCCGCCAGCCGCCGTCCTCCTCCCGGCAGGAGATCGCGTCGTCGAAGTCGCGCGCGGTGTCGGGGTCGATGGTGAAGGTGACGAGGTCGCGCAGGTCCCGGCGCGCCCCCGATCCGTCATCGATCGGCGCTTCGGCGGCCGTGCGTGCCGCCCGTCCCACCGCGGGATCGAACCCCCGGGCGAGTCCGCGGTCGAGCATCAACGCCTCGATCACGTCCCGCGCCACCTCGGGGCGACCCAGGCGGCGCGTCACCTTGGCGCGGGCGCCGCCCCCCTTGCCGTGCCCGCGCGCCGGCATACCCGGGGTCACCAGGACCAGGTCGCCCTCGCCGTAGCGCGAGTCACGGTTCAGGGCCATGCGCGGACCGGGCCCGAAGAACGGCTCGGCCACGAGGAACTTGCCGCGGCGCTCCACGAGCGCCACCCGCGCCGAGGTCGGCGCCGGGGCTCTAGAGCTCACCCGCCAGGACGCTCTCGGCCTTGTGGAGGGCGGCCGGGCCGGGATCGCTGGGGTTGTCAGCGACGTAGTAGTTCGGTTTGATCCCGGGCCCGCGGATCAGGTCCTTGCCCTGAGCGACGCCGCTGCCGCCGAGGTTGGATCCGTTGGGGGTGAAGAACTCCCCGACGGTGATGTCGAGGATGCCTCCGCCGTCGACGGGTTGGCTCTCCTGGAAGACGCCCTTGCCGTAGGTGCGGGTGCCCACCACCTTGGCCCGGTCGCGCTGCTGGAGGGCGGCGGTGAGGATCTCGGCGGCCGAGGCGGTCCCGCGGTCGACCACCACGGTCATCGGAATGGTCGGGGCGATCACCTTGCCACTGGCGGTGTACACGGTGGTCGGCTGGTTGCGCCCGCGGGTGGAGACGATGGTGCCGCTGCGGATGAACAGCGACGCGGCCGCCACCGCCTGGTTCACCAGTCCCCCCGGGTTGTCGCGCAGGTCGAGGATGATCCCCTGGGCGCCCTTCTTCTCCACCGACTTGACCTGCTTGGCCAGCTGGGCGGCGCTTCCCTTGCGTGAACTGGGCGAAGACGATCCACCCGAGCTTCTTGCCGTGGTACTTGAGGATCGTCGACGTGGCCACCGGCTCGGTGACGGCGCGACGGGTCAGCCCCACCGTCCGCGATTTGCCGTTGGAGAGCACCGTCAGGGTGAGCTTGGAGCCCGAGCGCCCCTGCACCAGGGTGGAGCCCTTGGTCAGGCTGAGGCCCTTGAGCGACGTGCCGTTCACCGCGGTGATGATGTCGCCCTGGGTGATGTCGGCGCCGGCCGCCGGTCCCCCGGGGAACACCTGATCGACGTAGAGCCCGCGCGCGTTGGCCGACACCTCGACGCCGATGCCGGTGACCTGCGGGTTGGTCTCCTGCTTGAAGGGCTGCAGCTGCTCGGGCGGGTAGTAGTGGCTGTAGGGGTCATCCAGGCTCTGGACGGCGGCCTGGAGGCTCTTGTTCACCAGCGACTGGGCGCTGACGGGGCGGTAGTAGTTCTTCTCGATCAGGCCGAGGATGCTCTGGGCCTGCTGGTCCTGGGCACTCTGGTTGGTGAAGGCCGAGCGGAACCAGCCGGGCATCCAGCCGGTGTGTCCGCCGGCGAACAGCCCGACCAGCAGCGCGACCACGACGAGGACCACGACCAGCGGCCACCTCGTTCCGGACCGGCGGCGCGACGAGAGCATCGATGAGTGAGGGTACCCGGGCGGAGATTAAGCCGGTGTGGGATCCGCCGCCGGGGCTCCCCGAGCGCGGACGCTGTCCGCGCGTCGAGCTCAGACGCGCAGGAAGCGCCGCAACGACAGACCCGAGCCGATCGCCGAGACCGCCACGCCGGCCCCGATGAGCACGAGCACGAGCCAGACGAAGGGGATCGTCTGGGGCGCGCGCAGCAGCGACCAGTTGCCGGCCAGGGGGTCGAGCAGAGCGACCTTCATCACCCCGAGGATGATCAGGGCGACGACGGCGCCGACGGCGCCGACGAGCACACCCTCGATGACGAAGGGCCAGCGGATGAACCAGTCGGTGGCGCCGACCAGCTTCATCACCTCGACCTCGCGCCGGCGGGCGTACAGGGACAGCCGGATCGTGTTGCCGACCAGCAGCACCGAGGCGAGGATCAGCAGCACCGCGAGCAGCGCCGCGGTGATCGTCACCAGCTTGGTCACCTCGAGCACCTTCTTGGTGTCGGAGGTGTGGTTGGAGACGTTCTGGATCGCCGGGTCGATCAGCTTGCCGTTGGCGTCGATGCTCGACCGGATGGCCAAGGCGGCCGACGGGTTCGCCGGGATCACGTGGAAGGTGTCGGGCAGCGGGTTGCTCGACAGCAGTGCGTAGGCGGCCGGATCGGCCTTCTTCTGCGCGTCATAGGCCGCGGTCTTGGATTCGAAGCTGACCCGCTTGACGTCGTGGATCGCCAACAGCTCGGACTTCACGCGCGTCTCCTGAGCCCGCGTCGCCGAGGTCTTCATGTAGACGTCGACCTCGACCTGGCTGCGGACGCCGTTGGCCGACCCCTGGGTGGCCTGCACGATCGGGATGAACACGCCGACCACCACCATGGTGACGACGATCGCCGCCAGCGCGGCGAAGGACGGGGCGGCGTTGCGGCGCATCGCCCGCAGCGCCTCCTTGAGGAAGAAGCCCAACTTCATATCTAGATGCCCTCCGGCGCCTGGGGCGGGTTGCGCAGCCGCTCGGCGAACTCACGGGTCGACTCATCGCGGGCGTACAGGCCGGTGGCCTCGTCGCGGATGACCCGGCCGCGGGACAGCTCGAGCACGCGACGGCGCATCCGGTTGACCAGCACGTTGTCGTGGCTGGCCACCATGACGGTGGTGCCGGCCCGGTTGATCCGGTAGAGCAGGCGCATGATGTCGATGCTCGTGTCCGGGTCGAGGTTGCCGGTCGGCTCGTCGGCCAGCAGCAGCGGCGGGTGGTTGACGAACGCACGGGCGATCGAGACCCGCTGCTGCTCACCGCCCGACAGCTGGTCCGGGTAGTTGTGCAGCTTGGTCGACAGGCCGGTGAGGCGCAGGATGTCGGGCACCTTGGCCCGGATCTCCTTGCGCGAATGGCCGGTCGCCTGCAGCGCGTAGGCGACGTTGTCATACACCGTGCGGTTGGGCAGCAGCTTGAAGTCCTGGAACACCACGCCGATGTTGCGGCGGTAGTAGGGCACCTTGGCGCGGGAGATCTTGGACAGGTCACGTCCGGCCACGCGGATCGTCCCGGCGGTCGGCTCGATCTCCTTGATCAGGGTGCGGATGAGCGAGGACTTGCCCGAGCCGCTAGAGCCGATGAGAAACACGAACTCGCCACGGTCGACGCTGAAGGTCGCCTGATCCAGACCCAGGTCACCGGACGCGTAGCGCAGCGACACGCTGCGGAATTCGACGACCGGACGGGTGCCCGCCGGCGGGGTGCTGCCGAGCGGTGTGGAGAGGCGCACCGAGCGCTGTGCGGACCGCGCGTTTGTCTGCCCGGAACCGGAGGCGGTGACCCGCCGGCGGCTGCCCGAGTTCTGCTGAGATTTCGGCATAAGCGTCGACCAGCCTACCTCGCCGAACCTGAGCCGGACCGAAATTCCGCCTGGGTGCAACGCAACTTTCAGGGGGCTCGCTACCGTTTGATCACTGTGTCGCGAATAACTTCAAAGGTGCTCGACAACGGGCTCCCACTTCATCGGATCAGCCTCGACGGGACGCGGGCGGTCACCCTGCTGGTGGCCTTCGACGCCGGGCGCGCACCGAGCGTCCCGAGGAGAACGGGATGGCCCACTTCCTCGAGCATCTGGTGTTCAAGGGCGGGGAGAAGTACTCGGATTACCGCCAGGTCAACGAGGCGGCCGAGAACGCCGGCGCGGTGCTCAACGCCTACACCTCCCACGACCTCGTCGCCTTCCACATCACCGCGCGCTCGACCAAGCTGCTGGAGGCCGCCGACCTGCTCACCGACTTCGTCGGCCGGCCGCGACTGGACCCGGTCGAGCTGGACAAGGAGCGCGGCGTGGTGATCCAGGAGATCGCCCGCTACAACGACCAGCCCGCCTCACTGGCCGAGCATCTCATCGATGCGGCGGTGTTCGGTGACCACCCGCTCGGGCGCACGGTCCTCGGCACCACCGAGCATCTCCGCGACACCTTCACCCGTGAGGGCATCGTCGCCTTCCGCTCGCGCCAGTGGGCCCCCACCCGCGGGGCGGCCTTTGTGGTGGGCAACCTGTCCGAGCTCAGTGACGCCGACCAGTCCGCCCTCGAGGCGCTGTTCGAGCGCTTCCCCGCCGGTCCCGAGCCCGACCCCTACGTGCCCGCCCCGGCGCTGGCGCCCAAGGTCATGGTCACCGAGCGCGACTCGAATCAGTCGCACCTGCGCATGTCCTACCGCCCCGCCATCGATGTGAGAGAGCCCCGCCAGCGGGCGGCGTTGACCATCTACTCGACGCTGCTGGGCGGCTCGATGGGCTCGCGTCTGTTCGACGAGATCCGCGAGCAGCGCGGCCTGGCCTACTCGGTCGGCGCCTATCCCCACGCCTATGCCGACGTGCCCGTGCTGCAGCTCTCGGCCGGACTGCAGTCCGACAAGGCGCTCGAGGCCTACCGGCGCATGCGCGACGTGGTCAGCGAGCTGCGCGAGGAGGGTCCCAAGCCCGAGGAGGTCGAGCGGGCGCGCGCGTTCGCCGCCGGAGCCCGGGCCATCGCCTTTGAGAACACCAACGCGATCGCCCGCAACGCTGCCGGTCAGGCGATCGTGTTCGGCCAGTCGATCGACCCCGACGCGGTGATCGAACGCCTGGATGCGGTGACGCTGGACGAGGTCCGCGAGGTGGCCGCCGGGGTCGCTGATGAACTCGTGGTCGCATGTGTCGGTCCGCATACGGTGTCGGAGTTTGAATCGGCCTGAGTCGGTGGTGCGGGCTGCGGTCTGTGGGACCGCAGCCTGGCTGGCCGCGCTTGCGCTGTGCGCCTGTGGCGGCTCGGCCGGCACGGCGGCGCCAGCAACGACGGTGACCGTCCAGCTGGCTGGTCACCGCCCCGCCACCACCTCGACCACCTCGAGCGCGTCGGGCTCCGCCGCCGCGACGGGCACCCAGGCCACGCAGACCTCGACGACCGACCGCGACGGCCGCTCGCCGGCGCTCGTCCACCTCCAGGCCGTGCTGTCGCGCCAGGCCGCTGCCCTGGGCCCCCACGTCGGCATCGCGGTGGAGGACCTCAGCGCACACACGACGCTGTTCGCGCGCAACCTCGGCCTGGCCCAGCCGCCGGCCTCGCTGGAGAAGCTCTACACCTCCACGGCGCTGCTGTGGCTGCTGGGACCCAACGCCCGGCTGCGCACCCAGCTGCTGGGGACCGGGTATCTCGCCGACGGGGTCTGGCACGGCAACCTCTATCTGCGCGGCGACGGTGACCCGACCTTCGGCGACGGCGGCTGGAACAAGATCTATGAGGATGGCGACGGGCCGACCGGCACCGAGCTGGTAGCCGATCTGCGCGCCCGCGGGATCAAGCGGGTCACCGGCCATCTCTATCCCGACGCTTCGCGCTTCGATTCGGCTGAGGGCGGGCCGGCGACCGACAACGCACCGGACCCCGGCGACTACGGCGGGCGGATGAGCGCCCTGGTCTATGACCACGGCTACATCGTGGACGGGCTCGGGCCGGCCGCCACCACCGTGCACCTGGTCGCGCTCACCGCCCGCCTCTCCGGCCTGGACCTCTACGCGTCCCGAACGCTGGTGAAGACCCCGGCGGACGCCACGGTGCTGGCGACCCTGAGCTCGCCGCCGCTGTCGACCATGCTGGCCCTGATGGACGGCCCCTCCGACGATCTCTTCGCCGACCTGTTCGCCAAGCAGCTGGGCTATCAGCTGTTCGGCCGCGGGACGTTGGACCTCGGCGCCCTGGCCATCCGTCAGGCGATCGCTGAGCATTACGGGCTCACGCCGGTCATCCACGACGGCTCGGGGCTCGACAAGGCCGACCGCTCCACCCCCACGCAGTTCCTCACCCTGCTGGCCGACATGTCCAACAGCTCGGTGGGCGACGAGGTGCGTGCGGCGCTGCCGGTGGTGGCCAAGTCCGGAACCGTCAGCGATATCGGCGTGAGCACCCCCGCCGCCGGACGCTGTGAGGCGAAGACCGGTTCACTCGACGACGTCAGCAACCTGGCGGGCTACTGTCGGGTCCGCGGCGGCGACACCGTCGCCTTCGTGTTCATGATCGACGGCCCGTCCAACGGTCAGGCCTTCGCGGCGTTCACGCCGATGGTCGGCGCCGTCGCGGGGTACTGAGGCGAGGTCGATGTCCCTGAGCATGCCCATATGGCACACGGAGGGACATCGACCTCGCCCTAGCCGATCGCCACCATGCGCTCGATGGGGATCCGCGCGAGATCGGCCACCGCGGCGTCGACCTTGACCTCCGCGCCGCCCTCCCCGGCCAACGCGTCGCGCAGCTTGGGCAGGGTGATCATCTTCATGTAGCGACACGACGCCGCCTCGTTGGCGGCGATGAAGTCGACGTCCGGTGCGGCCTGGCGGAGTCCGTGGAGCATGCCCGTCTCGGTCGCCACGATCGCCGTGCGCGGCGTCGTCTCGCCGGCGTGCTCGTGGGCGTAGTCGAGCATGCCGCCGGTTGAGAGCATGTGCACGCCCTCGGCGCTGACGTCGCCGGCGGCGATGTACTCGAGCACCGGGGTCGAGCAGCCGCACTCGGGATGGATGAGGAAGTCGGCGTCCGGATGGGCGTCCCGCGCGGCATTGATGTCGGAGGGGCGGATGCCGGCGTGCACGTGGCACTCCCCGTCCCAGACGTGCATGGCGATCCCGAGGGTGCGCTCGACGTAGGCGCCGAGGAACATGTCGGGCCCGAACAGGATCTCGGTGTCGGGACCGCGGGTGTCGAGGATGTGCTGGACCACCGAGACGGCGTTCGATGAGGTCACGCAGTAGTCGGTCTCGGCCTTCACCGCGGCGGTGGTGTTGACGTACATCACGACGACGCGCTTGTCCGGGTCGAACTGCGCCTTCCAGTCTCGCAGCTGCTCGGCGGTGATCGAGTCCGCCAGCGAGCAGCCGGCGTCGGCGTCGGGGATGATCACGCGCTTGTCCGGTGACAGCACCGACGCCGTCTCGGCCATGAAGTGCACCCCGCAGAAGATGATCTCCTCAGCCTCGGTGGCCGCCGCCTGACGCGACAGCCCGAGCGAGTCACCGACGTAGTCGGCCACCTGCTGGATCTCGGGGAGCTGGTAGTTGTGGGCCAGGATGACCGCGCCGCGCTGGGCGGCCAGCGCGCGGATCTCCGCCTGCATGGCGGGGATGTTCTCCAACAGCAGCGGACCGGTCGCCGTGGTGCCGGTCGGCGCGTCGACGAGCATGGGCAGGGCGTTCATGACAGCGGCTCCAGGAGCAGGGAGAGGTCGAGAGCGGGCGCGCTGTGGGTGAGCGCACCGACGGAGATGAAGTCGACGCCGGTCTCGGCCACCTCGCGGATCGCGTCGAGGGTGAAGCCGCCCGAGGCCTCCAGCTGAGCGCGCCCGGCGACGAGCTCGACCGCCTGGGCGAGCATCGGCGGGGCCATGTTGTCGAGGAGGATCCGGAACACCGTGGTGTCGGGGACGATCTCGGCGCCGCGCACCTCGGCCCAGGCGTCCAGGGCCTCCTGCACCTCGGCGAGCGTCTCGGTCTCGATCTCCAGCAGCAGACCCGGGGCGTGGGCGGCGGCCTTGCGCACGGCCTCCCCCACCCCACCGGCCATCGCCGCGTGGTTCTCCTTGATGAGGATCGCATCGAACAGACCGACCCGGTGGTTGGTGCCCCCACCCGCGACCACGGCGGCCTTCTCGAGCCCGCGCAGCCCGGGCGTGGTCTTGCGCGTGTCGAGGATCTCCGCCCGGGTGCCGCTGGTCTGGGCCACGCACGCATGGGTGAGCGTGGCGACGCCCGACAGGCGCTGGAGGAAGTTCAGGGCCGTGCGCTCGCCGGCCAGCAGCGCCCGCGCGCTGCCCTCGATCTCCAGCACGGGACCGTTCTCGCGCCAGACGCCCTCGGGCCCCAGACGGGTCAGGCGCACGTCGTCGTCAAGGCTGGCGAAGGTGAGCTCGGCCACGTCGAGTCCGTACACCACACCGGGCGCCTTCTGGGTGATACGAGCCCGCGCCCGCTGTGCGGGATCGACGGTGGCCTCACTCGTCACGTCGCCGGAGCCGAGATCCTCGGCCAGAGCGCGGGTGACGATTTCTGTCAGAAGCGGGGTATCGAGCGTGCTGGTAGCCACGCCTGAGAGCATAGTTCGCAGCGTTCCTCAGACCAGGACGCGCAGGGTGGTGAAGCTCGGATCGGCCGCACCGTGCAGGCGGGCGCCGGCGGCGGTCAGCGCCCGCAGGTACTCCACCACCTCGGCGGTGACGCGCTCGCCCGGCAGCAGGGTGGGGATGCCCGGCGGGTACCCGGCGATCGACTCGGTCGAGACCCGCCCGACGGCCGCGTCAACCGGGACGGCCTCGCTGAGTCCGAGGAACGCCTCGCGCGGCGGGGTGACCGCCTCGGCCGGTCCCAGCGGCGGCGCGGGCACGAGCAGGGCGACGTCGCGCGGGCTACGCCCGATCCCACGCACCGCCTCGGCCAGGTCATGGGCAAAGCGCTCCAGCGGCTCCAATGGCTGGGCCAGCCCGAGCACCAGGACCACCGCCTGGTGGGTGGACAGCTCGAGGTGGATGTCATAGCGGCTGCGCAGCGCCTGGGCGATGTCATAGCCGGTGTGGCCGGTGCCGCGCACATCGATGACCACACGCAGCGGATCCCAACCGGCCACGCCAGGGCGGCCGACCTGCTCGGCGCCGACCACCCGGCAGCCGGGGATCGCCTCGATCCGCTCGCTGACCTGACGCGCGGCGGCGAGCGTGCGGTCCAGCAGCATCTCCCCGTGCACCGCGAGCTGGCGGCGCGCGGCGTCAAGGGAGGCCATGAGCAGCGCCGAGGGCGACGTCGATCGCACCAGCCGCACCGCGCGCGCCACCGCGCCGATGTCGATTCGGCCCGAGCCGGACACCAGCAGCATCGCCGACTGGGTCAGTGACCCGACGATCTTGTGGGTGGAGGCGAGCATCGCATCGGCGCCGAGCTCCAGCGGAGAGGCCGGCAGGCCGGCGTGGAAGCCGAAGTGGGCGCCCCAGGCCGCATCGACGATCAGCGCCACGCCACGGGCGTGGGCGACCTCGATACAGCCGGCCACATCGGCCGCCATGCCGTAGTAGGTCGGTGAGACCATGAAGGCGGCCCGGGCCTCGGGTGCCGCCGCCAGGGCCGCGTCGAGTGACTCCGGGGTGATTCCGTGGGCCATGCCCAGCTCCGGGTCGTACTCGGGGGCGACGAACACGGGCCGGCCCCCGGACAGCACGAGTCCGTCGACCAGGCTGGCGTGGGAGTTGCGCTGGATGACCACGCTGGCCCCCAGGTGAGCCAGCGCGAGGGTCAGGGCGTGGTTGCCCTGGCTGGCCCCGTTGGTGAGGAACCAGCAGCGCTGGGCGCCATAGGCGGCCGCCGCGAGCGCCTCGGCGCGCTCATACGGGGTCGGACTCGGTCCGATGTCGATGCCCTCGATGTCCTGGGGGATGTCGAGGGCGAGCGCGTCCTCGCCAAGGGCGTGCAGCAGCCCGGGGTCCGCGCCCGTCACCTTGTGACCCGGCACATGGAAGCGCGCGGGACCGCGGAAGCCGTAGGCGACCACGGCGTCGAGGTAGGGCGAGGTCGGCTGCTGGGCGCGCCCGTCGGCCGGCTCGGCGCGGTCACGCATGACCGGCGGCTCGCTGTCGTCCGGCGCCATCGCGCGATCAGCCCGCGTTGGCGGCCTGCAGGAGATAGGCCCGGACGAAGCCGTCCAGGTCTCCCTCGAGCACGCGCTCGGCGTTGCCCATCTCGAAGTTCGTGCGGTGGTCCTTCACCATCGTGTAGGGGTGCAGCACGTAGGAGCGGATCTGGGAGCCGAAGTTGACGTCCTGGGCGTCGCCGCGCTCCTTGGCGATCTCCTCGCGGCGCTCGCGCTCGGCCCGCTCGGCCAGCTTGGAGGCGAGCATCTTCATCGCCTGAGCCTTGTTCTGGGTCTGGGAGCGTTCGTTCTGGCACTGCACGACGATGCCCGAGGGCCGGTGGGTGATGCGGATCGCCGAGTCGGTCTTGTTGACGTGCTGGCCCCCGGCGCCCGAGGCGCGGTAGGTGTCGATCTGCAGGTCGTCATCGTCGATCTCGACGTCGCCGACGTCCTCCACCACGGGTGAGACCTCGACCCCGGCGAACGAGGTCTGGCGGCGGTTGGCGGAGTCAAAGGGCGACAGGCGCACCAGACGGTGAACGCCCTTCTCGGCGCCGTAGAGGCCGTAGGCGTTCTCGCCCTTGACCTGGAAGGTCGCGGACTTGATCCCGGCCTCCTCACCGGCGGAGGCCTCGAGCAGCTCGACGCCGAAGCCCCGCCGCTCAGCCCAGCGCATCTCCATGCGCAGCACCATCTCGGCCCAGTCCTGGGCGTCGGTGCCGCCGGCGCCGGCGTTGACCGATACCAGCGCGTCACCCGGGTCATAGGGGCCGGAGAACAGGCGCTCTTCCTCGAGCGCCGCGAGCCGCGACTCGACCGAGGCGACCTGATCCTCCAGCTCGGCGGCCATCGAGGCGTCCTCCTCGGCCATCTCGGCCAGGGCGTCGAGGTCCTCGGCGTCGGCCTCGAGCTGGCGGAACATCTCAAGCTTGCGGGTGGCGCGTGCGTGCTCGGCGCTGACCTTCGCCGCCCGGTCCTGGGTATCCCAGAAGCCGGAGGCGCCCATCTCCGCCTCGAGCTCGGCGGCGCGCTCGCTCAGCCCAACCGGGTCAAAGATAGTCCGAGAGCAGCTTTAACTGCTCGCGGATGGCCGCGAGTCTCTGACCGAGAGGCTCTGGGGAAGGCGTGGTGCTCATGCGCTGAGCGAGGCTAGCAGCGACATGTTTCTAGGATCGAGGTCGTGCCGGCCTTCGACGACGACCTCCAGATGCGTTCGATCGATGTCGGTGGGACCGAGCGGACGTTCTGGATCCCCGACGTCCGTCCGCGGGGCGAGGGGCGCCTGGCCATGGTCTTCCACGACCGCGGCGAAACCGGCCTCAAGCTGGCCCGACGCACCGGACTGGCCCACATCGCCACCGAGGCGGGGATCAACATGATCTTTCCCGACGCGCTCGAGCGCGTGTGGGACGACCACGGCTCGGGGCGTCGCGACGGCGCCGACGACGATCTCTTCTACACCACGATGGTCGACCATCTGCGCCGCCGCGGGGAGTTCGGTCAGACGGCGCCATATCTGATCGGCTACGGCGAGAACGGCGCCGCCTTCGTCGAGCGTCTCGCCCGCGAGGGCGTCCACGACATGGCCGGGGTGGTCCTCCGCGGCGGCACCGCCCGGGAGGCGAGCCGGCTGCTGACGCCGATGCCCATCCGACCCACGCCGCTGATCCTCGTCGACCCGCCCCGCGCCGGCTCGCGGCGGCCCGGGTTGCGGACGCGGCTGGCCCTCAACAGCGTCAAGGGCAACGCGCTGATCAGCGCCGAGACCCTCATGGAGGATTGGCGGGCGGTGAACGGCCCGGCCGGCGTCAGGCTCGAGACGCGCGAGCTGGCCGCCGACGACGCCTCAGGCGCCGTGGCACTTCTTGAACTTCTTGCCTGACCCACACCAGCACGGGTCGTTGCGTCCGACCTCGTGCTCGTCGTCGACCCGGCGCTGCTGAACCGCCACGGGTGCCTCGGCTTGGGCCTGGGCGGCGGCGGGGGCGTTCCCGGAGGCCAGCAGCTCAGCCTCAGTGACCGCACCGGACTCGGCGGCTGCCGCGGCGATCGCCTGGGAGCCACGGAGCCCGGCGCCACCGGAGTAGCTCACCCGTCGACCGCCGGTCGATGAACTCGAAGAGGGCGCGCGACGGGGTCGCGTCGGAGCCTGGGGCGGCGGCGGCGCGGTGGCCGGATCCTGCACCGGGTCGGCGGGCTCGACGTGGAAGATGAGCCGGGCGAAGTCGGTCCAGATGAGGTTCATCAGGTCCCCGAACAGGGTGAAGGCCTCGTTCTTGTAGATGACCAGCGGGTCGGTCATGCCACCCAGGGCGCGATGGTGGATGCCGTCGCGCAGGTAGTCCATGTCGTGGAGGTGTTCCTTCCAGCGCTGGTCGATGACCTGGAGCAGCAGGAAGCGCTCGACCACGCGCATCCACTCCTCGCCGAAGGTCTCCTCGCGCTGGTCATACAGGGCCAGCGCCTCCTCCTCGAGCCCCAGCGCCAGGTCGTCGCGGTCGATGCGGCCCGGCTGGATCGACTCGAGCAGCTCATCGGAGGGCATGAACACCTCCTGGACCTGGGTGAGCAGCTCGGGAATGTCCCAGTCGTCGACGAAGTCGCCGCCGGCGTACTCGCTGACCAGGCGCTGGATCATGTTGACGATCTCCTCCCGGGAGGCGTCGCGCATGTCCCGACCCTCGAGGATCTCGTCACGGTAGGTGTAGATCACCCGGCGCTGCTCGTTGAGCACGTCGTCGTACTCGAGCGTGTGCTTGCGCTGGAGGAAGGCGTTCTCCTCAACCTTGCGCTGGGCCTTCTCGATCTGCTTGGAGAGCATGCCGGCCTCGATCGGCTCCTCGTTGCCCTCCTCGTCGGTGGTACCGAGGCGATCGAGGATCTTGTAGATCCGGTCCCCGGCGAAGAGACGCACCAGCTCATCCTCGGCCGACAGGAAGAACAGGGACTCGCCGGGGTCACCCTGGCGTCCGGAACGGCCGCGCAGCTGGTTGTCGATGCGGCGCGACTCGTGCCGCTCGGTGCCGATGATGCAGAGACCACCCGACGCCTCGACCTCGACCCGGGCGTCAGCGACCTGCTCCTCGAGTGCGGGCAGAAGCTCTGCCACGCGCGCTTCGAACTCCGGGGTACCGTCGGCCAGCCCGGCCTGGCGGGCCTGCATCTGGGCGATGTGCTCGGCGTTGCCCCCGAGCTTGATGTCGACGCCACGGCCGGCCATGTTGGTGGCGATGGTCACCGCGCCGGGCCGGCCGGCCTCGGCGACGATCTCGGATTCGCGTTGGACGTACTCTGGCTTGGCGTTGAGCACGGTGTGCGGGATGCCCCGCTGCTTGAGACGCCCGGACAGCAGCTCGGACACGTCCACGGCGATCGTGCCGACCAGGACGGGCTGGCCGGTCGCGTGGCGGGCCTCGATCTCACGCAGTACGGCTGACCACTTGCCCTCTTTGGTCTTGTAGACCTGGTCGTTGCGGTCCTCGCGCACCATCGGACGGTTGGTGGGGATCTGCACGACCTGGAGGTCGTAGATCTTCATGAACTCGGTGGCCTCGGTGATGGCCGTACCGGTCATGCCCGCCAGCTTGTCGTACATGCGGAAGTAGTTCTGGTAGGTGATCGAGGCGAGCGTCTGGTTCTCCTCCTGGATCGCCACGCCCTCCTTGGCCTCGACCGCCTGGTGCAGGCCCTCGGACCAGCGCCGGCCCTCGAGGATGCGGCCGGTGTGCTCGTCGACGATCTTGACCTCGCCGTCGATGACCAGGTAGTCGTCACCGTTCTTGAACAGCGACTCGGCCTTCAGCGCCTGCTGGAGGTGGTTGACCAGGTGGCCGTTCTCGGCGCGGTAGAGATGGTCGATGCGCAGGAAGCGCTCGGCCTTGGCCACGCCGTTCTCAGTCACCGACACCGTCTTGTACTTCTCGTCGAACTCGTAGTCGAAGTCGGCGACGAAGGCCTTGCGCTCGGGGGGCAGCAGGCCCTCGGGTGTCTTGCCGGGTACGAGCTGGCGGGCCAGCTTGGCGAACTGGACGTAGATGTCGGCGGCCTGCTCCGGGGCGCCGGAGACGATCAGCGGGGTACGCGCCTCGTCGATGAGGATGTTGTCGACCTCGTCGACCACGGCGAAGGCGTGGTAGGCCGATCCGCCGCCCTCGGGCTTCGCGCGTCCACCGTGCTGGACCTTCTGCTCGAGGCTGACCGCCATGTTGTCGCGCAGGTAGTCGAAGCCGAACTCGGAGTTGGTGCCGTAGGTGACGTCGGCGGCGTAGGCGGCCTGCTTCTCGTCGTAGGGCTGCATGTTCTGCAGGATCCCCACCGACACACCGAGGAAGTCATAGAGCGGCTTCATCCACAGGGCGTCGCGGCGGGCCAGGTAGTCGTTGACGGTGACCACATGGACCCCGCGGCCGCTGAGGGAGTTGAGCACCACGGCGGTGGTGGCGGTGAGCGTCTTGCCCTCGCCGGTGCGCATCTCGGCGATCGCGCCGTCATGGAGGACCATCCCGCCGATCAGCTGGACGTCGAAGTGGCGCATGCCCATCGTGCGCTGGGAGGCCTCGCGCACCAGGGCGAAGGTCTCGGGCAGCAGATCGTCGAGCGACTCGCCGTTCCGGGCCCGCTCGCGCAGCTCGTCGGCCGCTTCACGCAGCTCCGCGTCGCTGGAGGCCTGCAGCTCCGGCTCGTACCCGCCGATGCGGGCGACGCGCTGCTCATAGGACTTGAACTTCTTTCCCTCGCCGATACGGAGGGCGCGGTCCAGGAAGGACATGAGTCACAGAGTAGCGATCCGCATGGGTCCCCTGGCACACGCACGAGAGGTCCCAACAGGTCGCGCCGGACACCCCGACGCGACCCGCGGAGTGGGAGAGCGCTCAGGCGGTGGTCGGGCCGATCTGGCCGCCGTCCAGCATGGCGGCGGCGGCACGGCCCATGGCGCGCGCTTGGCGCCGGTGCCGGCGCTTATCCCGGTGGCGTTTGACCTGCACGGCGAGCTCGTCGGAGGCGAGGTTGATCGAGTGGTGCATCTCGCTGCTGGCCGCACACGCTCGCAGCGTGACGCCCTTGAGATACAAGGTCACGTGAGCGACCTCGGAGTCGGCGGCGGCTCGGGTGGGCTCGTGGAATACCTCAACCTCGAGCTCGGCGAGGGCGGAGACCTGTCGGTCCACCACCCTGAACCTCCGCGTGACGTGCTCCCTGAGCTCGTCCGTCACGGGCAGATTGCGGCCTTTCACATCGATTCGCATCGATGACCTCCTGGTCAGGTGGCCGCTCCCGTCAAGTGGCGGACACAGCCACACAAGGTGCAATCTCCATGTAATACACCCACAAGCGGTGCTTGTCGAGTCAGAACCGAAAAGAGATCCCAACGGACACGCCGGGCACGCAGCTGGGACAATGATCTGATGGCCCCTCCGGTGATCTGGACCTACTCGCCGAGCGTCATCGTCGGCGTGGCGGCCATCTCGCTGGCCTACGTCTGTGGCTGGCGACGCGCCCGCCAGCCGGGCCAGCCCCACCCACCCGGCTACGACAGGCTCGCCCTGTTCGCGCTGAGCATGCTCATCGTGCTCGTGGCGCTGATCTCCCCTGTCGACGCGTGGTCGACGGACTTCCTCTGCGTGCACATGATCCAGCACCTGCTGCTGCTCGACCTGATGCCGATCGCCCTGATCCTCAGCCTGACCAAGGGGATCCTGCGGCCGGTCACCCGCAAGGTCACGGTGATCGAGCGCAACATCGGCATCCTCGGCTACCCGGCTTTCGCGCTGTGCTTCTACATCTCGATGATGATCGTCTGGCACATCCCGGGGCTCTATGACTCCGCGCTCCAGCACCCCCTGCTGCACGTCGGCGAGCACCTGTGCTTCTCGGCGGCGGGCTTCACGTACTGGTGGCACCTGCTGTCGCCGATCAAGGCGCGCAAGCACCTCGGCGGCATGGGCCCGGTGATGTACATGGTCATCACCAAGCTGACCGTCGGCGTGCTCGGCGTGATCCTGGCCTTCTCCCCCAACTCGTTCTATCCGTGGTACCAGCACCACATCCACTACCTGAACATGAGCCCGACCACCGACCAGAACCTCGCCGGGCTGGTCATGGCGCTCGAGCAGTCGATCGTCATGGGGATCGCCGTCGGGTACTTCTTCGTGCGGGCGCTGAACGAGTCCGAGGCCAAGTCCCAGCGCGAGGAGCGCTACGCCGATGCCGGCCCGCTGACCCAGCCGGCGCCCGCGGTCCTCACCGCGCCGCTGCCCGCGGACACTGAGTTCCTCACCGCCGGACCGGCGGGACTCCCGCTCGCGCGTCGCGCCGCCCCGCGTCCCGCGCCGGCGGCGCCCGCGAAACCATCCGCCCCCCAGCCGGAGCCACGTCCGGCTGCCCCGCTTCCGGAGCCCGCGCCGCTAGCCGAGGTCGCTGACCAGCAGGCCCTCGACCGCCAGCTGGCCCGATAGCACGGTCAGCGTGAGGCGGTGTCGGCCCTGGCGCCGCACCCCGGTGAACACGATCTGGAAGGGCCGACGGGTGCCGGCGTGCACGCTGATGACGCGCGTCCTCCCGTCGAGCGTCACCCGCACACGTCCGCCGGCCGGCAGCTTGGTGGCCAGCAGCCTGAGCGTCGCGCCCGTGTAGCTGTAGCGGTAGGTGGCGTGGGTGGCGCCGAGCTCGGCGTGACCGCGCCAGGCCCCGGGGATGGCCGTGTATCTCCAGTGGCCGCCCAGCACCGCGCCCGCCGCCTTGGCGTAGGTGGGGATCACCACGGTCCGGGTCCGGTAGGCGCTGGTGCGCCCCCGCGCGTTGGTCGCCCGCGCGCGGAACTCATAGGTGGCCGCCGAGTGCCCGACGAAGGTGACGTGGGCCGTGCTGGCCCCCGACTCCAGGGTCCGCCAGGGACCGGGGTGGGCGCCGCTCAGCTGGCGCGCCTGCAGGAGGTAGGAGACCCCGGTCTGGGAGGAGCCGAGCGCCAGCGCGATCCGCACACCGGCGCCTGAGCCGGTCACCCTGACGGTCGAGCTGGCCAGTCGCACCGACGGCGGCGTCGCGGAACTGACCGACGACGTCACCGTGCCGGTGAAGGTTCCCCCCGAACCCGAACCCGAGCCCGAGGTCGAGCCGCCTGAGCCCGAGGTCGAGCCGCCCGAGGCGGACGTCGAGGTCCCCGATGCGGACGTGGTCGAGCCCGGGGACCCGCTGCTGGACCCCGAACTCGAGCTCGAGCTCGAGCCGCTGCAGGCGCCGGTGTAGACGTCGGAACCGAAGTAGCTCTGGCCCGGGAGCTGGGCGTAGCCGAGCTTTCCCAGCCCGAACAGGTTTTCCACCGAGCCGAGCATGGAGTAGTGGTTGTAGTTGACGTCCGACACCGTGCCCGGCGCGATGCAGGGCGACATCAGCACCGCACCGACGCGGCCTCCACCGGGGCCGTTGATCCCCGGTTCGGTCTCTCCGGGACCCGGGATCTCCCCACAGCAGGAGGAGGTGTCGGAGGTGGCGGCCTCGTCGAAGGTGGTGATGAGCAGGCCGTTCTGGTCCTTGTACGCCGGTGAGTTGGTGATCAGCGGCACCCACTTGGAGAGGAAGTCGTTGATCCCGCTGAAACCGCCGTTCTCCCCCGGCGTGTCACACGTCGCGTCGTGACCGTCATGACACAGGTTCGGGGTGATGAACACGTAGTTCGGCGTGGTCGACGCGCTCTGGAGGTCTGTGCTCAGCTGGTTGAGGTTGACCACGTGGCTGGCACACAGCGACGTGTTGTCGATGATGTTGTGGAAGTAGACGAACGGGTCGTGGCGCGTGGCGTAGGCGTCCCCGTTCTCCTCGTCCTGGGTGGTGTCGAGGCTGCCGACCGTCGGATGGCCGCAGGTGCTCGACTCCCGGCTCGCGTCGTTGCCCATGTCCTCGTTGTAGGACTTCCAGGACAGCCCGGCGCCGTCGAGCTGGGAGGCGATGTTCGGGATGGCGGCCGGATAGACGCAGCCGGTGCCGTCCTGCTGGTCGTAGGGGGCGGTCGTGCCGGTGCTGAGGAAGTTGTCGAACAGGACGCAGTCCTCGGAGTTCTGCGTGTTGGGCGCCTGGCCGCTGATCATCGAGATGTAGTTGTCGTTCGAGTTGTGCCCGACCCCGTAGTAATTGGGCAGGAACGCGCCCTCGGACACCATCGTGTCGGCCAGGTACGGCGATGGTGCGGCGCCCGAGCTCGGGAAGGTGGTCGCGGCCGACTCGTTCTCCAGCACGATCACGAAGACGTGCTTGATCGACGGCAGGCTCGTGTCAACCGTGTTGGTCGTCGACGTGGTGGTCAGCGCGCGGGCCCGCACCGCGGCGGTCGCACCCGTGGAGCCGAGGACGCTGGCAGCGAGCCCCAAGGCCGCTGCCAGCACCGCCACGCCCATGACGATCCGAGATCTCCCCATGCCGGCGATAATCCTAGGCCGTCACTTGTGGACGAGGTGTGACCGTTCGGTGAAGCCCTACAGTGGCGCGATGCCCTCAGAACAGGAGGCACTGGCGCGGATCAACAGTCTGATCCAGATCGGCCTGCGGCTGGCGCTCAGCACCTCGAGCGGGCGCATCGTGCTGGCCAAGCTGGCCGCCAACCTCGACCCGCGCTGGATTCCCCCACCCCTGGCCGACAGCCTCGGCGCCGCCCTCGCGCAGGCCACGGCGGCGCGTCCGGAGGCGCTGGCCTTCGCCGAGGTCGAGCGGCTCCTCACGAGCGCCTGGGGCGTTCGGCGCGTGCAGGACGAGCTCGACGCGCTGGACCCCGAGCCGGTTGCGGTCACCTTCACCTCCCAGGTCCACCGCGGCGTGCACGCCGGGGCACCGGTGGCGGTGAAGATCCTCCGCCCCGGGGTGGCCGCCGCCTTCCGCCAGGACCTGATGCTGGTCGACACGCTCCTGGCGCCGCTCGGCGGAGCCTTCCCCGGAGTGAATCCGGGCGCGCTGCTCGCCGAGGCGCGCGAGCGCGGGCTCGACGAGTGCGACCTCGAGCACGAGGCCGCGCAGATGCGCCGCTTCGGTCGGGCGCTGCGCGGTTCCCCGGTGGTCGTGCCGGTGCCCGTGAGCGACCTGTGTCGCGAGACCGTGCTGGTGTGCTCCTGGCTGGAGGGCACGCCGGTGGCCGGTGGTGTCGGCTTTGCGCACGACACCACCGCTGCAGCGCTGCTGCAGTTCGTCATCGGCGGCGTCCGCGAGGGCCTGATCCACTGCGATCTCGACGCCGAGGATGTGCTGATCCTTCCCGACGGTCAGATCGGGGTGGTCGACTTCGGCGCCGTTGCGGTGATGGATCGCACCCGGGCCGACCGCTGCCTGGCCGCGCTCGACGCCTTCGCCGCCGGCGATCCAGCGGCCTTCGGAGACGCCCTGACCGAACTCGGCGTGCTCGCCCCCGGACATGGCGACGCCGCGCTGGCGCTGGCGCGGGCGGCACTCGGCCCGCTCGGCGGCGCCGAGGCGTCGCGGCTCGACTCCGACGCTGTGCTCGCGGTGGAGGGGCGGCTCGAGGGCTTGGAGTCGGCCTCGGTCGAGCTGCTGCTCGCCGCGCGGCTGGCTCCCACCGACCTCTACCCCGCCCGCGGGATCGCCCAGCTGTTCTCGCTCATCGCCCGCCTCGGAGCCTCCGGCGTATGGCTCGATCAGGTGCGCGCCGCCCTGGTCGCGGGCTGGTCGGCGTCGGGATAGGCTCAGCGGCATGCGCGCCGTTGCCTTCTCCGCCTTCGGTGGACCCGAGGTCCTCGAGATCATCGACGCGCCGGTGCCCGACCCCGGCCCGGGGCAGATCCGCCTGGCCGTTCGGGCCGCCGGGGTCAACGGCTATGACTGGAAGCTGCGTCGGGGCATGATGGGCGGCGAGCCGCCCAAGCGCGTCGGCCTCGAGGCGGCCGGCGTGGTCGACGCGCTCGGCGCCGAGGTGGTCGACGTGGCGGTCGGTGACCGGGTCTTCGGCTTCACCATCGGGGGCGCGGCGGCGGACTACACGCGCTCGGCCCACTATGCCCGGATCCCCGATGGCCTCGACTTCGTCGCGGCCGCCGCGCTGCCCGTCGCGGTTGAGACGGCCTATCGGGTCCTCGATCTCCTCGGCGTCGGCGCCGGCACCACGGTGCTGATCAACGGCGCCAGCGGTGGCGTCGGCCAGACCGCGGTCCAGGTGGCGATCGAGCGTGGCGCCCAGGTGATCGGTACCGCCTCGGCGGCCAACCACGCGCTGCTGACCGAATTGGGCGCCCATCCGGTGACCTACGGCCCGGGGCTCCCCGAGCGGGTGGCGGCGCTGGACCTCGCGCCCGTGGACGTGGCCTTCGACGTGGCCGGCGGCGGGGCGCTGGCGGAGCTCATCGCGCTGACCGGCGACCCCAAGCGTGTCGTGACCATCGCCGACTTCGCGGGTGCCGGGCCGTTCGGGGTGACCTTCAGCGGGACCACGAGCGCCTACTACGCCCTCGACGACGTCGTCACGCTCATTCAGGCGGGTCGTTTCCGCCTGCCGGTGCAGGAGACCTTCGCGCTGGAGGCGATCGGGGCCGCCCAGGCGCGCGCCGAGACCGGTCACGCCACCGGCAAGCTCGTCGTGGTGCTCTAGAACGGGTCCGCGGCGGCGGCGACTACCGCCGGCGACGCCGGGACGACTGAGTACCGCGGCTCCACTCGTTCATGGTCCACGGGGAATCCAACGGGCTGTCACCGAACTCGCGGCTGTCACCGCCCGAGTTCCGGTCGCGGTAGTGGCGCTCGTTGATTCCCGAGCCGGCGATCGTCCACCAACCGATCACCACCCCGACCAATACCACCAGACAACCAATCACCATGACCATCTCTGTGATGGTAGTCACGTCGAGGGCCGGGCGGCCCTGGCGGTCAGGCCAGCAGACCGATCCGCTGGGCCAGCTGCACGGCCTCGGCCCGGTTGCGCGCCCCCAGCTTGCGATACAGCGCCGAGGTGTGCTCCTTGATCGTGTGGGGGCTCAGGAACAGCGCCTTGGCGATCTCGGCGTTGGTCTCCCCGGCCGCGATGAGCTCCAGTACCTCGCGCTCGCGCTCGGTCAACAGCGGCTCGGGTTGGGTCGACTTGGTCGGGAACAGCGTCTGGCCCGAACCGACGAGCTGGACGGCCTTGGCCAGCTCCGAGGCCTCGAGGTCCTTGGACACGAAGCCCGAGGCCCCGGCGGCCTTGGCCGCCGCGGGCGACATCCGCCCCGCTCCGGAGATGAACAGTACGCGGGTGCGCGGTGATTCGGCGCGGATCGCCGCGCACACATCGGCGCCGGACTCCCCGGCCAGGAACAGGTCGACGAGGGCGACGTTGGGTTCGAAGCGGCGGGTCAGCTCGAGCGCCTCGGCGCCGCTGCGGGCGGCCAGACAGCGCTCGACCCAGGGTTGGGAACCGAGCAGCAGCCGCATGCCCCAGTGGACGACGTCGTGGTCGTCGACCACGAGGACCCTCAGACGGGTAGCACTAGCCGCGCTCGCCATGAGCTGTCCTCACACTCCCCGAACTCCACCACGCCGCCGAGCTGCAGCGCCTCGAAGGCGGCCAGGCGCAGGCCCATGCCGGCGCCGCGCTCGCGCTCGCTGACCCCGTCGTTGCGCACCTGCAGGGCGAAGGTCTCGCCGTCGTTGGTCACCGCCACCTCGATCCGGCTCGCGCGGGCGTGCTTCTTGGCGTTGCGCAGCGCCTCGATGAGGAACGACTGGGCGGCCTGTTCGTGCGCGCCGGGCACGACAACACCCTCGGGCCAGTCGACGGTCAGCTGCGCGCCGGCGACGGCGCCGAGCTCCGACAGGCGCTCGAGCTCGGCGGCCAGTGACGCTCGCTCGTCGGTGGGCTTGACCGCCAGCGGCGCCAGCGGCCGCTCCAGGGCCGCGCGCAGCTCGCCCATCGCCTCCTGCAGCTCGGTGCGCGAACGCTCGCGCTGCTCGGCGTCGAGCTCGGGGGCGGTCAGGGCGAGCGACACCCCGAACAGGCGCTGGATCACCCGCTCGTGGATCTCGCGGGCGAGGTCGAGCCGCTCGGTGAGACGCCGCGCCTGCTCCTCCTCGCGGGTGGTGATCCGCGCGGTGGCGACCAGCGCCGCGGTCTTGCCGAGGGTCCACAGGAGATGGCGCTCACCGTCGGAGAGGTCGAACTCTCCCCCACCGCGGTCAGCGCAGATCACGCCGTAGGCGCGCCCGGCGGCCGACAGCGGCGTGCAGACCAGCGTCGAGACGCCGAGCTGGTCGGCGTACTCGGCGGGGATCGCCTCGTCGATGGAGCTGCGCACGACCACGACCTCGTCGGCGAGCAGCGCCTTCTGGGCGATCGGGGCGCCCCACAGCGTCGGGCGCAACGCCGCCAGCTCGGCGAAGGAGGTCCCGTGGGCGCCGACCGCCCGCACCGCCCGGCCCCGCCCCTGGGTCATGAAGATCGCGGCCCGCTCCATCGTGGTCAGGCGACAGATCGCCTCACAGATGCGGTCATAGAACTCGGTCGAGGTGGTGTCGGTATCGAGCTCGGCCAGCAGGTCGACGAACACCTCGAGCGGCTCGACCCCGGCGAACAGCGCGGGCGTGCGGTTCATCGCTCCCACCGTCGCGCCTCGCTTACGCCGCCACGGCGCCGGTGATGACGTCCATGACCTCGTCGGCGATCCAGGTGGAGTCGATGTAGCCCGGGTAGACGCACAGCCGCTCGGTCAGCTCATAGCCGTCGCGGGCGAGGCGCTCGCCCGCCTGGGCGGGACTCGGGAAGGGATGCTCGGGGCTGATGTGGTCGCCGTTGGCCGACAGGCCACCCAGGTCGGTGGCGCCGGCGGCGACGAGCTCGGGCCACCAGTCGCTGAGGTTCGGCGGCACCTGGATGCCGATGTCCGGCATCAGCTCGGCGGTGGCGGCGATCAGCTCCTTGAGGTCATCGATGGTCACCTCGTTCGCCCACTTGGGTGCGTTGAGGCGGGGGCCGTGACCGATCCCCGTGCGCCAGTACTCGGCGGCGGCCTGCGTGGCGATGTCAGCCGGCTCCTGGCCGTAGTAGGAATCGTGGGGCACGAAGTTCTGGATGATGATCTCCTGCAGGTGGCCGTACCGGCCGTGGACGTCCGCCAGCGCCTCCAGCGTCGCGAAGCGGTCCTCACGCGACTCGCCGATGCCCACGAGGATCCCGCTGGTGAAGGGGATGCGCAACTCGCCGGCCGCGCGGATCGTCTCCAGGCGCAGGGTCGGATGCTTGGTCGGCGAACCCTGATGGGCGACCAGGTCGGGGTTCACGGACTCGAGCATGAGGCCCTGGGAGGCGGTGACCTCACGCAGGCGAGCCAGGTCGGTGCGCGACAGCACGCCCAGGTTCGTGTGAGGGAGCAGCCCGCGCGACAGGGCCTGCTCACACACCCAGACCACGTACGCGGTGAAGTCCGCGAATCCGAGCTCGCCCAGGCGCGCCTTGACCCGCGGGTTGACCTCGGGCTTCTCACCGGTCAGCACCAGCAGTTCCTTGACCTGGTGGGAGTCCACCGCGCGGTCGAGCAGCTCGAGCACCTCGTCGGGCTCGTGCAGGTGGGCCTGGTGGGTGGCGAAGGCGCAGTACTTGCAGTAGCACTGACACGTCCGTGACAGCGACAGGGTGAGGTTGGCGCTGAAGGTGATCTGGCGGCGCATGTGACTGAGAAGTTTAGGGGTCAACCATCGTGCCCCGATCGCCTGGTCCGAGCGAGCTCCTAACCTCCGCCGCTGATGCGGGGACTTCTCAGTACGACAGCCGCGGCCGCACTGGCCGCCATCACCCTTGCCGCCTGCGGCGGCTCCAGCTCCGGCCCGGGCGACTCGGCCGGGACCTCGACCGCCGCCCGCGCCCCCCAGAACGCCTCGGTGGTGCTCGACTTCACCCCCAACGCGATCCACTCGGGCATCTACACCGCCCTCCAGGACGGGTACCTGCGCGAGGCCGGCGTCAACCTCAAGGTCGACGTGCCCGGCGCCTCCACCGATGCCATCAGCGAGCTGGTCGCCCACCGGGTCAACTTCGCCATCCTCGACATCCACGATCTGGCCATCGCCGACGCCGAGGGCAAGCATCTCGTCGGGATCATGGCCATCGTCGAGCGACCGCTCGCCGCGGTCATCGCCCAGGGGAAGTTCGCCAGCCCCAAGGACCTCGAGGGTCAGACGGTGGGCGTCACCGGCGACCCCTCGGACCTCGCGGTGCTGCACTCCATCGTCCAGGGGGCCGGCGGGAATCCCGCCAAGCTGAAGACCCTCACCATCGGCTACAACGCCGTGCCCGACCTGGTCGCCGGTCGCGTCGCTGCCGCCACGGCATTCTGGAACGACGAGGGCGTCCAGCTGGCCAAGGAGAAACCGGGCGGTTTCCACGTCTTCCGGGTCGAGGACTACGGAGCTCCCGCCTACCCGGAGCTGGTGCTCAGCGCTCCCGCCGCCGAGCTCAGGTCCGACCCCCGCCTGGCCACCGACGTGGTCCACGCACTGGTGCGCGGCTATCAATCGGTGATCAAGGACCCGGCTGCGGGAGCCAAGGCGCTGGAGTCCCAGGTCACCGGCCTCGTCCCCGCCCAGGTGTCCTCTCAGCTGGCCGGTGAGGTGCCGGCCTTCACACCGGTGGGCGGCGGCGCGGTGGGCGCGCTGAAGCCGGCGCTGTTGCAGCAGTGGGCGACCTGGGAGCTGAAGTTCGGGATCGTCAAGACGCTCCCGGACGTCGCGGCCATGTTCAGCCAGCGTTTCCTCCCCGCCGGGTCCTAACCTTTCGTGAGTGACCGCCCTCAGTGATCCCCCCGCCGATTACGCCGCCCTCACCACCGGAGTCGGCGTCCTCGACCGATCCGAGCGCGGCAAGCTCGCGCTGAGGGGCGCCGACATCAGGACATTCCTGCACGGCCAGGTCACCCAGGACATCACCAGCCTGACGCCGGGCCACGGCGTCTACGCCGCCCTGCTCACCAACAAGGGCAAGATGCTCGCGGACCTGCGGGTCCTCGACACCGGTGATGAGCTGCTGCTCGACACCGAGCGCGCGGGACTCCAGGAGCTGTTCAACACGATCCGCCGCTTCTCGATCGGCTACGACGTCGAGATGCTCAAGCGCACCTTGCAGAGCGGGCTGCTGTCGCTGATCGGCCCCCGCAGCGACAGCATCCTCACAGCGTCCGCGGCGACCGACACCGAGCTGCCGGGCGCGAGCGAACACGATCACCTGACGGCTCAGATCGGTCACGTTCGCGTCCGCGTGATCCGGACCGATCTCGGCCTCGACCTGCTGATGGAGGCCGACGACCTCGACGCGGTCCGCAGCGCCCTGATCGATGCCGGCGCCGTCCCGGTGTCTGAAGCCGCGGCGGACACCGTCCGCATCGAGTCGGGCCGCCCCCGCTACGGGGTCGACCTCGACGAGACCGTCATCCCCCAGGAGGCCGGACTCAACGCCCGCGCGGTGTCCTTCACCAAGGGCTGTTACGTGGGACAGGAGACGGTGGCCCGCCTCTACTACAAGGGCAAGCCCAACCGCGAGCTCCGCGGTCTGAGCTCCCAGGTCCGCCTCGCCCCGGGTACCGAGCTGAGCTACGAGGGTCGCGTGGTGGCCACGGTGACCAGCGCCGCGGACTCCCCGCGCTTCGGACCGATCGCCTTGGCCTTCGTCCGGCGCGAGGCGCCGGTCGGCGCCCGCGTGGTGAGCGGCGAGGGCGTCTCGGCCGAGGTCGTCGAACTGCCCTTCGGCTGAGCCCGGTTCCGCCGCCGTCGCGGTCCGGCGTCGGCCCGTCCGGCCAGCGCCGTGGCGACGAACCGCGCCAGATCAGCGGCCTCCGGCGCGGGATCCAGCGACAGCCGGGGCAGGTCGGGGTGTGAGGCCAGGTAGGCGTTGACGATCGTCAGCTCGTCGATCTCACCCGGTGGGACGTGGACGCCCGTCTGGGGCCGGCCGGCCCGCGCCAGCACCCGCGCGGTCCGCGCCCCGAGCTCCTCCAGGTCACCCGGCAGTTCACCGAAGTCCAGCAGCCGCCCGGCGGCCAACCAGAGGGCGTCGAAGCGCGGCTCGATCGGGTGTGGGGCGAGCACCAGGGCCGGCCGGACGTGAGCGGCGTGCAGGCGGCCCTGGAGGTTGGCGAGAATCGCGCCACACCGAGCCCGTCGACGGCGCAGCCCGGCTGCCCGCTCGTACTGCTGGGCATCCGCGGCCTCGCGCATCCGCGCGTCGATCTGAGCCAACAGACCCAGCTGCGCGTCGGTGGAGCCCAGGAACGGGGCCAGCGCCTGATCCAGGCGTCGGCGGTAGAGGTTGGGGTCCAGATCACCCAGACACGGTGAGAGACAGCGACCCATCTGCCCGTAGGCCGACGCATGCTCGCGGCGCGGCAGGCGCCGGCCGCAGTGGCGCAGCTGGTGCAGTGACTCGAGCTGCTCAACCAGCTCCCCCACCCACTCCCGGCCCCGCAGCGGCCCGATGTTGACCGCCAGTCCACCGGCGGGCGCGTCGGCGACCTCGAGGATCGGATAGGCGATGTCGAGGCGACAGCGGATGTAGACCAGGTCGCCCCCGCGCTGGCGCCGGCCGGCCGCCAGGCGCACGTTGCCGGGCGGAGCCAGCTCTTTGATCAGACGGTTCTCGGTCACCAGCGCGCCGAGTTCTGAGGCGGTTGCGCGATAGTCGACCACCGCCGCGTGCTGGGTCCAGGCCGCGCGCTGGGTGGCCGGGGCGAAGTGCGCCCGGGCGCGTCGGGCGATCGACACCGACTTGCCGACGTACAGCGGCTCACCCTGGGCGTCGCGGAAGATGTAGACACCGGGGTCGCTCGGCAGCTCGCCGAACTCGAGCTGGGGCAGCTCGCGAGCGCCCACCGCATGCTGGACCCGCGCCGGGGCCCGCCGCGCGCCCCCCGAGCGCCGGGCGTCGGCGCGACACAGCGCCACGGCGTCCCCCACGGTGGCCGCGGCGCCACACAGCTTGGTGAACAGCGCACAGAAGATCCGCGCGCAGGTCTCGGCATCGAGCAGGGCGCGGTGGACCCCGTCGACCTCGATCCCCAACGCGTCGGCGAGCACCGCCAGCTTGCGCCCTTTCTGCAAGGGCATCAGACGCCGCGCCAGCAGGGCGGTGCACAGCGCCGGCGGCTCGGGCCAGTCCAGGCCACAGCGCTCGAAGGCCTGTTTGAGCACGCGGGTGTCAAACGGCGCGTTGTGGGCCACCAGCACCCGCCCCTCCAGCCACCGCGCGAGCTCGCCGAGCGCGACCTCGGGCTCGGGCGCACCGTCGATGTCGGCCTGGGTGATCCCGGTGAAACGCTGGATGCCGCGGCCCAGGGGCAGGTTGGTGTGCACCAGCGAGGACCAGCGATCGTGCAGCTCTCCGCCGCCGACCAGCACGGCCCCCACCTCGGTCAGCTCACACGACGCGCCGCTGAGACCGTTGGTCTCGGTATCGAGGGCGACGAACTCCATCGTCGCCAGGGGTTGGTCGAGCAGTGCCATTGCCCTGGCGTTGATAGACGCCGGGCCGGACGCAACGCACGCGGTCCTGCAGACGACGCCGGCGCGCACCGTCGGAGGCTCCGTTAAGGTTCAGCCCGCATGGGTCGAGGTGGCGTGTTTCTCAGAGCTGAGCGGGCTCCGCGACGCCGCGGAGCCGTCGCCCTGGCCGCGGTGGCGAGCGGTGTCGCGCTGGCCGCCTGTGGCACCGGCAGCCCGGCGCACTTCAAGAACGCTCCGCGGCCGCCCGTGCCGGTCGATCTCAGCGTGTACATCGACAACAACCACGTCTCGATCTCACCGGCCAAGCTCGGCGCCGGCCCGGTGATCCTGTACGTGACCAACCAGGCCTCCGGCACTCAGACGCTGACCATCCGCAACGCCCACGGCGGACCGGTCGCCAGCAGTGGGCACATCAACAGCGGGGCGACCGCCCAGGTCACCGCGAACCTGAAGACCGGCATCTACAAGATCGCCGGTGGCGCGAAGGCCTCGGCGGCTCAGCTGAAGATCACCAAGTCGCGCCCGAACGCCGACAACGTGCTGCTCCAGCCCTGAGCTGATCAGTCGCGCGAGCCCTGGCTGAGCGACGCGACGTAGGGACCCGGGTCAAAGGTCCCGTTGCGCGCCCGGAAGGACCGAGCGGTGTCGGGCCAGAGCAGGGTCAGGCGACCGCTGCGCTCATCCACGTACCAGCTGTTACAGCCCCCGTCGAGCCACACGGTGCCCGCGCTCATCGCCTCGAGCTCCCCGACGTAGGCCTGCTCGGCCTCCAGCGTCACCTCGAGTGCCTCTGCGGGCTGATCGGCGAGATGGTCGAGCGCGCCGAGCAGGTAGCCGACCTGGGTCTCGATCATGTGCACGGCCGAGTTGTGCCCGAGGCTGGCGTTGGGGCCGTCGAGCACGAACATGTTCGGAAAGCCGTGCACGGTGGTCGACGCGTAGGCGAACATGCCCTCGGACCAACGGTCGGCCAGCTGCACCCCGTCGCGGCCGCTGATGCGCCGGGCCACCGGCGGGCGCGTGGACAGGAAGCCGGTGGCGAGGATCACGGCGTCGAGCTCATAGCCGCCGCCCGCGGCGCTGACCGCCCGGTCGCCGGCGAAGTGATGGAGGGGGCTCGGCTCGAGCGTGACGTGCGCCTGAGTCAGCGACGGATAGAAGTCGTCGGAGATCACCACCCGCTTGCAGCCGATTTCATAGGTCGGGGTCAGACGCCGGCGCAGCTCCGGATCCGGCACCTGAGCGCTGAGGTGCTCGATGGCCCGGGCGCGCAGGATGTCCAGGTCCGGTTGGCGGCGCCGGCGGGCCCCCAGCCCAGCTTCGGCCTCGAGGAACTGGCGCTCGCGCAACGCGGCCAGTCCGGCGCTGTCCTGAGCGAAGCCGGCCCGCTCGGCCGGGCTGTAGGCGCGGTTGGCGCGCGGGACCACGTACGGCGCGCTGCGCTGGAACACCACCACCGACTCGGCGATCTCGGCCACGGCGGGCACCACCTGCGCGGCGGTGGCACCCGAACCGGCCACCCCGACCCGCTTGCCGGCCAGCTCGACCGTGTCGTCCCAGCGCGCCGAATGGAAGATCGCTCCACCGAACTCCAGCATCCCGCCGAGCGCGGGGATACGTGGCTCCGACAGGCGCCCGGTGGCAACCACCAGCACGCGTGCCCGGTAGTCGCCGGCGTCGCTCTCCACCGTCCAGGCGTCGGCCTCCCAGCGCGCCGCGCGGACCTCGGCGCGGAGCCGGATGTGGGACTCGAGGCCCTCCTCGCGCGCACAATCGCGGAGGTAGGCCTGGATCTCCTCCCCGGGGGCGTAGAGCGCGGACCAGTCGGGGTTGGGCCGGAACGAGAAGCAGTACAGGTGCGAGGGGATGTCGCAGGCCACGCCGGGATAGCGGTTGTCCCGCCAGGTGCCGCCGACGTCGTCGCCGCGCTCGAGGATCACGAAGGACTCCCGTCCGCGGCGCGCAAGCTGGATGCCGGTGCCCAGGCCGGCGAATCCGGCCCCGATGATCGCGACGTCGACCTCCTCCACGGCCACGGCGCTCACCGTGCTCCGGCTGGGCTCGACCCCGAGCCCAGCGCCTGGGCGACCGCGAGACGCTCGGGGCTCGGGGTGCCGTACAGCGTCGTGCGCTGGCGGACCCCCCGACCCAGGCTGGCGGCCAACGCCTCGACATCGGAGACGCTGAGGCTGTTGCCCGCCTCAGGCCCGGCCGCCGGTGCCAGCGTGCCGTCGAGCAGGATGCCGCCGACGTCGTCGGCGCCGCCCGCGAGCAGCTCGCGGGTCAGGGCGAGCCCGATCTTGGGCCACGGCGCCTGGAGGTGATCGATCTGGCCGGCCAGCATGAGCCGGGCCACGGCGTGCAGCGCCCGGGTCTCCCGCGCGTCGGCGTACCGAACGCGGTCGGCGATCGCCGCGGGCACCTGCTCGGGCTGGATCGGCATGAGGATCAGCTCGCTGAAGCCACCGTGCTGGCGCTGGATCTCCCCGAGGCAGCGCAGGTGGGCGACCTGCTGGGCGGGGGTTTCGAGATGGCCATAGACCATGGTGGCGGTGGAGGCCAGACCAACGGCGTGGGCGGTGCTGATCAGCTCGATCCACTGCGCCGCCGGGATGTCGGTCCCGTCGGTGAGCGCCGCGCGCAACGGGTCGTCGAGGATCCGGGCGCCCGTGCCGGGGACCGATCCCAGGCCGGCCTCCCGCGCCCGCACAAGGAACTCGCGCGGGGAGATCCCCAGGCGAGCGGCGCCGTCGGCCACCTCGCTGACCCGGAAGGCGTGGAGGTGCACCTCCGGCAGGCGGCTCGTCACCGCGGCGACGAGCTCGAGATAGCCCGCGCCGGACCGGCCGGCCGGCAGCGGACCCTGCATGCAGATCTCCGTCGCCCCGAGCGCCCATGCCTCATCGAGCAGGTCGTCGAGCAGCTGGAGGTCCTCCGCCACCGCGGCGGTCTCCAGATTGCGGTTCACCGCGAAGCTGATGGCATCCCCCACCCGGTCACGACGCGAAGAATCGGCGATCTCACACAGCGTCGCGAGATCCGCTCCGTCGGCGCCCAGCAGTGCGACGTAGGCCTCATCCGACAGCGTCCCGGGAACCAGCGCCGCCGTCTCCAGCCAGCGACTCAACCCGGCGCCGTCCGCTCCAACGGTCATGGGGAAACCTTAGCTCTATGAGCGGGTACCATCCCGCGCACTTCACCGCGGGAACGAAGGAGAACGAACGCACAGTGGCCGTTGACGTCAGCCAAGTTTCAGAGATCACCGTCGAGCCGGGCGAGCTGCCCCAGACGATGGCCGCCTGGGTCATCCGTGAGGACCGCTTCGGTGAACCGATCGACGCCATCCAGCTCGAGGAGGTCGAGGTCCCCGAGCCCGGCGCCTTCGAGGTGATCGTGCGCGTGATGGCCGCCGGCGTCAACTTCAACAACGTATGGGCCGCCCTGGGTGAGCCGATCAGCGTGTTCCGCTACGGCGACCATCCCATCTATCACCACCACATCGGCGGCTCGGACGCCTCCGGCGTGGTGTGGAAGGTCGGCGAGGGCGTCACCCGCTGGCAGCCCGGCGACGAGGTCGTGGTCCACTGCAACCAGGCCTCCTACGAGGATCCCGAGGTCCACGGGCTCGACCCGCTCGCTGCCCCGAGCCAGAGGATCTGGGCCTACGAGACGACCTGGGGATCCTTCGCCCAGTTCTGCAAGGTCCAGGCCCAGCAGCTGCTGCCCAAGCCCCACCACCTGAGCTGGGAGGACGCCGCCTCCTATGGGCTGACCTACTTCACCGCCTACCGCATGCTGATGGACCGCGCCCAGCTCCAGGCCGGGCACAAGGTGCTCGTGTGGGGGGCCGCCGGTGGTCTCGGCGTGTTCGCCACCCAGCTGGCCAAGATCGCCGGGGCGGACTCGGTCGGCGTCGTCTCCTCCGACGAGAAGGGTGAGCTGGTCAAACAGCTCGGCGCCATCGGCTACATCAACCGCAACGACTTCAACGGCATGATGCGCGTCGGCGGTGAGGACGCGCTGGCCGAGAAGACCCGGTTCAAGGAGTCCCGGCGCTTCAGCCAGGCAGTCGAGGAGATCCTCGGCGGGGCCCCCGACATCGTCTTCGAGCACGTCGGCCAGGCGACCTTCCCCACCAGCGTGCTCACCTGCAAGCCGTTCGGCAAGGTGGTCATCTGCGGGGCGACCTCGGGCTACCAGCTCGACTTTGACGTGCGCTACCTGTGGATGCGCCAGAAGGAGATCATCGGCAGCCACTTCGCCAACGCGTGGGAGGCGACCAAGGCCAACGCCCTGATCGAGGAGTCCAAGATCCGCCCCGTGCTGTGGCGGACGCTGGGCTTCGACAAGGTCGCAGAAGCCCATCAGCTACTTCGCGACAACAAACACCTCGGTAAGATTGCCATTCTGGTCGGCGCCACCGAAGAGGGCCAAGGCAAGACCGCCGAGGGCCCTGGCGCAATCCGAGCTGAAGTAGGAGCGTAATCATGGCTGGAGCCGCAGGTGGCGTCGTACATATCCCCTTCTACGCGACCATGGGTCGCAAGGACCAGCTGGCCGACGGGCTCGCCGAGTTCCTCGCGCCCGCGGCAATCAAGTACGGGGCGACCCGGTACTCGATCCAGCGCAGCCGGGATGACCGCTTCAACGTCAAGACGATGTTCTGGTTCAACTCCTCCGATGATTGGTACGCGTTCTGGGATGGTGAAGAGGCCATCGAGTTCCGCGCCCGGTACATGGGCAAGTACCAGGTCCCGCTGACCTACGTGTGGCACGACGAGATCGGGTCTGAGAACGACGTCCCGGCCGTCAGCCATGCCACCGCGGACGTCGAGGTCGTTCGCTAGGGGCCGCTCCGCGCGTCGCCCTCCGACGAGCGACGCGGAAAGTGATTCCTATAGGACCAAATCCCCATCGCCGCGGCACCGCGATGGGGATTTTCCGCATATAGCGCTGATTTGGCCCATCGCTCCTGGCCGGGCGCGTGTGGGCGCCGGGGCTGGAAACGGTGGCTGGGCGCTTCACCCTGTCGGCGGAACCCGACGGCTCCGGGGGGTGGGATCTCCTCGGCGTCGACCAGACCATGGCAGTGAGCGCCTGTAAACTCGCGCCTCAATGACCCGGATCCACAAGTTCGTCAATCTGCTCGGCGTCGGCATCCCGCCGGTGGCTCTCGTCGTCGCGATCGTGCTGCTGTGGCACAAGGCGATCGGGCCGCGGGAGCTGGCGATCCTCGCCGTCTCCTACGTGATCACCGCGCTGGGCATCACGCTCGGCTACCACCGTCTCTTCACCCACCGCAGCTTCCAGACCTCGGCGCCGGTGCGTGCCGTGCTGGCCATCATGGGATCGATGGCGGTCGAGGGGTCGGTCATCACCTGGGTCGCCGATCACCGCAAGCATCACGCCTTCACCGATCAGGACGGCGACCCGCACTCCCCCCACCTCAGCGGTCCCGGCCTCGGCGGAGCGATCAAGGGCCTGTGGCATGCCCACTGCGGCTGGCTGTTCGAGTCAGTCGGCACGGCCGAGCGCCAGCGCTACGCCCCCGATCTGATGAAGGACCCCACCATCCGCGCCGTGGACAAGTTGTTCGGGCTGTGGGTCTTCCTCACCTTCGCGATCCCCGCGGCGGTCGGGTATCTGATCGGTGGCACGCTGTGGAGCGCGCTGATGGGACTGCTGTGGGGCGGCCTGGTGCGGGTCCTTCTCCTCCACCACGTCACCTGGTCGATCAACAGCGTCTGTCACTTCTTCGGCAAGCGCCGCTTCGACGTCGAGGATGAGTCACGCAACGTCTTCTGGTTGGCGCCCTTCTCCATGGGTGAGGCCTGGCATCACAACCACCACGCGTTCCCCACCTCGGCGTTTCACGGGTTGAAGCTCTCAGAGCGACTGACCGATCCGACCGGATTGGTGATCGTCGCCATGGAGCGGATCGGCCTGGTCTGGAAGGTGGTGCGGGTCAGCCCCGAACGTCAGGCGGCGAAGCTGACGGCCCGCGCCCAGGCGGTCCACGTCGCCGCCAAGGACGCGGTTCAGGCGGCTTCGAGCGGTGCCAGCGTCAGGCCGGCGTCGTCGAGCGCCTCCCAGTAGTCCTCGGCGTCCTCGCGAGAACCGGAGAAGACGATCGCCAAGCCGCGACGGTGGATCGCGTCGGCCGTGCGGTAGCCATCGGTCAGTGACATGGCGGGGATGGTCGCGGCCAGCGACTCGGCAACGTGATCGAACGTGTTGTGCTCGTCATTCAGCACCACCACGTTCCAGACACCCCCGAGTCCGCTGCCGGGACCTCCCAGGACAGGGAGTTCCTCGATAAATAGCGGCATTCGACGCGCGATCTTACCGCCTGGCGGCGTGTTTGTCCCAATAACGGCGCAGACCGCCGTAATTCGCCTCACGGCCACCCGGTCCGAGCTGGTAATCGAGCTCCGATTGCTGGGCCCCGGCCGCGGTCATCTCGGCCCGGGCGACCTGCTCCCAACCGTCGATGTCCTGGTCCCTGGCCGCCTCCGCCCAGCCGGTGATCCGCTCCGACAGCTGGGTCAAATGGGCCTCGACGTCGTCGCAGGCACCGAAGTGGGTGTAGTGCAGGCGGGTCAGGTCCCGGGCGAGCAGAGCGTCGATCGAGGCCTGCCAATCCGGCGGGTTGATGTCCGGCGGCGGCGTCGGCGGGAGCACCACGTCGGAGTCGGGCGCCCGCGTGCCGGCGACGTCGCCGACGAAGGCCGCGCCGTCCGGGGTCAGGTAGGAGACGTGGTGGACGGCGTGGCCGGGCGTGTAGAGCACCTCGAAGGTGCCGTCGTCACCGAAGTCGAGCGTCTCACCGCCGGACAGCACGTGCAGCTGGGAGTCGGGAACCGCCTCGAACTTGCCCCACAGGACGTCCATGTAGTCGCCGTAGATGCGCGTGGCCGAGGCGATCAGCTTGCTCGGGTCGAGCATGTGCGGAGCGCCGCGTTCATGCACGTAGACCGGCAGGCCCGGATACATGCGTGCCAGCGTCCCGGCCCCACCCGCATGGTCAAGGTGGATGTGGGTGAGCAGGATCGCCCTGGGCTCGAGCCCGTCGAGCTCGGCCAGCACGTTCTTCAGCGTCGACTCCGGCCCCGGGTCGATGATCAGTCCACCCACCTGCCAGCAGCAGATGGCACGCTGGACGCCGAGCTGGAGGACGTCGATCGGACGGGGTTCGGAAGCCATGGATTCGAGGCTACAACAGCCCACCGGCGCGATCCGACACACCTGTCGGAAGGTGGGTTTCTTCGGTACATTCAGCCGATGACGGACTCCGACGAATTTCGGCTGCCCGAGCGCGACCGTCCGTGGGTCATGCGCACCTACGCGGGCCACTCCGACGCCAAGCGCTCGAACGAGCTGTACCGCAACAACCTGGCCAAGGGCCAGACGGGCCTGTCGATCGCCTTCGACCTGCCCACCCAGACGGGCTATGACCCCGATCACGAGCTGGCGCGCGGCGAGGTCGGCAAGGTCGGTGTGTCGGTCGCCACCCGCGGGGACATGGAGACCCTGGTCGAGGGGATTCCCCTGGACCAGATGAACACGTCAATGACCATCAACGCGACCGCGGCGTGGCTGTTGAGCCTCTACATCGTCGCCGCGGAGGAACAGGGCGTCGACCAGAAGCTGCTCCAGGGCACGACCCAGAACGACATCCTCAAGGAGTACCTCTCACGGGGGACCTACGCCTTCCCCCCGGGCCCGTCGATGCGCCTGATCGCCGACATGATCGCCTACACGGTGATCCACGTGCCCAAGTGGAACCCGATCAACATCTGCTCCTACCACCTCCAGGAGGCCGGGGCCACGCCCGTGCAGGAGATCGCCTACGCGATGTCCAACGCGATCGCCGTGCTCGACGCGGTCAAGGAGCGACTCGGCGAGCGTGCGGAGGAGCTGATGGGCAACGTCTTCGGCCGCATCTCCTTCTTCGTCAACGCCGGGGTGCGGTTCATCGAGGAGCACGCCAAGCTGCGGGCGATGTCGCAGCTCTGGGAGCAGCTCGGACGTGACCGCTACGGCGTCAGCGACGCCAAGCAGCTGCGCTTCCGCTACGGCGTCCAGGTCAACTCACTTGGCCTCACCGAGGCTCAGCCCGAGAACAACGTCTATCGCATCACCCTCGAGGCGCTGTCGGTCACCCTGGGCCGCAACGCGCGAGCGCGCGCCCTGCAGCTGCCCGCCTGGAACGAGGCCCTCGGTCTCCCCCGCCCCTGGGATCAGCAGTGGTCGCTGCGCCTGCAGCAGATCCTCGCCTTCGAGACCGACCTGCTCGAGTACGGGGACATCTTCGAGGGCTCGAAGGTGATGGAGGGTCTGGTCCGCGAGCTGGTCACCGGCGCGCAGGATGAGATGGCCCGGGTGGCCGAGCTCGGCGGCGCCGTGGAGGCGGTCGACTACATGAAGTCCGCCCTCGTGGAATCCCATCGCGCCCGCTGGCGCCGCATCGAGTCCGGCGACCTCACCGTGGTGGGCATGAACAGGTACGAGACCACCGAGCCCAGCCCGCTCACCGCCAGCGGCGACGGCGGCATCATGACCGTCGATCCTGCCGTGGAGGCCGAGCGCCGCGCGGCGCTGGAGGCGTGGAAGGCCTCTCGCGACCCCGACGCGGTGGCCCAGGCGATCGCCGACCTCGTCGCGGCCGCTGATGACCCCGACGCCAACATCATGGAGGCCTCGATCGTCGCCGCGCGCGCCGGTGTCACCACCGGGGAGTGGTCACAGACCCTGCGCGACGCCTTCGGTGAATATCGTGCGCCGACCGGAGTCGGTGAGGCCGTGTCGTCACCCGGCGAGGATCTCGTCGAGGTGCGCGACGAGGTCGAGCATGTGTCCGAGCAGCTGGGGCGCCGCATCAAGTTTCTCGTGGGCAAACCTGGCCTCGACGGCCACTCCAACGGTGCCGAGCAGATCGCCGTGCGGGCGCGAGACGTCGGCATGGACGTCGTCTATGAGGGCATCCGCCTCACCCCGTCCCAGATCGCCGCCTCGGCGGTCCAGGAGGGCGTCCACGTGGTCGGCCTGTCGATCCTGTCGGGTTCGCACGCCGAACTGATCCCCTCGGTGATCAAGGAGCTCAGGGACGCCGGAGGCGCTGACATCCCGGTCATCTGCGGCGGCATCATCCCCGAGCCTGACGCCGTCGCCCTGCGCGAGATCGGCGTAGCCGCCGTCTACACCCCCAAGGACTGGGATCTCAACGCGATGATGCGCGACATCGTGCGGCTGGTCGCCGAGCGCAACTCCGTCGCGGTGTGAGTGCCCTCGCGCCGGCCGCCGAGCTGGCCCGGCGGCTGCGCGACGGTGATCTGAGAGCCGCTCCCGCGGTCCTCAACCTCGTCGAGAACACCACCCCGGCCGCCCGCGCGGCGACGGCCGAACTGCTGTCAGCGCTGTCACCCAGGGCCCTGGGCCATGAAGCCCAGGGCCACATCATCGGGGTCACCGGGCCTCCCGGGGTGGGCAAGTCGACCCTGCTGTCCCGGTTGGCCGCCAGCTACCGCGCCCGGGATGAGAGCGTGGCCTTCCTGGCCGTCGACCCGAGCTCCAAGCGCAGCGGCGGCAGCCTGCTCGGCGACCGCGCCCGCATCGAGTTCGATCCCACCGACCCGGCCGTGTTCATCCGCTCCACCGCGGCCGGCGAGCGCCTGGGCGGGTTGGCGCCGGCCACGCGCGCGGCGGCCTCGGCGCTGGCGGTGAGCTTCGACAACGTGGTGATCGAGACGGTCGGCGTGGGTCAGTCCGAGACCGAGGTGGCCGACGTGGCCGACTCCGTCGCGGTGGTCGTCCAGCCCGGCTCCGGCGACGTCCTGCAGTTCCTCAAGGCCGGGATCATGGAGACGCCGGATGTACTGGTGGTGACCAAGGCCGACCTCGGGCGGGTGGCCCAGCGGGCGATGGCCGACCTGCACGCCGCACTGCGCTCGGTCGGCGCGCGGGACACCCGGGTCATCGGCGTCTCCTCCCTTCCGCCCGTCAGCGGGGTGGACGCGCTGATCGCCGCGCTGGATGAGCATCGCGCCGGCCTCAATCTGCCCGCCCGGCGCCTGGCCGCCCGTCGGGCCCACGCGCTGGCCGACTACATCGAGGAGCACGGTGCGCGGGGCCTGCGCGCCCTCGGCGGCCGTCGCAGTGCCGAGCGCTGGCTGGCCGACAGCGATCCGGGGCTCGACGTGCCGGCGCTGACGGCCGCCCTGGCCGATCAGGCAGCCGTCTGAGACCCCGCAAATCTCCACGGCGGCGGCGATCAGGCGGCCCCCGCGCGTGCGCTGTCGCCACACGACATCTGGCGCGCGCTGCCTCTCAGGCCCGTGTCGTTCTGGAGAGTTCGGGTTGTCCTACTGGCGTTTGACCGCCGGCTTGGCCTCGGTGAAGGTGACCGTGCTCGTCGAGATGGTCTTTCCACCCGCGGTGAGGGCGACGCGCGCCTTCAGCGTGCGATGGCGCCTGAGCAGGGCGGCGCCGACGGGGTTGAGTGCGAGCTTGACGGTCACCGTCCTGCCGCCGGACACCGAGCCCCGGGCGGTGGCGATGGTGACCACCCGCGTCGTCGTCCGCACCGCCGTCAGGTCGATCACCGTCCTGCCCCGCAGCCGTTCGGTGACGGTGGCTGTGAGCGTGTAGGGAGCGCAGGTCCGGCCGCTGGGGCAGGAGACGCTGGCGACAAGCCGACCGTTCACGACGCTCGTCTTGACGACGCGCACGCTGCCCGCCAGCGGACCGGTGGTGGTCCCGGTCGAGCCGCTCGTTCCGGTCGACCCACTCGTTCCGGTCGACCCACTCGTTCCGGTCGACCCACTCGTTCCGGTCGACCCACTCGTCCCGGTCGACCCGCTCGTCCCGGTCGACCCGCTCGTCCCGGTCGACCCGCCGGTCCCCGTCGAGCCACCGGTCCCGGTCGATCCGCTCGTCCCCGTCGTCCCGCCGGTCCCCGTCGAGCCACCGGTCCCGGTCGACCCGCCGGTCCCGGTCGAGCCCCCAGTTCCGCTGGAGGCGGGGGGTGCGTACACCACGCTGACGGCTCCCGGGTAGGCACGCGCCTGTGAGTTGTCCAGGGTGAAGCCGCCCCCGGCGGAGGCGAACGGCCCGTTGTACGTGTCCGTTTCTCCGATGTTGACCACCGGGAACTCCTGGCCGGTGGCGGGAACGTACCCGCCGACGAGGACCGGACTCAGCGCGCCGCCCGCGGTCAACGTTCCCCCGTAGAGGTCGTACTTGCCGAAGCTCGATACCGAGGCGATCTCCGGCGCGATGGTTCCGCTGTTGGTCACCGTGGCGGAGCCGTTCTCGATGATCTCAGACCCGGGAGCGATCTCGATCGTTCCCTGGTTGTCCACGGTGTTGGAACCGTCGAAGTTGGTCTCGCCGGACTGAACGTCGAACACGCCGCCTGCGGCGTTCGTCGCATTCACTCTGAACAGGTTGGCCTGGCTGGTGCCGCTTGCGTTGATCAGGTTGACCGTGCCGTTGTTGATGAAGCTCGAGGGCGCCGTACCGAAATCGACCTCCGGGTTGCCGGTCGCCCCGGCTGGGGTGTCCAGCGTGAACGTTCCGTCGTTGGTGACCGTGCCGTTGATGGAGATCCCGTTGTTGGCACTGCCCGACGTCCCCGCGGTGAGCGTGATCGACTGATCGGCCGGGATCGTGCCGGAGATCGCGTTCTGGTTCTGGCCAGCTCCGAACGAGAACGCTCCCGCGCCCGCCGAATCGGCCAATGTGTCGCCGTTGGCCAGTGACACGGTGCTGCCGGTGACCGAGCCGCCGCTCTGGGTCCAGGTCTCGTTCCCGTACATCTCCAGCGTCCCGTCCGCGGTGACCATCCCCGAGTTGGTGAAGCCCGGACCACCGGCCAGCTCCGTCAGGGCGCCCGAGGCGACGGTCAAGGTGCCGGAATTCGTGCTCGTCAAACTGTTCTCGTCCTGCATGTACAGCGGGCCCGAGGCGTCAGTCAGGGAGCCGGCGTTGGCCACCGGCCCGTAGATGAACTCGCCGAACTGCGCCGGCGCGGTGTTCTCCGCCTCGATGGTTCCGTCATTGGTCAGCAGTGGGCTCGTGCCCGAGTTCGGGTCATTCGCGACGTAGAGCTTGGCGCTGCCCCCCTCGGTGTCACCGGCCGGCGCGCCGCCGGAGCGCAGATTCGTCCCGGTGGAGTTGAGCAGCAGCGTCCCGCCGGAATCGATCGTCACGTTGTTGTTCGCGGTGAGATCGGTCTCCTGGTAGTACTCGTTCGAGCCCTGGGCGTTGCCGCTCTCGCCGTAGATCTCCAGGGTCGCCCCGGTGCCGATGGTGATCGAGTTGACCGTGTCGTAGTTGACGGTCTCACCCGCCGACGGATAGAACTGAAACACCACCTCGGTGGAGCCGCTGATACAGACGTCGTCGGTCGACGTGGGGACCGCGCCCTCTGACCAGTTGCCCGGAGTCCCCCAGTTTCCCCCGGGGCCTCCGACATAGGTGGTGGTACAGGCCGAGGCTGCAGCGGCGAAGAGCACGCTGCCCAGCAGCGCGGCGGTGAAGACGGCGGTGAAGCGCTTGAAGACCATGCGGACGTGGGGCATGGGGCGATCTTCACGCCGAGGCGTTATATGAACGTCACACGGGCCGCGGGACTAACTGGCCGCCACGTTGCCGAGTGAGGCGATGCGCCAGCCGGCTGAGTTCCGAGTCAGCACCAGCGTGGCCAGAGTGGCCCGCTCCCCTGTGGCCTGGGTCAGGGTGACCACGCTGGCCCGGGACCCCGTGACGGTGATGGTGCCGATGACCAGCCGGGCGCCGCGGACGCTGCCGAGCGCCAGCGACAGCGCCTTGGGGCAGCTGAGGCCACCGCTGGCGATGTCCGCGAGCAACGCCGGAGCCAGCACCTGGGCGCAGATCGTGCGGTAGTCGTGCCGGTGGGCGGCGGTGGCGAACTGCATCACCTTCGTCCTCACCTGACTGGTCTGGGACGCGCCGCAGCCCGCCAGGACGAGGCTGATCGCCAGCGCGGTCAGCGGGAGCGACAGCACGGACAGGCGGCGGCGCGGGAACATCGGCGCCCTAGGCTAGCCCGAGATCTGCCTCTCCACGCTTCGCCGGGGTCACCCCCAGAGTTAATAGCTCCGCAATGCGCCGGGTGCAGAATGCCGTGGCGTGCTCCTGCTGCTCGCCTTCGCACTGCTCGCCGGTGCGGGTACCGCGATCACCCCGTGTGTCCTTCCCGTCGTGCCGGCACTGCTGGCCTCATCCAGCGTGGGTGGTCGTCGTCGGCCCCTGGGGATCGTGCTCGGCCTCGGCATCACCTTCACGCTGGCCATCGTCGTGCTCAGTCAGGTGCTGTCGGCGGTCGGTCTCAAGGGCAGCGCCGCCCGCGACGTGGCGATCGTCGTGCTCATCGTGTTCGGCGTCGTGCTGTTCTTCCCCGGTCTGGCCGAGCGCGTTCAGGGGCCGCTGTCGCGTCTGGCCCGCTTCGGCCCCAAGACCCGTGGCGACGGGTTCTTCTCCGGTCTGGCCGTCGGCGCCGCGCTCGGCTTCGTCTGTGCACCGTGTGCCGGGCCGATCCTCGGCGCCGTGCTGTCGGTCTCCAACAGCGCCGGCGGGGCCACGCTCCGCAGCACGCTGGTCGCCATCGCCTACGCGGTCGGCCTGTGCCTGGTCATGCTCGTGTACGGCTTCGGTGGTCGCTGGGTGCTCGACCGGATCAAGCGCGTCGCGCGCGGGTACGTGGTCGAACGCGCGCTCGGCGTGATCCTGTTGGCCACCGGCGTCGCACTCGCGTTCAACCTCGACACCAAGCTCACCTCCTACATCTCCCGCCACGAGGGTTCGCTGCCGGCGATCCTCGTCGACCCCACGCGCAGTCTGGAGGACTCCCACTCGGTCCAGAGCAAGCTCGCCTCCCTCCAGCCCGCGTCGAAGTTCGTCACCGCGGCCAAGACGGCCAAGGCCCCGGCGGTCGACAAGACGGTTCCCGCGTCGGTGGGGATCGCGGGCGTGACCACGCCCAAGCTGAAGAACCTTGGCAAGGCCCCCAACTTCACCGACACCCAGGATTGGTTCAACACGCCGGGCGACAAGCCGCTGTCGATCGCCTCGATGAAGGGCAAGGTGGTGCTGGTCGACTTCTGGACCTACACCTGCATCAACTGCATCCGCACCCTGCCGTTCATCGAGGGCCTGTACAAGACCTACCACCGCTATGGGCTCGACATCGTCGGGGTCGAGACACCCGAGTTCAGCTTCGAGCAGGTGGCCTCCAACGTCCGCCAGGCGATCCAGACCGATGGCATCACCTACCCGGTGGTCCAGGACAACGACTACGGCACCTGGAACGCCTACGGCAACGAGTACTGGCCGGCCGACTACCTGATCGACGCCACCGGCGAGGTGCGCCACACCCAGTTCGGAGAGGGTGCCTATGAGCAGGAGGAGGCCGCCGTGCGCACCCTGCTGTACGAGGCCGGTGTGCACAAGCTGCCCGCGCCGACGTCGGCCAAGGCGATTCTCCCCTCCTCATCGATCGGAACACCCGAGACCTACCTCAACTCCGTCCGCGATGAGGGATTCGACGAGCCGATCCAGTCCGGCACCCACAGCTACGCGACAAGTCCCAAGACGGTCCAGCTCAACCAGTGGGCGCTGAACGGAAGCTGGACGGCCCTGCAGCCGGCCGCGAAGAACGACGAGGGCTCCATCACCCCCGCCAGTTCCGGCGCGTCGATCACCGGGGGCATCCAGGCCAAGGACGTCTACCTGGTGATGACCTCCACCGACCACAAGCCGCTGCGCGGGCGGGTGCTGCTCAACGGCAAGCCGATCCCCGCCTCTGAGGCCGGCACCGCGGTGACCAAGGGCGGCTACTTCACCGTCAACGCCCAGACGCTCTACAACCTGGTGAAACTCCCCCGCGACGGCCTGTTCCAGCTCACCGTGCAACTGCCTCAGGGCGTCCAGGCCTACGACTTCACCTTCGGCTAGCCGACGAGCTTCAGCCCCGGGTCAGACGGCGCACTAAACTGCCAGGCATGGAGGGCTCAACCGAGGTTCGCAGTTGGCTGCGCTGCTACCGCTGCTGGTCCCAGAACCTCGAAGTTCAGGTCCACTACGAGGGGATCCACCGGATCGATCCGTTCACCGGTGAGCGTGCCGAGGTGGTCGACGAGATGCAGGAGGCGGTGGTGCAGTGCCTCGAATGCATGCACGACCAGCCCCATCTCGGCTTCCACAACGGTCGCGTGGAGCCGATCGAGGATCGCTGGGAGCGGATGATCGTCGGCACGCCCTGGGTGGCGTCCTGCACGGTCGAGGTCGACGCCGAGGACGTTGAGCAGTGCTCCGGCGAGGGCGCCGGCGATTCACTGTCCTATGCCGCCTTCGGCGACAACGGCACGCGCGAGTTCTTCACCCACGTTCGCTTCCACAAGCACGACGAGGAGAAGATCGTCGTGCACCTGCTCGTCGAGCTCTACGCCCGTTCGCTGGAGGAGGCGACCGAGGTGCTCGAGGACGCGGCCCGTGGCGAGCTCGTCGTCACCAGCTTGGCCGAGGAGTCCCGCCCGCCGGCCTCCACCGGCCGCGGCGCCCACTGAGCCCGCCGCCGACTGCGGCGTTCCCACAGCTCCATCACGATCAGCGCCAGGGCGACCGGGACGGTCGCCGGCAGGTTGTCATAGACGAGGAACAGCAGGTCGAACCCGGCGGCGATGGCCAGCGTCAGCAGCGCCACCCGCCACTGCATGGCGGGTCGCCGCGCCCAGATCGCCCCGAGCAGGCCGGCCACGAACAGGTCTCCGTAGCCGAGGGTGACGGTGCCCCACTGCTCGGACTGGAGCTGGGGCAACCCGTGGCTCGGCACCGCGGCGGTGAGGGTGGTGTTGGGGGCCTGGAGCGTGTCGGTGCTGATCAGCCACACATCGGCGACCGCCATCGCCACGATTCCCAGCTTGAGCCACCCCGGCGGGGTGACGGTGCCGAGCAGCACGCCGAGGGTCACGCAGGAGAGACCGCACAGCAGCGTGCCCGCCCCCTCCCCCCACAGGGTGTAGGGAGTGCGCCAGACCAGCACGAAGAGGACCGGGACAGCCAGCGCAAGCCACCAGCGCGCCCCGTGCATCAACCAGCCGAGCGCGGCGATGGAGAGCAGGGGCACGGCGATCAGGGCCAACCAGGCGAGCCAGTTGGCGGTCTGGGGCACCTCCTCGATGGCGAAGATCACCCCGACGATCGAGGCGACGGGGATGAGCGCCCAGCCCCGGCCGTGAAAGCGTGACAGGAATGCGTCGGCGCGGGTGTTCAGCGCCCGTGGGGCGGCCACGACACCGGCCTGCACGCACAGCAGACCCGCGTCGGAGGGAATCAGCCCAAGCGCCACGGCCCCAGCGTAGTGGCCGGGCCTGAGGAGTTCCGTAAGCGTCCGGAGAAGCCGGTGGTCCCACAGACCACCGGCCCAACCTCAGCCGAGGCGGGTTTCGAGTGCCTCGAGCTGGGTGGTGAGCTCGGCGGGCAGGCGCTCGCCGAACTGCGCGTAGAAATCGCGCACCTGGGACAGGGAGTCCTTCCAGCCGGCGGTGTCGACCGACATCAGCTCGGCCATGTCCTCGTCCGAGACGTCGAGGCCGCTCACGTTGATGCCCGACTCACCGATCGGCGGCAGGAAGCCCAGGGGCGACTCCACCGCGTCGGCGTTACCGGCCACGCGACCGAAGATCCAGGCCAGCACGCGGCTGTTCTCGCCGAAACCGGGCCACAGGAAGCGCCCGTTCTCGTCGCGACGGAACCAGTTAACGTAGAAGATCTTCGGCAGCTGAGCGCCGGGGGTCTGGGCGATCTTCAGCCAGTGAGCGAAGTAATCGGCCATGTTGTAGCCACAGAAGGGCAGCATGGCCATCGGATCAAAGCGCAGCGCTCCGACGGCACCGGCCTGGGCGGCAGTCGTCTCCGAGCTCATGATCGAGCCGAGGAAGGTGCCGTGCTCGAAGTCGAAGGCCTCGTGGACGAGCGGGACCACGGTCTTGCGCCGCCCCCCGAACAGGAACGCGTCGATCGGCACACCGGCCGGGTCCTCCCACTCCGGCGCGATCGACGGGCACTGGTCGGCCGGCACGGTGAACCGGGCATTGGGGTGTGCGGCGGGGGTGTCCGCCGCCGGCGTCCAGTCGTTGCCCCGCCAGTCGATCAGGTGCGCGGGCGGCTGATCGCTCATGCCCTCCCACCAGATGTCGCCGTCGTCGGTCAGCGCGCAGTTGGTGAACACGCCGTTCTTGTCGAGCATGTGGATCGCGTTCGGGTTCGTGTCCTCGCCGGTGCCCGGCGCGACGCCGAAGAAGCCGTACTCCGGGTTGACCGCGTAGAGACGACCGTCGGACCCGAACTTCATCCAGGCGATGTCGTCGCCGATGGTCTCGACCTTCCAGCCGGGCAGGGTCGGCACCATCATGGCCAGGTTGGTCTTGCCGCACGCCGACGGGAACGCCGCGGCGATGTACTTGACCTCGTCCTCGGGGCTGGTCAGCTTGAGGATGAGCATGTGCTCGGCCATCCAGCCCTCGTCATGGGCCATGATCGAGGCGATGCGCAGGGCAAAGCACTTCTTGCCGAGCAGGGCGTTGCCGCCGTACCCGGAGCCGTAGGACCAGATCTCGCGGGTCTCGGGGAAGTGCACGATGTACTTGTTCTCGGCGTTGCAGGGCCAGGGCACGTCCGCCTCACCGGGCGCCAGCGGGGCACCGAGGGAGTGGATGCAGGGCACGAAGTCGCCATGCTCACCGAGGGCGTCGAGGGCGGCCTGACCCATCCGGGTCATGATCCGCATCGAGGCGACCACGTAGGGCGAATCGGTCAGCTCGACGCCGATGTAGGAGATCGGCGAGCCGATCGGGCCCATGCTGAAGGGCACCACATAGAGGGTGCGACCGCGCATCGCGCCCTTGAACAGTCCCCGCAGCGTGGCGCGCATCTCCGCCGGATCGACCCAGTTGTTGGTGGGGCCGGCGTCGCTCTCGTGCTCGGAGCAGATGTAGGTCCGGTCCTCGACCCGAGCGACGTCGTCGGGGTCTGACAACGCCAGGTAGGAGTTGGGACGCTTGGCCGCCGACAGCTTCTGGATGGTGCCGGCCTCGATCATCAGGCCGAGCAGGTGCTCGGACTCCTGCTCTGAGCCGTCGCACCAGAAGACGTTCTGGGCCTCGGTCAGCTCGGCGATCTCCTCAACCCAGGCCTTCAGCTTGAGGTTGGCGGTCTTGGCCTGGCCGGACTGCTCTGCTGCGGTTTCGGGCATCGGTGGACGCGCTCCTTAGGCGGACGGCTGCTTGGGCACGAGCACCAGCCGCTTGAACTCAGCGACCAGCACACCGTCCTGGTTGAGGACCCGGGTGTGGACCTTGACGATGCCGCGATCGGGCTTGGATGCGGACGGGCGAACCTCGAGCACCTCGGTCTCGGCGAACAACGTGTCCCCGTGGAAGACCGGGTTGGGGTGTGAGAGATCCTCGGTGGCGAGGTTGGCGATCGCCTTGCCGCTGATGTCGGACACGCTGAGGCCGAGCGCCAGCGAGTAGACGTAGGGGCCCACGACGACGTTGCGACCCTGCTGGCTCTGGGCCGCGTACACGTCGTTGGTGTGCAGCGGGTGGTGGTTCATGGTGAGGAGGCAGAACAGGTGGTCGTCGTACTCGGTGACCGTCTTGGCCGGCCAGTGCTTGTACACGGCGCCCACCTCGAACTCCTCGAGGTAGCGCCCAAAGGGATGGGCGCCAGAGGCCTCGCGCGCAACCTGATCCGTCTCGACCGAACTCATCCATTCACTCCAGGTTCATTTCGCCAATGGGGCGAACGGAAGAGCCAGGGACACCGTTTGCGTTCAATGCCCCACGTGCCAAGCGGAGGCGCTGCGGTGATCCTGACGCCTCCTCATTGCGCCCAGTGGCCGGATGCTACCCGACGTCACCGTTTCGTGATGCTGCGCTGTTTACAACTCGTTGCGGGTCGACGCTCGGGTAGCGTCCGCGGTGACCACCACAAGGAGACCCTCCGTGCGCAACCCCCGCGATTTCTTCCAGCCCCTGGCCATCGGGGCGCCCGACCCGCTCCGGGAGATCCCCGTCAAGCCGTCGCGGATGATCCACTTCCTCAACTTCGCGAACGAGAAGATGGTCGCCAAGGTGCCGGAGATCGCCCCGACGGTCGACATCCTGCTCGGAAACCTCGAGGACGCGGTCGCCGTCTCGGACAAGGTCGCGGCCCGCGAGGGCCTGATCAAGGTCGGCGCCGAGACCGACCTCGGCGACACCGAGCTGTGGACGCGCATCAACTCGCTCGAGTCGCCGTGGGTGCTCGACGACATCACCGAACTGGTCACGCGCATCGGCGACAAGCTCGACGTGATCATGATCCCCAAGGTCGAGGGGGCCCAGGACATCCACTACGTCGATCGCCTGGTCGCCCAGCTGGAGGCCAAGGCCGGTATCACGCGCCCGATCCTCCTCCACGCGATCCTCGAGACCGCCTCCGGGATGGTCAACGTCGAGGAGATCGCCGCGGCCTCACCGCGCATGCAGGGCATCTCGCTGGGTCCGGCTGACCTGGCGGCGTCGCGTCGTATGAAGACGACGCGCGTCGGCGGGGGGCACCCCGGTTACGTGTCGATCGGCGATCCCGACCCCAGCGACCCCGATGCGGTCCGGGTGACCGCCCAGCAGGATCCCTGGCACTACACGATCGCTCGCATGGTCGACGCCTGCGCCGCCAACGGCATCCTTCCCTTCTACGGGCCCTTCGGCGACATCAAGGACACGGCGGCCTGCGAGGTGCAGTTCCGCGCCGCCTTCCTGCTCGGCTGCGTCGGCACCTGGACCCTGCACCCGGTGCAGATCGCCATCGCCAAGAAGGTCTTCTCGCCTGATCCGGATGATGTCGTGTTCGCCAAGCGGGTGATCGAGGCGATCCCCGATGGCCGCGGCGTGCACATGATCGATGGCAAGATGCAGGACGACGCCAGCTGGAAGCAGTCCAAGGTGCTCCTCGATCTCGCGACGATGCTGGCCCAGAAGGACCCCGAGCTCAAGGCGGCCTATGACCTCTAGACCGTGGTTGGCTTCCAACCGCATCCATCGCCATACTGGAGATAGATGAGGATCTCCGCCAAAGCCGACTACGCCGTCCGCGCCGTCGTCGAGCTGGCGGCCTCCACCGAGGACAAGCCGATCAAGGCCGAGCGCATCGCCAACGCGCAGGAGATCCCCCTCAACTTCCTGGAGAACATCCTCGGCGAGCTGCGCCACGCCGGGATCGTGCGCTCCCACCGCGGCGCTGAGGGCGGCTTCCGCCTGGCTCGCCCCGCCGATCAGATCCACGTCGCCGACGTCATCCGGGCCGTCGAGGGGCCGCTGGCCTCGGTGCGCGGCGCGCCGCCGGAGGATTCCTCCTACCCCGGAGCCTCCGAGTCGCTGCCGCGCGTGTGGATCGCCGTGCGGGCGAACCTGCGCAAGGTGGTCGAGCACGTGACGGTGGCCGACGTGGCCAGCGGTGAGCTGCCCAAGGCGATCGAGAAGCTCGCCCAGGACCCCGAGGCCTGGGTCACGCGCTAGCCGCTGCGGCGGTGTGCTCCCAGATCGGCTGACAGATCTCGTCCCACAGCGGCTCGGGGCGGTCATGGCCCATGTCCGGGATGAGCACCAGCCGGGCCCCGGGGACCAGCTCGGCGGTGCGCTCGCCGCCTGACGGCGCGATCAGCGTGTCGTCGAGTCCGTGGATGACCAGCGTCGGCACGGTGAGCTCTCTCAGGCCCTCGGCTCGCGGACCGCTGGCCAACATCGCTGCGAGCTGGCGAGTGGTGCCCGGCGGGTTGAGGCCGCGATCGAAGGCTTCGGCGGCGGCGGCACGGGTCGCTGCGGCCTCCGGATAGCGCTTGGAGTGCCACAGCAGCCAGCGCGATGAGGAATCGATGTAGGCCTCGCGCTCGGTGGGCGCGGGCGCCAGCAGCGCCTGCAGGGACTCAGGCGCACCCTGGCCGTACTCGGGCTCGCCGGTGGAGGACATCATCGAGGTGAGGCTGAGCAGACGCTCGGGATGCTCGATCGCCATTGTCTGGGCGATGAAGCCGCCCATCGAGGCGCCGAGCACGTGGGCCGCCTCGATGTTCAACGCGCTGAGCAGACCGACGGCGTCCTCGGCCATGTCCGACAGGGTGTAGGGCGCCAGCTCGCGGGCCCGGGCGAAGTCCCCGGCGCTGGCGGCCGCCATGATCTCGGTGACCGGGGCGGCGGCCTCGGGAAACCGCTGAGACAGCCCGGTGTCGCGGTTGTCGAAGGCGATCACGTGGCGCCCGCCGTCGGCGAGGGTCTCAGAGAAGGCGCGCGGCCAGCCGATCAGCTGGGTGCCGAAGCCCATCACCAACAGCAGCGGCGGATCTGCCGGGTCACCGTAGGTCTCGTATTCGAGCGTGGTTCCGGATGGAGTGCTCAGGCGTGCCACGAGGTGTCGGACTGTAGTCTCAGCGCGCTATGTCAGAGACCTCCCCCATCCGCCTGCGCTCGGTGCTCTACATGCCCGGCGCCAACGAGCGCGCGCTCGAGAAGGCCAAGGACCTGCCCGCCGATGCCCTCATCCTCGACCTCGAGGACGCCGTCGCCCCCGCCGCGAAGGCGGAGGCGCGCGACCGGGTCACCGCCGCGGTCGGCGATTATCCGAACCGGACCGTGACGATCCGGGCCAACGCGATCGGCACCGAGTGGCATGACGCCGACGTGGCCGCCGTGGGCCAGGCCGGCCCCGACGCCATCGTCATCCCCAAGGTCAACCGCGCGGCGGACGTGCTGGGGGTCGAGCGTGCGCTCGAGGCGGCCGGCGCGCCCGAGACGACGAAGATCTGGGCGATGATCGAGTCGCCTGCGGCGATCCTCAACGTGGCGGAGATCGCCGCATCGACCGAGCGCCTGAGCGTGCTGGTGCTCGGTACCAACGACCTGATCAACGAGATCTTCGCGGTCGCCACCCCGGGCCGCGAGGCGCTGCTGACCAGCCTCAAGTGGGCGGTGCTCGGCGCCCGTGCGGCGGACAAGATGATCCTCGACGGGGTCTACAACGACGTGAAGGACCTCGAGGGCTTCGAGGCCGAGGCGCGCCAGGGGCGGACCTTCGGCTTCGACGGCAAGACCCTGATCCATCCGGGTCAGATCGAGCCGACCAACCGGATCTTCTCGCCGTCGGAGTCCGAGGTCGAGCACGCCCACAAGATCGTCGCGGCCTGGGAGGAGGCGGAGGCGGCCGGCGTCGGCGTCGTCACCGTCGACGGACGGATGATCGAGAACCTCCACGTGGCCGCGGCGCGACGCACCCTGTCGCTGGCGGGCTGAGGCGGGACGACCGAGGCTGAGGCGGACCGCCGACCGACGCTCGGCGGCCTCAGTCACGGACGAGGTCGCCGAGCAGGCGCGCGTGGGCGGCCGGGGTCAGCGGCCGGTAGACGCTGGCCTGACGGTCGAGGTACCAGGCCGGTGGGCTGTCGTCGCCGGGAACCGGGACGCCGGCGGCCTTCAGCTCCGTGACGGTCGGACGGAACCAGGTGGTCACCGCGATCGTCGCGACGACATGGACGAGGTCGGGCCGGTCGGCCGGACCGAGGGTCGACAGCGCCGCGATGAGGTCGCGCTGGTGCAGCTCGTGACCGTCGCGCAGCGTCAGCGCCGCCACCACGATCTCCCCACCGCCGGGGGCCTCGCCGGGCGACGGCAACCCGTAGGCGACCGCCAGGTCGACGGCCGGGAGGTTGTTGAGGGCGCGGGCGATGGGTGAGCGGAACACCGGACCCCGGTCGGTGACCAGCACGTCGCTGACGTTGTCCATCCGCCAGTAGTCACCGTCGACGTCGCGGCGGAACAGATCGCCGGTCTCGATCCACGCGTCGCCGCGCTCGAATACGCCCCGCAGCACGTGCCCCCCCACCTCCTGGCCCGCGGGCGCCCGCGCCAACAGCATGCCGGTCTCCTCGCGGGCGGCCTGGCGGACAAAGCCCCGACTGTCCAGCCCGTAGGCGCCGCTCACGGGATCGAATTCGCCGATGCGCAGCTGCGCGGATCCGGGCAGCGGACGGCCCAGCGCTCCCGGCTTGGCGCCGGACAGGTTGACCAGGATCGCCCCGGCCGAGGTGGCCGCGTAGAACTCGAGCACCCGGGCGGGTGAGAACCGCTGCTGGGTGCGCTGCCAGATGCCGGTCGGCATGCCCGAGCCGATGAACAGCCGTACCGAGTGGTGACGCTCGCCGGGGTTGGCGGGCGCGTCGATGAGCTCCCGCAGCATCGTCCAGGTGTAGGAGGCGACGGTGACGCCGTAGCGCCGGGCCTCATCCCAGAAGGTGGTGGGATCAAAGGATGTGGCCAGGGCGAGTCTGGCCCCGCCGGCCACGGCCCCGCCGATGCTCATCATCAGGCCCGATGGGTGATAGAGCGGCGTGACGCTGTAGACCGTGTCGGCACCGCTGAGCGCGGCCGAGGAGGCCGTGCCGAAGGCGCTCATCGCCCAGCGGCTGTTGGTGATGCGATGCATGCGGACGTGCTCGCCCTCACCGGTGAACACGATGAAGGCGAGATCCGCCCCCCGCCCCGGGTTCGGCTCATACCAGCCGGGCAGCTCCACGGCGTCGGGGTCGATCTGCTCCATGTCCAGGGTCAGCGGCACGCCGAGCTCGCGCGGCCCGCCACCGCCGCCGAGGACGAAGTTGTGCACGGTGGCCAGTCCGGCCGCCAGCGGTGCGCGTTCGGGGTCGGCGATGATGTGGCGCAGCTCGGCCAGGCCCGCCTCGGTCTCCACGTCCCCGTCGGGCCGCAGCATGACCGCCACCGCACCGAGCCGGTTGATGGCCACCGCCAGCGCCAGCGCGGTCGGCCGCGCCGACATGAGCACACCGACCCGCTCGCCCTGTCGGATGCCGATCGCGATGAGGCCGCGCACCACGTTGTCGATCCGCTCGTTGATGTCGCCGGCCGTGTAGGCACGGTCGCCGAACAGGAAGAAGATGTCGTTGGGGGCACTGTGGCGCCGCTCCTCGACCAGCGATCCGATGGAGATCCGGGTGCCGGCGCCGATCGATTCCAGCCGCACCAGCCGCGGCAGCTGCCCCGCCGCCTCGCGGGTCACCTCCGCGACCCCGCCGATGGTCCGGCCGGTGGCCGCGAGCGCCTGGCGGGCGATCCCACCCGAGACGCCGCCGGCGAGCCCGAGCCCGTAACCGAATCGGCCAACGCCGAGTCGCTCTGAGCGCCCGGCGGAGACATCGTCGCGGTCGGCGATCTCCCTCAGCACGGCTGGCCGCGCCCCCTGGCCGGCGCGCCAGTGGATCCAGTCGGCCACCACGGGCCAGCTCTCGAGGTTGGCGGTCTGCCCGACGACCAGGCCGAAGTGGCCCGCCCTGAGCGCCAGCTCGTGCACCTCGGCGCGTGGCGCGGCCTGGCGGATGGCACGGACCCCCGCGGCCGGGGCGATCTCGTCGACGGTCCCGACAACCGACAGGATCGGGCAGGCGATATCAGCCAGGCTGAGCAGTCGGTCCTCGATCACGAAGCCGCCCTGGAGCATGCGGTTGTGGGTGATGAACTGCTGCAGGAACTCCGCCAGCGCCGGTCCTGGCCAGGCCACCCAGCCGTCGGCCTCGAGGAAGCGGCGCTGGCCCTCGCGCGGGAGTAGGGCTTCACGGTCGTGCAGGCGCATGAGGAACTCGACGCGGTTGCGGATCGACTTGACCGGGTCGAACAGGCGAAACCCCGTCCGGCTCGCCCAGGCGGGAAAGGCCGGCAGGAGCTGGCCGAGGATCCGGTCGGCCATCACGCCGGCGGTGAAGGTGGCAAGGCGCTCGGGCAGCCCGAAGGGCATCCCCAGCTGCGTGTCGACCGGCGACCCGAAGGTGATCAGCGAGGCGATGCCCGCGTTGCGACGGTAGGCGGCGACCTGGTAACAGAACATCCCACCCTGGGAGTAGCCGGCCAGGTGCACGTCCTGGCCGGTGATCTCGCGGACCTGGGTGATGGCCGCGTCGATAGCCAGCACGTGGTCGGTCAGGGTCCGCTCGAGGCCGCCCTCCTCGTGCTCGGGCGCGCCGAAGTCGACCAGCCAGGGGTCGATGCCGTGCTCGGCGAGGATGGTGACGCCGCTGGTCTGGGGCGACACGTCGTAGATCTCCGAGGCCAGCATCAACGGCGGCACGAGCAGGATCGGCGGGGCGCCGGCGGTGTCGAAGTCCGGGTAGTAGTGGCGCAGCCGGAACACCCGGTGCTCAGAGACCACGGCATAGGGTGAGGACTGCTCATCGGTGGCCAACCCGCCAAAGCGGGCGACCTCGAGTGCGTTCTGGGCGGCGGCGCCGAAGCGCCGGATCGGCCGCGTGACCCTCTGTGGCAACAGCTCCATCTACGTTCGAGTTACATTCTCAATCATGAGCGAGGGGTATGAGACGGTCACCTACGCGGTGATCGATGGCGTCGGCACCGTGACACTGAATCGTCCCGAGGGGCTCAACGCCTGGAACGAGCAACTGGGAATCGACCTCCGCGACGTCTTCGCGGCCGCGGGTGAGGACCCGGAGGTCCGTGCGCTGGTCCTCACGGGCGCGGGCCGCGGCTTCTCCTCCGGGGCCGACCTGCGCGCCGGATTCCCCCTCACCGCGACGGGCAAGCCCGATCTCCACCGGCGCCTGTCCGAGCTCTACAACCCGATCATCCTGGGGGTGCGCGAGCTTCCCAAGCCGGTGATCGCCGCCGTCAACGGCGGCGCCGTCGGCGTCGGAGCCTCCTTGGCGCTGGCCTGTGACCTGATCGTCGCGGGAGAGTCCGCCTACTTCCTGCTCGCCTTCGCCAACATCGGGCTGAGCATCGACGGCGGGGCATCGGAGCTGCTGGCCGGCCGCGTCGGCTTCACTCGAGCCGCCGAGCTGGCCCTCCTGGCGGGGCGGTTGCCCGCCGCTCAGGCCCTCAGCTGGGGACTCGTCAATCAGGTCGTGCCCGACGCGGAACTCATCGCCACCGCGACCGCCACGGCCGCCAAGCTCGCCGCCGGACCGCCCGGCGCCTATGCCGCGATCAAATCACTGTTGAACCGGAGCTGTTTCGCCGGGTTGGAGGACGCCCTGGAGCGCGAGGCCGTGCTCCAACAGGCCCGCGGCGAATCCGAGGACTTTGCCGAGGGCGTGGCCGCATTCACCGAGAAACGCGCACCCGTCTTCACCGGCCGATAAAGGAGATTGTCCATGAACCTCGCCGAGATCCTCACCCGCTCCGCCGAGCGGTACCCCGAGCACATCGCCATCAAGCTCGATGACCTCGAGCTCAATTACGCCTTCCTCGACCACGCCAGCAAGCTCGCGGCCGGCTTCCTGCGTGACCGCGGCGTCACACCCGGCGACCGCGTGGCGATCAGCCTGCCCAACGTGCCGTACTTCCCGGTGGTGTACTACGCGATCGTGCGCCTCGGCGCCGTGGCCGTGCCGCTCAACGTGCTCAACAAGGCACGCGAGGTGGCCTACTACCTCAAGGATTCAGAGTCCAAGCTGCTGTTTGCCTGGCACGACTTCGCCGGTGAGTGCGAACCGGGCGCGGCCGAGGCGGGCGTCGAGTGCGTGACCGTCAAGCCCGGGGAGTTCGAGCAGTTGATGGGGTCGGTTGCGGACCCCTTCGATGACATGTGCGACCGGGCGCCCGACGACACCTCGGTCATCCTCTACACCTCCGGCACCACCGGTCAGCCCAAGGGGGCCGAGCTCACCCACAGCAACCTGGCCACCAACGCCCAGGTGTCGCGTGATCTGTTCGGGCTCGGCGAGGGTCAGGTCATGCTCGGTGCCCTGCCGCTGTTCCACACCTTCGGCCAGACCTGCTGCATGAACGTGTCGGTCAGTGCCGGCGCGACCCTGTCGCTGATTCCGCGCTTCGATCCCGACAAGGCGCTGGAGATCATCGAGCGCGACAAGGTCACCATCTTCGAGGGTGTCCCCACCATGTACGGCGCGATGCTGCACACGCCCAACCGCGAGAAGTACGACACCTCGACGCTCGAGGTCTGCGCCTCCGGCGGCTCGGCCATGCCGGTCGAGCTCCTCAAGGGCTTCCAGCAGGCGTTCAACTGCAAGGTGCTCGAGGGCTACGGCCTGTCGGAGACCTCTCCCGTCGCGTCCTTCAACCATCTCGACCGCGAGCAGAAGCCGGGATCGATCGGAACCCCGATCGACGGCGTGGAGATGAAGGTCGTCGACGAGAACGACCAGGATCTCGCCCCCGGCGAGGTGGGTGAGATCGTCATCCGCGGCCACAACGTGATGAAGGGGTACCTGAACCGGCCGGAGGCGACCGCCGAGGCGCTGCGCGGCGGCTGGTTCCACTCCGGTGACATGGCCCGGATCGACGCCGACGGCTACTTCTTCATCGTGGACCGCAAGAAGGACATGATCATCCGCGGCGGCTACAACATCTACCCGCGGGAGATCGAAGAGGTCCTCTATGAGCACCCCGCCGTGCGCGAGGCGGCCGTCGTCGGACTCCCCCACGACGAGTACGGAGAAGAGGTGGGCGCCGCCGTGGCGCTGAAGGACGGGGCCACGGCCACTCCCGAGGAGTTGCGCGCCTACGTCAAGGAGCGCGTCGCCGCCTTCAAGTACCCGCGCCACGTGTGGCTGGTCGACGATCTGCCCAAGGGCCCGACGGGCAAGATCCTCAAGCGCGAGATCAAGGCACCCGCCGAGATCACCTCGTGACCCAGGTCCGGCCGGCGACGCCGGCCGATGTCGGCGAGATCCACGCGATGATCGTCGAGCTGGCCGTCTATGAGCGCGAGTCCCCCGACCGAGTCAGGACGACCGAGGCCGATCTCCGCGCGGCCCTGTTCGGCCCCCGCCCGGCCGCCGAGGCGCTCATCGCCGAGGTCGACGGCGCGGTGGCCGGCCATGCCGTCTTCTACACGACGTACTCGACCTGGGAGGGCGGCGGCATCTGGCTCGAGGACTTCTTCGTCCGCCCCGCCCACCGCGGCAGCGGCGCCGGCGCCGCTCTGTTCACCCAGTTGGCGGCGCTCACCCTCGAGCGGGGATATGACCGCTATGAATGGGTCGCCCTCGACTGGAACGCGCTGGCGCTCGATTTCTATGCGCGCTTCGGCGCCCAGCGCCACGACGACTGGGTGCTGCACCGCCTCAGCGGGGCCGAACTGGCCGCCGCCGCTCGCGTCGCGGTGGGTTAAATAGAGAAGCCCCGCCGTGGCGGGGCTTCTCCGTAGCAGGCCTATAAGCCGGATCTTGTCGAGAGCAGTCATCCATCTGAGCGGCCTACCCGGACCTTGGCGGGCAGCCTACGAACGGTCCTGCTCGGCCTTGCATCAGGTGGGGTTTACCTTGGCCGCCGCGTCACCGCGACGCCGGTGCGCTCTTACCGCACCATTTCACCCTTACCGGCCCGGAGCGCTGCAGCGGCCCCAGGCTTAGGCGGTGTCATTTCTGTGGCACTTTCCCGCGGGTTTCCCCGGGTCGGCGTTACCGACCACCTTGCCCTGTGATGTCCGGACTTTCCTCGAGAGCGCATAGCGCCCCCGCGACTGCTCAGCCTGCGTGCCTCAGGATAGCCGCGACCCACACTGGCCACAAGTCGCCCTCACGGGCCGACTGTGGGCGCCGTACTCGGGCGCCATCACCCCACCACACACCGGGCAGTCGATCGAGTGGTGGGCGGCAAGCCCCTCCCACGCGCCGAGGATGAGATCCTCGAGCGTGCGCTCACCGCCCACCCGCTGATCCCGCACGACCGCCGCCAACGCCGGCTGGTCCGCCGGCTCCGGCTCTGGGGTCGTCCAGAAGTCGAGTTGCATGTCCAGGGTGGGTGCCATGACGCTCATCAGATGCTGCGCATCAGTCCGACGACGCGGCCGATGACCGACACCTCGCGGGAACGGATCGGCTCCATCGTCTCGTTCTCGGGCTGGAGTCTGATGTGGTCGGCCTCCTGGAAGAAGCGCTTGACCGTCGCCTCGGCCTCCTCACCGACCAGCGCCACCACGATCTCGCCATCGCGCGCGGAGTCCTGGCGCCGTACCACGACCAGATCCCCGTCGAGGATGCCCGCGTCCTTCATCGACTCACCGCGGATCCGCAGCAGGTACTCGCCGTCCTCTCCCCCGGCCACCTGCGGCGTGGGCACGTACTCCTCGATGTTCTCCTCGGCCAGCAGCGGCGTGCCCGCGGCGACCTGCCCGATCAGCGGAAGGCCGGCCCCGGCCGTCTCGATCAGGTTGCGCATCCCGGCGCTCGCCCGATCGAGCAGCTCCAACGCCCGCGGCTTGGTGGGGTCACGGCGGATCAGGCCGAGCTTCTCCAGGTTGGCCAGGTGCGCGTGCACGGTGGAGGACGACGCGAGGCCGACTGCCTTGCCGATGTCGCGCACCGTGGGCGGGTAGCCGTTCTCCTCGCTGTAGCGCTTGATGAAGTCGAAAATCTCCTGTTGACGCTTGGTGAGGTCCACCTCAACCACTCCCTCCGGGTGAGTTCCAGTCGCTGTACCGAACATGTGTTCGAAAGATACTCCGCCGCCGGACGGAACCCTTCTCGCGGCTATACTCGCCGCCTCCAGCGCGCGTGGCGGAATTGGTAGACGCGCAAGGTTGAGGGCCTTGTGGAGTAAAACCCGTGGAGGTTCGAGTCCTCTCGCGCGCATCGGCGAAAAGCCCCGCAATTGCGGGGCTTTTTCGTTCTCCGGTGCCATCCTGGGCCGATCTCCCGTCCGGCCCGCGCTCGGAGATCCGTCGGGCCTGAGAGGTATGCCTCAACTTTGGCGCCACGGCTGCCGATGAGTAGGCACGATGAGTCTGTCCGGTGGTGGCCCGTCCCGAGGTCGAGATGCTGAAGCGGTCGAGGCGGCCAGCGTGAACGCGATCGGGTCATCGCAGGCCCATGCCGAGTCCGCCCGCCCCGCCGCCGCCCTCGGGCTCGCTGCCGAGCAGCGCCGAGGCGGACAGGAGCGCGAGTCCGGCGCGGCCTTTGACCGTCTCACCCGACTCGCAGCGCGGCTGACCGGCGCTCACCTCGGTCTGCTCAACCTCGTGAGCGATGACCGCCTCCGGGTGACGAGCGTGCAGTCGCTGTACGGCCCGGCACGGGGCCAGGGCCACGAGGTGGATCTGCATGACGCCGGTCCCTGCCACTACGTCATCGAGACCGGGGCTGCCGTGGTGTCTGGCGACGTCCGGACGGATCGGCGGCTCGCCGACTCGCCCCCGCCCGAACCCCAGCACGTGGTGGCCTTCGCCGGCGTGCCCGTATGCGACGACGAGGGCACGTGCCTGGGGACACTCTGTGTGGTCTGCCCCGAGCCCTACGACTGGCCCGAGCACACCCTGGCCACGCTGATCGATCTCGCCGAGCTCGTCACCACCGAACTGCGCGCCCAGACGCTGGCGAGCGAGTCCTCGGCCCGCACGGCCGAGCTGGAGAGCCTCGAATCGATCGTCGAGGCCTCCCAGAACGCCATCATCGGCATGCGACTCGACGGGACCATCATCTACTGGTCCTCGGGAGCCGAGCGGCTCTATGGCTACAGCTGCGCGGAGGCGGTGGGCCGATCGATCACCGTGCTGGCAGCATCCGCGGAGCATTCGGCCGAGTTCGGCCGCATCCTCAGCGAGGTGGCGCGCGGGGACAGCATTCGCCAGGAAACCGTGCGTCGGCGCAGGGACGGGACGGTGATCGATGTCGACGTGGCGGTCCATCCGCTCCATGACGCCGCCGGCCAGATCGTCGCGGCGGCATCCTCGGCGATCGACATCACCGCGCGCCTCAGCGCCCAGCGCGCCGAACGTCGACTCGCGCGCCTGCTGTCCGAGGCCCAGGAGATCTCCACCCTGGGCAGCTGGGAGCGCGATATCGCGACCGGCGAGACGGTCTGGACCGACCAGATGTACGCGATATTCGGTCTCGAACCCGCCGAGTTCCCGGCTGACTACGCCACCCACTTCCGCGCGCTGATCCATCCCGACGACTATGAGGCGTACGAGACGATGCTCGATACCGTCGAGCTATCCGGAGCGCCCGGTGAGGCAGAGTGCCGCGTCGTCCGCGCCGACGGGTCCGTCGCCACCCTCTCCACCCGCGTCCATCTCACCCGCTCAGTCGACGGGGACAAACTCGTCGGCACCACCCAGGACGTCACCGGTCAGCGCGCGATGGAGCGGCAGCTGACCGACGCCCGCGACCTGTTCTCCGGCGTGCTCGATGCCGCCACCGAGACGCTGATCGTCTCCACCGATACCCAGGGCGTGATCCGGGTGTTCAACGCCGGGGCCGAGCGCATGCTCGGTTACCAGGCGGCGGACGTGGTCAACCAGGCGACGCCCGAGATCTTCCACGATCCGGCCGAGGTGGTGGCCCGGGCCCGCGAGCTCGGCATCCAACCGGGGTTCGAGGTGCTCGTCAAGTCCGCGCGTGAGGGCCAGCCGGAGGCGCGCGAGTGGACCTTCATCCGTCGCGATCGCACGACGCTGACGGTGTCGCTCACCATCACCGCGACCCGCGACGCCCACGGCGCGATCAACGGCTACATCGGGGTGGCGGTCGACGTCAGCGAGGCGCGCGACGCCGAGCTCGCCCAGCGCCAGGCCGAGCGCCGCTTCCACGCCGCCTTTGAGCACGCCCCGATCGGTGTAGCGCTCATCGACCTGCGCGGCCCCAAGCGCGGATCGTTCATTCAGACCAACCCGGCGCTCGCGCGGATGCTCGGCCGTCAGCCGGGCGAGCTCGACGGCATGTCGATCGAGGCGCTCACCCACCCGCTCGACCACGACAAGACCGATGACAAGCTCGACCGGCTCGAGCTCGGGGAGAGCGTCACGGTGGAGAAGCGCTTCCTGCACACCGAGGGTCACGAGCTGTGGGTGCTGGTCTCCTGCACGCCCGTGCCCGCCGATGACGGCACCGAGGGCGACTATGCGGTCGCTCAGATCCTCGACATCTCCGAGCGCCGTCGCTTCGAGAAGCAGCTGCGTCACCTGGCCGATCACGATCCCCTCACCGGCCTCTACAACCGTCACCGGTTCGAGAACGAGCTTGAGCGGATCGTCTCGGAGACCCATCGCTATGGCCGACGCGCGGCCCTGCTCATGCTCGACCTCGACGGCTTCAAGTACGTCAACGACCGCTTCGGCCATCCTGTCGGTGACGAGTTGGTCAGCCGGATCGGCGGCCTGCTCCGCGCCACCGTGCGGACCACGGACGTGGTGGCACGTCTGGGCGGGGACGAGTTCGCGATCGTCCTCCAGGAGGCCGGCGAGCAGGAGGCCATCACGGTGGCGGAGAGCATCCTCGACGCCGTTCGCCGCCGCGGCGTGGTGATGGGCGAGCTGCGTCACGCCCGGGTCACCACGTCCGTGGGGATCACCACCTTCGATCAGTACGCCCAGCTGACCGGCGAGGAGCTCATCGTCGAGGCCGACATCGCCATGTACGACGCCAAGGCGGCCGGACGCAACCGCCACGCCATCTACGACCGCGCCGCCAACCGTCGCGAGATCGATTCCAAGCATCACGCCTGGCTCGACCGCCTGCGTTCGGCGGTCGAGAACGACCTGTTCGTGCTGTTCGCCCAGCAGATCACCGACATCTCGGGCAGTGGCGCCACCCAGTTCGAGCTGCTGCTGCGCATGCGCGACGAGTTCGGCGAGCTGATCCCACCGGCGGCCTTCCTGTACAACGCCGAGCGCTTTGACCTGATGGGCGAGATCGACCGCTGGGTGCTCCGCAACGCGGTCAAGCTGCTGCACGACCATCACAACGCCGGCAACGACATCCGCCTCGCCGTCAACCTGTCCGGCAAGACGATGAACGACATCAACCTCCCCGCGGATCTGGCGGCGATGCTCGCCGAGCACCCGATCCCGGAGGGTCACCTGATCATCGAGGTGACCGAAACGGCCGCGATCGTCAACATCGACCGCGCTCGAGATCTCGCCCGCGAGCTGCGCCAGCTGGGATGCCGCTTCGCCCTCGACGACTTCGGGGCCGGTTTCGCATCGTTTTACTACCTCAAGCACCTCGCGTTCGACTACCTGAAGATCGATGGCGAATTCATCAAGAACCTCACCTCCACCCCGACCGATCAGCTCGTCGTGCGGGCCGTGGTGGAGATCGCCAAGGGCCTGGGCACCGAGACCGTCGCTGAGTTCGTGGGCGACGAGCCGACGCTCGACATGCTCCGGGATCTCGGGGTCAACTACGGCCAGGGCTTCCACCTCGGCCGCCCCGGACCGCTGGCGGAGAACCTGCCGCCGCTGGACCCGCCCCAGCGCGTGCTCGTCGAGGCCTGAACCGGCGCGACACGGTCAGGCGATATCGTGCGCGCATGGCTTCCGCGATGTCCCCGGACGAGATCGACCGGTTCCTCCGCGGCGGCATACGGACGGCGAAGCTGGCGACCGTCATGGCCGACGGCGGTCCCCACGTGATGCCGGTGTGGTTCATCGTCGAGGACGGCGCGATCATCTTCAACACCGCCCGAGACACCGTCAAGGGTGCCAACCTGCGTCGCGATCCGCGCGTCGCGCTGATCGTCGAGGACGAGACTCCGCCCTTCGCCTTCGTGCACATCCGGGGACGCGCGGAGCTGAGCGAGGATCCCGACGAGCTGCTGCGCACCGCGACGCTGATCGGCGGGCGCTACATGGGCGCTGACCGCGCCGAGGAGTTCGGGCGCCGCAACGGGGTTCCGGGCGAGCTGGTCGTCTCGGTTGCGCCCGAGCGCGTCATCGCCCAGGCCGAGCTCGCAGACTAGGGCCGGCGCCGTGACCGATCCAGACCGGTTCACCACCACCCCGGACGGGGTCGAGATCTGCTTCCGCACCGACGGTGACCCCACGGCCGTCCCCGTGGTGCTCATCGCCGGCCTGGGTCAGCAGCTGATCTCCTGGCCCCAGGACTTCGTCGACGCGCTCGTCGCGCGTGACCTCTTCGTGATCCGCCATGACAACCGCGACACCGGCCGATCCTCCCGGCTGGACACCATTCCGCCGCCCGGGGTGCTGCGCCAGGCCGTCCGGCGCTTCGTCCCCGAGCAGTACACGCTGGGCGACATGGCCCGGGACACCATCGCGGTGCTCGACGCCGTCGGGGTCGACAGGGTCCACGTGGTCGGCATGTCGATGGGCGGGATGATCGCCCAGACCGTCGCCGCCCGCTATCCCGAGCGCACGCTCAGCCTGACCTCGATCTTCTCCAACACCGGTCACCTGCTCAACGGCTGGGTGGACCCGCGCGCCCTCGTCCAGCTCATGAAGGCACCGGCGCGCGAGCGGGAGGCGAACGCCAGCGCGTTCCTCGCGACGTTCCGCATCATCGCCTCGGCCGGCTTCCCCTTCGATGAGGCGGAGATGCGCCAGCTCGCCCTTGACTCCTACGACCGTGGCGACGGCGCCCGCGCCCACCGCGGCACGGCGCGCCACATCGGAGCGATCTACAAGAGCGGGGACCGGAGCGCCGAACTGCACCGCATCACCGCACCGACGCTGGTGATCCACGGTGACCGCGACCTGATGGTCCACCCCAGCGGTGGCCGCGCCACCGCCAAGGCGATCCCCGGGGCCAGACTGGTGACGATCCCCGGTATGGGCCACGAGCTGCCCCGCGGGGCGCGTCCTCAGCTGCTGGAGCTCATCACCGACCACGCAGCGGCCGTCAGCGAACAAGGGAGTCCCCGATGATCATCATGGCGTCCCCGGCACCCCTGCCCCGGACGATGACCGGCCAGGTCATCCGGGCCCGCAGCGGCACGCTCGCGCGGGGCACCGTGCTGAAGTCGAGCACGATCTTCAGCACCCGCGTGTTCCACAGCGATGCCGACGGCTTCGCGCTCGCCCACCAGGACTCAGCCGACTATCCGGTGCTCAGCACCGACGGCGGGCGGAGCTGGCGGGTCGCCGGTCCCGCGCTGCATGTCGACGCCGCCAACGGTCCCGCCGCGGTCACGTCGGTCGGGGTCAAGGGAGCCACCGTCGATTACGCCTACGGCAGCGGAACCATCGACGTCACCAACAACGGGGGCACCACGTGGTATCAGGTGTTCCCTGAGGGCAGCGTCACCGCCGTGGTGGCCGGCGCCCGTGGTCTGGCGGCCTACGTGCAGGCCCTGAACCCCCAGACCGGCACGGTCAGCGCGGTCGTGCAGTACGTGTCCAGCGACGGCGGGCGCGACTGGACGCTGTCGAACGAGATCGACGGCTGACGGGACCCGGGGCCCCGCCGTCGCGGGTGCGTCAGCTCGCGACCAGGCGGGCCGTCGCCTCGACGCCACCGTCCGCGGACTCACCGTGGGTGGCGCGGACCATGAGCACGGCGATGTCGTCGTCGGTCTTCTCCACTGCGCGGGACCCCAGTGCGGTCGCTTCGAGCTCGGCCAACTGAACCTGGGCGTCGCCATCGGGGAGTGAACCGATGAGGCGACCGAGCTCGCCGTCATCGCGGATGCGCGGATTGCGCTCGACGAGCCCGTCGGTGTAGAGCACGAGCGTCTCCCCCGCCTCGAGCCGGCCGGTGAGCGTCGGGAAGGCGGGGTTGGGCATCACGCCGAGCAGCGGTCCGTGCTCGGACAGGGTCTCGATCGTCCCGTCGGCCCGGCGGATGATCGGGGGTGGGTGTCCACCCACCGCCAGACGCACGTCGAATCCGTTCCCCGACCGCTCCAGGCAGCCGTACACGGCGGTGCAGAAACGCTGATAACCGGACTTGCGCAGCGCTTCGCTGACGTCGGTCAGCACCACGGCGGGGTCACCGGTGAGCCGAGCCACCGCGCGCGTGGTGTGCCGGGTCAGGGCGGTGACCGCGGCGGCGAGGGCACCGTGACCCATCACGTCGCCGATGACGACGCCCCAGGTGTCCTCACCGAGCGCGAAGACGTCGTAGAAGTCCCCGCCCACCTCGAGGGTGCGATCGCCGGGATGGAAGGCCACCGCCACCTGGAGACCCGGGGTACTGGGCAGCTCGGGGGGCAGCAGACTCGACTGCAGCTCGTTGAGCTGGCGCATGCGCGCGCTCACCTCGCGTTCGCGGGCGCGAGCGTCGCGGTCACGCTCGATGGCCAGTGCAGCGGTGCGCGACAGCAGTTCGATGATCCGATCCTCCTCAGACGTCGGCGTCACCGGCTCGGAGTGATAGACCGCGAAGGTCCCGACGAGCTCGCCGTCGGTGGCGAAGATCGGGGTGGACCAGCAGGCGCGCAGCCCGTGGCTGGCCGCCAGCTCGCGAAAGGGCGCCCACAGCGGGTCGTCGTCGATGTCGGTGACGATCACCGTCTCACCCCGGTAGGCGGCGGTGCCGCAGGAACCCATCATCGGACCGATCTCGAGACCGTCGATCTCCCGGTTGTAGGCCGCCGGCAGATCGGGGGCCACCCCGGACTCGAGGTGCTCGCCGTCGCTGCTGACCAACAGGATCGACGCGCGCCCGCCGCGGTCAGACAGTCGCTGGGTCGCGGTGGTGATCGCCTCCAGGGACTCCCGCAACGGCACCCCGCGGGCGATCATCGCCTGGATCTCGCTCTGGGAGGCCAGCAGCCGCTCGGTCCGCACCCGCGATGTGATGTCCTGGAAGACGACCACACCGGCCACGATGTTCCCGTCGCCGTCATAGATCGGCGCTGCGTTGGCCAGCAGGGTCATCTCGCGTCCATCCGGCGCCCGGTGCAGGAGCTGTTCGTCGACGACCACCTCGCCGAGACGGACCGCCCGTGCCAACGGCGCACGCTCGGCGCTGAGCGGCGCGTGATCGCGGTCAAAGGACGGGTGGATCAGCGGGTTCTCCAGGGTGGCCCCCAGCACCGAGGAGGTCAGCATCTGCTCAACCTCGGCGTTGGCCATGACGACACGGCCGGACTCGGCGTCGGCCAGGATGACGCCGGCCGGCAGCTGACGCAGGGTCTGCTCCAGCCGTTGACGCTCGGCGGCGATCTCCGCCGACGCCTGGCTGCGCACCCGCGACAGCTGCAGATGGGCGCGCGCCCGGGCCAGCAGCTCCCGGCCGGAGAACGGCTTGGGGAGGTAGTCGTCGGCCCCGGCGCCCAGGCCCTCGATCGACGCCTCCTCCCCGGCCCGAGCCGACAGCATGATCACCGGCAGCTCCCGCGTCTCGGGCGCCAGGCGCACCGCGGCGAGCAGCTCGAAGCCGTCGAGTCCGGGCATCATCACGTCGGTCACCAGCAGATCGGGAGGCGACTCCTGGACCCGTACGAGCGCGTCGCTGCCGTTGGACACCGTCTCCACGTCCCAGAAGGGCAGGAACAGACGTGACAGGTACTGGCGCAGGTCGGGGTTGTCATCGGCGATCAGCACCCGTGAGCGTGCGCCGGCACCGGGGGCGACCGCCGGCGTCGGGGCCAGCGCGGCGTCATCCCCCACCTCAGACGCGTCGAGGACGACCGACTCGGCATCACCCGGCACCCAGCTGAGCGCCTCCTCCGCGAACAGGTCCGAGATGCCCGCCACCGCGATGGTGGGTTCGGAGCTGACCTGATCGGCCGGGAGGTGCTGTGAGCCGAGGGGCAGCGTGACCGTGAACCGAGAACCCTGGCCGAGCACGCTGTCCACGGTGATCTCGCCACCGTGCAGTTCGACGAGCTCCTTGACCAGCGCCAGACCGATGCCCGATCCCTCCTGGCTGCGCGCCTCCTCGGTCTTGACCCGGTGGAAGCGCTCGAACACGCGCGTGAGCTCGTGCGGGGGAATGCCGGGACCGGTATCACTCACCGAGACAAAGAAAGCCCCCTCGACGCTGCCCGTCTCCACCGTGATCCCGCCCGTGAGGGTGAACTTGAACGCGTTGGACATGAGGTTGAGCACGATGCGCTCCCACAGGTTGGGATCGACGTACACCTCCCCGGCCAGCTCGTGTGCCGTGACCGTCAGCTCCAGCCCGCCCCGCCGGCAGGCGTCGCGGAAGGTGCCGACCAGCTCCCCGGTCAGGCCGGCGATATCGACGGGTCGGAACCCGGCGCGCAGGCGACCGGCCTCCAGACGCGAGAAGTCGAGCAGCCCGTTGACCAGCTTGAGCAGCCGCAGACCGTTGCGGTGCGCGAGCTCGACGTCTTCGAGACCCATGTTGGAGGTGCCCTCAAGGGCATCCTGAAGCGGCCCCAGCATCAGCGTCAGCGGTGTGCGCAGCTCGTGACTCACGTTGGAGAGGAACGCCGTCTTGGCCCGGTCCAGCGCAGCGAGCTGCTCGGCCCGGTCTCGCTCCGCCGCGTAGGCCCGGGCGCTGGCCACACCGACGGACATCCGCTGGGCGATCAGCCCGGTGAAGGAGTGGAAATCCGCGTCCACGGGGCGAAAGCGGTTGGCGCCGGCGATCAGGAAGCCGAAGGGCAACGCCCCGCCGGGATCCTGCAGGGCGGTCAGGACCGCATGGGACGGCGGCGCCGGCCAGGGGCCGGCGGGCAGGCCGTTGAAGCGCGCGTCGAGGTCGTCGACGACCACCTCCTTCACCTCGCCGGTGGCCAGCCGGGCCACCGGCCACACCGCGTCGAGGTCACCGACGGGGATGCGTGCCGGGGCGGCCGGGTCGGCGTCGGAGAAACCCGTCGTCGCGGTGAGCACCGCATCACCGTTGGGCGCGAACAGGTAGACGGCACTGAACGGGATCGAGCGCAGGTTGTTCTCGAGTTGGGCGGTGACCTCGACGAGGAAGGCCCGCTCGTCGCGGTTCGCGGTGGACACCGAGCCGATGTCCCGCAACGTGGCCATGCGCCGGTCGCCGATGACCCGGTCGGTCTCCTCGCTGACCACGCAGAGCATGCCGGCGATGGCGCCGCTGTCATCGGTCAGAGGGCTGTAGGAGAACGTGTGGTAACTCTCCTCCTCATAGCCGTTGCGCTCGACCATCAGCAGCAGCGCCTCATCCCAGGTCGACTCTCCCGTGGCCAGCACCGTGGCGATGCGCGGCCCGATGTCGGGCCAGATCTCGGCCCACACCTCGCTGGAGGGCCGTCCCAGGGCCCAGGGATACTTCTTGCCCAACGTGTCGCGCCGGTAGGCGTCATTGCAGAAGAAGGTCATTTCGGGCCCCCACAGCATCCACATGGAGAAGCGTGAGGCCACCAGCGCGCTGACCATCGTCCGCAGCGAGCTGGGCCACGTATCCGGGGCGCCGAGGGGCGTGCGCGGCCAGTCGACCGCCAGCAGATCGTGACCGACTTCTCCAGTAGCCAGCCATGACGCCTTCACGGCATCACCGCCCGCCCCTGCACCCGAGGAACCCACCCCACCAGTGTACGGTGGGCTGGCCGTCCTATTCCATCATCAGCGGCACATCGGCCATCGCACCCGGGTCGGGCGCAGGTGTCCGGCGGCCCATGAGCGCGAGCGCCGTGGCCGGGATGAGTGCCACCACGACGAGCACGAGGGCCCAGATGAAGGTGTCGCCGAAGGCATGGGCGATCGGCGTCGCGATCACCGCGTGTTGGGCGGCGGGCAGATGCTGGAGCGCGCCGAGCCCGCCCCCGGACTTCGGCGCGTGGGATCCGAGCGCCCCAGTCAGGTTGTGGGCGAGGTAGGTCGCCAGGATCACCGACAGGATCGCGGTGCCGATCGAGGCGCCCCCCTGGCGGATGATGTTCATCGCGGTACTGGTGCGAGCGATCGCCGCGGGCGGCACCGACTGCATCGCGGCGGTCATCGTCGGCATCATCGCCAAGCCCATCCCCAGTCCCTGGACGGCCTGGCCGGCCATGAGCAGCACATAGGAGGTGTTCGCGCCCACGAACAGGAACGGGATCATCCCAATCGCCACCAGCGGCAGGCCGGCGACCGGCATCAGGGTCGGCCCGTACCGGTCGGTCAGCCGCCCGGCAATCGGCATGGTGATCATGGCGGCGACCCCGCCCGGCGCCATCAGCAGACCGGCGCTGAGCGCCGACTCGCCCCGGGCCGCCTGGTAGTAGAGCGGCACGATGAGCATGGACCCGAAAATCGAGACGGCGAACAGGAGGAACACCCCGGCCGCGGCGCCCGCCCGCGAGCGCACGAACAGGCGGATGTCGATCAGCGGCGCCGCGTTGCGCCAGGAGTGAGCGAAGAAGCCGGCGATCAGGAGCAGACCCAGGACCGTCGGCCCCCAGGAGCGCGCCGAACCGAACCCGTAGGACGATGACTCGGCGAGGCCGAAGATGAACACCGCCAGCCCTGGGGAGAGCAGCAGCATGCCGAGCCAGTCCAGACGGTGTGACGGCTGGGGCTGATCGGGCTCGAGGACACGCAGCGCCATGAAGAAGGCGATGAATCCGATCGGCAGGTTGATGAAGAAGATCCAGCGCCAGGACACGTCATCGACCAGCCAGCCGCCGAGAATCGGTCCGAGGATCGGCGCCAGCAGCATGGGCACACCGAGCACGCCCATGACGCGTCCCATGCGGTGGGGCCCCGCCTTCTTGGTCAGGATCGTCATGACCGCGGGCATGATCATGCCGCCGCCGATGCCCTGCAGGACGCGGAACAGGATCAGCGATCCGGCGCTCCAGGCCAGCCCGGAGGCGGCGGAACCGATCACGAACAGGACCAGCGAGGACATGTAGATGCGCTTGGTGCCGAAGCGGTCGGCCGCCCAGCCGGTGACCGGGATCACGGCGGCGAGGGAGAGCGTGTAACCGGTGACGATCCATTGGATCGTGGTCAGCGATGAGTTGAACACCACCGCCAGGTGATCGACGGCCACATTGACGACCGTCGTGTCGAGAATCGACATGACCGCGCCGAGGATGACCACGCCGGCGGTGACCCAGATGTCTCGGGTCAGCCCGTCCTCGGACCCCGAGGCGGGCCGACTGGGCGCTCGCTCCGCAATTGAAGCCATGGCCAAAATCGTATCGACTCGAGACTGACAGGTCCGTTGAGCGAACCTAAAAGTCGCGACTCAGCGGAGCTTCTGGACCGTCTTCTTCTGACGACGCACCTCGAGCGACAGCTGGAGGATGCGTGCGCTGCCCACGAGCAGACAGATGACGATGCCGACCACCACGGCAAGCAGCAGCGCGAGCGCCTCGGAGATATGTCCGTGCGCGCCGAGGAAGGAGATGGTGATGCTCTTGGTGTTCTCGGCGATGAAGATGATCACCAACACGAGCAGGATGGCCGCTACCGCCAGGAAGACCCAGACGCGGCCAGCCAGCGTCTGGCGCGGCGCCTTGCTCGCCTTTGCCCGACCACCGGAGCTCGGGCTCGACGTCGGCGGGGCGGCGTCGGCGGGCGACGTCGTCGTGGCCGGGGTGCTCACGGGCGGGGTGCCGACGGCCGGGTCGTTGCCGACGCTCGAGCCTCCGGTGCGCTCGATGCGTGAGCTGGTGAGGTCCGGGCCGGCTGGCGGGTCCTGTTCGGGTTCGGGGTGACGTCGACTCATAGCGGACCTTTATTACCCACTGAGTGGAACTTTACGCGGGAGCTCAGGACCGCGCCAGCCTCGCGATGATCGGCGCGAGCGCGCGAGCCATCAACCTGTAGCCCTTGGCGGTCGGGTGGATGCCATCGAGCACGGTCAGCCCCTGGGCGATCGACGTGTTCTTGTTCCAGAGATTCGCCAGGGCTGTGGTGTAGGTGCAGCCCGCCTGGCGGGCCACCGTGCGCTCAACCTGGGTGACGAGGGCGATGCGGGCGGCGGTGGCGCCCTGCATCGGGGTGGGATGGACGATCAGGCACGTGCCCCCATCGAGGCGGGCCAGTCGCGCCCGCGTCAGCAGGGCGGCCGCGTAGGTCCGCGCCGCCAGACCCGGGCTGATGGCGAGCTCCCCGATGTAGCCGAACAGCAGCACCGTGACCTTGTAGTGCTGTTCGACGATCGCCTGCTCGACCCGCGGGGCGAGGTCGGTCGACGGCGCCCGTGCCGCGTGGCCGTCGTTGTCGATCTGGATCTGGGTCGTGCCGGGCGTGACCGGGTCCTGGGCGACGACCCCGGTGAACACCAGCCCGCAGCTCGACCCATGCACCACGAGCTGGTGGGATCCGGGGCCGAGGGTGATCGGGTATTCGGCTGCCACGGGCTCGATCGAGCTCGGGTCGAAGGTGCTGATCGTCCAGCTCTGGGCGCCGCTGGAGACCGAGAAGCTGCAGGGCAGGATCGACGTCGTGTAGAGCACCTCGATATCCGGATCCGTGACCGTGGTGGTGGCCGTGGCGGTGGCCGAGACCGTCACCGCGCTGTAGCCGCTGGGACCGTCGGTACCCGGCGTCACGACGTCTCCGCTCTGGGAACCGACCAGTGCCCAGCCGGCCGGCGGGGTCGGTGACAGGCCGAGGATTCCGTAGGAGCTGAAGCCCCATTGGTACTGGTTGACGGCGATCAGCCCCTGTCCCCCGGCCCGGAAACCGTACCGGGTCTCATCCTGGGTCAGGTCGGCGGCCAGACCGCGATGCTGGAAGTCCGGGATGACGATTCCCTCGGTCACCGAGTCGCCGAACAGGCCGACGCTGACCCGCTGGCCGCCGGCGGTGGCCGCGCCGGCGCCTGTCGGTGCCAGCGCACCGAGGGCGAGCGCGGCGATCAATCCCGCCAGCCCCAACCGAGCCCGCCCGATGCGCACAGCGCTCAGGTGAACTCGGTGTAGGTGAAGTCGATCACCTCACGCGACTTGGTGGCGGTCACGACCCCGATGAATTCGGCCGGGCTGCTCTGGCGCTCCTCCCTGCAGGTGAAGCCGTCGACCCGGACCCGGCAGTGGCCGCTGACGCCGCCGGACTTCAGGCGGCAGCTGTTGTAGGCCTTGATGAAGTCCTGCCCGGCGGCGCAGCTGACGCCCGACACCGCGAGCTTCTCGACGTACGTCGGACCGAGTCCGTTGTCCCACGCCTTGGTGCTCTTGCAGGTGGTGATCTTGTGGGCGACCGTGGTCGCCTGGGCGCGCGCCGGCCCGCCGAGGAGGGCGACGGCGAGGAGCATGAGTGCCGCGCCGAGCGCCGCGACTGCCCGGTCGAGCCGAAAAACGTGTCGTTCCATAGCTCCCACAACGGGTTCTACCACAGCGATGTAGCGGAATCAGGTGATACAGCCGTGTCCATGCCAGGCGATGAGCAGCCCGGCGAACACGAAGATGACGTCGAGGCACATCGTGGCCACGAACGGTCCCACCGTGTCCTCGCCACTGCGTCGACTGCGCCAGCCCACCAGGCCGACGATCACGCCGGGCGCCACGGCCAGCGCGAGGAACACCACGAAGTAGCGCAGGCCGTGGGAGGGGTTGCCGGTCACGCACTGGTGGCCGGGCTTGATCGCGTTCTCGATGATGAACGCGGCGACCCCGACGAGCACGGACAGACCGAGCCCCAGCAGCCAGAGCGACCGGAACCGTGTCGAGAGCGTGCCCATCGGGGGCCAGCGTAGACGCTCACACCGCGGTGCGACCTCCGTCGGTCGCCAGCGTCGCACCGGTCACGAAGCTCGCCGCGTCGGAGGCGAGGAAGACGATCGCGTTGGCGATCTCCGCCGGATCGGCCGAGCGCTTCTGGGGAACCGTCGACTCGATGAAGGCGATCGCCTCGGCCGGCATCGCCGCGGTGCCCGGAGTGGTGGTCGGGCCGGGAGCGACGGTGTTCACCCGAACGCCGGAACCGCTGTATTCGGCGGCCCAGAACCTGGTCAGGGACTCCAGCGCCGCCTTGGAGGCACCGTAGATCGACATCCCCGGGATGCCGAAGCTGGCCACCATCGTCGAGACGTTCACGATCGCGCCGCCGCCGCGCTCGATCATGCCGGGAACCAGCTCGGCCGTGAGCGCGAAGGGCGCCAGCACGTTGACGTCGAGCACCTCCTCCACCACCGCGTCGCTCACCTCATGGGTCGGGCCCCCGGGGAAGATGCCGGCGTTGTTGACGAGCACGTCGACCGCTCCGGCCTGGCGGGCCAGCTCGCGTGCCGCGCCCGGCGCCGCGAGGTCGGCCGCGAGAAAGCGGGCACTGCCTCCGGCCGCCTCGATCTCCGCCACCGCCGTCGCGCCGCGCTCGGCGTCGCGGCCGGTCACCAGGACGTGGGCGCCGCCGGCGGCGAACTGCCGGGCCGCCGCCAGGCCGATGCCCGAGGTGCCGCCGGTGATGAGGACCGTCTTGTTCGCAAAGCTCATGCTGGATCTCCTGTCCGCGTAATTGGACCGCCCGGTCCACTTGACCGGCTCACCGTAGCACGAACATGGACCGCTAAGTCCATGTTGAGCTAAACTAGGTCAGGAGATGACCGGAGAACCCCGCACCGCACGTGGACGCGCCACCCGTGAGCGCATCCTCAACGTCGCCACCGGCCTGATCGCCGCCGATGGTGTGGCCAGCACCTCGCTGGAGGACGTGCGCGTCGCCGCCGGGGTCTCCAAGAGCCAGCTCTACCTGTACTTCGCCGATCGCGAGGACCTGCTCCGGGCCGTCGCCCAACGCATCACCGACCAGGTGATGGACGCCCAAACCGACGCGCTGGCGCGGTGTGACTCGCTGCAGGGCCTGGCCACCTACTTCGACGCGATCGTGGCGCTGCAGGTCGATCGCCAGGCCCGTGGCGGCTGCCCGATCGGCACCCTGGCCGGACAGTTGGCCGAGACCGACGAGTCCGTGCGCGAGGAGCTGGCCGACGGCATGGCCCGCTGGGAGCAGTCGCTGCGAGCCGGCTTGGCGGAGATGGCCAGCCGTGGCGAGTTCATCGACACCGCCGACCCGGATGTGCTCGCCACCCAGACGCTCGCCCTGATCCAGGGCGGTCTGCTGCTGACCCAGGTGCACCGTGATCCGGGACAGATCCGGCGCGCTGGCGACGGTGCCCTGGCGCTGATCGGTGCCGCCTTGGCGCCGGCTTTGCCGCCAGCGTAGGCTTGGCGGGATGAGCGTCGTCGATGAGAAGGGCCGCCGGATCGACCGCTTCACCAAGCCGTCGCTGCCGGTCCGTCTGGCCATCGCCTGGCTGACCAACGCGATCCTGCTGTGGGCGGTCGTCGCGGCGCTGCACGACGCGTCGACCAAGAACGTCGGATCGCTGTTGCTGGCGGCGGTCGTCTACGGCGTGCTCAACACCTTCCTCAAACCCTTCTTGCGCTTTGTCACGCTGCCGCTGGCGATTCTCAGCTTCGGCGTGGTGTGGTTCTTCGTGTCGATGCTCATGCTGCTGCTGACCAAGGACCTCGTCCACGGCTTCCACATCCACGGCTTCTGGACCTACGTCGCCGCCGCGCTGATCATCTGGGTGGTCAACATGGCCCTCGACCTCATCCCCGGGCCCTGGCAGCTGACCGGGAAGCGGCGCCAGCGCAAAGTGCGCGAGGCGAACGCCCGGCGCACCTTCAGGTGAACTGACCGCCTCAGAATCGGTCTGAGCCGGTAGCGTCTGCGCCGATGCCCGCCCCAGCCGCCTTCGATCGCGCCTACATCGTCTGCTCGACCCAGCGCAGCGGCAGCACGCTGCTATGTGAGCTGCTGGAGAGCACCGGGGTCGCCGGACGCCCCAAGGAGTTCTTCGAGGCGGTCGCCGCCACCGGCGTGCCGCCCCATCCGGGTGACTACCTGGCCGGTTTGCCGCGCACCGGAGCGGGGATCCGCGACGACCTCACCCCGTCGGAGGCTCCGCCGTACTCGGACCTGCGAGGCCTGGATTCCTACCGCGAGCACCTCGAACGCACCTTCGCCGACGGCACCACGCCGAACGGCGTGTTCGCGACCAAGCTGATGTTCCGTCAGCTCATCGAGGTGGAGAAGCTCGCGCGCACGCTCGATGAGTATCGCGAGCTCGACGGCGCCGAGCTGCTCGATGCCATGCTCGCCCAGCCCCTCTATATCTGGCATCGCCGCGACGACAAGGTGCGCCAGGCCATCAGCCTGTGGCGCGCCCTCCAGACCCGCGCCTGGCGCGCCGAGCGGGCGGCGGCCGGCGAGCCCGCCGAGCAGGCGCTGGCGGCCCGACCCGGGGCCGGTGACCTGCGCTACAGCTTCGACGGCATCGACCATCTCGTGTACGCGCTGAGCGCCGATGACCGCGGCTGGCGGCGCTTCTTCAGCACCCATGACATCGATCCGCTGGTCGTCTCCTACGAGGACGACCTCGAACGCGACCAGGTGGGAACGGTTACGCGCGTCCTGTCCGCCCTGGGCGTCGAGGCACCGGCCGATTGGCGGCCGGCCGGGGGGATGTCGCGCCAGGCCGATAGCCTCAACGACGAGTGGGCGGCGGCCTATCATGCCCGCGCCGATGCCCCCGCGTCCTAGATGCCGCCGAACATCCTCTACATCCATTCCCACGACACGGGCCGCTACATCCAGCCTTACGGGCACGCGATCCCGACGCCGAACATCCAATGGCTGGCCGACCAGGGGATCATGTTCCGCAACGCCTTTGCCGCCGCGCCGTCCTGCTCGGGCTCGCGGGCCGCGCTGTTGACCGGCGAGTACTGCCACAACAACGGGATGATGGGCCTCGCCCATCGCGGCTTCTCGCTGTTCGACTATGACCATCAGCTGGTGCGGGTGCTCAAAGCGGCGGGGTATCACTCCGAGCTGATCGGCGAGCAGCACATCTCCGCCGACCCCCACGTCCTCGGCTACGACGTGGTCCACGACATCCCCACCAACGAGGTGGCAGCGGTCGCCCCGGCGGCGATCGGTGCGTTGACGCGGCCCATCCGCGAGCCGTTCTTCATGTCGGTCGGTTTCTTCGAGACCCACCGCAACTTCTTCGCGCCCTCCAACGTGCGCGATCGCGTCTACTCGCTGGCGCCCCCGTTCCTGCCCGATACCCCGGAGATCCGGGAGGACATCGCCGCCTACAAGGCCTCGGCGCGCTCGCTCGACCACGGTGTCGGTGCGGTCCTCAACGCGTTGAACGAGACCGGACTGGATGAGAACACGCTGGTCATCTGCACCACGGACCACGGCCTTGCCTTTCCCACCGCCAAGGCCTCGCTGCTCGACCGCGGCATCGGCGTCTACCTGATCATGCGCGGCCCGGGCTTCACCGGCGGCAAGGCCTACGACGAGCTTGTCTCCCACGTCGACGTGTTCCCCACCGTCTGTGAGATGGCTGGGATCCCCACGCCGGACTGGGCGGCCGGGCGCTCCCTGGTCGGGTTGGTGGCGGGCCGAGAGCCGGCGGGGCAGCGCGAGGAGATCTTCTCCGAGCTGACCTACCACGTCGCCTACGAGCCCCAGCGGGCGATCCGCACCGAGCGGTACAAGTACATCCGTCGCTTCGACGACTTCCCCTATCCGGTGCTGGCCAATTGCGATGACTCACCGTCCAAGGAGGCCTACCTCCAGCGTGGCTGGGCCAACCGGACGGTGGCCCGCGAGTCACTGCACGACCTGTTCTTCAACCCCGGCGAGGGACGCAACCTCGTCGGCAACGAGAACTACGCCGAGGTCCTCGAGGATCTTCGGGGACGCCTGCACCAGTGGATGGTCGACACCGACGACCCGCTCCTGCACGGCCCCGTCTCCCCTCCCGTGGGCGCCCAGATCAGTCTCCAGAGCCAGCGTTCGGCCGACGAGCCGACGGTGATCGCCACCGGCGACACGCCGGTGGTCTGAGGCCGAGCATCGCCGCGGCCGGGCTCCACGGGAGCTAAAGGGTTGCTAAACGATTCGGCAGAAGTGGTGTCAGCCCTTTCGGCTTTGCCCTAGGGCTCGGTAATCTGGCGCCGGGGCATGTCCTACGCGGAGCAGAACAGCGCCATCCGGCGCCCTCAGCAGACGGCCGCGCTGGCTCGCGAGTGGCGGCGCCTGACGCGCTGGGCGACCTGCGTGGCGGTGCTCACCTCACCCGCGTTCTTCCTCGTCCTCTACGACTCGAACCACCTCAGCCTGCCCGCCTCGCTGATCCTCACGATCGTCGCGGTGGTGCTGTTCCGTGGCCTCGTCGAGGTGATCGCCCGCCGGGTGATCCCCTCCCCCAGCCTGCTCGGGGGCGACGCCGGACTCCAGAAGGAGGACATCATCGCCCGCCGGCGCTACTGGTTCTGGCGGACCTGGTGGCGGCGCATCCCCACCCTCGCGGTGGTCCTCTTCGTGCTCTACCTGATCTACCTGACCTTCGCCAGCGTGATGGCCTCGGTCGGCAGCGTCCACGGTGACTTCTGGCACCCGGGTCGCGAGATCAGTGCGGTGATCCCGACCTCGGACCTTCCCCAGATCGTCCTCGAGTTCGTCCAGCTGATCGCCGAGATTCCGCTGCTGCTGCTGGTCAACGTCTTCATCTTCCTCGGCCCGTTCCTGCTCATGGCGGGCCGCTCGATCAAGAGCTATGAGCCCGGCGACGCCAGCTGGGGCGTGAAGCTCCAGGACGTGCGCGGCCAGGCCGACGCCAAACAGGAGATCTCACGCGTGATCACCCTGTGGCAGTCGGGCGAGGAGTTCGAGCAGGCCGGCGGCAAGCGCGAGCGCGGTCTCCTCTTCCTCGGCGCCCCGGGCACCGGCAAGACGATGATCTCCAAGGCGATCGCCACGTCGTTCAACTGCCCGTTCGTGACCATCCCGGGCTCGGGGTTCGCCGGCATGTTCATCGGCATGGACACCCTGACGGTGTGGCTGCTGGCCCGCCGGGCGCGCAAGCTCGCACGCAAGTGGGGCGGCCAGTGCATCGTGTTCATCGACGAGATCGACGCCGTCGGCATGCGCCGTCAGGCGCTGGGGAGTCACGCCCCCAACGCCGGGACACCGGCCGCTGCGAGCTCGATCAACGACTTTAACTTCTACGGGCCGAACGGTTCGCTCACCCCGACCGGTGATCTCATCATCGAGACCCGGCAGTGGCGCGACCAGCTGTTCGCCCAGCGCGCCGCAGCCGATCCGCCCAGCGCGGGCGCGCTCACCCGGATCGCCGCCCGGGTCAACGCCGTCGTCCCCGGCGGCGGCATGTTCGGCGGCGGGGGCAACGCGCTCAACGCGCTGCTGGTGGTGATGGACGGGATGAACGAGCCGCCCGCCTTCAAGAAGTGGTGGACCAACCGCTTCAACACCTTCCTCGACGCGATGTTCGTCATCCCCCAGGGGCTCGGCCGCCTGTCGCTGCGCCTTCCGCCCGCCCAGGCCCGCGGCGAGGAGATCTACTTCATCGGCGCCTGCAACGTCCCCATCGATTCACTCGACCCGGCGCTGACCCGCCCGGGCCGAATGGGTCGCCACATCTGGTTCCGCACGCCCACCAAGGAAGACCGCAAGGACATCTTCGACCTCTACATCACCAAGGTCGACCACGAGCCCGATCTCGATACCGATCACGGGCGCGATGAGCTCGCGCGGATCACCAGTGGCTACTCCCCCGCGATGATCGAGCAGTCCTGCTCGATGGCGCTGACCATCGCCCAGGCCGAGGGCCGTCCGCGCTTCTCCCGCCGCGACATCCTCGACGCGATGACCACGGTGGAATCCGGCACCGCCACCAACATCGAGTACATCGAGGAGGAGACCCGCGCGGTCGCCATCCACGAGGCCGGTCACGCAGCGGCCGGCCACATGTTCCTCGGCGACGAGATTCTCTCCACGCGCCTGTCGATCAAGATGCGCGGCAGCTCGCTCGGTCACTACCAGGGGATGGACAAGGATGAGCGGTTCTCCCACTTCCGCGGGCGGGTGATGGGCAGCCTGGTCATGACGCTGGGCGCCATGGCCGCCGAGCACGTCTTCTACGGCGAGAACTCCCAGGGGGTGTCCGGCGACCTGCAGAGCGCGACGATGACCGCCGCGGCGATGGTCGGGCTCTGGGGCATGGGTCCCGATCCAGTCGCCATCGACATCCGTCCGCGCGAGAAGCGTCGCCAGCTCCCGCTCGAACGCAGCGCCCCCGCGGGGCCGTTCGGACGCCTCGGCGCTGGCTGGCTCACCCCGGGCGGCGTCCACAGCGCCAACGCAGAGAACGGGAACGGCGCCCACGACGACGCGGTCAACGATGCCCTGGACCGCGAGGAGCTGGTCAGCAAGCGGCTCGAGCAGATCGGCAACCAGATCATGAACCGCGCCTCCTCGGGCTCGTCGCTGATGCCGGACATGATGGGCTCGATCCTCGGCAGCCCGGACAAGCGACGCGCGGCCGCGATCCTCCTGGGTCAGGCGTACGTGACCGCCTACAGCCTGATGGCCACCAACCGCATGCAGATCGAGATGATCGCCGATCGGCTCTCGGACGAGAAGGAGATCTACGGCGACGACGTCGTGCGCCTGCTCGACAGCGTGGGCCTCACCAAACCCGACATCGACCTCACGGACGACACCACATGGCCAACTATCTGAACCGACGTAGGGCGGAGTCGTCCCCGGTCTCTGGGACCGGGGACGCAGATGAGGCGCTTCCGGCATCGCCTCACGCGGATAAGTTCCGTGTGGTCATGGCGGGCCTGGGCGGTCTGGCGCTCGGGGCCCTGGCGGTCGCCGCGGCCGTCCTGATCGCTCATGACAACAACAGCTCGACGTCGTCAGCCTCCGGCGCCGGCTCCAGCGGCGCCACCCTGTCCTGGTCGAGCTGGAAGCCGACGGCCACCGGCAACGCCGGCGCCACCCAGATCGCCGACTACATCGCCCCGTTCTACCGACTGAGCACCTCCCAGCAGCTCGCCGTGATCACGCCGATCAGCACCACGCAGTTGGACGCGTCGACCGGCACCTTCACCGGCAGCGGCCTGACCGTCGCGCTGAACACCGCTGCCTCGAGCTCGGCGACCTCCTCCCTGCGGCCCCTGGCCGGCGAGACGGTCGGCTATGACCTGTGCGGACAGGGTGCCAGCGACTGCTCGGTGGGCGGCACGTCCTCCACGGTGCGCATGCTTCTGCTGCGCCGCGAGGCGCTCGAGCTTGCCATGTACACCTTCAAGTACCTGCCCAAGGCCCAGAACGTGGTGGCCGTCCTGCCTCCCGGGCGCGACAGCACCTCCAAGAGCTCGAAGAAGGTCACCGTGGCCGTGCTCTTCCAGCGCGCCGAGCTGGCGCCGCTGCTCACCGAGCCGGTCGACGCCACCCTGCAGGAGTATCCGCCCGACGTGGCTCAGCTGAACGCCTGGAAGAAGACCGAGGAGGCCGGTCTGGTCGACACCATCACCAGCCGCAGCCTGTTCAGCGAGTCAGTCGAGGCTCAGCAGGACGGCTCGAGCCTGCTGATCCTCAACCCGCTGCCCGCTCAGTGAAACCGGGGCACGCGCGCACCGGCAGTCGCGGGTAGCGCGGGAACCGCTCGGGCTCGTCCCGCGAGCGTCGGCACAGCGAGAACACCGAACCTCGGGTGTTGGGGACCCGCTGCTGGTGGGCACAGCGGTCACACAGGCCCGCACCGGTGGCCGTCACAGGCGGTTGAGTGCGAAGGTCAGATGGGTCTGCGAGGTCCCGGCACTCACGGCCAGCTTGAAGGTGAGCTTGCCCTTGCGGCGGGCCCGCACCTCGCGCTTGAGCGCGGAGGAGACGCTGAGGCCACCGGCGCCGATCCGCACGGTGACGGACTTGGCCGCCCGCTTGGGCGTGATGGTCAGCCGGTTGTGGCTCAGCCGGCGCGCGGAGGTGACCGAACTGTGCAGCGCCTTGGCCAGCCGCGGGCTGACGTAGGACAGCCCGCTCGGCAGGGTCAGGACGAAGGACTTCAGTGCCTTGGAGCCCTCCCGCACGGTGAAGGTGAGGCTCGGACGCCCGGTACCGATTCCGGTGAGCTTCTCCGCGCTGACCCGCGGCGGCGTCACCTTGGTCGTCTTGGTCGACCTGGCGGTGGTCGGGGTGAAGTGCGACGGGCTCGCCCCCTTGCCGTAGCTGGCGACCTGGCTGCCGCTGCCGTTGGCGCCCACTGCGGGGCATCCCGTGATGGTGATCGGGGTACTCGTGTTGTCGGTGCCCGCGCCGCCGGCCCCACTCAGGGCCGCGGTCAGGGTCTGGGTCCCCGCCGCACAGCTGGTGATGAACGCGGAGCTGCTCGACCCGGTCAGCGCGAGCTCCAGCTTGGCCAGGGGAAGATCGGGGATACCGGTGAAGGTCACCGTGGTCTGACCGCCGGCCGAGGTCACCGCCCCGCTGAGGGAGATGGCGTTGAAGGGCGCGGGGAACGCCAGGCCGATCCCGAAGCCGGCGACCGAGCCGGTGAGGTACGCGGTGCCGGTGAGCGGCGTGCTCAGCAGCGGGGTGGTGGCGGACACGGTTCCGATGTCGGTGCAGCCGGTGAATGGCGGGGCGGTGGGGCAGTTGAGTCCGGCGTAGAGCGGGTTCGCGCGCAGCGCGGTGCTCGGGATGCCGATCGTCACCCCGGTCGTGTTCGCGCCGCCGGTGGGGAAGCTCACGATCGTCTGGAAGGCGGCGTCGTCGTTGCTGTCGACCGCCTGGGCGGCCGCGCTGACCGCACCGTTGCCGTAGGCGAGGGGACATCCGGTCGGCGTGAAGCTGGAGGTGGCGCCCCCGTTGGCCCCATTCACCGTGGTGGTGGCGAAACTGGCCGCCGCGGAGCTGCAGCTGGTCGGGAGATAGAGGAACTGCTGACCGGTCGCGGACTGGCCGTTGAGCGTCATGTTGAGCTGCTCGAGCTGGATGGCGACCGAGCCGAGCACCGGAACCGGCACCGTGGCCGGCAGGTCCGGCAGGCTGATCTGGAGCTGAGGGGTGCCGCCGGATCCGGTGATGAACCCGCCGGTGCCCGTGGCGGTCGTGTTGATCGCCAGACCCAGCACGTCGGCGCTCAGCGCCACCCCGACCCCGACCACCGAGGCCGAGGACGGCGCCGGCATCAGGTAGATGGCCAACGTGGCGGTCTGGGTGCCGATGACCGTGTCGACGGTGGCCTGTCCGGTTCCGATCTCACTGGCCGCCGGGCAGGCCGACGCGGCGAGCTCCACCGTTGTGCACATGGTCGACACGGCAGCAGGCGCGGCGAGGAAGCCGGGCGGAAAGGTGATGTTCAGGCTCTGGGCGGTGTCTGATCCGTTGGCGTAGCTGAACGACAGCGCGATGTTCGTGCTGGCGTCCGATCCGGCCTTGGCCGGCGCGACGGGCGCGAAGCTGGCGGCGGTGATCACGCCGCTGGTCGAGTCCGCGACGGCGACCGAGGTGGCGGCACTCGCCCCGGCGACCGTGGCGAGGGCGACGAGGACCATGAGGACGATCCGGCGCATCACTTCTGGGCGGCGACGACGTGCGGGTAGTAGCTGGTACCGATGCCGTCACCCCACGCGTAGGCGGACTGGAGCTTGCAGGGCACGTTGCCCGAGCCGGCGCCGGCACAGCTGGCTGCCGCCTCACCGCTGGTGCCGACCGAGGCCAGGGCGCCGGGCGCGAAATAGGTGTTCGTGCGCTCGGCCGGGCTGCGGGTGGTCTGACCGAACAGGCTGTCGGGCCCGAGGGTCAGCACCTGGCGCAGATACTTGGCGGTGCCGGTGGGAACCCCGAGCGAGTCCGAGGTGGTGTTGGCCGAGGTCTGGGCGTTGAGGATCGCGGCGAGGTCGGTCATGCCGAGCACGAGCTGGGAGCGGTAGTCGGCCACGATGTTGATCACCGGGACGAGCTGCTGGGCGGCCGGCAGGAGGGCGTTGGCCGCGGGGATCAGGTCCTTGGTGAAGGTGGTGATCTCCGGCTGGACGTCATCGGCTTCCCGGAGCACGCTGGGTGCCTGGCGCAGCAGCGACACCAGTGGCCCCGACAGGCTCGTCAGATCCGCCAGCGCGGGCCGCAGCAGCGGCGTGACCGGCTTGAGGGCGTTCAGCGACGGCTTGGCGAGCCCCAGCGTGGTGTTGAGCTTGACCAGGGTCGTACGCAACTGGGTGAGGAACGGCGGGAACGCGTTCACCGTGGCGGTCAGCTTCGTGTTCACCGCGCTGGTGGCGCGGAACACGCTGTCGCCCTGGGTGATCAGCTTCTGCAGGTCCTGTCCGCGATCGCCCAGGGCTGTCAGCACCGTGCCCGAGTCGCGGATCATCGTCTTGAGGTTGCCGCTCTGGGCGTTCAGCACGCCCGACAGGTCGTCCAGCTCGGTGGTCAGCGGATCCAGATTGCCCAGGGCGTTGTTGAGGTTCTCCCCCTGGCCCGACAGCGCCTGCCCGGTCCCCTCGAGAAACTCCTGGAAGTTCTTCTGCACCGGTGGGGTGAAGGCGTTGAGCACCTGATCCAGCTGCTGGGTCGAGGCGACGTGATTGTTGGCGATGGTCCCACCGTCGGGCAGCTTCGGGCCCGACCGGTTCCCCGTCGACAGCTCCACATAGCCCTCGCCGAGCAGCGTCTTCTCGCGCAGGATCGCCCGAGTGTCCGCGGGGATCGGGGCGTACTGAGCGTCCAGATCGACGGTCACCAGGCTCTTGGTTCCCTCAGAGTTCACCGACACCACCTTGCCCACGTTCACCCCGGCGATGCGCACGTCCGCGTTGGGGACGAGCAGTCCGGTCTCGTTGAACACGGCCTTGACGCGGTAGCCCTGGGCGGCCAGCGGCACGCTGCCGCCGAACTGCACCCACACGAAGATGATCAGCCCGACGCACGACAGCGCGAAGCCGACGGCGATCGCCACGGATTTGAACGGGGGGGCCTGAGTTACCACGGTTGCCTCATGAGCATCCCAGCTGGGAGAGAACCACATTGAGCAGCGACTGGGTCGTCGGCGAGGCGTCGCTCAGGCTCGAGCAGGTCGTCTCGGTCAGCAGTCGCCAATCGGGTCCGTTGGCGTCGGAGTTACCGACGAAGGAGTCAACGTTGTGCCCGAACCAGGCCAGCCAGTAGAGGAAGCCGGGGTTGCCGTTCCCCGGGTCATAGGCCAGCTCGTTGGTCACGTACTCGATGCCCTTGAACGACTGCACGAGGTTGGGAGTGTCCTCGCTCAGCCCGGTCTTGAGGCCGGCGATGTCACTCGCCAGCGGGCTGCCGAAGGCGTTCTCGAAGGCCTTGACCTTGGAGACCGGCAGCAGGGCGGCGGCCTTGGCCAGCGTGCGGGCGTCCTTCAGGGTGGTCGGGAGCCGGTTGGCCACCGGCACCAGGGCCTTGGAGGTCGGCGTCAGCTGGTTGGCGAAGCCGGTCAGGCTGGTGAGTGTCCGACGCGTCTGGCTCAGGGTGGCGGGCAGCTGGCTGAGCGACCGGCTCAGCTGCGTGTCCTGGGAGGCCAACGCGCTGACGGTGGTGTCGGAGGTGTCGATCAGCGTGCCGAGCTGGGTGTCGTCGACGTTGATGCCCTTGGAGAGCTGACCCACGTTGTGGACGAGATCGGCCAGCTCGGTGCGGCGCTTGGTCAGCAGGTCGGCGATCGTCCGGGTCTGCTGGGCTGTCGGGCCGAGCGTCTCGAGCAGCTTCTTGATGTCCGGGCCGCGCCCGTTGGTCCCGGTGTTGAGGGCGGTGATCAGGCTGGTGAACCAGTCGCGGGTGTCGTCGTCGAGCTCGTCGAGCAGTTCGTCGGAGTCCGTCGGTGACGTCGTCTGGGATACGGAGATCGTGCTGCCGGCCGGCAGGACCCCGGCGGACTTGGTGCCGGGGTTGATGTCGATGTACATGTCGTCGAGCGGCGTGGTGGGGGTGAGCACCGCGTAGGCGTTGCGGTAGAGGTGCTTGACGCCCTTGGAGGGATCGATCTCCATCTGCACGACGCCCTGGCCGGCGTGCAGTGACACACCGAGGATCTCCCCCACGTGAACGCCGGCCACGTCGACGGGCTCACCCAGGCCGGGGACCACCGCGGCGGCGGTCGGGAAGGCCGCGTTGATCTTGTAGAAGTGCGCGAACGGGTTGGGCAGGCGCTGCTGGATGAGGATGTAGGACCCGGCGGCGATGCCCACGGCCATCAACGCCAGGACCACCAGGAGCGAGCGGCCGTACCGCTTGATCTGGATGGTGGTGCGGCTGCTCATTGGTCAGCCTCCGCCGGATTCGACACCAGGTTGGTCGGCAGCGGCTGGGTCGAGCAGAGCACGTCGGGACGGAAATCTGACGCGGTCAGGTCGCCGTCCCAGGTGGGGGCGGTGCTGACGCTGGCCGTCGAGCTGCTCGCGGAGGACGAGCTCGATCCCGTCAGCGTGCTGGCGATCGTCCCGACGAGCGAACCCACGCCGGGGATCGACCCGAGCAGGCTGCTCGGCAGGCTCTGGTTGTCGAGGCCGATCAGCGCCCGCAGGTAGGGTCCGTTGGCGTCGAAGTTGCCCGAGGCGGCCGACAGGTTCGGCAGCATGTGCACGATGTCCTTCCACACCGGGTCACCGGTCGACAGGCTGCCGTCCTGCACCGTCTCGTTCAGCAGTGGTACGACCCGATCGGCCAGGCAGTCGGCGGCCGGCTTGGTGGCGGGGAAGAACTCCGCCGTCTGAGCCAGGACCGTCGGGATGTTGACCAGCAGCGTGTGCAGCGAGCTGATCAGCTGGGTCCGCTGACCCGGCTTGATGACGTTGTTGACCGCCTGGAGCTGGGTGTTCAACGCGGACACCAACTGGGGGCTCTGCTGCAGCGCCGGGGTGAGGGCGGCGGCGAGCTTGTCCGCGGGGACGAGCGAGCGGTTGATGGCCGTCAGCGCCGCCGGGGCCGTCTTGAGGGTCTGATCGACTCCGTCGATCGTCGCGCTGAGCGCCCCGTCCTCGCCCGACAGCGTGCCGGCGACCACATCGAGCTTGGTGAGCATGTCGGCCAGCTGCTCGCGATGGTTGGCCAGCGTGCCGGTGAGGGTGGCGGTCGAGCTGAGCAACGTCTCGACGTCGTCGGCGTGGGTGCCGGTCAGCGACTGGCTGACCAGCGCGAAGTCCTTGAGGTCCGGTGTCAACTCGGGCACGGCCTGCTTGAGGGCGCCCGCGCCGCTGTCGGACTCGGGCTTGCCCGCTGAGGGCGAGAACGCGACGTTGGTGGTCTTGAGCAGGTTCTGCAGGCTGGCGCGAGCCGCGCTGTCGAAGGTGGCCAGCAGCTGGAAGAACTGGACCGGGTCCGAGGTGTGGTCCTCCTTGATGGTGAACCCCTTGGGGGCGACCGGTGCCGACGGGCTCCCGGGCTCGAGCTCGAGGTAGTAGCTGCCCTCGAGGAACAGACGATCGCGGACCACCAGGGTGGCGTCGGTGTGGATCGGCCGGGCCTGGGGATCGAGGTTGAAGGCGATCTCGGAGGCGTCGCCGTGGGCGCTGACCCCGCTCACCGTGCCCACATCGATGCCGGCGATGCGCACCGGCGAGCCCGACCGCACGTTGACCGAGTTCGAGACGATCGCGTAGTCGGTGTAGTTGTTGGTCAGGAACGGGATCTTGTGGGTGAAGGCGTAGTAGACGATCACCACCGGCACGATGATCATGACGGCGGCGATCACCAGCGCCGGCGTCCCGCGCCGGCGGCCTGTGCGCTGACGCCGCAGCTTCTTCAGCGGTGAGGGACTCATGGCAGCAGCCCCGCCTTGACCGCCTCGTCGAGGACTCCGCTGGGCGGGGTGGTGTTATCGACCTGGGCGGAGGTCGTACCGGGGTCGTCGATCGCCTGGGTGCCGCTGTAGACCTCGTTGCCCGACTGGCACTGGCCGTCGCCCTCCTGGGGGTCGGTGTCGATGTGCAGGTCCGCGGCCGGCGTGCCGCTGTCGGACTGGACCAGCTGCTCGGGGTCGACGATGGTGGAGATCCGCAGCCAGTTGCCGTCGGAGTTGCCCTCGCTGAGCGAGGAGGCGAAGTTGCGGACCCACAGCGGCACGATGTTGCAGGCGAACTGGGCTGACGACACCGTGTTGAGGATCGCCCCGAGCCCGAGGAACGCCGAGGAGCCGGTGGTCCCGAGGTCGTTGACGCCGAGGACGTTGAACGCCTGCGTCGACGCGGGGTCCTGGGCCAGGGTGTTGGCGGCTGCGAAGGCGAGCTCCAGCTTGGCCGACACCGGGGTCAGCAGTCGCAGGGTGGTGGGCGCGGAGCGCAGCACCGTGTCGAGACGGGCGGCGGCGGTGGGGATGTAGCGAGCGGCCGGCTTGAGGTCCTGGGTGATCGAGCCGAGCTCGGCCAGGACCGGCGTTGACCGATTGAGCACCTGGGTGCCGATCGTCTCGGTCTCGGGAAGCTGGTTCAGGGTGGTACCGAGCGCCTTGACGTTGAGCGCCTTGGCGGTGGTGGCCCCATGGCGCAGCAGATCGACGAGCGTCGAGGCCTCCGGAGCCAGCGCGGACGTCGTGCTGGCGAGCCCGTCGATCAGCGTGGTCAGCTGCGTGTCGGGAGCCGAGAACAGGTTGAGCACGTTCTGCAGCGGACCGAGGAGGTGCGCGGTGGCCACGGTGGCGTCATTGAGCTGGGCCCCGCGACCGGCGAAGGCGTTGCCGAGGTCCTCGGTGACCAGCCGGATGCCCGCCTGGGTCTTGGGACCGAAGACGTCGAAGGCCTGGGAGATGTCGACGTAGGGGATGTTGTGGTTGGTCGCACTTGAGTCGGTCAGTCGCAGGGTGCCGCCGTCGGCCACCGAGGCGACCCCCTTCCTGGCCGTACCGGGCAGCAGTTCGACGTACTGGCCACCCAGGACCGAGGCCAGCCGCACCTGGTACTTGGTGTCCTGCGCCAGCGGCTCAAGGTTCTTATCGAGGGAGAGTTCGAGCTGCGCGAAGGGATGGGGGTAGAGCTTGTTCGCCGGCTCGGGCGTGATCTTGAGGACCTGACCCACTCGGGCGCCACCGATGCGCACGTCGGCGTTCTTGTTCAGCTCACCGCCGTCGGACACCTGCACGTTGATGTTGTAGGTGGGGATGAACGGCAGACCGTTCTCGGCGATGTAGCTGAGGTAGACGGCGACGAGCACCACGAGGATCGTCACCGTCCCGGTGAGGACCGGGTTGTCGAACAGGGAACGGAAGGTGGCGCGCGGGGATCGCATCAGTTGAGGAGGTAATTGAGCAGGCTCTGGAGCGAGCCGGTGGTCGAAGTTTGCGCGGAGGTCGTCGTGGTCGCGCCGGTGGCGGAGCTCGACTCAGCGCCACTGCCGCTGGGGCTGGCCGCGCTGGCTGGCGCTGTTGGTCACGCCGGAGGTGATGCCGTTGACCGTGCTGCCCACCCCGTTGAGCAGCGAGGAGACGCCGCTGGAGAGGCTGGAGGCGGTCCCGAAGGATGTGGTGGTCGACGGCGTCGGCGCTGGTGCTGGTCGCGGTACTGGCGGGCGCGGGGCTGCTCGTCGCCGCCGGTGTCGTGGTGGTGGTGTCCGAGCTCGACGTCTTGGTCGTGGCCTTGGTCTTGGCTGCGGAGCGCTGGCTCTTCTGATCCTTGGTCCGCTCCGGTGTGTACGACGCCTGGTCGAAGTGGGCGTTGCAGGCCGAGTTGGTGCTCGGCGTCGTCGCATAGGACGCACACAGGCCGTTGCCGGGGAAGATCAGCAGGCTCGAGAGCATGTGTGAGTTGCTGTCCTCCTTGGCGAGCGCCGTGGCCGTGTAGTACAGGACCGAGAAGAAGTTCTCAGAGAAGCCATGCTGGAGCAGGTTGACCAACAGTTTGGAGAAGTTCGCCGTGCTGCCCTGGGAGGCCTTGAGGTAGTTGGAGATCGTGGCGATCACCGGCGTCACGGCCTTGGCCTCCGGGTCGACCTTGGAGACCGCGGTGGACAGGTTGGCCAGTGCCGGCGTGGCGATCTTGGTGAACGGCACGATCTCCTTGGAGAGTTCGACTAGCGATGGGGCGGCCTTGCGGAGGTCGACGAGCAGCGGGGTGCCGGTGGTGGCCACCGTGTTGAGCTGCTTCAGCGCCGGCGTGGAGGCCGACAGGAAGGCCGGCAGCTTGTTGATCGCCTGCTCGAGCGAGCTCTGGTGATTCGCGGTCAGCTGCGTCAGTCCGGACGCCTGGTTGACGAACGCCCGCACGGCGCCGACGTGGTTGGCGCCCTCTTTGGCGATCTGGTTCGTCGCGGTGATCGCCGTGCTGATCTGGCTGGTCTGGGTATCGAGGATGTCGATGAGGTGCTGGGCGGCCACCAGCGTCGGGTTCGCGCGTTGCAGGATCGAGTTGATCTGCTCGCCATTGCCCGCGGTGGAGATACCGAGCTCGTCGATGAGCACCTGGAAGCGCTCGCGCGTGGGCAGGTTGAAGATGTTGAACAGGTCCTGGAGGGTGACGGGCTCCGAGGTCTGGCTGACCGGCACGGTGGGCGCCTCGCCCCCGTGCGCCTTGATCAACGGCTTGCTGGTGCTCCCCGGGTCGCAGTCGAGATAGTTCTCGGCGATCAGGCCGTCGGGACGGATCGTGCAGGTGGCGTTGGTGTGGAACTGGAACGGACCCTTGATCGTCGCCTCGACGCGGGCCTGATCGCGGGCCGTCACGAGCACGTCGCTGATCGTCCCGGCCTCAGCACCGGCGATCTTGACCTGCTGGCCGCTGACCAGGCCGTTGGCGTCGTCGAAGATCACGTCGAACGTGTAGGTGTCGGATCCCTGGGCCACCGTGCCGATGACCAGGGCGGCGACGCCGGCCACGACCAGCACCAGCCCGAGTTTGAGGAGTCGTCTCACGGAGCCTGCTGATTGTCCGCGGGGAGACAGAGCGTCCCGACGCTGGCGTCGGTGTCGGGATCGTTCCAGGGGGCCGATCCGTCGGCCGAGGGGATCGTGCCGCCGCCGGGGCAGGGTTTGGTGTTGGTGAACGTCGCGCCGGTGAGGCCGCCCACGTCGCTGACGGTGGCGCCGAGCAGGCTGAGGATCCCGTTGAGGCTGCCCGATCCACCCAGCGCCAGACGGACCTGGAGGTAGTGGCCGTTGGCGTCATAGCCGGCGCCGGTCGAGCCACCCACGCCGTTGAAGAAGCCGGCCACGAAGTCCGGCACGTAGGGGCGCAGGCCGGTGAGGATCGGGGTGATCCCGGTCAGCGCCTTGGTCAGCGACGCGAGCGCAGGCTCGGCCTGTGCGGCCTCGGGCCCGAACGCCTTGAGCGCCGTGTCGGTCTCGGGCAGCAGCGCCTTGATGTCGGCGATCGTCGGCTTGAGGTTCGCCGCGAAGGGGGCGATGGTGCGCAGGAGCGAGGCGAGCTTGGGCGCGACCGGCCGGAGCGCCTTGAGGGTCGGATCGAGGTCATCGAGCGTCGTGTCGACACCGGCGAACGTGGCCGTGGTCTGCTTGAGCACGGCCGGGGCCCGGGAGATGCCGTCCGACAGAGCCACGCGCTGTGCGGCGACCTCGCCGAGCAGGTTCGCGCTGTTGGTCACCGCTCCCTGGATCTGGGGGGTCTCGGCCGCCAGCGGCTCGGTCAGACGGGCGGTGTTGCCGACGAGGCGATCGAGCGCGTACTTGTCCGAGACGATCTCGGCGCCCAGGTTGGACACCTGGCTGAAGGCGGGGTTCAGGTACTCGGTGAGCTGGTTCACCTGCGCGGCGGTCGACCCGTTCACGAAGTACGCGCCGGTCTTGAGGAACTCCTGCAGCGACTTGCGTACCGACGGCGTCAACGCGTCCAGCACGGTGTCGAGATCGACGATGCCCTTGGTGTGATCGACGGGGATCACGCCGTTGTTGGGAATGTGGGAGCCGCCGACACCGGGCCCGAGACTGACGAAGCGGTTGGTGATGCCGGTCAGGCTCAGCTGGCCGATCGTCGCCGTCGTATTCGAGGAGAGCGGGTCGATGGTCTTGCTCGAGATGTTCAACTTGACGTTGGCCAGCCCGTTGTTGGTGATGGAGATCGCGCCGACCGAGCCCACCGTGTGGCCGGCGACGGTCACCAGGTCACCCGACACCAGCTGTCCGGCATCCTGGAATTGGGCGTTGATCACGTAGGTCGAGCCACCCGTGAAGAGCACGAGCACGATCACCACGACGGCGACTACTGCCGCGCCGAAGGTGACCATCCGTGTTACTCGTTCCCGTGCCATCTGTCTCTACGTGTCGCCGCGCTACCCGCCGATTGGCGAGTTCGGTTTGCCGCCCCAGAACAGCTGAGTGCCGACCAGTCCGATCAGGTGAATGCCGATGATGTTGGCGACCATCGACTGCGCGGTCGCCTTCCCCACCCCCACGGGTCCGCCCGACACGTTGTAGCCGTAGTAGATGCAGACGAGCACGATGATGGTGGCCATCGCGGCCGCTTTGAGGAAGCTGTAGAGGAAGTCCGACGGACTCTGGAACTCCCAGAACAGCTGGAGATAGCCGCCTTTGGAGACTTCGCCCAGCTGCACGACGACCGCCAGGTAGGAGGCGAAGTAGCCGCAGGCGATGGCCGCCGCGTAGAGGAACGGCAGGACGATCCAGGTCGCGAGGAGCCGAGTCGAGCCGAGGTACAGGATGGCGTCGAAGCCCATCACCTCGAGCGCATCGATCTCGTCGGAGATGCGCATCGAGCCGATCTCGGCGACAAACCCCGTCCCCACCTTGGCGGCCATCATGTAACCGAAGGCGTAGGGCACCACCTCGCGCAGATCACACAACGCGGTGATCGCCCCCGTCGAGGAGGACGCGCCGACCGACTGAGCCGCGTAGGCACCTTCGATGCCGCACTGCAGGCCGAGGATGAACACCAGGCCGAGCACGATCACCGCTGAGCCGGTGATGAGGATGCCGGCCTGGCGGACCGCCTCGCCGATGAAGCGCAGGACCCGGCCGTTGATCACCCGGCCGATGATCTTGCCGCAGAAACGCGAGGCCTCGCCGAAGGACTCGAGGGCCTCAAGCGGGCGAGAGAGTGCGCTCATCGAGGGGTGTTGAGGATCGGGTTGGTGGCCAGCAGCGTCTGGGTGAACGTGTAATCGATCGCGCCGATGCCGAGGAAGGCGATCACCACGGCCTGGTTGACCGCCCGGCCGACACCCTCGGCGCCACCCGATGCGGTCAGGCCCTTGTAGCAGCAGACGATGGCGATCATCGCACCGAACAGGGTCGACTTGATCAGCATCGCCAGGAACTCGATGGTGGTCGCCTGAGAGAAGAAGTTGGAGAAGAACGGGCCGATCTGGGCTCCGTTGGTCAACGTCACGAACACGCCGCCGAGCGTCCCGAACAGCAGCGCGTAGATGCTGAACAGCGGGGTCAGCAGCATCAGCGACAAAAAGCGCGGCACCACCAGGCTCTTGACCGGGTCGACGCCGAGCACCAGCAGCGCATCCAGCTCCTCGCGGATCTTGCGAGCGCCAAGGTCGGCGGTCATGGCTGTCCCGGCCACTCCGGCCACGACGATCGCGCAGACCAACGGTGCGAACTCCCGCATCACGATCAGCACGAACAGCCCGCCGAGCCGATCGATGGCGCCCAGCAGGTTGAGGAAGTCACCGATCTCGATACCGGCCGGCCCGTAGGTGAAGGCCAACGACGCCAGGATCATCGGGAACCAACCAAGGCGCAGAGCGAACAGGAACTGGTCGACGAGCTCAGGACCGTAGTTGTACGGCGGCGTAACCGCAGCGACGATCGCCCGCCGAAACAGCAGGACCATCGCCCCGATCGTCTCGATGAACGATCGGAACGGCTCGTAGATCTTCAGCACACCAGCCACGCTCGTCAGCTCCTCCCTGCTCCGAGCGGTTCTCCTCCCGGCGGAGAGCATGTTATTGCGAACTTCGGGGGTGTGACAACCCTCCACCCGTTTGCAACGTCCGCGTAACCTGGCCGGACTGCGGAACTAGGACTCGAACCTAGACTAACTCGTCCAGAGCGAGCCGTGCTGCCGATTACACCATTCCGCAAGATGACTGCGAGCGGCCGAACCTGGGGCCGCACGCGTGTTGAAGATAGCGCAGTCCTAGCGGCGGCTGGCGCCATGGCGACCGGCGCCGGCGACGAAGTGCGCTGCCCCCTCCAGCATCTCCCCACCTCGGATGGTCTCGAGCCCACGTTCGAGCTCGTTGGCGAGCGCCGCCGGCTCGTCAAGGCCTTCGGCCTCGAGCAGCGAGAGTCGGTCGTTGCGCAGACACAGCTGGGGGAAGGCGGCGATCTCCTGCGCGAGCTGGGCGGCCAACGCCAGCGCCTGACCGGGCTCGGCGATCCGGTTGGCCAGGCCGATCCGGTGAGCCTCCGACGCGTCCACCGGGCGGCCGGTCAAGATCAGGTCCATCGCCGCTGAGGTGCCGATCAGTCGCCCGAGACGCACGGTCCCCCCATCGATCAGCGGGACCCCCCACCGCCGGCAGAACACCCCCAGGGTGGCGTCGGAAGCCATCACCCGCAGGTCGCACCACAGGGCGAGCTCGAGGCCGCCGGCCACCGCATGGCCTTCGATCGCCGCGATCACCGGCTTGGTGAGCCGCAGGCGGGTCGGTCCCATCGGCCCGTCACCGTCGGGGGCGACCCGGTTGACGCGGTCGGTGGCCAGAGCCTTGAGGTCGGCCCCCGCACAGAACGTGGAGCCGCCACCGTGGAGGATCGCCACGCGCGCCTCGGGATCGGCCGCGAAGGCGCGGAACGCGTCGGCGAGCGCAGCCGCCGTTGGACCATCGACGGCGTTGGCGACGTCGGGACGATGCAACGTCACGGTGGTGATCGGCCCGACGCGATGGCTGGAGACCGCGTCGACGGCGCTCATCGGCGGGCTCCGACGGCCCGCAGCGCAAAAGTGGTGATGTCGTGCACGGTCGCGTCGATCGCGGGCGGGTCGGCGGCCAGCGGCGAGAGGGGCCCGACGAGCGCCTCACCGGCCCCGCCCACGATCGCCGCGGCGCTGAGCTCGACGTTCTGCTCGGGGAGCTCGCCCGCGGTGATGGCATCGCGCAGAATCGCGGCGAGCAGGCGGGCGTAGTCGGCGCGGAACACCAGTCGCTCGGCGTCGACGAGCGGGTCGAGTGGTTCGGCCATCAGCGCCCAGGCGAGCCGCGGGTTCTGCAGGGCCCGGTGGGCGAAGGTCCCCAGCGCCCGCTCGAGCCGGGCGACCGAGCTGTCGGCATCCCCTGCCGCGGCGTCGCGCATGGCCGCCAGCTCACCTCCGCAGACGTCGCGGAACAGCTCGACGAACAGCTCGGCCTTGGAGGGGAAGTGCGAGTAGAGAGTGCCGGCCCCAAGGCCGGCACGTTCGGCGATCGCGGTGACCGAGGCGGCACCGTAACCGCCCGCCTCGGTCTGCTCCCGCGCCGCGCGCAACAGCCGCGACCGCGTCTGCTGAGCTGCCAGTGAGCGTTTCACGGCGTGCGGCTGACGCGCGCCGTCACGCCGCAAGGGCCCGGTCGATGATCGCCGGGGCGTCCACGCCGACGGGCAGCGTTCCGTAGGCGCGACCGCTGTCTGGGCCGAGGCGCGCGGCACAGAACGCATCGGCCACCGCAGGGGTCGAGTGACGGACGAGCAGGCTCGCCTGGAGCCCGAAGCCGAGATCCTCGACGATGCGACGCGCGGAGAACTGGGCGTCCATGAGCCGTTGGGGGGACGACTCAGCCCCGCCGTCGGCGAACACGGCGCTGACGCGTCTCTGCACTGCATCGAGATGGGCATCGAGACGGCGGTCGGCCCCGGCGGCCAGCCGACACTCCGCCAGGAACGTCGCCAAGCCGTCGGGTTCCTTCGCCAGGGCGCGCAGGACGTCGAGGGCGGCGACGTTGCCCGAGCCCTCCCAGATGCCCGGCAACGGCGCGTCGCGATAGAGCAGGGGCAGGCCCGAGTCCTCCACGAACCCGTTGCCACCGAGGCACTCCAGAGACTCCCCGGCGTGGCCCACCGCGCGCTTGCAGACGTGGTATTTCATCACCGCCGTGGCGAAGCGACGGAACGCCGGCTCGTCCCGGTCATAGCTCGAGGCGACCCGCAGCGCGGCGGCGGTGGCCGCCTCGGACTCGATCGCGAGATCGGCCAGCACGTTCTGCATGGCGGGCGCGTCGACCAGCCGGGCCCCGAAGGCCGAGCGGTAGCGGGCGTGGTGAATTGCCTCCACCACGCCACGGCGCATCCCGGCGGCCGAACCGAGCAGGCAGTCCAGGCGCGTGTGGTTGACCATCCGGATGATCGCGTTCACACCACGCCCCTCCTCCCCCACCAGCCGACCCCGGATTCCCCGGAACTCAACCTCGCTGGAGGCCAGCGAGCGCGAACCGAGCTTGTCCTTGAGGCGCTGGAACTCCATGCCGGCACCGCGCTCGACCAGGAAGCACGACAGCCCGCCCGGCGCCTGGGCGAGCACGAGGAACACATCACACGGCGGATAGGAGGTGAACCATTTGTGGCCGTGGATCTCGTACTCGCGGTCACCCACCGGGTCGGCGCGGGTGATGTTCGCGCGGACATCCGAGCCGCCCTGGCGCTCGGTCATCGCCATCCCCGCCAGCGCCCCCCGCGCGTAATCGGGCAACGTCAGGCGGGGTTCCCACTCGGCGGCCAGCTCCGGGGCCGCCTCGCGTAACGCCGGCACGATGGCGTGGGTCATCGAGACCGGGCACAGCACGCCGTAGTTCGCGTTCGCCCACTGCATCATCTGCGCGCCGCGGACCACGTGGGCGCCCGGCCGCGGGTCGCGCCAGGGCAGAGCGTGGAGCTGATGCTCGACCGCAGTGGCCAACAGCCAGTGCCACGACGGATCGAGCTCGACGGTGTCGACCCGGTGCCCGAACCGGTCATAGGGTGTGAGCACGGGCGCGTTGCGCTCGGCGCGGCGACCGTGCTCGCGGACCTCTGCGGAGCCGGCCAGGCGCCCCAGGGCATGGAGCCGATCGAACCCCCAGGCTCCATCGCCGCGAGCGACTGCCTCCTGGGCGGGGAGATCGGCGCCGAAGTGATCGAAGGGTTCGAGCGGAACCGACTGGTTGAGCACGTCGCGTTCCGGCGACGACCGGTCATCGGCGATGGCCACAGCACCCTCCTCGGGTTCGTACTCACACTGAATCGAGATTCGGTGAATCCCTGTTCGCGAGGCTAGCGCACGACCGCCGCGCCGGCGGCGGAGGTCGCTAGGCGGCGGCGTTGGCGGCGGGGGCGAACTGCAGCGTGATCTCGCCCTCGAGACCGGGATCCAGGATGAGCATGACCTGGTCGCCGGCGTTGACCAACGTGTCGCCCTTGGGCACGAAGCCGGTGCCGCCGCGCAGTACGGAGATGATCAGCGAGCCGTCAGGCAGCTGGATGTCGGCCACCTTCTTGCCGTCGGCCTCGGAACCCTCGCCCACTTCGAGCTCGATGATCTCCAGGTGCTCCTCCTCGAGGGCCAGAAGCTGGATGAGGCCGTACTCCGGGACCTCGTGTTCGATCAGGCGGAGGATGAGGTCGGTCGCCGACACGGCCGGCTGGATGCCGAGCAGCTTGAAGTGCTGGAGGTTGCGGGGGTTGTTGACCCGCGCGACGATCCGTTGCACGCCGTACTTCTCCTTCGCCACCTGGCAGATGAGGATGTTGTCCTCGTCATCGCCGGTGACGGCGATGACGAGATCGGCGCGTTGGATCCCGGCCCGTTCGAGCACCCACAGCTCGGTGGCGTCGCCGTACTGGACGGCGTGCTCGAGCTCCTCCTCGACGGTCCGGTACTTGCTGTGGTTTGACTCGATGAGCGTGACCTCACGGTCACGGGCGATCAGCTCTCGCGCGAGGTTCCACCCGACCTTGCCCGCCCCCACGATGATCACGTACATGTCAGGCCTCCGCGGTCGCCGGCGCCAGCGCCATCTCCGCCGCCTGGTCGATGGCGATCTGGGTCGGGCAGATCGTGTGCAGGCCCTGACCGGCATACCACGACGCTCGGGCGGGGTCGGCCACGCGGACCACCACTCGCGGCACGGTGAAGCGACGCTGGGCGATCTGGGCGATCACCAGGTTGGTGTTGTCTCCGCGAGTGGCCGCCAGGAACACGTCGGCCTGTTCGATTCCGGCCTCGATGAGTCCGTCGATCTCGAGCGCGGCGCCCACCGTGAAGCGGCCACCGGCGTCCTCCCAGGTCGAGGTCTGGTCGCGATCGAGTCGCTCGTGGGAGAGCGGATCGGCGTCCAGTACGGACACCTCATGGCCGGCCTCCAGAGCGCGCTTGGCGACGGCGGAGCCGACACGACCGCAGCCCACGATCAGAATGAGCATATGTGCGGAATGTAGCTACTGGCCGGGAATCCAGAGCTTCCCGCTCTTCTGAGCGGGTCCCGGCTGCCCGGGGATCAGCGGCTCGCTCTGAGGTGCCGGCGAGCCCGGGGCGGGCGGGGCCGGCGGCGGCGGGGCGCTCGCTTCAGACGGCTGGGCGGCCGGAGCTCCGGCTCCCCCGTTGATCTGGACAAAGGCCATCTGCAACTGCGACAGCGCGTCCTGGATGGGTTGAGCCTGCTCGGGCGCGATCTGCTCCACCAGCGGGAGGTGAGCTCGGACACCCTCGATCGCCACCATCACCTGGGTGGGGTCGCGCTCGTCCTCGGTGCCCGGCATCAGACCGGTGCGCCGCATGCCCATGTTGACGAGCGTGACGATGTTCTCCAGAAGGATCTGCTCGATCCGGATCTGCTTGATCTCCGCCTCGTAGGCGGCGCGAAGTTCTTCCTCGGTCGGCTGCTGTGCTTCATCGGTCATCTCGTCACCTCTTGGCTGGTTCCAGCCTGAGCATACGAACGCCGCGTGGCAGCGACGACCTGGGCCCACACTTCCCCGAGGGTCGCCCCCTCCTGCAGCAGCGCCCGTTGTCGCTGAGCCCCGTTGAGCCCCGGCAGGGCGAGGTCGAGCCCGAGCTCGGCGCGGGCCGGCGCACTCCAGGCCAGCAGCCGCTCGGCGGCCGCACGGGCCGGATATTCCTCACCTCGGCCCAGGTCGAGCAAGTTGCCATCGAGCCCGTAGCGAATCGCCCGCCACATGTTCTCCTCCAGCATCCGACCGGGCAGCCGACTCGGCGCGGTGTTGCCCTCGTCGACATCGCGGGTGGCCTGGGCGACCGCGGCCACCACCAGCCGGGCCAACGCGTCAGATTCCTCGGCGGTGGTCTGGGCGTCACAGATCCGCACCTCCACGGTTCCGAAGCTGAGGTGAGGTCGCACCGACCACCACACCTGCGTGTACTCGACGATCGAGTTGGTCCGCACGAGGAAGTCGACGTAGTCCGCGTAGGTGCGCCAATCCCCGAACGGCTCGGGGATGCCACACCGGGGGAAGCTCTTGGTGAAGGTCTGGGAACGCATGCTGGCCAGTCCACTGTCACGTCCGTCGATGAACGGGCTGTTGGCCGAGATCGCCAACAGCACCGGGAGCACCGGGCGCAGACGGTCACACACCTGCACGGCACGGTCGGCGCCGCGGATGCCCACGTGGACGTGCATCGAAAAGGTGTTGTTGCGCCAGGCCACCCATTTGAGCCCGTCCTCGACCCGGTGGTAGTGCTCGGTGTCGATGATCGGCTGGGCCCGGTAGTCGGCCCATGGGTGAGTGCCGGTCGCACCCAGCTCGAACCCGTGGGCGGCCGCAGCTGCGAACAGCAGCCGACGGTGGAGCTGCTGGCGGGCGATGGCGTCCTCGACGTCCTCGCCGCGACCGGAACGAATCTCGATCTCGGAGGAGATCAGCTCGCCGGAAATGGATTTGCCCAGCACGGGATCCTCCGCGGCAGCAGCCGAGAGCTCCTCATAACCGGGCGTCAGATCGAGGCTGTCGCGATCGAGGATCGCGAACTCCTCCTCGAGACCGACGGAGAAATCCGTCGCCTCCTCGAACAGTGCCCGGCCGGCGGGTAGATCGATTGGGGTCAACTCAGTGGGAGGTTCTTACACGCTCGGCGGGCTGAGATTAGCGACGGCTTCGATCAATGCCGTTTCATCCACGAAGAACTCGAACAGCTCCTTGCCCTCGACCGCCACCACGGGGATGCGCTCGAGGTAGCGCTTCAGCAGCTCGTCGTCGCGCTCGATGTCGACGATCTCGATGCAGAAGGGCTCGAGCGTCCGGGCCCGTTCCAGCACCGCCCTCGCGTCATCGCAGAGGTGACAACCGACGCGCCCGTAGAGGGTGACGCGCTTCACGCCGCCTGGGCCAACGGCCGCTGGCCGCTCGGATAGACGTCGAGATCGAGGTAGTCGGGAAAACGCCGAGCGGGGAGATGGATGGCCGCGGCGGCGATCATCGCCGCGTTGTCGGTGCACAGCTCCCGGGCCGGGATGTCGTGCTCGATGCCCAGCCCGGCGACCGCCTCGCGCAGCGGCCCGTTGGCGGCCACTCCGCCGCCGAGCGCCAGCCGGGTGGCTCCGGTCGCCGCGATCGCCCGCCGGACGCGGATCATCAACGCCTCGACGATCGCCGCCTGGTAGCTCGCGGCGAGATCGGGGCGCCGGCGCTCGGTCTCCGCCGGCCCCAGCTCCCGCGTCTTGTAGAGCAAGGCCGTCTTGAGCCCGGCGAAGGAGAAGTCCAGCCCCCCCATCCGGCTGCCGGTGGGAAACGCAAAGGCCGCGGGATCGCCGGCGGCGGCGAGCTGTTGCAGCGCCGCCCCGCCGGGATAGCCGAGCCCCAGCAGGCGCGCCCCCTTGTCAAAAGCCTCACCGGCGGCATCGTCGAGCGTCTGACCCAGGATCGCGGCAGCGCCCGAGTGATCCTCGACCTGGGCGAGCAGGGTGTGCCCGCCCGAGGCGATCAGGCACAGGAACGGCGGTTCGAAACCGTCGAGGAACGATGCCGCCAGATGGCCGTGCAGATGGTCGACTCCGGTGAACGGCAGCTCGCGCGCGGCCGCCAGCGCCTTGGCGGCCGAGAAGCCGACGAGCAGCGCCGCGACCAGGCCCGGCCCCTGGGTCGCCGCCACCCGGTCGACGTCCTCGAGTGACAGCCCGGCCTCAGACAGGGCCGCGTCGATCACCGGCGTGATGAGCTCGAGATGATGGCGCGAGGCGATCTCGGGCACCACCCCGCCAAAGCGGCTGTGCACCGCCTGAGAGGAGATGACGTTGGCCGCGACGCGGCCGTCCTCGGAGACGAGCGCCGCACAGGTGTCGTCACAACTGGTTTCGATGGCCAGGATCATCCTGTCGCCCGCGCTCATGCGGTCTCCCACGGGGTGCCGATCGCCCGCCACATGATGATCGCGTCCTCCCCGGTGTCGGAGTAGTACCGCCGGCGGGTTCCCACACCGCGGAACCCGTAGCTCTCATAGAGCGCGATCGCCGGCGCATTGGAGACCCGCACCTCGAGGGTGATGTTCGCGTCCACACCGGTCCGCTCGATGAGTGCGTCGATCAGCCCGCGACCGTGGCCCTCGCGCCGATGACTGGGATCGACGGCGATGTTCATCAGGTGGAACGCCTCGTCGTAGCGGGCACAGATCAGGTACCCGGCCATGGGGTGGCGTCCGGTGGCGTCTCGGCGGTCCTCCAGGAACGCGCCGAGGCAGATGCCATCGGACTTGGACAGCTCGAGCACGAACATCGACAGGCTCCACGGCGTGGGGAACGCTCGGCGTTCGATCGCCACGACGCGCGGCAGGTCCGAGTAGGTCAGGGGGCGCGTCGTGGTCAACGGTTCAGTTCGGCATCGGGCACACGGAGGTATTCGGGCTGGATCGCGTTGAGCGGCCGCGGCTCGGCCGCCTGCGCCAGCCGGCAGTGCCACAGGGCGCTGACGCGGTGCAGGCCGCTGAGATCGTCTGGCACCGTGGCGCCAGCGGCTTCCAGAACCACCCGAAATTTTAGTGCGCCGTCACCCACGGCCAGACGCCCCGCGGCGATCTCCCCCAGACCGTCCGGCGCCACGACGCTCGGCGGGACGCCCGGCCCGCCGACGAAGGCCTCGCCACGACGGGCGTCGATCACCGCCAGAGGCAGGTTTCCGTCGCCCGCCCCCTGGGCCGTGGCGGCCAGCGCGAGGGAGTCGAGCGTGAGGATGGAGACCAGGGGTCGGTCCTGGGCGCGAGCCAGCCCCTGAGCCGTCGCCACCCCGATCCGCAGCCCGGTGAACGTGCCGGGGCCGACCCCCACGGCGATGCGGTCGACGGCGTCCCAGCCACCGCCGGCCTCGGCCAGGACCTGCTCGACCAGGCCGAGCAGCCGGGACGCGTGGCCCGGCCGGGCGCCAGCGGGTGGATCGTCGCGCGCCTCGATCTCCAGACCGGACGTGAAGTCGACGAGCGCGGCCACGGTGGCGGCCGTGGCCGTATCCAGGGCGAGGATCCTCATCGGCCCTGGACCTGGATCCGGCGTCGATCCCCGCCGGCGTGTTCGAGCCCGACGCGGTAGCGGATCCGGCCGAACTCGGCGATGAGGGCCTCGGCACCGCCGGGCCATTCGACGAAGGCGACCGTGTCCGGGCTGATGTAGTCGGCCAGCAGATCGGGATCCTCGGCGCCGAGGTCCCCGAGTCGGTAGAGGTCGAGGTGGGACACCGCCACGATGCCGCGCTCCCCGCGGTCGCGCACCGGGTAACGGTTGCCGATGGCGAAGGTCGGGCTCGTCACCGGCCCGACGACGCCCAGCGCCGTGGCCGCGCCGCGCACCAACGTCGTCTTGCCGGCGCCGAGATCTCCCGACAGCAGCACCACGTCCCCCGCCTGGAGGGTCTGCGCCAGCTCCGCCCCGAGTCGCTCGGTCGCGGCAGTGTCGGTGCTGTCCGCGATCACCGCCAGCGCAGGCGCAGTCGAATGCCGACACCGACGGCGATGAGCAGGGCCGCACCGATCGCCTCGGGCGCCAGGTTGTCGCCGGTGTAGGGAAGATCCTCGGGCAGGCTGATGGTCGAATGCGCCACCACCGGCGCGCCCCGCGCGGGCGTCAAGGGCCACGGCACGGTCGGCGACAGTGGCGTGGTGGTGGTCGCCGGAGGGGCCGCGGCGGCGATCGACGCCGGAGCGCACAGGACCACCACAACACTCAGGAAAGCCACCAGCCGCATCGTCGGCGACACTCTAGATGTATGCGCACTCGTCTCGCCGCCCTTCTGGAGGGACTCAGAGGATCTGAGATGAGCAAGGCCGCCTGGCTCGCCGGTGCGATGATCGCCAACAACGTCGTCGCCCTGGTCGCCTCGGTGATCTTTGCCCGCCTGCTCAGCGATTACGGGGCGCTGGCGGCGCTGATCAGCTACCTGGTCATCCTCACCGTGGCCGGCCAGGCACTCCAGGTGGCGACCGCCCGGGAGGGGGTGCTCGGCCATCTCGGCACCGGCGAGGATCTGCTCCACACGCTCGAGCGCTGGTGGCGGGCGCTGGGCGTGTTCACCGTGGCGGCCACGATCGTCTCGATCCTGCTCCGCCACCCCCTCGCCGCCCTGGTCGGCGTCCAGCACAGCTCCGGCGGTGAGTGGGCGGCCGCGGCCGGCATTCCCGCCGGCTGCATCTACCTCGAGCTGTCGATCCTCCGCGGTGCCCTGCAGTCGATCGAGGACTACCGCAGCGTCGGGCTCAGCCTGATCGGCGAGCAGGCGGTTCGCCTGATCGCGGGCGCCATCCTGGCGGCCGTCGGCCTCGGTGTGGCCGGGGCCTATCTCGGCTCGCTGATCGCCTACATCGCAATGTCGGGCTACTGCGCGACGGCGTTGTACGGCCGGCTGGCTGGACCCGACCATCGCCGCTGGGGGCCGGGGCAGGCCGGCCGTGAGGCGCTCAGCCTGAGCCGCCACGTCTGGCGGGCGGCGATCCCCATCGCCGCGCTCGCGATCATCCAGCTGCTCCAGAACGTCGACCTGATCATCGCCCGGCACCGGATGACCAACCGGCTCGACAGCTCCTACGCGGTGGCTGCCGTCGCCGCCAAGGTGGTCATCTGGGTGGCCATGGGCGCCAGTTTCTATCTCGTGCCCGAGACCTCGCGCCGGCTCAACGCGGGGGAGGACACCCGGGTGGTCCTCCTCCGCTCGCTCGCCATCATCGGGGTCTGCGCCATTCCCTGCCTGGCCATCTTCGCCGTCGCCGCCCATCCCCTGCTGGCCGCGGTATTCGGCACCAAGCGAGCGCTCGCCTCAGCCTCCCTGTTGCCGCTCGGCGCCGCTTTCACGGTGCTGGCGGCCACCTACCTGGCCGTTCAGTACATGCTGGCGCTGAAGCGGATCTGGTTCCTGGTCGCCATCGGCGTCGTCGCCGCCGTCGAGCCGGTCCTCCTCCTCGACGCGTCGCACAAGCCGGCGGCCTTCGCCGCGGTGGTGTTGGGCGTGCAGGCGCTCGGCGCGGTGCTCGCCTTCACGATCGCGCTGTGGCCGGCGCGCGTGCGGGTTGTCGCTGGATAAATCGGAGCCGTCGGACTACATTTCAGGTGATGAACGACTCCGCCGACTGTTCGGCGCTGGTCCTGTCACATCGGCGCAAGGTCCGCGAGGCCGCGGACGCGCTGGCCGAGGTGCGTCTGCTGCTCCTGACGGCGGTCGCGGATGAGGTCGACTCCTCACACGCCGTCCAACGCGAGTCACTTCAGGCGGGTCGCCACTCCGATGTGCTGCTGCGCGATGCTCTCCGTCTGACCGCCACCGCCGAGCGGCTCATGACCGAGGCGCGGGCGATCCTCGGCGAGTGCGGCCCGGTGGCCGCGCGCTCCGGCCCGGCGTCCACCTAGAACAGGCCGAGCTGCCCATCGTCGTCGGGCGTCGGCTCGGCCAGCTCCACCTCTGCGAGACCTTCGGGTACCTCGGGGATCGCTTCCGGCTGAGCGGGCGGTCCCAACGCCAACAGCTGGGGCAACCGCGCGAAATCCTCGCGCAGCACGTCGACCATCGAGCGGGTGTAGAGCGCGGCGGCCGGGTGATAGAGCGGATAGAGCCGCACCCGCCGCGGCCCGATGAGGCGTTCCTCGGGCTGACCGTGCACCTTGGTGATCCCGGTCGGATCGTCGCGCAGCAGCTTGGTCGCGAAGTTGCCGAGCGTCGCGATCACCGTCGGCTGGATCAATTCGATCTGTCGGTACAGATACTTCTGACAGGACTGCAGCTCGTTGGGGTACGGATCCCGGTTCCCGGGAGGCCGACACTTCAAGGTATTGACCACGAAGACGTCCCGACGCTCGAGCCCGACCTCCTCGAGCAGCTGATCGAGCAGTTTTCCGGCCTGGCCCACGAACGGGAGCCCCTTCTCATCCTCGTTCTTGCCCGGCGCCTCCCCGACGAACATCAGGTCGGCGTCCGCGTTCCCGGAGCCGAACACCACGGTGGTCCGGGTTTCACACAGCAGGCAGTCGCGGCAGGTGCGCGCCTCCTCCCAGACCAGTTTCAGTGCTTCACGGCGTTCTGTGGCGTCAGGAGAATGCATGGCGTCGTCAGCAAACGGGAAACAGATCCCGGTACACTCAGACACAAGCTAACCGGTATCTCCGACGTGGGAACTGGATTTGCCTTCCTCAACTGACAGAACTCACCCTTTCCACGTGGCCGTGGTCGGTGCCGGCCGTCTCGGGAACGCATTGGCGGATGCCATGACATCCGCCGGCATCCGGGTCCTCGGCCCCTACCGTCGCGGCGAGGATCCCCGGGTCGAGGTCACCCGGCCCGACGTGGTTCTGCTCTGCGTGCCCGATGGCGAGATCGCCCATGTCGCCGCTGAGTTTCCCGATGACCAACGGCTCGCCCACTGCTCCGGCGCCGGGGGGCTCGACCTGCTGGGCAGCCATGCGGGCTTCAGCCTCCACCCGCTGACCGCGGTCACCGCCGCCGGCACGGACTTTCACGGCGTGAGCGCCGCGATCGACGCCACCGATCCCGAGGCCCACCTGCTCGCCTACACGCTCGCCGAGGCGCTCGGCATGGAGCCGTTCCACCTCGCGCCCGCTGACCGCAGCGCCTATCACGCCGCCGCCAGCATCGCCGCGAACTTCCTGGTGACCCTCGAGGCGGCCGCCGAGCGTCTGGCCGCGAGCACCGGGCTCGACCGCCAGCGCCTGGTTCCCCTCGTCCGCGCGAGCGTCGAGAACTGGGCCCGGCTCGGATCCGAGCGGGCATTGACCGGTCCAGTCGCCCGCGGGGACCATCTGACCGTGGAGCGCCAACGCGCGGCGGTCGCCGAGCGCACCCCGGAGCTGCTCGAGCTCTTCGACGCGATGGTCAGTGCCACCGCCGAGCTGGCCACGCGTCAGGCGGGTGCCACGACATGAGGACGATCCGCACCGTCGCCGAGCTGCGTCGGGCGCTCGCGCCCGCCCGCCGGGTCGAGGCGACCATCGGGCTGGTGCCGACTATGGGCGCCCTGCACGACGGCCACCTCTCACTGATCCACCGGGCCCGTACGAGCTGCGATGTCGTGGTCGTCTCGCTGTTCGTCAATCCGGCGCAGTTCAACGAGGGCGCGGACCTTGCTCTCTATCCGCGCGACGAGCGTCGCGATGCCGACCTGGCGGCCAACGCCGGCGCTGACTACCTGTTCGCCCCGGAGGTCGCCGAGGTCTATCCCGACGGCTTCGCAACCACGGTCAGGGTCGAGGGCATCACCGAGACGCTTGAGGGAGCTCACCGGGGACGTGAGCACTTCGATGGCGTGAGCACCGTGGTCACGAAGCTGTTCAACATGGTCGGGCCCGATGTGGCGTTCTTCGGCCAGAAGGACGCCCAGCAGGCGCTGGTCGTGACCAAGCTGGTCCGCGATCTGAACCTGGCGGTGCGCATCGAGGTCTGTCCCACCGTGCGCGAGCCTGACGGTCTGGCCATGTCGAGCCGCAACGTCCACCTCGACGCCGCCCAGCGGCGGCAGGCCATCGCCCTGAGCCGTGCGCTGGCGATCGCCGCCGGGTGCCTCGCCGAGGGTGAGCGCGATGCGGCTGTCGTGGTCGCCGCCGCGCGCGCCGAACTCGACGGCGCCGGCGTCGACACCGAGTACTTCGTTCTCGTCAACCCGCAGGACCTCACCCCGGTGACCCACATCACCGGTCCCACCCTCGCCCTCGTGGCCGCCCGGCTGGGATCCACCCGGCTGATCGACAACCGTCTGCTCGAACCCGTTCCCGCCGCCGTCGTCTGAAAGGACCCACCATGTCCGCCGCTCCTCTCACCCCTCCGACCGGGCTCGACCCAGCCCGTTCACCGGTCACGCTGCGCACGATCATGGATCAGTACGCGAGTGGCGAGCCACTAGTCATGATCACCGCCTATGACTATCCCTCGGCGCGGGCGGCTGAGGCCGCCGGCGTCGATCTCGTGCTCGTCGGCGATTCCGGCGCCCAGGTCGTGCTCGGCTATCCCTCGACTGTCGGTGTCAGCCTCGAAGAGCTGCTCATGCTCTCCCAGGCGGTCCGTCGGGGGATGAGCACCCCGTTCATGATCTCGGACCTGCCCTTCGGCTCCTATGAGGCGTCTGACGCGCAGGCCGTCTCGAGCGCCATGCGCTTTGTCAAGGAAGCCGGCGCGGATGCCGTCAAGCTCGAGCGCGGCAACGAGACCTCGGTGGCGCGGGCGCGGGCGATCGTGCAGGCCGGCATCCCGGTGATGGGTCACGTCGGCCTGACCCCGCAGACCTCGGTGGCGCTCGGCGGTCTCCGCGCCCAGGGTCGCGACGCCTCGGCGGCCATGCGGATCGTTCAGGAGGCCCTGGCCCTGCAGGCCGCCGGCTGCTTCGCGATCGTGCTGGAGGCGATCCCGGCGGCGGTCTCGGCCGAGCTCGTGCCGATGCTCGACGTCCCCACCATCGGCATCGGAGCCGGTCCGGCCACCGACGGCCAGGTGCTCGTCTACCACGACCTGCTGGGTATCCGCGAGGGCACCGGGGCGAAGTTCGTGCGCCGCTACGGCGATCTGCAGGCCGCGATGAACGCCGGGGTGCGTAGCTACGCCGCCGACGTCCGTTCCCGCCGTTTCCCGGGTCCGGAGAACAGCTACGGGATCGACGAGGCGGTGCTCGGCGCCTTCCGCGCGGAGCTCAGCGAGCTCTGATCTCGGCGCCGGGCCGCCCAGCCCATAACATAGGCGCGAGTGCCCCGGTTTTCCCAGGTGTTCGCCCCGCGTGACCGAGCCTACTTCGAGCTGTTCGAGGAGGCCGGGCTGAACATCTTCAAGGCGGCGACGCTGCTCGATGAGCTGCTCACCAACTTCCCCGACTCCCGGGCCCTGGGTGAACAGATCCGGCTGTGCGAGCACGAGGGTGACCGCATCACCCACGACATCATCGACCGGCTCAACCACAGTTTCGTCACCCCGATCGACCGCGAGGACATCCTCGCCCTGGCGTCCGCGCTCGACGACATCGTCGACTACACCGAAGAGGTGTCGGACTACCTCGAGCTCTACAAGATCGAGGCGCCGATGGATCAGTCGATCCGCCTCGCTCGGGTCCTCAAGGAGGCCACCCGCCACATCTCCGAGGCGATCCCGCGCCTCCGCGGCTTCCGCGACCTCTCCCACTACACGGTCGAGGTCAACCGTCTGGAGAACGAGGGCGACCGGATCACCCGCGAGGCGGTCGCCTCGCTGTTCGACGGCGGCATCGACCCGATGGTGGTGATCCGCTGGAAGGACCTGTTCGAACGTCTCGAGGCCGCCATCGATGCCGCGGAGCACGTCGCGAACATCATGGAGGGCATCGTCATCAAGAACGGGTAGCCGGGTACGCGATCTCGCGCAGGACCTTGGCCGGTGCACCGGCGGCGATCGTGTGTGCCGGGATGTCCCGGGTGACGACCGAGTTGGACCCGATCACCGCCCGCTCCCCGATGGTGACCCCACCCGTCACCACGACACCCGCGCCGAGCCACACGTTGTCGCCGAGCCGGGTCGGGCCCTTGACGCTGAACCCCTGCCAGGGCACCGGCGTGACCGGATCATCGAAGCGATGGTCTGAGTCGGTGACGAAGCAGCCGTTGGCGAGCATGCAGTGCTCACCGATCTCGACGAGCTCCGAGGCCGCCACCATGGTCCCCAGGTTCAGGAACGAGCCGGCGCCGATCCGGATCGTCGCGGTCGGCGAGCCGGTGATCCACACGTCCGGCTCGAACAGCACGTTCTCTCCCACCTGCAGGCGCCCGGACCGCAACATCTCCAGGGCGTCGCCGTGCAACGGCCACTTGGCGAACGCCCGGCGCCGAGCCAGTTCATAGTGGACGGCGGCGCGATTCCAGGGCAGCTGGTTGCGCTGATACCAGCGCCACTTCTGGGCCCAGAGCCGCGCGTCCGCCCGCGCGATCACGCAGCGAGCTTCTCGCGCGTGCGCTTGCTCTGGCGCGCCGGCCTGGGCACGTCTGCGGCGGCACCGTGTGCGGCGGCGCTGTCCCGCGAGGCGGCCAGCAGCGGGGCCAGGAAGTGCCCGGTCTCAGATCCCGCAGTGGCCACGATCTGTTCGGGGGTTCCGGTCGCCAGGATCCGACCGCCCTCCTCCCCACCTTCGGGGCCGAGGTCGATCAGGTAGTCCGACACCTTGATGACATCGAGGTTGTGCTCGATCACGACGATCGAGTTGCCAGCGTCCACCAGGCGCTGGAGCACCTCCAGCAACCGCTGGATGTCCGCGAAATGCAGGCCCGTCGTCGGCTCATCGAGGATGTAGATCGTCTGACCGGTGGCCACCTTGGCCAGCTCGGCGGCGAGCTTGACGCGCTGGGCCTCACCGCCGGACAGCGTCGTCGCCGGCTGTCCCAGACGCATGTAGCCGAGGCCGACATCGAACAGGGTCTGCACCCGACGCTTGATCTTGGGGATGTGCGCGAAGAACTCGAGCGCCTCCTCGATCGGCATCTCGAGCACCTCGGCGATGTTCTTGCCCTTGAAGCGCACCTCGAGGGTCTCACGGTTGTAGCGCTTGCCCCCGCACTGCTCGCACGGCACGTACACGTCGGGCAGGAAATGCATCTCGATCTTGATCTGACCGTCGCCGGCACAGACCTCGCAGCGCCCACCCTTGACGTTGAAGGAGAAGCGCCCCGGCTTGTAGCCGCGCGCCCGCGCCTCCGGTGTCCGTGAGAACAGATCGCGGATCTGGTCGAACAAGCCGATGTAGGTGGCCGGGTTCGACCGCGGGGTCCGCCCGATCGGTCCCTGGTCCACGGCGATGATCTTGTCGAGCTCGTCGAGGCCCGAGATCGACTTGTGGGCCCCGGGCCGGAGCTTGGCCTTGTTGAGCCGGTTCGCCGCCGCCTTGTAGAGGATCTCGTTGACCAGCGTGGACTTGCCCGACCCGGACACGCCGGTCACCGTGCACATCACGCCCAGCGGCACCTTCACGTCGAGGTTCTTGAGGTTGTTCTCCGCCGCGCCCTTGATCGTCACGTAGCCGTTGGGCTTGCGGCGCTTGGCCGGCGGGTCGATCGACAGGGCGCCGGAGAGATACTGGCCGGTCAGCGACTTCTTGTTCTTGGCCACCTGCGCCGGGGTGCCGGCGGCCACCACGTGGCCTCCGTGCTCACCCGCGGCGGGTCCGATGTCGAGCAGGTAGTCGGCGGCCCGGATGGTGTCCTGGTCGTGCTCGACCACGAGCACCGTGTTACCGACGTCCCGCAACGCCTTGAGCGTGCCGATCAGCTTTTCGTTGTCGCGCTGGTGCAGTCCGATCGACGGCTCGTCGAGGATGTAGAGCACGCCGACCAGAGAGGAGCCGATCTGAGTGGCCAGACGAATGCGCTGGGCCTCGCCTCCCGACAGCGTCGCCGCGGCCCGCTCCATCGACAGGTAGCCGACCCCGACGTTCTCCAGGAACGACAGCCGCTCGTTGATCTCGCGCAGGATGAGCCGGGCGATCCGCTGATCGTGGTCAGACAGCTCGAGCTCGTTCAGCCAGGTCAGGGCCCGCCGCACCGACAGTGCGCAGAATTCATGGATCGGGGTACCGGCGACCAGCACGGCTCGCGACTCGGGCTTGAGACGTGCGCCGTGACAGTCCGGACAGGGCCGCAGCGTCATGAACTCCTCGATCTTCTCCTTGGCGAAGTCCGATTCCGTTTCGCGATAGCGCCGTGCCAGGCCGGGCACGATGCCCTCAAAGCGTGTGTTGTAGGAACGCCGGCGCCCGAACGAGTTGCGGTAGGACACCTGCAGGCGCTCCTCACCGGTGCCGTGGAGGAAGAACTCCCGCTGCTGGGGCGGCAGCTTCTCCCACGCCATGTGGATGTCGACGTCGTAGCGCTCGGCGATCGCCTCGGTCAGCTTCGCGTAATAGTCGCTGGCGCCTCCCACCCAGGGAGCGATGGCGCCCTCGGCGATCGACAGGCCGGGGTCGGGCACCACCAGCTCGGGATCGATCTCCATCTGGGCACCCAGGCCCGTGCAGCGGGGACACGCACCGTGGGGCGCGTTGAAGGAGAAGATGCGCGGTTCCAGCTCGATGAGGCTGGGACCGTGATCGGGGCAGGCGAAGCGCTCGCTGTAGGTCTGGATCCGCTCGGGGGCCGGCTGATCCGACGTGGCGGGCGGGAGCGGATCGACGAGCTCGATCTCCACCAGGCCGTCGGCCAGGGCCACCGCGGTCTCGATCGAGTCGGCCAGCCGCTTGCGGAGGTCGTGCTTCATCACGAGCCGGTCCACCACCACCGCGATGTCGTGCTTGAACTTCTTGTCGAGCGTGATCGGCTCGTCGAGACGCTTGAGCTCGCCGTCGACCTTGACCCGGCCGAACCCCTCGTTGCGAAGCTCCTCGAGCTGCTTGGTGTACTCGCCCTTGCGGCCGCGCACGATGGGCGCCAGCACCATGAAGCGAGTCGCGTCGGGGAGCTCCATCACCTGGTCGATGATCTGCTCGGCGGACTGACCGGCGATCGGTTTGCCGCAGATGTAGCAGTGGGGCTGGCCGATCCGAGCCCACAGCAGCCGCAGGTAGTCATAGATCTCGGTGACCGTGCCCACAGTCGACCGCGGGTTGCGGGACGTCGTCTTCTGATCGATCGAGATCGCCGGTGAGAGCCCGTCGATGGAATCGACGTCGGGCTTGTCCATCTGACCGAGGAACTGGCGCGCGTAGGCCGACAGCGACTCCACGTAGCGCCGCTGGCCCTCGGCGTAGATCGTGTCGAAGGCGAGCGATGACTTCCCCGAACCCGACAGGCCGGTGATGACCGTCAGCGATCCACGCGGAATCGAGACGGTGATGTCTTTGAGGTTGTGCTCTCGCGCCCCGGAAACGATCAGCTGGTCCACATAACCCAGTGTATGAGACCGAACGGACGTTCGATGCCCTCCGAGGCCGGCTACTGACCCCTTTGCCCGCAATTAGCGGGGGAAGCTCAGCCCTCGACGGAGGCGTAGACCTCGTCGAGCAGGCCCGCCCGGTCGCCCAGCTGGAAGTTCTCCGCCAGGTAGCGGTCGGTCTCCTCGCGCGGCGTGCCGTTCAGCGCCATGTTCAGCGCGACGAGACGGGCACCCTCGATGTCGTCGTCCCCGGCACCCGCCGGAATGGTCTCGGCCTCGAGCGTGTCGATCTCCACCACCGTGACCGGCTCCACCTCGAGATCGAGCTCCTCGATCTCGATCTCGGGCGTGGCCACGGGAGCGGCGTCATCGCCGGCGCGGCGCGGCGAGCGCGCGGCTGGCTCGGCCTCGAAGGCCGGCCGCGGCGCGATCGAGCCCTTCACGTCATCGAGGTTGCCCTCCAGCAGCTGCAGGTCGGCGCTGAGACGGTTCGACCCGGTCTTCAGCGACTCGAGCAGTGCCGACAACTCCGACTCCATCGCGTCAAGGCGCTGAAGCATCACCGAGGTCGACTCCGACACCTGGCCCACGTAGTCCCGGGCCTGGCTGTTGGCCTGCTGGCGCGATGCCGCGGCCTCCTGCTCGGCCTCGGCGCGAATCTCGGCAGCGTCGTCCTCGGCCTGGCGCGTGATCGCGGCGGCGCTCGACTCGGCGGCTTCGACGATCGCCCGCACCTGGGAGGAGGCGGTTGAGGCCAGGGTCTCGGTCCGACGGCGCGAGGTCGACTTCAGCTGGTCGACCTCCTCGGCGATCGCGGCCAAGTGGGCGTCGACCGCGTCGGGGTCGTAACCGCGGCGGCCGATCGGGAAGTCCTTCTTCTCAATGGTCTGTCGTTCGAGTGGCACGGGCGACAGACTACCCGACGGAACGACGCTTAGCGGCGGGGGCCGGTGGCGAGGTCGAGCTGGCGCCGCACGTCGCGGATCTCGTCGCGCAGCTTGGCCGCGTATTCGAAGCGCAGATCCTCGGCGGCGGCCAGCATCTCCTCCTCCAGCTCGACCATCGTCTTCTCCAGTTCGGCCGTCGGCACGTTGTCCAGCTGGCGCTGGCGACGGCGCCGGGACTTGGGCACCTTGGAGTCGGACTGCAGGAATTCGGCGATGTCGGAGATGCCCTTGGTGATCGACTCGGGCGTGATGCCGTGCTCGACGTTGTAGGCCATCTGGATCGCCCGGCGCCGGTCGGTCTCCTCGATCGCCGTGCGCATCGCGGCCGATTCCTTGTCGGCGTACATCAGCACCTGGCCGTCGATGTTGCGGGCGGCGCGGCCGATGGTCTGGATCAGCGAGGTCGCCCCGCGCAGGAATCCCTCTTTGTCGGCGTCGAGAATCGCGACCAGCGTCACCTCGGGCAGGTCGAGGCCCTCGCGCAGCAGGTTGACCCCGACCAGCACGTCGTACTCGCCCAGCCGCAGTTCGCGGATGATCTGGATGCGCTCCAGCGTGTCGACCTCTGAGTGCAGGTAGCGGACCTTGAAGCCCATCTCCAACAGGTAGTCGGTGAGGTCCTCGGACATCTTCTTGGTCAGCGTCGTGACCAGCGTCCGCTCGTCACGGTCGACCCGGGCACGGATCTCGTTCATCAGGTTGTCGATCTGGTTCTTGGTCTCGCGGACCTCGATCGGCGGGTCGACGATCCCGGTCGGACGCACGATCTGCTCGACGATCCGCTCCGAATGGGTCCGCTCGTACTGGCCGGGTGTGGCCGACACGAACACCATCTGGGGCGTGATGGCCAGGAACTCCTGGAAGGTCTGGGGCCGGTTGCCCATGGCGGAGGGGAGCCGGAAGCCGTAGTCGACGAGGGTCTGCTTGCGCGACTTATCACCCTCGTACTGGCCGCCGATCTGCGGCACCGTCTGGTGGGACTCGTCGATGAAGCAGACGAAGTCCTTGGGGAAGTAGTCGATCAGGCAGTAGGGCCGCGCTCCGGGCTCGCGCCGGTCGAGGATCTCGGAGTAGTTCTCGATCCCCGAGCAGAAGCCCATCTCACGCAACATCTCCATGTCGTACTGGGTGCGCTGGCGCAGGCGATGGCTCTCGAGCAGCTTGCCCTCCCCCTCCAGCACGGTGCAGCGATCCTCGAGCTCCCGACCGATCTGAGCCACGGCGTCGTCGATGTAGCCCTCGCGCACGTTGTAGTGCGAGGCCGGCCAGATGGCGATGTGCTCCAGGTCATCCTCGAGCACCTCGCCCGTGACGCTGTCGAAGTGCTGGAGATGCTCGACCTCGTCACCGAACAGCACGGCGCGGTAGGCGGTCTCCGCGTAGGCCGGCCAGATCTCGAGCGTCTCACCGCGCACCCGGAAGGTGCCACGGGCGAGCGCGGTGTCGTTGCGGGTGTACTGGATGCGGACGAGCTTGCGCAGCAGCACGTCGCGATCGACCATCTCGCCCTTGCGGATGACCTGGAGGTTCTCCTCGTACACCTCGGGCGAGCCCAGGCCGTAGATCGAGGACACGCTGGCGACGATGATCACGTCGCGTCGGGCGAACAGCGCCGCCGTGGCGGCGTGGCGCAGGCGGTCGATCTCCTGGTTGATCGCCGAGTCCTTCTCGATGTAGAGGTCCCGGGACGGGACGTAGGCCTCGGGCTGGTAGTAGTCGTAGTAGGACACGAAGTACTCGACTGCGTTGCGGGGAAAGTAGGAGCGGAACTCGTTGCAGAGCTGCGCCGCCAGCGTCTTGTTGTGGGCGAGGATGAGCGCGGGCTTCTGGACCTGCTGGATCGTCGACGCCATGGTCATCGTCTTACCGGTGCCGGTCGCGCCCAGCAGGGTCAGCGCACGCTCACCCGCCTGGATGCCCTCGGTGAGACTGGCGATCGCATGAGGCTGATCCGCCATGGGCACGTAGTTGGCTTCGAGCTCGAAGTTCGGCACACCCCCATTAAAGCCGCCCCACGGTCAACTTCTGGCCGCAATCGCTCCGGTCGCAACTTTCCGCCGCCGCGTGTCGTTGGATACACAGGTGCGGGTGCTGGATCGAGGCAAAACCACTCGGCTGTTTGTGCTGCTCATCGCCCTGTGTGGGGTGTTCGCCAGCTCAGCGGCCGCCAGGACCGGGCTCAAAGCCGTTCACTACCGCGGCGTGACGCTGTCGGTGCCGCGGAGCTGGCCGGTCCTGCGGGTGTCGCCCCACCCGACGGTCTGCGTGCGGTTCAACCGCCACGCCGTGTACCTCGGGACTCCGGGGACGACTCAGGCCTGTCCGGTCGACGGCACCGGACGCACCGAGGCGATCCTCGTGGAGCCGGCCTCACAGGCCGGCGTCGGGCTCTACGGCAGTGACGTCACGGTCCGGCGGACCCGGACCGCGACCATCACCGCGACGTGGCGCTCTGATCCCGCCGAGATCCGCAACGCACTCGGAATCGGCAAGCTCCGCTCGGCGGTCGCGCCCCGGCGTGCTACCCGGATCGCGACGGCACGGCGGACCAACACCGTGAGCTCCGGCGCCCCGGCAACTCCGGGCGCCGTCTATGAGGGCGACGGCTTCGACACCTGCGCGACGCCGAGTGAGTCGACCATGTCGGCCTGGGGCGCCGCCTCCCCCTACGGAGCGGTGGGTGTGTACATCGGCGGCGAGAACATGGCGTGCTCCCAGCCGAACCTGAACACGACCTGGACCGCGACGGAGTCCGCCGCGGGCTGGCACATCGTGCCCATCTACGTCGGCCTGCAGGCGCCGACCAATTCCTGCGGATGCGCGGCGATCACGGCCACCCAGGCGGCGATCGAGGGCTCAGCTGCGGCCACCGACGCCGTGTATGACGCCGAGGCCGTGGGAATCGGCGCCGGCAACCCTATCTACTACGACATGGAGGGGTACAGCCGCAACAGCACCAACAGCACCGCGGTGCTGGCCTTCCTGGAGGCCTGGACCGAGCAGCTGCATACCGCGGGTTACCTCTCGGGCGTCTACAGCAGTGACGCTTCAGGCGTCGCCGATCTCGCCGCTCAGTCCGGTACCAGCTTCGTCGAACCCGATGACATCTGGATCGCGGCGTGGAACAACCAGGCCAACGTCACCGACTCGACGATTCCGTCGACCGACTGGGCCAACAACCAGCGCGTGCACCAGTATCAGGGCGCTACAGAGGAAACCTACGGCGGCGTGACCGTCGACGTCGACAACGATTACCTCGATGGCGCAACCGCGGCCTCGGGGGGCGGTGCCGCCGCCGCCCAGGCGCCCGCTGAGACGGTGCCGGCCGCGTCGGCCGCGCCCACCATCCAGGGGGTGCCGGTGATGAGACAGACCCTCACCGAGCTGCACGGAAGCTGGACGGAATCCCCCACCAACTACACCTACCAGTGGTACCGCTGCAGCAGCACGGGCACCAGCTGCGTTGGGATCAGCGGCGCCACGGACCCGACGTACACGCTGACCAGCGCGGACGTCGGCAAGACGATCGCGGTCGGCGAGGCCGGCGCCAACGCGGTCGGTTCGGGGACGGCGTCGAGCTCGACTGTCACCTCCACGGTGGTCAAGTCCGCGGTCGGCTACTGGTCCTTCACCGCCGGGGGCACCGTCTACAACAGCGAGTACGAGCCGCTGTTCGGTTCCCCGGGTGATTACGGACTCAAGGACTTCGTGGGCATGGCGGCCACGCCCGGCCGACATGGCTACTGGATGGTGACCCGGTACGCGACGGTCTACGCCTTCGGCAATGCCCTTTCCCACCCGGCCATTCACGTGGCCCATCCGGTGTCGGGCATCGTCGACGCGCCGAACCTCGGTTACTGGCTCTACACGGCGGACGGGAACGTCTATGCCAGCAGCGGCACCAGCTTCTACGGCTCTCCGGCTCGACGGCATCTGACCAATGTCAGCGGCATGGCCGCCATGCCCGATGGCGCGGGCTACTGGCTGGTCACTCGGCGGGGCATCGTCTACCCCTTCGGCAAAGCTGCCGTGCACGCCCGCATTCGCGCTGCGCGACCGGTGATCGGCATCGTCGCCGCGCCGAACCGGGGCTACTGGCTCTACACCGCCGCCGGCAACGTGTACCCGAGCGCCGGTGCGCCCTACTACGGCTCACCCCACGGTTCGAACATCGCCTCGATGCTCGCCACCCCCGACGGCCACGGCTACTGGCTGATCACCCACACCGGCAAGGTCTATGCCTACGGGGACGCCGCCCGTTACCCCGATCCGTCGCTGACCAGCGGGGCGGTTGTCGGACTTGCCGGCTGAACGGCGACCTCAACCGGTCGGGTTCTTCGCCCGTAGGACCGATTCGCCGCTGTCGTAGGCGTAGTGAGGCGGTTGCACCGAGATATCGATGAGCGGGTATCTGGCGGCGTCGGCCGGCAGCGGCAAGCTCAACCGAGTCACGCCGGTGGGGATCGGCCCCAGAGCGTGCGCGTCGATGATCGTCTTGTACAGCCACACCTCATAGTGATCGCCGGTCACCGGGGGCAGGCCGCTGACCGTCACGTTCAACTGTCTCGCCCCCGCCGCGCCGGTCACCACGACGGTGCCCCGGGCCTGCGGGGCTCGGGAGGAGAGCGGCTCGAGCGGCTGTGGCGAACCATCTGACGCCGGGACCGGCGAGTCGATCGACGGTGTGGAGGACGGGTCCGTCGACGGCGTCGAGGACGGGTCCGTCGACGGCGTCGAGGACGGGTCTGCCGTCTCGGCGACCGTGGTCCGTCGCGCGGAGTTGTGAGAGCCGGTGCCGGAGACCGACACGACCACCACGACCCCGGCGACGATGGCTGCGGCGAGCACCACCGATGCCACAAGCACCCGGCGTCGCCGGGTCCTCTCCGGCCCGACGTCCGACGCAGTAACGGCCGGCTCGAGCGCGGACGGCTCGAGCGCGGACGGCTCGTGCTCGAGCGCGGACGGCTCGAGCGCGGACGGCTCGGGCTCGGACGGCTCGGGCTCGGACGCCGGCGTCGCCGGCGGTGAGCCCTCGGGGGCACCACCGTTCCGCGCGGGATCGGCGGCGGGTGACGTCTCTCGCGGCGGATGCACGATCGCGGCCAGGGCCAGGAGCACGTCGTAGGGCCGGACTCCGAGCTCCTCGCCGAGGCGGTTGACGATGTCCAGCCGCCTGGCGGCGATGACCTCCATGTCGAGGCCCGCCAGCTCGGCGATGGCCGTGTCCGTCAGGCCCCGGTGCAGCCAGAGGTTGAGCAGCGCCTGGCTCCCGGGATCGAGCACGGCCGACGCTTCGATCAGCTTGGGGGTTGCGACGTGCACCTGGCGACCTAGGAGTGACTCACGGGTTTGCGGTGCGACGGACCAAAAGCGCTGGTAGTCTGGAGTGTATGAAAGTCGAGCGGTCAATGCCAAGGGCGTTCCTACGCCCCACTGCGGTCTCTCTGCTGCTTGGCACCTCGGCCCTGTTGCTGTCGCCGGCGGAGTCGCTGGCCGCCGGGGTCGTCCGGTTCATCCACGCGGTCCCCAGCGCGGGCAAGGTCACCGTGGAGATCACCCAGGCCGGCGCAGAGCACAGCGCCGGAGCCATCGGATTCGGACAGGTGACGGGATGGCGCAGCGTCAGCTCCGGCACGTTTGAGTGGGCGTTGGTCACAGGTGGGAAGACCATCGCGCACGGAAGCGCGAGCGTCGGTAATGGCGCCTACGACATGGTGTTCCTGGCCAAGCCGAGCAGCGGGGTCAGCCTCGGCGTCTACAAGGCCGAGGGTGGTCGACCCGGCACGAGCCTGGTCCGCTTCATCCATGCCGCCCCGGAGCTCGGTTCACCCCAACTGAGCTTTGACGCCAAGACCGCCGTGTCGAGTCTCGCCTTCACCCACGCGACGCCCTACCTCTCCGTGACACCAGGTGTGCATACCTACTCGGCCAGCCCGGTCGGGAGCAGCACGCCGCTCATCTCGGCCAAGGTCAAGCTGGCGGCTGACACCGCCTACAGCGAGATCGTGGTCGGGTCAGACGGGCAGAAGGTCCACGTTGTCCCGGTGGTCGACCGCGGCGCACCCCTGACCCCCGCCGCCACTCCGCAGCCTCAGGCCACGACCGCGACGACTAGCGCCGCTTCCACCGTCGAAGTGAAGCCGGGCGACTCGCTCTGGCAGATCGCGCGCGACCATCTCGGAGCTGACGCGAGCGACGAGGCGATCTATCGCGCGTACGTCGCGATCTGGAACCTGAACGCCCAGCGGATCGGGACGGGGAACCCCAACCTGATCTTCCCGGGCCAGCAGCTCACGCTGCCGACGAGCTAGACGGCGGGTCGTCTCCTAGTCGAGGCCGAGCGGGCCGGCGTACCTCTGGCGGTACTGGTTCTCGGCCTGCTCCACCTTGGTGACGTAGGCGCGGGTCGCCGGGAAGGGGATGTCGCCGATGCCGAAGGCGTGGCCAGCCTGGTGGGCGCGGCTGATCCAGCGGTCGACGTTGCCCTCGCCACCGTTGTAGGCGGCCAGCGCGGCGGTCTCGTCACCGTGGAAGCTGTCGAGCAGCTCACGCAGGTAGTAGCTGCCGTAGGCGATGTTGACGGCCGGCGTGCCGAGGTCGGAGACGTGGAAGCGGGTACCGCCCGACTGATGGGCGAGCGCCTCGGCGGTGGCGGGCTCGATCTGCATCAGCCCGACCGCACCGGCGGCGGAGGTGCGGGCATCGAACCCGGTCTCGGCGTAGATGACCGCCGCGACCAGCGCCGGATCGAGCTGCTTGGCGGCCGCCTGCTGCTTGATGATCGAGCTGTACTGCAGCGGCAGCGTCAGGTCGCGGATCGCCTTGCGGAACAGCGGCGAGACGGCGCGAACACCGAAGAACACCAGGACCGCCATGAACACCACGACGCCGATCAGGCGCCGTCGGCGCACGCTGCGCCGGTGTGCGCGCTCTTGGACCGCGGAGGCGGCCAGCACCGTGCGGGCGACCCGCGCGGTCGACGCGGAGCGGCTCGGGGCGGGGCGCGTCGCGCTACTCATCCGCGCAGCATGTCAAGAACGCCCGACAACTTCGACTCGAGGTCAGCTTCAGATCCATCGTTGTCAATGACATACGTGGAGCGAGCAGCTTTTTCCTGCTGAGAAAGTTGGCGGGATGAGCGTTCCGCCACCGCCGCGTGGCCGCGGGCGTCGGCTCGGGCCTGGCGGACGGACTCGTCTGCGATCACCGCGATGGTGGCGTCGAAACCCGACTCCATGCCGCCCTCGAACAGCAACGGCACCTCGACGACGGCGGCCCGCGGAGGCTGAGGCAGGGCCTCCACCTCGCTCCGCCACTGCCACATCCGCTCGCCCACCAGCGGCCACAGCAGACCCTCGAGCCAGCCACGCTGCTCGGGATCTGAGAATGCCCGCTGGGCCAGCACCGAGCGGTCGATGACACCTCCAGGGGCGACATCGGGCCCGAAGCGCTCGATCACCGCGTCACGCACGGCGTCGGAGCCATAGAGCTCGTGGACGACCGCGTCGGTGGACAGCGTCGCCGCGCCGAGCCGCTTGAGAGCGGCCAGCGCGGTCGACTTACCCGAGCCGATCCCGCCGGTCAGTCCGACGAACGGGATCACAGCTCGGCTGTCCTGGCTTAGGCGCCTGCCGGCGAGGTGCTGTCGGAGGGACCGGTGGGGTCCTCGGCAGCGGCCTCGTTGATGGCGGCGGCGTCCTCAAAGGAGGGCTCGCCGACCTCTGCCTCCAGCGTGTCGCTGGCGGCGGCCGGAATCTGATCGGAGATGTCAAAGCCCTCGTCGTCGGAGAACTCGCCCTCGGCCGGCGGCAGGATCGGCCGCACGGGCAGGACTTGGCCCTCGACCCGCTTGATCGACAGCGACAGACGACGGCGCTCGGAGTCGATCTCGAGGATCTTGACGCGCACCGGGTCCCCCGGCTGGATGATCTCGCGCGGATTCTCGACGTGATGCTGGGCCAGCTCGGAGATGTGCACCAGGCCCTCGACCCCGTCGAGGATCTCCACGAACGCACCGAAGGTGACCACCTTGGTCACGGTGCCCTCGAGCTCATCACCGATGTTGTAGGTGTCGATGACCCGCTGCCACGGATCCTCCTGGGTCTGCTTGAGACCGAGGGAGATGCGCTGGCGGTTACGGTCGATGTCGAGCACCTTGACCGAGACGGTGTCCCCGATGTTGAGGATCTCGGACGGGTGGTTGACGTGAGACCACGACAGCTCGGAGATGTGTATCAAGCCGTCGATGCCGTCGAGATCGACAAAGGCGCCGAAGTCGACGATGTTGGAGATCACGCCCTCCACGACCTGGCCCGGCTGCAGGCGATCGAGGATGCGCTCGCGATCCTCCTTGCGCTGCTCCTCGAGCACCGCGCGGCGTGACAGCACCACGTTGTTGCGCGAGCGGTTGAGCTCAATGACCTTGCACTCGATCTGCGTGCCCATGTACTCGTCCAGGTTCGGCACCCGGCGAATGTCGACCAGTGACGCGGGCAGGAAGCCGCGGACGCCGAGGTCGATGATCAGGCCGCCCTTGACGACCTCGATGACCGAGCCCTCAACCGGCTCACCCGACTGCGCCGCAGCCTCGATCCGACGCCACGCCTTCTCGAAGCGCGCGCGCTTCTTGGAGAGGATGAGGCGACCATCCTGGTCCTCCTTGGTGAGGACGAGGGCGTCGACTTCTTCGCCGAGCTCGACCTCGTCGGAGGGATCGACGGACTTGCGGATCGAAAGCTCTGAGGCGGGGATGACGCCCTCGGACTTGTAGCCGATGTCGACCAGGACCTCGTCCTGATCGATGCGGACCACGTGTCCGGTGACGACATCGCCCTCGGAGAAGGGGTGAATCGTGGCGTCGTAGTTGGGGACGATGCGACCATCGATCTCCAGCAGCAGACCGTCGGAACCTTCGACGATCTTGGCCTCAGGCGCTTCGGTGGGATTGGGGGCAGTAAGAGTTGACATTGGTCGTCCCATGGTAGCCGCCTGATTTGTAAGGTTGACCGTCAGTGCCAGTGAGAGCCACCAAGCGCGGGGCCGACCGCACACCGCTGGACCTGGACGCCGACGTGCTGATCTGCGGCGCCAGTTTCGCCGGGCTCGCGGTCGCCCGTGAACTCCGCGACGCCGGCAAGCGGGTGCTGGTGGTCGACCGCTACGAGATCGGCGAGCGCCAGACCTCAGCGTGTGGGATTCCCACCAGCTGGCTCCGGGCCCTGGATCTCATGGGCGCCCACCAGCAGACGTTTCCCGAGCTGGTCATCCACACCCCCCACACGACAGCGCGCTTCCACCTCCCCTGGAGCTTCTCGACCTTCGACTACCGCACGCTGTGTGGTCTGCTCGCCGACCAGGGCGGCGACTTCCGCTTCGAGACCGCCAAGGTCGAGGAGCGCACGGCCAGCGGGGTGCGCACCGACCGCGGCGAGATCCGCGCCCCGATCGTCGTCGACGCCCTGGGCTGGCGCCGGGTGCTCAGCTCCGGCGAGCCGATCCAGCCCCCGGAGGCCTACCTGTCCCGCGGTCTCGAGGTCCACCCGGACGGCTCGGGAGACGAGCTGGAGATCTGGATCGATCGCGACGTGATCCCGGCCGGCTACGGCTGGAGCTTCCCCGCCGACGGCGAGGTGCGCGTCGGGGTGGGGTCCTTCATTCCCGCCGACCACGTCAAGGCGCCCACGGTCAAGCTCGCTCAGGACCTCGAGCGGCCCGCGGTGAACTACCAGGGCAACTGGATCCCCCACCGCATCCGCGAGGCGACCGAGGACGGGGTGTTCTTCGCCGGCGACTCGGCCGGGCACTGCCTGCCGCTGACCGCCGAGGGCATCCGCACCGCGCTGTACTTCGGCATCGCAGCCGGTCGCGAGATCAACCAGGTGCTGGCCGGACACCAGACCCAGGCCGCGGCCCTGGCCGGCTACGGCGCCTTCAGCGCCGCGCACCGCTGGCAGTTCGAGTGGCTGCTGCGGGTGCAGAACTGGGTGCCGCGCATTCCCCCGCGCCTGCTCCCCCCCACCCTGCACTCGATCGCCAACCGCCGGGTCACGCGCTGGTCCTTCAACCACTACCTCGACATCGCGCACCCCCGCTTCGTCACCGACGTCAGTGCTCAGCGCCGGTCTGTGGGACCGGCACCCACACCCGCGGCTACTTCGCGTTGAGCCAGTCGCTGCCGATCCCCGCCTCCACCTCGAGCGCCGGATCCATCTGAAACGCTCCGGCCATCGCCTCCACGGCGAGCTCGCGCACCGCCTCGGCCTCGGACTCGGGGCCCTCGAAAAGCAGCTCGTCGTGGATCGACAGGATCAGCCGTGAGCTGAGGTTCGACTCGGCGAGCAGGCGATCGGCGCGGACCATGGCGATCTTCATGATGTCGGCGGCAGTGCCCTGGATGACCATGTTCACGGCGAAGCGCTCTCCCTGCTTGCGCAGATCCCAGCGCCGCGCGCGCAGCTCGGGCACCTGGCGACGGCGGCCCAGCAGGGTGGAGACGTAGCCGTGCTCGGTGCCCTGCTCGATGACCTCGGCGATGAACTGCGACACGGCGGGGAAACCGTCCATGTAGCGGGTGATGAACTCGTCGGCCTCAGACTGGGGGATGTCGAGGCGATCGGCCATCCCGAACGCGGAGAGGCCATAGACGATCCCGTAGTTGATCATCTTGGCCTTGGAGCGCTGACCCGGATCGATCGCGTCGGCGGAGATGTCGAAGACCCGCATGGCGGTGGCGGTGTGCACGTCCTCACCGGCACGGAAGATGGCCTTGAGCACGTCCTCGCCGGCGATGTGGGCCAGCAGCCGCAGCTCGACCTGGGAGTAGTCGGCCGACACCAGCAGGTTCCCGGGCTCGGCCACGAAGCACGCGCGGATCTCGCGACCCAGCTCGGTGCGGATGGGGATGTTCTGCAGATTCGGGTTGTTCGAGGACAGCCGTCCCGTGGCCGCGGCGGTCTGGTTCAGCGTGGTGTGGATGCGGCCGTCGACCGGGGAGATGAGCAGGGGCAGCGCCTCGAGATAGGTCTGGGCGAGCTTGGTCAGCTCGCGCCAGCGCTCGATCTTGGGGATGATCGGATGCTCGGAGCGGATCGCCTGGAGGACCCGCGCGTCGGTGGAATAGCCGGTCTTGCCCCGGCGTTTGCGGCTGAGGCCGAGCTTGGTGAAGAGGATCTCCTCCAGTTGCCGCGGGGAGCCGAGCGTGAACTCCTCCCCCGCCAGCTCATACACCTCGAGCTCGAGTGCGTCGGCCTCGGCGCGCACGCGCGCGGCGATCGCGGCGAGCCGCTCGGTGTCGAGCTTGAGCCCGACCCGCTCCATCTTGGCCAGGACGTGGATCAGCGGTAGCTCCACGTCGACGAACAGGTCGGTGAGCCCGCGGCCGCGGATCTCCTCACGCTGCCAGTCCGCCAGCGCCCGCACGAGCATCGCGTCGGCGGCCGCGGGGTGCTCGTCGCCCGCGGGCGCGAGCTCGGCGCTGAAACCTCGCTCCTCGACCAACTCACGGAACGGATAGGCGCGCCGGGCCGGCTCGAGCAGGTAGGCGGCGACCTCGGTGTCATGGGCGAGCACCGGCGGGACGCTGCCCAGCGCCTTGGCGTCGTGCACGATGACCGGGCGCTGGCCCAGGGCCGCCACCAGCTCGGCCGGAGAGCCCACGGGGCCGGTGAGGACCTCTGAAGACCCATTGGCCAGGGCGCCGAAGCCGTAATCGGCGGTGCCCTCTCCGAACAGGGCGCCCTCCGGGGTCTCGGGCGGGCGCAGCGCGATGGCCACCTCTGCGTGGGGCAGGCGCCGGTCGAGGTCACCCACGGGCACCTGGCGCAGCCGCGCTCTCAGCGTCGTGGCGTCGCCGCTGGGCGCCGGGGCGGGCGCGGCGGCGTCGGGCGAGCCGAGCGCGTCCTCGAGCCGGCGCAGCGGGTCCCGCAGCTCGAACTGGCGGAACGTGTCGCGCAGCTTGGAGCGGTCGGGCTCGGCCGCGGCCAGGGCGGCGAGGTCGAGTTCGACCGGGATGTCACGCTTGGCGGTGGCCAGCTGCTTGGACAGGCGAGCGTCATCGGCGTGCTCGGTGAGGTTCTGCTTGCGCTTGGCACCGGAGATCTGATCGATGTTGGCCAGCACCGTCTCGACATCGCCGAAGCGCTGCAGGAGCTCGGCGGCGGTCTTGTCCCCGATGCCGGGCACGCCCGGGATGTTGTCGGAGGTGTCGCCCTTGAGGCCGATGAAGTCCGGCACCTGCTCCGGGGTGATCCCGTAGCGGTCGATCACGCCCTGGATGTCGTAGAGCTTGGTGTCGGTGATGCCCCGCCCCGGCGCCAGGATGCGCGTGGTGGCATCGACGAGCTGGAAGGCGTCGCGGTCGCCGGTGAGCACGAGCACGGGCAGCGGCCCACCGTCACTGCCGGCCGAGTGGGCCACCGCGGCGATCGAGGCGATCACGTCGTCGGCCTCATACCCCTCCACGCGCAGGTTTTGGTACCCGAACGCCGCGGTGAGCGGCTCGAAGTGGGGCCACTGCTCCTTGAGCAGGTCCGGCCGGGTCGAGCGTCCCGCCTTGTACTCGGGGTAGAGCTCCTTGCGGCCGGTGTAGCCGCCGTCCCAGACGACGATCGTCGGCTTGGGTCCGTACTCGGTGAGCATCTTCACCAGCATCGAGGCAAGCCCGAAGATCGCGTTGGTGGGCATGCCGGTCGAGGTGGCGATCGATTCGGGCAGGGCGAAGAAGGCCCGGTAGGCCATGCTGTTGCCGTCGATGAGGAGGAGCTCGTCAGCCATAGGGTTCTCGCAGGTCAGTGGGCGCGGAAGGATCCGGACGGAACGAGTTGCCCGTCGTCCCTCACGGTATAAGCCGTGAAGAGGTCGGCCTCCATTCCCCCGGCGGCGTCAAAGCGGACCGCGCCGATCGGACTCGTCCCGATGTTCGCCTGCGACAGGGTGCGCAGCAGCGTCGTGCGCTCGGCGACATCGTCGCCGCGGGCGGCGATGGCGCGCAGGCTGGCCACCAGCAATCGCCCGGCGCTGTCGCCGTAGGCCACCGCGGGCGAGGTCCAGCCCGCCCGGTCGGACAGATCCGGTCCCGCCAGCACACAGAAACGCGGCGTCGTCGCGATCACCGGCGGGATCCCGGTGCACAGGGGCGTCGTGGCACTCGACACCACCGTGCACCCAGCGCGGCTGCCCGGGTGCCGCGCGCAGTCGTCGGACTTACGCAGCTCTGCCACCGAATCGGATTGGGTCCGCACCGACGGCAGCAGGTAGAGCGCCGTGGAGCGCGGCGGTGACGGGGCCGCCGGCGCGGCGACTCCGGTGACCGCGGCGGCCGACGGAGCGGGCAGTGGGCCGGTCGGGGTGATCAGCGCGATCCCCGCCTGGGCGAGTACGGCCTCGGCGAGCCCCGCCTGGCTGGGCGACAGCTCACCGACGTAGGCGATGGTGTCGACGCTCTCGGCCGCCTGGCGGGCATGGGTCACCGTGTCGGCGCCGTCGTCGTAGATCTGACAGAGGCGAACGCGGTAGCCGCCGATGGTCAGCCCCGCGACCGGGAGCTGGCTCCTGAATCCGGACAGGAAGCCCTCGGCGGCCGCTTTCTGGGACCCGTGGAGAGGCAGGCCGGCGTCGACGCACAGCGGGGCGACATGCCGCGTCGCCGTCGAGGAGGAAGAGCCGGAGCCGCAGCCAGCCAGTCCGGTGATGAGCAGTGCGGCCACCAGGGCGACCGCCGACCGCCTCACTTCAGCTTGATCGTGAAGTCGGCCACCGACGCCTGGCCCTTGTTGGCCTCCAGCGTCGCGATCACCGACGCGGCGACCTTGCCGCGGTTGGCCGCCTGTCCCCCGAGGGCTTTGAGCACGCGCAGCACCACCCACACGGCGTCATAGCCGGTGATCGCCTGCGACGACGGTGCCGTTTGGAAATCGGCCTTGAAGGACGAGGTGAAGTTCGATGGCGCGGCCTTGTTCAACGCCGCCGTCGTCGTGGTCAGCTGCAGCGGCAGACTGGCGAACGTGCGCCCGTAGCTGCTGAAGCTCTCGAAGTCGTTCTTGTTCGGCTCGACATCGTCGGTCGGACTGAACTCGAGGATGTCCTCGGCGTTGGTGATGCCGACGCTCTGCACCGACTGGCCGGCCTGGATCTCGCCCATGTAAGCGATCACGTTGTTGTCGTGAATCGCGTCGCGGGCGTTCTGGGAGACCGAGGCCTTTCCGGGCTGGCCGACCTCGACGCTCACTCCGGCCATTGACTTGTGCTGAGACCAGGCGAGCTCCTCGCCATAGACGATGCTCTGCAGGGCCGGATCCTTCTGCACCGCCGGGGGGTCCGACAGGTACAGCCTCAGCGTGGCGCCCTGCGCGGTGACGGTGCTCGTGCTCCCACCGGTCGCGCTGCAGCCCGCGAGCGCGAGGGCGACGACGGGCAGCGCGGCGACGGCGCGCGACCGGGCGCTACTTGCGCGAGCTAATCCGCGGAACAACGTTCTGGACCGCGATCGCGATGAGGAACAGGACGGCCCCAATCAGAAGGGCATCCAGGCCCGAGGTGCCCAACGCCCAGGCGACGATCCAGACCAGCAGGCCAAATGTGGCGGTAGCTACGACTTCCATTGGCGCTGATCCTATCTGAGAGCCGCGGCGAATGAGGCCACGAGCTCGCGAAGGTCGTCGGCGGGCAGCTCACCGGCCGCCCGCACGAAGCGCGAGCCGACGATCACGCCGTCGGCGCCGTCGGCTGCCGCCGCGGCTGCCGCCTCGGGCGTGCCGATCCCGAAGCCCAGCGCGACCGGCACCGTCGACGCTGCGCGTGCCCGTTCGAGCAGGTCGAGGAAGCCACCGGTACCGGCGCTGCGCTCCCCCGTGGTCCCGGCCACCGACACGACGTAGAGGAAGCCGCGGGCGCGCTGTCCGATCGTGCTCATGCGCGCCTCCGGAGTGTTGGGCGCCACCAGCGGCACCAAGGCCAGCCCGCGCTCGTCACAGGCACGCTGGAGCCGCTCGGACTCCTCCAGCGGCAGGTCGGGGACGATCAGCCCGCACACCCCGGCCTCGAGCAGCAGGTCACAGAAGCGCTCGACGCCGCGGGCGAGAATCGGGTTCACGTAACACATGGCCACGACCGGGACGCGGCGCGAGACCAGGCGCGCCACCCCCAGGCAGTCGGCCAGGCGGGCGCCGGACGCGAGCGCCGCGACGGCGGCGGCGTGGATGACGGGCCCGTCGGCGAGCGGGTCGGAGAAGGGAATGCCCAGCTCGATGAGGTCCGCGCCCCCGTCCACGTAGGCCTGGGCGATCTCCGCTGAGGCGTCCACGGTGGGATAACCGGCCATCATGTAGGGCATCAGCGCCGCCCGCCGACCGTCGGCCCGCGCGCGCTCGAACGCCTCGGCGATCCGTTCGACTCCGCGGTCCAGGGACACGCCGGTCATCGGCCGAGCTTCTCCAGCACCTCGGCGAGGTCCTTGTCGCCCCGGCCCGACAGGCAGATCACGTCGAGGGAGGCATCGTCGGCGTGCGCCAGCGTCCAGGCCAGCGCGTGGGAGGACTCCAGCGCCGGGATGATCCCCTCCAGCCGGGTCACCTCGGCGAAGGCCTCCAGCGCGTCGGCGTCGGACACGGCGACGTACTCCGCCCGGCCCGAGTCGCGCAGCCAGGCGTGCTCAGGCCCGGCCCCCGGATAATCCAGACCAGCGGAGATCGAGTGGGCCTCGAGGATCTGGCCGTCCTCGTCCTGCATGATCGCCGAGTAGGAGCCGTGCAGCACCCCGCCGGGTCCCCCGACGGTGAGCGGCGCGCCGTGGCGTCCGGAGTCCAGCCCCTCTCCCGCCGCCTCGACCCCGATCAGGGCGACGCCGGCGTCGGGGACGAAGCTGGTGAACATGCCGATTGCGTTGGAGCCACCGCCGACACAGGCGATCACCCGGTCGGGCAGACGGCCCGCCGCAGCGAGCACCTGGTCGCGGGCCTCGTCGCCGATCACGCGCTGGAGGTCCCGGACCAGCGCCGGATAGGGCGCCGGACCGACGCAGGAACCGATGATGTAGTGGGTGTCGCTGACGTTGGCCACCCAGTCGCGGATGGCGGCCGACACCGCCTCCTTCAGGGTGCGGGCGCCGGCGTCCACGCCGACCACAGAGGCGCCCAGCAGCTCCATCCGCTGCACATTGGGTCGCTGGCGACGCATGTCCTCGGTGCCCATGTAGACGACGCACTCGAGGTCGAGCAGGGCACAGGCGGTGGCGGTGGCCACGCCGTGCTGGCCGGCCCCGGTCTCGGCGATGATCCGCGACTTGCCCATCCGCTGGGCGAGCAGCGCCTGTCCCAGCGCGTTGTTGATCTTGTGCGCGCCGGTGTGGTTGAGGTCCTCGCGCTTGAAGTACACGTCGTGGCCGACCCGCGCCGAGAACCGTTCGGCCCGATACAGCGGACTCGGACGGCCGACGTAGGTGTTGAGCAACGCGTCCAGGCGGCCGCGGTACTGTGCATCCGCGGCCGCCACCACCCACGCCTGTTCCAGTTCGGCAAGCGCCGGCATCAGCGTCTCGGGGACGTACTGGCCGCCGTAGGGGCCGAAGCGGTGGTCGACGGCGCTCATAGGACCGTGTCCTCGATCGGCTCGAGCTCGACCACCGGCGGGGCGAGCGCGGCGACGAAGGCGTCCATCCGCTCTGGGTCCTTGATCCCGGGGGCGGACTCGACACCGGAGGCGACATCGACGGCAAAGGGCTGGGCGGCGGCGGCGGCCTCGGCGACGTTCGCGGGGGTGAGTCCCCCCGACAGGATCATCGGAACCTGGCTGCGGCGCTTGCGAGCGAGCTCCCAGTCCCAGCTCTGACCGGTGCCGCCGGGCACGCCGGGCACGTACCCGTCAAGCAGGTGGAAGTCGGTGCGGAACGCCGCCAGCGCCTGGATGTCGGCGTTGCTGCGCACGCGGGCGGCCTTGATCACCTTGAGTCCGGTGCGTCGGGCCACGGTCTCGCAGTAGACGGGGCCCTCATCGCCGTGCAGCTGGACCATGGTCAGGCCGATGAGATCGGCCAGGGAGACCACGGCATCGAGCTCCTCGTTGACGAACACGCCGACGATCTCGATCTTGCGGCGCACGGCGTCGGCGATGTCCGCCGCCTCCTGGGGCAGCAGCACGCGGGAGGAGCCGGCCCACAGGTTGAGGCCGACCGCCCAGGCGCCCAGGGAGACGGCGTGGTGGGCGTCCTCGACGCGGGTGATGCCACAGAATTTGACGCGGGGCGGCGCGGGTCGTGCTCATAGTCAGTTGACTATGGCAGCACGCCCTTGGGGACGATCGCCCGTGCGGTGTCGATGGGCACCGCGAAGCTCACCGGGTAGCTGCGGGCGCCGCTGCGGACCTCGATCTGGCTGTTGATGCCGATGACCGTGCCGCTGTCGTTCATCAGCGGGCTGCCGTCGGTCCCGGGACTGCTCGGGATGTCGGTCTGGAGCACGTCGCTGACCTGCGTGCCGTCCGACGCGGTGAGCCGGCGCTGCTCGGCCGAGACGATGCCGCTCGACAGCGTGCGCTGCAGTCCGAAGGGGTTGGCGATCGACAGGACGCTCGAGCCGACGCTGACCGTGCGGGAGTTGCCCAGGTTGAGATCAGAGGTCGCCGCGGACACCCCACGCATGTTGGTCACCTTGAGCAGGCCCACGTCGTCGTCCTGCTGGCAGTCGATGAGCTCGGCCGGCCGCGTGATCTGGGTGTTGAACTCGACGGTGATCCCGGTCGTCGGGTCCGCACCCTCGAGCTCATGACAGGTGGTGAGGATGAACCCCGCCCCGCCCTGGCGGGAGACGAGGAAGCCCGACCCGGTGGCGATGGAGCCGGGCGTCTCTGCGCCGGCGATGAACGGGCTGCTGATGCGCTCATCGATCTTGGCGCGGATGAGCACGACGTCGACGCCCTCGTTGAGGTAGATCTGCTCGATGCTCGACTCCGAACCGGCGCCGCTGGCGCTCGACGGGGGTGCCGTGGCGTAGTTGATCGGGACCGTCTCGGTCCGTTGCTTGCCGATCTCCCCGAACGCCAGCAGCACGCCGGCGACGACCAGGCCGCCGAGGATCGAGGCCAGCAGGTGAGACCAGACCAAGCCGCCGCGCACGCTGTTAGCCCGTGGCGGTCGCCTGGGTGATCGCGCGGGTGGCCGCGGCGATGTCGGGCGCGCGCATCAGCGCCTCCCCCATCAGCACGGCATCGACGCCGGCCTCGGCCAGCTCGCGGATCTGCTCGGGGGTGGAGAAGCCCGATTCGGCGACGACCAATGTGTCCGGCGGGATCCGGTCGCGCAGCACGAAGGTCGTCTGAAGATCGACCTCGAGCGTGGCGAGGTTGCGGTTGTTGATGCCGATGATGGGCGCCCGCATCTCCAAAGCCGTGGTCAGATCGTCGGCGTCGTGGACCTCGAGCAGCACCTCCAGGCCGAGGCTGCCGGCGAGCCGGTTGAGCCCCCAGAGATCGACCCGGTCGGCAAAGGCGGCGACGATCAGCAGAATCGCGTCGGCGCCGGCGGCCGCCGCCTCATACACCTGGAAGCGATCGACGATGAAGTCCTTGCGCAGGATCGGCAGTTCGGTGGCGCGGCGGGCGTCGACGATGTCACCGATCTGACCGCCGAAGCGCGTCGGCTCGGTGAGGATCGACAGGGCGGCGGCGCCGGCCGCCGCGTAGGCGGCGACGACCTCGGACAGGGCGGTGTCGTCGCGGATGGTTCCGGCGGACGGGGACGCGCGCTTGTGCTCGGCGATGAGCGACACGCCGTCGGCGCGGAGGGCGGCGGAGAATCGCTGGGACGGGGCGATCTGGTCGGCGACGCGTCGACGCGAGGCCTCGACCAGCTCGGCGAGTACGTCGGGGCTCTGACTCATGCCGGGGCCAGCTCGTGGGTGGCGGACACGAAACGGTCGAGGGTGCCCCGAGCCCGGCCGGAGTCGATCGCCGCCGCGGCGAGGGTCACGCCGTCGGTCAGCGTCTCGGCCCCGCCCGCGGTGTAGATCGCCGCACCGGCGTTGAGCACGGCCAGGTCGCGCGCGGCGCCCTCCTCGCCGTTGAAGATCGCCCGGGTGATCTGTGCGTTCTCCAGCGGATCGCCACCGGGCACGTCCCCGGGCAGATAGCGCTGGAGACCGACCATCTCCGGCGTGACCGCGTAGGAGTGCGGGCGGCCGTTGACCACCTCGATCACGTGGGTGGTGGCGCTGATCGACAGCTCGTCGAGGCCGTCCTCGGAGTTGACCACCATCGCGTGGCGGGTACCGAGCAGGGCAAGCGCCCCGGCGAGCTTGGGCAGCTGCTGGGGGCTCGAGCAGCCGAGCAGCTGGCGGCTGGCGCCGGCCGGGTTGGTCAGCGGACCGAGAAAGTTGAAGGTGGTGCGCACCTTCAGTGCCTTGCGCACCTCGACCACGCGCCGGGTGGCGGGATGGTGATAGGGCGCGAACATGAAGCCGAAGCCGACCGTGTCGATGCAGTGGCCGATCGCCTCCGGAGTGAGATCGATCCGCGCGCCCATCGCCTCCAGCACGTCGGCGGAGCCGGACAAACCGGTGCTGGAGCGGCTGCCGTGCTTGGCCACCCGGATGCCCGCCGCCGCCGCGATCAGCGCCGCGGTGGTGGAGACGTTGAAGGTCCGGCGTCCGCCGCCGGTCCCAGCGGTGTCGAGCAGGTTCGCGTGGTGGCTGGTCACCACTGAGGCCAGCGCCCGCATGGTCCGCGCCAGTCCGGCGAGCTCCTCGGTGGTCTCCCCCTTGATCCGCAGCGCGACGAGGAACGCGGCGATCTGCACATCGGACACCTCACCGCCCATGATCTCGGCGAGCACCGCGGCGGCCTCGGATTGGGTCAGGTCGTGACCGTCGGCCAGGCGGTCGATGCTGCGGGTCAGCAGATCACTCATCGCTTGAGGAAATTAGCCAGGAGATCGCGGCCGTGCTCGGTGAGCACCGACTCGGGGTGAAATTGCACGCCCTCGGCGGGCAGCGTGCGGTGCCGCACCGCCTGGATCACGCCGCCCCCGGTGGCGGAGACCTCGAGGCTGTCCGGCATCGTGTCGGGGTCAGCCACCAGCGAGTGATAGCGCCCGACGGAGAGGTCCGCGGGCAGCCCGGCGAAGATCGTCCGGCCGTCGTGCTCGATCCGGGAGGTCTTGCCGTGCACCGGCTCGTGCCGGATCACGTCGCCGCCGAAGGCCTGCACGAGCGCCTGATGGCCGAGGCACACACCGAGCAGGGGGATCCCGGCCTCGGGAAAGCGCCTGACCAGCTCGAGTGAGATCCCGGCCTCATCCGGCGTGCACGGTCCGGGCGAGACGATGACGCGGTCATAGCCGCGCAGCAGCAGGTCATCGGCGCTGGCATGGTCGTTGCGTACCACCTCGATCTCATGCGGCGGATCCGACAGCTCCCCCAGGTACTGCACCAGGTTGTAGGTGAAGGAGTCGTAGTTATCGAGCACGAGGAGTCTCACACCCACTCCTCCTGCTCGACGGCCAGCCCGATCGCCGCCATCAGCGCCTTGGCCTTGTTGACCGACTCGGCGTACTCGTTCGCCGGACTGGCGTCCGCGACCGTCCCACCGCCGGCCTGGATGTGCACACGGGAGTCCTTGATCACGGCCGTGCGAATGTGGATGCAGGTGTCGAGGTCGCCGTCATAGGCGACGTAGCCGACCGCCCCCCCGTAGCCCCCGCGCTTGACCGTCTCGAGCTCGTCGATGATCTCCATCGCTCGCACCTTCGGCGCCCCGCTGAGTGTGCCCGCCGGCAGCACGCTGCGGAGCGCGTCCAGGGCGCTGACCCCGGGCAGCAGCTGACCCGAGACGTTGGAGACGATGTGCATGACGTGGCTGTAGTTCTCGACGACCATGAAGTCGTCCACCTGAACGCTGCCGTAGCGGCTGACCCGACCGAGGTCGTTGCGCCCGAGGTCGACCAGCATCACGTGCTCGGCCCGCTCCTTGGGATCATTGAGCAGCTCCTCAGCGGTGCGGGCGTCCTCCTCGGCGGTGGCCCCGCGCGGCCGTGTGCCGGCGATCGGCGTCGTGGTGACCCGGTCGCCGTGGACGGTGACCAGCGGCTCGGGGCTGGCGCCGGCCACCTGGAAGTCCCCGAAGTCGAGGTAGTACATGTACGGACTCGGATTGACCGCCCGCAGGCCCCGGTAGATCGAGAAGGCCGAGATCTCCGTCTCGGCGGTCCAGCGCTGGCTCGGCACCACCTGGAAGGCGTCCCCGGCGTAGATGTACTCGATGATCCGGCTGACGTTCGCCTCGAACTCCGCCTGGCTGACATTGGAGGTGAAGGTGGGTGGCGCGGGGGCCGGGCTGTCCGCCTCCCGCGGCGCGGGGTGCGACCGGCCCATGACGGGCAGCGCGCCCTTCAGCGTCGCCCGGACCTGGGCGATCTTCGCCTTCGCCGCGTCGGCCGGCTCATCCGGGTACTGGTTGGCGATCACCGTGGTCCGGTGCTCGAGGTGGTCGAACACCACCAGCGTGTCGGTGAGCATCAGCGCCAGGTCGGGGGTCCCGAGCGGATCGGGGTTGGGCGGGCCAAGGGTCGGCTCGGAGGTGCGGACCAGGTCGTAGGCGAACATGCCCACCGCGCCGCCGGTGAACGGCGGCAGGGTGTGATCGTGCGACGGGCGGGGCGCGGCGGCGGCGATCTCGCGCTGGGCGATCTCGTACGGGTCGCCGGGATCCCCCAGGCTCCATCGAATCGTCTTGCGCGGCCGGTGGCCGAGGAACGAGTAGCGCCCGACCCGGCCCCGCTCGGCTGACTCGAGCAGGAAGGCGGGCTCGCCCGGTGCCGAGGCGCGGAGCTTCAGGAACGCGGATACGGGGGTCTCGGTGTCATCGATCCAAGACTCCGAGAGGACCTCAGCGGCTGCGCTCATCCAGGATCCGCTCGGCGTCGGCGAGGCTCAGGTCGCGGCTGGCCAACAGCACCGAGAGGTGGTAGAGCACATCGGCGGCCTCATTGGCCACCCGCTCGTCGGACTCCTCGCGTGCCGCCCGCGCCACCTCCTCGGCCTCCTCCTGCACCTTGGCGCCGATGAACGGGGGGTCGTTGAGCAGCTGGGCGGTGTAGCTCGTCTGGGTGTCGTTGCCCTGCTTGCGCTCGGCGATGGTGCGCTCGAGGCCGGGCAGCACCTCGTGGGGGGCCGGCGGGGTCATATCCCCGCGGTAGAAGCAGGTCCGGTTGCCGGTGTGACAGGCCGGACCGGCGGGCTCGACCAGCGCCACGATGGCGTCGCCGTCGCAGTCATAGCGCAGCGCCTTGACCGCCAGCGTGTGCCCCGAGGTGGCACCCTTGTGCCACAGCTCTTGACGGCTGCGGCTCCAGAAATGGGCCTCCCGGGTCTCCTGGGTGCGCGCGAGCGCCTCGGCGTTCATGTACGCCAGCGTGAGCACCTCGCCGCTGCTCCAGTCCTGGACGACGCAGGGCACCAGGCCCCGCTCGTCGTAGTTGATCGCCGTCTCGTCCACCGTTTGCTCGGCGTGGAGTCTAGGGTTCGATGAGGATCTCCGAACACAGAAGGTCATAGACGCCTTCGAGCACGCGCGCTGTCGCGTTCACCCGGTCGGCGCCGTACCGCGTGACCACCCCCTCGAGGACGCGGTCCAGATCCCCGTCGCCGGTCTCTGACTCGATGACGGCGTTGACGGCGACGCTGGTGATGATCAGCGCCTCGGCGAGCCGGGCGGCCGGGCTTTCGTGATGTCTCATGCGCCATAGAGGCATTGGGAGGTGAAGATGCACCCCCCAAAGCCGCTGTTTGGCCATGCAATGCCGACGAAATGACAGCGGCCGCGGCCGGCACGCCGGCACGCCGGCAGCGCCTGAGCTACTCGATCCCGAGCCGGTCCAGCACCTTCTCGTCCGCGCGCCAGTGGCGGCGCACCCGCACCGAGAGGGCCAGGTGGACCTTGGAGCCGAGCTCGCGCTCGATCGCGCGCCGCGCCCCGGTGCCGATCGCCTTGATCATGCGTCCCCCGGCCCCGATGAGGATGCCCTTCTGGGACTCGGTCTCCACCAGCACCACCGCCTCGACACGGATCAACCCGGTCTCCCCCACCACCGACTCGACCTCGACCTCGACCGAGTGCGGAACCTCGTCGTGGGTGCGGATGAGCACCTGCTCGCGGACCAGCTCGGCGAGCAGCGTGAACTCGGTCTGATCCGAGCGCTGGCGCATGTCGAAGTACATCGGTCCGGCCGGGAGCATCGACACCAGGTGGTCGGTGAGCGGCTTGACCCCGCTGCCGGTGCGCGCGGAGATCGGGAAGATCTCATCGGCCACGCCGAGCGCCTCCGCCGCGGCGAGCACCTCGATCGTCTGGGCCCGGTTCACCGAGTCGATCTTGTTGACCGCCAGGATGACCGGGGTCGAGCCCGAGGCCTTGGCCAGCAGACCGGCGATGAAGCGATCCCCCGGGCCGATGCCCTGCTGGGCGTTGACGATCATCAGGCAGGCATCGGCGCCGGACAGCTCGCTCTCGACGCGGTGCTGCATCCGCTCGGTCAGCGCGTCGCGGGGGCGCTGGACGCCGGGCAGGTCGACGAGCACCAGCTGCCAGTCCGGGCCACCCGCCACGGCGCGAATCGCCCGTCGGGTGGTCTGAGGCTTGTCCGAGACGATCGCGACCTTGGAGCCGACGATCGCGTTGGTCAACGTCGACTTGCCGACGTTGGGCCGCCCGGCCAGAGCCACGAAGCCGGACCGCATGGGGAGTGCGGGGTCGACACCGCTCATGCCTGGATCCAGCGGACCAGCTCGGCTTGGAGCGCCAGCATCTCGCCGTCGTCGACCTCATGGTCCATCCCGGTCAGGTGCAGGGTGCCGTGGATGATCGCCTCCCGCAGGTCGGTGGTGTGCTCGGGACAGATGACGACGTCGCCGATCTCGCGCGGGCCCGCCGCATCGCCGTCCTCGTCGACGCCAAAGGACAGCACGTCGGTCGGGGCGTCCTTCTCGCGAAACTCGCGGTTGAGGTCGTGGATCCGCTCCGCATCGACGAACTCGACCGCCATGTGCCCCTCCTCGATCCCGGCAGAGGCGAGCGCGAGCACGCACAGCTCACGCACCTCCAGCGGGATGGGGTCACCGGTGCTGAGCATCTGGGAGCCCAGCACCTCGATGTCGAGTCCGTTGGTGTTCATGCTCAGACCGGCTTCCTAGGCCAGCTTGGCCGAGCGGATGGGTGCGGGTTGGCGCTGATCGTGCTCGTCGTAGGCGGCGACGATGCGCCGAACCATCTTGTGCCGCACGACGTCCTCCTCGCTGAAGCGGACGAAGGCGAGGCCCTCGACATCAGCGAGGATCTCGCTGACCGCGATCAGGCCCGACTGCTGCTCGCGCGGGAGGTCAACCTGGCTGATGTCGCCGGTGACCACCATCTTGGAACCGAACCCGAGGCGGGTGAGGAACATCTTCATCTGCTCAGGCGTGGTGTTCTGGGCCTCGTCGAGGATGATGAAGCTGTCGTTGAGGGTGCGACCGCGCATGTAGGCGAGCGGCGCCACCTCGATCACCCCCTTCTCCAGGTGCTGGGCGACCTTCTCAGGCTCGAGCATCGTGTGCAGCGCGTCGAACAGGGGGCGCAGGTAGGGGTCGACCTTGGCCATCAGGTCACCGGGCAGGAAGCCCAGGCGCTCTCCCGCCTCGACCGCGGGACGCGTGAGGATGATGCGGTTGACCTCACGGGCCTGCAGCGCCGCCGCGGCGGCGGCCACGGCGAGGAAGGTCTTGCCGGTACCGGCCGGTCCGATCCCGAAGGTCACCGTGTGGCTGCGGATCGAGTCGACGTAGCGCTTCTGGTGGACCGTCTTGGGGGCGACCTTGCTGGAGCGGTAGCGCCAGACCACGTCGTCGAGCACCTGGACGGGGTCGACCTGCTCGCCGAGCGCGCCGGACACCGCCTCGATCGAGGAGACGTCGAGCTCGTGCCCCTTGGCGACGAGCTGGGACAGCTCCTGGACCATGCGCGAGCCCACGCCCACCGACGCCTCATCCCCATCGAGGGTCAGGACGTTGCCGCGCAGGAACACATCGCACCCGAGGTGCGCATCCAGCGCCCGCAGGATCGTGTCCCCGCTGCCCGCCAATTCGGCGGCCGTGATGTTGTCCAGCTCCATCTGAGTCCTCAAGAGAGTGCCTCCCTGACTGCTGCTTGTGCGCGTTTGCCATCCACCTGACCTGCCGTTCTGGCCATGACCAGCTTCATCACGGCGCCCAGGTCCTTGACCGTGGTGGCGCCGCTCTCGGCGACCGCGGCGGAGACGATCTCCGCCAGCTGGCCGTCGTCAAGTTCGGGAGGCAGGTAGGCGGAGATGAGCTCAGCCTCGGCGCTCTCCTGGGCGGCAAGGTCCGCGCGCCCGGCGGCGCCGAACTGCTCGGCGGCGTCGACCCGGCGTTTACGCTCGCGGCGCAGGACGGCGAGTTCATCCCCCCGCCCCTCCTTGGCGTCCTTCTGCAGCTCGGAGGTGAGAAGCCGCAGTGCTCCCACTGTGGCCTTATCGCCGGCTTTCATCGCGCGAACCGTGTCCGCGCGGACCTGTTCAAGCACGTTCAAGCACTACAGAGGATACGACGCCGCTCCGGCGGAAAGAAGTAAGGGTCCCGACCACCCACCGTTGGTCGGGACCCCTACGCGCTCAAGTCCGTGCCCACGAACCCCTGAGACCGACACAATGGATCTGGAGGCGTCCTCGTGGTGGCGCGCTGCGAGAGGAGAGAGAACTCATGCGATGCCACCGCGAAGCTTGTGCCAGAACGCGATCGATTTCAGGGATTGGCCACCGAGGGCCCGCCGATCAACGACGGTTGTGTACTTGAGGATGAGTTGAGCATGCCGTTCCCAGCTCACCCTTTGATCGGCCGCCTGGACAGAATTCGATGAGCCAACGTTGTCCAGAGGAACGGGTATGGAAGACTTCCCGCGTGATTCCGCGGCGTCTCAGCGCCCTCTTCGCCGCCGCCGTGGCTGTCCTGGCCGTCCTGCTGCTCAGCGCCACCGGCCAGGCTCAGGCCGCACAGAAGCCGTGCTCGAGCTATCCCGCTCCGGGCAGCGTCGCACCGGCGGACACCCGGCTGCCCGGATGGCTGACCGCCCGGTACTCGGTCCTCGCCCAACCCCGCGGCCCGAGCGACCGGCTCAGCGCCGGCCAGCTCGGCCACAGCCTCACCGCCGCCGACCTCGTGCTCAGCCAGGCTCGCTTCATGGGCGATGCGGCCTACGGCGGACGCGTGTTCCTCATCCCCGCCGAGCACCTGCTCTCCTTCACCCTCGCGCCGGCCCGCTGTCTCCCGGCCTCCGAGCGCTCGCTGGAACGTGAACTGCACGCCCACCTGCAGAGCCAGTACCGACACTGGGCGCTGTGTGTGGTGGTGCTGGACTCCAACTCGGCCAGTCCGAGCTGCGCCGCCGCGAACGCCCGCCCTGAGGCGCTGCTGTACGCGGCGGGCACGCCGGGCTTCGGGCTCGTCCCCGACGGCGTGCCCGACGTGACGCTGTCCTATCTGACCGCACCGGCGCGGACCCTCAGGGTGCACGACAACTTCTACCTGCTCGACGCGCCGTCGGTGTCGGCCGCCCCCTGCGCGCTGCAGTGGGAGTCCTCGGAACAGACCGTGATCCGGACGTTCGCCGGCTGTGACTACGACCAGCAGCTGGCCACTCCGCTCAGCCAGTACCGGGACTACGTGCAGAGCACCCTCAGCACCCTGCAGGGCCAGGTCGCCAGCCTGACCCAGGCGATCGGCGCCGGTGATCTCGCCAGCGCCGAGTCCGACTGGCTGACCGCCCACGAGACCTGGCTGGACCTCGGCCAGGATGACGGCGCCTACAGCGCCTACGGTGCCCTCGGCTCCGCGCTCGACGGGACCGCCGCGGGCCTCCCCCTCGGCACCAGCGACCCGGCTTTCACCGGCTTCCACAAGGTCGAACTCGACCTGTTCAGCGACCAGAACCTGGCGAGCGCCGGCGCGGACACGGCCAGGCTCGCTCAGATCCTCGACCAGATCGTGGCCACGCCGCTGAGGAGCGTCCTCCCCGACACCCCGAACGGAATCGCCAACTGGATCCTCCGTCCGCACGAGATCCTCGAGGACGCGATCCGCGACACGCTGTCAGGCGACGATGACTACGGCAGCGCGACCGGGGTCGCCACGGTCAGCGCCGACGTGACCGCCACCCGAGAATTCCTGACTGTGCTGGCACCCGTGCTCACTCCCCTCGCCCCCGGCCTGATCGCTCGCGCCCAGGCCGAGCTGACCGCGCTGGACGCCGCGTGCGCCGCCACCCAGGTCGACGGCCACTGGGTGGCCATCGCGGCCCTCAGCCCGCGCCAGCGCGAACAGATCGACGCTGACGCCGGGGCCGCGGCAGAGACGCTGAGTGCGGTGCCGGGCACCCTCACCACGATCGGCAACGGCGCCGCGAGCCTGTGAACGCGAGGGTCAGCCGAACGCGAGGGTCAGCTGAACGCAGGCTCAGCTGACTGCGGGGCCGACACCCTGCTCGGGCGCACCCGGAACCTCGGTGACCGCCGGGGGCGGCAGCTCCTGGTTCGGGGCCGGCGGCAGGATCGGCTGATCCAACGGCGGCGTATGCCCGATGCGGGTCATCTCGGCGATGTCACGCGGGAAGAATGAACCGACCGTCCAGTCGGAGATGAGCCGGACCCGACGGTCCCAGCCCGGCATCCAGGCCAGGTGATACAGGCGGGCGATATTCCAGGCGAGGAAGCCCTTGACCTTGATTCCCATCAGGTTGGCCACGGCCTTGCGCTTGCCGATGTCGGCGAAGGAACCGAGCGTCTTGAAGGTGAATGGCTTGATCGCCTGGCCCTTCAGGGACGCGGCGATGTTCTTACCCAGCAGGTTGCCCTCGCGGATCGCGTGCTGGGCCGTGGGCGGGCACGGCATGCCCTCGATCGCCGGGTTGGGGACCGCGGCGACGTCGCCAACCGCCCAGATGTTGTCGAAGCCCTCGACCAGCAGGTTGGACTGGGTCTTGATGCGACCACGGTCGAGCGGCAGGCCGAGACGCTCGCCGATCGGCGAGGGCTTGACCCCGGCGGTCCACACCAGCGTGCGGGTCTGGATGAGCTCACCGGTGGAGAGGACCACGTGGTCGTCGGCGACTTCCTTGACCGACGTGTTGACCTTGAACTCCATCCCGCGCTTCTCGAGCAGCTTCATCGCCCATTCGGCCAGCTCCGGCTGGATCTCGGGCATGACGCGCGGGGCGACGTCGACGAGCAGGAACGTCAGGCCGGTCTGCTTGCAGCGCGGGTACAGCTTCAGCGCGTCGTTGGCGAACAGCTGCAGCTCGGCGGCGCCCTCGAGGCCGGCGTAGCCCCCGCCGACGAAGACGAAGCTCAGGTAGGGCTTTCGGTCGAAGGGGTCGTCGAGGCCCTCGGCCAGCTCCATGTTATGGATGATCCGGTTGCGCAACGCGGTGGCTTCCTCGATCGTCTTGAAGCCGACCCCGTGCTCAACCAGTCCGGGGATCGGGAAGGTGCGCGACACCGAGCCGAGCGCCACCACGAGGTGGTCGTAATCGAAGGTGTGCTCGCGCCCCGACACCATCTCCACGTTGACCGTCTTGGCCTCCGGGTCTCCTCCACTCACCCAGCCGACGCGCAGCTGCGTGCGCTTGAGGTGATCGCGCAGGGGCATCACGATGTGACGCGGATCCAACGTCCCGGCGGCGACGCCCGGCATCAGCGGGGCATACGTCAGGTAGTTGGTGTTGTTGACGAGCGTGATGGTGGCGTCCGCCGGAGCGTGCTTCTCCAGCTTCTTGGCGGTGTAGTAGCCACCGAACCCGCCGCCCAATATGAGGATCTTCGCGCCCATGTCCGTAATCCTATGCAACGAGTGAAGTGAGGACCAAGGCGGCCCAGTCTCCCTGTACCCGACGATCGGTCTCGGCGAACCCGAGTTGGGCGAATCTGGCCCCGACGTGATCAGCCTCACTGATCAGCAACCCAGAGGCGATCACCGTCGACGCCGTGACCCCGCGGTCACACCAGGCGAGCAGGAGCGGCGCGAGCAGATTGGCCAGCACGAGTCGCGCCGGTGGGACCGGTGCCGGGCCGTGGAGGTCGAACTGACGGACCTCGTCGAGCACCACGTCGTTCACCGCCGCGTTCTCCCGGGTGGCCGCGACGGCCAGGGGATCGAAGTCCAGCGCCCGCACCGGCCCCCACCCGAGTCGGGCCGCGAGCACCGCCAGGACGCCCGAGCCGCACCCGAGGTCGACGACCGAGCGGTCGTCGCCTCCCGGAAGCGGGAGATCGAGCAGGATGCCCAGGCACAGTGCGGTGGTGGCGTGCGCCCCGGTGCCGAACGCCTGACCGGGGTCGATGACCAGGTTGATCTCGGTGTCGGCGGCCGGGATCCATGGCGGCCGTACCTCGAGTCGGCCGCCGAGTCGCAGGGGCTGGTGGAACTCGCGCCAGCGCTCGGCCCAGTCGTCGGCGACCTCCGAACGCGACAGCGACACCAGCGCGCTCCCCAGCGCCGCCGCCAACGCCTCCGGCGCGGGCAGCTCGCCCGCTGACCCGTACACCGCGTACTCGACCACGTCGTCGGAGATGTCGACCTCCTCGACCCCCGCCGGGGCCAACGACAGCACCTCGGCCAGCGCGAGTTCGGCGTCGGCGCGCCGGACGCCCACAGCGAGACGGATCATCGGTGCGCCACCTGGGCGCTAGCCGCCGAACGCCCGCTTGAGCTTGGCGAAGACGCCCGCGTCCTCGGTGAGGTTCTCGGGGCCCAGGGAGTCGGCCAGCTGCTGAACGAGGTCACGCTGCTCGTGGCTGAGCTTGCGCGGGATGACCACGTTGACGACCACGCGGATGTCGCCGTGGCGCCGGCCCCGCAGCGACGGCATGCCCTTGCCGCGCAGCATCAGGGTCTCGTGCGGCTGGGTGCCGGCGGGGATCTCGAGCTCCACGTCGCCGTCGATCGTGGGCACCGACACCGTGGTGCCCAGCGAGGCCAGCGGCGCGGCCACGTCGACCGCGGTCACCAGGTCGTCGCCGTCGCGCAGGAAGCGGGCGTCCTCGGCCACGTCGATGAGCACGTAGAGGTCGCCGGCCGGGCCACCGTGCTCGCCGGCGTGGCCGCGACCCGAGACGCGGATCCGCTGACCGGCGGCGATACCGGCCGGGACGTCGACGCTGACGGTCTGGTGCTCGACCCGGCGTCCGCGACCCCGACACACCGCGCACGGGGTCTGGGGGACCTTGCCTTCGCCGTTGCACTCGTCGCACACCACCGCTCGGACGACCTGGCCGAAGGGCGTGCGCGCCACCGTGCGGATCTGACCGGCGCCCTCACAGCGGGGGCAGGTCTCGATCGGGGTGCCCGGCTCCGCCCCGTTGCCGCGGCAGTGCTCACACACCGCCACCGCGTCGAAGGCGACCTCGACCGAGGCGCCGTGGGCGGCGTCGGCCAGGGTGATGCGGGCATTGGTGGCGACGTCGGAGCCCTGCACGGGTCCACCCGGCCGGCCGCCGCCGCCGAACGCGGAGGCGAACCCGCCGAGGCCGCCTCCGCCCCCACCGCCGAAGAACGCCTCGAAGATGTCGTTGATGGAACCGAACTGATCGAAGTTCGGCGCGCCGCCCGAGGAGCGCAGGCCGTCGTGGCCGTAGCGGTCATAGGTGGCCCGGCGGTCGGCGTCGGAGAGGACCTCGTAGGCCTCGGCCGCCTCCTTGAACTGCGCCTCGGCCCCCGGTTCGGGGTTGACGTCGGGGTGCAGCTCGCGCGCCAGGCGGCGGAACGCCTTCTTGATGTCGGACTCCCCTGCGTCGCGGCTGACGCCGAGGACCTCGTAGTAGTCGCGTTTGGTCGAACCGGTGCTCATCGCTCGTCGTACACCTCAGCGACGAAGGCTGACAGCTGCGCGGCGGCCTCCCGGACCGCCCGGATGGCGACCCCGTAATCCATGCGCAGCGGCCCGATCACCGAGACGCTGCCCAGCGGCCGCTGGGGGAGCCCGTAGCCGGCCTGGACCAGGGACACCGAGGCAAGGGCCGGCTCCCGGTTCTCGGTGCCGATCCGCACCAGCACGTCGCGGTCAGACAGCACGTTGCGCAGCACCCCGAGCATGTTGACGCGCCGCTCGAGCATCTCCATGAGCGAGTTGAGCTCACTCACGTCACCGGTGCGATCGGCCGACAGCAGCCGCGAGGTGCCGTCGAAGTACAGGCGGTCCTGGCTGTCGGTGGCCAGTCCGGTGAACACGGGGACGAGCTGGGCCAAGAAGGCCATCTCGGTCGCGCTGAGGCCCGGGTCACGCAGGCGCGCCCCCAGGGTGCGGGCGCCGAGGCCGGTGCCCACGAGGCGCTCGTTGAGGTAGGCGGCCGCCCAGTCGACCAGTCCGGTGTCGACGGGCTGGTCGAAGGTGAACATCCGCTTGGAGACGCCGCCGGTCGAGGTGATGACGACCACCATGAGCACCTGGGGCTGGAGCGTCAGCACCTCGATGTGGCGGATCGTGGCGGTGTCGATCGGCGGCGCGGTGACCAGGGCCAGCAGGTTGGTGACCTGGCTGAGGGTCTCGGTGGTGACCCGCATCGCCTCGTCGACCTCGTGGCGCACCAGCGTCAGGGCGAGTGTCGGCTTCTGGGCCGCCGCGATCTCGGGCGGCAGCAGCCGGTCGACGAAGTAGCGGTAGCCCGCCTCGGTCGGCACCCGCCCGGCGGAGGTGTGAGGGTGCTGGAGCAGTCCGAACTCCTCCAGCGACGCCAGCTCACCGCGGATCGTCGACGGCCCCCAGGTGAAGGACTCAGCCAGCGCCTTGGAGCCCACGGGGACCCCGGCGTCCAGATAATCCTGCACCAGGCGCTGGAGCACGCGTTCCTGACGTTCGGTGAGCATTCCCCAGATGTTAGGCAGGACGACTCAAGGATTTCGGACTCAGGCGCGACGGACACGAGCTGTGCCGTTGCGCACCAGGCGCGTCCCGTCCTGCGTCGCGCTCAACGCGACCTCGAGCGTCCCCTCGTCCTGGTCCTTCACCGTGCCCGTCACGAGGATCTCCGGCCCGATCCGTCCCATTCCGCGGAAGGCCACGCTGAGTGACTCCAGGGCGTAGCGAGCCTCGGCCCCGGAACCGAGCACCTGCCCGTCGGGGGCGACCGACTCGGCCGCTCGCGCAACCTGGGCGGCGGTCCACAGACCGTGGAGGATGCGGCCACCGAGGCCCACCGAGACGGCGAAGGCCTCGTCGAGATGGATGGGGTTGTGATCCCCGGAGGCGGCCGCGTAGGCGTCGGTCACGCCCTCGTTGGGGACGACGCGCAGCGCGATGTCGCTGTCGCTCACGCCGCACCTCGCACGATGTTCGTCCACACCCCGCGGGCCACCAGGGCACCGTCCTGGTTGGTCGACTCGGTGATGAATCCGTAGAAGGTCAGCCCCGCCGTCTCGCGGATCTCTCCGACGCTGGCGACGGTGCTGATGACGTCCCCGGCGCGCACCACCGGTCCGGGCCAGGTGAATTCCTGGCTGCCGTGCACCAGATGGGCGAAGTCGATCGCCAACTCGGGATCGAAGACGCCCGCCGCCACCGACTCGGCCGCGTAGACGACGGCGAACATCGGCGGGGCGATCTCCCCCCAGACGGCCGGATCCTCCCCCACCGCGGCCACGTAGGCGTCGATTGCCGCTGCGGTGACCGCGTACACGACCGGGTCATATGCGTGCCCGATCCGCCCAAGTGCTGTCATAGGGCATGATTCTTTCAGTCCGAACCCCACCGAACCACTTGACATAGGAGAGACATGTCACTCGCACTTGGCGATACCGCTCCCGACTTCACCGCGGAGACCACCCAGGGGACCATCAGCTTCCACGACTGGATCGGCGATTCCTGGGCCGTCCTGTTCTCCCACCCCCGTGCCTTCACCCCGGTCTGCACCACCGAGCTCGGCTCCGTGGCCCGCCTCAAGCCCGAATGGGAGAAGCGCAACGTCAAGGTGATCGGCATCTCGGTCGACCCGGTCGAGAACAACAACGGCTGGAACCAGGACATCAAGGACGTCACCGGCTATGAGCCCGACTATCCGGTGATCGGCGACTCGGACTTCAAGGTCTCCAAGGCCTACGGGATGCTCGAGGGCGGGGTCGAGGGCGAGGCGACCGAACGCACCCCAGCTCAGAACGCGACCGTGCGCAACGTATTCGTGATCGGACCGGACAAGAAGGTCAAGCTGATCCTCGTCTATCCGATGACCACCGGTCGCAACTTCGACGAGATCCTCCGCGTCATCGACTCCCTGCAGCTGACGGCCACCAAGAAGGTCGCCACCCCGGCGGACTGGAAGCAGGGCGACAAGGTGATCATCGCCAGCTCGGTGAACAACGAGGACGCCAAGGAGCTGTTCGGTGAGTGGGAGTCGCCCAAGCCCTACATCCGCGTGGTGCCCCAGCCCTAGGACACACCTTTGCGGCCCGGCCTGGCTCTCTCCGGAGCTAGGCCGGGACCGGCGTTCTCTGGTGCCCGGCCAAGCCGAGCGGTACGCTGTAGGTATGGTCACGCGATCGTCGATACGGGCATCGGACGCTGACCGTGACCGGATCGTCGAGCGCCTGCACCAGGCGGCGATGGAGGGCCGACTGCTGGCGCACGAGCTCGAGGAGCGCATCACGCGCGCACTCCGGGCCCGCACCTACGGCGAGCTCGACGCAGTGGTCGATGACCTCCCCTCCGACGCCCCGGTGACCGCCGTGGTGCCCGCGCGTCCGATGAGCCTGGTGATGTTGCGCCGCTACCCGCTGGCCGTCGCGGTGCTCGGCTGTGTGGTGGGGTCGGTGCTCGCCGCGATGGTGGCGGCCGCGGTGACGGTGGCCGCCTCAGGCCTGTGGGTCCTCCCGGTGGTGGCGTTCTTCGTCTTCCGCGTCAAGTCCCGGCGCGCGCGGCGCTACCGCCGCGACGCCGGCCTCGGCCACATGCACATGCATGCCCGCCGCTACGGGCGCTTCTAACCGCGGGTACCTCGGTTCGCCCCGGGGGCGTGCCGCTAGCGGGAGTCGCCCAGCTCCAGTACGGCCAGGAACGCCTCCTGGGGCACCTCGACCCGGCCGACCTGCTTCATCCGCTTCTTGCCCTTCTTCTGGGCCTCCAGCAGCTTGCGCTTGCGGCTGATGTCGCCGCCGTAGCACTTGGCGATGACGTCCTTGCGGTAGGCCTTGATCGTCTCGCGGGCCACGATGCGCGAGCCGATCGCCGCCTGGATCGGCACGTCGTACTGCTGGCGCGGGATCCGCTCGCGCAGCTTCTCGGCCATCGTGCGCCCGAACTGCTCGGCCTTGGAGCGGTGCACCAGCATCGACAGGGCGTCGACGGGCTCGCCGGCCAGCAGGATGTCCAGCTTGACCAGATCCGAGTCACGCAGACCGGTGATCTCATAGTCGAAGGACGCGTACCCCTTGGTGCGCGATTTGAGCTGGTCGAAGAAGTCGAGGACGATCTCGGCCAGTGGCAGGTCATAGGTGATCTGGATGCGCTCAGAGGACAGGTAGGTCATGCCGATGTGGTCGCCGCGGCGCTCCTGGCACAGCTCCATGATCACCCCGACGTATTCCTTGGGCGTGAGGATCGACGCGCGGATGTAGGGCTCGCGCACCTCCTGGATCCGCTGCGGATCGGGCATGTCCGCCGGTGAATGGACGTCCATCACCTCACCGTCGGTCCGGGTCACCTCGTACTCGACGCTCGGCATCGTGGTCATCAGATCCAGGTCGTACTCACGCTCGAGCCGTTCGCGCACGATGTCCATGTGGAGCAGGCCGAGAAAGCCGCAGCGGAAGCCGAAGCCGAGCGCCTCGGAGGTCTCGGGCTCCCAGGTCAGTGCGGCGTCGTTGAGCGTCAACTTCTCCAGCGCGTCGCGCAGGTCCGGATAGCGGTCCGAGTCGATCGGGAACAGGCCGCAGAACACCATCGGCTTGACGTCGCGGTAGCCGGGCAGCGCTTCCGTGGCGCCGTGGCGCAAGCTGGTCAGCGTGTCGCCGACGGGGAGCGCGGTGACCTCCTTGAGACCGGTGATCACGTAGCCGACCTCGCCCGGGCCGAGCTGATCGATGGCGATCATCTTGGGAGAGAAGAAGCCGATGTCGTCGATCTCGCCCTCGGTTCCCGCCGCCATGGCGCGGATCGCGTCGCCCTTCTTGAAGGTGCCGTCGACCACCCGGACGTAGGCGATCACGCCGCGGTACTGGTCGAACTCGGAGTCGAAGATCAGGGCGCGTGCCGGCGCGTCGGGATCACCCGACGGCGGGGGGACGCGCTCGATCAGCTCCTCGAGGACCTCGAGCACCCCCTCCCCCGTCTTGGCGGAGATGCGCTTGACGTCCTCAGCCGGCTCGCCGATCAGCTCGGAGATCTCCGAGGCGACGCGCTCGGGCTCGGCCCCGGGAAGATCGAGCTTGTTCATGCAGGGGATGAGCTCGAGGCCGGCGTCGATGGCCAGGTAGGTGTTGGCGACGGTCTGGGCCTCGACGCCCTGGGAGGCGTCCACCACGAGCAGCGCGCCCTCACAGGCGGCGAGTGAGCGCGACACCTCGTAGGTGAAGTCGACGTGACCCGGGGTGTCGATCAGGTGGAGCTGATAGGTCTCGCCGTTGCGGTTGGAGGTGTAGAAGACGCGGACGGCCTGGGCCTTGATGGTGATCCCGCGCTCACGCTCGAGGTCCATCGAGTCGAGCAGCTGGGCCTTCATCAACCGCGCGTCGACCGTATGGGTCAGCTCGAGGATGCGATCGGCCAGCGTCGACTTGCCATGGTCGATGTGGGCGATGATCGAGAAGTTCCTGATATGTGCCTGATCCGCCATCGCGTGACAGGTTAGTTCCGGCGCCGGCCCGGTCCCGCTCGCGTCAGGTGACGGTGAGCGTGACCGGGACGCGCACCCGGGGCACGGCGGCGTTCAGGGATGCCACGGTGATGCTCTCGTGGTAGACGCCGGGCGCCAGGCCGGCGGGCACCTTCACCGTGAAGGGCACCTCGTGGCGGCTGTCGGGCGACACGCTGCCGGCGTGACGCTTGGGACTGAGGCCGAGCCAGCTGACGCTGGTCTGGGTCGTGTAGCCGTACCCACACGTCGCGCCGGGGTCGCTGAGACCCAGGACGATCGTCTTGGCGGTGCCGGGCGCGGCGGTGATGGAATAGGCGTGGGTCGACAGCCCGATCCGCGGCGTGCGCCGTCCGCTGCCGAGGGTCAGGGTGACCGGCACCCTGACCACGTCGGCCGGGTCGGCCAGGTCGCGGATCTTGATGGTGCCGTGATAGGTGCCCTGCTGCAGCGACGGGTAGCCGCCGATGGTGTTGGAGTTGGCGATCGAGGCCAACTTGATTCCGGCGGCCTGACCGCGGGCGAGGGAGCCCTCGCTGGGGACCAGCGGCTGTCCCGGCTTCAGCTGCACGCCGGCCGGGTCCGAGTGGGGGTCCAAGTCGTTGGACACCCAGGCGACGCCGGTCTGGTCGACGGAGAAGTGCAGCTGACTGCCGGCGGGTCCCGCGTTGGTGAAGCGCAGCGTGCGACGGGTGCTGGGAGCCTCGTCCCCGGGGACCGACACGTCAAAGAGTCCCGGCAGGGTGCCCTTGGCCTCGAGCTCGTCGCCCCAGAGCGGGGCACCGCAGATCTTGATCGTCTTGGCGCCGGTCGGCTTGATCTGCTGCTCGCTGAAGTGCAGCGTGCGCGTGAGCAGATCGAGCTTGGCCGGCGGGGTGACCGTGTAGGTCACCGACAGGGTGGCCGTGCTCGAGTCGGCTGCGGTGACGGTGATCTGTCCCGTGTAGGTGCCGGCGGCCAGCCCGGTCGGATCGACGTGCCAGCTCAGGCTGCCCGAGCTGGCGCCGGGGCTGACCACCAGCCAGCTGGCGTTCGAGCTGGTGGTGTAGGCGGTGTCGGCGCTGAGCGTCGAGGGCGCGGTCACCGAGACCGGTGAGGTCGTCGTCGGACCGCCGTTGGTGTAGCCGTACATCTGCTCGACCGACGGGGTCAGGGTGATCCCACCGGCGCTGGCGACGAGGTCGGTGGCCAGGTTGTTGGCGTCGATCGATCCGAGGCCGGAGGCCATGTCGTACCCCGGTCCGGCCTTGTAGAGCTTGGGGCAGTGCGCGATGCAGGACAGCTCGCTGAAGGTGTCGTTGTTGGAACCGCTGGTGATGTCGTGGAAGTCCCGGGCGTAGTCGGTGCTGTTGGACGCGACCCCGTAGAGGAGCGGGTTGAGGAAGCCGAGCTTCACCCCGGCGTCCTTGGCCGCCTGGTCGAAGAGCACTGCGGCCGCGGCCATCAGCGGGGTTGCCGCGCTGGTGCCGCCGACCCGACTCCAGCCGCTACCGCCCGCCGAACAATCCGAGGACGTGCAGTAGATGGTGAACCCGGGCGACCCGAGGTCGTGCTCACCGGCGAACTGGACCGGCTTGGGTCCCTTGGGGACGTTGAAGTACCCCGGGTCCGCGCCGCCCTCCTCGGCATCCGCGTTGAGGGAGACGTCCGGCTCCATCCGGCAGTAGGACCCCTGGGGCGCGCCACAGTCATTCGCCATGCCCTGGGGCTTGACGCCGGTGGTGGTCAGGTAGCTCTGCTGCCAGGAGGGCATCGTCCAGGACACGCTCTGGCCGCCACCGCCGGCGCCGAGGCCGTCGTCCCAGACGTCCTCGCGGTGCACGGTCGATCCGGCCTTGGTCGAGTCCTCGCTGAGATCGGTGCCTCCGACCGCGGTGACCCAGGGCAGGGATGCCTCGGTGCTGGCACTGACGCTGGCGCCGGTCGGCAGGGCCTCACCCGAGCAGCCCTTGGAGCCCGTGTCACCGGCGGCGAGGAAGATCTGCTGGCCCTGGGCAGCGCCCTCCTCGTCGATGGTCGAGAGCAGACGCTCATAGGACTGGGATGCACCCTGCTCGCATTCGCCCCAGGAGACCGACAGCACCGATGCCTTGTCCTCGGTGACGAACGCGTTGTAGGCACCGAGCTCGCCCGGGCCGGTGTTCGGCGCCTCATAGACGTAGAGGTGGGCAAGGTCAGGCGCCATCTCCTCCAGCACCTCGATGTCGAGGGCGACCTCGGTTTCAGAGGATCCGGCCGACGATCCGGCGCCGCCGTCGACGAGTACGCGACTCACGTGCGGGTACAGGTCGTAGCAGCGCGCGAAGCCGGTCAGGTTGCCCGAGTGGAAGCCGCCGAACTCGAGCACGGCCGCCGACATGCCCTCGCCGTGCAGGCCACGGGCGTACAGGCCGTTGAAGTCATAGGCGTTGGCCAGCTGGGGGGCGGTGTAGCCCCCGGCCTGGGACGCGGCCGCGCACGGCGTCGAGCCGCCGTCGACACCCTTCTGTGCGGCCGGGGCGGCCGTCGCGCGTGCGGCGGAGCTGGGCTCCACGCCGGTGTTGAGCGGGGTCAGGGTCGGCATCTGCGACGGGGTGATCACCCCGGTGATCAGCCCACCCAGTGAGCGGTTCAGGCTCGCGGTGGCGCTGGCCCGGCGGCCGCCGGCTGACCTGACGGTCATGTACAGGTGGTTGCTTGACACCGTGTCGCTGTACCCGAGCGCGTGCAGCCGCGTCTGGACCGCGTTGACCTGGGCGCTGGAGGCGCCGAAGCGGGCGGTGAACTCAGCCGGGGTGAGGAAGTGGTGGAACTCGGGGTTCCCCGACGTCTCGACCGCGCTGAGGTACTTCGTCAGCGCCGCCTGGTGGCGCAGGGCCAGGGTGAGGACCAGCCGGTTGGCGGTCACCGAGCCGGTCGCGCGCCCCGCCGCGGTGGAGGCGCTGGAACCGGGCACGGCCCAGATCGCCAGGGATGCCAGCGCCGCGACCAGCAGCGCGGCGCTCAGCAGTGGTGCGGCCTTCAGGCGGCGATGCATGGACTCTCTCAACCCCAGTTCTTGTGATGTCGCACGCTGGAACTAGCGGGCGAGGCGACGACTTATGAGGGTTTGTATCTGACGCGCCTCCGGAATGCGCATCTTCGTAACTGCCCATACATAGAACCCGCCGGCGAGCCCCACGGCCACGCCCACGGCAAGAATCTGGGCGATCAGCGACCTCCCGAGCAGATCGTGGACGAGAACCCACGCGATCCGGGCGACCGCTCCACAGATCACCGCGGCGAGGAGGATCCGCACGCTGATCATCAGCGTGTGAGCCAAGTCGAGGCGCCCGTTGAAGCCGATCTGCAGCCGGCGCAGCTGCAGGTAGGTCATCACCACGTTGGCCGCGGCGGTGCCGATGACCAGCCCGGCGACGCCGAACGGCTTGTACAGCGCCACGCTGAGGATGATGTCGACGACCATGTTCACGGCGGCGAACCGCGCCGGGATCCACGGCCGCTTGAGCGCGAAGAAGGTGCGGGTCAGCAGCAGGTTGACGCCGCTGAAGGGCAGGCTGACCGCGAACCAGCGCAGCGCCAGCGCGCACTCCAGCGTGTCGGCGTGGGTGTAGCGGTCACGCTGGAACAGCAACTGGATGATCGGCACCGCCAGTACGAGGATCCCGGCCGCGGCGGGGATCAGCAACAGGTTGATCTGACGCATCCCGCTGGCCAGGGAGCCACGCATCGCCCGCGCGTCGCGGCGGGCGGCCTGCCGGCTCAGGGTGGGGAACAGGACGGTGGTGATGGCCACGCTGAAGATGCCCTGGGGCAGCATGTAGATGAGGAACGCGTTCTGGATGGCGCGGGGGCCGCCGGCGTTGACCAGGGCGCCGAAGATCGAGTTGATCAGCGCGTCCAGGTTGGCGATGCCGAGCCCGACGGTGACCGGCAGCATGAGCACGAACACCTCGCGTACCAACGGGTTGTGCCAGTCGATGTGGAACGAGATGGCGAAGTTGATCCGCCAGATCGCGTAGATGACCATCGCCAACTGGACGAGCGTGGCGACCAGCCAGGCCACTGCATAGGCCTCGATGCCGTGGCCCCGGTGGAAGGAGCTGCGCAGGACGACGGTGAGCAGGATGATCACGCCGTTCCACACCACGGGCACGAACGCGGCGAGGCTGAAGCGGTCATAGGACTGCAACACGCCCACCAGCAGGCCCGAGACCCCGAGGGCGAGGATCACCGGGAACATGATCTGAGTCAGCAGCCCGGCCAGGTGGCCGTCGAAGTTGGGACCGCTGAACAGCGGCAGGATGACCCCGGCGAGCACGATGCCGAGCAGCGTGAGCGCCCCCAGGAACAACGCGATGATCCACAGCAGCGACGAGGCCAACCGCGCCGCATCGCGTTTGCGGTCCTGCTCGAGCAGGTCGGTGAACACGGGCACGAAGGCGGCCGACAGCGCGGCCTGGGCGAACAGGTTGGACAGCAGGTTGGGGATCTGGGAGGCGAAGGTGAACGCCGAGGCGGCCGCCCCCTGGCCGAAGAAGGCGTTGGCCAGGCTCTCGCGGACCAGCCCGATCAGGCGCGACAGCGCGGTGAACAGCGTGAAGATCGCCGTGGTGATCCCGAGGCTCCGGCGGGCCGGAGGCGGCGGGGCTGACGCCGAGCTCCGGGTGGTCAAGAAGGGGTCCGAGGCAGGCTCACAGGGCCGCTATAGTACGGCGGCGCATGGCCAACATCGCATCCCAGAAGAAGCGGATCGAGCGCGCACTACGTGAGCGCGACGAGAACCGCCGATACACGTCGAAGATCAAGACGTACTTCCGTCGCCTCGAGACCGCGGTCGCCGAGGGCGACACCGAGTCCGCGGAGACCGAGCACCGCATCCTTGTCGCCACGATCGACAAGGCCGTCAAGCGCGGCGCTCTGCACAAGAACAACGGCGCACGCAAGAAGTCCCGCGCCGCTCGTGTGCTCACCGGCGCCGTCGCCGAATAGATCTTCGCCCGCGGCTCCCTAGGCCGCGGTGATCGCCCGGATCGCCAACAGCGCCCGGGTGTCTTCTGACGCCCCACCACTGCCACCTCCGTGGCTGGCCGCTTCCAGCTCGGCCACCAGAGCCACGGCCTGGCGGAGTCGTTCCGCGCCCATGCGCCGCGCGTCGCTGAGCAGCTGATCCTGGGCCCGGGGCGGCATCCGCAGGCCGCGCTTGGCCTCTGCGGGTGAGTCGCCACGTTCGAGCGCCGCGGCCACGCGGTGGGCGTCGCGCAGTCGCGAGGACAGCGAGAACATCATCGCGCCGAGCCGCTGGCCCTGGCCACGCAGCTCGATGAACACCTGGGCCGCTCGCGCCCCGTCGCCATCGAGCAGCTGGTCGGCGAGGGTCCACACCTTGCGCTCGCTCGAGGCGGCGGTGAGCTCGCCCACCGTGTCGGCGTCGACGTCGATCCTCGCCGTGGGGTCGCTGCCGGGCTCGCGCAGATCCAGGTCGATCTTCTCCAGCTCGCGCAGCAGGCGCTGCTGGCGCTCGCCGACGTGGGCGACGAGCGCCCGGGCGGCATCGGTCGACAGGTCGAGGCCGATCTCCCGGGCCCGAGAGATCACCCACTTGGGCAGCTCCCACGGCTTGACCGTCGCCTCCAGGGCGATGTCGCCGCCGGCGGAGCTGACCGCGTCGTGGAGACGCTTGGGCGCCTTGAAGCGGCCATCCTCGCGGGCGAAGAAGGTCACGGTGGTGTCGGCCGGCGGATGCTTGAGCGCGGCGGCGAGCGCGTCCATCTCCTTGTCCTTCCAGCGCTCGGTGCCGTCGACGATGAGGAAGCGGCGACCAATCGCGAAGGTCATCGCGTTCAGCGCCGCGGCGACGTTGTCCGGCGTCGCGGCGTCACCTTCGAAGAGCTCGAGGCCCTGGGCCCCTGAGCCCTGTTCGGCCAGGGTGCGCAGGCGGGCACGGCGCTCGGCGATGCGACCGTGGTCGTCACCGTGAATCAGGTAGGCGGGCTTGAAGGCGGGTGCCACGACGCGGTCAGGTTAGGCGAGGGCGCGGTTGACGGCCTCGGCGGGGGTGGCGCAGGCCTGCACGCCGGTGATGTCCCAGGAATGGAGGGAGAAGATCGGCTTGTCGGCGGTCAGGCCGAGGGCGATCTCCGACAAGGTGCCGTAGGCGCCGCCGACGGCGATGAGCACATCGGCGGTGCGGACGATGAGGCCGTTGCGCAGCTCTCCGAGGCCGGTGGGGATGGCGATGGTCACCCACGCGTTGGCGTCGGAGCGATCCTCGCCGGGCAGCATCCCGATCACCGTCCCGCCCGCCTCGGCGCACCCCTTGGAGGCGGCGGCCATGACCCCGCCGCGACCGCCGCACACCACGATCGCCCCGGCCTCCCCGAGCAGGCGACCGACCGCCTCGGCGTCGACCAGATCCTCATCGGTGGCCTGGCTGGCGCCGACGACCCCGACGTAGCGGCGGGGCACGGCTAGCGAACGACGATGTTGACGAGCTTGCCGGGCACCACGATCACCTTGACGATCTCGTGCCCGGCGGTGTAGGCCTGCACGCCCGGGGCCTCCAGGGCCAGCGTCTCGAGCACGTCGCGGTCGGACGCCGTCGGCGCCTCCACACGGTCACGCACCTTGCCGTTGACCTGACAGACGAGCTGGAACGTGTCGGTGGTCAAGAACGCCGGATCGGCCGTGGGCCACGGCTGCTCCCACACCCGCTGACCCGTCAGGCGCTCATACACCTCTGAACCGACGTGGGGAGCGAAGGGGAACACGAGACTGGCCGCCGTCTCCGTGGCGAAGGCGCGCACCGCCGGATCGGCGTCCGGGTGCTTGTAGAGCTCGTTGACCAGCTCCATCAGCGCCGCGATGGCGGTGTTGAAGGAGAAGCGGCCGTCGAGATCGTGGGTGACCTTGTCGATCGCCCAGTGGGCCTTGCGCAGGAGGGTGAGGTCGGCCTGAGCGGGCTCCCCGCCGTTGCTCCCGTGCCCCAAGCCGGGAGCGACGCCACCCACGCCGGCCGCGGCCAGCTCCTCCCCCACGCGCCACAGGCGGGTGAGGAAGCGCAGCACGCCCTCGAGGCTCGACTCGTTCCACGGCGCGTCCTGATCCGGCGGGCCGATGAACAGGATGTAGGCGCGTGCGGCGTCGGCCCCGTAGCGGGCGATGATCGGGGCCGGGCTGATCACGTACTCGGGGCGCGACTTGGCCATCTTCTGGCCGTCGGCACCCAGGATCATGCCCTGGGTGAACAGCGCCTGGAAGGGCTCACGGAAGCCGAGCTGGCCCATGTCGGCCAGCGCCTTGACGAAGAAGCGCGAATAGAGCAGGTGCAGGATCGCGTGCTCGACCCCGCCGATGTACTGGTCGATCGGCATCCAGCGGTCGGCCAGGGTGCGGTCCCACGGGGCCTGGTCGTTGTGGGCGTCGGTGTAGCGGATGTAGTACCAGGAGGAGTCGACGAAGGTGTCCATCGTGTCGGTCTCGCGCTTGGCCGGCCCGCCGCAGACCGGGCAGCTCACGTTCACCCAGTCGGTGGCCGCCGCCAGCGGGGACTGGCCCTTGGGCGTGTAGTCCGAGATGTCGGGCAGGCGCACGGGCAGCTGATCCTCGGGCACCGGCACCAGCCCGTCCTCAGGACAGTGGATGATCGGGATCGGGCAGCCCCAGTAGCGCTGACGCGACAGCAGCCAGTCACGCAGGCGGTAGTTGGTCGACGCCTTGCCGAGGCGGTTGCGAGCCAGCCAGCCGACGATCTGTCCGTAGGCGTCGCGGTTGTTGAGCCCGTCGAAGTCGCCGGAGTTGACCATCGGACCGTCGCCGGTGTAGGGCAGCTCGTCGACCTCGGAGGCGATCACGCGACGGATCGGCAGGCCGTAGGCACGGGCGAAGGCGTGGTCGCGCTCGTCGTGGGCGGGAACCCCCATGACCGCACCGGTGCCGTACTCCATCAGCACGTAGTCGGCGACCCACATGGGAATCTCCTCACCGGTGACGGGATTGGTCACGGTGGTGCCGAGCGGGACACCGGTCTTGGTCTTGTCGGCGGCGCCGCGGTCCTCCTTGGACTCACTCAGCGCGTGATTGACGTACTGGCGCACCGCTGCCTCGTGTGGGCCGCCTCCGGCCAGCCTCAGCACATCGGGATGCTCGGGGGCCATGACGAAGAAGGTGGCGCCGAACAGCGTGTCGGGCCGGGTGGTGAAGACCGCGTAGTCCTTGTCGTGACTGGCGCAGTGGAAGGCGACCTCGGCGCCCTGGGAGCGGCCGATCCAGTTGCGCTGTTGGATCTTGACGTGCTCGGGCCAGTCGATGGTGTCGAGGTCCTCGAGCAGCTGGTCGGCGTAGTCGGTGATCTTGAACTGCCACTGCTCGAGCTGACGCAGCTCGACCTCGGCGCCACAACGCTCGCAGTGACCGCCGACGACCTGCTCGTTGGCCAGCACCGTCTGGTCGTTGGGGCACCAGTTGACCGCCGACTCCTTGCGGTAGGCCAGACCCTGCTCGAAGAACTTCAGGAACAGCCACTGGGTCCAGCGGTAGTACTCGGGCTGGTGGGTGCCGAACTCGCGGGACCAGTCGATGCTGATGCCCCAGGATTTGAAGGCGTCGTGGAACTGGGCGATCGAGCGGTCCGTCGCCTCGCGCGGGTGGATGCCGGTCTTGATCGCGTTGTTCTCGGCGGGCAGGCCAAAGGCGTCGTAGCCCATCGGGTGCAGCACCAGCTGGCCGTTGCGGCGCCGGAAGTGGGCGATCGCGTCACCGATGGCGTAGTTCTTCAGGTGGCCGATGTGCGGCTCGCCGCTCGGATAGGGCAGCATCTCCAGGACGTAGGAGCGCGGCTTGTCGCTCGGCTCGTTGGAGACCTCCCAGGTCTTCTCAGCCTCCCAGACCGCCTGCCACTTGGCCTCGATCTCGGTGTGGTCAAAGCGGCGCTCGGCGATCGCCTGATTATCAGGCACGGCTTCTGGGACGGTGTCGGACATCTCTGGGGTTGAGGTTACTTGGAGGGGTCAGAGACCGCGGGCGGCCGGGTGCGAGCGGTTTTGCGCCGTTTGCAGCGGGTGTGCATAGGATCCGTGCGATATGCCTGCTCACGGTTCCGTTGACCAGCGCCTGGCCGCGATCCTCGAGGCGGCTGAGGACGCTGCCGAGGAGATCCGCCTCGAGGCTGAGCGCCGCATGCGCGAGCGCATCGCCGAGGGTGGGCGGGCGGCCGAGAACCGGGTGAAGGCGGCCGAGGGCGAGGCATCCGAGATCGTGTCCAACGCCCGTGAGGACGCCGCCCGGATCCGGGAGACGGCGGCTGGCGAGGTGCGCGGCATCGTCGAGCAGGGCACCTCCGAGGCGCGCGACATCGTCGCCCGCGCCCAGTCCGAGGCTGACCGGATCCGCATGGAGGCCGACCTGCGCCGCGAGCAGGCGACGTCCGAGGCCCTCGCGGTGATGGCCCGCGCGCAGGAGAACGCCGATCAGGTGCTGGCCGAGGCCGAGGCGGAGGCCGTGAAACTACGTGACGAGGCAGTGGCCCGGACCCGCGAGCTCACCAAGGGCGCGCGGGCGGCAGCGGGAACGATCTCGGTCGAGGGCGAGGAGCTGATCGGGGATCTGCGCGAGCTCGGGGACTCGATGCGCTCCAACGCGGCGCGACTGCTGCGCGACGTCCAGACCCTGCACTCGACGATGCTGGCCCAGATCGACAAGGTCGACCCGGACGGGAGCGCACGGGCGGCACCCGGGGCCTCGCGGGGGGCGCGGCGGGGTCGGGCAGAGGGCAACGGCGACTCGCTGGACGTGCCCGAGTTCATTCCGCGAAGCTGATCTTGTCCGGCCCGATGAAGGTTCGTCGGATCCCTGTTCCGTCCGGACCCAATGCGAACGTGTGTTCCTATGGCAAATCTGACCAGGAACCAGAAGGGTGCGGCCGCCGAGGCCGTGATCGAGGCAGAGGCCGTCAAGCGCGGGATCGCGGTCGACAGACCGTCGAGCGGCCACTCGCGAGCTGATCTGATTTTCGAGGTCGGTGAACAACTGTGGCGTGTTCAGGTCAAGCACGCCCACCTGAATGCAACTGGTGATGTGCTGATCGTGAACACGTCAGGTTCGTACCTCTCGGCCAACGGCTATGTCCTGAGTACCTACAGCGAGAAAGAGATTGACCTCCTCGCTGTCTGGTCCAGCGAGCTTGATCGATGCTTTCTTCTCCCGCCTTCTATATTCGCTGGCCGGCGTGCGGTGCATCTGCGCCTCGCACCGAGTCGTAACAATCAGCGGGCGTGTATTAACCTGGCTGAGGAGTACGAATTCAACGGGGCTATAGCTCAGCTGGCTAGAGCGTCGCGCTGGCAGCGCGAAGGTCCGGGGTTCGAATCCCCGTAGCTCCACTCCCCCACCTCGCCGGAGATCCGTCCGGCGAGGATCCTGTGGCGATGAGAACTACCGAACGCGGGGACGCCGTTTCGACGAGGCCTCGTCTGGGGCCACGATGATTCCCCGTCGCGGCAAGCCGCACATGACGCTGGTACGCACCGAATGATTCAGGCGATCGTCTTCGACGTCGGCGAGACGCTCGTCGACGAGACCCGCGCCTGGACGGCGATGGCGGACGCCGCCGGCGTCACGCCGCTCACCCTGTTCAGCGCCCTCGGTGCGCTCATCCAGCGCGGCGAGGACCACCGGCGCGTGTGGGACCTGCTCGGCGTCGCAAAACCCGCCCTCGCGCCGACCATCGAGGCGCGGGACCTCTACCCCGACGCGCGTCCTGCGCTCGAGGCGCTGAGCGCGGCCGGGTTCCGACTCGGCCTGGCCGGCAACCAGCCGGCGGGCGCGCTGGAGCGGCTCGCCGCACTCGACCTTCCGGTCGCCTTCCTCGCGTCGTCGGCCCACCTCGGGGTGGAGAAGCCCGCGTCGGGGTTCTTCGCCGCCGTCACCGAGATGGCGGGTGCGCCGGCACATCAGATCGCCTACGTGGGTGACCGCCTCGACAACGATGTTCTCCCAGCTCGGGAGGCCGGGATGAGAGCCGTGTTCATCCGCCGCGGGCCCTGGGGTTACCTGCACGCCGAGCGACCCGAGATCGCCCTGGCGGACGCGCGAATCGTGTCCCTGGATGAGCTCCCTACGCTCCTCCCCACGCTGTAGCCGGCTTGGGGATCTCAGCGTGTGGGAATATCGGGGCTATGAGCGATGAACTGATCCATGACCGCATCGAAGTGCTGGTCGCCGAGGAGAAGGCCCTCGAGGCCAAGGAACGCCAGGACGCGACCGACGAGACGGCCCTGAGCGCCGACCGGGAGCGGCTCGAGGCGGTCCGCGTCGAACTCGACCGCGCCTGGGACCTGCTGCGCCAGCGCCGCGGGTTGCGCGAGTCCGGCGAGGACCCCGGCGACGCCGAGCCGCGGGACGCCGGAACCGTTGAGGGCTACCTCCAGTAACCCCGTCCCCCGCTGTCGCCGAACCGCGGCGACAGCGGCGCGAAAGTGACGATCAACGCCGACCTCCTGGCGTTCATCTGGTCCAGACCTGAGTCGGCCTACAGCCAGAACTCGTCGACCACGCTGCCGGCGAACTGGGTGAGCGAGAGCACGTTGGCGTCCGGGTCGCTGAACCAGGCGACCCGGTCGCCGTTGGGCGCGGTCCAGATGCCGTCCTCGTCCTGTTCGAGCTCGGGAAAGTCCAGCGTGGCCACCCCGGCATCGCTCAGCCGAGCCACCGTCGCGTCGATGTCGAGCGCGTGCCAGCCGGCGACCGTGAACGGGCGGGGCGCGAAGTCGCCCACGGAGGTGATTCGCAGCATGGTCCCGCCGGCGTCGATCACCAGCGCGTCCGGCGTCTGCTCCTTGATCGTCAGGCCGAGCGTGTCCGCGTAGAACCCGCGGGCGGCGTCGAGATCGCGTACCGGGATGAAGCCGATGAACGGCGCTGCTCCGATCATGGGCGCCAAGCTAGCAGCGCCGACAAGCTGACGTGGAGGCTCTGAACCTCAGCACTCGGGGCCCCGCCGGTCACGCCGCGCGCTTGGCTGCGGCCAGCGCCCGGGCCGGATCCAGCGTCCCGTCACCGCGGATCAGCTCCAGGGCCCGGTCGGCCGCCTCGGCCGCCTCAACACCGCCCAGGGAGTCGTCTGACAGCGCCAGGGCCAGCAGCACCTCGCGCAGCGCCTCAGGCTGGGCGAGATCCGGCGGCGGTCCGGCTGGCCCCAGCGCCTGCACCCCGGCGAGGATCACCGGTGCCGTCGCGCCGGCGCCGAACAGACGCCCTCGCGCCCGCTCGGGGATCGCCGCCACCACGGCGCCGGTGGCGGGGTCCACCAGCGCCACCTTGGAGCGCAGCCCGGCGCGCTTGAGGGCGATGCGATACCCGGACAGGCGCAGGTAGCCGAGCTTGGCGGCGAGCTGGACGTAGGCGGCGGCCTCGGCCTCATCGCGCAGCCGCGCCTGATGCAGGGTGATCTGGGTGCCGGGGTCAGCCCCCGGCCCAGGATCGGGCGCGACCACAAGGAAGGCCTGGGCGCCGAGGCGCCCGGCACCCACGCCACCCACGTCGGCGAGCAGCTGATAGCCCCCGAGCGACAGGGCCCCGGTGATCCCCGGCGGCAGCGGGTGGGCGCCGAGGTGTCCTGAAGCGAACGCCATCGCTCAGCCGGACGACGCCGGGTGCCCTGAGTCGCACATGCGCGACACCAAGGTCCCTAGTTGTCGAGTATCCCGCCGAGCAGACCGCCCAGCCCGCCGCCGGCCCCCAGCGCCGCGCCCTGGCCGCCTCCGGCACCGGTTTCCGCGCCGGGCGGGTGGTAGTAGGCCGACTGGATGCCGACCCGCCCGGGGCCCACGAAGCGGTTGAACACGAGCTGGCCCGCCCCCGAGAGGAAGCCGGTCTTGAAGCCGTAGACCTCCTGGGTCATCGACACCGAGTGGTCGCGGTAGATCCAGCCGCCGGGCTCGATGTCGATGCTCTCCCCCGGCTCCAGCACCTTCTCGAACACGTTGCCGTAGCCGTGGATCCACACCACCCCTTCACCGGAGCCGGCGAAGAACTGGTCGACGAAGAAGCCGCCGCCGAAGGCCATGTTGGCGAAGCCCTTGATGCGGGTGAAGTCGTACTCGATGTGGCCGCTGGCGGCGAGGAACTGGTGCTCCCGGGCGATGATGCCCTCCCCGGGCTGGAGATGCAGCGCGATGATGTGCCCGGGCGCATCGCGGCTGAAGGCCAGCTCACCGGCCGACTGGGCCTCCAACAGCAGCAGCGGCATACCGGCGAACACCCGCCGGGCCAACCCCTTGCGCAGCGGATGGAGACCCAGCTGCATGGTCGGATATTTCCACAGCAGCACATGATGCTCGAAAAACACGGGGACGGTCCCGTCCAGCGCCATGTGCAGGGCGGGCACCAGCTCACCCTCGAGGCGGTAGCGCACACCGGGGGCAACCCCTTCGGCGATCTGCGTCGGGAGGATCTTCGGAGCGGACGGCATCGATCAGCCTTTCAGGAGGGGCGTGGGCGAGGGAGGCAGGCGAAAACCTACCGCGCCAGACCAAATCCAGCCACAGAACTTGACGCATAGCCGAGGGCGAGGTCGGGCATAATCCCTCTGTGAAACCTGTCTACGTAACCGGCCACCGGAATCCGGACACCGACTCGATCGGGTCCGCGATCGGCTTGGCCGAGCTGAGGAACCGACGGGATCCGGACAACGAGTACGTTCCGGTCCGCCTCGGCACCCTGAACCCGCAGACGACCTGGGTGCTCGAGCGCGCGGGCCTCAAAGCCCCCGACTTCCTGTCTCACGTGCTGCTGCGCGCGATGGACGTGATGACGGTCGATTTCCCCTCCATCAAAGAGGACGACCCGGTGCGCGAGGCGGGTCTCGCCATGTCCCGCGCCGACGCCGAGCTCATCCCGGTGGTCAACGAGGACGGCGTCCTCACCGGCGTGGTCACCACGCGTGCGCTGGCGCGCCGCTACATCCGCGAGTCCCGGGAGAGTTCGAAGCTGCGCGAGGCCACCTACGTCCAGGCGGTCGCCGCGGTCCTCGACGGAGTGCTGCTGACCGGCGAGGATCGCCGCCTGTCCGGCCGCGTGTGGGTTCAGTCGATGGATCTCGACAGTCCCTCGGGCATCGCCGCCGGAGACGTCGTGGTCATCGGCAACCGGCCCGAGGCCCAGCGCGCCGTGATCGAGCGCGGCGTCTCGCTGCTGGTGGTGTCCAACGACGCACAGCCCAACGACGAGATCCTCGCCCTGGCCAAGGAACACGGCGTGGCGATGATCTCCTCACCGCTCGACACCTACGTGTCCGCGCGGATGATCACCCTGGCCGCCCCCTGCCGCGGCCTGATGGAGAAGGATCCGCTGGTCGCCGAGCGCGAGGACCTGGTCTCCGACGTCTCCGAACAGATCAAGGAGAGCCATCACGGCACCGCGGTGGTGGTCGACAACAGCCAGCGCCCGGTCGGCGTGGTGACCCGCGCCGACCTGGTCTCCCCCGAGCGCCGGCGCGTGATCCTCGTTGACCACGCCGAACAGGCCCAGTCGGTACTCGGGATCGAGCAGGCCGAGATCGTCGAGATCCTCGACCACCACCACATCGGTTCGATCGAGACCAAGGTGCCGGTCCTCGCCACCTTCGACCCGGTGGGCTCGACCGCCACGCTGGTGGTCGAGCGCTTCCAGCGCAACAAGCTCGAGCCCAGCACCCCGACCGCCACGGTGCTGCTGGCCGCGGTGCTGTCGGACACGGTGATCCTCAACTCCCCCACCACGACCGAGCGGGACGAGCGGGTCGTCGGCTACCTCGGCGATCTGCTCGGACTCGACCCCGTGCAGTTCGGACGCGAGATGTTCGAGGCCACCGGCGATGTCTCAGATGTGCCGGCCGCCGAACTCATCCGCCGCGACGCCAAGGACTTCCAGGGCGGCAGCGGCAATCCGTTCACCGTCGCCCAGATCGAGGTCGTCGGCGACAAGGTGCTCGACCGCGAGGACGAGCTGCTCGAGGCGCTCCAGAAGGAGCAGCAGGACAAGGGCGTGCAGGTCTACGCGCTGATGGTCACCGACATCCTCGAGAAGGGCACCAACCTGCTCGTCGCGGGAGACGCCAACGCCGTCTCCCGCGCCTTCGGGATCGAGCCGAACGGCCGCAAGATCCATCTGCCCGGCGTGATGAGCCGCAAGAAGCAGGTGGCGCCGAAGCTGCTCTCGGCGCTGTAGCGCGCTGAGGCGCGCCTTCGGCGACGGGCGCGCCCGGGGCGCGCGTCGCGGATCAGGCGCTGGCCAGCTGCTCGAGCTTGGGTGCCTCGCCCCACAGGCGCTCGAGCTGGTAGTACTCGCGCATGTCCGGGGTGAAGATGTGGACCACCACATCGCCGTAGTCCATGAGGATCCACTGGGCGCCGCTGACCCCGTCCACGCGGATCGGCCGCATGTCGTGCTCATGCTTCATGCCCTCGGCGATGCGGTCGTGGATCGCCTTGACCTGGCGGTCCGAGCGGCCGGTGCAGATCACGAAGTAGTCCGTGTAGGAGATGTACTCCCGGAGATCGAGGGTGAGCAGGTCGACGGCTTTGACGTCGAGGGCGTACTCGGTCACCGCGGCTGCGATCTCTTCGGGTGTCATCACTGGTCAGCTCCCTGCCTCTCATAGAGTTGGTGTTCTGCGATGTAGCTCGCCACCGCATCGGGCACGAGATACCTGATCGACTCATGACGCTGCACCCGCTCGCGGATGTCGGTCGATGAGATCCCGATCCGGGGCATCCGGAAGAACCGGGCCCGCTCGCCACCCTGCAGACCCGCCAGGGTGTCGTCGATCGCCTTGCGGGAGGTGCCGCGGCGTCTGGCAATAGCCAGGGTAGCCAACGACAGCACCCGTTCGGGCTCGCGCCATGAGCCGAGCCCCGCCGCCACGTCACCGCCGACGATCAGGTACAGCTCGCTATCGGGTGCGATCTGGTGCAGCTCGTCGAGCGTATCGACCGTGTAGGACGGTCCGTCGCGTTCCATCTCGAGCGCCGAGACCTCAAAGCGATCATCGCCACTCACCGCGCGCCGGCACAACTCCAGGCGGGGCTGCTGCCCGGGATCCTCGTCAACCTCCTTGTGCGGCGGCACGCCGGCCGGCATCATCACGATCCGGTCGAGCTCGAGCTGGATGAGCGCCTCCTGTCCGCAGATGAGATGTCCCAGGTGCGGCGGGTTGAACGTGCCGCCGAGAATCCCGATACGAGTCAAACCGCGAGGGGACCGCGCGTCAGGGCCGGATGTGTCCGGCGCCCTCGACCAGGTACTTGAAGGTGCACAGCTCGCGGACCCCGATCGGTCCACGCGCGTGCAGCTTCTGGGTCGAGTTGCCGATCTCGGCCCCCATCCCGAACTCACCGCCGTCGGTGAAGCGGGTCGAGGCGTTGACGTAGATGACGGCCGCGTCGACCTCGAGCTGGAAGGCGCGGGCGGCGGCGGCCGAGCCGGTGACGATCGCTTCGGAGTGGCCGCTGCCGTGGGCGTTGACGTGCTGGATAGCCGCCTCCACCGAGTCGACCACCCCCACGGCCATCTCCAGCCCCAGGTACTCGGTATCCCAGTCGGCCGCGGTGGCCCGGCGGATGGCCAGCTCGGGCACGATGTCACGCGTGGTGTCGTCGCCGTGGAGCACCACGCCGGCGTCGTGGAGGGCATGGAGGACCCGCGGCAGGAACATCGCGGCGACGTGGCGGTGCACCAGCAGCGTCTCGGCCGCGTTGCACACCCCGGGCCGCTGGACCTTGGCGTTGATGACGATCTCCTGGGCCGCGTGCAGGTCAGCGTTGGCGTCGACGTAGACGTGGCAGTTGCCCGAGGCGGCATAGATCACCGGCACCGTGGCGACGCCCTTGAGCGCCGCCTTGAGGCCCTCGCCCCCGCGCGGGATGATCAGATCGACCACGCCGGTTTGGGTCGCCAGCTCGGCCAGCTCCCCGCGATCGCCACCCCCGATCAGTGAGATCGCGTTCTCGGGTATGCCCGCCCCGACTGCCGCCTCGGCGGCGACGGCGGCCAGCACGGCGTTGGAGCGCGCCGCCGAGGAGGACCCGCGCAGCACCACGGCGTTGCCGGACTTCAGACACAGGGCGACCGCATCGATGGTCACGTTGGGCCGAGCTTCATAGACGACGGCGACGACCCCGAGCGGCACCCGCACCTTGCGCACGTCCAGCCCGTTGGGCAGACGGTGGCCGTCGATCACCTCGCCGACCGGATCGTGGAGTCTGGCGATGGTGCGCACGCCGTCGGCCATCGCGGCGATCCGCCGCCCATCCAGCTCGAGACGATCCATCAGCGCGCTGGAGAGCCCGCTGGCACGCCCGGCCGCCAGATCCTGGGCGTTGGCCTCGAGGATCTCCGCGGTCCGGCGCTCCAGCGCGTCGGCGATTGCGTTGAGGGCTCGGTTCTTGGTGTGCGCGTCGCTCGTCGCCAGATGGCGTGAGGCGCGCTTGGCGGCCGCGCAGATGTCCGCGACGCTCGCCGTGCCCGGGGCGAAGGTGGTGGCCATGGTCGCCAAAACTCTAGACCAGCACGAAGTAGTCGCGGTGGATCGCCTCGTCGGGCGAGTGGGGCAGCAGATCGCGCACCGCCGGGGATTTGAGTCCCTGGACCCGGCGGAGCTCCTCGGCCGAGTAGGAGGAGATCCCCTTGCCGATCAGCGCCGGGCCGTGGCTGACCTCGACGGCGTCGCCGGCGTCGAACTCACCGCGCACCTCCGAGACGCCCACCGGCAGCAGGCTTGTCCCGCCCTCCGACAGAGCCCGAGCCGCGCCGTCGTCGACCATCACGCGCCCGCGCGACGGCTTGGCGTAGCGCAGCCACAGCTTGAACGAGGAGTAGCGCCCGCCGTGGGCGCTGAACCGCGTGCCCACCGCCTCCCCCGCCACCGCGGCCGCGATCGCACCCGGCTCCAGGCCGCCGGCGATGACCGTCTCGATCCCCGCGGCAGTGGCCATCTCGGCGGCGATGACCTTGGAGCGCATCCCCCCGGAACCGAGCAGCGAGGTCTGATGGCCGATGTCGAGCGCCGACAGCTCCTCGATGTCATCGACGCGGGCCACCAGCTGCGCCGCCGGGTCCAGCCGCGGGTCGGCGGTGTAGACGCCTCCGGCCACGGTCAGCAGGACGAGCAGCTCGGCCCCGAGCAGGATCGCCACCTGGGCGGCGAGGAAGTCGTTGTCCCCGAAGGAGATCTCATCCGTGGTGGTCGTGTCGTTCTCGTTGATGACCGGCACCACCTTCCACTCCAGCAACCGCCCCAGGGTCTGGCGCGCGTTGAGATAGTGTCCCCGCCCGCCGCTGATGTCGAAGAACGTCAGGAGCACCTGGGCCGTCGGCACGCCGCGGGCGGCCAGCAGCTCGTCATAGACGCGGTAGAGCTTGCCCTGCCCCACCGCCGAGGCAGCCTGGAGCTCCCCCAACCCGCGCGGTCGCTGGCTCGGCGGGATGCCGAGCACCTCGAGCCCGCGGGCGATCGCGCCGCTGGTCACCACCACCGGGTCGCGTCCGGCGGCGTGCAGAGCGGCGATCTGGTCGGCCACCCCGGCAAGCACGTCGCCGCGCACCCGCCCGTCGGCGTCGGCCACCACCGAGGAACCGAGTTTGACCACCACGGACATCAGGGATCCAGATCGAACTCGATGCCGGCCAGGATCACGTCGTCGCCGGCGCTGAAGCCGGCGTCCTCGAGCGCCCGGATCACGCCGATCCCGCGCAGCCGCTTCTCGAGGAACGCCAGCGCATCCTCGTTCTCAAGGTCATAGCGGCCGATCAGGCGCTGCACGGCCGGGCCGTCGACCACATAGGCGCCGTCCGCGTCCTGTCTGACGGTGAACCCGCGCTGGGGACCCGAGGGTCGGAACGTCTTGTGCTCGGCGAGATCCCCCAGTGCGCTGACGTCGGTGGTTCGGCTGCCGGCTGTGAGCTCGGCAGCCTTGTCCTCGGCGCTGAGCAGCGGGACCCGGCGCAGCATCAACCGCACCAGCTCGTCCAGGCCCTGGCGGGTGACCGAGGAGGTGACCAGCACGGGGACGGGGATCTCCGGCGCCTCCTCCCAGGGCTCGTGGGCGCCGTCGAAGTCGGGGTTCAGCCGTGCCTCCCACTCCACCCGGGCCGCCTCGGCCACCTCGGGCGCCACCAGGTCGGCCTTGGACAGGGCGAGGATCCGCGGCAGCGTCGCCAGACGGGGGTCATACAGCGTGATCTCGCGCTCGATCGTGGCGAAGTTCTCCACGGGGTCTGAGCCGTCGAGCGGCGCCAGGTCGAGCACGTGGACCAGCAGGCGGGTGCGCTCGACATGAGCGAGGAACTCGTGCCCCAGCCCGGCGCCGTCAGCGGCGCCCTCGATCAGTCCGGGGATGTCGGCGACGATCAGCTGACGGTCGTCCTCGTGGATGGTGCCGAGCACCGGTGAGAGGGTGGTGAACGGGTAGCTGGCCACTTTCGGGGTCGCGCGGGTGATGCGCGACAGCAGCGAGGACTTCCCGGCGTTGGGCACGCCGATGAGACCGACATCGGCCAGCAGCTTGAGCTGCAGGGTCAGCCACCCCTCCTCACCGGGCAGGCCCTTCTCGGCGAACCGGGGCGTCTGGTGGGTGGGCCCGGCGAACTTGCGGTTGCCGCGTCCGCCCGAGCCACCGGCGGCCACCACCGCGCGCTGGCCCGGAATCACCAGATCATGGCGGGAGCCGTCGGCCTCGACGAGGATCTCGGTGCCGGGCGGCACCTTGACCACCAGGGTCTCACCGTCGGCGCCGTGGCGGCCATTGCCCTCACCGTGGGCGGCGCGCTTGGCCTTGAAGTGCGAGGCGCGGCGGAAATGCTCGAGGTCGCGGTAGGAGTCATCACAGACGAGCACCACGTCCCCGCCGTGGCCGCCATCGCCCCCGTCGGGCCCGCCCTTGGGCACGTGGGCCTCACGCCGGAAGCTCAGACAGCCGTCGCCACCGCCGCCGGCGGCCACGAAGATTCTCGCTTGATCTTTCATTCAATCGGTTTCTGGCTGGAGGAGGGACTCGGAGGAGGACGGAGAATGCCGCCGCAAAAGGCCATTCAACGTACGGGGTAAAGCGTGTTCAAGCTGTTGACGGACTTCAAGGCGTTTCTGCTGCAGGGCAACCTGATCCTGCTGGCCATCGCATTCATCATGGGCACGGTCTTCGCGACGTTGCTCAAAGCGTTCATCGCCGACCTGATCACTCCGATCATCGCTTTGATCATCGGCAAGCCGAGCTTCGGCAATCTGTTCTTCACCATCCATCACAGCCGCTTCGCCTATGGCGACTTCATCAACGTGGCGCTGACCTTCATCGTCACCGGCTTCGCGGTGTTCTTCTTCATCGCCAAGCCCTACGAGCACTTCCAGAAGGAGGACACGTCGGTCAAGAACTGCCCCGAGTGCACCTCCGCGATCCCGTCGGCCGCCACCCGTTGCCCGATGTGCACCGCCGTGCTGCCCGCGGTCGCGTAGTCGGCTGAGTCGCACGCCCACGCCGACAAAAAAGGGCGGGGTCCCACAGACCCCGCCCTCAACCAGCACCGCTTGAGTGGAGCGCCTAGGCGACTTCGCTGGGCTCGACCGAGATGACGCGTCCGCGCCAACCGGTCCTGAACTGCACAGTGCCGGGCGACTTGGCGAAGATGGTGTCGTCCTTGCCGATACCCGTGCCGGCGCCGGGCTTGAACTTGGTGCCGCGCTGGCGCACGATGATCTCGCCGCCGGTCACCGTCTGACCGGCGAAGATCTTCACGCCGAGCATCTTGGGCTTGGAGTCACGGCCGTTGCGGGAGGAGCCGAGGCCCTTCTTGTGTGCCATATCGGGTGCCCCTCTACTTCTTGGCCGCGGATTGCGCGGTGATGGACTTGATCTCCAGGCGCGTGAGCTCCTGGCGGTGGCCGTTGCGCCGCTTGTAACCGCGCTTGGGCTTGAATTTGACGACGCGCAGCTTGGGTCCACGCTCGTTGGCGAGCACCGTCGCGGTCACCGTGACCGCGCTCAGCGCATCACCGTCGACGAGCTCCTCGCCGTCGACGTAGAGCAGCGGGGTGAGCGTGACGTCATCGCCCTCATGGGCCGGCAGACGCTCGACCAGGAAGGTCAGCCCCTCGTGGACGCGATACTGCTTGCCGCCGGTTTTGACGATTGCGTAAGACATGTTCACTCTGAGGAAGAATCGGAGGTGGAAGCGGCCGCCACCTTGGGCTGGGCACGCCGACCACCGCGCCGTCCGCGACGGCGTCCCGACGATTCTACTTCATCGTTAGAGGTCTCCTCACCGGGCTCGGGCTCGATGGCCAGCACGGGCTCGTCGACCGGCTCCTCGTCGACCGGCACGGCGATGGCCGCGGTCCGCCCCACCTCGTCGATGCGCACCAGGCGCTTGCGCCCGACCGATGCCTCGCCGCCCTTGACACAGATGATGTAGCCGTCGATCTTGGCCACGGCATCACCGGGCTGGTACATGTGCGGCTCGACGATGTTGACGTAGACCTCCTCGCCCTCGGAGAAGGGCAGCGCCCGTTCGAGCACCTGCTCGCGGTCGGCCTCCATGAGCACCGCGAAGTGCTCGAGCGGCAGACCCTCAGACCCCTCGAAGTGAAACCACTTGCCGGTCTCGGTCTCGATCTGGGCCAGCGCCTTGGCGCCGTGGCCGGTGAACTCGACCGATACACGGGGGTTCATCTGCAGCAGGATCGCCTCGGACTCGGTGTGGAGGGCGAGCTCGCGCATCTTGCGCTCGAACTCGATGGCGATCGTCTCCTCGGACTTGATCACGCCTTCACCGTCACACACCGGGCAGGGCCGCGTCATGATCTCGCGCACGCCCTCGGTGACGTTCTGGCGGGTCATCTCGACCAGGCCGAGCGGGGAGATCTCGACCACGAAGGTCTTGGTGCGGTCCTCGTCGAGGGACTTGCGCAGCGTCTTGAGCACCGCGTCGCGGTTGCGCGCCCGGGCCATGTCGATGAAGTCGATGACGATGATCCCGCCGATGTCGCGCAGCCGCAGCTGGCGCACGGCCTCCTCGGCCGCCTCGAGGTTCGTCTTGGTGATCGTGTCCTCCAGGCGAGCACCCTTGCCCGAGCCGGTGAAGGAGCCCGAGTTGACGTCGATCACCGTCAGCGCCTCGGTGTAGTCGATGATCAGGTAGCCGCCGGAGGGCAGATCGACGCGACGATTCAGCGTCGAGGTCAGGGCCTTCTCGACGCCGTAGACCTCGAACATCGGCTTGTCCTCGGTCCACAGCTCCACCTGGTCGACCAGTTCGGGCGCGGTGCGGCTGAAGAACGAGACGAGCCGGTGATGCTGCTTCTCGTCGTCGACGATCGCGCGCTCGAACTCCTCGGAGTAGATGTCACGCACCACGCGGACCGACAGGTCGGCCTCCTGGAAGACGAGTTCAGGGCCCTTGGTGTCCTCCACGCGCTTCTGCAGGACGTCGTTGAGCTTGAACAGGTACTGCATCTCGCGCTCGAGGTCGGTGCGCACCGCCCCCTGGGCGGCGGTGCGGATGATCGCCCCTCCCCCGCGCATGTCGAGTGACTTGGCCTCCTTGCGCAGGCGGTCGCGTTCCTTGTCCTCGAGGCGCCGGGAGACGCCCACGCCCTCACCGAAGGGCGCATAGACCATGTAGCGACCGGCGATGGTCAGATCCATCGACAGGCGCGCGCCCTTGGTCTTCAGCGGATCCTTGACCACCTGGACGACGATCTCCTGCCCCGGCTTGAGCAGCTCGGTGATTGGCTTGGCGTCCTTGCCCGAGCCGCGACCGCGACGGGCCACCTCGACCCCGGGCAGCACGATCTCGTCGACATGGAGGAACCCGTTCTTGTCCAGGCCGATGTCGACGAACGCCGCCTCCAGGCCGGGCAGCACGTTGTCCACGCGTCCCTTGTAGATGTTGCCGACGATCGACCGCGCGCCGCGGCGCTCGAGGTAGAGCTCGGCGACGTCGTAGCCGGCGGCGGGGTTAGCGGGCCGGCGACGCCGGCGCGAGGCGGCGGTGGCGGGCTTGCGCTCGGGCACCGGGCCGGTAGCTTCGAGCAGCGCAACCCGGGTTTCCCCACGGTCGACGCTGACCAGAACCTGCTTCTTCAATTTGAACTTCCTTTGCGAAGGATGTGAAAAGGGTCATTGCGAAAAACTTCGCTGACCCCGCGGCGCGGAGGGCGCGCGGCGCGGAATCAACGCCTCAGACAAGAAGAACTCGAGCCTTTGCTCCTGTAGCGAGCTTGGCCTGGATGTAGACGGACTGCAGCAGGCCGATGGCCAAAAAGGTCACGATCACTGAAGAGCCGCCGTATGACATCAACGGTAACGGTACGCCAGTCACCGGCATGATCCCAATCGTCATGCCCACACTGAGGAAAACCTGGAACATCAGCATGCCCACGACACCGCCCGCGATGAGCGTGCCGAACAGGTTCTTGGCCATGGTCATGATGCGTAATCCGCGCCAGATCAGCAGCGCGTAGAGGGCCAGGACCAGCGCCGCCCCGGCAAAGCCGTAGAAGTCGCCGAGGGAGGCGAAGATGAAATCCTCGTTGGCCACCGGCACGAACTTGCCCTGGATCTGGGAGGCGCCCCTGAGGCCCTGACCGACCTTCTGGCCGGCCCCGATGGCGATCTCGGCCTGCTGGAGCTGATAGCAGGTGGTGTCGGTCTGGCTGTTGCAGACCTTGGGGGGGTCGATGAAGGTGGTGAGCCGCTGCTTCTGATAGCCGTGCAGCACCGGGTGTCCCAGCGCCGGGGCCACCGCCAGAACCACTACGGCCCCGAGGACGGCCACGCCGGCCAGGACGCTCAGCTGCCGCCAGCTCGTCCCCCCGAAGAAGATGATCGAGATGCCGATGGTCATGTACACCAGGCCGGTGCCGAGGTCGGGCTGGCCGAACACGATCAGCGCCGGCAGGATCGCCATCAGCAGGATCCGGACCGTCGTGCGCCGACTCGACTGGGGTTTGCGCGAGCGCTCGACCATCACCGCGGACAGCGACAGGATCAGCAGCAGCTTGCCGAACTCCGAACTCTGGAAGGAGAACAGCGGGAAGGGGATCCAGCGGTGGGCGTTCTGGATCGCCGGCATGCCGTAGACGATCAGATTGAGCAGGACGAGGATGACGTAGAAGCCGTAGCGGTACTCGCGCAGCCGCGTGTAGTCAAAGCGGGTGACCAGCACCGCCCCGATCAGTCCGATCCCCGCGTACAGGCCCTGACGGGACACCTCGCCGGGGAACACCGAGCGCATGTCCCGGAGGACCATGAGGCTGCAGCCGACCAGACCGAGGGCCGCGATGAGCAGCAGCGGGTCGAAGATGATCGGCGAGCGCTCGCGCTTGCGGGCGGCCTGCTCGGTGAGTTGGAGGGGGGTGATCGACATGGGTTACTGGGTTGTCGAGGTGCCGTGGTGGTAGCCACCCGAGGTTCCGTAGAACCACTTCGACAGCAGTTCACGCGCCACGGGAGCCGCGGTCTGGTCACCGTAGCCGCCGGCCTCGACCCACACCGTGACCTCGATCGGCTTGCTCGTCTCCGAAGCCGGCACGTAGCAGTCGTACCAGGCATACGCGGTGTCGGTGCCGGCCTCGGGTCCGGTCGTCGGCTGATAGTCAGCCGTGCCGGTCTTGCCGTACACCGTCTTACCGAAGTCACCCATCACGTCGGTGGAGGTGCCCCTCGGTCCATTGGCGGCCAACTCGAGGCCAGAACGGATGGTGGCCAGGGTTGACGCGCTGAGGTCGAGCTTGCGCTCCGGCCCGGGGTTGATCTTGGCCACGACCTGGCCGGTGGCGGTCTGGATGTCCTCGCCGATGTGCGGGCTCACGAGGGTGCCGCCATTCTCGATCGCGGAGTAGACCATGGCCATCTGCAGCGGAGTGGCCGACACCCCGTCCTGGCCGATCGCGGCCTGCATGTTGTCGCCGATCGTCCAACCGACCGTGTCCGCGTCTGCGATCCCGCATCCCCCGGCCGGGTGGGTCGGACTGCGGTGAAACCCTTTGCGCTGCTTGGAGGAGATGGCGCCCTGTCCGTTGGTGTAGGCGTACTCACCGGTGGCGGTGTCGCACTCGCGCTCTGCCTTGATCTCCTGGTTGACCAGCGCCGGGTCGGGGATCGTGCCCTTGGAGGCACTGGGAAGGTCGATGTCGGGTCGCTGGTTGATGCCGTACTTGCGTGCCCACTCCTGCAGCGCCGTCCCCTGGGGGGTTTTACTGGGATCTGCGGGGTTCATCAGGTAGCCCAGGTTGTAGAAGAAGTCGTCGTCGGAAGCCTCATACGCCGTCTCCATGTCGATGTCGCCGAGGGCGCCATCGCCGGGAGCGTTGTGGAAGCTCTGGCCCGACACGACAACCGAGCCGGTGTCGTCGTAGGTCTCGTCCGGGCTCCAGACTCCCGATTGCAGCGCCGCGCTCCCGGTGATCACCTTGAAGGTCGATCCGGGCAGGCCGACGCCCTGGGTTGCCCGGTTGAGCAGCGGCGCGGTGACGCTGTTGCCGAACTTGGACTCGTACTGCTGTTGGGTCAACGGCTTGTCAAACACCTGGGGGTCATAGCTCGGCAGCGATCCCATCGCGTAGACCTGGCCGTTCTGCGGGTCCATCGCGACGAAGGCACCGCCGTAGGGGCTGTCGCTGATCTGCAGCGACTCCGCCAGCGCGGCGTCGCCGACCTTCTCCAGCGGCACGTCGATCGACGTCTTGAGGTCATAGCCGCTGGTGCCCGCCACCGCCGGATCGGTCTTCTGATAGACGCCCTGGGCGTTGACCTCGACGCGCTGGTAGCCGTCCTTGCCCTGGAGGTACTTGTTGTACTGCTGCTCGAGACCCGAGTTGCCGACGTTGTCGTAGGCCGGGACATCCTTGAACAGCAGGCCTCCGGTGGAGGAGTTCGAGTTCGCGCCCACCGTGCCGAGCAGCTGAGCGGCCAGCTCGCCCTGGGGATACTCGCTGATCGCCGCCTGGCTCACCGCGACGCCGGGGAACTGCGCCTGGCGCTCGGAGATGTAGGCCTGTTCGGCCACCGGGACGGCCGTGGCGATGGTGACGCTGCCGTCGGTGATGTCCACGTTGTGCTGGGCGATGATGCAGGGCACCTCCGACAGCTTCGGCGTGTAGGTGCCGGGCACCAGCTTGCCCGCGGTGTTCTCGTAGGTGATGGTGAACTTACAGCTCGTCGCCTTGGTCGACATGCCGAGGGCCCGCTCGACGCGGGTGTAGATCACGTTGTCGGCAGCTGGCTGGTGGATCAGGCCCGTCGGGGTTGCCTGCAGGGCCTTGGGCAGCTCCTGGGGCTCGATGAGGATCGCCGGTTGCTTGACCGAGTCGACCAGCACCGTCTTGCCGTCGGAGGCGAGGATGGACCCGCGCCCCGCGGGGACCGGCACCTTGCGCGTGATGTTGCCTCTGGCCTGGGCCACGTACTGGTTGCCGGTCAGCACCTGCAGGAACCACAGGCGCAGGAAGATGACCGCGAACATCAGCAGCGCCACCGAGCCGATGACGGCCACGCGCAGCGCGAGCTGGGAGTTCATCACCGGGAGGCGGTCATCGTCGCGAGGACCACCGCCGCCGGAACCGGGGCCGATCAACGTGCCGGCCCCGCCCGACCGGGTAGGCGCCCGCTGCGCCCGGCCTGGGCCCGCAGGCGGCCAGAGGGCTGCTCCAGGGGGCTCAGGGCACCGCTGGTGTAGCCACGGCGCGGCGCGCGCGGACCGGCGGGGACCGCGCCGCGCAGCAGCCGGCGCACCGCGTAGAAGACCGGCAGCGCGATGATCGTGTTGATCAGCACGCTCATGAAGATCTGCTCGAACAGCAGGCCGCTGACGGGTGAGTCAACCCCGAGCAGGAACTGGATGAGAGTCACGCCCAGGCCGCTGACCAGCGTCGCGGCGGCCCCCAACCCCAGGGGGATGAGGTTGTGGCTGGGGTCGCGCAGCTCGTGCAGACGACCCGCCCAATAGCCGATCGGGATGAAGACCAGGCTGGTGATCCCCAATGTCTGCACGAGCGCCAGGTCGACGAACAGCCCGATGCCGAAGCCGGCGATCGCACCCGGGATCGAGCCGCACAGCAGGCCGATCGACATGACGGCCAACGGGGTCACGTCGGCGGAGACCCCGAAGATGGAGATCTGGGCGAGGAAGGCCTCCTGGACCAGCACGGCGATCAGGCCGACCAGCGCGATACGCAGCGGCAGGCGCCAGGGATGCTCGGGGTCGCGCATCAGCGGTTGACCTTGGTGAGGATCTCGACCTGGGAGATGTTGCGCAGGTCGACGTCGGGACTTACATCCACCGTGTTGTTGTTGATCAGCTGGTTGACGTCGACGGAGGAGATCGTGCCGATCGGGATACCCGGTGGATACAGCGACTTGGCGATCGGATTCGCGGGATCGCTGTAGCCCGCGGTGACCACCTCGTCGCCGGGCTGAATGGTGGCGGTGGAGGGCAGGAAGCCGACCTGCAGCGTGGTCGGGTTGCCGACCTCGGGGGTCAGCGTGCCGGTACCGCCATTGCCCGAGGCATCGAGGATCTTGGCCTCGGCACCGAACTTCGGCGAGCTCAGCTCCGAGACCACGGCGAAGTTGGAGCCGACGTCGGAGATGTCGCCCACCAGACCCTGGGCGCTGAGCACCGGGTCGCCCACCTTGATGTCCGACCCCGCGCCCTTATCGACCTTGATCGTCTCGTACCAGACCTGGGGGTTGTAGAGGGTGACATTGGCGTACACCGGCCCGTACTGGTTGAGGTTGAGTCGGTCGGTCAGCTTGAGCATGCCGTTCAGCTGCTTGTTCTCCTGCACGGCTGTGCCCGCCGCCGCCAGCTCGGTGTTGAGTCGGGCGTTGAGGGAGCGCAGCTCCTTGTTCTGGGACTTCGCGTGCAGGGTCGAGGACACCCAGCTGGACAGATCACGCACCGGCGAGAGGACCTTGGAGGCGCCCTCCTGAATCGGGGTGAACACCTGGACGATCCCCTGCTGGACCGAGTGCAGGGGGCTGTTCTCAGCTTCGCCGAAGTAGGCGGTCAGGAGTATCAGTGAAACAGCGACGAGTACGGCCAGTACCGCACGCCGGCGCCGTACGTACTTGTCTTGCACGGGCTGGAATTCTCCGAAATTTTGTGGTGCTGCTCAGCGGCTGCCATGTCCCAGCAACCCCAGACTAGGGGGGAACTAATACCGGCGGCGATTATTGCGGTTGCGGTTGTTCCGCGAGGACCGGTGGATCGCCTCGAACTCCTCAAGGGACCGTCCCGATCCGACTGCGACACACGTCAGCGGGGACTCCGCCAGGTGCGCCGGCATCTGCGTCTCGTGCCTCAGACGCTCGTCGATGCCCTGCAACAGCGATCCGCCACCCGCCAGCATGATGCCGCGATCCATGATGTCGGAGGCAAGCTCCGGCGGGGTGCGATCCAACGTTTCCTTAACCGCGTCGATGATCTGGGAGACGGGCTCCTCGAGCGCGCCGCGGATCTCCTCCGAGGTGAGGACCACCGTCTTGGGCAGGCCGCTGACCATGTCGCGGCCGCGGATCTCCGCCTGGACCTCCTCGGCCATCGGGAAGGCCGAGCCGATCTCGAGCTTCAGCTCCTCGGCCGTCTGCTGTCCGATGAGCAATTTGTACTCACGCTTGACGTAGTTGATGATCGCCTCGTCGAGCTCGTCGCCGCCGACGCGGATCGACTGGGAGACCACGATTCCGCCGAGGGAGATGACCGCAACCTCGGAGGTGCCGCCGCCGATGTCGACCACCATCGAACCGGTCGGCTCGCCGACCGGCAACCCGGCGCCGATCGCGGCCGCCATCGGCTCCTCGATCAGGTACGCCTGGCGCGCTCCCGCACTCAGGCAGGCCTCCTCGACAGCCCGCTTCTCCACCCCGGTGACCCCGGAGGGCACACACACCACGACCCGCGGATGCGCCCAGCGGTTCTGGTGCACCTTCTGGATGAAGTGACGCAGCATCTCCTCGGTCACCTCGAAGTCGGCGATGACGCCGTCCTTGAGGGGACGGATCGCGCTGATGGTGCCCGGAGTGCGGCCGAGCATGCGCTTGGCCTCGATGCCGACGGCGTGCACTTCACCGGTGCGCGAGTCGACCGCGACGACGCTCGGCTCCGACAGCACGATGCCGCGACCGCGGACGTAGACGAGCGTGTTGGCCGTGCCTAGGTCGACAGCCATGTCGCGGCCACCGAAACCGGTCATATATCCAAAAAATCCCAATTGGTCCAGACGTGTGGAAGTCGGTATGGACGGGCGGCGAATGATGCTGAGCCACCGTGGAGCCGACGCGCGTCCGGAGATGCAGGATACCTGGAAAATCCGAGTTGCTCGAACCGCGGATCGCTCATTGCAACAGGTCCGGCAGAAGGTCGAGCAACGTGGGCACCGGCAGGCCCACCACGTTGAGGTAATCCCCCTCGATTCCGGCGACCAAAGCGGCCCCGCGGCCCTGGATCGCGTAGCCCCCGGCGCGGTCCTGCCACTCCCCCGTGCCCAGATACCAGGTGAGGGTTTTCTCATCACAACGCCGGAACGTGACGGTTGTGACGGCCGCCGCGGTCCGGACCCGCTCGCCCCGGCGATCCACGACGCAGACCCCGCTGAGCACGCGGTGGGTGCGACCGTTGAGGAGCGTGAGGGTCTCACGGGCGTCCGACGCATCGGCGGGCTTGCCGTACACCCGGCCGCCGAGGGCGACCACCGTGTCGACACCGAGCACGATCGCGTTATGACGGTCATAGCCGTCAAAACGCGACAGGGTGCCCGCGGCGAGTCCCCGGGCGACCGCCACCGCCTTGCGGTGGGCGTTCTCGAGCACCACCTCTTCGGGCGGACCGGCGGTGAGCTCATCGACCCCGGAGACGACCACGGAGAACACGACCCCGAGCTGCTCCAGGATCGCCCGCCGCTGGGGCGACCCTGAAGCGAGGATCAGCTGGGAACCCGACGGACTCAGAGGTTCGGGAAGAAGATCTTGGCCTCACGCGCCGCGGACTCATCCGAATCCGAGCCGTGGACCAGGTTCTCACCGATCTGGGTGGCGAAGTCGCCGCGGATCGACCCGGTGGTCGCCTCCAGCGGGTTGGTCGCGCCGATCACCTGCCGGGCTGCCTTGACCGTGTGCTCGTCGCCCTCGAGCACCGCCGCGACCAGCGGACCGGAGGTGATGAAGTCGACCAGCTCACCGAAGAAGGGGCGTTCCTTGTGCTCGGCGTAGTGCTCCTCCGCGGTCTCGCGGGTCAGCAACTGACGCTCGAGGGCGACGATGGAAAGGCCCTTGCGCTCAAAGCGGGCGAGGATCTCGCCGGTCAGGTTCTTGGCAAAGGCGTCGGGCTTGACGAGGATGAGGGTGCGCGCCATGTGGCGTGTCCTTTCGCAGTTGTCTCTCTAGGGGTGGGAGATCTGCTGGATAGCAGAGCCGCCCGCGCGCCGACGCGCGAGCCCGTTTTCAGAGCAGATCGCTGGGCGGCCGGGTGGAGACCGCTTCGGTCGCCGGGTCGCGCCGGCGCCGCTGGCGTCGCGGCGGGGTCACGCCGGGCACGTCGGCCTCGCAGTAAGGGCAGATCCGCCAGTCGTTGTCCAGCGGCTTGCCGCAGTTGTGACAGGGCTCCTTGAGCTTGCGCAGGCAATGGGGACAGCGCAGGAAGTCCTTCTCCACCGGGCGATCACAGTGCGGGCAGGCCATGTGGCCGGCCAGGGCCAGCTGGGCTTCGGAGGCGCGCATGGACAGCTCGCGATCCTCGACGTCGTCGAGGAATTCCGGCGGTCGCACGATCGTGTAGATCATCGTGCCGATGAACGGGAACAGCGCCGCGGCGGTCGCACAGCCGATGAGCATCGGGTCGTCGATCCGGCGTCGGGCGTCGGCAAAAGTCCAGTACACCGTGGCGAGCCAGACGATGACCAGGAAGAGGATCACGAGGTCGACGACCAACGTGAGCGTGCTGTTGTGGATGCCGAATATGGCGAAAGCTGGATGCATCGTGCTCTGGGGGATTCTGCCTGGGAACGAAAAAGCCTGCTGAGAGGCGCTTAGAGGAACAGCCGCCCGAAGCCATACCCGATACCGAAGAAGATCAGGATGACCACGGCCACGGCCACAGCCACCACGCCGATCATGGTCAGGAAGCTCGGCCGGTCCGGGGAATCGTCATTCATCTCGATGCTCACGGCGGCGCTCAGATCTGGGACCGGCGCCGACCACTCGCCGCCTCAAGCGGCGTCAGCAGGTCGGCGATCAGGTAGATCGAACCGGTTGCCAGCACGAACCCGCCGGGGCCGGCGAAGTTACGCGCTCGCGTTAGCGCTGCGTGAGGGTCGCGGACGATCTCCGACGAGGGCCCCCCGACCTGCTCGAGCAGCGAGGCCAGCGTCGGGGGCGGCAGCACCCGTGGGTTATGGCTTGCCGTCAGCACGAAGTGGTCGAAGTGGGCCACCAGCTCACCGAGCATCGCGGCGGCATCCTTGTCATCGAGGATTGACACCACGGCCACCCGCCTCCCCGCGGCTGAACCGCGCCCGGCCAGCCCGGGAAGCGACTCCGCCAGCGCGGCGATGCCGTCGGGGTTGTGTGCGCCGTCAAGAACGGTGAAGGGCGCCTCCCCCACCACCTGCAGGCGCCCGGGCACGCGGATGTCCTGCGCGGCGGCCATCACGGCCTCCTCCGACAGCGGACCTGCCCCCACCGCCGACAGGAACGCCTCCGCCGCTGCCCGGGCGACGCTGAAGTTACGCCGCTGAAACAGGCCGAGCGCCCCGACCTCGATCCCCGGATCACCGTTGGCGACGACGATCGTCGCGCGGCGCTCGGCCGCGACCGCCTCGGCCACCGCGACCGCGTCGGGGTGCATGCCCGGCCCCAGCACCAGCGTGGTTCCGGGCTGGAGCACGTCGAGCTTCTCGCGGGCGATCGCCTCGATCGTCGGACCCAGCCAGCGCGTGTGCTCCAGACCGACCCCGGTCAGCACGGTGACGCGCGACGGGATCACGTTGGTGGCGTCATAGCGTCCGCCCAGGCCGGCCTCGATGACCGCGGCCTCGACCCCCTGGCGGGCCAGTTCGCTGTAGGCGGCGGCGGTGAGCAGCTCGAACTGGGTGACCTGGTCGTCCTCCCCGCGGCCGCGGTTGACCTTCTCAGCCGCCCCCAGCGCGCGTTCGATCGCCCCGGCGAACTGCTCCGGGGTGATGTCGGAGTCCTCCACCCGGATCCGCTCGCTGAAGGACACGAGATGCGGAGACAGGTACGTGCCGCTGCGCAGGCCGTGGCGCGCCAGGATCGCGCCGGTCATCCGGGTCGTGGAGGACTTTCCGTTGGTCCCCACCACGTGGACGGAGTCGAAGGTTCGCTCCGGGTGCCCCAGCGCGGTCATCAGCCGGCGCATGCGGTCGAGTCCGAAGCGCATGCCGAACAGCTCCAGGGCCAGGAGCCGGTCCTCGGCCTGCTCAGGCGTGATCGAGGGCACGCAGGTCCGCCTTCAACCGCTCGAGCTTCTCGCGTTCGGCTGCCACCACGGCTTCGGGCGCCTTGGCCACGAACCCCGCATTGGCGAGTTTGGTCTCGGCCCGGGCGATCTCGGACTCCAACCGTGTCCGCTCGGCGTCGCGCTTGGTCTCCGCCGCACTGAGATCGACTGCGTCACTCGGCAGGATGGCGATCTGGCCCCCGGGGACGGGGATCAGCGCAGCCGGGTCGCCCGCCTCCGTCGACCAGGCCAGCTTCGGCAGCCGGGCCAGGTTCTCCGCCGTGGCGTCATACCCCGTCGCCTCGAGCCGGGCGGACAGGACGGCCGAGGGTTTGACCCCGGCCGAGTCGCGCCAGGCTCGCACCGCGGTCACCGCGGCGATCAGGTCCGCCAGCGCCTGCTCGGCCGCGTCATCGGCATCGCCCGCGGGCCCGACGCTGACCTGGGCTGTGAGCAGACCGTCGCTGCCGGGCACGTGGGCCCAGATCTCCTCGGTGACGAACGGGATGACCGGGTGGGCCAACTCGAGCGTCTCGGTGAGGATGTGCAGAGCGGTCCCCGCCAGCGCCGGATCATCCAGGCGCGGCTTGATCAGCTCCAGGTACCAGTCGCACAGGTCGGCGTAGACGAAGTCGTAGAGCTCCTGGGCCGCCTTGGCGAAGTCGAAGGCGGCGATGCGCTCGGCCACCGAGGCCTGCACCCGCGTCAGCCGCGAGAGGATCCAGCGGTCCTCGATCGCCAGCTCGGACTCCGGGGCGACCGCGGCTCGGGCGTCGGACCCGACCCGGAGCAGGATGAGACGTGCGGCGTTCCACAGCTTGTTGGTCAGCTGGCGCCCCTGAGCGATCTTCTCCTCGTTGAAGCGCACGTCCTGGGCTGAGGACATGGCCAGCAGACCCCAGCGCAGCGCATCGGCTCCGTAGGCCGGGAAGTCGCCACCCTGGGCGTAGACGGGCGGGCGCTCACCGCCGTCGATCAGCGCCAGGGGGTCGATGCCGGTGCCCAGCGACTTGGACATCCGCCGCCCGTCGGGGGCCTGGACGATCGAGTGGATGTAGACGTCGGAGAACGGGATGTCGCCCACGAACTCCAGGCCCATCATGATCATCCGGGCGACCCAGAGAAAGATGATGTCGCGGCTCGTGACCAACACATCGGTCGGATAAAATGCCCTCAGAGCAGGGGTTTCATCCGGCCATCCCAGCGTCACGAAGGGCCACAGACCGGAGGAGAACCAGGTGTCCAGCACGTCGGGGTCGCGTTCCCAACCCTCGCCCTCGGGAGGCTCGACGCCGCAGTAGACCTCGCCGTCGGGCGCGTACCAGACCGGGATCTGGTGGCCCCACCACAGCTGACGCGAGATGCACCAGGGGCGGATGTTCTCCATCCAGTTCAGGTAGACGTTGGTCTGATTCTCGGGGTGGAAGGTCACCCGTCCCTCACGCACCACCCGAATCGCCGGCTCGGCCAGCTTGTCCATCGCCATGAACCACTGCAGCGAGATGAGCGGCTCGACCCGGGCACCGGAGCGCTGGCTGTGGGGGACGGTGTGGCGGTAGTCCTCTGCGCGCGCGAGAACCCCCAACTCAGACAGCTCCGCCACCACCTTGGCCTGCGCCTCGGCGACGGTCAGGCCGACGTAGCGCTCGGGCACGCACGCGCCGGACATCCGGCCGTCCTCGCCGATCGCCGACGGTGCCGCGAGGCTGTGGCGCTGACCGATGTCGAAGTCGTTGATGTCGTGGCCCGGGGTGATCTTCAGCGCGCCGGTGCCGAACTCGGGCTTCACGTAGGCGTCGGCGATGATCTCCAACCGCGTCCCCACGATCGGCAGGGTCACGTGCTGGCCGATGAGGTTCTGATACCGCTCGTCGTCGGGGTTCACCGCCACCGCGACGTCGGCGAACATCGTCTCGGGCCGCACCGTCGCCACCTGCACGAAGCCCTCACCGGACTCGAGCGGATAGTTGAGGTAGTAGAGCTTGTCGTCGACCTCGCGCTCCTCGACCTCGAGGTCGGAGATCGCCGACATCGACCCCGGGTCCCAGTTGACCATGTAGTTGTCGCGATAGATGTAGCCCTTGTCATAGAGCGTGCTGAACACCTGCGCGACCGCACGGGCGTAGTCGGCGTCCATGGTGAAGCGCTCGTCGGCGAAGTCGGCCGAGGCGCCCAGGCGCTTCTGCTGTTCGACGATCTGGAAGCCGTAGCGCTCACGCCACGCCCACACGCGGCTGATGAACTGCTCGCGGCCGATCGCCTCGCGGCTGGTCCCCTGGGTCACCAGTTCCCGCTCCACCAGGGTCTGGGTGGCGATGCCGGCGTGATCGGAGCCGTGGATCCACTTCACCCGCTGGCCGCGCAGCCGCGCGGCGCGGGCCAGGGTGTCCTGGATCGACAGGTTGAGCGCATGGCCCATGTGCAGCACGCCGGTGACGTTCGGCGGCGGGATGGCGATCGAATAGTTCGCCTCGGCGGATCCCTCCGGCTCGGGATGCCACAGCGCGGACTCGAGCCACTGCGCCTCGATGCGCGGCTCGACCTCGGAGGGTTCATAGCGCGTCTTCACGGCCAGGTCGGAGATCGGGGGAGCGGCGTCAGTCATCAGAAAGCGCCAGTGTAGGGGCGTAGAGCGGGTACGCCCGGTTCGGAGCTGGTCCCACAGACCGGCTCCGAGAGGAGACGGCTAGGCGGCTTCCTGCTCCTCGTCGGGGAGCGCGACGGTCACCAGCGTGGGCGGCACGCCGTGGGTGATTGTCTCCTTGGTCACCACGCACTTGGTGACATCGCGGCGGCTGGGCAGCTCGAACTGAACCTCCAGCAGCACCTCCTCGATGATCGAGCGCAGGCCGCGGGCGCCGGTCTCGCGCTCCAACGCCTTGTTGGCGATCGAGAGCAGGGCGTCGTCGGCGAAGATCAGCTCGATGCCGTCGAACTCGAAGAAGCGCTGGAACTGCTTGATCAGCGCGTTGCGCGGCTCGGTGAGGATCTTCATCAGCTCCTCACGCGAGAGCTGGTGGATCGCCGACATGACGGGCAGGCGGCCGATGAACTCCGGGATCAGCCCGTACTGGACGAGGTCCTCGGGCAGGCAGTCCTCGAAGGTCTGGCCGAGGTCGCGCTGCTCCTTGGTCTGGATCGAGGCGCCGAAGCCAACTCCCTGGTGACCCACGCGGCGCTCGATGACCTTGTCGAGGTTGGCGAAGGCACCGCCGCAGATGAACAGGATGTTCGTCGTGTCGATGGCCAGGAACTCCTGGTGGGGGTGCTTGCGCCCGCCCTGGGGCGGCACCGACGCGGTGGTGCCCTCGAGGATCTTCAACAGCGCCTGCTGGACGCCCTCGCCCGAGACATCGCGGGTGATCGAGGGGTTGTCCGCCTTGCGAGCGATCTTGTCGACCTCGTCGATGTAGATGATCCCGGTCTCGGCCTTCTTGACGTCGTAGTCAGCGGCCTGGATGAGCTTGAGCAGGATGTTCTCGACGTCCTCACCGACGTAGCCGGCCTCGGTCAACGCCGTGGCGTCGGCGATGGCGAAGGGCACGTTGAGGATCTTGGCCAGCGTCTGGGCCAACAGCGTCTTGCCACAGCCGGTCGGACCGAGCAGCAGGATGTTGGACTTCTGCAGCTCGATGTCGGCGTCCTCGGACTGCATCATCTGCACGCGCTTGTAGTGGTTGTAGACCGCCACCGACAGCGTGCGCTTGGCCTGCTCCTGGCCCACCACGTAGTCGTTGAGGACCTCGTAGATCTCCCGCGGCTTGGGCAGGTGGGCGAGATCGAAGTTCGGCGGGGTGGTGAGCTCCTCGTCGATGATCTCGTTGCAGAGATCGATGCACTCGTCGCAGATGTAGACGCCGGGACCGGCGATCAGCTTCTTGACCTGGCGCTGGGACTTGCCGCAGAAGGAGCAGAGAAGCTGCTCGTTGGAATCGGTGGGTCGTGCCATGTCGCTCAGGTCGGGTGGGCGAAGTCGCTTAGTGCTGGCTGATCACGCGGTCGATGATGCCGTACTCACGAGCTTCCTCGGCGGTGAGGAAGTGGTCGCGCTCGGTGTCCTTGCGGACCTCCTCGACCGGCTTGCCCGAGTGCTGGGAGATGATCTCATCCAGCTTGCGACGCAAATCGATGATCTCGTTCGCGTGGATCTCGATGTCGGTCGCCTGACCCTGGAAGCCGGCGGACACCTGATGGATGAGGATCTTGGCGTTGGGCAGCGCCATGCGCTTGCCCGCCGCGCCGGCGTTCAACAGCAGCGCGCCCATGCTCATCGCGATACCGACGCAGATGGTCTGCACGTCGGGCTTGATGAACTGCATGGTGTCGTAGATCGCCAGGCCGGCGTAGACGGAACCACCCGGCGAGTTGATGTAGAGGCTGATGTCCTTGTCCGGGTCCTCGGACTCCAGATGCAGCAGCTGAGCCACGATCAAGTTGGCAATCTGATCATCCACGGGGGTGCCGAGGAAGATGATCCGCTCGTTGAGGAGACGGCTGTAGATGTCGAACGCGCGCTCCCCGCGGGAGGTCTGCTCAACAACCATTGGTACGAGTGGGCTCATGGTCCTCGCTTATTTCTTTCCGGCGTAAAGAATCCTGCCGGCCGACTCTAGCAATCGGCCTCGGTCGGCAGGCGGGGTTTACTCGTCGTTACCAGCGTCGGTGGCGGTCGTGCTGGCTGTGGGCTCAGCACTACCGGCGGGCGCTGCTTGCGCTTCTGCTTCGGCGCTGACGTCACTGTCGGATTCCGGGTCCGTCGCGGCGTCCTCGGTCTCGGCTTCAGCCTCCGGTTCAGGGGCCGCCACCGGCTTGGCCTCGGCGATCAGCAGCTCGAGCGCCTTGCGGTGCGACAGCTCCTCGCGCATGCGATCGAGGCGACCGGTCGCGACCAGCTGCTCATACAGCTTCTGCGGGGTCGTGTCGCTGCGTTCAGCGGTCGGTTCGAGTGCCTCGAGGATCTCCTCGTCGCTGGGGACGATCGGCTCCGCCTCGGCGACGGCGGCCAGGACGGCCTCGCGCTTGAGGGACCGCTCGGCCTCGGGCTCGACGTCGTCGGACATCTCGTGCTCGGACTTGCCGGTGATCTGGAAGTACATCTCGGGGGAGATCCCCTGCTGGGCGAGCGAGTTGACCATCTCGTGCACCATCTCGTGCGCCCGGGCGTGGATGAGTGGGTGGGGCACCTCGATCTCGGCGTTCTCCGCGACGGCGTCGAGCACCGCCCGCTCGAACTCCTGATCGATCGCGTTGGTCTCGTAGTCCTTGAGCCGGGTGGCGATGTCGTCACGGAGCTCGGCGATGGTCTCGAAGCCGGCCGCGTCGTCAGCGAACTCGTCGTTGAGCTCGGGCAGCCGCTTCTCCTTCACCTCGCTCACCTTGACTTCGAAGGTGGCGGGCTTGCCGGCCAGCTCCTCGGAGCCGTAGTCGTCGGGGAAGCTCACCTCGACGAGCACCTCGTCGCCGGCCTTGGCGCCGACGAGCTGGTCCTCGAAGCCGGGGATCAGCTGGCCCGAGCCGAGCTCAAGCGGCTGGTCCCGACCCTCGCCGCCCTCGAAGGGGACGCCGTCGATCTTGCCGAGATAGTCCATCACCACGTGGTCGCCGGTGGCGGCCGCGCGGTCGACCGTCTCCAGGGTGGAGTTGCGGTCGCGCAGGCGCTCGAGCTCGGCGGTGATCGCCTCCTCCGAGGCGGTCGCCTCACGCTTGGGGACCTCAAGGCCCTTGTACTCCCCCAGCTTCGCCTTGGGCCGCACGCCGATCTCGATCTTCAAGGTCAGCGGCTGACCCGCTTCGGGCAGGTCGCCGAAGTCGATATCGGGCTCGCCGATCGGGTAGATGCCGGCGGCGTCGACCGCCTCGGCGTACCAGTTGCCGAGCGCGGCGCGCAGCGCTTCGTCGAGCACTGCCTCGCGGCCCAGGCGACGGATCACGACGGGGGGCGGGACCTTGCCCTTGCGGAAGCCGGGAATGCGCAGGGTCTTGCCGAGTTCCCTGGCGGCCTGCTGGACGCGGCGCTCAACCTCGGCGGCGGCGACCTCGGCGTCAACGCGAACCCGCGACTCGGGCAGTTCGGTGACGTTGGTGGTGACGGTTGGGGATGCGACGGACATGAGGGATGAGACGATAGCTTCTGAGCCGTGCTCGGGCGATGGGCGGGACGACTGGTCACCGGACCATTGGCCTTCCTGGTCTCGGGGCTGATCGATTTGGTGGTGCTGGCGCGGTACGTGCACCGCCACCGCGGGCACGCCGGCGTCCTGTGGTTGGCGGGCATCCTCGCCGCCCTCGGGGCCGGCGCCGGGTTAGGCGCTGTGCCCGGCCTCGCGCGAGCGGACAGCAGCGAGCCGTCGATCCTCATGGACGACTACGCCTTCATCTACTCGCCGCCCGCCCAGGTCGAGGAGAACCTCGAGCAGGTGGCCGCCCTGGGGGTCAACACGGTCAAGGTGTCGATGGTGTGGTCGCTCGTCGCGCCGGACCCCGACTCGACCACCGAGCCCGCCTTCGACGCCAGCGATCCGCGCGCATATCCGGCGGCCAACTGGGCGCGCTACGACACCCTGGTGCGGGACGCGACGGCACTGGGGATGAGCGTGTACTTCCAGCTGACCGCCCCGGCGCCGCTGTGGGCAACGGTGTCCACCGGCGTATCGGGTCATGAGTACGCCTGGTCCCATGAGCCCGATGCGTCTGACTTCGAGCAGTTCGTCGTCGCGGTGGGGGCGCGCTACAACGGCGAGTACGTGGTGGATGCAGGCTCGGGGCCCAGCGACGATTCCGCGGCGGAGTCCGCGGTGGGTGCGGCCGCGGGTTCGGTGCTGGGCACGGTGCGCGACCCGGCCAGCGCCGCTGCGGCGGAGAGCCCGGCGGACGCGAGCACCCTGCCGGCCGTGCACATGTGGGGCATCTGGAACGAGCCGAACGAGATCGGCTGGCTGAGTCCCCAGACGGTCACCGTCGACCATCACCAGGAGCTGAGGTCGCCCGCGATGGAGCGCGCGCTGACCAACGCGGCCTACACCGGGTTAGCCGAGACCGGGCACGCCAACGACACGATCCTCATCGGCGAGACGGCGTCGCGGGGCAACACGCGGACGATTCCGTTCCTCCGCGCACTGTTCTGCGTGAACGCCTCCGACGTCCCGCTGTCGGGCCCGGCCGCCGAGCGCATCGGCTGTCCGGCCTCGGGGAACCTCCGGCAGTTCGTCATCGACAACCCGGGCCTGTTCGCCGCCACCGGCTGGGCCCATCACCCCTACAGCTTCAACCACGATCCCCGGACACCGTTCGCCGACGCGCCGAACACCATCACGCTGGCCAACCTCGGCGTGCTCGAACGCAGCCTCGACCGGGTGTACGCCGCCTATGGCGAGCCGACCGGGCTGCCGATCTACGTCACCGAGTACGGATTCAAGTCCAACCCACCCAACCCGTACGTGAAGACCTCGCTGGGCCAACAGGAAACCTGGCTCGATGAGGGCTGGTACATGAGCTATCTCAACCCGCGGATCAAGACCATGGCCCAGGAGCTGCTCTATGACCAGCCCCCGATCGCCGGCAAGAAACCCGGCAGCGCCGCCTATTGGGCGAACTTCGATTCCGGGCTGGAGTTCGAGAACGGCGACCCCAAGCCGGCCTACGGGGCGTTCCGTCTGCCGATCTGGCTGCCCAGCCAACGGCCGGGCTCACGCGTGACCGTGTGGACGGAGATCCGACCGGCGCTGGTGGGCGAGGACCCCGCGGGGGCGCTCGAGTTCCGGGCCGCCGGGAGCTCGACCTGGACCGGGCTGGCTGATGTGCGCACCACCAACCCCGAGGGCTTCATCCTCACCCATGTGAGCATCCCCGGCCCCGGACGCGTGCGGCTGGCCTGGGGCGATGCGGCCACCCAGGCGGTCTACTACAGCCGCACCGTCAGGATCAGCTAGCGGCTCGCCTCGAGCGGCAGCGGAGCGGCGGCCTTCAGCTCCTCGAGTCGCAGGTAGGTGTTTACGCGCGAGGCGCCGCCGCGGGTGGAGAGACGCACCAGCACGCGCTGGAGCTCGGCGATCTCGCGCGCGACGATGATCAGCAGGGCATCGGTCTCCCCCGTGACCCAGTCGGCGGAGATCACCTCGGGCATGCTGCGCACCGCCTCGGCGAACTGGCGGTGAGTGCGATCGTCGTGGCGTCGCAGCGTCACGGCGACGTACACCTGGATGGGGAAGCCGGCGTTGGTCCAGTCCAGCTGGGCGGTGATCCGCGCGATCACGCCGGACTCCTTGAGCCGGCGCACCCGGTGCAGCGTGGCTGCCGGGGAGAGACCGACCACGCGGGCCAGCTCGACGTTGGAGCGATCCGCGTCGAGCTGGAGCTCCTCGAGCAAACGTAAATCAATTAAATCAAGGGAAGTGGCCATATAACAAAACATTTGATCGTCATCTGAGGTGCATGTCAAACGTTCGGCAGTTAAGCGGGCAATTGCGGGCATCATTGACTTGTGAACCTTTCCCGTCGCTCTGCTCTGATCGCGCTGATCGCCTCCGGTGTCCTCTGGGGCGCCACCGTCAGCCTGTCCAAGGTGGCGTTGGGCTGGCTGGATCCAGCCTGGCTGACCGTCGGACGCTTCAGCATCGCCGGACTCGTGCTGGCACTCATCGCCCGTCGGCATCTGCGCGCAGCCCTGTCCTGGCAGGTCGCCTTGGGCGGGGCGCTGGGCTTCGGCGCCTGCGTCGCGCTGCAGAACATGGGGATCGCCCGGACCTCGGTCAGCCACGCCTCCGTGCTGATGGGAGTGGCACCCGTGCTGGTCGCCCTGACCTCCCTGGCCGCCGGCCAGGGGCACGCAACCCGGCGCGAATGGCTCTCCTACGGGCTCTCACTGCTCGGCATCGCCCTGATCGCGGGCGGCGGGGGCGGCGGCGCGAGCCTGGACGGCGACCTGCTGGTGCTCGTCTCCGTGCTCCTGTCCGCCGGACTCATCGCCGCTCAGCCACGGCTGCTCACCGGGCGCGACCCCGCCGCTGTGACCGCCATCCAGTTCTTCGCCGCGGCCGGCTTTGCCCTGCCGCTGGCCCTAGCCGGCGGGCATCTGCCCTCCGCTCCGGCGAGCGCCGGCCCGCTGATCGCCTTCCTCGCGCTCGCGCTGGGCGGGACGGTGCTGCCCTTCTGGCTGTTCGCCCTCGGCCAGGCCCAGGTCCGTCCCCAGCTGGCTGGGGCCTTCGTCAACCTCGAGCCGGTGGTCGGTGCCGCGATCGGCTGGGTGCTGTTCGCCGACCCGGTCGGGCCGATCGGGATCCTCGGCACGATCGCCGTTCTGACCGGGATCGCGCTGGCTGCCACCGTTCGCACCGTGCCAGTGGCGCCGTGGGCCGGACGCATCTGGCGTGAGTCCGTGCACACACACGAGGCGCTGCTGGGCTCCCCGTCGCGCTTGAACGGCCAGCTGCACTGGCGCCGGCGCGGGGGGCACTGGGAGCTGGACGGCGTCTACCTTCCCGCCGAGCTGGAACCCCTCCCGCCGGCGGTGACCGAGCCCCGGGTCTAACCGGTCAGATCGTCGTCACCGCAGCTTCTCCAAACTACCTTTTTCCGGCAAAAGTTGAGGCGGCTGGAGTTCTTCATAAGAGACTCTTCTTAGCCTCATACAAACCTTTAATGGCTGGTATGTTCCGGCCCGTCTGAACCGCACAACTGGGGTTTGATCACCGGTCGACGGAGTGTCGTCCGGGGCGTACAGAAAAGGGGCCGTGGGTAATGCGAGGATCTTCAGCAGGTGACCGGTCACGTGCGGGCAAACGAGCTCGCACCTCCCGGGTCCTCCTTGTCGCGACGGTGCTCCTCGCCGTCATGGCCTCGGCGGCGATGGCAGCGGCGACCGGCAGGGGTCCGATCGCCCGTCAGGTCGCCGCGCACGCGGCGGCCACCCAGACCCGCGCCGCCCAGCTGTCGCGCTCGGTCACCCCTGCCAGCATCGGCGGACGCGTCATCGTGATCCTCAAGGCCCAGCCCTCCGCCGCGCTGAGCGGTCGACGGGCCCAGCGCGCACGCACGCTCGCCGTCCGCCGAGCCCAGGCACCGCTGATGCGCCAGCTCCAGGCCTCACACGCCACGAACATCAAGAGCTTCACCCTCGTCGACTCATTCGCCGCGACCGTGTCGCGGGCCGAGGGAGCGCGACTGAAGAGCAACGCGCTGGTCAAGTCCGTCATCCCCGACGCCACGATCTCGTTGGGCGACGACGCAACGAATGCCACCGCCAGCGGCGCCCACCGCGCCAGCGACAGCGCGTCGGCCAGCGCCCCGGCGCTCAACACCATTCCCGGTGCCTGCAGCACCGATCCCAGCAAGCCGCTCCTCGATTCCGAGGGACTCGCGCTGACCAACACCGACTCAGACGACCCGACGCAGCCAACGGCGCGCTCGCTGGGCATCACCGGCGCTGGCGTCAAGGTGGCATGGATTGCCGACGGGCTCGACCCGGAGAACGTCAACTTCATCCGGCCCGACGGCAAGTCGGTGTTCGACCCGTCGGTCGGCGGCGACTATCAGGACTTCACCGGCAACGGCGTCGGTGCTCCCACCGACGGCGACGAGGCCTTCCTCGACGCCAACCAGATCGCCGGCCAGGGCACGCACGTCTATGACGTGTCCGGCTACTCCCCCGACGGCGGCCAGAGCCCGTGCTACGTGCGGATCGAGGGCGTGGCACCGGGAGCCAGCCTGATCGGGCTCGACGTATTCAACGAGGACGCGGATAACGCGTTCATCACGACGGAGTCGAACTTTCTCCAGGCCCTCAACTACGCGGTCGAGACCGACCACGTCAACGTGATCAACGAGTCGTTCGGCTCCAACCCGTTCCCGGACATCACCGCGTTGGATGCCACCAAGGAGTTCAACGACGCCGCGGTGGCCGCAGGCGTGGTCGTGACCGCCTCCAGCGGTGACGCCGGACCGTTCAACACCATCGGCTCACCCGCCACTGACCCGAACGTGATCTCCGTCGGCGCCTCGACCGACCTGCGCTTCGACGCACAGACCAACTATGCGGCTGCGCGGTCCTTCGCCACGAGCGGCTGGCTGGACGACAACATCAGCGCGCTGAGCTCCAGCGGCACGGACGAGACCGGCGGCACCGTCGACCTCGTCGCACCGGGCGAGCTGAGCTGGGCCTCCTGTTCGACGACGACCTACCAGGACGGGGCCTACTCCGAGCCCCTGTACGGCGCGTGCCTCAACTTCCCCGGCACCGCACAATCCGACGTCGAGGAGGCCGGCGGCACCAGCGAGTCCTCACCGTTCACCGCGGGAGCGGCAGCCCTGGTGATCCAGGCCTACCGCCAAGCCCACAACGGCGCCACGCCGACTCCGGCGTTGGTCAAGCAGATCATCGCCAGCACCGCCACCGATCTGGGCGCCCCCGCCGATGAGCAGGGCGCCGGCCTGCTCAACACCTACAAGGCGGTCGAGCTCGCTGAGTCGATCGACACCTCCGACGGGACGCCCGCACCGACCGGCGACACGCTGTCGACCTCGACGAACGCGCTGAGCGCCACCGACGAGCCCGGCACGCCCGAGAGCTGGAATGTGTCGGTGACCAACAACGGCACGGACCCCCAGACGGTCGCCCTGAGCAGCCGCACCTTCGGCCCGGATCAGAACGTCCAGGGCGGCACGGTCAACCTCGACGACTCCTCGAGCCCGCAGTTCGAGGATTGGCTCGGCCTCAACGACAACTACTCCACCGTCCAGTTCACCGTGCCGCCCGGCCAGGACCGCCTGACCGGTCAGCTCGCGTGGCAGGGTGACCAGAGCAACTGCATCACCGAGCTGTGTGAGGCCGGCCTGACCCAGCGGGTGCGGATGATCTTCATCAGCCCCACCGGTCAGTTGGCGGCCCACTCGCTACCCCAGGGTCCGGGGAACTACGGCACCGACGAGGTGCGCTACCCGGCCGCCGGCGTGTGGACCGCAGTGATCTTCGGCCCCGACGGCGCCGATGGCGGGACTGTCGGCCCCGTCGTCTGGTCGGTGGCGACCCAGCAGTTCGCCCCGTTCGCCAGCGTCGAGCCGAGCTCGCTGACCCTCAGCCCGGGCCAGAGCTCGTCCTTCACCGTCAGCACGTCGATCCCCGCGAGCGCCGGTGACACCAGCGGCTCGGTCGTGCTGACCTCCAGCGCGGGCGACACCTATGCGAACCCGGCGGACCCGCTGCTGCACGACGCGTCCACGTCGATCCCGGTGACCCTGCGCAGCCTGGTCGATGTGACCGGGAGCCACTCGAGCCCCAAGAGCTACGCGGTGGGGCAGTTCTCGGGCATCGAGACCGGCGGCAACGGCCGCTCCCCCGGCGAGGGCCAGGACGAGTACTACCAGTTCAACGTGCCCGCGGGCGTTCGTGACATCACGGCGAACGTCGCCCTCCAGAACGACCCGACGGATCCGATCGGTGCCTATCTGGTCAGTCCCGATGGCGACACGGTGGGCTTCGGCCAGAACACGGTCAACGGCGATCCTTCGGCACTCGACGGAAATCCGGAGCTGTCCGCCACGGCGAACACGCTCGACCCGGTGGCCGGCACCTGGACGCTGATCGTCCAGTTCGCGGAGGCCCCGGTGGGTGACGAGCTATCGGACCCCTACACCGGCAGCATCGTGTTCAACGCCAACAAGGTGGCCGCCAGCGGCGTGCCCGACAGCAAGGCGAAGCTGGCCAAGGGCACTCCGGTCACCATCCCGGTGCAGGTCACCAACACCGGTGAGACGCCGGAGGACTACTTCGTCGACCCGCGTCTCACCCAGAGCGCGCCGCTGACGCTGGTCCCGCTGGACGCCGACGGCGGATCCTTCCCGCTGCCGATTCCGGCCGCGGATGGTGAGGCCGCCTGGGAGGTCCCCTCCGAGACCTCGAGCGTGTCGGTGGCCCAGACCTCGACGGTGCCGGCGATGTTCGACTTCAGCCCGGACCTCGGCGATCCGGACCTGCCGAGCTCGCAGTTCGGTGCGAGCTCGCTCTGCTCCGACACCGCCAGCGCCTCCTACTCCCCGGCGGGGGGGACGGTGACGCCGGGCGAGTGGTTCGCCGCGCCGAGCGAGTGCGGCCCCTACAGCGGCGAGGCGCCCTCCGGCAGCGTGCAGATCGCCATGACGGCCATCACCAAGGAATTCGACCCCGACGCAGCCTCGAGCACGGGTGACTTCTGGCAGCTGTTCAGCAATCCGGATGCCACGTTCTCGCCGCTGGAACTGAACCCGGGGCAGACCGGCACGATCGACGTGACGATCACCCCGAGCGGCAAGCGGGGCACCGTCGTGCAGGGTGACCTGTACGTCGATGACTACGACAGCGACACGCCCCCGACCGCACTGGGCAACCTGACCGCCAACGAACTGTCGGCGATTCCCTACAAGTACAAGGTCGGCCCCAAGGCCACCTCGTAGCGAAGGCGGGCCGCCCACTCTCAGCTGAGTGGGCGGCCCGTTGCTAGATTGATGGGCCCCGTGGTGGGCGTAGCTCAGTTGGTAGAGCTCCTGGTTGTGGTCCAGGCGGTCGGGGGTTCGAGTCCCCTCGCTCACCCTTTCAGACAGCCCCGCTTCAAGCGGGGTTTTCTGTCACCGGGCCAATCATCGGCGTAGGGACAACAGAGGCGAGACATGGCGCGAGCGATCTACACAGCTGAAGCGACGGTGACCGGCGGCCGGGCCGAGGGACACGGGCTCACATCCGACGGCGCCCTCGACGTGCAGCTGCGCGTCCCCCAGGACATGGGCGGCGAGGGCGGCGGCACGAACCCCGAGCAGCTGTTCGCGGTCGGCTACGCCGCCTGCTTCGAGGGCGCGCTCGGTGTCATCGCCCGGCGTCAGAAGCTCGAGCCCGGCGAGGTCTCCATCGACTCCAAGGTGTCGATGCTCCCCAACGGTTCGGGTGGCTTCGAGCTTGAGGTCGCTCTCGACGTGACCCTGCCGGGCGTCGAGGATGACGAGCAGGCAAAATCGGTTGTGGCCGCCGCGCACGAGGTGTGCCCGTACTCGAACGCCACACGCGGGAACATCGCGGTCACGCTGACGGCCAACGGTCAGCCGGTCGGCTGACCCGCCGGCTCCAAGCGCCCGTTCCGCGCCGGACAGCCCACCCGGCGTGATCGTTCTGCGAATCCTCGTCGCGGGGCTGGCAGTCGCCGGCCTGCTGGCCACGTTCCTGTCGGTCCTGCGCACGGTGGTTCTCCCCCGCGGGGTTCCCGCACGGCTGGCCCGGGTCACGTTCCTCGGGGTGCGATGGTTGCTCGATGTGCGCCTGCGCCTCGGGCGACATCGGCATGACTACGCCACCCGGGACCGCATCCTGGCGCTGCAGGGCCCGCTCGGCATCTTCGGCCAGCTGCTGCTCTGGTCCTCGCTGCTGGTGCTCTGCTACGCCGGGATCTTCTGGTCCCTGACGGAGTCCGGGAGCACCGCCCACGGCATCGCCCATGCCGTGGAGCTGGCCGGGTCCTCGATGCTGACCCTGGGGACCGAGGCGCCCTCAGGGCTGGCGCCCCAGTGCCTCGGCTTCATCGCCGCGGGGACCGGTCTCGTGCTGCTGGCGCTGGTCATCACCTACCTCCCGAGCCTGTATGGCGCGTTCTCCCAGCGGGAGGCGCTCATCTCCAAGCTCGTCGTCCGGGCGGGGGCGCCGCCGACCGGGGCCCGGCTGCTCGTGCGGACCTGGGAGCTTGAGCGCTTCGACGAGCTGGACGAGGTGTGGGAGAGCTGGGAGAACTGGTTCGTCGAGCTCGGCGAATCTCATACGACCTTCCCGCTGCTCGGGTTCTTTCGCTCCTCCCACCCCAACAACCACTGGGTCCTGGCCACCGAGGCGGTGCTCGATGGTGCATCTCTGATGCTCACCACCGTCGACGTCCCACGTCAGCCCCGCAGCGAGCTGACCGTTGAAGCCGGAGTGCAGGCGCTCGGCGTGATCGCCGACTTCCTGGGCATCGCCCACGCTCCACCAGACGACGCGCCTGAGATCGCGCTGACGCGCAGCACCTTCGACGCCGGCTGTGCGGAGCTGTCTGAGCAGGGGGTGCCGGTGCAGGCCGACCGTGAGGCGGCGTGGCAGGAGTTTCGCCGCGCCCGCGCCCGCTATGAGCCGCTGCTCGTCCAACTGGGTCGCATGACCGACGCGCCGCGCAGCAACTGGAGCGCCTGGTCAGAGGACACGCCCCTGCACCGCCCCCCGATCCTGCGCATCCACAACGCCTAGCTCAGCGACCCAGCGAACTTTCCGGAGGAATCGCTCAAGGTTCTCTGCGCATCTGCCGATACTCCGTCTAATCCCCGGACCGGAGGCAGTGCGATGTACCTAGCGAGGCACGATGTCGAGCACATCGATCTCTGACGCGTCCAGCCCGCCCGTCTCGGCTGAGGCGACGCTCGCCACGTTGATCCAGGCGGTGCAGGAGCTGTCGCTGGCCCGACGTCTCGAGGATGTTCAGCGCATCGTGCGTAGCGCGGCCCGGCGGCTCGCCAATGCCGACGGGGCCACCTTCGTGCTGCGTGACGCGGACCAGTGCTTCTACGCCGACGAGGACGCAATCTCGCCCCTGTGGAAAGGTCAGCGCTTTCCGCTGTCGGCCTGTATCAGCGGCTGGTCGATGATCAACCGCCGCGCCGTGGCGATCGAAGACATCTACCAGGACTCGCGCATCCCCGAGGCGGCCTACCGACCGACCTTCGTCAAGAGCCTGGTCATGGTCCCGATCCGCGCGGCGGAGCCGCTCGGGGCGATCGGTCTCTACTGGGCCGAACCCCACCGAGCCACCGACCAGGAGATCGGCGCCGCTCGTGCCCTTGCCGATAGCACTGCGGTCGCGCTCGAGCACGTGCTCGTCCTCGACCAGCTCGACCGCACCCTGGCGCTCTCCCAGACCGACGCGCTCACCGGGCTGCCGAACCGGCGTGCCTGGGATGCGTCCCTGCAGGCGGCGGGGGCGCGTCTCAGCGGACCTGGGCCCGCCTGTGTGGCGATGATCGACCTCGATCACTTCAAGGCCTACAACGACGCTCACGGCCATCCCTCGGGGGATGCCCTGCTCAAGAGCGTCTCCGCCGCGTGGCGCGGCTCGCTCCGGCCCGTCGACGTGCTCGCGCGCTACGGCGGCGAGGAGTTCGCCCTGCTGCTCCCCGACTGTGACCCACAGACCGCCATGGGCATCGTCGAGCGGCTGCGACTGGCCGTCCCGGGCCAGCAGACCGCGTCGATCGGCATCTCGCAATGGCACGGCACCGAGGACGGCCAGAGCGTCGTCATGCGCGCCGACGCCGCGTTGTATGAGGCCAAGGCCGCGGGCCGCAACCGCGTCGTCCTCGCCGGCTGAGCCCCGCCGCGGAGAACGCGTCACCCGCGCAGGCTGCGATCGACGAAGCTGGGGATCTCCCGGGCCATACCGGCAGTGCGGGCGATCGTGTGGTTGACGCCGACCAGCAGCCTCAGCTGCAGGCCGCGCTCGACGCGAAAGGCAGCACCGGGAGCCCGGTGGCGGGTGCGATTGAACAGTGCCTTGGTCGCAGCGACGGCATCGGGCGAGCGCTCGGCCAGCTGCTCGGCGAGCTCCCGGGCCCGCGCCAGTGGGTCATCGGCCACCTCGCTGACCACACCCAGCTCGAGAGCCCGCTGACCGTCGAAGGTCTCCCCCGTCATCGCGAGTCGCTTGGCGACGTCGAGCCCCACGAGCTCCGACAGGGTCACCGAACCCGTCATGTCGGGGATCAGGCCCCACTTGGCCTCCATCACCGACAGCTCACAGTCCGGAGTCGAGATCCGGAAGTCGGCGCCCAGGGCGATCTGCAGAGCGCCGCCGTAGCAGCGACCCTGCAGGACGGCGATGACCGGCATCGGCAGACGGCGCCAGGCCCAGGCAACCTCCTGGAAGCGATTGGTCTGCTGCCAGGGGAACTTCAGGAACGCCAGGACCATGCGCGCGGGCTGGTGGGACACCGCCCCGAAGTCGAGGCCCGCGCTGAAGGCGGGGCCGTCGCCGCGCAGGATGACCACCCGCACGCGCCGATTGCGCGCGAGGCGGCGTGCGGCGTCGATGAGCGCATCGAACATCGCGAAGTCCAGCCCGTTGAGCTTCTCGGGTCGGATCATCGAGACGACCGCCACCGCTCCTGCGATCTCGACGCTGACGCGCTGGGGCTGGCTCACGGCGCCCGACCGTAGCGAACCCGATCTCAGCTGTGGGCCAAGGCGCGCAGGAGCGTCTCGACGCGGATGAGGCCAGTCAGCCGACCCGTCTCCCCCACCAGGCAGACCGGAGCGAGCTGCTGTTCGAGCGGCCGCGACGTCGCCCGCAGTGCGACCTCGGCCAGACGGTCCCCGCGCTGGACACACAGCGCCGGATACACGTCGACCCGACGCCGGGCGTCGGGGACGACGACCTCCTGGGGCCGTTGGCCGGCGTCGACGACGACCGTGGTCTCGCTGATCAGCTGCGGTCGCGTCCGCACCTCACGGACGGGCTCGGCCAGGACGGTGAGGTGGTCGACGGCGGCCTCTGCGCCGGCGCGCAGCAGCTCCGCCACGCCGGCCTCCAGGCCCGACATCAGCTCCCGGTCGGCACCGATCACCGGACCCCGGGCGAGGGGGACCCGCAGCTGACGCAACCGGGCGATCTCCTCGATGCGACGCACCCCGTCAGCCATCAGCCAGGCATCGAGCTCGCCGGCCAGGCCGCCGATCGCCGCGACCGTGGCGGCGTGGCGGGGACGCTGGTCGATGTAGGAGACGAGCTCGCTGTCCACGTTGACGAACTCGGGGGCGAGGTCGATGAGGGGGAGCAGGCCAACCGAACCATCGCCGGTGGCCCGCACGGCCAGGAGCAGGCCGCGGCGTCGCAGCGGTTCGAGCGCGGCCAGCAGCTCCAGGTGGTCGACGTGGCCCCCCAGGCCCGTCAGTTCCAGCACGACCGCGGTCAGGTCCGCGACCTCCCCCAGGACGGCGGCCACCTCCGGTGACAGGATGGCCGCGCCATCGATCTCGAACACCAGGTAGGCGTTGGCCGGCAGACGGTCCCGGCTGGCCAGCACAGCCTCCAGGGTCGAGGCGACAAACGGCCCGCCATAGCCGTACTGGGCTGCTGCACGCAGCCAGGTGTGATGGTCGGCGCCCGACAGCGGGAACCGAGGCCGCGCCCGGTAGCCCGCCACCTCTGACCGCGCCAGGTCAGCGATCGGCTCGAACCAGATCGTCGCGAGACACTCCGAGCAGGCCCGACGCAGGAGTTTCGGCCAGGTGGTGTCGACGAGCTCAAGGATTCTCTTCTATCGACCGTTACGCTTGAAACCTCAAGCACCCACGCAGTGCTTGCGATCGCGAAGACAGGAAGGGGTTCCGATGAAGCAATTCGCGTGTGGATCAGTGGTCCCAGGTTGTCAGGCAGTGTTCACAGCGCCCGACGACGACGAGATCCTGCGCCAGGTCGCCGAGCACGCCCGGGTCGATCACGGCATCAGCGAGGTGTCAGCTGAACTGGTGGGATCGGTTCGGGCGAACATCACCAGCACGGGTTAGCGGCGCAGACGAGCGCGCGTCGTTTGTCGCCGGGGCGCGACGCGTCCGCCGCCCGCCGCTGTTGGGGCTCAGATCTTGTGGGTAGACAGCTGCCATGCCCTCATCTCTGCGATGGCCAGACGCAGCTCTGGCCGGCCTTGCCTGCTCCATGCGCTCCATGTCCGGTCCGGCGGTCCTCGCCGCCCGCGGCCAGATCTCCGGCAAACTCCGACCGGTGCTGCTGCTGGGTGCGGCGGGTGAGCTCGCCGTCGATAAATCCTCCGTGGCGGTCGACCGCACGGAGCTTCCGGCGATGCTCGGGCGCGTCGGATCCGGTGCCTACACCGGGAACGCCGTCGCCGGCCCTGTCGGCGCCCTCGTCGCCGCACTGAGTGCCGGCGTCGGAACCTATTCGACCTGGCGGATCCGCAAGCTCGTGGTGTCGGCCACCGGACTTCCCGACCCGGTTATCGCGGCCGCAGAGGACGTCATCTGCTACGCCATGGCGGCCGCGGCCACTCACGGAGTGGAGGACGACGCCCCGCGTGACGCCGTCGAGGTGGCGCAGGTATCGACTGCCGTCGGCGGCCAGCCGCCCCGGCCCTCGCTGATCCGGAACGCCGGCAAGGGTCTCATCGCCGGAGTCGCGGCAACCGCGGCGATGACCATCGCCCAGGGCGCCGAGTTCGTCCTGACCTCCGCGGAGCCCTCCGACGCGCCGGCGACGGTAGCCGACAAGGCGTCGCGCAAGCTCGGCTTCGGCCGCATCAAGCGCCGTGACAAGCCGAAGGCCAATCAGGGGATGCACTGGCTCTACGGCGTCAGTTGGGGCGTTCCCTACGGCATCTTCGCCGCCAACGCCAAGCTGCGTCCCGAGGTGACCGGACCGGCCTTCGGCCTCATCGTGTGGCTGGTCGCCCTCGGCCAGCAGCCGGCCGCGGGTGTCGCCGAGCTGCCGTGGAAGCGCTCGCTGCAGTCTCTGGGCAGCGAGGCGCTGTTCCACGTCGTCTATGGGGTGGGCGCCGGAGCCGCGATGCGGGTCCTGCGGAACACCTGATCCGGACCCAGCAGATGAGCCACGCATCGACGTTCACCTCCGGCAAGCTCGGCGCCGACATTCCCGACAGCCGCGGTCGCACCGGGCTGGACCAGGCTGGCCGGGACCTGTCCGGCAACCCGGACATCCGTGTCAAGGACGTGCAGGTCGTCTCCGACGGGTGGGGCGTCCTGCGTCTCACCACGTTCGACCAGCACCGCCGCGACGGCCGCTGGCAGACGCGCACACGCGAGACCTATGACCGCGGCAACGGCGCGGTCATCCTGCCCTATGACCTCGAGCGTGGCACGGTTCTGCTCACCCGCCAGTTCCGGTATCCCGCCTACGCCAACGGCCACCCCGATGGCATGCTCATCGAGGCGGCGGCGGGTCAGATCGACCCGGGCGAGGATGCCGCGACCACGATGCGCCGCGAGAGCGGGGAGGAGCTCGGCGTCGAGCTGGGAGAGATGACCCACCTCTTCTACGCGTTCGTCAGCCCGGGCGCCGCCACCGAGCGCCAGGATTTCTTCGCCGCCCCCTACACGCCGGCGTCGCGCACCGGCGCGGGCGGGGGGCTGCCCGAGGAGGGCGAGGACATCGAGGTGCTCGAGCTCGCTTTCTCCGACGCGCTCGATATGACTCTGAACGGCGAGATCGTCGACGCCAAGACCATCGTCCTGCTGCAGTGGGCCGCACTGCGCGGGCCGTTCGCCGCCTGAGAGCCTCGGCGCGGAGTCAATCCGGGAGCGCCTCCAGCAGACGGCGGTACCGCAGCGAGGCGTGACCGGGCATCTCATAGGTCGGCCGTTCACCCATGAGGATGAAGCCGCGCGCCTCATAGAACGGGATGCCCTTGCGGTTGCCCTTGCCCACCGACACCCACTGCTCCCGGGCACCGCCCGCGATCTGCTGGGCGGTCATCGCCTCCAGCACCGCGGTCCCGGCCCCGCGGTCATCGCCTCCAGCACCGCGGTCCCGGCCCCGCGGTGGCGTAGAAGCGCGCGATCGTCGCCTCGATCTCCGCCGGCGTGTGCAGCCCGACGTAGGTGTCGCGCCACCCCTCGGCACAGATTCGGCAGATCACCTCCACGTCCTCGACACGGGCGCGTCGGGCCTCCATGATCGACGAGGTTAGCCCGGCCCGAGCTCGACGATCTCGAGGGAGATCTGGGCTCCGCTGACCTGCGCCCAGCCCATCGTGTGGTGGGGCTGGCGACGCTTGTCCGTGGGACTCCCCGGGTTGAAGATCTGCACGCCATTGGCCTCATCTCGCTCGAGCAGGGGGATGTGGGAGTGGCCGAACACCACCGCGTCCGCCGCGGGAAACGCCCGGTGCAGCCGGCCCAGCCTGCCCCGTGACGGGCCGGCGTCGTGGAGCACGGCGACGTGCACCGCTTCGAGGGTCAGCTCGACCCGCTCGGGCAGCCGCGCGCGGACCTCGGGGTCGTCGACGTTCCCGTGGACCGCGGCGACCTCGCCGTAGCCGCGCAGTTCCTCCCACAGGGCGAGGGTCACCAGGTCCCCCGCATGGATGATCAGGTCCGCCGCACGCAGGCGGGCAACGCATTCGTCTGGCAGGTGACGCCGACCTCGCGGCAGATGGGTGTCGGAGATGATCGCGATCGTCAGCGCCACCGTGGCACCCCCGGGCTCACTGATCCGGCGGCTAGCGTGGGTTCGGCTCGATCCGGGCCCACGCGTCGTCGCTCGGCACGTAGCCGATGTCCACCGCGGCCTGCTCGAGATCGAGGAAGCGATAGCGATTGGCCGAGATCCCGTTGACCACGACAAACCCGTCGCGTTCGACCTCGACCGCCGCCTGGATCAACCCAGCGCAGTCACCCGGGCTCAGCCAGGCCGCCAGGTTCCGCGGCGTCGCCTCTGCGCCGGCCGGAGGTTGAGCAAGGAAGTGTCCGATCCGCACTGCCACCACCGAGGTAACGGAGGTCGCCGCCACCCAGCTTCCCAGCGCCTCGGCCCACGCCTTCGTCGCGCCGTAGAGGTTCGCCGGTCGCGGCGCGTCATCGGCGCGCCGCTGTCGCGTCTCGGGGTAGGCGGACATGGCCTGGACGCTGGAGGCGAGCACCAGCCGGCGTACCCCACACGCCCGGGCGGCTGCCGCCACCGTGTAGGTGCCCTGCACGTTGGGTCCTGACAACGCCTCCCACTCGGCCTCGGGACTGGGATTGGCGGCGAGGTGCACCACCGCGTCGGCCCCGTGGAACGCTGCGACACAGCGCTCGAGGTCGGTCACATCGAGCGCCTGGATTCCTCCACCGGCACGCAGGTCCGTGGCCGAGATCCGCCAGCGTGAGGCGAGCCGATCGACGATCACCGAGCCGATGGCGCCGGCCGCACCGGTGAGAACGACCGAGCGCTCAGCGGACGTGGGCACGTTGTCAGCCCAGCTTCAGCGGGACGTCGGCAAACGGGTCGAGTCGATAGACGAGTGAGACGCGATGGAACCCGTCGGCGATCTCGGCGCCCTTCTTGTCGCTGAGGACAAGGACAGGACTGAGCTCGGTGCCCTCGATGACCTTGATGAGATCCTTGATGACCCCGGGATCGGTCAGCTCCGCCGGCGTCAGCCCCGAAGCCCGAAGGATGTCGTTGGCTCGGCGAGTGGTGAGCTTGGTCTTGCGGAGACGCTTGACGGCCTTGGCCACCGCCTCGTCGTCGAGCGTGAGCGACAGGTATGCCTCGGCCGCGGCGTAGTCGTGCGCGGCGACCTCGGCGGCCCATTTGATCGGAACCTGTGGCGTGCTCATGGGGTCAGCTCCTCGGATCGGGGGTGTGGCTGAAGATCGCCGGACGCCGCGAGGCGCGCGGCTCCGTCGGCTCCGCCGCGGCCGCGCAGGATCAGCGCGCAGCCGACCGCAAGACATGCCCCGAGCAGCGGTCCGGCCACGTAGACCCAGTAGGCCGACCAGTCGCCGCTGATCAGCGCCGGTCCGAACGACCGCGCCGGGTTCATCGACGCGCCGCTGACGGGCGCGGCCCACAGACCTGCGAGCGCGATGTAGCCGCCGACCCCGAGCGCTCCGATGGTCCCGACGTTCTGGGCCGAGGAGGCCGTCCCCAGGATGACGCTGACCAACATGCCGGTCAGGGCGATCTCGATCAGGAAGGCCTGCCAGGGCCGATAGCCCGGTCCCGGCAGGGTGGCGCCGAGATGCTCGACGTTGCCGAACAGCGCGAGCAGGAAGAGGCAGGCCAGAGCTGCCCCGATGAGTTGGACGACGATGTAGCGCGGCACCCGCTTCCAGGGGAAGTCACCCCGCAGGGCAAAGGCGATCGACACCACCGGGTTCAGGTGCGCACCCGATACGGCGCCCATGAACAGGATGATCGCCATCACCATGAGTCCGGGGGCCACCACCGCCGCGGTCAGGCTGATCTGACCCTTGGCGTGCAGGACGCCCCCGCCGGCGGCGACGGTGACCAACATGAAGGTTCCCAGGAGCTCGCCGAAGAGCCTGCGGTAGGCGAGTCCAGGATCGTCGAACTCGGCTTGTGAGCCGTAGGCGAGCATCGTGAGATGCCTCGCGCGGTCGGGCTCGCGCGCCGCCAGGGACGGCGGCGCGGGCTCGGGCAGGTGACTCACGCGAGGGAGTCTCGCACTCCCTTCAAACGCCGGCGCTGGGCCGATCGTGGACGCTGAGTGTCAGCGTTATATAACGGTACTAGTCTATTGACCATGTCCCCCCGACCCGCACCCGATCTCGACCTGAGACGCGACCAGTTCATCCATGCCGCACGCGACCTCGCCGAGGCCGACGGCTGGCCCGCCGTCACGATGCGCCGACTTTCCGGAGAGCTCGGCGTGACCCAGCCGGTGCTGTATTCCGCTTTCGACGGTCGCCAGGCACTCATCGACGCGGTGGCGCTCGATGGCTTCGCCGACCTCGCCGCGGCGCTCGCGACGGTGGACGCCTCGCCCATGGCGCGGATGCGCGCCTACCTCGATTTCGCCACCGCCCACCCCCGGCTCTATGAAGCGATGTTCTCGCTGCCCTCGGGGTTGACCTTTGGGGACGCGAACACCCCTGAACCGCTGCAGCGTGCCTTCTCGGCGATCCAGGACGCGTTCCCCGATGCCGACGGCACCCGCGCGGAGGTCGCTTGGTCCACCTGCCACGGCCTGGCCACCCTGCAGGCCAGCGGACGCCTCCGCCCCAGCCAGTTCCAGGCCCGACTTGATCTTGTCCATCGCATGTTCATCGAAACGCAGACCCCCTGAGGCGCGTCCGCATCGCAATTCCGGCCGGCGTCGCGCTCCAGACCATCGCCCGCGTCACCCGGTGCGTCGGACGCGCGGCAGCATGAGGGACGCGGAGCGACCCTCGCTCAGGCGAGCGATTCGAGCAGCAGCGACACGAACCGGTCGACGTCAGCGCTGAGGGCGACGTCGCAATTCGGTTCCCCGACGCCTCGGTGGTTCACGTCGATCACGGTCTGTCCCAGCGTCAGCTCCCCGCGGGTCTCGATGCCGACGTGAAGGCGCTCGGTACCCATCACGGCCGGATCGATGAGGTAGGCGATGCAGAGCGCATCGTGCACCGGCGCGGTGCCCCGGATCTTCATCGGCTGGGCGATGTCGTGGGAGTGGATCCGCCGCTCGATGATGTCGGCCGCGGCGCGTCCGGCCTGGGACCGGCATCCGCGCAACGCGGCGCAGTGCTCGAGGGACACGAGCGCCTGATGAGTCGCGTCGAGCGGCACCAGAGTGACCTTCTCAAAGCCGGCCGAGAGGACGACGTCAGCCGCCTCGGGGTCGGCCCAGATGTTGAACTCGGCGCCCGGGGTGATGTTGGCGATCGCGTGACCTCCGCCCATGATCACCACCTCGGGGACGAGGTCGACAAGCTTGGGGCAGAGCGCGAGCGCGGTGGCGAGGTTCGACAGGGGACCGACGGGCACCAGCGTGATCGGCTCGGTCGTGTGCCGGTAGGTCTCGATCAGGAACTCAACCGCTCCCTGGTCCCGGGCTCGCAGTCGCGTCTCGGGCAGCGGGAGGTGGGTGCCGTGGAAATCCGCCTCGGAGTCACGGTCGCGTCGCGGAGCCGGGAGGTCGGCCCGGACAATCGGGCGTGACATGCCTGGGTACACGGGGATCTGGGGAGTGCCGATGTAGTCGAGCACCCGCAGGGTGTTATCGGTCGTGTACTCCAGTTCGACGTTGCCGTTCACCGTGGTGCACGCCACCAGATTGATCTCCGGGTGCAGCGCAGCCAGCATGATCGCGATGGCGTCGTCGGTCCCGGTATCGACATCGAGGATGACGTTCTTCATGGATGCGCCCGGCAGGATTCGAACCTGCGACCTGAGGATTAGAAGTCCACTGCTCTATCCAGCTGAGCTACGGGCGCGAGGGCCAGCCCCGGGGTTGACCGGGACCGGCGCCTGCGTCAGGCTAGCGACGCTTCCAGCGTGATTTCCTCGACGCCGGCGAGCGCCTTGGAGACCGGGCAGTTGGCCTTGGCGCCCTCAGCGGCCGCCTTGAAGCCCGCCTCGTCGAGACCGGGGACCGATCCAACGGTCACCAGGGCGATCTTGGTGATGGTCGGGTTGCCGTCGACCATCCGCAGGGTCACGGTCGCGTCGGTCTTGACCGAGTCGACGGTGTGTCCGTCGGCCTCGAGCGCCGCGGACAGCGCCATGCTGAAGCAGGAGGAGTGTGCGGCGGCGATGAGCTGCTCCGGGTTGGCCCCGGGCTCGTCCTCAAACCGCGTCTTGTAGGAGAAGGCGCCGTCGATGGTGTCGCCGGCCTTGAAACTGCCGGCGCCGTCCTTGAGGCCGCCCTTCCACTCAGCTGATCCCTTTGATGGCATACGTTTCGCTCCTCGGTTCGGGGTGGTGGGTCGAATGAGGACACTACCCAGGGACTGCCGCGGCAACCGGCTCCGTCGGCGCCCCGTTCTGCGGACCGAGGTGTCCCCAGAACGGCGCCGGCCCCGCGTGAGCGAGGCCAGCGATTTGACCGATCAGGTCGGGGTGGCGGGATTCGAACCCGCGAAACCTCCCGTCCCCAAAACGGGCGCGCTACCAGACTGCGCCACACCCCGATCAGGATGCCGATTCTAGTGTCCAGTCTTCGCGGATCTGATCAATCCACGCTTGGAGGCGGGCACGAAGGTAGGTGTCATTGATGCGGACTGACAGCACACCATGCTCAGAACGCCAGGTTCGACCCGCGAGCTGACTGCTGTTCGACTTGCGCTGCATATTGATGGCGGCGCCATCGATCCCAAGCATCTCGCCCCAGAACTGTCGCAGTTCGGCCAGGTCCTGATCAGCGTGGTATTGGATCGAGAAGCTGAGCTTCCGGTCGGTGAGCCGACGCAGCCAGCTGACGGCGACGGCGAGGACGCGATAATCCGAGTTGGCGATCTGGACTGAATTTCGATTGCGCTTAGAGCCCTCAGCGATGTACAGCGCGACGAACTCGCGGAACGTCGGCTTCGTGGCGAGCACCCCCCACTCAGCCAAGCCAAGCGCGTAAGCCTCATCTCGCAGCCGCTGATGCTTGGCCTGTGTGGCCTCGGTCGCCCGAATCTGGGCGAGCTTGCGCTTCGGGGTCGAGTACTCCGGCAGCGCAACGTGGTTGACCCAGTAGTAGATGGTGGTGCGCGGGATCGCCAGCCGCTCGGCGATCTCGTCGATGGTCAGATCGCGCTCGACGCGCATCTGGATCGCCTTCTCGCGGATGTAGTCTGGGTACGCCATGTGACGAACATATGTTCGCACCGGCGGCGGATGGAATCGGCCCCTACCGTCTGGGCGTGAGAACCGCAGTCGGGCAGCACAAGAGCCGCGTAAGGTTGCACATAAATCCCCGCTCAATGGCGCTAGCATCGTCTTGAGACACTGTGCAGGACGCTCGGAGGAAGCAGCCATGAAAGCGACAGCACATCGGCAGGCAGCGCAGACCTTTACGCACACCGTCGATATCCGGAACCACAACGTGCTGGTGGACGAACCGTCGGATCGCGGCGGTGATGACGACGGACCCAGTCCCCTCGAACTGCTCGCCGCCAGCCTCGCCTCGTGTACCGCCATCACCGTGGAGATGTACGCCAAGCACAAGGGCTGGGACATCGGCAAGGTCGAGGTCGCCGTCGACTACACCCCGTCTGAGCGCGGCTGCCCCACCAAGTTCGCGCTCGAACTGAAGCTCCCCGCCCACACCACGCCGGAGCAGCGCGAGAAGCTTCAGGTCATCGCCGCCAAATGTCCGGTCCACCGGGTGCTCGAGGGCGAGGTCATGTTCGAAGACCGCGTCACCGTGGTCGACGCGAGCGGTGCGCCCAAGGAAGCGCGCAAGCGTCGCGGCATTCTTGCCCGGACCTGAACAGCTCGACCAGGCGCGCGGCATCGCCGTGCGCTCGCCATCTGATCTGAGGGCGCAGCTGTTCGGCGATCGCCTGCTGTCGATCGAGGACGCGACGGCCATCGAGGTACGGGGCAACATCCAGTCCGCCGTCCTGGTGACCCTGGCCCAGCGCGACGGTCAGCTGTGGACCGTGTTCACCCGCCGGCCCGACGATCTGCGTCGCCACGCCGGTGAGATCTCCCTGCCCGGCGGGCGCCTCGAGCCCGAGGACACGAGCCTCGTCCACACCGCCCTGCGCGAGGCCGAGGAAGAGGTGGGGCTCGACCCCGCCGGGGTGACCATCCTCGGGGCACTCCCCCCCACCCCGACCATGGCCACCGGCTACGCGATCTATCCGTTCGTCGGAGCCATCGCCGGGGACCTCACCTGGCGTCCGAGTCCGGCCGAGGTGGCCGAGCTCATCGAGCTGCCGCTGGGCGCCGTCCTTGATGGCCACGCACGCCGGCGTCTCACGCGCCGCGGACTAATTATCCGCACCGACACCTACGTGGTGGGCGACCATCTCATCTGGGGTGCCACCGCGCGGATCCTCGGGGACCTGTTCGACCGCATCGCGCTCTAGCGCCGGCACGCCACCGCCAGCGCTGGCTTCAGTCTGAACCGCCGTTGCGCATCTGCTGCTCGGCCGACCACACCCGCATGGCGACGTCGTCCTGGCTGAGTGGGGGCTTGCCGCGGGCGGCTCGCTTGGCGTTGGTGGCGGCGAGCAGCTCGGCCAGGTCGTCGGACTCCATCTCCCGCTCCTGCTCGGGGTTCAGCCCCTCGGGCGCCGCCTGCTTGGGCATCCACGGACCGCCCGAGCGGCGAGGACCGCGCTTGAAGGACAGCCGCATCACCTCACGCAGGCTATTGCCCCCGGTCCGGCCTCGCGACCGCGGCGAGGAGCTAAGCGATCAGACCGATACACCAGCTCCGGAACTTCCTCCGAGTTCCCGCGTTAGAGACAATGAAGCACCGCTCGCACGCAACCTTGGCCGGGGCACGCGAGCACATCGGAGTCACCTCACAAGGAGAGCAACATGCGTCGACGCACCTGCGTACGCGCCACTCTGTTGTGCGCCCTGACGGCAGCCGCCGTCGTCCCGGCCACAGCAGGTGCCGCACCCATTCACAACGATGGTCTCACCATCACCGCCACACCGAACCGGATCGTGTCCGGAACGGGGGTCCTCATCTACGGCCAGCTGCACGGCAGCGACGTGGCCGATCAGACGATCTACCTCTACCACGAGATCGCCCCGGCGACCAGGTACACGATCATCTCCAAGACGACCACCAACGCGGACGGCTATTACGAGTTCACTCGCGCCGAGGGCGTGGTGGTCTCGAACCGCAACTGGTACGTGACCGGCCCGAACCTCGCGCACTCGCGGACCTTCCATGAGCGGGTGTCCTCGACCCTGACCCTGAGCGAGTCGACCGCCGCGACGACCACGGGCCAGAAGGTCCTGTTCAGCGGCACCGTCTCCCCGGGCCACCCTCACCAGCAGGTGGACATCCAGACCCAGGACAGCACCACCGGTAGTGGTTGGCGCACCGTGGCCACCGGCTCGACCAACGCGGGGTCGACGTTCGACATCGCCCACGCGTTCCGCGACGGCGGCGACTACACCGTCCGGGCCCTGCTGCCCGGCGATGCGCGCAACATCGCGGGCAGCTCGGACTCGAGCACGCTCGAAGTTCAGCAGACCCAGAACCCGAGCTTCACCATCAACAGCTCGGCTCCGGCGATCACCGTCGGTTCCAGTGCGACCATCTCGGGCACCCTGTATCAGGGCAGCTCGACCACCACGCCGGAGGCGTCAGCGCCCGTCGAGCTCTACGCCCGCAGCAACGGGGGCGCCTTCACGGCGATCGCCTCAGCGACGACCGGCAGTGATGGCAGCTACTCGTTCAGCGAGGCCCCGGTCAACAACACGGTCTACAAGGTTGAGACGACCGCGACGCCGGTGCGGCGCACGGCCAGCCTGTATGAGGCGGTCGCCGAGTCGGTGTCGATGACCCCGAGCGCGACGAGCACCATGGTGGGCACGGCGGTCTCCTTCAGCGGAGGCGTCACCCCCGATCACACGGGTCACTCCGTGTACCTGCAGATCCAGACCGCCAAGGGCGGCTGGCAGGACGTAGCGGAGTCGACTCTCACCAGCGGCTCGCGTTACAGCTTCAGCTACCGCTTCGGTCAGCCGAGCACCTACACGGTGCGTGCGCGGATCTTCGGCGGCCCGGAGAACGTTGGTGCCGCCTCGACACCCGTCACGGTGACGGTTGCCGGAGATGCGCCCGCCTCCAGCCTGCCGGCCGCGAGCTAAGGCAGCGTTGGAGTCCCGCTGGTGGTCCACAGAGACCACCAGCGGGCCAGGCGCTCAGGCAGCTAGGCCTGAGCCAGCCGCTGGGCTAAGTCCTGCTCGGCCGGGGCGGGGTTATCGCGCAGGAACCACTCGGCGTCGAGGGCGGCCTGGCAGCCCGAACCGGCGGCGGTGATCGCCTGACGGTAGGTGTGGTCGACGAGGTCGCCGGCCGCGAACACGCCCGGGACGTTGGTCAGAGTCGAGCGGCCCTGGACCTTGACGAAGCCATCGTCGTCGAGATCGACCTGGCCGGCGACGATGTGGGACTGGGGCTCATGCCCGACGGCGATGAAGGCGCCGGCGATCTCCAGGTCGCGTGTGCTGCCGTCTTCGGTGTTCCTCAGTCGCGCGTAGGAGAGCGAGCCGCTGTCGCCCGCGACGAACTCATCGATCTCGTACGGGGTGAGGAACTCGATGTTCTCGATGGCGCGGGCGCGATCGAGCATGATCGCCGAGGCGCGGAACTCGTCGCGCCGGTGAACCACCGCCACCTTGGAGGAGAACTTCGCCAGGAAGATGGCCTCCTCCATGGCGGAATCGCCGCCGCCGACGATGATCGTCGGGACGTCGCGGAAGAACGCCGCGTCACAGGTCGCGCAGTAGGACACGCCGCGGCCGGACAGCAGTTCCTCCCCGGCGACTCCGAGCTTCTTGTGCTGGGCACCCATCGAGAGGATGACCGTGCGGGCGTAGTGGATATCACCGCCGACGTCGACCTTGTGCAGGCCTCCGTCGGTTGACAGCTCCAGGCCGGTGACCTCGTCGGTCTCCAGACGGGCGCCGAAGCGGCGGGCCTGCTCGCGCATGTGCGTCATGAGCTCCGGGCCCATGATGCCGCTGGGGAAACCAGGGAAGTTTTCGACGTCAGTGGTCTGCTGCAGCAGCCCGCCCCAGGCCCATCCCTCGATGACCAGGGGGTTCAGATCGGCGCGGGCCGTGTACAGCGCAGCCGTGTAACCGGCTGGCCCGCTGCCGACGATGATGACGTTCTCATAGGCAGAAGAGCTCATACTTCACAAAGGATAGTCGCCCCCCTCCCGCCCGGGCTGAGCGGGCTCCGCGGCCCCAGGTCAGTGCCCGCGGGCGTAGCGTCCCAGGGCGTCGAGGCCCGACACCGCCGTCTTAATCGGCCGCGCCAGGCGCCGGCCGCCGCGGCGGACCGTCTCGGCCAGCAGGGTGCCGGCGATCAGGTCGATCGCGTAGTGCTCCCCCAGGTAGACGAGCGCCAGCCCGAGGGTCCCGGCGTAGGTCCAGCCGACCGCACCGGCCACGGGACCGACCTCATCCAGCGCGCGGGCGGCCATCAGCGAGGAGGCGAAGTGCATCGAGGGCATGGCCGCGAGCGGATTGCCACCCAGGGCCTCGAACAGCCCGTCCCAGCGCTCTCCCCAGAACACCTCGCCGTACTCGCGCATCATCCGACGCACCGGCAGCGGGTCCTCGGGTCCCAGGTAGCCGTGCGCGGCGGCCCACCACGGGGGTGCCGTCGGCACCAGCCAGTAGACGACCGCCCCAAGGCTGAAGGTGCCGTACTCGCGCGCGGCGGCCCCGGAGAACCGCTCGGGTCGACGCACGAGCACGTAGAGCATGGCCGTGTGGGGCACCGCGAACCAGATCCAGTGGGACCAGACGAGCAGGCGTTCGAAGCGATTGACCTGCCCACGGGTGGAAAAGGCGTGCTGCAGGCGCTGTGACGGGATCTGGCCCGCGCCGAGGATCCGGTCGACGTCGATCGGGTACTGCACGCGGACGCGGGCGGCCAACTCCTCCGGATCATCGTTGGGCATCTCATAGGCGGCGAAGTAGGTCCAGCCGACCAGACAGCAGACCACGACGCTGCGCGTGCGTCCCTTGGGCAGCATGGCCGAGGCGGCGACCGGGGCGGCGACGCCCGCGGCCAGCACGGCCGCCCGCGGGATCCCGACGCGCTTCCTCAGCACGGGAAGGGCCACGCCCGTGATGACGAGCGCTCCGGCCGAGACCCTGATCGCTCCGCGTAAGCCCAAAGCGGGGGCGAGTATAAGAGCCACCCCGGGCTGGCCGGTGCCGCGGGGACGCGACCCGACGCCCTTTAGAGCCTCGAGCCGTCTTACGCAACCAGAATACGAGGCTTAGCACAGCGTTAGCTTCAAGCACACGACCAAACGACCTGTTTCCCGGATAAGATCCCTCGCGCTTTGAACAGATCACGCAACCCCCTCCGACTGCTGGCCACACGCCGCGGCAGGCTGTCCGCCATCGCGATCACCGCGCTCGCCGGCTCACTGATGTTCGCGTCCGCGGCGTTCGCGAACTGGGACACCGTCAAGTCCGGTGGCTCCCCCAACGCCAACGCTGAGGAGACGCTCTACATCATCGTCTCCTGGGTCGCGCTGTTCGTGTTCATCTCGGTCGAGGGCACGCTGCTCTACGCCATCTGGCGCTTCCGCGCCAAGCGCCACCCGGTCGCCGAGCAGTTCCACGGCAACACCAAGGTGGAGCTCGGCCTGACCGCCGGCGCCGCCGGGATCCTGGTCATCCTGGCCGCAGCGACCTTCATCACGCTGCCGAGCATCATCAACCCGCCCAACTCGGACGCCTCCGCCGGCGCGGTCCTGTCCGCCAGCCTGAACGAGCCCACCCCGCCGAACGGTGAGAAGCTCACCATCTGCGTGACCGGTCGCCAGTTCATCTGGCGCTACGAGTACGGGACCGGCTGTAACCGCAACGGCTTCAACACGCGGCTCGCCTACTCCTACCAGGAGATGGTCGTGCCGGCCGGCGTCACCGTCGACCTCGTCATCCAGTCCAGCGACGTGACCCACGCCTGGTGGATACCCAAGCTCGGCGGCAAGGTTGACGCCGTCCCGGGCTACACCACCTACACGTGGTTCAAGGCGCTCCACTCCGGCGTCACCTACTACGGCCAATGCGCTCAGCTGTGCGGTCGCGAGCACGCCTTCATGACGGCCCTTGTCCACGTCGTCACGCCCAAGCAGTACAACGCGTGGCTGACGAAGCAGAAATCCTTGATTGCCGATCAGAACGAGCAGGTCGGTGCCCTACGCCAGAGTCTCGTCAACTCCGGCAGCCTGACCTCAAACGGCGTTTTCTAAGGAGCCGACTCAGTAGTTATGTCGATCACCACCTCAGAAGCAACTCTCCGCCCGGTACCCCAGATCCTCGTCCACGATGTGGACCGGCCCCACTCCCGCAAGTGGGTTGAGTGGGTCCTCACCACCGACCACAAGAAGATCGGGATCATGTACCTCGTCCTGACCTTCGTGTTCTTCGCGATGGGTGGCATCGAGGCGCTGCTCATCCGCAGCCAGCTCGCGGTTCCGAACAACACGCTGATCAACGGTCAGACCTACAACGAGCTGATCACGCTCCACGGCACGACGATGATCTTCCTGTTCGTCGTCCCCGTCATGGCGGGTTTCGGCAACTACTTCGTGCCGCTGATGATCGGTGCCCGCGACATGGCCTTCCCGCGACTCAACGCGCTGTCGTTCTGGCTCCTGGCCATGGGCGGTCTGGTCTTCTACGCCTCGCTGTTCTGGCACCCGCCGGAAGCCGGCTGGTGGTCCTACCCGCCGCTGTCCTCGATTCAGTACTCGCCCTCCGGCGGCCAGGACGCGTGGATCTTCCTCATCCACCTCACGGGTATCTCCTCGCTGGTCGGCGCGATCAACTTCTACGTGACGATCGTCAACATGCGGGCACCCGGCATGAGCTGGGGTCGTCTGCCGCTGTTCATCTGGTCGATCCTCATCTACGCGGTGCTGCTGATCATCGCCCTGCCGGTCATCGCGGCGGCGGTCACCATGCTGCTGACCGACCGGCACTTCGGCACCCACTGGTTCGATCCGACCTTCCACGGGTCCCCCATGCTGTGGGAGAACCTGTTCTGGTTCTTCGGCCACCCCGAGGTCTACATCATGATCCTCCCCGGCTTCGGCATGGTCTCGGAGATCCTGCCGGTGTTCGCCCGTAAGCCGATCTTCGGTTACAAGGCGATCGCGGCCTCGACCATCGTCATCGCCTTCCTGGCCACCCTCGTGTGGGCCCACCACCTGTTCACCGCACCGATGCCGTTGGCCGTGCTGGCGTTCTTCATGCTCAGCTCGTTCCTCATCGGCATCCCCACCGGCGTGAAGATCTTCAACTGGATCGGCACGATCTGGCGAGGTTCGCTCGTCATGACCACGGCGATGTACTGGATCCTCGGGTTCATCTTCACCTTCCTGATCGGCGGGATCACCGGCATCTTCCTCGCGGTGTTCCCGGTCGACTGGCAGCTGAACGACACCTACTTCGTGGTGGCTCACTTCCACTACGTGCTGATGGGCGGCGCCGTGTTCACGGTCCTCGGCGGTACCTACTACTGGTATCCCAAGATCACCGGGCGGCTCTGCAACGAGCGACTGGGCAAGACCTCCTTCTGGATCTCCTTCATCGGCTTCCAGCTGACGTTCTTCCCCCAGCACGCGCTCGGCCTGTCGGGCATGCCGCGACGCATCTACACCTACCAGCCGGGCCTGGGTTGGTCGACGTTCAACCTGATCTCGTCGATCGGCTCCTACATCCTCGGCATCGGCATGCTGCTCACCTTCTGGAACTTCCTGCGCTCCTACAAGACCGGCAAGATCGCCGGGTCGGATCCGTGGAAGGGCAACACGCTGGAGTGGTTCACCCAGTCACCGCCCCCGGTGAACAACTTCGACGTGATCCCCTACATCCGCTCGGTCGAGCCGATGAAGGACATTCGCCGCCAGATCGAGATCGACACCGGTGTCGTCCAGAAGACCGGCGGGGCCGAGCAGTTCACCCGGGCGCAGTAGCGCCCGGGTCGGTCTCCCCCCTCGATTCGCAGGTAAGCTGAACACCCCGTGAGCGGTCAGAGTTCAACCGCGACGCTGGTCGTCGCCCCGCAGTCCCGACTCCGCCAAGTCGTCAACGACTACGTCGAGCTGACCAAGCCCAAGGTCCAGTCGCTGCTGCTGCTGACCACCATCACCACGATGGAGGTGGCCGGCAGTCCCCCGGTGTCGAAGATCTTCTTCGCGTGCCTCGGGGGCTACCTGTCGGCCGGTGGCGCGGGCGCGGTCAACCACTGGTACGACCGCGACATCGACGCGCAGATGGAGCGGACGGCTCAGCGGCCGGTGCCCAGCGGACGCGTCTCCCCGCGCGCCGCACTCACCTTCGGTTGCACGCTGGCCGCGTTGAGCTTCATCCTGATGAGCCTGACGCTGAACGTGCTTGCGGCGTCGCTGGCCTTCGGCGGATTCGTCGGTTACGTGGGCGTCTACACGATGTGGCTGAAGCGACGCAGCGTGCAGAACATCGTGATCGGCGGTGCGGCCGGGGCGATCCCACCGCTGGTCGGCTGGGCCGCCGTGCACAACTCGCTGTCCTGGACCGCCATCTACCTGTTCGCCATCGTCTTCTACTGGACGCCGCCGCATTTCTGGGCGCTCAGCCTGCTCATGAAGGACGAGTACGCGAAGGTCAAGATCCCCATGCTCCCGGTGATCAAGGGCGAGCGCGAGACCCGACGCCAGATCCTCCTCTACTCCGTGCTGCTCTACGCGCTGACCCAGCTGCCCGCCTGCACCGGGCAGTTCGGGGTCATCTACGAGACCTGCTCGATCGTCCTGGGCCTGGTCTTCGTGGTGGAAGCGGTGGTGCTCTACCGCCGAGCGGACCGCAAGTCGGCCCTGCGCCTCTACCTCTACTCCCTGGCGTACCTGGCGCTGCTGTTCTGCGCCATGGTCGTCGATGTCAAGGTCTGAGATAGCGCTGCGTTAGCGCCTCAGTTGAGACCTTCTCCCGACGCCGCAAACAGGTACAGTTGAGCCCATGGATAAGAAGCTGGCTCAGAAGAACATTCGCACCGGTTTGATCGCCGGCGCGATCTGCTTCTTCATGTTCGGCGCGACGTTCATCGTCGGCGCCATCTACCTGCACTCGTGAGCACGTCTCAGCCCCACAGCGAGAGAGGCGCCGGCTCCACCGTGACCGCGCCGGCCGCGTCGTTGCACGACCCTGAGGCCGTCCCGCCCGCGGGCGAGGACATCCACCTCCCACCTGGTACGCCGATCCCGCTGGCCATCGCAGTGGGCATCACCCTCACGCTGGTCGGCACAACGATCAACTGGCTCTGGACGATCATCGGTGGCGTCGTCTTCATCGTCGCGCTCGCGCTGTGGATCCGCGACACCCGCCGCGAGGTCGCGCACCTGCCCGATGAGCACGGCACGCCCGCGCACCACTAGGACTCAGAGACCAGCATGAGAATCGGCAACAAGTACCGCTTCCGCTCCGCCTCCGGTCGTGAGCACATCATCGAGGCCAAACTCGACGTCGAGTACGTCGATCACGAGACCGGCGAGAAGCTGTTCCCGGTGGCCAAGCTCGTCCCGGTGGGTCCCACCGCGTCCGAGCTGCCGTGGGCCGTGGAGAACCTGCGCTTCTGCAACCACTGCGATCAGCTCTGCCAGCGCGACCTCACCGTGTGCACGACCTGCGGCCAGGAGCTCGACGCCCTGCCCGACCGCAGCTCCCGCTCCGAGTGAAACGCGCCCCCGTCGCGTTCGCCGCGGCAGCCCTCGCCGCAGCGGCTCTCAGCGCCTGTGGTTCCAGCGGCAGTTCGAGCAACACCACCGGAGCGCCGAGCCTGACTGTTCCCACCACGAGTCAGGCGGTCGCCCCGGCCGCCTCGGCGTCCAGTGACACGACGGCCACCACGTCGACCACGAGCAGTGCGAGCACCGACTCCTCCGCCGCGAGCTCGACCTCGAGCAGCGGCGGCGCGGGACTCAGCGATTCGGGTTCCAGCTCCAGTGACACCGGCGGCGCCGCCGCCACCGGTGCAACCGGGAACACAGGTGCGACCGCCGGTAATACCGGCGCAGCTGCGGGCAACACCGGCGCAGCCACCGGGAACACCGGAGCGGCCGGCACCAGCGCGGGCAGCTCGACCACCGGGGGCGGCGGGCTCTAACGCGAGATGACGCGGGGCCTGCGGACCTGAGCGTCGATGCGCTTGGCCAACCGCAGCGACGCGGTGGGTGACGGCGTGGTCACCTCGGTGGCCGAGTACTCGATTCTGGTACCCGTGTAGCTGCAGCCGTAGGTCGACTCGTTGCCGAAGGTCAACGGGGTGGCCAGCGTCGTCTGGAAACAGCTTGGCGCGGCCCCCGTGGTCTTCGACGTGGCCACCACCGGCTGGCGGTAGGCGAAGTCGGTCTTGGAGAGATCGATCGACAGGACTGGAGCCCAGGTCGTCGTCGTCAGCGCGACGACCTCACCCGGCACCACCGGCAGGGATTGGGCCATCGGGAACTGGACCACCGAGCCCTGGTAGGCCGCGAGGGGCTGGGGCGAGCCCTGGGCCACGACCTGCCAGCGGAACTTGCCGGCGCCTCCCACCGGACGCAGGATGGTCAGCTCCGCCGACGGCGGACCGCCGTAGCCCTTCTGGGAGGTCGGGAGGTCCAGGGTGGAGACATAGCTCTTGGCGGCCGCCGAGATGCCGACCGTGAAGGATGTGACCACGCCGTCGGCCTTGACCTCAGTCGGGTTGGCGGTCCCGTCACTCAGGGTCTCGAGTCCCGTCATCTGGGTCAGGAGGATCGTGCAGTCCGCAGCCGAGGTCCCGGACGGACACGTGGGAGCCGCCAGGGCCGTCGCCGTCTGACCGAGCTGGACCTCGGTGGCTGCAGCAGTCGCCGGCAGCGCGGCAGCGGCCAGCATGGAGGCGGCCGCAATGGCCAGCGGAAGACGTCTCATGGCTCCCATTTAAACCCATCCGGGCCGACAATGTTGCGGATTTGCTTGCAGCGCCTGCGACCGTCGGCCGCGGGCGCGCCGGGCAACTAGATCTTCGTGACGCTGACGGCCTTGGGGCCCTTGGGCCCGGCCTCCTCCTCGAAGTTGACCTTCGCGCCCTCCGGCAGTGACCGGTAGCCATCCCCGTCGATGCCGCTGAAGTGGACGAACAGGTCTCGGCCCCCATCATCAGGTGTGATGAAGCCGAAGCCCTTCTCGTCGCTGAACCACTTAACGGTTCCAGTTGCCATGACTCTTACCCCTATCGAAACTACGACGCTATCCCCGCCCCGGGACCATCGGCCCCGCGGGTGGTCGGGAGGGTATCAGTCAAATCCGCGTCCGCCTAGCGAAAGCCCCCCATGGAGCATCGCCGACCGCGGGTTCGGCAGTCAGCGCAGACGCTCGGCCGCCGCGGCGATCGCGTCCGGGTCACCCGGGGCCGGCGTCCAGGGCAGCACGAGCTGGTCACCGGCGTAGCGCGGGATGACATGGAAGTGGAGGTGGAACACGGTCTGCCACGCTGCGGCACCGCAGGAGTTGATGATGTTCACGCCGTCGGCGTCGAGTCGTTCGGTCACGCGCCGCGCCATCACCTGCGCCGTCCGGGCGACGGCCGCCAGGTCGTCGGGGTCGATCTCGGTGATGTCCTTGGCGTGGTTGCGGGGGATCACCAGCAGGTGCCCGCGGGTGCCCGGCGCGATATCCATGAACGCGATGGTGTGGTCATCCTCGTAGACGCGCTGGGAGGGCAGCTCGCCGTTGATGATCTTGCAGAAGATGCAGTCGGGATCGCTCATCGACGCCTCAGGCTAACCGTTCTCCTCCAGCCACGCGGCGGCGTAACCGACGGCGGTGGCGGCCGAGTCGTCGATCTCCCCGGCGTAGCGCGCGGCGCTCAGCTCCTCGAGCACCTCAGCCAGCCAGGGGCCGGCGGGCCGGCCGAGCGCAGCGGCCAGATCGTCGCCGCGCAGCGGCGGCCGGGGGCGGCGCGCCTGCCATTCCAGAGCCGCGGGCCACAGCTCACGAGCCAGCTCGAGGTGAGCCGCGATGGCCGGCTCGCCGTTGCGTCCGCGCGTGGCCAGGCGGTCGGCCACCGACAGCAGCGTGACATCGGCGCTGACCGGCTCACAGGCGGCGAGATAGTCATAGACGTCCCGCGCCGACAGCGGGCGATGGTGGACGAGGAAGCCGAGGCGGAGATGATGGCGAGTCATCGCCGCCACCTGCGTGGTGACCTTCTCTGAGCCGCGCAGCCGTCCGAAGATCTCTCGCACCACCCCCGCACCCTCCACATCGTGGCCGAAGAAGGTGATCCTCCCCTCTGCGCTCACCGCCCGCGTCTGGGGCTTGGCGATGTCGTGCAGCAGCGCCGCCCAGCGCAGCACCTCCCCCCGGCTCATCTCGTCGGCCAGCGGGCGGGCCAGGAAGGCCCGCGTGGGTTCGGCCTCGACGCCGAGGACGCCGGGCGGGTCGTGCTGGAGGGCCAGCGCGTAGCCGAGGGCCTCCAGGGTGTGACCGTAGACATCGAGGTGGTGATAGACGCTCTGCTCGACGCCGTGCAGGGCGACCAGCTCCGGCAGCACCACCGCCGCGGCGCCCACCGCCTCCAGCACGCCCAGGCCCGCGAGCGGCCGGTCCCCGGCGATGATCTGGCGCAGCTCGGCGTAGACGCGCTCGCCCGCCACCCCGGCCAGCCCCGGCGCCGCCGCCTCGGCGGCCGCGAGCGTCCCGGCGTCGATGTGGAAGTCCAGCTCGACGGCGATCCGGGCCAGGCGCATGACCCGCAGCGGGTCAGCGGCGAAGGCGCCGGGTGAGACCATGGCCAGCCGGCCGGCGCGCAGGTCATCGGCGCCGCCGAAGGGGTCGATCAGCTCTCCCCCGGCGACCGGCCGCGCCACGGCGTTGACGGTGAGGTCGCGGTTGGCCAGGTCGGCCTGCAGGGAGGGACCGGTGAGCGGCGTCATGTCGACCTGCCAGGAACGGTCCGCCGCGCTCACCCGCCAGGCACCGAAGGCCTCCGACAGCGCGAACGAGCTGGCCCCGGTGGCTCGGCCGAGCGCCCGGGCCAAGCCCTTGGCGTCGCCGTCGACGGCGAGGTCGAAATCGGTCGAGCGCAACCCCAACAGCTCGTCACGCACCGCGCCGCCGACCAGCCAGGCCCGGTCGGTGAGCGCGGCGAGCTCCGCCAGCGGAGTCGCGGCCGGGGGCGTCATGCGGTCTCACCGTCGCGGTGATAGCGGCGCGGCACGCGGCGCGAGATCCCGCACAGCACCTCATAGTTGATGGTGTCGATCCGCCGGGCGAGATCCTCAGCGGTCTGGCGCTCCCCTGCGTCGGTGCCGATGAGCGTCACCGTCTCCCCCACCTGCACCTGCGGGTCTGACCCGACGTCGACAGTGATGTTGTCCATGCTCACGGTGCCCACCAACGGGTAGCGGCGTCCGCCGATGAGCACGTCGCAGTTGTTGCTCAGGCGCCGGTTCACGCCGTCGGCGTACCCGATCGGCACCGTGGCCAGCCAGCTCGGCGTCGCGGCGATGAAGCGGCGTCCGTAGCCGGCGCTCTCGCCGGGGGCGATCGGCTTGACCGCCGCGACGTAGGAGCGCAGCGCCAGCGCCGGCTCGAGATCGAAGCTCGCCGGGTCCGCGTTCATCGGGTCGGCTCCGTACAGGGCGATGCCGCAGCGCACCATGTCGAAGTGGCTGGCCCCCAGGCGCAGGGTCGCCCCGCTGTTGGCGGCATGGACGGTCACGCCCGGCCGGGCCAGTGACGCCGCGAAGGGCAGGAAGACATCCAGCTGTCGGGCGACGAAGTCGAGGTCGTCGTCGCTGGTGGCGAAGTGCGTGGTGACCCCGACGAGCTCCAGCCCGGGGGTCGCGTCGATGGCGGCCGCCACCGCGCTGGCCTGGCTGAGATCGCGCGTGCCCAGACGCCCCATGCCACTGTCGAGCTTGACGTGGACACGGACCTCATGTCCGCTCAGCGCGGCCACGAAGCCCTCCTCCCACGCCACCAGCTCAGCCCGGGCGGAGAGCGCCAGCGGGAGCTCCTCGGCGCTGATCGCCCCCAGGACCAGGATCGGGGCGGCGTCGATACCGTCCTCACGCAAGGCCAGGGCCTCACCCGCGGTGGCCACCGCGAGCGTGCTGGCGCCGGCACCCAGCACCGCGCGCGCGACCGGGGCGGCCCCGTGGCCGTAGGCGTCGGCCTTGACCACCGCACACAGCCGGGCCTCGTCCAGCTCCGCGCGGAGGCGAGCGACGTTGCGCTCGATCGCGGCGAGGTTGACCTCGGCGACTGCCCGCAGAGCCATCTAGTGACCCCCGTGGGAGGTCACGTCAGTCCTCCTCGTCATCGCGATCGCGCGCGAACACCCGGGGCAGCTCGGTGATCACATCCGAGGCGATCACACCCTCCTGTCCGACGAAGCGCGCCGCCAGCGCCCCGGCGCGCAGATGCGCGTACACCCCGGCGCAGGCGGCGGCGAACGGATCCATGCCCTTGCCCACATACGCACCGATGATGCCGCCGAGCACGTCGCCGGTCCCGGCCGTGGCGAGTGCGGGCACTCCGCCGGGACTGATCGCGGTCCGGCCGTCCGGGTGGGCGATGATGGTGTCGTCGCCTTTGAGCACCACCACAGCATGGGAGAGCTGGCTCGCCTGCTGGGCTGATCTGAGGCGATGGGCCTTGATTTCGTCGGTACTGACAGCGAGCAGCCGAGCCAGCTCACCCACGTGTGGCGTGAGCACGGTCGGCGCGGTGCGCCCGGCCAGAAACGCCAAGTCGCCCGCCAGAGCGTTGAGGCCGTCGGCGTCGAGCACGACGGGGATTTCGGCCTGTCGAGAAAGCGATCGCACGAGTGCGCCAGCGTCATCACTCTTTCCCAGACCAGCGCCGATCACGAGTGCATTCGCTTTCTCGAGCAGGTCGAAAACCCCAGAGTGATCCGTCACCATCGGCTCCAGCAGCTTTGACTGCAGCACCGAAATGACGGCAGAGGGCACTGACACGGTCACATAGCCCGCCCCGGCCCGCGCGGCGGACATCGCCACCATCGCCGGCGCGCCGGTGTACTGCTCTGAGCCGGCCACGATCAGCACGTGGCCGCTGGTGAACTTATTCGAGTCCGCACCGCGCCGCGGGACCTCGTCCAGCACCTCCTGGGTGATCAGGCCGGCGGTCACGTCGACCGGCAGGTCCCAGGTGGGGATGCCGATGTCGACGATCGTCACCTCCCCGACGTGACCCTTGCCGGGTGAGAGCCACAGTCCCGGCTTGGCGGCGTGGAAGGTCACGGTGTGATGGGCGATGACCGCCTCGGTCGCGACCTCGCCGGTGCTCGCGTTGACCCCGGAGGGGACGTCGGCGGCGATCACCACGAGTCCCTCATCGCGGGCCGCGTTGATCGCCCGGATCGCCGCGGCCACCGGCTCGCGCGGGGCGCCGTGGAAGCCCGTGCCGAGCAGCGCGTCGATCACCGCCGCCGAGCCGTCGAGCCGGGCGTCGAAATCGATGTCGTCGCCACTGTCCCCGGTGACCTCGATGAGGTCGACCTCGCGGCCGCGATCAGCCAGCAGGCGGGCGGCCACGTGGCCATCGCCGCCGTTGTTGCCCTTGCCGGCCATCACGGCGATCCGCCCCTCCGGCATCCGGTCCGCGACCAGGCGGGCCAGACCGGTCCCGGCCCGCTCCATCAGCGTGTCGGACGGGATCCCGAGCTCGTCGATGGCCCAGGAATCAATCGCGCGCTGCTGGGCAGCGTCAGGCAGTGGTTCGAGCCAGGATGGAATCGCCATCCTGACGAGAATAGGTCGAAATCATTCGACGGTGACGGTCTTGGCCAGGTTGCGCGGCTGGTCGACGTTGAGCCCGCGCTCGCGCGCGATCTCATAGGCCAGCACCTGCAGGGGGATGACGGCGAGCAGCGGCGCGAGCATCCAGTCGGTCTGGGGTACCCGGATCACCTCGTGGGCGTGCTCGCCGATCGTCAGGTTGCCCTCGCTGGCGATCGCCACGACGCGTGCGCCGCGGGCGCGGACCTCCTGCACGTTGGAGATCAGCTTGTGCAGCACCGGGGAGTCGGTGGCCACCGCGATGACCGGCGTGGACGCGTCCAGCAGGGCGATCGGGCCGTGCTTCATCTCACCGGCGGGGTAGGCGTCGGTCGCGATGTAGGAGAGCTCCTTGAGCTTCAGCGCACCCTCCAGCGCGACGGGCACGCCGGCGTGTCGACCGATGTAGAGGAAGAACTCCCCGCGCGCCAGTTCGCGGGCGATGCGGGCGATGTTGGCGCTCTCGGCCTCCAGCAGCTGGGTGATCAGGTGCGGTAGACGACGGATCTCGGCCACCAGACGAGTGCGTTCAGCGCGCTCGAGTGTGCCGCGCGCCTCGGCCAGGGACAGCGACAGCAGGTAGAGCGCGGTGACCTGGGCGATGAACGTCTTGGTCGCCGCCACGCTGATCTCGAGTCCGGCCCGGGTGTAGAGCACGCCGTCGGCCTCGCGGGTCATCTGGCTGCCCATGATGTTGGTCAGCGCCAGCACGGTGGCCCCCTGGGCCTGGGCGGTGCGCATCGCCATCAGCGTGTCGAGGGTCTCCCCGGATTGGGAGATGCCGATCACCAGGTCGTCGGGCGAGACGATCGGGTTGCGATAGCGGTACTCGGAGGCGATCTCGACCTCCACGGGGATCCGTGCCCACTCCTCGATCGCGTAGCGGCCGATCAGGCCGGCGTGGTACGAGGTGCCGCAGGCGACGATGACGATCCGGCGCGTGCGCTGGAGCACCTCGGGACCGATCGTGCCCTCCAAGTCGAGATCGATGCCGTCCATGCGGGTGGCGCGCTCACCGATGGTGTCGGCGACGGCGTCGGCCTGCTCGTGGATCTCCTTGAGCATGAAGGTCTCATAGCCCTGCTTCTCGGCGGTCTCGGCGTCCCAGTCGATCACCGAGATCTCCCGCGCCAGGGGCTCGCCGGCGACGGTGGAGAACTCGGCCCCCTCGGGGGTGGCCACGACGATCTCGTTGTCGTTCATGTACTGGACGTAGCGGGTGTGGGCCATGAAGGCGGGAACGGCGGAGGCGATGAACGTCTCGCTGTCGCCGCGGCCGACGATCAACGGGCACTCCTTGCGCACCCCGACGAGCACGCCGGGTTCGTCGGCGCTCATCGCCACAAAGGCGAAGTGGCCCTCGAGCTCCTCATAGGTCGCGCGCACCGCCTCGACGAGCCCCCCGCGGATGTAGTGGCGGGCGATCAGGTGGGCGATCACCTCGGCGTCGGTCTCTGAGGTGAAGTGAACCCCGAGGTCGATCAGCTCCGCCTTCAGGGCCACGTAGTTCTCCACGATCCCGTTCAGCACGATGTGGACGCGGTCGGAGCTGTCGTAGTGGGGGTGCGCGTTGGCCTCGGTGACACCGCCGTGGGTGGCCCAGCGGGTGTGTCCGATGCCGGTACCGTGCGGCGGCGCCGGGGCCTCCGCGGTCGCCTCAGCGGCGTGGGAGCCCGTGTCCGTCTCGGGGTCGGTCAGCGAGATCGCGGTGAAGGAGCCGGTCTCGGAGCTCGCGGTCTCCCGCGTCACCGTCCCGCGGGCGGCCAGGGCGGTGCGGAGGGCGCTGAGGTTTCCGACCGCGCGCACGGCGTCGATCCGGTCACCGTCGATCACCGAGATGCCGGCTGAGTCATAGCCGCGATACTCGAGCTTCTCCAGGCCCTCCATGAGGAGGGTACGGGCCTCACGAGGCCCGACGTATCCGACGATGCCGCACATGCAGGGGACTCCTTCTTCCAGGCGGGAGGTTCTGAGATGTTATCTGCGAGCTCTGAGCCCACTTTCCTGCCTGTGGGCAGGCTGACGGGCGCCGATGTGTGGGGACTAAAGCTTGGCCGGCAGCCGAGACAGCGCCTCGTCCACCACGTTCGCCAGCCGCTGACACAGCGACTCGGTCTCCTCCGGACTCGGTGCCTCGACCATCACCCGGACCAAGGGCTCGGTTCCACTGGCTCTCACCAGAACCCGGCCGCGACCGGCCAACTCCTCCGCGGCGGTGTCGATCGCGCTCTGCACCGGTGCGGCGGCCATCGCCACCGTGAGGTGGGAGCGGTCGCTGGCCCGGATGTTGACGAGCTTCTGGGGCAGCTTCTGCATGGCGTGGCGCTCTCGCAGATCGGCGCCACCGAGTGCCTCCATGGTGAGTAGCGCCGCGGCGATCCCGTCACCGGAGGGACCGAAGCCGAGCTCGATGATATGCCCGGATTGCTCGCCGCCCAGGCGCCACTCGCGCCGGCGCAGCTCATCGAGCACGTAGCGGTCTCCCACCGATGTGGTGGCCACCTCGATGCCAGCCGTCGCCATGGCGGTATGGAAGCCGTAGTTGGTCATCACCGTGACGGCGACGCCGCCTCCGTGGAGCTCACCGCTGCGCTGCAGATGCAGGGCCGCCAGCGCGATGAGCTCGTCCCCGTCGACGGGTGCACCCGCGGCGTCGACGGCCAGCACGCGGTCGCCGTCCCCGTCGAAGGCGAAGCCGACATCGTGGGGACTCTCGGCCATCGTGGCGACCAACGCGTCGAGGTGCGTCGAGCCACAGCGATCGTTGATGTTGCGCCCGTCCGGGGTCTCAGACAGGACGCTGACCTCGGCCCCGAGGCGACGGAATATCTCCGGACCCGCCTGGAAGGTGGCACCGTTGGCGCAGTCCAGCAGCACCCGCTGACCGGTCAGGTCCAGCTGGCCGAAGCGCGTCTGGAGCGCTGCAAGGTAGTCATCGAGCGCACCGTCGAGGCGCCTGACCCGACCGATCTGGGTGACGGGCCGGGGCGGTGCCTCTGCCATGGCGGCCTCGATGGCCGCCTCGGTCGCGTCGTCGAGTTTGAATCCGTCAGCGGCGAACAGCTTGATGCCGTTGTCGTGATAGGGGTTGTGGGAGGCCGAGATGACCGCCGCGAGCTGGAAGTCGTGCAGACGCAGCAGCAGCGGCGCCGCCGGCGTCGGCAGCACGCCGGCCAGAAACGCGTCGCCGCCCGCGGAGGTGATGCCGGCGGCCAGGGCGGCCTCGAGCATCTCCCCTGACTCGCGGGTATCACGGACGATCAGCACCCGGGGGTGCGCCTGAGGCGACAACCGCACCGCGGCCTGAGCGAGGGAGAGGGCGAGCTCCGCGGTGAGGAACTCACCCGCCACGCCACGCACGCCGTCAGTGCCGAACAGCTGTCTTGACATGAACGGTGAGAAACGCCTCGCGTCCGCGCTGAGCGCGCGCGTCCGCTAGCGCTTGGAGAACTGCGGCCGCTTACGGGCCTTCTTGAGACCGGCCTTCTTCCGCTCCTTGACGCGCGGATCACGTGTCAGAAAGCCGCGGCGCTTGAGCTCACCACGCAGGTTGGGGTCAGCCTCGAGCAGCGCCCGGGAGATGCCGTGGCGCAGCGCGCCCGCCTGGGCGGAGACACCACCCCCGTGCATACGGGCGATGACATCCATGCGGTTCTCGTATCCGACGGTCTCGAGCGGCTGACGGATGACCCGCTGCAGGGTCTCACGCGGGAAGAACTCGTTCAGCGTCTTGCCGTTGATCGAGTACTCACCGGTTCCGGGCCGGACGATCACGCGGGCGACGGCGGTCTTGCGCTTGCCGGTGGCGGTGTAGCGCGCGCCGGCAGCCAGGTTGATGGCGGCGTCGGCGATCGGCTGAGCGTTGGACTCGTCCTCGCTGGCCGCGGCGGCACGGAGGGCTGCCTCCTCGGCCTCGGCCTCGGCGGCGGCGCGAGCCTCGGCGTCGAGGTACTGATCGCCGTCAGCGGCCAGATCCGGGGTGAGGTCCATTCCGGGGATGGCCGGCTTGACGCGGGGCGTCTCGTCGGCGTCCTCTTCGATGTACTCGACGTCACCCTCGACGATCTCATCCTGTCCGGCGGCGGTCACCTCGGTCTGACCGGCGGGGACCGGCGCGGCTTCGGGAGCTGGCTCGGCGGCGGGGACCGGCTCGGCCGGGGCGTCGGCGACCGGGGTCGCGTCGGTGGACTCGGGCTCGGTCTCGGCCGGCACCTCGGGTGCGGCGTCGTCGGGGCCAGCGGCGGCGGGTGACACCTGAACCGGTGCGTCGGCGATGGGCGCGGGGTCGCGCTCAGCGGGCTGCTCGGCAGCCGGCTCCTCGTTGAGTTCCGGGTCGGGGGTCGGCTCGTCGGCCGGCGTCAAATCGTCAGACATGAATCTCCATCGGAACGGGCTGCTGGGCGGCGTGGGGGTGCTCAGGCCCGGCGTAGATCTTGAGCTTGGTCAGCTGCTTACGGGCCAGGCGGTTGCGCGGGAGCATGCCCTTGACGGCATGGCGGATGACCTCTTCGGGCTGGCGGTCGAGCTGCTCAGCCAACGTGCGGGACTTGAGGCCGCCCGGATACCCGGAGTGGCGGTAGTAGCGCTTCTCGGCGAGCTTGTTGCCCGTCACGGCGATCTTCTCCGCATTGATCACCACGACGAAGTCGCCGGTGTCGATGTGCGGGGTGTAGGTCGGCTTGCGCTTGCCGCGGAGGGCGTCGGCGATCTGCGTCGACAGGCGGCCCAGAGTCAGGCCGTTGGCGTCGACGAGCAGCCAGTTGCGCTCGGCGGTGGTGGGTTTGGCTACGTAAGTCTTCATGGCGTAAGAAAACCGCGCCTCGGGGCGCGGCGGCCGCTGATGATAGCGGGCTCAGCCGGGCTCACTTTCCGCCCGTCTGAGCTACTCCCACTCGATGGTGCCGGGTGGCTTGGAGGTGATGTCCAGGACCACCCGTCCGACCGGCCGGATCTCGTTGATCAGGCGTCGCGAGATCTGCTCGAGCAGGTCATAGGGCAGGCGCGCCCAGTCGGCGGTCATCGCATCATCGGAGGTCACCGCCCGGATGGCGATGACATTTCCGTAGGTCCGCTCGTCGCCCTGGACGCCGACCGTGCGGATGTCGGGCAGCACGCAGAAGGACTGCCACAGCTCGCGATAGAGGCCGGCCTTGCGGATCTCGTCCTGGAGGATCGCGTCGGCCTCACGCAGGAGGTCAAGACGCTCGCGCGTCACCTCCCCCCCGACGATCCGAATGGCCAGGCCCGGCCCCGGGAAGGGCTGGCGCCACACGAAGCGCTCGGGCAGCCCCAGCTCGGCCCCGACGGCGCGCACCTCGTCCTTGAACAGGGCGCGCAGCGGCTCGATGAGCTTGAACTCGATGTCCTGGGGCAGGCCGCCGACGTTGTGGTGTGACTTGATCACCGCCGTGCCGTGACCGCCCCCGGACTCGATCACGTCGGAGTAGAGCGTGCCCTGGACGAGGAACTTGGCATCTGAGACCTTCAGCGCCTCCTCCTCGAAGACCCGGATGTACTCGGTGCCGATCGCCTTGCGCTTCTGCTCCGGATCACTGACTCCCGCCAGCCGGGCCAGGAAGCGCTCCTCGGCATCGATGGCCACCAGTGGAACATGGAAGTGATCGCGGAAGGCGGCGACCACCTGCTCGCCCTCGTTCTTGCGCATCAGCCCACCGTCGACGAAGACGCAGGTCAATCGCTCCCCGATGGCACGGTGCACGAGCAGCGCCGCGACGGTCGAATCGACCCCGCCCGACAGGCCGCAGATCGCGTAGCCGTCCCCGATCTGCTCGCGGATGCGCTCGACCTGCTCCTCGATCACGCTGGCCGCGCTCCAGGAGCCGTCACAGCGGCAGATGTCGGTGAGGAAGTTCTGCAGGACCTGCTGGCCGTAGGGGGTGTGGACGACCTCGGGGTGGAACTGGATGCCGTAGATCTCGCGCTCAAGGGACTCAAAGGCGGCCACCGGCGAGGCGGTCGAGGAGGCCAGCGCGGTGAAGCCCGGGGGCGGCGCGAAGACGGTGTCGCGGTGCGACATCCAGCAGGTCTGCTGCTCGGGCGTGTGCGCGAGCAGTTTGCCCGAGACCCCCACGCTCAACTGGGAGCGACCGAACTCGCCGATCTCGGCCCCCTCCACGCGGCCACCGAGCTCGAGCGCCAGCAGCTGCATGCCGTAACAGATCCCCAGCACGGGGATGCCGAGCTCGAGCAGCTCCGGATCCAGCGCCGGGGCGGCGTCGGCGTAGACCGAGGCGGGACCGCCGGACAGGATGAGGCCCCGGGGGTGGAGCTTGCGCACCTCCTCGGCCCCCACGTGGTTGGGCAGCAGGGTCGAGAACACGCCGCACTCACGCACCCGGCGGGCGATCAACTGGGAGTACTGGCCCCCGTAGTCGAGGACGACGACGCTGTTGGACTCCGCCGAGGGAAGGCCGTCGGCCTCATGGCCGACGGCAACGAGTACCTCTTCCTCCGGGGTCAGCTCGGAGGACTGAGCGTCCGAATCAGTCAGAGACGCCAACCGCTTGAGCTCCGCCCCGGGCACCCATGCCGACGCCCTGGTCGCGCTGGAGGTGCTTGCCCTCGGTCTGCAGCGCCGGAGCGACGAGCAGTTCGGCGCGGTTGAACTCCGCGATGTCGCGGTATCCGCAGGTCGCCATCGAGGTGCGCAGTGCGCCCGCCAGGTTGAACGTCCCGTCGTTCTCGTGCGCCGGGCCGGTGAGGATCTCCTCGAGCGAGCCGTTCTGGCGCGTGGTGACGCGGGTGCCCCGGGGCAGCGTGGGATGGAAGGTCGCCATGCCCCAGTTGTAACCGCGCCCAGGGGCCTCGTAGGCCCGTGCCAGTGCCGACCCGAGCATCGCCGCGTCGGCGCCGCAGGCGACCGCCTTGGCGATGTCGCCGCCATTGCGCATGCCGCCATCGGCGATCACCCGGACCTGCTCGCCGGTCTCGAGCATGTGCTGGGAGCGCGCGGCGGCCACGTCGGCGATCGCCGTCGCCTGGGGAACGCCGAGGCCGAGCACCCCGCGGGTGGTGCAGATCGCCCCCGGGCCGACGCCGACGAGCACGCCGGCCGCGCCGGTGCGCATCAGGTGCAGACCCGTGTGGTACGTGGCACAGCCACCCACGACGACGGGGATGTCGAGCTCACGGATGAACTCCTTGAGGTTCAGCGGGGGCCGGCTCTCGTCGAGCGAGACGTGCTCGGCCGAGACGACCGTGCCCTGGATGACCAGGATGTCGAGGCCGGCCTCGAGCACCGTCTCGTAGTACCGGCGCACCTTCTGGGGGGTCAGCGAGGCGGCCGCGACGACGCCGTGGGACTTGATTTCCTTGATCCGCTGGGCCATCAGCTCCGGCTTGACCGGCTCCTGGTAGATGTCCTGGAGCTCCCGGGTGGCGATGTCCTTGGAGTACGTCGAGATGCGCTCGAGGATGCCGTCGGCGTCCTCATACCGGGTCTGGATGCCCTCGAGGTTCATCACCGCGAGACCGCCGAGCTTGCCGATCGCGCCGGCCGTGGTCGGGTTTACGACGCCGTCGAGCGCAGCGCCGAGGAAGGGGAGGTCGAAGCGGTAGGGACCTAGCGTCCAGCTGATGTCGACATCGTCAGGGTCACGTGTCCGGCGGCCCGGCACGATCGCGATGTCATCAAATCCGTAGGCCCGGCGGGCCTTCTTCCCGCGTCCAATTTCAACTTCCATCAGCGGAGCGTACGGCAGGTAGCGGACAGCATGGGAGAACCCCTCTTTCGGCGGCGTGAGAGACGGTGAACGCGGTGGCGGCAGGCCCCTGTCAGTTGACTGCTCAATTTAGCAGCGGGTCGATGCGCTGCGGGCGCGCTCACCACCCCGCGAGCCAGGCGCTAGAAGACCCGCTCGCCGACGGTCACGCGCTCGAGCACGACGCCGTCGACCAGCCGCTCGACCCGAGCGGCGTCGAGGATTCCGGCCCCCACGTGCTGGGTCGATTCCGCACCACAGGCGACGCCGTAGCGCAGGCAGTCAGCCGGCTCGCGCTCGAGGTAGCGTGAGGCCACATAGCCGGCCAGGAAGGCATCCCCTGAGCCGATCGGCGAGACGGCGTCCAGCGGCGCGATCGCGGCGCGGTAGACCACCGAGGCTCCCCCCTCCTCACGCACCTGGGCGTAGCAGCCATCGGGCACGGTCATGATCGACTCGGCGGGGCCCAGGGTGGCGATCTCCACGACGGCCTGGGCGCGGTCGTCGGCGTCGTTGAACTCGTGACCGACCAGCTCCTCAGCTTCGATCTCGTTGGGCGAGACGACGTCAGGCTCGGCCTTGGCGGCCAGCCGCAACTGCTCGCCGTCGGTATCGATGATCGTGGTGACGCCGAGTTTCTTGACGTCACGGATGAGCGTGGCATAGGCCCCGGGCTCGACCCCGCGGGGCAGGCTCCCGGCGAACACGACAATCGAGGCGCCGGCCGCCAGGTAGGTGAGCTTCTCGCGGAACAGGTCGAGCTCATGGGGCGAGACCGACGGGCCGCGCTCGTTGATCTCGGTGTGCAGCCCGGTGGTCGGGTCGAGCACCGCGGTGTTGGTGCGGGACTCCTCGCGGATGCGGACGAACGAGTTGAGGATCGACTCATCGTTCAGCGCCTCGATGATGCGGATCCCGGTGGCGCCACCGGACAGCCCGCAGGCCACGACCGGCAGACCCAGGCGCTTGAGCGCCCGGGCGACGTTGACACCCTTGCCGCCGGGCATGGTGACGTGGTCGACCGTACGGTGACGTCGCCCCGGGGTAAAGGACGGCACCTCGAGCGTTTTGTCGAGGGCCGGATTCAGAGTGACGGTGATGATCATCTCGCCTCCAGTTCCGCTCGCTCCCTGCGATGTCGCGACTCCGCCGATGGGCGTCTGCGCCGCAGCTCGAGCCCCGTCAGGAGCACTCCAATCAGCAGAGCCAGCACACCCAGCGTAGTGGGTCCGCCAAGGACATGGGCGACCTCGGTCAGCGTCGGAACCGCCGGGATGGCCCGTCCGAGAACGAGCGCGACGGTGCCCGCGGGATGTCCGTTGACGAGAATCGTCTCGGTCCCGACCCGGGTATGGGCCTTCTCCGGCGCCGTCAGCCTGGCGGGGAGCGCCAGCGCAACGCTGACCTTGTCGCTGCGCGGCAGCACCGTTCCCCAGCCTCCGGCGGTGATCACGACGGCCCGCCGGCTCTCCCGGGTCACGACCGGGCGCCCCACCACCGTGGCCCGGCGTACCGCCGTCACCGGGTGGAACTGCGCGAACCCGTACTGCAGCAGGGCCAGCGCGTTGGCGTTGCGGGCGGCCTCCGAGCTCGTGCCGAGCACCGAGGAGATGAGCGTCATCCCGTCCCGCGTGGCTGAGGACACCAGGATGTAGCCGGCGGCGTCGGTGTGGCCCGACTTGACCCCGGTGATCCACGGCTCGGTTCCCAGGAGCGTGTCGGTGTTGGTCACCTCGCGCACGTAGTTGCCGGTTCTCAGCGTGGCGTGGGCGAGCGCCACGTCGTGGGCGAACACCGGATAATGGGCGAGCAGGTAGGCGGCCAACCGAGTCAGGTCGTAGGGGCTGGAGTAGTTCTCCGCCGAATCCAGCCCGATCGGGTTCTCATAGTGGGTACGGGTCAGCCCGAGCTTGACCGCGTCGGCATTCATATCGGCGACGAACCGGGTGATCGAGCCCCCACCGACGTTGTCGGCGAGGTCGTAGGCGGCGTCGTCGGCGGAGGGCAGCAACAGCGCCAGCATGAGGTCGGTGACGTTCATCCTCTCCCCCGGCGCCAACCCGATCTGGGAGTCGACGGAGGCCGCTCGCCAGTCCGGCATGGTGAAGGTGTCGGAGAAGTTCCTGACGTGCTGGAGCACGACCAGCGCGGTCATCAGCTTCGTCGTCGAGGCGATGAGCATCTCCTTGTCGGCGTTGACGCCGTCGAGCTGCTGACCGGTCGCGGCGACGGTCAGGCTCGCGCCGGTGACCGAGAGGGTCGGCGCCGGCACCGCGGTGGCGCCCGAGACGGCGACGGCGAGCCCGGCCACGAGCGCCACGACGACCGCGAGCAGCCCACGTCGGAGCCGACCGATCACTTGAGCTTGATGACCTGGCCGACGGTCAGAGCTGAGGAGGACACACCCGGGTTGAGCGCCTCGATGGTGGCGACCGACACGCCGGTCTTCTCCGAGATCACCGAGAAGGTGTCCCCGGAGACGATCGTGTAGGTGTCCGCGGCGCTGGTACTCGTCCCGGTGGTGCTGGTGCCTGTGGCCGTTGTCGTCGTCGCACTCTGGGTCAACGTCTGGCTATGGGTGGTTGTTCCGGCACTGCTCTGGGTGCCGGCCGGCGTCGAGATGACCGGGTTCGGCGCAGAGCTCGAACCGCCCCCCACGCTGGCCACGATCACGATCACCGCGATCACCACGACGATCAGCGCCACCGGCGCGAGGAAGCGCCCCGGGCGGCGCCGGGACTCCCGACGACGGTCGCGTCGATCAGCGTGTTCGGCATCCGCTGACATCGCTGCGCGATCGTAGGCCCTGCCTCGGAGGTCTCTCCTGAAGAATCCCCTGCGGGTCAGCCCCGCTCGCCGTGGGCGACCGCCCAGGCCTGCTCGCGCAGGCGGGCCGCCTCGGCGGCGGCGGCCGGCCCCGGCTCGCCCCCGTGGGTCAGGTAGGCGTCGACCAGCCCGCGCGAGGACGCCGGCAGGCCACCGGCGGGTCCGATCGCGAACACCGGGGCGAGATCGGTGATGTGGCCTCCCTGGCGCCCGACGCCGGGGAGCAGGAACGGGGCGTGGGGCATCAGCTCGCGCAGCTCGGCCAGGCGGTGGGGCGCGGTGGCTCCGACCACGGCTCCGACGTCGGAGAGGCCGGAGGACCCGATGCCCGCCACGCCCAGATCGCTCAGCAGCGCGCCGACCAGGCCGGCCACCGTCCCCGCTCCGGGAACCTCGCGTTCCTGCAGGTCGGCCGCGCCGGGATTGGACGTGCGGGCCAGGACGAACAGGCCGGCACCGGCGCTGCGCGCCTGGGCCACGAACGGCTCGAGCGAGTCGCGCCCGAGGTACGGGTTGACCGTCATGGCGTCGGCGCCGAGGCCCGGTACGGGCCCGAACGGCGTCGGCGTCTCCCCCAGGAAGGCCTGGGCGTAGGCCGCGGCCGAGACGTCGATGTCACCCCGCTTGGCGTCGGCGATGACCAGCAGACCGGCCGCGTGGGCGGCCTCGACGGTGTCGGCCAGGGCCGACCAGCCCGGTGCACCGAGGCGCTCGAAGCAGGCGACCTGGGGCTTGACGGCGACACAGTGTTCGCCGGCCGCGGCGATCACCAGCCGACAGTGGCGGGAGACGGCGGCGGCGGCTCGCGCAGCTGGTGGGTCGGACGCATCCGCCCCACCAGCCTGCGCCGCCGCGTGCGGCCACAGCCGCGCGGGATCGGGATCCAGGCCGAGCACGATCTGCGACTCACGTCGCTGGACGTACGCGGCCAGACGGTCGCCGAAGGCGATCGTCGTCACCTCCGCGACACTGGCCACACGCGGCGCCGAGACGGCAGTTAGTTGACGGCCTTCTTGAGCGCCGCACCTGCCGTGAACTTCGGCACGTTGGAAGCGGAGATCTGGATCTTCTCACCGGTGGCCGGGTTACGACCCTCGCGCGCCTCGCGCTTGGAGACACTGAACTTTCCGAAGCCGGAGAAGCTCACCTCGCTGCCACGCTTGAGCGCGCCTTCGATCGTCTCCAGAAAAGCATCGACCGCGTCCGACGCGTCCTTCTTGGTGAGGCCCGCGCGGTCCGCTACCTGGTCGATGAACTCTGCCTTTGTCACTTTTTCCACTCCTCTGGATGGTTGGAATCGCCGAAGCTAACAGGGTTTCCGGACGTTTCGGGTTGATTTATGACCCCGGCCGTCACTCAGCCCGCCGCCATAAGCTCCCTACACCATGACCGAGCACGACCCAGTTCCCTCGCCGTGAGCGCCGAGCCCCCACCCGACCGGAGCCCCCGCGAGAATCGCGGCATGACGCTCGCCCGTGCCTCCTGGTCGATCACCGCCGCGGCCCTGTTCGTGTTCGGCGTGATCGTCCTGATCGACGGCTACATCGGCTATGCGATCGTCACCCTGGTGATCTCGCTCGCCGCGGCAATCAACCTGCTCTAAGCGATATTTCGTCCCGGTGCGACGTACCACTCGGCAAAGGCCCGGACCGCCCGACCGCGGTGGCTGATCGCGTCCTTCTCGGCCTCGCTCAGCTCCGCCATCGTCCGCACGCCGCCGTCCCCGCCGCGACCCGCCGGACCGTCGGGGATGAATCCGGGGTCATAGCCGAAGCCCCGCTCACCCCGTGGGCGGGCCACAAGCCGCCCACGGGACTCGCCGAAGAATGCCTGCTCGGCTCCCCCCGCTGACACGAAGGCGACACAGCAGACGAAGCGCAGCGCACTCCCCTCCGGCGCGGAGGCGATCAGCAGCGCCAGATTCTCGGCGTCGCTCGCCGCGGGCCCCGCGAAGCGTGCCGAGCGCACGCCGGGGCGCCCATCCAGCGCGGACGCCTCGATCCCCGAGTCATCGGCGATGACGTCGGCGCCCAGAGCCACCGCGGCCGCCCGTGCCTTGCCCAGCGCGTTCTCCTCGTAGGTCCAGGCGTCCTCGGGCGGCAGGATCACCGACTCGGGCAGCCCCGTCACGGACAGCTCGAACGGCGCGAGGATCCGCCCCACCTCCTCCAGCTTGTGCGGGTTGCGGGTGGCGAGAACCAGCTCAGCCGAGGCCGGAGAGCCCACTCAGACGGCTGCCCCGGACACCGCCGCCTCCTGGGCGGCGCGCAGCTGCTCGATCCCGAGCTCGGCGAGCGCCAGCAGTTCGTCGAGATGGGCGCGTGACAGGGGCGTGCGCTCGGCCGTGGCCTGCACCTCGACCAGCCCACCGTCACCGGTCATGACGACGTTGGCGTCGACCTCGGCGGTGGAATCCTCGGAGTAATCGAGGTCGAGCAGCGGCACCCCGTCGACGATGCCGGCGGAGATCGCCGCCACGCTGCCGGTCAGCGGCGAGCGCTCGAGCAGTCCGCCCGACAGCAGGCCGTTGACCGCGAGGGACAGGGCGACCATGCCTCCGGTGATGGCGGCACAGCGCGTCCCGCCGTCGGCCTGGAGCACGTCGCAGTCGATGTAGATGGTCCGCTCACCCAGCGCCGCGAAGTCGACCACCCCGCGCAGCGAACGCCCGATCAGCCGCTGGATCTCCACGCCGCGTCCGTCGGCGCGCCCCTTGGTGATGTCGCGCGGCTTGCGGTCCCCGGTGGAGGCGGGCAGCATCCCGTACTCGGCCGTCACCCACCCCTTGCCGCGCCCCTTCATCCAGCCCGGAACGCTCTCCTGAACCGAGGCGGTGCAGATCACCCGCGTCTCCCCGGCGCTGATCAGCGCAGAGCCCGAGGCAGTCCGCACGAAGCCGGGTTCGATGGTGATCGGACGGGGCTGATCGGCGCTGCGGCCGTAGGAACGCGTGGTCATGGCGCCACCATAGTGCTCGCTCCCAGCCGGACCAGATCGACCTCGCCGAAGGGCAGCTGGAGGAAGCGCATGCCCACCTCGCGGAACACCTCGGGGTGGGCCGTGCAGCGGAACCGGTAGCTCCCCTCACTCGTCTGGGGGTTGAGCAGGTGCCGGGCCGCCAGCGCCCGCTCGACCGAGCGTGCCACCCCGGTCCCGCTGGTCACCAGGTGCACCCCGCGACCCAGCGAGCGCTGAAGCATCGGCGCCACCAGCGGATAGTGGGTGCAGCCGAGGATCACCGTGTCGACCTCAGCCTCCTTCAGTGGTGCGCAATAGCCGCGGATCATCTCGATCAGCGCGGTGTCGAAGGGGAACCCGTTCTGGATCGCCGGGGCCAGCTCGGGGCAGGCGACGCTCTCGAGGTGGACGTGCTGATCGGCCTGACGCACCGCCGTGTCGTAGGCCCCCGACAGCACGGTGGCCCGCGTGGCCATCAGCCCGATGCGTCCGCTGTGGGAGCCGGCCACCGCCAGCTGGGTGGCCGGGGTGACCGCGCCGATCACGTCCACGTCCGCCCCCTCGGCGTCGAGATGGGCCTGCAGCGAGTGCAGCGCCGCGGAGCTCGCGGAGTTGCAGGCGATGACCAGCAGCTTGACCCCGGCGGACACCAGGTGGTCGCCGATCTCCCGCGAGAACTGCTTGAGCTCGGCCTGGGTGCGCTCGCCGAAGGGGAACCGCGCGCTGTCAGCGAGGTAGATGTAGTCCTCGTTGGGCAGGCTGACCAGCAGCTCGTGCAGCACGGTCAGTCCGCCGACGCCCGAGTCGAACACGCCGATGGGACTGCTTGGGGAGGCCATGTTGATTTGATGGTGCCAGGTGCCTCACCCGTCACAGCTCAGCGCCCTGGTGGTGACCAACATGTATCCGAGCGCCGAGCGTCCGGCGCTGGGCCGCTTCGTGGCCGACCAGGTCCACGCGCTGGCCAGCACCGATGGCGTCGCGGTTGAGGTGTTCGCCTTCGCGGCCGGTTCGCCGCTCAACTACCTGCGCGCCGCTCGCGAGGCCCGGACGCGGTTCGCCGGGCGGCGCTTCGACGTCGTCCACGCCCACTTCGGCCTGTCGGCCTGGCCGGCGCTGGCGGTGGCCGGTTCGGTCCACGCGGTGACCCTGCACGGCACCGACCTCTCCCATCCCCGTTCGCGAGCGATCACGCTGGCGGCGTGCCCGTGGCTCGACCTCATCGGGGTGGTATCCGCCGAGCTGGGCTCACAGGTCCCGTTGTGGTCGGCGCGGGCGGGGGTCCAGGTCCTGCCCTGCGGGGTCGATCTCACGCGCTTCACACCCATCCCCCGTGCCGCGGCCCGGGCGGCGCTCGGTCTGGATCCGAACGGGCGCTACGTGCTGTTCCCCGCAGATCCCGCACGTCCCGAGAAGCGCTTCGACCTGGCGCAGGCGCTGGTGGCGGGGGCGGCGGCTGTGGGCACGCCGCCCCCGGCGGGCGACCCGCCGGTTCAGCTGCTCTCCCTCGGCAATGTCGCGCCCGAGCGGGTTCCCCTGTACGTCAACGCGGCCAACGCGGTGGTCATCCCGTCGGACCGGGAGGGCTTCGGTCTCGCCTGCCTCGAGGCGCTGGCCTGTGACGTGGCGGTGCTCAGCACCCCCCACGGCATCGCCCCCGAGGCGCTCGCCGGGGTGCCGGGATGCCTGTGCGCCGAGTTCACCCCGCGAGCATGGGCGCAGGCGCTCGGTCCACACCTGCGGGCCGACGATCCGCGCGTCTCGGGGCGTGAGCACGCCCTGCGCTATTCGTCCCGATCGATGGCGCAGCGGGTCCTCGACTCCTGGCGTGGCCTGCTCGACGGCGCTGGCCGATAGAGCCGCAAGTAGGCTTATTCCCGGCCCAGCACCATGAGCATCCTGGACGAGATAGCTCGCCGCAGGCGCGCATCAGCACTTCGGCGCCTCGGCCCCCCGCCGGGCACGCTGCCCGATTCCTTTCCGATGCCCGCCCGGCGTGCGCCGACACCCCCGTCGCACCGGGCGTCCGAGCGCGAGCGCGGTCACACGCTCGAGTCCGTCCTCCCCCAGGTGCTCGCCTCGATCTCCGCGCTCCCGGCGCGGCGCGAGACGCCGGCCGGCGCCGATCCGATTCCGCTGCTCGAGCGCCGCCCCGCCAAGCCTCCGGCTCCGGCTCCGGACCCACCGACCCAGCGTCCCGGGCCAGCGACCCAGCGTCCCGAGCCTGCGGGTCCGCCGCCCGAGCTGCTCGCGCCTGCGCCGAGGATCGACGCAGAGGCGGACGTGGACGTGGACGTGGACGACATCGAGGAGGTCGACGCCGAGATCCACATCCCCGACGCCGAGCCGGTCGACCCGGTCGAGCCCGTCACGCCCGTCACGCCCGTCGAGCCGGTGGCGAGCACCTGGGCCCGGGTCGCCGATGCCTGGACCGAGCCGTCCGCCCGCGACGCCCCGGCCCCGCTCGAGCCCCAGCCCGAGCGCGAGCCCGTGCGGCGCGACGCCCCGCGCTATGACCCCTGGCTGCCCACCCCCGATCTGTTCAAGCTGGTCTCCGAGCCGATCACCGGCGGGCTGGAGCCGGTCGGCTCCACCGACCTCAAGCCGGTCGGCTCCACCGATGTCGCACCGGTCACCTCGACCGAGCTCGTGCCGGTGCGCGCGCCCGCACCGGCGCCCGAGATCGACCGGTCCCGGCCGGGTGAGGCCAACCCCCCGAACTTCGTCGAGCGGACCCAGCTGCGGCGTCGCATCCGCTACCTGCGTCAGCTGCGCGAGGTCCAGCTGCGCGACCTGGGCGGCTTCGCCCTCGAGCTGCACCGCTTCGGCGCCGAGCGCCCCGAGCTGACCCAGTCCAAGATCGAGGCCGCCGCCGAGACCGACCGCGAGCTGCGCCAGCTCGAGTACGCCCTCAACGGCCGCGTCGAGCTGCGTGTGGTGCGCGAGGCGGGCATCGGCGGCGCGTGCTCGAGCTGCGGCGCGGTCTACGGCACCGAGGATCGCTTCTGCTCCAACTGCGGCGAGCCGCTGCCGGGCACGACGCTGCTGCGCGACGACCGGCGTCCCCAGCGACCCGCGGAGTGACCGTGTCAGTCCCGCCGGACCTCACGGGGCGCCCCGCCCCCTTCTGTGCCCTGTGCGGGGCGCGCATGGAGGTCGACCAGGAGTGGTGCCTGCAGTGCGGCGCCGCCCGCACGGTGATCGCGCGCCCGCCGGACTGGCGGGTGCCGCTGCTGGTGATCGGCGCGGTCGTGCTGATCATCGCCGGCGTCCTCGTCTTCGCGGTCTCCCAGCTCACCCACAACGCCGGCAAGGTCACCGTGGTCGATACGACGGTCGCCGCCACCAACGCGACCCTCGCCACCTGGCCGCCCGGGCTCGACGGCTACACGGTGCTGCTCAGCGCCGCCGCCTCCCAGACGGCGGCCCGGCGCACCGCCACGCGGCTGAGCGCCGCCCGGGTCAGCGACGTGGGCGTCCTCGCCGTCGCCCAGCATCCGCAGATGCGGTTCAAGGGTCCGTGGCTGGTCTTCTCGGGCCGCTACCCGACCTATGCGCTGGCCAAGGCCGCCGCGGGCCGCGAGGTGAGCCGGGGTCAGGCGCGGGCCATCCCCGCCCTGGTGCAGCAACCCGGCGGCGGCTGACCCGCCGACCCGGCTCTCAGGTCCCCAGGGCCGCCATCGTCGCGATCACGCTGGCCGCCAGCGCGTCCGGGTCATAGCCGCCCTCGAGCACCAGGCCGAGCGGCACCTGGAACTCATCAGCGATGTGCTGGACCCGACGGGCCAGCTCCGCAAAGCCGGCCTCGGTCACGCGGCAGGCGGCGAGCGGGTCCGCGGCGTGGGCGTCGAAACCGGCGGAGACGAGCACGAGATCAGGCGTGAACTGGCGGACCCGCGGGATGATCTCGGACTCGAGGCGGGTGATGAAGGCGTCGTCGCCGGCGCCGGGCGGGACCGGCAGGTTGAGGGTGAGACCCGTGCCGGCCCCGTCGCCGATCTCGCTGGGGAAGCCGCTGCCCGGGTACAGCGGCATCTGATGGATGGAGGCGAACAACACCGCGTCGGAGTTCCAGAAGATGTCCTGGGTTCCGTTGCCGTGGTGCACGTCCCAGTCGATGATCGCCACGCGCGTGAGGCCGAGGACATCGAGTGCGTAGCGGGCCGCCACCGCGATGTGGTTGAACAGGCAGAAGCCCATCGCCCGGTCGGCCGGTGCGTGGTGTCCGGGCGGGCGGTGGAGAGCGAAGCCGACCCGATGGCGGCGCTCGACCACGAGCTGTCGCACCATCTCCACGGCGCCCCCGCTGGCGTGGGCGGCGGCCCCGTAGGACCCCTCACCGCTCACCATCGTGTCGGGATCCAGGTGCACCGGACGCTCCGGGCTCCCCTTTCGGGCCGCGTCTCGGATCGCCGCGACGTACGCCGGCGGGTGCACCAGCGCGAGGATCTCCGGGTCGACGGCGGGAGACGCGACGCGGTCCCAGCCCAACCAGTCGACTGCTTCCAACTGTGCGGCGATCGCGACCAGCCGCCCGGCGTTCTCGGGGTGTCCCCCGGTGTCGTGCTCGAGCGAGGCGGGGTGGGAGAAGAGCAGGCTCATCGGTGAGTACCGTAATGCCCAGCATGTCCCCTTCGCCAGGCCACGGCAGGGACCTCATCGTCATCGGTGCCGGCGGAGCGGGGCTGTACACCGCGCTCAGCGCAGCGCGTGACGGCGCCCAGGTCACCCTCATCTCCTCACGGCCGCTCGCCGAGGCCAACTCCTACTGGGCCCAGGGCGGACTCGCTGCCGCCATGGCAGAGGAGGACAGCCCCGCCGAGCACCTCTCCGACACCCTCGCGGCCGGTCGCGACGCGGTCAAGTACAGCGCCGCCAAGCTGCTCACCGACGCCGCCCCCGACGCCGTCCGCGATCTCGCCCACCTAGGCGTCAACTTCGACTCCGACCATGAGGGCCGCCCGTTGCTCGGCCTCGAGGGCGGTCACCACATCCGGCGCGTCGTGCACGCCGGCGGCGCCGCCACCGGCCGACGCATCGTGCGTCAGCTCTCGGCCCTGGCGGCCGAGAGCCCGAACATCGAGGTCATCGAGGGCGCGCCCGTGGTGGGCATCCTCACTCTCGACGGCCGGGCCACCGGCGTCGAGTTGCGGACCGGCGAGCGCCGCTTCGCCCGGGCGATCGTGCTGGCGACCGGCGGTGCCGCAGCGCTGTGGGCGCGCACCACCAATCCCCGCCCGGCCGTCGGCGGCGGCCTGCTGCTCGCCTACCGGGCCGGTGCGGCCCTGGCCGACATCGAGCTGATGCAGTTCCACCCCACCGCGGTGGTCGCCGCCACCGCCGGCAGCCCAGCCGACGGCTTCCTCGTCACCGAGGCGATCCGGGGTGAGGGCGCGGTCCTGCTCAACCACAGCGGCGAGCGCTTCGTCGACGAGCTCGCCCCGCGGGATGAAGTCGCCCGGGCGATCCACGACGAGCTGGCCGCCAGCCACGAGCCGGCGGTCGCCCTCGACATGCGCGCGGTCGACCCCGCCCTGTTCCCCAACGTGGTCAGCCATCTGCGGAGGTCGGGATCGACCCCGAGCACGAGCTCATCCCGGTCGCCCCGGCCGCGCACTACATGATGGGCGGGATCGCCACCGACCTCGACGCCCGGACCACTCTTCCGGGCCTCTTCGCGGTCGGCGAGTGCGCCTGCACGGGGCTGCACGGCGCCAACCGGCTCGCCTCCAATTCGCTCACCGAGTGCTTCGTGTTCGGGGGCCAGGCCGCGCGTGCCGCCCGGGATGAGCCACCGCTGCCCGACAACGTCGAGGCCGATTCGCGATCGACCTCCACCGGACCGCCGCCGGCGCTCACCCCGGCAAGCCGAGACGCGCTGTGGAACGACGCCGGCCTGCAGCGCACCGGCGCCGGCCTGACCCGGCTGCTCGACGACCCCCACCCCCTGGTTCAGCTGATCGCGACGGCGGCGCTGACGCGCACCGAAAGCCGTGGCGCACACAAACGCGACGACTTTCCCGAGCGGGACCCAGCCTGGGACAACGCTCACGTCGTACTGACGCCGGGCGCCGCCCCAGAGCGCCAAACCTGGTCCTGAGCAGGCATTTCAGCCCGACATACGTGTCGGTTACTCCGTGACCGAGATCACGCATTAACACGTTGTTAATACGATTCCCTAGCCAAGGACCGCCTCCCGGGTACAGAATCGCTGCACGGAGAGGACACCGGCAGGTCGCCGGAAAGGAGAGATTAGGGAGATGTACCGCTTCAGCAGGGCGATCTACCGCGAACTCGCGGATGAGATCATCGAGTCCCCCTCGGGCAACCAATACACCAACCATGAGCGGGTGTTACGGGCGTGCGAGGCGGCCATCGAACGGCTGGCCACCGACCGCCACTACTTCGCGCGACCGGCGCGGACGCTGTTCAACGACATCCGGATCTACTTCCCGATGATGTCCCAACGCCGGGTGCTCGCCGTCGTCGAGCGCTACATGGAGTTCGCCGACGAATTCCTCAGGCACCAGCCCCACAACGGCTTCGATGTCTACGGAAACCCGATGCAGTGCCGCGCGTCGACCCGCAAGGGCACCCCGTGTCAGCGCATGCCGCTGCCCCACAACGGCTACTGCCCCTCCCACCAGCACCTGGCGGAGACCGAGGAAGTCGAACAGACGGTGGCCGCGGTCGCCTGACGCACTGAGCGCCAGGGCGCGATGGGTCCGCCGGGCCTAACATCGCGTCCTGCATGCTCCTGGGCGTAGACGTCGGCGGCACCTTCACCGACGCGGTGCTGGCCACCGAACGCGGCGTCGTCACCGCCAAATCCCCCACCACCCCCGAGGACCAGTCCCGAGGTGTGCTCGCTGCCGTCGCGGCGGTCCTGGCCAAGGCGGGCGCCGAGCCTGGGGACGTCGAGCGCTTCGCCCACGGCATGACCGTCGGCACCAACGCGCTCCTGGAGGGTCGCACCGCACGGGCGGCGCTCATCGCCACCGAGGGCTTCACCGATGTGGTCGAGCTGGCGCGCCAGAACCGTCCCGAGCTCTACCGCCTCCAGGCCCGCGGACCCGCGCCGCTGATCGGGCCCGAGCTGCGCTTCGGCGCCGTCGAGCGGATGACCCCCTCTGGCCCACTCCGGGCTCTCACGCCGGAGGAGGTGGGCCGTCTGGTGGTCTGTGGGACCACCCACGGCGTCAGCGCCGTGGCGGTCGTGCTGCTGCACTCCTACCGCCACCCCGAGCACGAGACGCTCATCGCCCAGGCGTTCGCCGAGGCGGCGCCGGAGATCTCGGTGCACCTCTCCAGCGAGCTCGTCGGCACCTTCCGCGAATACGAGCGCGCCAGCACCACCGAGCTGGATGCGGCGATCTCCCCGCTGCTGGCCGGCTATCTGCGGCGCCTGGCCGAGGCGTGCCGCGAGGCCGGCCTGGCGCTGCCGGCGATCATCGGCTCCAACGGAGGCCTGCTCGACCTCGACACCGCCGCGCGCCACGCCGCCCTGACCGTGCTGTCCGGGCCCGCCGGGGGTGCCGCTGGGGCCGCCTTCGCCGCGCGGGCCCACGGCGTCGAGCAGGGTCTGTGCTTCGACATGGGCGGCACCTCCTGCGATGTCTGCGTGATCGAGGACGGCGCCGTCGCCGAGCACGCCGGTGGCCAGATCGCCGGGCGCCCGATCGCCCTGCCCACGCTGGCCATCCACACCGTCGGCGCCGGTGGCGGCTCGATCGCCTGGCGTGACGCCGGAGGTGCCCTGCGCGTCGGACCCCGTTCGGCCGGGGCCGACCCCGGCCCGGCGGCGTATGGCCGCGGCGCCAATGAGCCGACGGTGACCGACGCCAACCTCGTGCTCGGCTACCTCGACCCCGACACGCCCCTGGCCGGCGGGGTCAGCCTCGACGCCGAGGCGGCCCACACCGCGGTGGCAACGCTCGCCGCCACGCTCGACCTGAGCCCCGAGGAGTGCGCCTCCGGGATTCGTCAGATCGCCTGCTCGGAGATGGCCGGGGCGTTGCGCAACATCACCGTCGACCGCGGCATCGACCCTCGTGATTTCACGCTCATCGCCTTCGGCGGCGCCGGTGGCCTGCACGCGACCGATGTCGCCGACGAGCTGGGCATCCGTTCGATTCTGGTTCCGGGCAACGCGGGCGTTCTGGCTGCCCTCGGGCTGGTGATCGCGCCCGAGCGACACGACGCACAACAGAGCGTTCTGCTGCGCGGCGATGATCTCAGCGCGCGTCGGATTCACGACATTTCCCAATCGCTGCGGAACCGCGCGATTGGGAAATGTCGGGAACCGCCGGGCGCTGAGAGGGTGCGGTACGAGCTGCGCTACGTCGGTCAGAGCTTCGAATTGCCCGTCGATGCCGAGGTCGACGCCACCCCTGACGAGTTGCGTGAAGCCTTTGAGGCCGAACACGAGACGCGCTATGGGTTCAGCGACCCGGACGCGGACGTCGAACTGGTGACCGTGCGGGTGAGCGCGTTCGGACCGCCACCAGATCTCGAGCTTCCCGAGACCGGAGAGCTCCGGGAGATCTCCGGAGTCGTCGCGCTGGATGAGACCACGGTGCTGATCCCGGAGCACTGGCGGGGGGAGATCGATGAGGCGGGGACGGTGAAGCTGTGGATCCGGTAGAGCTCAGCCTGCTGACCGGGCGTCTGCGGGCGGCGTGTGAGGAGATGGGGACGGTGCTCATCCGCGCGGCGCACTCGCCCAACATCAAGGAGCGCCGGGATGCCTCGACGGCGCTGTTCGACGCCCGAGGGCAGATGGTCATGCAGGCCGAGCACATCCCCGTGCACCTCGGGGCGATGCCGGCGGCCGTCGCGGTGGTGGCCGAGCTCACCCGCGAGCTGCCGATCGCGGCGTGGTGTGGGCCGGACACGCGCGCCGCCTTCATCCTCAACGACCCCTACGCCGGGGGCACCCATCTGCCCGACATCACCGTCATCTCCCCCGTGCTCGACGGGGAGGCGATCATCGGCTTCGCCGCCTCCCGCGCCCATCACGCCGACGTCGGCTCCCCCACCCCGGGCTCGATGCCCGCCGACAGCCGCACACTCGCCGATGAGGGCGTGGTCATCAGCCCGCGGGTGCTCGACGACGCCACGATCGAGGAGCTCGTCGCCCAGATGCGGGCTCCCCAGCAGCGCCGGGCCGACCTCCGCGCCCAGCTGGCGGCCTGTCGCACCGGCGCCCGGCGCCTGCGGGAGATCGGCACCGCGGGCCTCGATGAGGTGCTCGACTACGCCGAGCGGCGCACCCGCGCCCGCCTGGCCGAGATTCCCGACGGCACCTATCGCGCCGCGGACGTAGTCGAGCTCGACGACGGCGAGCTGCACCTGCGCCTCACCGCCACCGTCGCCGGCGACTCGCTGACCCTCGACTTCAGCGGCTCGGCCGAGCAGCACGATTCCAACCTCAACTGTCCCCTCGCCGTCACCCAGTCGGCCTGCTATTTCGCGGTCAAGGTGCTCACCGACCCCGACATCCCCGCCTCATCCGGGGCCTACCGCCCGGTGACGGTGATCGCCCCGCCCGGCAGCCTGCTCAACGCGCGCCCCCCGGCCGCCGTCGCCGCCGGCAACGTCGAGACCTCCTCGCGGATCGCGGACCTGGTCCTCGCCGCCTTCGGCCACGCCCTGGGGCAGGGCACAATGAACAACCTGACCCTCGGCGATGCCACCAGCGTGTACTACGAGACGATCGGGGGCGGACAGGGCGCCTCGGCTGACGCCGACGGTCCCTCCGCGGTGCACGTGGCGATGTCCAACACCCTCAACACCCCGGTCGAGGCGCTCGAGCTCGAGTACCCGCTGCGCATGACGCGCTACGCGATCCGCCGCGACTCGGGCGGCGTCGGGGCCCACCGCGGCGGCGACGGGGTGATCCGCGAGCTCGAGGCGCTGGCGCCGCTCACCTACAGCCTCATCACCGAGCGCCGACGCTTCCCGCCCCTCGGCGCGGAGCACGGGCAGCCCGGGCAGACCGGCGCCAACTTCCTTGACGGGCACCCCCTGGCGGCCAAGACCACCGGCCTGATGCAGGCGGGCCAGCGGCTGAGGATCGAGACGCCCGGTGGTGGCGGGTATGGTCAGCGCCCATGAAGATCGCCTTTCTCGGCCTGGGGATCATGGGATCCCGCATGGCCGCCAACCTGGTCGCCCAGGGCCACGAGCTCACCGTGTGGAACCGCACCGCCGCGACGGCCGAAACCTTCGGGGCTCAGCACGGAGTGCCGGTCGCCGCGAGCCCCAAGGCCGCTGCCAGCGCCGCCGACCTCGTCATCTCGATGGTCGTCGACGGTCCGCAGGTGGACCACATCCTGCTCGGTCCCGAAGGCGCCGCCGAAGCCGACGGAGCCAAGCTGTTCGTCGACTGCTCGACCATCGGTCCCGCCGAGGCGCTGCGCATCGCGGCCGCCCTCCGCGAGCGTGGCCACCGCTTCCTCGACGCGCCCGTCACCGGCTCGAGCCCGCGGGCCGAGGACGGCACGCTGACCTTCATGGTCGGCGCCGACGACGCGGATTTCGCGACCGCCGGACCCGCCTTCGCGGCGATGGGCGAGCTGATCGTGCACTGCGGGCCGGTCGGCCAGGGCCAGGTCATCAAGGTCATCAACAACGCGCTGGCGGCGGTCAACGCCACCGCCCTCGCTCAGGCGCTGATCACCGCTCAGGCGGCGGGCGCCGACCTCGACGCGCTCGTCCAGGTGGTGGGGGCGGGCAGCGGCGGCTCGGTGATGTCCCAGCTCAAGGCCGGGCCGATGCGCACCCACGACTTCAGCACGCTGTTCAAGCTCGATCACATGCTCAAGGACGTCCGGCTCTGCCTCGCGGAGGCCAAGGCCGCCGGCGTGCCGTTCGCCTTCGCCAGCCAGACCGAGGCCGTGCTGGCCGCGGCCTCAACGGACGGCCTGGGCGACGACGACTTCGCCGCGCTCATCGAGCCGCTGGAACGCGACACCGGGGTCCGGCTCGGCGGTTAGATCGGGCGCTCGACGAAGTACATGGGCCTCCTGGCAATCCCCGCTCTCCGGCATCCGTGAAGAACCGCAAAAGGCGCCAATTTACAGGCACATTTGGGTATTCGAAGAAACTCACGTAGGATTAGTTCCACCCCGCGAAGTTGTCTCACCCAACCACCGGCGGGGCTGTCTAACAACTCCATCTCTCCCACTGGATCACATGCCGATTGCTTTTAAAGAATGGGCGGTTACCGTCCGCGCACTGGCGGAGGGCGAGCAGCTCTTGACGCTTCGCAAGGGCGGCATCCGCGAACCCGGGAAGCACTTCTCACTCGAGCACGAGCGGTTCTTCCTCTACCCCACCTTCGACCACCAGAGCACCGATCTGGTCCGGGAGTCTCACCGGCCCGAACTGGCACGTGCGCTCGAGGAGGGCGTCTGGTCAGAGGGTGAGCCATCACCCTCGACCGTCCTCCGTGGTGCTGAAATCAGCCAACCTGACCGTGTCCGCATCCGCGCCTGGGCTGAGGTCGCGGCGCACTACACGGTCACCGACCGACGGGCGGTTGATGCCCTGTCACCGTTTTATGTCTGGAGCACCGATTACGCGGAGAAGCGCCTCGCCTGGAAGCGTCGCCATCCTCTCCACGTGATCCTCCTGCGCACCTATCGCATCCCCCGCCCCGTCACCGTCAAGGTGCGCGACGAGTACGGCGGATGTCGATCCTGGCTGGAGCTGACGCGCGATCTCCCCTTCGAGGGCACCCCGGTGCTGTCGGACGAGGAGTTCTTCCGCGCCGCCGAGGAGATCGCCGGCGTGTGCGGCGATCGACAGCCCGCGCTGGTCTGATCGTTTCCGGGGCGATCTGAGGATCGCCCCGGCCGCGTCGGTCATGGCCTGGGTCGAGTCCCACTCGGCATCGTTTCAGTGCCGCCATTCCGGCGACTGCACCGATGATGTCGCCCGCCTGCTCGCCTCGCTGGAGGAGCTGCGCGTCGGCCTGCAGGCGGCCTTTCCCCGGCCCGTCGACGGTCTCACGCTCGTCCTGCACGACGGCCCACGGTTCCTGGCCGCGGCCAACCCGCTGCTCGCCGCCCAGTGGCGTCGCAGCGATTCAGCCAGCCGCCCGCTGCTCACCGGCTGGGTCACCGAGGATGAAATCCACCTGCTCTCCCCGCCGGCCCTGCGCGCTCGGGCGGCCGGCAATCCCGCCCTGGCCGCCGTCCTCGCCCACGCGGCGGCGACGCTCTACACCCGGCGGGTGATCATCGCGGCCAACCACGACCTGCACCGCTCCCTCGCACCCGCCCGCGCCCTGGTGTCACTGCGCTGGGCCTGGCTGCTGGAGGGCGCCTCACGCTGGTTCAGCGGCGAGAGCGCGGCGGCGCGGGCGCTGGTCACCGCGCGCCTGCGGGCCGGCGCAGAACCCCACTTCCCCCCCGCGCCGCGGGATGCGCCGCTACTCGCCGGCACCGTCATCGACCTGCTGGTGCGCGAGCAGGGCGAGCGCGCAGCCGTGGAGATGGCGGGACGGCTGCACCCCGGGGGCGCCCAGGGCGCGCTGGTCAAGGCGTTCGCGGGGCGACCGCTGGTCCACACCGAGGGGGCGTGGCGCGCCTACCTGTCGCGCCTCGCCTCGACGAACTGAAGGTCGGGCTAGGAGCGGGTGACCGCGTCGACGTCGAACAGTGTGGCGACGGCCAGACCGGCGAGCGCCAGCGCCGGGATGACGTTGTAGGTGGGCTCGTCGGCCATCGTGTGGGTGGCGATCGCCCCGCCCATGGTGGACAGGGTGCCGATGGCCGCGGCCCGGCGGGCCACCGAGCTCTGGCGTCCGATCACTGCCGCCACTGCGGTGCCCACCTCGACCGCGCCGATGGCCGGGCGCCACCAGTCGGCGTAGCCCCAGCGTTTGAAGTTCTCCCGGGTGAACCGCGCCCCGGCGAGTTTGGCGGCGCCCGAGGCCCCGATCACCGCGGCGATGGCCCATTCGGGACGCGCCAGGACTGTCTGTGCTGATGGCATCCGCGCAGGCTACCGCGATGCCGGTGACCCGGGAGTCTTGCTCGCGCCCCCGGAGCGGTGCCCGTGCCCCGGGAACGATGCCGTGACCCGGGAGCGATGGGGGAAATCAGCGAGCTGGCCGGCCGGATCCGGGAGCTCATCGCTTCTGAGCCGGGGCTGAGGGTGGAGCAGGCGTCAACTACGCCCAGGAGCTGCCGCCTAAGGCGTGATGGTGAGCTCGACCTCGGCCACCTCAGCGTCGCGGATCGTGTAGCCCTTGACCTCGGGATCGGCCGGGTCCTTGACGCCGACGATGATGTAGACCGCGTCCGGATGGGTGGCGAGGTTGATGTCGGTCTGAGAGGGATAGGGGGCGCTGCGCGTGTGTGAGTGGTAGACGACCCCCACCTCGAGGTCCTTGTCGTAGATCTCACCGAACTCGACCTTGAGCTGCTCGCGCGGGTCCATCTCATAGCGCAGGGGGCTGTGGGCGGAGTTGGTGATCCGGTACACCTCGACGGCCTCGCCGTCACGGGCCGAGACCATTCCACAGCACTCATTCGGCGCGTCCTCGAGCGCGTGGGAGACCATCTCCTGATAGATGCGGGCGCTGATCTTCATCGCTGTGGCGAGGCTAGCGGGTCGCCTGTCGCACTCGGATCACGCCCATCTTCCTAAAAAGTGTCTAACGCCCTCAAGCGGGTTACATTGCGCGTCGATACAACCGCCATGAACAGCCACCTTCGTTCTCTGAAAGTGCTCATCGCGGATGGGATGTACGTCGTCGACGAGGCGGCGGTTGCCGACGCGATCCTGGCTCGGGCCAGCGTTCGCGCGACGGTCGCCAACGCCTCCTTCCGCACCGAGGTGCGTCCTCCCCAGGTCCGTTCCTTCCGCCGTGACGATCATGCGCGCAGCTTCCGCCTGGAGCGCCGCGGCAAGCTCGACACGGCCTGCTGAGCGGGTCCTGCACGAGCCTGACCGAGCCGGGTCGGGCAGCCGGGCAGAGCCGGATCAAACCCCGGGCGATGACCTGAAGTCGGTTACCACCAGACGGTGGAGTCGAGGTTCTCGACCTCGTCCACCGGGAGCGTGTAGATGCCGCTGGACAGGTACTTCCAGCCGTCGTCGCAGACGATGAAGACGACGTTGCCCTCGTCCATCTCGTTCGCGATGCGCACGGCCACGCGGGCGATGGCCCCCGAGGACACGCCGGCGAAGATCTGCTCCTCGTCGAGCAGCTTGCGGGTCCAGATGATCGCGTCACGGTTGGTCACGAAGATCTTGCGATCGAGCACGCTGAGGTCGATGATCGGCGGAATGAAGCCATCGTCGAGCGAGCGCAGACCCTGGACGGGCTCGCCCTGCATCGGCTCGGCCGCGACGATCTTGACGCTGTCCCCCAGCTCCTCGTGGAAGCGCCGGCCGTTACCCATCAACGTCCCGCCGGTGCCCAGACCCGCCACGAAGGCGCTGACCTGGCCGTCGAGGGCCTCGAGGATCTCCACCGCGGTGCCGTTGTAGTGAGCCTCCGGATTGGCCGGATTGCCGTACTGGTAGGGCATGTACACGCTCGGATCCTGCTCGACCATCTCCAGCGCCTTGGCTACCGCTCCGTTGGAGCCCTGTGAGCCGTCGCTGTAGACGATCTCGGCGCCGTACATCTTCAGCAGCTGGGTGCGCTCGGGCGTCACGTTGTCAGGCATGACCACCTTGAGCTTGTAGCCGCGGCGCTTGGCGATCATCGCCAGGGCGATCCCGGTGTTGCCCGAGGTCGGCTCGAGGATCGTCTGACCGGGACGGATCAGTCCCTTCTCCTCCGCATCATCGATGAGCGCCCGGGCGACCCGGTCCTTGACCGATCCGGTCGGGTTGTGGGACTCGAGCTTGGCCCAGATGCGCACGCCGGGCTTGGGGCTGAGGTTCTGGAGTTCGACCAGGGGTGTGTGACCGATCGCCTCGACGATGTCGCCGTAACGGTTCGGCCTGGTCTTGAGCGGCTGAAAGGCCATGCTTTACAAAGTGTAGTGGGGTGTGACGCCGAGTCGACTAGTCGGAATGCAGCAGGGTGACGGTCTCGTCCTCGAACACGGCTCGCACCTCAAGCTGCCCGCCGAGCGCGGCCACATAACCCATCACGATGGACAGGTAGGTCTCGACGTCCTGCTCGGCGGCGCTGCCCGCCTGCTGCATCGCGTCGAAGGCCGCGTCGAGCTCCGGCTCGGCCAGGCCGCGCCGCTGGAGCAGGTCATAGAGGACCTGCTCGGCCTGCATCACGCGCCGATAGGCCGCGACGCGTGCTTCGTTTATCTCACCCTCGGTTCGGAGCGATCGCCAGTCCGTCCGCGCTGCCATCTCTCACCACCTCCCATCGTTCGCAGGTGCGCGTCCATGAGCCTATCCGCGACCGGAATGCTCCGCTCATAGAAACCGCGCCAGTCATTGGTCTTGTCACCCCCGACGAGGACCACCATGCGTCCCCGCGGATCGTCGGCGAACAGCACCCGGATATTGCTGGCCCGAGGACGCAGCTCCTTCATGTTGTTGTGCCGGGAGCTCTTGATCGGCTTGACCAGCGGTTTGCCGAGCGCCCGCCCGTGCGCGGCGAGCTCGTCGAGCGCTGCACCCGTGCGCTCGGCGTGCGGGCCAGACAGACCCTGGAACCAACGTCGCGCCTCGTTTGTCCAGATGAACGCCCCATGGTCTTGCACCCCCTATAGAGGCTTTGGCGGCCCACTTTTCACCCCCCAGCGAGGGAAGGTGCCCCAAACAGGGTCGACTCAGCTGGTCAGGCCGTTGAGGCCCGCGCACCGGGCCTGCAGCGACGCCGGCGTGTTGAGCAGGGCGATGCTCCAGCGCGTGCCGTCACGAGTGAAGTAGACGACCGGGGTGCTGTAGTGCGACTTCGGGGCATAGCCGACGCTCGCCACGTTGAGACCCAGCTCCCAGGCCAGGCCGCTCTGCCAACCCAGGGCGCCGGCCGGAGCCCCGCAGGCGAGGACGCGGCTGGCCCCCCCGGTCTTGGCCATGAGACGGCTGAGTCCGTCCTCCTCCGCGGCGTTGAGCCGCTGGTTCTCAACCACGCCGCGGGTTCCGTCGACGCTGTGGCGGGCGAACGGGACCAGCGCCACGCCGAAGACGACCACCGCCGCCACACCCAGCAGGCTGACGGGCAACGTCAGGCGCCGGAGCCGGAGCGCGGGCCAGGTGAGCGCGTGGGCGACCCCCACCCCGCCGACCACCATCAGCAGTCCCCCGGCCTCGATCATGTAGCGCTGGACCGCCGACCAGCCGTGCAGGGCGAAGGCGATCTCCACGATCGTCCACACCAGCGCCAGCCCGGCCAGGCTGAGCGCGGCGAAGTTGCGCCGCAGGGCGACGACGAGGATCGACGCCGCCACCTCGATCTGCATCACCGTCCCCGACAGGGCCCGGGTCCGGTCGAGCACGCCGAGGATCTTGTTGCCATGGATCGCCGTGGGCTGACCCAGATCGAGGTTCCCGGCACTCAGCCAGCTGTGGGAGGTCACCCCGGGAGCCAGGAACCACGCCACCGGCATGCTGAGGATCGACAGCAGCGCCCACACGCGGAGGCGGGGAACCCTCAACCACAGGCACAGCGCATAGCCGGCGAGGAAGATCCACGCCTCCGGACGCCCCAGTGCGGTCAGCCACACCAACGCCAGGGCCCAGCCGTGGCGTCGCGACAGGTGACAGTCGACCGCCCCCAGCCACAGCGCCAGCACGAGCGGGTCCGAGGTGACGATGAGCACCTGGCGCAGCAGGCCCATGTCGATCGGCGTCGTCTTGGCCGCCACGGTCATCGTGGCCGTCCCCGCGCAGGCGACCAGCGCCGCCACCCCGGGGGGGAACCACTCGGGCATCCGGCCGCTGCCACGCGGGGCCAGCCGATAGGCCACCCGCCCGGCCATCAGCGGTCCGGCGACCGCGCCGGCGCAGGCGGTGATGACCCACAGCCACATCGCCGTGCTGTGGCCCAGCAGCGAGAAGGGCAGCGTGAAGATGAAGGTCAGGGGCTTCCAGGAGGGCGCCCCGTCGAGGTTGAGGTTCCCGTGCAGGGTCTGGCGTCCCCACACCAGCCAGCCGAAGGCGTCATAGGCCGGCCGGGCATGACAGACCAGCGCCAGCAGCGCGCCGAGGGCCAGCACCACAACCAGCGCCACCAGCCAGAGCCCGGCGGTGCGCCGCCCACCGCCCCAGCGTCGGGACGTCTCGGAACCGAGCCGGGTGGAAGCGGATTCATGGACGGCGAGAGAGGCCAACGCCCCAGTTTTATCGAGCTGGGGTTAAGCACGGTGTTAGCCGGGCCTCAGGCGCCCCGGATGGGCGCCCACCTCCGCGAACTCAGAGCGTCGGGTAGCCCGCGACCAGGCCGCGGTGCAGGACGCGGTCGCCGTCGACGCCGCTGTGGTCGGCCTTGTGCAGGACACAGCCGTTGTCCCAGATCACCACGTCGCCAGGCGCCCAGGCGTGACGCATGACGTTCTCCTCGCGCGTCGAGTGCGCATACAGGGCCTCGATTACCTCGCGCGACTCCTCGTCGCTCATGCCGCTGATCGACCGACAACGCGCGGGTGTGGTGAGGTAGAGCGAGGTGTAGGCGGAGATCGGATGCTGGCGGAACACCGGGTGATGGGCCTCGTGCTCGTCCTCGGCAGCGAGCTCGACGCCGCTGGCCACGTGGGTGATCTGGCGCCCGGCCAGCTCGTCCCGGAGGTCGTCGTCGAGCGTGTCATAGGCCGCATACTGGTCCGAGAACAGCGTCTCGCCGCCCTGAGCGGGCACCTCCACCACCCGCAGCGCGGTGTAGGCGGGCGGCTCGCTGATGTAGCTGGTGTCGACGTGCCAATTGCTCTTGGGCGGGGTGCTGCGACCGACGTTGGAGACCACGTTCAGATCCGGGAAGCCCTCCACCGGCGTCTCGCCCTTGGTGAAGCTGAGCGGACCGAAGCTGCGCAGGAAGTTGAGGAAGCGCGTGTCATCGGCGTCCTGGTCGGGCAGGATGAGCACGCCGCTGCGCGCCAGCAGGTCGGTCAACCGGTGCGCGGTGAAGGCGTCGAGGGTGTCAACGCGGACATCGGTGACGATGGCTCCGAGGGGTTCCAGCGCTGCGGTCTTCATCGGCCGTTCCTTTCCGTCATGAGGTGCTCCCGATCAGCGTGCGCCCGAGCGTCTCCCCCACCGTGAGGGCGAACAGCTCGATCACCGGTATCCCGGCGGCGGCGGCCATGGTCGCGATCACGCTCTTGGGCGCGAAGCTGCAGTACAGACCCGCCTCGAGGAACCATGGTTCCCCGGCGGCGTCGATGCGGAAGTCGAACAGGCTGTAGTGGCGGCAGCCGAGCGCGTGATGACAGCGGCGGGCAGCCGCCCACACGCCAGCGCAGATGGGGTCCTCGGGGTCGACGATCCACGCCCGCGAGCCGCCCTTGGCGACGAGCTCGAGCTCGCCGGCCTCCGAGCGCGCCAGCTTGTCTGCGGCGCCGCGGACGGGATGGTCGGCGTCGTCGACGGGGTACTCCTCGAGCGGCAGACAGAACAGGTTCCCGTCGCGCACGATGATGCCGCAGCGGACCTCGCGGCCGGGCGGGATGTACTGCTCGACCAGAGCTGCGGAGCCGTGCTCGCAGGCCGCGGCGACGGCGGCGGCGTACTCCCCGGGCTCCCGGACCAGGCTGACGCCCACCGAGTTGTCCGCGTCGAGGGGCTTGACCACCACGGGCAGTTCGATGCCCTCCAGATCACAGGACTCGCCGCCGCGCAGCACCACGCCGGCGGGGACGCTGACCCCGGCCGCGTCGATGATGGCGCGCGCCAGGTCCTTGCGCGCGGTGAGCGACATCGCCTCCGGGGTGTTGCCGATGTAGGGGATGCCGAGCGCCTCGAACAGGGCGCGGTAGCGGGTCATGCCGGCCAGGCAGAACATGTGGGGCACCATCACGTCGATCGCGAGTTCACTGATGTGGGTGATCGCGGCCACGGCGTGCATCGGCGGCGCGGCGGCGATCGCCGCCGCGCTCAGCCCGGTGGGGAAGCGCCAGTCGCCCTCGGGGCTGACGTGAGCGATGATCGGCTCATACAGGGCGGTGTCCGCGATCGCCGCCAGGCAGTCGGAGGCATAGAGCCGCGACAGATCGTCGAGCTCGCTCGTCGTCGTCGAACCGGTGAGATGGAGAACGCGCAGGGTCATCGCGGCTAGTCTCCGCCCGGCTCGACGAGCTTGCCGATGTTGAAGTCGATGCGCGTCCACGGCCGGCGCCGGCGCAGGTTGTCCACCAGCAGAGCGGGAATCTGAAGGTGGTGGACGAGGAGAAAGGGCAGCGGGTCATCCCAGGCGAAGATGGCTTCTTTGCCTGCCAGGATCCGCCCCAACGCCCCGCCCGCCTCCCGGGGCCGGGACAGAGCGCGCCACAGCTCGTGGTAGAGCCAGTAGGTGGGGCGGCTGGAGGGCAGCGGGGTCAGCGTCGTGTCGGTCTGGTCCAGGAACGCCGAGGCGACACCGGGATGGTTGTAGAACATGGTGATCGCCGAGTGGGTGCGCGGGTTGCACTCGATCGCGTAGAAGCGTCCGTCCTCCCCACGGATGAAGTCGAGTGACACCTGACCGGTCAGGTTCAGACCGGCGACGAAGTTGGCCACCCACTCCTCGATCTCGGGGATGTCGACCATCTCATAGTTGAGCTGGAACGCCGATGACTCACAGCAGCAGTGCAACTGCACGCGACCGTCACGGGCGGTCGAGTGGGTGCAGTACTCCTGGCCCGGCACGAAGGACTGCATCACCCACGGGTTCTCCGGGCTGATCGGCAGACCCGCGACGAACGCGCGCGTGGCATCTGGATCGGGCTGGGGCAGACGCGTGAGATCGAGGCGTCGCACCGGGTCATAGGCGATGCTCTTGAGGATGTAGGGCGGGGTTCCGGCGCTGAAGTCGAAGTCGAGCACCTGTTCGGGCTCGGTGATGCGGTGCGCGTCGGGCACCGATAACCCCAGGCCGGCCGAGGTCTGGGCGAACAGGTGCTTGTCGTCGAGCAGGGCGAGCACGTGGGGGTCAAAGTGCAGGACCTCGCAGTACTCCTCCAGCTCGGCCTTGATCTCGGCGTCGGCGGCCGCTGAGGCCGGGCTGCACACCGGCACGTAGACGTCGACGTTCTCGCGACGCGCGATGTCGACCAGCGCCGAGCCGTACTCCGGCGAGGACGCGGGCGGGATCACGTAGAAGCGATCCACCGCGCGGGAGAAGCGGTGGCCGCTGAGGCGGTAGCGGCCGGACTCGACGAGGATCACCCGATGGCCGTCGCGGTGAAAGGCACGCGCCAGGGCCAGGGCCTTGGTCATCTTGCCCCCGCTGATGAGGATCGTCCGCGCCCCGCCGGCGGGCTCGACCGGCGCCGGGCGCCCCCGCACGACGCCGCCGAGCAGGGCGGCTCCGGTCAGCGCGAGGTTCATGGGGAGGGCGCAGGTCAGCAGGCCCAGCGTGGCCACTGTCTTGACCGCGTCGGCCGCGTTCGCGGTCACCGAACCGTCCGCGGCGATCGCCGCCGTCTGGGCCAGCGGACGGCGCAGGCTGGTCATCGTGCTCTCCGGATCAGGGTGACCCCGTCGCGGACGGCCAACAGGACCTGTTCGACCCGCGGGTCCTCGGCGATCGCGGCGTTGAAGGCGGCGATCGCCGCGCCCGGGCCTGAGCTCTCGCGAGCCAGCCACGGCTCGCCCTGCAGCAGCGTGTTGTCGACGCAGATGGTGCCTCCGTCGGCCAGCAGACCGCCCTCGAGCACCTGGTCGACGTAGCCGAGATAGCCGGCTTTGTCGGCATCGATGAAGATCAGGTCAAAGTTCTCCTGGGCGGCGACGAGCGCGTCCAGGGTCTCCGCCGCCGGTCCCTGTCGCACGTCGATCGACGCCCGGGGAACCGACGGGTCCGCCCGGGCCGCCGCGTCGAAGCCCTGTTGGGCGAAGGCGGCGACGGACGGGTCGAGCTCACAGGCGATGACCTGACCGTCGGCGCCGAGCGCCTCGGCCAGAGCCAGGGCCGAGTAGCCGGTGAACATGCCGACCTCGAGCACCCGCCGGGCGCCGGACATCGCCACGAGGAACTTCAGCAGCTGGCCCTCGACATGGCCTGACAGCATCTCGGCCTCGACGAAGATCGAGGTCTCGGTGCGGTCCCAGTCCTGACTGCGCGTCCGGGCCGCCACCGTCGCGAGTCCGGCGGATTCCGGCGAGGTGCAGCGCTCGACGTAGGCCTCCAGGCCGCCGGCGAGCGTGGCCGCGCCACGCAGTTCCTCCAGCAGCTCGAAGGGCACGTCAGCAGCCTCGGCAAGTCCGACGGCCCGGTCGAGCCGGCCGGCCAGGATGCCGACCGGCGTGACCGGACGCAGGCTGCGGAGCTCCGGCAACTTGGCGGAGGTCTCCTGGCTCACACGTCCGCCGTTTCCGGAGTGACGAACACCTGGGTGCCCTCCCCCCGGTCCGGATAGGTACGGCACAGGGCCCGGTGGGCGTCAAAGGCGGCCGCGAGCTCTTCGTCGCTGAGGTCGTTGATGAAGAAGCACTCCCCGATCGGACGCGGCACCGCCGCGCGGAGCAGCCCGTCACGCGTCTTGACGATCGACCGGGTGGCCTCGGCGAGCAGGTCGGTGTTGAGGTACGGACTGTCGATGGCCAGACCGAGCTGGTTCATCACCCCGAGGATGCGATCGCGCTCCTCCGGCGAGATGTAGCCGCGGCGCGCGGCCAGCGTGGCCGACAGGCCCATGTCGATGGTCACCGAGTGACCGTGCAACATCGGGGTCTCCGGCGACAGCTCCAGCGTCGGGCTCCAGGTGTGCCCGTAGGCGATCACCCGGTCGAGATCGAGCTCGTGGAGATTGTTCACCTCGAGCTCGAGCATCGTGCGGATCGCCCCGCGCGTCAACTCGTCGGCGATCTCACGCAACTCCTCGGAACCGTCGCGCTGGCCGAAGCTCGTGCGGAGCAGTTCCTCGCCGTGCTGTTCGAGCAGCTCGAACACGCGGGCGTTGCCGACCACCCCGATCTTGACCAGTTCGGCCATGCCGTTGCGCACCTGCGCGGTCGGCAGTGAGGCGAGGAAGGAGAAGTCGAGCACCACCAGGCCGGAGGCGTGGTAGGCACCCAGGCGGTTCTTGAGGTCACGGTGGTTGACCGCCACCTTGATCGCCACGCTGGCATCGACCAGACCGATGAGGGTCGTGGGGATCCGGATGTAGGGCGTTCCACGTCGGTAGGTCGAGCAGGCAAAGCCGGTCACGTCGGTGGTCAGACCGCCGCCCACCACCAGCACCGGCTCCTTGCGCAACAGGCCGAAGCGGTCGAAGGCGTCGACGATCTGCACCACCGTGGCCAGGCTCTTTTCGGTCTCGGCGATCTGCACCGGGACCTTGGTCAGCGCGATCGCCTGCTGCTCGAAGTACTCGTCGATCTGGTCGCCGTAGACCTCGTCGACGTTGGCGTCGATGACCATGAGGCAGCGCCCGTGACGTCGGTAGGCGTCGGCCAGCAGCGGGTTGCTGGGCTCAAAGACGCCGTCGGCGTAGACCAGGTCGAAGCTGATGCGCTCCTGACCCTCGACGTGGAAGGCGTTGTCGGTTTCCTCGAGTTTGGCTGTGATATCGCTCATGGTCAGTGGCTCGACAGCAGGGTCAGATCGGCAGGGGTCAGGTGGTCGGTGCGGCTCGACGCAGCGCCGAAGTCGTGAGCGGCGTTGTTCTCGCCCGGGAACCCGACGACCTTCAGGCCGGCGGCCACCGCGGCGGTGACCCCGCCGACGTTGTCCTCGATCGCCACGACATGCTCGGAGTCCTCGCCCAGACGCTCCAGGGCGACGCGGTAGACGTCCGGCGCGGGCTTGGGCGCGGAGACGTCGTCGGTGCTGAGGACCAGATCGAAGCTGTTGATGTCGACCGCCGGGGCGAGGGCCTCGGTCAGCGCGGCGATGTTGGCCGGGGAGGTCGTGGTGACCAGCGCGACCTTGGCGCCGTCGGCGCGTGCGGCCGCGATCGTCGCCGCGACGTCTGGGCGCGGCGCCACGTGACCCTCGCGCAGGTGGCGCTGGAAGATCTCAGATTTGGTCTGGTGCACGGCGGCGGCGTCGACTGACTCGCCGCGCGACTCCGCGTAGGCGGCGACGCGGTCGGCTCCGCCGCTGTCGCTGAGCAGCTCTCGGTACTCGTCCTGTGACCAGTTCCAGTCGAGGCCGTGCTGCTTGAACGCCTCATTGAAGGCGGCACGCTGCAGTTCAGAGGTGTCGGCCAACGTGCCGATCGAGCCAAACAGAATCGTTGTCATCCCAGTCTCCTAATCGTCTTGTTACAAGACGTAGCGGGATTCGCAACGACTTGTAACGGCGATGGTACCCGACCAGGCCTGGGCTCTAACGGTGTTTTTCCCCGGGGGCCTCAAACACAAAGTGCCCGGCACTCAGGCCGGGCACGAAAACACGATCTTGTCGGCGGTGGACCGGGGGTCAGCGAGACCCGCCGGCCATGGCCGGCAGGATCACCAGCGTGTCAGAGCCCGACACGCTGGTCTCGAGTCCGTCGAGCACCCGCACGTCCTCGTCGTTGAGATAGACGTTGACGTAGCGGTTCAGCTGCCCGTCGGCTGCGAACAGCTGCGTCTGCGTGTCGGGGTGGGCATCGGCGATCGCGTTGAGGATCTCGCCGACGTTGGCGCCGTCAGCTTGGATCTCACGCTCGCCTCCAACGGAGGCGCGCAGGACTGGGGGAATGCGAATGGTGGCCATAGCGGACGAGGATCGTACTGCGCGGAGCTCAGTGAGCCCCGGCGCAGAACGCCTCGTAATCCGGGAAGACGCCCAGCTCGTCATCGCGGATCTCGTCGGGATCCTTCGAGCAGATGGGGCACTCGGGGTCGCGGCGGACCTTGACCTCGGTGAAGCTGGCGGCCAGCGCGTCGTACATCAGCAGGCGGCCGATGAGCGGATTGCCGACGTCGAGGATGAGCTTGATGACCTCGGTCGCCTGCAGCAGGCCCATCGTGCCCGGCAGCACGCCGATCACGCCGTTGGCGCCACAGCTCGGAGCCAGCTCGGCCGGCGGCGGAACCGGGAACAGGCAGCGGTAGCAGGGGCCCTCGTAGGGCTTGAACACCGACAGCTGACCGTCGAAGCCGAGGATCGCGGCCGACACCACGGGGATCCGCAGGCGCACCGAGGCATCGTTGAGCAGGTAGCGGGTGGGGAAGTTGTCGAGCCCGTCCACCACGATGTCGTAGTTCGGCACGATGTCCATGATGTTCGAGGCGTCGAGGCGCACCCGGTGCTGGACCACGTTGACGTCGGGGTTCAGCGCGCCGATGGTGGCGGCGGCCGACTCGACCTTGGGCGTCCCCACGCGCTCGGTGTTGTGAATCACCTGACGCTGGAGGTTGGACAGGTCGACCACGTCGTCGTCGACGATGCCCAACGTGCCCACACCGGCCGCGGCCAGGTAGAGCGCGGTCGGCGAGCCGAGCCCGCCGGCGCCGAGCAACAGCACCTTGGCATCGAGCAGCTTCTGCTGGCCCTCGATCCCGACCTCGGGCAGCAGGATGTGGCGGGAGTAGCGGTCACGCTGCTCGGCCGACATGAACTTGGGGACCTCGACGTCGTAGCCGCGGTCCTTCCACAGGGTGATGCCGCCGGTCATCGAGGTGACGTTCTCATAGCCGAGATCCTCGGTGAGACTGCGGGTGGCCCAGGCGGAGCGGTTGCCCGAGGCGCAGTAGAGGACGACGGGGACGCTGCGATCGGGCGCGGCACCCTCGATGCGCGACTCCAGAGCCGAGCGCGGCACGTGGATGGCGCCTGGGATATGCCCGGCAGCCCATTCCTCGGCCTCGCGTACATCGACGACGACCGCTCCGTGGGCGAGGCGATCGCGCACTTCGCCGGGATCTACTTCGTCGATCCTGCTTTTGATCTGGCGGAGGATCTCAGCTCCGGACGGGCTCATCGCGAAAAACTCCTTAAAGGCGCTCGGGATTCATTGCTTCAGGAAGTATAGCCACGGAATCGACCGACGCCGTGCCCTCCACACGGGCGTCTACCCACCCCGGGGCCGGACCCGATCATCGCCGGTAAATACCATCGCTGAGGCAATGCGCGCACCCGTGGATCACATCGCCGCCCCGTCCTTCCCCACCCCGGCCACCTGGATCAACACGGCGACGCTGAGGATGGATCGCCAGCGCGGGCATCCGGTGCTCCTGGAGTTCTGGGACTTCTGCCGGCCCAACTCGATGCGCACTCTCCCCTACCTCAAGGCCTGGCATCAACGCTACGCCGAGGCTGGCCTGGCGGTGATCGGCGTCCACGATTCCGGCTTCGCACCGTCGGGCGACCCCGACAACATCCGCGCCGCGGTCGAGCGGCTGGGCATCAGCTACCCGGTGCTGATCGATCGCGACTTCCAGCTGTGGCAGGACTACGAGAACCTGGGCTGGCCTGCCCGCTACCTGTGGAACCAGGACGGCATGCTGTTCGAATACCACTACGGCGAGGGCGCCTACTGGGAGACCGAGCTGGCGATCCAGGAGCTGCTGGGCATCGAGGCCGACCTGGTGGCACCGATGCATCCCGAGGACTCACCCGATGCGGTGCTGGTACCCCAGACCGAGGACGTCGAGGGCGCCTACGGCGGACCCTATGAGGCCGGCGCGGTGTGGGGTGTCTTCGACGGCAGCGGGGTGGTGAGCGTCAACGGACTCGAGGTCCGGATCGACCATCCGGGGGCCTATGAGCTGATTCACCACGATGTGTCGAGCACCGGAACCCTCGAGCTGGAGCTCGCTCCCGGCGTCATCTGCCTCGCCACGTGCTTCACCCCCGGGGTCAGCCCGAGCTGATGCTCACGGGCGCGTAGCTGGCTCCGCCGTCGGCAGTGACCTCCAGCTTGGCGCTGGCCTGCCCCGCCTCGCTCATGACGATCGCCACCCCGTGCTCGGGGTCGCTGAAGCCGAGGTAGCTGACCGCGGTGTCAGCGGCCCCAAGGCCGCTGACCTTCGACCACTGCGCACCTCCGTCGGTGGTGTGGAACACCGTGTTGTAGCCGTAGACGGCGCTCAACCCCGAGGCCGCCGCCAGCGCTGCGCCGTTCGGTTCGTCCTCGCTGTCGGGCGGCCCGACGGCGGTCCAGCGGGTCCCGGCGTCGCCCGAGCGCCAGACGTCACCCTCGGTGCCGGTCGCACACTGGGCCCAGAGGACCGCCCCACCGGTGGTGGCGAAGTGACACTCGATGGTGGCCGACGGGGCCGGGTGGACCGTGAAGCTCGCGCCGCTGGCCCCTGAGCTGATCAGCACATTGCCGGTACGCGTGATCTCGTCAGCCAGCACCTCGGGGCCCTGGGCCCACACACTGGCGATGTCACCCGCGTGGACCACGCTGAAATCGTTGCCGCTGACCGCGGCGCGCATGAGGCCAACGGTTGTCGCCACGTACACGTCACCCCCGGAGATGCTCAAGTCGCGCACGGTGCCGGCCACCGTGATCCGCGCCCAATGTGCCCCTCCGTCGTGGGTGCTCCACAGCTGCTGGCCGAAGGCGAATCCGTCCCGGGCGTCGGCGAACCTCAGATCGGTGACCTGGTTGGTGCGCGGGGCCGGGATACCGACCCAGGTGCGGCCGGCGTCGGCGCTGCGCACGATCGAGGTGCACGGTGGACTGGCGCAGGGGGCGTCCCCCATCAACCACCACGTGGTGTCGCTGATCGCGGTGAAGGACTGGGGTGCGAAGCCCGAGGGAACCGGACCGCCCGCCGGCGCCAATGCGGTGCTCGACGTCGTCGAAGTCGCGGCGCCGGTCGTGGTCGAGACGATGTGGGGCGCGGTCACCGTGGCGGGGCTCGAGGCGGAGGTCGCGGCGCCGGCAGCGTGCGTCGACGTGCCGGCCGCCGAGGTCGAGCTCGGGGGGCTCGAGCGGTGGGAGGACTGGGTGATCACCACCACGGCGGCGATCACCACGAGCAGGGCGACCATCGCGGCCGCGCCGATCAGCCGGTTGCTCGGGCCTCCGCGGGCCGCCTCGGGTTCGTCGTCGCTCATGAGGTCTGAGTGTGCCCGCCGTGGGCGACAGACGGGCTAGGCGGCGCTGGAATCGAGCAGGTTGATCAGCTCGGGCGGGCCATCGTCGCCGAGGCGCACCGCGAACCCGGGGCGGTAGGCGGTCTGGGACAGCTCGGGCCCGAGGATCGCCGCCTCCGAGACCCAGCAGCCGGTGTTGATCATCTGCGTACCGGTCGAGGCCGTCCACAGCTCGGCGTCGTCGCTGGGCAGCGGGCCGGCGCGGTGGGTGTGGCCGTACAGCGCGTACGGCGCGGAGATGTCGAGCGCGCCGATCACCCCACTGAAACCCAGCACGCCGCCGCGATAGAGCTCCTCGCCGGAGATGTCGGACTTCAGGGGCCCCAGGCCGGCGACGCTCAGCGCGCCGGTGGCGGCGGTGATCCCGCTCGACAGGGCCAGCTTGGTCAGCCCCTGTCCCTCCTGGAACAGCTTCCAGATCCGCGCCGAGGGACTGGCATTGGAGGAGGAGCCGGGCTCCTGGGTCTCGGGATCAGGGCGATGCCCACTCTGGGAGATCTCCCACATCCACGCGTAGATGGGCGACAGCACCGACTCATAATCCTCAGCGCGCGAGGCCTCCTTCAACGGCTCCTTGAGGTACCGGGCCATCGCCCCGGCGGCCAGGCGTTCGAAGGCCGGCAGCGTCGAGTGACGGTCGAGGTAGTGCCCGTGCATCGCATAGACGTCGTCGCGCAGCCAGATTCCGGGGTAGGCGACGCGCACGCGGGCTCCGGCGCTCCCCCACAGCTGCATCAGCCGCGCCAGCGGGTCGCCGTCCTGTGAACCCACTTCGGACTCCAACCCGAGCGGATCCGGACCACCGTCAGCCGCGCGACGCACCATCCACTGGGCGAGCAGCTGATGGTCGTGGTTGCCGGCGGTGAGCACGACCTCGGCGTCGGGTCCGAGCGCGTCAGCGAGGGATTCGATCACCGGCGCGGAGTCGGCCAGCGCACTCCACACCGGCCCCTCACGCAGCTCGATCACATCGCCGAGCAACACCAGGCGGTCGACGTCGGCCAACTGGGCGGCGAGCGCGGCCCGCACCTCGGGCTCGTGCAACAACGCACGCCCGCCGCGTGCAGCCAGGTGCAGGTCGGAGATGACGAGGGTGTTCACAGAGGTCTAGGCGGCTGCGGCGGAGGCGTCGTCGCGCTCGGCCAGGGCCTGGCGAATCTTCTTGGGCAGCATGAAGCGCACGTCCTCGCGCACCACCTGCAGCTCCTGGACATCCTCGGTGCCTCGCGCCCGGAAGAAGTCGACGACCCCCCGGACGAGGATCTCGGGAGCCGAGGCGCCCGAGGTGATGCCGATGGTGGCCATGCCCTCCAGCCAGGCCTCCTCCACCTGGGACACGTGGTCGATCAGGTGCGACTCGGCGCCGTACTCGCGCGCGACCTCGACCAGGCGATTGGAGTTGCTGGAGTTCCGTGACCCGACCACGAGCACGAGGTCGCACTCGATGGCCAGCTGCTTGACGGCGGCCTGGCGGTTGGTGGTCGCGTAACAGATGTCGTCGGTGCGCGGGCCCTGGATGTGGGGGAAGCGCTGGCGCAGCGCCAGGATCACCTCACGGGTCTCGTCCACCGACAGCGTGGTCTGGGAGATGTAGGCGAGCTTGGTCTCATCCGGGACCTCGAGCACCGCGACGTCGGCGACATCCTCGACGAGCACCATGGCGTCGGGCGCCTCGCCCATCGTGCCCTCGACCTCCTCGTGCCCCTCATGTCCGATCAGCACGATGGTGTAGCCGTCGGCGGCGAACTTGATCGCCTCGCGATGGACCTTGGTGACCAGGGGGCAGGTGGCGTCGATGGTGTTGAGCCTGCGCTCCTGCGCGTTGGCGTGCACCTCGGGGCTGACACCGTGGGCGGAGAACACCGCGTTGGCGCCCTCGGGCACCTCGGTCTCGGAGTCGACGAAGATCGCGCCGCGCTCGCGCAGGGTCTCCACCACGTGTTTGTTGTGGACGATCTCCTTGCGCACGTACACCGGGGCGCCGTACAGCTCCAGCGCACGCTCGACGGTCTGCACGGCCCGGTCGACTCCGGCGCAGTAGCCGCGGGGAGCGGCGAGCAGGATCTTCTCGGGGAAGGGGCCCATCCACGCATCAGTGTAGGTCGCGTGCGTAGTCTTGGCCGGGATGGGCCAACTGGACCGGCTGTCAGCACTGGACGCGACCTTTCTGCATCAGGAGCGCGCGTCCGCGCACATGCACATCGGCGGGGTCGGGGTGTTCGACGGGCCCTGCCCCAGCCTCGATGAGTTCATCGCCCATCTCGACGCCCGGCTCGGTGGCCTGCCCCGCTACCGCCAGAAGCTGGCCTTCACGCGACTCGGCGCCCGCTGGATCGACGACCCGGCCTTTGACCTGCGCTACCACGTCCGGGCGGCGGCGCTCCCCTCCCCAGCCGGTGACGCCGAGCTGGCGGAGTTCGTGGCCCAGGTCGCCTCCCAGCGCCTGGACCGTCGCCGGCCCCTGTGGGAGGCGTGGCTCGTCGAGGCCGGCCCGTCGCACTTCGCCCTCGTGTTCAAGAGCCATCACGCGATGGTCGACGGGGTGTCGAACTTCGACCTGGCCACGGTCCTGCTCGATCTCACACCGGATGGCGCCGCTCCCGGCTTTGGGCACGGGAGCGGCGATGGATGGTCGCCCCAGCCCGCCCCGTCGCGGCTCGATCTGGTGAGTGCGGACGCCCGCGACGTGGTCGACTCGGGCCTCGGCCTGGCCGGCCGCGCGGTCAGCGCGGCGCTGCGCCCCGAGCGCACGGTGCGCGAGGCCGTGGAGGTTGCCAAGGGGGTCGGCGAGCTCGCCTGGGCCGCGCTGAACCCGGCGCCGGCCACCCCGTTGAACGTGGAGATCGGCGCGCACCGCCGCTTCGCCGTGGTGCACGAGGAGCTGGCCGAGTACAAGGCGGTCAAATCTGCCTTCGGCGCCACGGTGAACGACGTCGTGCTCACCGTGGTCACCGGCGCCCTGCGCCGCTGGCTGCTCGCGCGCGGTGAGTCCGTCGAGGGTCTCGAGCTCCGGGCCCTGGTGCCGGTGTCGGTGCGCAGTGAGGCGAGCCAGGGCTCCCTCGGCAACCAGCTGTCGATGTTCCGAGCCCCGCTGCCCGTCTCCATCGCCGACCCGGTCGCCTGCCTCGGCGTCATCCGCGACGCCATGCAGGGGTTGAAGGAATCCCGCCAGGCCGTGGCCGCCTCCACCCTGGCCGCCGCGGCCGAGATCGCGCCCCCGGGCGTGCTGGCCCAGGCCTCGCGCCTGCAGTTCTCCACCCGGCTGTTCAACCTGCTGGTCACCAACGTCCCCGGCCCCCAGTTCCCGCTCTATCTGCTCGGTCGCCGCGTCGAGAGCCTCTATCCGCTGCCGTTCCTGGCCGAGGGGCACGGCCTGGCCGTGGCGATCATCTCCTACGACGGCCTCGTCGAATACGGGTTGTTGGCCGACTACGACGCCCTGGGTGACCTCGACGTGATCGCCGAGGGGATCGAGGCGACGCTCGAGGAGCTCGTGGCCGCCGCCGCGGCCGCGACCGCGGTGAAACAGACCCGTCGGGCGCGCTCTGACCCCGACGGCGCGCCGGCGCCAGCCGATGTCCCCCTCATGGGCTCCACGGTCAAGCGCCGTTCGGGCCCGGGTTCGGATATGCGCGCTCGGCACCGCAACCCGTAACGACTTCCTCACAGTTTCGGCCCGCCGGGGTTCGATTCGTCACAGTCGGAGGCGTGAGGCGTTCTGAGCCGCAGGTAACTTCGCACACCCCCGGGCCGCGGGAAGGGCCTGCGAAGAAACCCACCCCCAGCGCAGGTAAGTCGACACGGGTCATCCGGCTGCTGGGGGGTCGCGAAGTTACCTGCGCCGACCAGAGCCCATGGGAGCTGCTGGGGCTCACCGCCGGTGCTCAGCGCAACCGTGTCAGCACCGCCCAGCTGACGGCAGCCGGCTTCAGCGAGCGGATGATCGACACGGCCGTCCGCAAGCGGCAGCTCCATCGGGTGCACCGGGGCGTGTACATCGTCGGAGCCGAGGTACCGATCGAGCTTGGCCGTGAAACCGCTGCGCTCCTCACCGCGCCTGGCCTGGCGCTCGCCGGACTCAGCGTTCTCGCAGCGCTGGGTGTGGTGGCGCCAGATCCCCGGCGCGACGTGGACGTCTGCGGGACGTCGGGGAGCCGTCCCGGGATCCGCGTGCACCGCCATGCCGACCCACCACCGGTGAGGATGGTCAAGGGGCTGCCGATGACCACCGTTGAGCGGGCGCTGTTGGATGCCGCCGACGAGCTGAGCGGGCGTGAGCTGGAGCGAGCGGTCGATGAGGCGCTGGCGGCCCGGCTGACCAGCCGGACGAAGCTGCGCGAGACGGCCGAGCGGGCGGTCGGTCGTCGGGGCCGGGCTGAGCTCCTCGCGCTGGCCGACGCGCGGCGCCCGGGATCACTCACCAAGCGGGAGGCGGCGGAACTCGCGTTGGGGCTCATCCGGGCCGCCCGTTTGCCCGAGCCCGAGACCGAGGTGACGCTCTTGGGCTTCGTGGCGGACTTCTTCTTCTCCGAGTCGGGCGTGGTGCTCGAGGTTGACTCCTACGCCTACCACGGACTCATCCGGGCCAACTTCAATCGCGACCGCCGCAAAGACCGGGTCTATCGCCAGCACGGGCTGGAGGTGGTGCGGGTGACCGCGGATGAGCTCAGCACCACACCGCTGGTGTTCATCAGCGACCTGGCCGCCGCCATCGCGCGGCGACGGGAGCAGCGAGGTGGCGCTTAGAAACCGAGCGCGAACTTGGCGTCTTCACTCATCTTGTCTACCGACCACGGCGGCGTGAAGACGAGTTCGGACTCGACGGCGGTGACGCCCTCGATCTCGGAGACGAACTCAGAGATCTGCTCCTCGACCTGGGGGCCGATCGGGCAGCCGGGGCTGGTCAGCGTGTAGGTGACCTTGACCGAGCCCTCTCCGTCGACCTCGACCCCGTAAATCAGGCCCAGCTCGACGAAATCGAGACCCAGCTCGGGATCGATGACCTCACGCAGGGCATCGTTGACTTCTTCCACGGCGATCATGGAACTCAGTCTAGTCAGCCGGCTCGCGAATGCCTGATTCGGGTGCAATGGACCGGGGGCCAACCTTTATGAAGACTTTAGAGGTTCGTCGTCCGTCAGTCCTCGGTTCTATGTAGGGTGAGCGGATCATCGAATACGGCGACAACCCCCCGGTTCTCAGATGCGTCGGCGACGAGGCACGCTGCACCCAGGGTTCCCGACGACGGGCCCTGACGCGCGCGCTGAAGGCCGATGTCGACGTGGTCGTCGACCTGTCCGGACTGGTATTCGCCGACGCCTCGCTGATGGTGGATCTCGCGGTGCTCTCGCGTCGGCTGCGTCGTCGTGGCGGCGCGCTGCTGCTGCAGGGCGCCCGGCCCCAGATCATGGCCGTGATCGAGAACTTCGGGCTTCATTGCCTCCCGGGCGTACGGATCGACGGTCCGATGCCCGCGCTGGCATGATTCCCGTGTGCAGCTGAGCGCTTTCGCGGACCCTGAGTCCGCCTCCTGGGATGTCGCCGTCGACGGCCGCTGGCTGGGTGATGGACCCGGTGAGGCGCTCACCGTCGACTTCGAGCCCTTCGAGCTCTCCGACCACGGCTCGGCACGACTGGTGGTCGCGTGGCTGGCCAACGGCGAGACCTACACGCTCACCGCGGTGCGTCCCGCCCACGCCAAGGGCCAGGACAAGGACCGGATCACCGTGGTCCTCCCCGAGGCCCAGGCGGACATGTCGGTGTTCGATCCGCGCCTGTCGACCGAGTACTCCGCCACCGGGGTGCCCCAGCGGTTCGGCATCGAGTTGTGGCTGGGCGAGGATCCCGAGGGCGACCAGCGTCCCCTCCGCCTCGCCGGCGAGGCGGTGCCCGACAGCGCCCCGGTCAGCCACGCTCAGCTGAGCATCCATCCCATGCGTGCCCACAGCGCCGGAACTCCCGGACTCGGGCTCTACCTGCTGGTGGCGAGTCGATGATCACCACCGTCGTGTCCGATCTCGGCGGCGTGCTGACCACGCCGCTGTATGACGCCTTCGTCGCCTATGAGGGCCACTCCGGAGTTCCGCTGATGGAGTTCTGGACCGCGCTGGGCGCGCTCACCGAGGCCAGCGGGGCCAATCCGATGGGTGAGCTCGAGTGCGGTCACATCTCCGAGACGCAGTTCATCGATGCTCTGGCCGGCCAGATCGCCCGGCAGATCGGACACAGCGTCGACATCTCCGACTTCGGCGAGGTGTGGTTCAGCCACCTGCACCACAACACCGCCATGTTCGACCTGATGCGCTCGCTCCGCCAGCGTGGCTACCGGATGGGGCTGCTGACCAACAACGTCCAGGAATGGGAACGCCACTGGCGCCCGAGCATGCCCATCGACGAGATCTTCGAGGTCGTGGTCGACTCGGGCTTTGTCGGCATGCGCAAGCCCGACCCGGCTATCTACGCGCTGACCCAGGAACGTCTCGGGGTCACAGCGGAGGAGATCCTCTTCATCGACGACCTCGATGTGAACATCGCCGCGGCCAGGACCGCCGGCTGGAGCGGCGTTCAGTTCCTGGACAACGCGCAGACGACGGCGGACGTCGAAGCTGCGCTGGCGCTGCACGGTCTCCCGGCCGCCTGAGACCCCGGAACGCCCCGGCACGCCGCCCGCGCAGCCGAGGCGGTTCTAGTTGTCGCAGCCCATCCGGTCCCAGCAGTACAGCTCGAGGCACTCGCTGGCCAACTCAAGGCACCGCTCCTCCGACAGCCACGGGAGCACGGTGTCGAGCGCCTCCTCCTCCCCCACCCCGGCATCGAAAGCGTCCTCGCCGCGGAAGCCGGCGGCGATCTTCAGCGCCTCGCGCCGGTTCTCACCCAGGGTCGGGAAGACGTTGACGAGAAACTCGGCCGAGGGCAGCGGGTGGCCACCGGCGTCGAGTGATGCGTGCCAGGCGGCGAGCAGGGAGAGATCGTGTTCGTCGAGGTCCGCGACGGCCTTGGCGTAGTGGGACTGAAGGTCGGTCTCGGGGATCTCGTCGACCCAGGCGCGGACGACCTCGCCGAGGATCTGGCGTCGCGCTTCACGCCCGACGGAGTCGGCGATCACGCGGATGGCATTCTGCGGTTCGATGAAGCAGAGAGGCATGTTGGCTCCGGCTGCCGAAAGGACGGGTTTCCAGAACGGTAAGCCGGTGCCCGGACGGAACCAGGGGCGATTCAGGGCCTCGAGGACGGCGACTCAAGAGCACCCTGCACGGTGCGTGAAAAACCCTTCAGACGCCGAGCGCGCCGCGCGTCGCCGCCAGCAGATCCGGGTCGATCTCGACCTCGAGGGACACGCCCCGACCCGTCCGTCGCGCCGCGCCGACGCCCCAGTTGTGGAACGCGAGGTCGAGGGCGGCGAGCGGCACTCCGCAGGCCTCGGCGAGATCGGCGCCGCGGCGCTCGAGCAGCAGGGGATCGCCGATCCCCAGCGCCCGCTTGGCTGCCCAGGTGGTCTCGTTCTCGCCGCTGAGAAACAGCTTGGGAGCCTCGAGCTCATAGAGACCGAGACGGCCGAGGATGACCAGCAGGTCAAAGCGGGGTTCGCGCTCGAGCACCCCGAGGGTGCCGAGCCGCTCGAAGATGCGTTCGAAGCGACGCTCGGGCGTCCAGTAGGCCTCGCCGGTGAAGGCGCTCTCCTGTGAACCGGCACGCTCGGCCCACGCCCGGTAGGCGTCCGCACCCTCACCAGAGGACCAGGCCACCCGCTCGCCGTCGGGATCGAGCTCCCACTGCACCGCCGCCCAGGTCCGTTCCTCGAGGTCGGCGCTCGTGTCGGCGATCGCCGCGAACGTGGACGGGGTCTCGGTGGCGATGACCACGAGCCGAGTGGTGGCGAAGGCGACTTCCTCGGCCAGACGCTCGGCGTCCTCGGAGGACTTCAGCCCCTGAACCAGACCCGAGGCATAGCCGTCGTCGGCGCCCCGGGCGAGCTTGCGGACCTTCACGCCGGAACGGGAGGCGGAGCTCCGCGGACGCTTCTCGCCGGTGCCGAGCCGGTTAGCCGGCACCGGCGCCACCCGCTCCCGAGGCTCGGAGACCCGGGGAACGCTCGAGGTCACCACCGGGTTCATCTCAGCGCCCTGTTCGCGGGTGCAGATCGGGCAGTTCTGGAGGAGGCGGTTGTGTCGGCAGAAGGCGGGCACGCTAACTCAATGCTGACAGGCCGGGAGGGTTGGAGTTGTTAACAGTCAGAAAGGGGCCGGGGGGCCCAGATCCGTCTGAGCCCCCCGGAAGCCAGGGATAGGGGGCACGATCCCTGACCGATTTCGGAACGAGCGACGTGCGCTCACGCCGAGTTATAGACCTTTTTTTGTGTTTTTGCGACGGGTGAGGCAGGCTTCTCGGTCAGTGCCGCTCGCCGGGGCCGGCGAAGAACTCCTCGCCCGGACGCACGTTGCCCGCCGACTCGGCCTCGTGCATCAGCGTCCCGTCGGACTCGCCGCTCCAGGCACCCAGGGCGAGGCCTTCACGATCCTGATCCATCGGGGAGCCGCCCAGATAGTCATTGACGACGCGAGCGCACTTGCGCCCCTCGGAGATGGCCGTGACCACGAGCGATTGGCCGATGCGTGCGTCACCGCAGGCGAACACGGCGGATGCGCTCGTCTTGAGCGTCTGGCCGGTGGAGATATTGCCGCGCTTGTCGAGTTCGAGATCGAGCTCGGCCACGATGCCGTCATGCTCGGGATGCTCGAAGCCGATCGCGATGAGCACGAGGTCCGCCTCGAGCACGAACTCCGAGCCCGGCACCGGAGTGAGATCGCGGGACGAGGTGCCGGTGACCTGACGTGCGTAGACGTGCGTGACCTGTCCGTCTTTGCCGCCGAAGCCGGTCACCTCGGTGCCCCAACGGCGCTTGCCGCCCTCGTCGAGGGCATAGGTGGTCTCGGTGCGCTTGGGCGGCAGCGGCCAGGGATGGCGCGGGTCGTCGTCCGACAGGGCCTGGTAGACGTCGAGGATGGTGACGGACTTGGCGCCCTCGCGGTGGGAATTGGACACGCAATCCATTCCGGTGTCACCGCCCCCGATGACGATCACGCTCTTGTCCTTGGCCGTGATGACCTGATCCTCGGGCGTCGCGCGTGAGACGCGGCCCTCGGAGGCGGCCACCCAACGGTTGCGCTGGTAGAGGTAATCCATCGCGACGTAGATGCCGCGGTTGTCGCGGCCGGGCACGTCCATGTCGCGGGACACGCGCGAGCCGACCGACAGCACGACCGCGTCGTGACGCTCCTGCAGCTCCGCGACGGTCACGTCATGGCCGACGTTGACGTCATAGACGAACTCGATGCCCTCGGCCTCGAGCAGCGCGATACGGCGATCGATGATCGCCTTCTCGAGCTTGGCGTCCGGCACGCCGAAGCGCATGAGACCGCCGGCCGCCTCGTCACGCTCATAGACGACGACCGAATGACCCGACTTGTTCAGCTCCGCGGCGACAGCGAGGCCGGCGGGACCGGCCCCGATGACCGCGATGCTGCGGCCGGTGCGTCGGTCCGGCGGCTCGGGCACAACCCAGCCCTCGCTGAAGCCACGCTCGGCGATCGCCATCTCGATCTGCTCGATGGTGACGGCGTCGGAGTTGATCGCCAGCACGCAGGCGGATTCACACGGCGCCGGACAGATGCGGCCGGTGAACTCCGGGAAGTTGTTCGTGGTGTGCAGCGCGTCGAGCGCCGCCTGCCAGTTGTCGTGGTAGACCAGGTCGTTCCAGTCCGGGATGAGGTTGCCCAGCGGACATCCCTCGTGGCAGAAGGGAACCCCGCAATCCATGCAGCGCGCGCCCTGCTTGCGCAGCTCCTCGGTCGGGGGCAGCTGGAAGTACTGGCGGTAGTCGTGCACCCGCTCGTAGGGGTCGCGCTTGTCGAAGCCGACGCGATGGATCTTGAGAAATGCCCCGAGTTCGCCCATGTGCGGCGAAGATTACGCGACCCGGTCCAGCGCAGCCAGAAGCGATGAGCCGGCCTCCATGTGCACCGGTCCTGTGAACATCTGGTGACCATGACGAAATTCAGGTTTCACCCTCTCACACGCGGGCACGATCTGTGATGCCTATCCACTAGGCCACACACACTGACGCGAGACGGTTCGGGACAAGAACGCGACAGTTCGAGGGCATCAGCTGAGGCGATGCCCGTCCCCCTCTCGACTCGCGGTCGACCCAACAGCGCGGCTGCTACCCGCGCACCGAGCCAGGAGGAATCGATGACCCACCGTCAACGTCGGGACGTCCACGCACGCCGTCAGGCGCACATGGCACAGACCAAGCAGCGCGGCGTTCTGCGCGCGAGGTTCAAGATCGCCGCTGCGGCGGCCGTGGCGGCACCCATCGCCGTGGCTGCCGCCCCCGGTGGCGCCAGCGCTGCGCCGGTCGGCCTGCCAGCTCCCCCCGCGGTCGTCCAGCAGGCTCCAGCTGGGGCCCAGGCCTCGACCCCTGCCGCGCCCACCACCAGCGGCGCTGTCCCGGCCGGCGGCGCGTCCGGCATCTCCGTGCCGCTGACCTCCACCAACGGCCCCCTGGCCCAATCTGCCCTCCAGAACGGCCAGACGGCGATCATCAACACCGACGCTCCAACCCCGGGCACCAACCCGACCCCCCAGTCGCCGGGGAACTTCGGCGTCTCGGCGGGCGCCAGCTTCTATGACGGGGTCGGTGGCGGCGCCACGTTCGTCGCCACGACCCAGGGCAACTACCTGGTGCCCGAGTTCGGGATCGGCTTTGGTCCGTCGGTGTCCGTCGCCGCCGGAACAAACGTCAACGCCCCCAGCGGGCCTCAGGTCCAGCTCGGCTTCAACGGCGGCGACACCATCGGCGGCGTCGGCTACAAGGGGTCGGCGACGTCGTCGTTCCCGTTGAGCGACCCGAGCAACATCAGCGACACCGCGAACCTCGGCCTCAACATCCCCGAGATCCCCGACTCCACCAACTACCGGCTGTCGGGCAGCTACAGCGCCGCCAACGGCCTCAGCGGCGGCCTGCAGTACTCGGGCACCAATCAGCTGTTCGACCAGAGCGCCCAGACCAAGCTTGCGGTGCGCGTGCCGATCCCGCTGCCTGACACGGCGGTCACCACCCCGCCCGACGCCAACGGTGTCTCCCAGGTCACCATCCCGAACGGTGACGGACCGCCCGTGACCTACGCCACCCGTGACGTGAACAGCGTCGGTCAGTATCAGGATGGCCAGGGCAACACCGTCACTCTCAATGGCGACGGCTCCTACACCCTGCACACCCCGACCGCGGACGTGACCACCTACGGTCCGGTCTACTCGGGGATCACCGGCGCGGACGCGAGCCAGCAGGGCACGCTCACCCGGCAGCTGATCGATCCGACCACGGGCCAGCAGACCAACTCGCTCACCTGGACCCCGACCAACGGTGGCCCCGCGGTGACCCAGGACGGCTCAGGCAACCTGTCCCAGACCAACCCCGACGGCAGCACCACCACCCAGTCCGCCACGGGAGTGGTCACCCAGACTCAGTCCGACGGCAGCTCGGTCAGCTATGACCCGAGCACCGGGACCGTCACCCAGAGCAGCGGTGGACTGTTCGGCACGGGCCTCGGCGCCACCACCACGACGTTCAACCCCGACGGCTCGATCACTCAGATCGGCCCTGGCGGAACCTCGAGCTGGGACGCCTCGGGCCAGGGGATCTCGTCGGTGAACGCCGGCGAGCTATCGGTTCCCACCGACGCCGGGCCGGCGCCGAGCGCGCCGGCGATCCCGACCGGTCTGTCCCTGCCCACCCCGGTGACCCCGCAGAGCAGCACGCCGTCCAGCACGTCGCCGGCGGCCGCCACCACCACCGCGACGCCGGCGGGCCCGGTCGCTCCGGCGACCCCATCGTCGACCGACACCACGAGCACGTCGACACCGGCCAACTCGACCGCGACCCCGTCGAGCACTCCGGCCACTCCGGCCACGCCGTCGGATACGGCCCCCGATACGTCGACTCCGGCGACCCCGGCGACACCGGCAACTCCGTCGGACGGGTCGACCGACACCACGACCCCGGTGACGCCGGCCGCTCCCGCAACCCCGTCGGATACGTCAACCCCGTCGGTCCCGACGACCCCGGCCGCTCCGGCGACTCCGTCGGATACCCCGACGCCTGACACCTCGACCCCGGCGACCCCGGCCGCACCCGCGACCCCGGCCGCACCGACCGATGACACGTCAACCCCGGCACCCGCAGCCCCGGCCGCACCCGCGACCCCGGCCGCGCCGACCGATGACACGTCAACCCCGGCACCCGCGACCCCGGCCGCACCAACCGATGACACGTCAACCCCGGCCGCGACCCCGGCTCCGGCGGCCACTCCGGCCCCGGCACCGGCGACCCCGGCCGCGCCGACCGATGACACGTCAACCCCGGCACCCGCAGCCCCGGCCGCACCCGCGACCCCGGCCGCACCGACCGATGACACGTCAACCCCGGCACCAGCAGCCCCGGCCGCACCCGCGACCCCGGCCGCGCCGACGGATGACACGCCGGCCGCCCCGGCCGCACCGGCCACCCCGGCTCCGGCCCCGGTGGTCCCCGCGACCCCGGCACCCGCGGCAACTCCGGATCCGGCGACCACGGATCCAGCGGCCACGGATCCGACCGACGACGGCGTCGATGATGACGACGCGGCCGACGACGCCGCAGACGCCGCAGACGCCGCAGCGGCCGACGGCGCGAGTTCCTCGGCGCTGAGCACGGCCGCTGATCAGAGCGCGGCGGCCGACGACGCATCCACGCTCGGCGCTGATGAGAGTGCCGCTGACCCGACCGGTGGCGACACCGACGATCCCGGTGACGCAGGCGCCGCTGACGACGCAGGCGCCGCTGACGACGCCGGATCCGCGGACGCGGGCGACATCGGTGGCGGCGGCGGTGACGACTTCGGCGGTGGCGGTGGCGGCGGCGGTGGCGTCGACGCCGACATGGCGGCAGACGCCGACTGACCGTCTCACCCAGACGCTCGTCCGGAACCCCCATCACGCCGGCGGTTCGGGCTCTCAGCGCGAGAGCCCGGCCGCCGGCGTTCGTATGGACGCCGACGACCAGCCCGACGCCTTGCGCCCCGGGGCGGCGCTGCTACGCGGCGGCCTCGGTGGCTTCTTCGTCCGCGGCAAACGCGGCGGCCGCCTCGAGCGCCGCCTTGTAGTCGCGCGGCATGACCCGCACGAAACGCTCCAGCGCCCCGCGCTCCCACTGGGACAGCAGGTTGCGAGCGACCAGTGACCCGGTGCGCTGAGCGTGCTCGGCGATGAGCGCCCGCAGCTCCTCGGCATCCGGGTCCGAGCCCGACACCGGCTCGAGATCGACCAGCTCGGTGTTGACCCGGCCGTTGAAGCGGCGATCGACATCCCACACGTAGGCGATCCCGCCGCTCATCCCCGCGCCGAAGTTGCGCCCGGTCGGACCGAGGATCACCACGCGACCACCGGTCATGTACTCACAACCGTGGTCACCGACGCCCTCGACGACCGCTGAGGCCCCCGAGTTGCGCACGGCGAACCGCTCGCCGGCCAAGCCGCGGAAGAACGCCCGACCCTCGGTCGCCCCATAGAGGACCGTGTTGCCGACGATCTGGTTCTCCTCGGCGTGGAAGCGCGCGCCGTCGGGCGGGCGTACCACGACCACGCCGCCGGACAGACCCTTGCCGGTGTAGTCGTTGGTCTCACCCTTGAGCGTCAACGTCACCCCGCGGGTCAGCCAGGCGCCGAAGGACTGGCCGGCCGAGCCGGCCATGGCGATGTCGATCGTCCCCTCCGGGAGACCCGAGGCGCCGTGACGGCGCATGATCTCCCCGGACAGGATGCCGCCGACCGCGCGGTTGACGTTGCGGATGGGGATCGGACCGAGCCGCACCGCCTCACGGGAGTCGAGCGCGGCGCTGCAGCGCCGGACGAGCTCCCAGTCCAGGGCGTCGTCGAGCACCGGCTCCTGGGAGCGGGTGCGGTGCCGCGGGGTGCCCTCGGGCACCTCCGCCGGAGCGAGCACCTGGGACAGGTCGACCTTCTGGGCCTTCCAATGCTCGATCGCACCGTCCATCTCCAGCAGCTCGTGCCCACGGCCGATCAGCTCCTCGAGCTTGCGTACGCCGAGGCGGGCCATCAGCCCCCGCGCCTCCTCGGCCACGTTCATGAGGAAGGTGATGACGTTATCCGGCGTGCCCCGGAAGCGAGCCCGCAGCGCCGGATCCTGGGTCGCGACCCCCACCGGACAGGTGTTGAGATGGCAGACCCGCATCATGATGCAGCCCATCGCGATCAGCGGCGCGGTGGAGAAGCCGAAGGTGTCCGCGCCCAGCAGGGCCCCGATGATCACGTCGCGGCCGGTCTTCATCTGACCGTCGACCTCGACGGTCACGCGGGAGCGCAGGTCATTCAACAACAGCGTCTGCTGGGTCTCGGACAGACCGATCTCCCACGGCACACCGGCCCCGTGGATCGAGGACTGCGGTGAGGCGCCGGTGCCGCCGTCCCCCCCCGAGATGGTCAGGTGGTCGGCGTTGGCCTTGACCACGCCCGCGGCGACGGTGCCCACCCCGACCTCGGAGACGAGCTTCACGCTGACCGACGCGGTCGGGTTCGCCGTCCGCAGGTCATAGATCAGCTGCTTGAGGTCCTCGATCGAGTAGATGTCGTGGTGGGGCGGCGGTGAGATCAGTCCCACCCCCGGCGTCGAATGACGGATCTTGGCGATGTAGTCGTCGACCTTGTGACCGGGCAGCTGGCCGCCCTCACCGGGCTTGGCGCCCTGGGCCATCTTGATCTGCAGCTGGTCGGCGTTGACCAGGTACTCCAGCGTCACGCCGAAGCGCCCGGAGGCGATCTGCTTGATCGCCGAACGCCGCTCGTCGAGGAAGCGGACCGGATCCTCGCCGCCCTCGCCGGTGTTCGACATCCCGCCGAGGCGGTTCATCGCCACCGCCAGGGTCTCGTGCGCCTCGCGACTCAGGGCCCCGAGCGACATGGCGCCGGTGGTGAAGCGCCGGACGATGTCGGTGGCCGGTTCGATCTCATCGAGGTCAAGGGGCTCATCGACGAACTTGAGCTTCATCAGGCCGCGCAGGGACGCCGTCCGGGCGGCGCGCTCGTTGACCTCTTTGGCGTAGTCGGTGTAGGACTCCCAGGCGTGGCCATTGACGCCGCGCACGGAGTGCTGGAGCTTGGCGATCGTCTCGGGGTTCCAGATGTGGCGCTCGCCGTTGCGCCGCCACTGCAGCACCCCGCCGACCGGCAGCAGCTCGCGTTCGGTCCGCGGGTAGGCGCGGAAGTGGCGCTCCATCGCCTCACTCGACAGCTCGGTGAGTCCGATACCACCGATCCGCGAGGCGGTGCCGGTGAAGTAGCGATCGATCACCTGGACGTCGATGCCCACGGCCTCGAAGATCTGGGCGCCACAGTAGGACTGGATGGTGGAGATGCCCATCTTGGCGATGGTCTTGAGCAGACCCTTGCCGATCGCCTTGACGATCCCCTTCTCGGCCTCGTCGCGGCTGAGCTCGGCCGGCAGCAGGTGACGCTGGGTCAGCTCGTCGAGGGACTCGAACATCACGTACGGGTTGATGGCCGAGGCACCGAACCCGATCAGGGTCGCCATGTCGTGGATCTGGCGGGGTTCACCGGACTCGATGACCAGCCCGCAGCGCAGACGGGTGCCGCGTCGGACCAGCGCCTGGTGCACCGCTCCGACCGCCAGCAGCGAGGGCATGGCCACCCGTTCGGGCCCCAGGTTGCGGTCGCTCAAGATCAGGATCGTCGCCCCGTTCTCGACGTAACGGGCGGCCTCCTCGCACAGGTCCTCCACCCGCGTCTGCATGCCATCGGGTCCCTGCTCGATCGGCCAGGTGATGTCCAGGGTCGCGGGCACGAAGTACTCGTGCGGGCACTGGCGCAGCTTCTCCAGCTCGTGGTTGCGCAGGATCGGCTGGTCGAGCACCAGCTGATGGGCGTGTTCGGGTGACTCGTCGAGGATGTTCAGCTCGGGCCCGACCGCGACCTCGAGCGACATCACCACGTTCTCGCGGATCGCGTCGATCGGCGGATTGGTCACCTGGGCGAACAGCTGTTTGAAGTAGGAGAACAGCGGTGGCTGGCGGTCGGACATCACCGGCAGCGCCGCGTCGTTGCCCATCGAGACCACCGGCTCCTCACCGCGAGCGGCCATGGCCGAGACGACGAGGCGCAGATCCTCCTGGGAGTAGCCGAAGGCCAGCTGCTTGGAGCGCAGCGGCTCGATACGCGGCGAGCGCGGGTCACGGTCGGGGAGGTCGTCGATGCCGACGATCGCGTCGGCGTACCACTGGCCGTAGGGGTTGCGCGAGGCCACGCGCCGCTTGGCGATCTCGTCGTCGACGATCACGCCCTCCTCGAGGTCGAGCAGGAACATCTTGCCCGGGGCGAGGCGCCCCTTGCGCTGGACGTGTTCGGGGGCGACGGTGATCACGCCGGCCTCGGACGCGAGCACGACGTAGCCCTCGGTGTCCTGGATCCAGCGACCGGGTCGCAGCCCGTTGCGGTCGAGCAGGGCGCCGATGGTGGAACCGTCGGTGAAGCACAACGCGGCCGGGCCGTCCCAGGGCTCCATCAGGCAGGAGTGGTAGTCGTAGAAGCCCTTGATGTCGGGGTCGATGTCGCGCCGGGTCCGGTAGGCCTCGGGCACCATCATCATCATCGCGTGCTCGATCGGGCGTCCCGACAGCACGAGCAGCTCGAGCACGTTGTCGAACACCGCCGAGTCCGACCCCGAGGCCTGGATGACCGGCAGCGCCTTGGCCAGGTCCTTGCCGAACAGCTCGGAGGCGAGCTGGGACTCCCGGGCGCGCATCCAGTTCTGGTTGCCCCGCAGCGTGTTGATCTCGCCGTTGTGGGCGAGCATGCGGAACGGGTGGGCCAGCTCCCAGGACGGGAAGGTGTTGGTGGAGAAGCGCGAGTGCACCAGCGCCAGGCGTGAGGTGATCCGCGGGTCGCGCAGGTCCGGGAAGTACTTCGGCAGCTGGGGGGCCATGAGCATGCCCTTGTACACGAGCGTCTTGGAGGAGAAGGAGGGGATCTGGACCATGCCCAGGCTCTCCTTCTCGATCTGGCGCCGGATCAGGTACAGCTTGCGCTCGAAGGCGTTCTGGTCGGCGATGTCGTCGGCGGCGCCGATGAGCACCTGGCGGATGAACGGTGCGGAGGCGCGGGCGATCTCGCCGACGTGGGCGTCGTTGACCGGCACGTCGCGCCACCAGATGACGCTCTGGCCCTCGGCCTCGATGATCCGCTCGATCATCGACTCGGACTCCATCCGCCGCTCGGGGTCGGCCGGCAGGAACAGCACACCGACGCCGTAACGGCCGGGCGCGGGCAGATCGACCCCGAAGGCGACGCCACGGAAGAACGCGTCAGGCACCTGCAGCAGCACGCCGGCCCCGTCACCCGTGTAGGGATCGGCGCCGGTGGCCCCGCGATGCTCTAGGTTCTTCAGCGCGTCGAGTGCCTTCTCGACGACGGCATGGGTCGCCTCGCCCCAGAGCTTTGCGACCATCGCAACTCCGCAGGCATCATGTTCGTTATTGGGGTCGTAGAGGCCACTGGGCCCCTGCTTCTGCGTCGTCAAATACGGAGCCCTCCGAGTTGTGAACCCGGAAGGCTACCGGGTCAGGACTGACTCTTGGAGGCAGCGCGCTTCGGCGCGGCTTTGGGCTTTGCCGTCTTGGCCTTGGGCTTGGCGGGAGCGCGTTTCTTGGGCGTGCCCTCCGTTCCCGGTCTATCCGGACCGGGAACGTCGCCGGAACCGCTGCGCACTGCGGCCAGCGAGGCCTCGAGCGCGGCCATCAGGTCCGGGACCGGGGTGTCCTCCTCCGCGGCCGGCGGCGGGGTGATCTCCTCACCGTTGGCCTTCTGCTCGATCAGCGCCAGGACCCGCTCGCGGTACTCGTCCTTGTAATCCTTGGGGTCGAAGCTGGCAGCCTGCATGCCGATCAGCTGCCGGGCCATCTTGAGCTCCTTCTCGCTGGCCGGTTCGGCGGCGTCGAGTCCGTCGAGGTTCTCCGGGGAGTTCACCTCATCCCCCCACAGCATCGTCGACAGCGTCAGCACCTCCCCAATCGGCCGCAACGCGCACAGCTGCTGCTTGGAGCGCAGGACCACCTTGGCGATCGCCACCTTGTTCTCGGCCTCGAGCGCCTCGAGCAGCAGGCGGTAGGGCCGTGCCCCACCGGTGGCCGGCGCGAGGTAGTAGGTCGAGTCGTAGAAGATCGGGTCGATCTCATCGAGGTTGACGAACGCCTCGACGTCGATGGTGTGGGTGACCTTGGGATCGAGGGCGTCGAGCTCCTCGGGCTCGATCAGCACATAACGCTCAGGCGCCAGCTCGTACCCCTTGACGATGTCCTCATAGGGGACCTCCTCGCCGGTCGAGGCGTCGACACGCTTCTGGCGGATGCGCGCGCCGGTCTTGGCGTTCAGCTGGTTGAAGCGCACGTTCTTGGGGCTGGTGGCCGAGAACAGCTTGACCGGCACGTTGACCAGTCCGAAGGAGATGGCGCCACTCCAGATCGCTCGAGGCATGGGCGTCTTCTACCCGGCTTGGCGACGGCTTTCAACATCCGCACGCGAACCTGCGGGCTACTGCACGCTGAGGATGGCGGCGCTGTGGGCGGGCAGGGCCACCACGGCGACACCGTGCACCGGCGTGATCGCGGTGCCGGTCGGGCGTCCGGTCAGCTCACCGGTGGTCGTGCGGGCGCCGAAGCTCTGGCCCGCGAGACTGACGCCGCCGGTGGCGCTGAGCGACGGGCCGCGGAGATAGGTGACCACGGCCGGGCCGGTGGCTCCGGGGATCGACAGCGCGACCTTGCGGGCCGCGCCGGTGTTCACCGCGATCACGCGGATCTGGCCGCTCGGGGTCTTCAGGGCGAACACCTGCGGGTTGGCGCCGGTGTCGGGCGTGTCGAGGAACCGCGAGCCCGGCGGCACGGTGTCGGCGAAGGCGAGCAGGCCGTAGTACTCAGGCAGCACCTGGCCGCCCCAGGTGCCACCCGTGTCGGCCAGCACGAAGAGCCGGTAGAACGCCGAGGGGACGGTGGTGAAGTTGAGCCCGTCATAGCCGAGCCGCGCGAACTGCAGGCTGGTCTCGAGCGCCCACAGCGCGGCCGCGTAGGTGTCCGAGACGCCCTTGGCGCCAAAGCAGGAGACCGAGTTGATCTCGTCGATGCGCAGCGGCTTGCCCGCGGCGTGGGCGAGCTTGAGATTGGGCAGCAGGCTCGTGGCGATCCCCAGCGTGGAGCTGGGGGTGAGGAGCTTGGCGATGGTCGGGTAGCTGGCCAGGCCCGGGTGCGTCCCGCAGGTTTCCAGCGGATACTCGTGCATGGTCATGACCTGCAACCGCTTGGCCTGGGCCACGAACGGGGCGAGCTCGGCGTTCCACGCCTTCGAGGTCGCCGGTCCGGCCAGCGGGGCATTCCCCAGCGTGGCGGCGAACTGATTGAACTGCTGGGTGTAGTCGGCCACCGTGTAGGGCGCGGGACGGCCGAGCACGGGCGTGCCGGCCGCGGTGGTGTACCAGGCGAGCACGTCGTAGAGGTCGGGCTCGTTCCCCAGCTCGAGCGCCTCGACGTGGCTGGCGCCGACGGCCGCGGTGATGGTCCTGGCGATGTTGTCGGCCAGCTTGAGGCTGTTGTCCTCGAGGTCGAGGTCGACGATCAGCTTGGCGTTCAGCGCCTTGGTCATCACGCTGAGCATCTGGATGGTGCGCGCGTTGATGGTCACCTTCAACGCCACGCCCTTCTTCACCCCCGGGGTCGACAGCCACAGCCAGTCGGCGGAGTCACCGCCGATGCGCAGGTTGATCGACCCGCCGGGCGCCAGGTTGCGCAGCAGTGCCAGGAACACGGGATCGGGCGCCTGGGGGTCGGCCCCGAGGTACCACTCGATCGCGTAGTACTCCAGGGAGAGGCCGAGGAAGCCGGAGGCGACCGGTCGTACCGCCAGCGCTCGCCCGACGCGGACGCTTTGCACCCCGGCCGGTGACAGCGCCGTGGTGCGCGTCGCCTGGACCGTGGTGGTCGCAGCGGTGGTGGTCTGAGCGCGATCGGTGGCCTGGGCGCCACCCCCTCGAAGGAGCAGGACGGCGGCGAGCGCGAGGACGATCGCGGTGGCGGCCGTCAGCGACAGCCGCCATCCCCGTGAGAGTGGGAACGGGTGCAACGGGAGGGGAGCGTACCCGTCGGGGCGGCAAAGGTGCCCCCACAGCTGGTGGCCGGAGCGCCGGGTCGTTAGGGTGAGCTCGAGCGAATGTCCCGGCGCCATCAGATCATGCGCTGCGGGCTGGTGGCGGCACTCGCCGGTTGGGCGCTCAGCGCCTGTGGTTCAAGTACCCGGGCGGCGCCCACGCGGACCGCCGCCCAACCGCTGCAGGCCTTCCAGCTCGCCCAGGTCGGCTCGGCCCATGCCGCCGGCGGCCGCAGCTGGCAGCAGTACGGGGCCCGTCCGGTCGACGCGACGCTGACGATCAACCCGATGACCCTCTATGACACGGGCACGCGCCCGCTGGTCCTGCTCGGCATCCGTCAAGCCAGGCCGGTGCGCGGGCTGGTGTTCGGACCCGCACAGGTCACCCTGACCCCGGGATTCTCCGGCTTCTCCGAGTACGTGAGCAAGGGGGCTCCGGCCAGCGACTTCGGCCTGCACGCGAACTTCAGTCCCCTGCGCGGCTTCGTGGTCAATCCCAACCCGAAGGCCCAGATGGCCGGACTCAGCCCCACGGTGGTGCTGACCGCCACCGCCAAGCGCCCGGGCATGTTCCACATCGGCGACTGGGTGATCACCTACCGCGTCGGCGGCGCCCGCCACACCGTCGAGCTGGTCGACGACGGCGCCTTCTGCGCCGGCGCCAAGGGCTGTCCGAGCTTCTGAGGAGCCCGGGCGTCCTCGCCCGGCGCGACAGGTAGGGTCACAACGCGATGACGAGCCCCACGGCATGGCGGGCAGGGCTACGCGAACTGTCGCGACCCGGCGAGGCGTCGGTCGACGACCGACAGCTGGGCCACTTCACCACGACCGCGCTGTCGGCCGTGCTGATCGGCACCAACCTGATCGGGGCGATCGTCGTGCTGGCGCTGCTCACGCTGCAGCTGGTGCCGCTGCCCACGCTGTTGCACGTGCGCACGGGCACGCTGCGACTGGACAACGCCCTGGTCGCGGTCGCCTATCTCGCCGTGACCCTGCCCCTGGGCTGGCTGCTCGGCAACCGCATCGTCTGGGCCGGGGGCCGTTGGCTGCTCGAGGGCCGCGACCCGACGCCCCATGACACGCGGGTGCTGCTGTATGCCCCCCAACGCCTGTTCCTCATGCAGCTGGTGCTGTGGCTCGGCGGCGCACTGCTGTTCAGCCTGTTCAACCTGCACTTCTCGGGTCAGCTCGCCGCCCGGGTGGCGATCGTCGTCTCCCTCACCGGCTTCTCCACCGCCGCCTGCGCCTACCTGGTGGCCGAGCGGGTCCTGCGCAGCCTGACCGCCCGGGCCCTGGCCCTCGGCATGCCCGAGCACGCCGCCGTCCCCGGGGTGATCACCCGGACGCTGCTGGCCTGGGGGCTGGGGACGATCGTGCCGGTCGGAGGGCTCACCGGGGTCGGTGTCCTGGCCCTGACCGGCGACTCGATCGGCGAGCACAGCCTCGCGGTCTCCACGATCGCGCTCACCGCGACCGGCATCGTCGTCGGCCTGCTCGCGGTGGTGTTGGCGGTGCGCACCACCGCCGAGCCGATCAGCTCGGTACGCCGCGCGCTCGGCCGCGCCGAACGCGGGGACTTCGAGGTCCGCGTGCCGGTCTATGACGCCTCCGAGATCGGCCAGCTCCAGCTCGGCTTCAACGAGATGGTCGCCGGCCTGGCCGAGCGCGAACGGATCCGCGCCGCCTTCGGCACCTACGTCGACCCCGACGTGGCCGAGCGCATCATCAGCGCGGGCACGAACCTGGCCGGCGAGGAGGTCGACGTGACCTGCATGTTCCTCGACGTGCGGGGTTTCACCAGCTTCGCCGAGGCGACCCCGCCCGAGCAGGTGGTCGGCACGCTGAACCGCCTGTTCGAGCTGGCCGTGCCGATCATCAGCGACCAGGGCGGCCGAATCGACAAGTTCGTGGGTGACGGCCTGCTCGCCGTCTTCGGCGCCCCTCGGCGCCTGGAGGACCACGCCGACCGTGCCCTCAGCGCCGCCGAGCAGATCGCGGAGGCGCTGGCCGGCACCGACCTCGGCCTGGGGATCGGGATCGGGATCAACTCGGGACCGGTGGTGGCCGGCAACGTGGGTGGCGGGGGACGCTTCGAGTTCAGCGTCATCGGCGACACCGTCAACGTCGCCGCACGGGTCGAGGCGGCCACGCGGGAGACCGGCGACACGATCCTGCTGTCGGAGAACACCCGCGCGCGACTGACGCAGTCGCGCCGCCCCGCGCTGGTCCAACGCGTCGGCGTCGAGCTGAAGGGCAAGCACGACCCGGTGGGGGTCTACGCCCTCCAGGGCTCGTCGCCGGCGCTCGGTCCCCGGCGATCAGCCGACTGACAGCGTCGTGGCACTGTGGGCCGGGAGGTTGAGCACGTAGGCGCCATCGACCGGGCGGACCGCGACACCGCTCGCCGCGCCCGCCAGCGTGCCGGTCCGGGTCGAGGTGCCGAAGCTCTGGCCCGACAGGCTCACGCCGCCCGTCGCCGACAGCGACGGCGCCTCCAGATGGGTGAGCACCCCCTCCCCACGGGCTCCGGTGATCGCCACCGCCAGCCGGCGCGCCGACCCGGGGTTGACGACCACCACATGCGTCGCCCCGGAGGGAGTGCGCACCGCGAAGGTCTGGGGGTCGGTGCCGGTGTCGGGCGTGGCGAGGATCCGCGAGTCCGGGGGAACCGCCTGGGCGAAGTCGAGCAGGCCGTAGTACTCCGGGGCGACGCTGGCGGAGTCCCCGCTGAGGTTCCACAGTCGGTAGGCGGCCGCGGGCAGCGTGGGCAGGTTGAGCCCGTCGAAGCCGAGCCGGGCGAACTGGAACGCGGTCTCCAGCGACCACAGCGCGGCGGCGTAGGTGTTCGACACCCCGGTGACGCCGAAGCAGGACACCGAGTTGATCTCGTCGACCCGGATGAGCTTCCCGGCGCGGTGGGCGGCGGCCGCATAGGGGACCTGGGCCCGCGCCAGCCCCAGCGTCGAGCTGGCCGCCAGCAGCTTGGCGATCGTCGGATAGCTGGGCAGGCCCGGCCGGGTGCCACAGCGCTGCATCGGATAGGTGTGGACGGTCACGAGCTTGAGGTCCGCGGCGTGGCGCACGAAGCTGGACATGCCGTCGCCGACCCACTTCACCGAGCCGCTGGCCGGGCCGGCCAGGCCGACCGGTGCCAGTACCTTGGCCATGCGGGCGAACTCGTTCCCGTAGTCGGCGAGCGTGTAGGGCTTGGCGCGACCGAGTACCGGCTGACCGGCGGCGTTGGCGTACCACCCCAGGGCGTCGTACAGCTCCGGCTCGTTGCCGAGCTCGAGCGCCTCGACGTGGCTGGCGCCGACCGCCGAGACGAGCGCGTCGGCGATGTGGGCGGCCAGCTTGGTCGAGTCGGCCTCGTCGTTGATGCCGAGCACCAGCTTGGCGCCCAGCGCCCGGGTCATTGCCGCCAGAACCTTGATCACCTGGGGGGTGATGTCGACTTTGAGGCCCGGCACCCGCTTGACGCCGTCGGTGGGGATGTACCCCCAGTCGGTGCTGTCGCCGCCGATCCGCAGCACCGGTCTGGCGCCCGGGGTCAGGTTGCGCACCAGCGCCAGGAAGACGGGGTTGAGCCGGTCGGGGTCCGTGCCGGCGTACTGGGTGATCACGTAGTACTCGAGGGACAGGCCGAGGAACCCGGCAGCCACCGGGCGCACCTTCAGCGGCGCGCCGACGCGAACGGACGGAACCCCGGTGGGTGACAGCGCCGTGGTCGAGGTGAGCTGGACGGGGTCGCCGGCGCTCGTCGTCGTGGTCGCCGACGACGTGGTGCTCGTCGACGCCTGGGCGCCGCCCGCCGACCCGCCCGTGCCGACCACGAGCACGACCACCCCCGCGATGAGCACCGCGGCCAGCGCCAGCGCCAACAGGCGCAGACGCGACGCCCCACGTGATCTGATCCTTCTCACGGCCGGGCCAGACTACCGGGCGGTTCGCCAACATCTCACACAATGGCCCGTCCGAGCGTTCCAGAGGGTGTGGACCTTCCCCCGTTCCAGGCGCTGCTCGACGCCCACGCCTCCGACGTCCATCGTTTCCTCGTGGCCAGCGTCGGCCCGCTGGAGGCCGATGACTGCTACCAGGAGACCTGGATCTCGGCGTTGCGCGCCTACCCGCGGTTGGAGAACGCCGAGAACCTGCGCGGCTGGTTGTTCACCATCGCCCACCGCAAGGCACTCGACGCCCACCGGGTGCGTCGCCGCCAGCCCCTCCCGGTCGGCGACGCGCTGCCCGAACCCGCCGTCCCGGCGCCGCCCGACACCGGCGTCTCCGATGACCTGTGGCAGGCCGTCGCCCAGCTCGCTCCCAAGCAGCGCGCCGCGGTGGCGCTGCGTTTCATCGTCGACGCCGACTACGCCCAGATCGGCGCGATGATGGGCACCTCCGAGGTCGCCGCCCGCGCCAACGTGCATGCCGCGCTCCAGCGGCTGCGCCGAGAGGATCTCGATGTCGACCCCGCCTGAGCTCAGCTCCTCCCCACCGGATCTCACCGCGGCCTTCACTGCCGCCGGCCTGATCGACGTCGCCTACACCGTCGAGGACTCTCCCCTGGGTCGGCTGCTGCTGGCTGCCAGTCCGCAAGGGCTGCTGCGCCTCGCCTATCCGACCGTCGACCCTGACCTCGTCCTGGCCGACCTCGCCCGGCGCATCTCCCCCCGCGTGATCGCGGCGCCGAGCCGGCTGGATGAGACCCGCCGGCAGCTCGAGGCGTACTTCGCCGGACGGCGCCGGCACTTCGATCTGGCGCTCGATCGCCGGCTGATCCGGCCTGGCTTCTTCGGTCAGGTGCTCAGCGCCACCGCGAAGATCCCCTACGGCGCGATCTCCAGCTACCAGGCGGTGGCCGAGGCGGCCGGCAGCCCCCGTGCCTATCGCGCCGCCGGGAGCGCCCTGGGCGCCAACCCCCTGCCGGTGGTGATTCCCTGCCACCGCGTGCTGGCCAGCGGCGGCGCGCTCGGCGGCTACACCGGCGGGACCGAACGCAAGACGCTCCTGCTCGAGCTCGAGCGGCGCCACGCCGCCGCGTGAACCACATTCCGTGCACACAACGGTCCGATACGGGGTATCACGACCGCTAATGGATCCCTTGAGCCCGGTGAAACGCTTCGACGCCTTCCAGCAACGCCACAACGCGCTGGCCATCCCCATGGCCGTGATCAAGAAGTTCGGGGACGACGGGGCGGGCAACCTCGCCGCCCTGTTCGCCTACTACGCGTTCTTCTCGCTGTTTCCGGTTCTGCTGGTGTTCGCGTCGATCCTCGGTTTCGTGCTCCACGGACATCCCAGCGAGATCAAGCACATCGAGAACACGGTCACCAAGAACTTTCCTGAGGTCTCCACGTTCCTGGAGATCAAGACGCTGAAGGGCAGCGTGGTCGCGGTGGTCATCGGGCTCATCACCTCGACGTTGTCCGGACTCGGCGTCACCGGCGCGGCCCAGAACGCGCTCGACGCCGTCTGGGCGGTGCCCAAGAAGGACCGACCCAACTTCTTCCAGGGCAAGGGCCGCGGCCTCGTGCTGCTCGTCTCCATGGGGGTGCTGTTCATCGTGGCCAGCGGGGTGTCGGGGCTCGTCGCCGGTGGCTTCGGCGGCGTGCTCGCCACGGTCGTCGGGCTCGTCATCTCCTACCTGGTCAACTGCCTGCTGTTCTACGTGGCGTTCCGGGCCATGACGGCCAAGACGATCCAGACGCGGGACCTGCGCGACGGGATTCTGCTCGCCGCCCTGTTCTGGACGATCCTCCAGGCGGCCGGCGGCGCCTACATCGGTCACGTGGTCAGCAATTTCAAGAACAGCTACGGCACGATCGCCACGATTCTCGGCCTGCTCGTCTTCCTCCACCTCGGCGCCCAGCTGACCCTGTACGCGGCGGAGCTCAACACGGTGATGCGCCGCCATCTCTACCCGCGCAGCCTCATGGGTCCGCCCGTGGAACCGGCCGACCAGGCCACCTACGCCGCCCTGGCCAAGGTCGAGGAGCGCAACGACATCGAGCACGTCGAGGTCAGGTTCAGCGAGCCGGAGCCGGCCACGGACTCGCCACCGGAGGCGTCGGCGGGTGAGCCCGAGCCGGCGGAGCGGCCCTCGTCCTGAGCGCAGCGGGCACCGGGCACAGCGCCGTGGCGGCCGGGCACCCGGCGCACACGCCGCGGTGGGGCTCGGAGGTCACGCTGAAGTGCCCGGCGAGCACCGGGCCGATCCGCGCCGCGACCGCCGCCTCCAGCGCCCTGAGCTGCTCAGCCTCGTATACGCAGGCCGCCGGGGCGCCGACCGCTTCGAGGAACAGGTGCACCACCTCGACCCGGGCCGCCCCGGTCCGCAGAGCGGCCAGGGCGTAGATAAGCCGCTGGACCTCGTACTCCTCCTCCACGATCGCCTCCGGTGTCCGGCCGCGCAGGGCATCGGACTTGTAGTCGACCACCAGCAGCCGGTCGGCCTCCTCCCCGATCGCGTCGAACACCCCGGTGAGCAACGTCCCCGACAGGGCCAGCGCGAAGCTCTGCTCGTGGCGGAGGTCCCGCGCCGCGCGGATCCGCGCGAAGGTCTCGTTCCACGCATAGCCCGAGAAGTCCCCGGCGGCCAGACGCGCGTGGATCTCCACGCCGCGCGCCCGTGCCCCCGTCGAGGGGGCCGCCACCGGCGCCAGCCCGAGCACGCGCTCGGCGTAGAAGCGGTACCCGCAGCGCTCATACAGCGACAGGCCCGAGTAGGAGAGCGACTCCACGGCCGCCACCGGCGCCAACGCCGGTCGCGTGGGCGGCGCCCCGATCTCGACCAGCGACGGGGATTCTCCGCCTATGGAACTGACTTGACCCGTCGCTGCCGCCTCGACGAGCTCGGTCACCGCCACCCCCTCCAGCGACCGGAACGCCGGCGCGATCCAGTCGATCGGCGTCAGCGACTCCGCCCGCGGCGCCTTGTCGAGCCGGGCCGCCCCGGACAGGATCAGCCGCTCCTGGGCCCGCGTCATCGCCACGTAGAACAGTCGCTTCTGCTCGGCCCGGTCCGCGGCCGCCGCCTCGGCCTTGAGCTCGGCGTAGTCGAGCGCCTCGGTCCGCGAGCCCACCCCCGGACGGCTGATCATCAGACCGAGCCGCCCCCCGGACCCGAGCCGGATCAGCCCCCCGCTCCGGCTCGGACCCCGCCCCAGGTCGGCCACGCACACCACGGGGAACTCCAATCCCTTGGAGCGATGGATGGTCATCAGCCGCACGGCATCCAGCGCCTCTGACTCGATCGGCGCCTCCGCCTCACGGGCGCCGCCGCCCCCCCGCCGGCCGAGCAGCGCGACGAACCCGGCGAGATCCGGACCGTGCCCCGCCTCCCACTCCCGGGCCAGGCGCATCAGCTTGCGCACGTTCGCCAGCCGCCGACGCCCGTCGACCATGGCCGCCAGCTCCAGCTCATAGCCGCTCCAGGCCAGCGCCCGGTCGATCAGCGCCTCGGCCCCCACCGACCGTGCCGCGCGTCGCTGCTCCGCGAAGAACGCCTCGAACCGCGTCAGCCGACCCGCATCCTCCAACCCGAGCTCGTCATCGGCCCCGGCCGCGACGAGCACCAGGCCGTCCAGCGACATTCCGCACAACGGCGAGACGAGCACCGTCCAGTAGGACTCCTGCTCCCGGGGGTTGGCCAGCGCCCGCAGGTAGGCGACCAGGTCGACCACCTGGGGGTGGTTCCAGTAGCCGCGGCCCCCCACCACGAAGGTGGGCACCCCGGCCGCCTCGAGGGCCCGCTCGTAGACGCGCAGGTCGGTGGTCGCCCGGGTCAGGACGACGATGTCGGCGGGGCGGTACTCCCCGGCGCTCACCAGCTCGGCCAGCCGGGCCGCCAGCGCCCGCGCCTCAGCCGCGCGCCAGGGCGTGGCCAGCCCCTCATCGCGCTCCCACTCCGCCGTCTTGTCGGCGATGATCAACTCGACCAGAGGTTCCGACGTCGGCGGATCGACCCGGCCCGGCGCGAGCGCCATGAAGTCCTCGGACAGCTCGGCGAAGCCGCCGTTGAGCACCTGCAGGATCTCCGCGCGGGTGCGGAAGTTGGTCGCCAGCGCCAGCCGTCCCCCCGCGGCGGCGAGCGCGCGCCCGCGGGCCCGGAACAGCGACACGTCGGCGTGGCGGAAGCCGTAGATCGACTGTTGGGCATCCCCGACCATGAACACCGCGGCCTCGGTCCCGGCCACCAGGTCGACCAGCTCGAGCTGCACCGCGTTGGTGTCCTGGAGCTCGTCGACCATCACGTGGGCGAAGGCGTAGCGCGCACCGCCGGCGAGCACGTCGCGGGCCAGCAGCTCGAGGTCGTCGAAGTCGACCCCGCCGCGCGCCCGCTTGGCCGCCTCATACGCCTGGCCATAGCCCTCCAGCAGCGCGTCGAGCGCGTCACGCATCCGGATCGCGATGGCATCGGCCAGGTCCTGTCGGAGCTCGGCGAGCGCAGCGCGGTAGCGCTCACACGTCTCGGTCTTCAGCGCGCCGGCGCCGTTGCCGAGCTCAGGCAGGTCCCCCGGCCAGTCGGTGTCGAAGTCGATCGCCGCCAGCGCGTCGATTGCCCGCGTCACGGTGATCCCCGGGTCATCGAGCTCCCCGAGCTCGCGGGCGACCGCCTGGGCCAGTTCACGAACGTGGGCGGCGGTGGTGGCGACTGACCGGTTCGCCACCACCGGCAGACGGGGCTGGCGCTCCCCGCGACTGCGCAGCTCCCGGTAGCTCGCACCGACCGCGGCGGCCAGCTCGCTGACCCGGTGAGCGGCGATCAGCTCCGCGCCCCCCGGCGTCTGGGCCACCGTCGCGAGCGCGCTGTCGAAGGCCAGTCCCGACAGCTCACGGGCGGTGTCCTCCTCGAGCACGGTGAACTGCGGATCGAGGCCGACGCCGAGGGCGTGGGCGCGCAGGACCCGGGCGCAGAAGCCGTGGATGGTGAGGATCCAGCCGGGGTCCTCGTTCAGGGCCAGGCGGGCGCGGACGCGCTGGCGCATCTCCGCCGCCGCCTTCTCGGTGAAGGTGATCGCCAGGATGGCGCCGGGGTCGACGCCGTCCTCCTCCACCGCGCGGGCGTAGCGCTCGACGAGCACCGAGGTCTTCCCGCTGCCCGCGCCGGCGTCGAGCAGCACCCGGCCGCTGCGCCGCTCGATCGCGGCGAGTTGCTCCGGCGTGAACCTCATCGCCCCGCCCAGCAGATCCCGGGGTGACGACAGCCGTCGGGTGAGCAGGTCTCCGGGCAGGGGGTCAGCTCGCCGCGTCCCAGCACCGCGGCCAGCCGGTTGACCTCGGCCTCGACCTCGGCCAGGAGCGCCTCGAGCTCGGGACGCTCGAGGATGTCGTTCGGCCTCAGGCTCAGGCCCGCCTCGGCCAGCGCCGCCCCGCGCGGTCGCAGGTCCCGGCCGGCCAGGGGCTGGTAGACGCCGCCGATCGGGTCGAGCTCGAGCAGCCGTCGGGCGGCCAGCATGTACAGGCCGGCCTGGAAGGTGTGGTCGCTCAACCAGCGGGCGCCGGCGCGCTCGATACGGTCCCGGCCGCTCTTGTAGTCGACCACGATGGCGCGGCCGGCGCCGTCGGTGTCGACCCGGTCGATCACCCCGGTGACCGCCAGACCGTCGGCCAGCTCGACGTCGAAGGCGAACTCCAGCCGGGTGGGGGTGAAACCGGCAGCGGGCGCCGACGCGGGGTCCGCGAGGAAGCGCTTCCAGTTCGGCGACGATCCCGGCCAGGATCGCCGCGCGGACCGCCGCCGGCGCGCCCGGGGCGAGGTCGTCGGGCGCCTCCAGGGTGCCGAGCACATCGGGCTCACCGGCCATCACCCGGGCCAGCGCCGCGTGGATGAGGCTGCCCTTGACCAGCGCCTCGGCCTCGGGCTCGAGCTCCTCGGGGTGGAGCTGGCGCTCGACCAGCCACGCCACCGGGCAGGCGGCGAACTTCTCCATCGCCCCCGGGGAGACGCGTCGGGCGTGACGGATGTGTCCCAGCGCGGCCGCGCCGAGACGCCGCGGCTCGGCCGCGTCCCTCGGCGGGGGTGTCTTTCCGGTCACCCCCGCCGCCGCCAACCTGAACTCGCGGGGGGTCGGGGCCTCCTGTGGCGACCAGATCACGTCGGCCAGCAGCCGCCGGCGGCGCGGCACGTCATGAAAGAGCCTGAGGATGTCGTCGAGGAAGGGCGAGGCGGCGATCGCGTTGCCGTCCTCGTCGGAGGAGCGGTAGGAGAAGCTCACCGCCTCCTCCGCGCGGGAGATGCAGGCATAGAGGAGGTAGCGCTCGCGGGCGACCGGGTCCGGCGGGGGCTCCAGCGCCAGCCCGGAGGCCAGGGCGAGCTCCCGGCGGCGGTCCTCGCCGAGGAACGGTTCCGGCGGGTCGGCCTTGGGGAACTCGCCCTCGCACAGGCCGGTGACGAAGACGCGGCGAAAACGCCGGGCGCGGATGGCCAGCGGCTCGGCGACGAGCACCCCGCCCGGCGTCGCGGCGGGCACCTCGAGACGGTCGAGCAGCTCACGGGTCTCGGCGTGCGTCAGCTCGCCCAGCTCGGTCAGGGCGGCCTCCAGGCGGGCGGCGGCGCGCACGTCGAGCTGCTCCTCGGGCGTCAGCGTGCGCCCGGCCGGCGCGGGCAGCAGCGCCGCCACGGCGCCGTCCAGGTCCGGCAGCGGTGCCCGTACGTCGGTGCCCTCGCGCCGGGCCCGTGCCTCGAGCGCGTCGACCTCTCCCGGGTCGCCGGTGAGGCGCAGGAAGGCCAACGCGTCGCCGTCCAGGGCGGCCGCGATCCCCCGGCCCAGCGCGGTGTGGGTGAAGGGGACGCGCCGCGAGCTGGTGGCGGGGATGCCGTAGGCGGCCAACGTCGATTCCAGCAGCGCGCCGCTGCGGGCCAGCGAGCGGGTGACCACGACGATCTCCTCGGGCGCCACCCCGTCGCGCAGGGCAGCGAGCACCTCGGCGGCGACCAGCTCGGCCTCCGCCCGGGCGCCGCCGGCCTCGAGGATGGACACGGCGCGGGCGGCGTCCATGCGCGGGGCATCGGGCTCGAAGAGGTGGCGCTCGAGGTGATGGAGCTGGGGGGCGGCGTAATAGGTGTCGAGCGCCGGGAGCTCGCGCACGCTGGCCGCCCGGGCCCGCAGCGCCTCGACCGCGCTCGCGCGTGCCACCAGCGCCGGACGGCCCGGCTCGTAGGTGAGCGACACGGTGATCTGGGCGCCGACGGGGCCCGCCAGGGTCTCCACCGCGTCCTGCTCCACCCGCGTCAGGTCATCGAAGCCGTAGAAGAACACCGGCGTGTCGCGCCAGCGCGCCGGCGCCACACGCAGGGCGTCGAGGCTGCCCCAGGCATGGGACTCCGCGTCCTCGGCGTCGAGGTGCGCCAGTGCCGCGGCGTAGCGACGGTAGATGGCGGCGAGGTCGCGGCTGTAGGCGTCGTCGCGCCAGGCGGTCAGCGCGCTGCGCAAGCGCTGGGGGCTGACCCGCTGGGTGGCCAGGGTGGCGATGAACGCGCCCACCGCGCCGGCGAAGCCGGGCGTGGCCGCCGACTCCGCGAGCGCCTCGAGCTCGAGGTCGGCGACCGCCCGGCGGATGAGCAGCTCGCGCGCCAGCGGACTGATCCGCCTACGCGCATAGCCGGCCCGCAGCGCGATCTCGCCGAGCAGGCCCTCGAAGGTCAGCGCCCGGCCGAGGGTGACGCCGCGCGCCGCCAGCTCCCGGTCGTAGTGGACGGCGTCGGCGGCGGTCGGGACGACGAGCAGCGCGTCGCGCCGGGCGGCCGCACTGTAGGCACCGAGCACCTCCCCCGCCTTGGCGGAGTTGGCCGGTCCGAGCACGAGCGTCAGGGGCATGCCCCCATCTCAGCAGGCGCCGCTGACGCGACGACGTTCCTGCCGGGCGTGACGGCTCTGCGCCGGCCCGGGCGCGGCGGTACGACCCCAATGGTTGCGAGATCCAGATCAATGAGCATGACCGGCAGCTCGACGCCTCAGGGCCGCGGCGGTACCGCCGGTGCGGTGCGGTGCGGTGCGGTGCGGTGCGCGGGTAACGTCCCAACCCCCGGGCGACGGCCGGTGCCTCGCGAAGTTACCTGCGCTCCAGGCGGGTTTCCTCCCAACCCCTCGGCGAGGCTCGGGGGGTGTGCGAAGTTACCTGCGGCCCGCCGTCCGCCGTCCGCCGTCCGCCGTCCGACGTCCGCTTCCCCGGCCCGGCCCGGCCCGCTCCGCGGCCCGGGCTCCGACTAGGTCGACAGTTTGCCCAGGTGGGCGAACAGCGCCTTGGCGGTCTCGATGCCCCGGGGCACGTACTCGGTGCGCAGCCGCTCGTTGGGCGCGTGGATGTTGGCGTCAGGCAGGCTGAAGCCCGAGATGATCGTCGGGATGTCCTTGTCGGTCAGGGCGGCGACGATCGGCAGGGTGCCGCCGGAGCGGATGAGCGCCGGGCGCACGCCGAGCACCTCCTCGAAGGCGTCGAGACCCAGCTGGATCGCCTCGGAGTCCGGCGGCACGATCCCCGGACGCGAGGTGGACCAGTGCTCGACCTTCAGCGTGGCGCCTTCGGGCACCGCGGCCTGGATGAGCTGCTCGGCCACGGGACCGATGGTGTCCGGATCCTGCCCGGGAGCCAGGCGGAGGGAGACGTTGGCGATCGCCTCGACCGGCAGCACGGTCTTCTCCAGCTGCGGCGAGCCCGAGAGGATGCCGTTGATCTCGAAGGTCGGTTCGGCGAACGTACGGAGGTAGAACTCCTCGGTCGCGCGCGGGTCGGCGGGGCTGGCGCCCTGGAGCTCGAGCTCGTCCTGGCCCGAGGGGAGCAGCGCCCAGCCGTCGAGCTCCTCCTGGGTCGGCGCGATGATGCCCTCCCGCAGCGGCTCGGCGATGCGTCCGTCGCTGGCGCTCAGCGCATCCAGGGTCCGGATCAGCGCTGCGGCGGCGTTCATGGCAGCGCCGCCGTACATGCCGCTGTGCAGGTCGCTGCGGCCGGTGGTCAGGGTCAGGTGCAGGTACACCATGCCGCGCATGGCCACGCTGAAGGCCGGCAGGTTCTCACGGATCATGCCGCTGTCGAAGATGATCGCGGCATCGGCGCCGGCCTCATCCGCGTCGATGAACTCGACGATCGAGTGGCCGCCGGTCTCCTCCTCACCGTCGCAGGTGAAGCGCACGTTCACCGGCAGCTCGCCGGCCTGGGCCAGCTCGCGGGCGGCCGCCAGCAGCAGGTACAGCTGGCCCTTGTCGTCGGCGATGCCGCGGGCGTAGAGGTGGATGTCACGCTCGGTGAGCTCGAACGGCGCGGTCTCCCACAGCTCCAGCGGGTCGGGGGGCTGCACGTCGAAGTGCCCGTAGCAGAGGATCGTGGGCGCCGACTCCGGGGAGGTGCTGGCCGGGATCTCCCCCACCACCAGCGGTTGCCCGTGCCAGTCGATCATCTCAGCCGAGCCTCCGGAGGCGGCGATGAAGTCCCGCACCCAACTGCCGGCCGCCAGGACATCGGCCCGGTGCGCCGGGTCGGCGGAGACGGACGGGATCTTCAGGAAATCAGTGAGCTCAGCGAACCATTCGGGCATGGTCTGAGCCTACCCTCACACCTCTCCTGCATGCGTCGCGGGGGGCGCACCGTGGCCCCCGGGCGCTCAGGCGGCCTTGACCTCGTCGGGGGTCTCTGCCTTGGCCGGGGGTGCCACACCCGCGGCCGGGGTCGGGCTGACCGGATCGTCGCCCTCGGGCGGCTTGGCGCCCTCCTTGGCCCACGGCTCGTCGAAGTCGACGCGCCAACGACCCTCCTCGTTCTGCATGAGCGCGAGGCGGGCTCGGAAGGAACGGCCCGAGCGGCCCTTGAAGCCGGTCACCGGACGCTCGGTGCGCCCGGTCTTGATGAGCTCCCGGGCGATCGCCGCACCCAGCGTCTTGCCCGCCTTGGACTTCCAGATGACGAAACCGCAGCCGGGATCTTCGCGGGACCAGCAGGAGTAGCCCTTGCGGTTCTCCATGATGTCGTTGGCACACACCGGACAGGGGCCGAGGTTGGCCCGCGGGATCCGCACGTCCTTGAGCGTCTCGTCCAGGGTGTGGACGGTCTCCTCGGCGAAGCTGGCGATGTCGGACATGAACTTGGTGCGCGTGTCCGAGCCGGTCTCGATCTTGGCCAGCCGGGACTCCCACTCGCCGGTCAGCGACGGTGAGGTGAGGGCGTGCTCGCCGAGCAGGCGGATGACGTTGAGACCCTTCTCGGTCACCACCAGGGCGCGACCGTCGCGCTCGGTGTAGCCGACCGACAGCAGCCGCTCGATGATCGCGGCCCGCGTGGCGGGGGTGCCGATGCCCGACTCCTTCATCGCCTCGGCGAGTTCCTCGTCGTCGACCAGTTTGCCGGCGGTGGCCATCATCGCCAGCAGCGACCCGTCGGAGTAGCGCCGCGGCGGCTTGGTCTCCTTGGCGTCGGCCGTGACCGATTTGGTCAGCGCGGGCTCACCCTGTTCGAGTTTGGGCAGCTGCTGGTCGTTGCCCTCGTCATCCTCATCGGCGTCGGCGGCGCTCGAGTCGGGCTCGACGCCCTCGCCGTAGACGCCACGCCAGCCCGGCACCAGCAGCACCTTGCCGCGGGTACGGAAGATGTGCTCGGCCACGGTGGTCTCCACGCGGGTGTTCTCGAACACCGCCTCGGGATGGAAGATGGCCAGGAAGCGGCGGACGACCATGTCATAGACGCGACGCTCGTCGTCGTCCATCTTCTCCACCGGGTGCTTCTCGGCGAGGGTGGGGATGATCGCGTGGTGGTCGGTGACCTTCTCGTTGTTGACCACGCGCCCGAGCGGCAGCATGTCCAGCCCGGTCACGTACTTGGCCCCGGCGGCGTACTCCTTTTGGCCCCCGACCAGCGCCGCGATCGGCTTGATGTCGGAGATCATGTCGCTGGTGATGAAGCGCGAGCTGGTGCGCGGATAGGTCAGGGCCTTGTGGCCCTCATACAGCGCCTGGGCCGCACGCAGGGTGCGGGCCGCGTTGAAGCCGTAGCGCGAGGAGGCATCGCGCTGGAGGGAGGTCAGGTCATAGAGCAGCGGTGAGCGGTCACGGCTCTCGGTCTTGGTGAGCTTGGAGATGACCCCGGTCTGACCCTCGCAGTCAGCGACGACCTGGGCGGCCTCCTCGGCGGTCTTCAGCCGGGGGCTGGCCCCGACGTGCAGGCGTCCCTCGTAGGCCCGCCGCGGGCTCTCGGGCAGCGCCTGGAAGCGGGCGTCGACGACCCAGTAGGGCTCGGGCTTGAACGCCCGGATCTCCTCCTCGCGCCGGGCCAGGATCGCCAGCGTCGGCGTCTGCACGCGACCGAGGGAGACGGCGCCGTCGAAGCTCGAGCGCAGCCGGATGGTCGCCGCCCGGGTGGCGTTCATGCCGACGATCCAGTCGGCTTCTGAGCGCGAGCGGGCGGCCTCCTCGAGCTGGGCGAACTCCTCGCCCGGACGCAGCCCGGAGAACGCCTCGCGGATCGCCTGGGCGGTCATCGAGCTCAGCCACAGTCGCTGGACGGGCAGCTTGGAGCCGGCCTTCTCATACAGGTAGGCGAAGATCAGCTCGCCCTCGCGCCCGGCGTCACAGGCGTTGATGACCAGGTCGACGTCGGTGCGCTTGAGCGCCCGGGAGACCACCGTCATCTGCTTCTTGGAGCGCTCGTCGCGCACCACCAGCTTGAATTTCTTGGGCACGATCGGCAGGTCGGCCATGCGCCACTTGGCGTACTTCTCGTCGTACTCGTCCGGATCGGCCAGCTGTACGAGGTGGCCGACGGCCCAGGTCACGACGTGGTCGGGACCCTCGAGCGCGTTCTTGTCCTCGATCACCGTGAACTGGCCGGGAAGCTGCTTGACGAGGTCGCGGCCGACGGACGGCTTCTCGGCGATGACGAGGGTCTTACCCATGGAGGGGGGAGCGTAGCGGCATGTCAATCCGCCCCTCCCCGTGAGCCCGGCGTCTAGTCCGCACAGCTCTCGGTCGAGACCGAGCTCGTCGGGGTATCGGCCCGGGCGGCCTTGGCCAATTCCCCCGCAACCACCGAGTTGGGCACGGCGAAGCCACCCGGGTGGCCCTTGGGCGCATTGGTCACTTCGGCGAACACGGTCGCCACGACCTGGCCGGCCGCGTCGATCATCGGCCCCCCGGAGTTGCCGGGCCGAACCACCCCGCGCAGAGCGGCCACCTCGCGCTCGACCGGCCCGTAGCCGTACGCGTTCTGGGTCGAGGTCAGCCGCGTCTCGCCCAGACGCGCCGGTCTGCGGGTGTAGGAGCCGTCCTCGGGATAGCCGAGGATCGCCGCGGAGACCCCCACCGCCGGGTCGGTGGCCAGCGTCAGGGCGGGTACGTCGAGTCCGGGCACGCGCAGCACCGCCACGTCGTTGTGGGGGTCGAACACCACGGCGTGGGCGGCCACCGGGGCACCGCCGTTGACCTGCACCTCGGTGTCGTGCTCGCCGGCCACCACGTGGGCGTTGGTGACCACCAGATCCGGACCGGCCACCCAGCCGCTGCCCTCGATCCCCAGCCCGCAGGCCGAGCCGGTGATCTTGACCACGCTGGGCCCGGCGCGGTCCACCCCCGCGCTGGTGATGATCGAGTCCACCGGAGCGGCCACGTCGGCTTCGGGTCCGCTCACCGACTGGATGGGATCGATGTGAGCCAGGGTGTTGAGGATCGGCCCCGAGGGGGGCAGGACCTCGTTGAGCGCCCGCAGGATCGAAGACTGGGTGACGTCGCGGCGCAGGCTCGCGGAGCCGTCGACCTGCACGAGGACCGCACCGATGATCCACACCACCGCCAGCGCCAGGCACGCGGTCAGCGCCGCCCCGGCCAGCCCGTCCACCAGCTTCAGACCCGGGATGAACAACATCCGTCGCGCCCGCACGCCGATGCCCTCGGAGATCGTGCCGAGCAGGCCGCCGATCAGCAACGCGCCGCCGAGTGAGATCAGCGGCGCGTAGGGCGAACGCGAGCCCTGGTTGAGCACCAGCGGACCGACGTGGGTGCCTACGACCGCGCCGATCCCGAAGCCGACCAGGGCCAGCGCGGAGACGATGAAGCCGCGGGTGAACCCTCTCAGCGCCAACAGGATCGTGAAGGCGACGATCACCCAGTCGGCGAGGGACATAGCGGGCTGAGCTTACCCGTCCCGGGTTCTCCCCCAACCAACACGTCCGCCCCGCCAGACAGGGGAAAATCTGACATGCCGATCTAACTTTTCCCGCCCTGTGGGGTTAGTGGGTCTCACAAGGCAGTGATCTGAATTGGCCAGCGGCGCAAAACCGGGGGTGCTGCACCTCCCACCAGGACGACCTGCCCAGCGGCGGCGACGCGGGCGTCGCTCGCGGCTGCTCACGCGGGCCGTGCCCGCGCTGATGGTCCTGGTCGTGCTCGCGGTGGTGGCCGTGCTGGTGATCTCCTATGAGGCCGGCTCGGGCCGGCGGACCCAGCGGACCACCGTGCGCGCCTACGTGAACGCATGGAGCGCCCGGAACTGGGCGGCGATGTACAAGCTGCTGTCGCCGGCCTCACAGGCTCACATCTCCGAGACCGCGTTCGCCGCCAAACTCGCCGCGGCGGCCCAGACCGCCACCGTCACGCAACTGAGCTTCGGGCCCCGCATCGCCCTGGGCGCTCGCACCGCCCGCCTGAGCGCGACGATCGTCACCTCCACCTTCGGCACGTTGCATGCGACCGCGACGCTCACGCTGGACCCGTCCAGCTCCAGCTCGCTCGACTACACCTCCGGAATGGTGTTCCCCGGCCTGAGCGCCGGCGCCAGCCTGACGCGCACCTCGGTGCTGGGGACCCGCGGCACCATCGAGGCCGCCGACGGCACACCGCTGGCCGAGGGGCCCGATCGCAGCAGCCCGATTCCCGAGGTCGCCGGGGAGATCGTCGGCACCCTGGGTCCGATCCCCACCGCCCAACGCGCTTACTACCGCTCCCTCGGCTATCCGGCCGACGCCGAGGTCGGCCAGGACGGGCTCGAGCTGATCTTCCAGCGCAAGCTCGGCGGCACGCCCGGCGGTGTCCTGCGGGCCGGCACGCGCGTGCTGGCCAGCGTGGCGCCGGTGAACGGCGCGACCGTGCGCACGACGATCGTGCCGGCGATGGAGACCGCGGCGATCGACGCACTGGCGGGCAGCTACGCCGGGATGACCGTGCTGAACACCAAGACCGGGGCGATCGAGGCAGCCGCCGGCCAGGCCTTCACCGACCTCCAACCGCCCGGCTCGACGTTCAAGATCATCACCGCGACCGCGGCGCTCGAGGACAACGTGGCCAAGCTGACCACGACCTACCCCGAGGAATCCTCGGCCAGCGTCGGTGGCTATGTCATGCAGAACGCCGCCGGGGAGGTGTGCGGTGGCACCCTGCTGGAGGCCTTCGCCACCTCCTGTGACACCACCTTCGCCCCGATCGGGATCCAGATCGGCGGCCCGCGACTGGTCAGCACCGCGCAGAAGTTCGGCTTCGACCACCCCACCGGGATCGCCACCGCACTGGAATCGACGATCCCGTCGGCATCCGAGATCGGCGACGACACGGCTGTGGGCATGACCGCCATCGGGCAGGGCAAGCTCGAGGCCTCGACACTCGAGATGGCCGATGTCGGGCAGGCCATCGCCAACGGCGGCAAACGGGCGGTGCCGACCTTCGTCGCCGGCGCCCCACCCCACTACGTCACCGTCACCACGCCGACGGTCGCCGCCGAGGTGCAGGAGATGATGCAGGCCGTGGTGGCCGACCCCGATGGGACGGGCACCTCCGCCGCCATCCCCGGCTATCAGGTGGCCGGCAAGACCGGCACGGCCGAGCTGGCGAGCACCGCGGGCCAGACGAACGACGTCAAGGACACCGACGCATGGTTCGTCGGCTACGTGCCCGACTCCAAGGCCGACGTCGTCGCCTGCGCGCTGTACCCCGCCAACGGGTACGGGGCCGACTCGGCCGCACCGGCGGTGCGCGAGCTGCTCGAGGCGGCGCTGGGCATCAGCTGAGCGCCTCAGCTCACGGCGTGAAGCGGGCCCCGACGAGCTTCTGGTCGTAGGTGCCCTGGACCCACACGGCCGCGGCCTTGGTGCCGGCGCCGAAGCTGAGCGCCAGATCGCTGGCGTTGGCGGCGCTCGAGAGCTGCACCGGGAGGGAGAAGTCGCTGGCCCCGGGCGCCGCGGCCGCCGCCTGGACGCGGCCATTGGAGATCCAGCCGACGAGCGACTGGCCCCGGCTCGACTGGGTCGCGACCGGGAAGGAGGTGGGATCGACGGCGCCCAGGGATTGCACCGGCCCCCAGGCCGCCCCCGTTGGCCGCAGGGCGGCCTGGGTGTCGCAGGTGCCGGCCGCGATGTCGCAGGCCTGCCAGGTGAGCACCTCGGCGCCGTCGGAGGATCCCGCACCCGACAGACCCACCGCCGAGGTGGAGGCCGCCGACAGGGTATGGACCCGCCCGGCGCCGGCCGCGGAGACGTCGCTCCAGAACACGCGGGACTCATATGTGTTGGCGACGTACCAGCTCTCGGTCCACCCCAGGGTCAGGCCGGCGCCATGGGGAACCGCCTGGAGCGCGTCGATCTGGCGCCCGGCGGGCACGGTGACGGCCCGCTTGGCGGCGCCCGGGACGCCCTGGGCACCGGCGGTGGCGTACTCGATCAGCTGGTTGCGGGGCTGGTCATAGCCCGAGGCGGTGCTGCTCGAGCCCGGCGCGGTGGTGGTGCCGGTCACCGTCTGGGCGGCCGAGGCCGGCGCGGTCCAGGCGATCAGGGCACCGCCGTCACTGAGGGAGCCGGCGGCCATCAGCGGGGGCGTCGGGTCCGAGCCGACCAGCTGCTCGGCGCCACTGAAGCTGCCACTGGCATCCGAGCGCGCCACGGTGATGCCGGCCTGGTTGTCGACCGCGGCCAGCAGGCCCCCGCGGACGGGGACGAGAGCGCCCGTCGAGACGCCCTCGAGGCTGCTCGCCAGCGGCTGGGCCACCCCCAGCTGGCCCGCCTGGAGCACCTGGGTGGCGGCGCTCGAACAGCAGGACTCGGTATCCGGGCTGGTGCCGGTCACCAGCACCAGCCGGGCGCCCAGGTAGCCGGCGGCCAACGTCTCCTGGGTCGCCGCGGGCGCCAGCGGGGCGCTGAAGCGATCACTCGCCCCGGCGCTCAGCACCTCGGCCTGCGCCACGGCCGGTGCATCCTCGTCGGTCCGGCCCGAGCCGACCGCGAGGCTGTCGGACCCCGATACCGCGAGGAGTGGGGCGATGAGGTCCGATGCCGCCGGCGCCAGCACCGCGAAGGGCCGACTCCATGTGCCCACCGAGCTGAGCGGCGGCGCGCTGGTCAGCGACGGCGCGGCCGCCGCAATGGCCGTGTCCGCCGTGTCCGTGGTGCTCAGGCTGCTCGTCGTGACCGTGGCGCTCGCGGCGCCGCCTGTGGCCGTGGTGGCGATCGTGAGGCTCGGGCCCGTCGGCGTGCTGGTGCGGGGCACCACGGCGGAGGCACGGCGCGCGGGCGCCGACGCACGTCCGCGCGCGCCGGGACCGGCCAACGCCGGGAGCGCCCATGCCAGCAGCCCCCCGATCAGGAGCGCGGCGAAGATGACGACGGCGCGGGCGGAGCGGCGGCGCAGGCCGCTAGAGGTCGAGATCGACGTCGGCGGCTTTGCTGGCGCCCTGCGCATAGATATGCAGCGTCAGCGGGCGGTTCTGGTAGACCGCGGTGGGAAGCTCAAAGAGCACCATGCAGCCACCGGTGGTGCCCGAGGAGGCGATCGAGTCCGGGTTCGGGTTGATGTCGTTCTGGGCGAGCTGCGTCGCGTAGCAGCCCCACGGATTGACGCTCGGGTTGAGCTGCGTCGGCGAGTAGGAGTTGCCGGCCGAATCGGTCAGCACGAACTTGCTGGCGGTCGTCTTGCGCGCCTTGTTCTGGTTCTTGGCCCAGATGAAGACGCCGTACCAGAACTCGCTGCCGGGAATGCTCTGGGCATTCTTGAGCCCGGCGAAGTACTCCACATCGTCGGAGAAGGGATTGAGCTGACGGCTCTCCTGGATCTGGTACGTGATGCCGCCGACGTTGAAGTACGGCTCGGGTCCGGCGGTCAACTCGTTCTGGGTGACCCCGGTGAGGACCTTGCGGGCGGTGAGCGAGCAGCCGCTGAGCGACAGGGCTGCGGCCAGCACCGCGAAGATGACGGCGAGGCGGAGGGTTCGGTTCCTGCGGAGATCTGTCACAGCGGCCGCAAGTCTAACCGTCGACGGCGGCGGCTTGCGCTCTGACTGCACGGAGCCCGGAACCACGGCGCTTATCCGGGCTTTAGCGCCGACTCAGCGCGGGATCCGGCGATCGAGCACGCGGATGCTGTGCCCGAACTCGGGGCCGTGCACGGTGTGGCTGTCGGCGGGTGAGCGACGCTCGCGCGGGCGACACAGCTCACAGCGGATGTCCCCCGTGCCGTACTCATAGACCCGCTCGCCGATCAGCAGCGTGCGGGCGCAGTGACCACAGCGCTCGATGCGGTTCGCGAGGCCGGCGAGACTGCGACGCAGCAGGGCGACCTCGAGGGCCCCCATGTCGTGATGGTCGCCGTGATCGGGGGACCCGGGGGCCCGGCGGCGGCTCGGCGCATCCGCCGTCGTGAGCACACCGAAGGAGTCGATAGCCATAGCGCTGAAATTCGGCTTCTTCCGGCGGTTTCCTGCCCCCGGGCGCAGTTGTCAAGGCGGGCTAAATTCGGCGCAAGAATCCGGTTTCACACACACGTTCGGGGGTACACTGGGGCGAAGCGTGCTGCACCGCGGTGCGCGACCCCCTGATCGCCCTAAGGAGAGTCGTGCAATGAGAGCTTGGATGTCAGGCGATGTCGCCGGGACCGGAACATTCCGATGCACTGAATGTGACCACGAGCTGTCGCTCGAGGCCGTGGACGGGCTGCCCGTCTGCCCCAACTGCGGCGGCCACGAGTTCGTACGCGCGTCGCTGTTCACCACCGCTCAGACCCCCATGGTCGACCTCGGCGGAGACAGCGTCGTCCTCGACGACAAGGCGTGGCTGCATGAGCTGCGCGACGGCATCGAGATCCCCGGTCAGTACCTCGGCTACCGCTCCGGCGACGGCCAGGTCGTGACCTTCCCGCTGCGGCGTGAGTGGACCCGCATCGGCCGCTCACTGGCGGCCGACATCCGCTTCGACGACCCCACGGTCTCGCGGCGCCACGCCCTCATCGTGCGCCAGCCCGACGGGCTGCGTGTCCTCGATGACCGCTCGCTCAACGGCGTGTTCGTCAACGGCGAGCGCGTCGAGTGGAGCACCCTGGCCGACAACGACGAGGTCGTCATCGGCCGTCACCACCTCCACTTCCTGGACATCCCCGCCGTGTCCGGCATGCGCTACAGCACGCCGACGGCCGACAACGCCTGAGCCGTCCGGGGCTCGCCCACGGGCCCCGGACCAACTCGCCGCTGCGCCGGCCCGTAGGATGGCCAGCCCATGGCCACCATTGCTGTCCTGTCGCAGAAGGGAGGCACCGGCAAGACCACGACGGTGCGCACCCTCACCGACATCTTCCGTCGCGTGGGACTGTCGACGCTGGCGGTCGATCTCGACCCCCAGGGCAACCTGTCGGACTACCTCGACGTCGACCCGGACGCGGAGCCGACCATCGGCGACGTGCTGGCCGACCGCGTCGCGCTCCGGGAGGCGATCCACGCAGACGTCGTCCCGGCCAACCTGAACCTGGCTGAGGCCGAGCTGATGCTCGGCGGCAAGATCGGCCGCGAGCTGACGCTCAAACGCGCCCTGCGGGCGGTCAAGGACGACTACGACCTCATCCTCATCGACTGTCCGCCCGCGCTCGGCCTGCTCACGGTGAACGCCCTCGTGGCCTCCGAGTGGGCGCTGCTGTCCGCCGAGGCCCAGTACTTCGCCATCCAGGGCGTCGAGCAGGCGCTCAGCGTCATCGAGCTGGCGCGTGAGTCGCTCAACCCCGACCTGCAGTGGCTCGGGGTGATCCTCAACATCGCCGATATGCGCACCCGCCACTCCCGCGAGGCGTTCGCGTCGCTGCGCAACCACTTCGGGGAGAAGCTGCTCGACACCACCGTGCGCAGCTCGATCGCCTACGCCGAGTCGGCCGAGCGCGCCGTGTCGATCATCGACTATCGGCCCGACCTGGGCGCGGACTACCTCAATATCGCCGATGAGCTGCTGCGTCGTCTCGGTCTGCGCGACGCCCGCATCGCCCTGAGCGAGCTCGCCGCCCAGCTGGCCGCCGAGTGACCGCGTCGCTCGCGCGGCGCGCCTAGAGCTCGGTGACGTAGGCCCCCTGGGGCTCGAAGGGCGCTCGCAGCACCGACGCCCACCCGTCGACCTCACCGCGCAACGCCTCGAACACGCTGCCGGTGCTCTGCACCTGGGTCCACACCAGCACGGTCGGACCGGCGCCCGAGATGGTCGCCCCCAGGGCACCCAGGGCGCCCGCGCGCGCCACCAGGTCGGCCGAGCGCGGGTACAGGTGAGCCCGTGCCGGCTGGTGAAGCTGGTCTGTGAGACCAGCTGTGATCAGCTCGAAGTCACCCTGGGCGAGCCCCAGGGTCAGCCGGGCCACGGCGCCGACGTTGTACACCGCGTCGGCGCGCGGGACCTCGGGGCCCAGGGCGGCCCGGGCGGCAGCGGTGCGCACCGGGGACGCTGGCACGACGAGCAGCGCCTCGAGGCCCAGCGGCGCGTCGAAGCGGTCCACCCGCCCCTGCCCGGCGATCACGAAACCACCCTCCAGGGCGGCGGCGGCGTTGTCGGGGTGGCCCTCGATCTCGGTGGCCAGGGCGAGCAGATCGGCGTCGAGCTCGAACATGTGGTCGGCCGCCATCAGGCCGGCGACCACCGCGGCGGCGGAGGAGCCCAGGCCGCCCGAAAGCGGGATCTTCGAGCGCACGGTGAACTCGAAGTCATCGGCGGGATGCAGTCGCTCGAAGGCGCGCACGGTGAGGTTGCCCCGGTCGCGCCGAACCGCCAGGTCGGTGTGCACCGCGAAGCGCCCGGTCTCCTCCACCTCGACCTCGAGCGACAGGGCGAGCGCCGCAGCCAGGACGTCGAAGCCGGGACCCAGGTTGGCCGAGGAGGCCGGCACACGGATCAGCCGACGGCGGGCCAGGGTCACAGCACGGCAGCTTCGATCGCGTGGATCTCGGCCTCACAGGCCACCACGCCACCCACCTGGTCCATCGCCGTGTCGGGGTCTTTGAGCCCGTTGCCGGTCAGCACGCAGACGATCCGCTCCGCCCCCCCGGCGCCGTAGGTCATCAGGCCGGCGACCGAGGCGGCCGAGGCGGGCTCACAGAACACGCCCTCCTGGGTGGCGAGGAAGCGGTAGGCGGCGAGGATCTGGGCGTCGCTGACCGCGTTGACCGCGCCGCCGGAGGAGGTCATCGCGTCCATCGCCTGCTCCCAGCGCGCCGGATTGCCGATGCGGATCGCCGAGGCGACGGTCTCGGGGTGGGTGATCGGGTGTCCGTGGACCAGCGGGGCGGCGCCGGCGGCCTGGAAGCCGAACATCGCCGGGGCGCGACCGACCTCGCGGAAGCCCTTCCAGTAGGCGGTGATGTTGCCCGCGTTGCCGACCGGGATGCACAGGGCGTCGAGCGTGTCGAGCTCCTCGACGATCTCGAAGGCGGCGGTCTTCTGCCCCTCGATGCGGAAGTCGTTGACCGAGTTGACCAGCGAGATCGGATGCTCAGAGGCGATCTCGCGCACCAGCTTGAGCGCCTCGTCGAAGTTGCCGTTGAGCGAGATCACCCGAGCGCCGTACATCAGCGCCTGGGCGAGCTTGCCCACCGCGATCTTGCCCTCGGGCACGATGACCACCCCGCGGATGCCCGCCCGGGCCGCATAGGCGGCCAGGGAGGCGGCGGTGTTGCCGGTCGAGGCGCAGATCACCGCCTCGGCTCCCTCGCGCACCGCGGCTGACACCGCACACGTCATCCCCCGGTCCTTGAACGAGCCGGTCGGGTTGAGCCCCTCGAGCTTGAGGTGGACCTCGGCGCCGACCACCTCCGACAGCCGCGGCGCGAACAGCAGCGGCGTCGATCCCTCCTCGAGGGAGACGACGGGGTCATCGGCGCTGAACGGCAGCCGGTCGCGGAAACGTTCGATCAGGCCGGTCATGGGCGGGACGAGCATGCCATAGCGCTAGCGGGACTCCTCCTCGAGCACCCGGATCACCCGCGGTGGCTGGCGGATCGAACTCAGCTCCGAGATCTCGGCGACCGCGGCGGCGAAGCGGGATTCGCGCACGCGGTGGGTGACCATGGCCAGCGCGGCGTCGGTGCCGAGGCCGCGTTGGAGAACCGATCGCACCGACACGCCGTGCTCGGACAGCAGCCGCGCGACGTCGGCCAGCACGCCCGGCTCATCGGCCACCGCCAGGTTGACGTAGAAGGCCGACTCGATGTCGTCGATGAGCGGCAGCTCGCGGGTGGCGTTGGGGGCCGAGGCCGGCGGGATCATCGCCGAGACGACGTCGCCGAGCACCGCCGAGGCGGTCTGGGGTCCGCCGGCCCCCGGACCGGACAGGGTGATCTCGGTGATCTCCTCGCCCTCCAGGGTGACCGCGTTGAAGGACCCTCCGATGGCGGCCAGGGGATGGCCGGGGTGCAGGAACAGCGGGTGCACCCGCACCGAGATCCCCGCCTCGAGCCGCTCGGCGGTGCCGACCAGCTTGAGCCCGAGATCGAACTCCCGCGCGTAGGCGAGGTCGTCGGCGGTGATGTGCTCGATCCCCTCGTAGGGGACCTGGTCGAGGTGCACGGGCACATCGAAGGCGAGGCGCGCGAGGATGGCCATCTTGGCGGCGGCGTCCTTGCCGTTGACGTCCTCGGACGGGTCCGCCTCGGCGAACCCGAGCCGTTGGGCCTCGGCGAGGGCCTGCTCATAGGACCAGCCCAGGCGGGCCATCTCCGACAGGATGAAGTTCGAGGTGCCGTTGACGATTCCGTGGATGCGGCTGATCCGCGCGCCGGCCAGGGATTCCATGAGCACGCGCACGACCGGCACCACCCCGGCCACCGCACCCTCGAAGCGCAGCTGCACGCCGGCCTCACGCGCCGCGGCGTAGAGCTCCTCGCCGTGCTGGGCGAGCAGCTGCTTGTTGGCGGTGACCACGTGCTTGCCGGCGTTGATCGCCTCCAGCACCCAGCTGCGGGCGGGTTCGATCCCGCCGATCAGCTCGACGATCAGGTCCGAATCCTCGAGCAGCTGGGCGAAGGACGGGCCCTTGGAGCGGGTGATCACGCCGGAGACGACCGGCGTGAGGCCGGTCACCCGCTCGACGCGCGGGGTGTGCTCGGACAGCAGCGTGACGAACGATCCGCCGACGGTGCCCGCGCCGAGCACCCCGACCCGGAACTCAGCGGATCTGGCGTCCGCCTGTCGGGCCTCCGGCTTGGGGGACAGGGCCGGCGCCAGCGTCGGGTCAGACATCCCGGGCGGCCAGGTCCGCATAGGTCTCACGGCGCACCACGACCCGCGCGCGGCCCCCGGAGACGAAGATCACCGGGGGGCGGGGCACCCCGTTGTAGTTGTTGGCCATGGCATGACCGTAGGCACCCGTGGCGGGGGTGACCACGATGTCACCGGGTCGCGGGTCCTCGAGGCGGACGTCTGAGGCGATCACGTCCCCGGATTCACAGTGCTTGCCCGCCAGCACGCAGCTCTCGCCCTGTCCGGCGCGGGCCATCGCCCCGGCGTTGGCGACCTCATAGCGCGAGCCGTAGAGCATCGGGCGCATGTTGTCGGACATCCCGCCGTCGACGGCCACCCAGGTCGAGACGTTGCGCTTGACCGTCTGGACCTCATACAGAGTGACGGTCGAGTTGGCCACCAGCGCGCGGCCGGGCTCGATGAGGATCCGCTTGTCCGGGCCCAGCTCGCTCGCCACGGTGTCGGCGAGCGTCGCCACGTAGTCGGCGATCGACGGCGGCTCCTGGGCGGCCGTGTAGGCGACACCGAGGCCGCCACCCAGGTTGTAGACGCCGAAGTCGCCCAGGGTCGCGATGGCGGCGATCGCCCGGCGGAACGGATCGAGCTCCAGCAGCTGGGAGCCGATGTGGCAGTGCAGACCGACGAGGTGCAGGTGCGGCGAGTTCGCCGTGCGCTCGATCGCCGCCGGGGCCTCCCCCATGCCGAAGCCGAACTTCGAATCGGCCTGGCCGGTGGAGATCGCGTCGTGGGTGTCGCCGCGCACGTCGGGGGTGACCCGCAGCAGCACCTCCTGGGTGTGACCGAGCTCGGCGGCGACCGCCTCGGTGCGGGCGAGGTCGTCGAGGGAGTCGAGCACGATGTGGCCGACGCCCGACTCCATGGCGTAGCGCAGTTCCGCACGCGACTTGGCGTTGCCGTGCAGGTAGATGCGGGCGGGATCGAAGCCGCCCCCCAGCGCCAGGGCGAGCTCGCCGCCGGAGGCGACGTCACAGGACAGGCCCTCCTCGGCGAGCACGCGGTAGACCGCGGTGCAGGGGAACGCCTTGGAGGCGAACAGGACGTCGGAGTCTGCATGGCGTTGGGCGAGCCCCCCGACGAAGGCGCGGGCGCGGGCGCGCAGGTCGTCCTCGACGACGATGAAGGCAGGGGTCCCGAACTCGGCGGCCAGGTCGAGCGCGTCACAGCCGCCGAGCTCGAGATGGCCGGCGGCGTTGACGGTGCTGCCCAGCGGATAGGCGTTGGAGAGCGTCTGGGCCACGAACGTCACGGCTGGCGATCATGCCATGCCGTCTGGCGCTGGGACTATTTGCCGCCGAGCAGGCTGCCCACGGCGCCGGTGACGTTGCCGGCCGTGGTGGAGACCGCCCCGGTGGCGTTGGTGACGGCCGTGGTGACGGTGTTGACGACGCTGGAGACCGTCGAGGCGACGGTGGGTGACACCGGAGCGACGGTGCTGGACACCCCGGAGCCGACGTTGGCGACGGCGCCGGCGACGCCCTGGCCGGCCCCGCTGACGGTGTTCGACACCGTGGTGCCGGCCCCGCTGACGGTGTTCGACAGGGTGGTGGCGGCGCCGCTGACGGTGTTCGACAGCGTGGTGCCGACGCCGGCGACGGTGTCGGCGAGCGACGAGCCGGGCGCGGCGGACGCGGCACTGGAGCCCGTCGCAGCCGCCGTGGTGGCAACGGACGTCCCGCCGGCCGCCGGGGCGGGCGCGGCCTGAGCCGGAGTGGTCACCGCGGCCGGGGAGGCGCTGGAGGGCTCCGAGGCGGCGCCAGCGGGGGTGCTGACGGCGGCCGGTGTCGCCGCCACCGCCCGGTGATGGCCGGCGGGGGCCAGCGCCGCGAAGGCGGCCATCACCCGATGGGAGGCAGGGATGTGCGTGGCCGTGGCGTGGGCACCCGGGCCGGGGGACGCTCGGGGCACCACGATCTGGGAGGCGCGGGCCCCCGAGGACACCTCGGGCCAGCCGTGGAAGGACACCACCGCGGAGGCGATGACAAAGAGCCCGGCGGCCACGGCGAGCAGCGATCCGGCGGTGCCGAATCCAGCCAGATATGCCCGCGGCGTGCGCATTCGTGACATGTATCGGAGAGTACGGGAGATCGCCTTAGCTTCCGCCGGTCGAACCTGGCGTGACGGCTACCGTCCCGGAGCGTGTTCTGGACCTCGCGCAAGCGGCGCCTGCCGCTCACCGTCGCCGTGCTCGCCGCCATCATCGTGATCGGGCTGATCTTCGCTCACACCCACCCCGCCAGACCCCGGGCGGGCGCCACCTATACCGGCACGGTGTTCGTCGCCACCCCAGCCGGCAGGGTCATCCAACAGCTGGCCATCGCCTTCGCCGTCACCGGCTCGGGTCGACGCGTCAGCGCCTTCCGCTTTCCCGAGGGGATTCCCTCGGGCTGTGGCGCCACGACGCTCGGCCGGGTCGGTGTCGCGGCGGCCTCCACGCCGCTGGAACACGCGAATCGCTTCGAGGTCAACCTGGCCCTCACCGCGGGCGCCGATCGCGTCGGCACACTGGAGATCGCCGGTACCTTCGATTCCCTGGGTCGAGAGAGCGGCGCGGTCAGCGCGCGCTACAGCTCGCCGCGTCGACGGGGCTGTGACGCCAGCGGCGGCTACAACGCCAGGGCGACGACCACCTAGCCGCCGGGCGCGTCAGAGCTGCGCGGCGATCGGCAGCCCGGCGAACACGCACAGGCCTGCGCCCACCGCAACCGCCATGTGCACGCTGGAGGCGCTGGCGCCGCCCGACAGGGCGACACCCGCCAGGCCGGCCCCGACACCGGCGCCGAGCAGACGCATGAACGACAGGATCGCCGAGGTGCGGCCATGGGAGCGCTCGGGGGTCGAGTTGAGCGCCGCCCGCGAGACGGGGACGAACAGCATCCCCAGACCCAGCCCGACCGGGATGAGACAGAAGATGGTGCCGATGCCGTCGAGTGAGACTCCGGGGATGGCGAGGATCGCCAGGCCCAGCGCCAGCCCGGCGAAGCCGATCATCGCCACGAGTCGCGAACCGCGCTGGTCGACGAGACCGCCGGCCAGCGGCGCGCCGGCGCCGACCAGGAAGGCGACGAGCACGAGGATGGCCGAGGCGCCGAGCGCCGAGTAGCCGGCCGAGCGTTGGAGGTACTGCTCGGCCAGATAGAAGAAGCCGATCATCACCGCGAAGGTGATCCCGGCGACCGTCGCAGCCGCCACCACGGTGCCGTTGAGCACGCGGTCGCGCGCGCTGCCGGCCTCCGGGTCGACCCGCACGAGCCGGGGCACGTAGTGGACGATCGCCCAGGCGGCCGCGAGCGCCATGGGCACGAGCGCCCACCATGCGGCCCGCCAACCGAGGGTGACGGTGAGGATGCCGCCGACCAGCGGTCCGACCAGGTTGGCCATGCCCGCGGAGGCGCCCCAGATGCCCAGCGCACTGCCGCGACGCTCGGGGGGGAAGCCCGACACCGCGCCGGCCAGTGCGGCCGGTGACACCAGCCCCGCGCCGATGCCCTGGAGGGCGCGCGTGGCGGTGAGCAGGCTGAGGTCTGAGACGACGGCGCCGAGTGCGGCGCCGACCGCGAAGATGCCGAGACCGATCAGGGCGATCCGGCGGGCGCCGAAGCGGTCGACCAGGCGACCACCGGGGAACAGCAGGATCGCGTAGGCGGCGAAGTAGGCACTGAGCACGATCGCCGTGGAGGAGTTCGAGACGTGCAGGCTGCGGGCGACGTTGGGCAGCGCGACGGTGATCACGGTGCCGTCGAGCTGCAGCAGCGCGGCGGCGGCGGTGCACGCGGCGAGACGGGTCCATGCCTCGCGCGGGAGGGGTTCGAGACCCTCGCCCCGACGCGCGCGGGAACGCCGCCCAAAGCCTCGGGCCGCGCGTGGTGTTGCGGTAGCCATCGCACCTAGTATTGCGCCGATGGGCCCACAGTCGTGTGACGATCAGCTTGTGTCGCTGGGTTGGCGCCGGCTGCTGCGGATCCGTCTGGGCGAATGGCGGCGCTGGCGCGCCGAAAGTGCTGGCCTGCGGGTGTTCCTGCTCTATCCGCCGGGACCGGGCCCGCTGCTGATGTCGTGGCTGCGCAAGCGCTGGCTGCTGTTGCGCAACCCCCACTGCGACATCGAGTTCCAGGGGCCGGTGTACCTGGGGCCGCGCTTCAGCCTCCACGCCCCCCACGGTGGGCGCTTCATCGTCGGCCCGGGCGTCGAGTTCCGCCGCGGCTTCCGCGCCGAACTGGGCGCCGCCGAGGCGGTCATCTCGATCGGTGCGATGACCGCCTTCACCTACGACGTCATCATGCTCTGCACCACCTCGATCGAGATCGGCCAGCACTGCGGCATCGGCCAGTGCTCGCTGATCGTCGACGGCAATCACCGCTACTTCGAGGACTACGAGACCCCGCCGCTGATGCAGGGCTATGCGTACCGACCGCTGAAGATCGCCGACTACGTGTCGATCACCAACAAGGCGACGATCATGGCCGACATCGGCACCCGCACCGTGGTCGGCGGCCACGCCGTGGTGACCAAGCCGATGCCGCCCTACTGCGTCGTCGGGGGCGTGCCCGCCCGCATCATCTCCTGGCACGGACCGCCCGGTACCGAGCCGCCGGCCGAGCTGGCCGCCGCCGCCTCCTAGCCAGACCCCAGAAACCTCCAACCTGTCACGGTGCGCCGAGGGGGTGCGCGCCAGATGTCGCTGAGCGACACCGCACGCGCTGAGGGGGTCCTGGCAGGGCCGGAATGGAGGTTTGGGGTGTCTGCGCGTTCAGTCCTGGCCGGGCCTGCGCCGCTGATCCGCGAGCCCTCCCCCACCCCGCTCCCAGCCGGCGAGGAAGCTCGGCGCGAGCGTCTGGAGGTACCACTGCTCAGCCCGGCTGTGCACCGGCCACCACAGACGCTCGACGCTCGGGGGCACGCGGTCGTGCACCCGGGCCCACAGCGGTGAGGTGCCCGATCCGGCCCCGAGGAAGCGGGGGTGGAACCAGGGCTCGAACCAGGCGTGCTTGGCGGCCATCTGCGCCTCGGCCGCGCCGATGAGCTCAAAGCGCCGGCGCAGGTCCGCCATGGTGTTGGCGTGCAGGTGCAGGGCGAGCGCCCGGGGCTCATAGCGCAGCACCATCCCCTTCTGGGCCAAGCGCCAGCCGAGGTCGATGTCCTCATAGCCGAAGGCGAACGCCGGGTCGAAGGGCTCGAGGAAGGCGCGCTTGAGCGACACGTTGGAGGTGTAGAAGCGCCCGAACCCGGCGTCGAGATCGGCGCCGGGCCTGGATTGGGCATCCAGGGCGGCGTAGTCGAACTGGGACCCGCTCCACTCCAACCAGCGGTTGAACCGGTTGGCGGCGACCTCGGGATGCCAGCGCACCTTGCCGAGCACCGCCAGCTCCGGTGCGGGTTCCTTCGCGTGGTGACGCAGATGACGCTCGACCAGGTCCGAGGTGGGGATGGTGTCGTCGCCGAGGAACAGCACCAGCGCGGAATCGGCCAACTCCAGCCCGGCGTTGCGGGCCACCCCCGGCCCCTCGTCGGCCTTGACCAGCACGCGCAGGCGCGGGCGATCGCCCAGTGCGGCGGGCACCGACGCCCCGTTGACCACCACCACCGTCGCGAACCCCGGGGCGGTCTGGGCCGCCAGAGCGTCCAGGGTGCGCTCGAGCACCTCCCAGCGGCCGGAGGTGGGAATGATCACGGTCAGGTCCCGGGCGTCCATCTCACAGCTTGGCGGCCAGGGCGAACAACGAGTGACCGACGGGGAGGTTCGCGCGCCTCAGCCAGTGGCGCTCAGAGCTCATGATCGACGCCAGGGCCCGGTTCACCCCGGGGGCCAGCGCGACGGACAGGTTGGTGTGATCCCCGGGCGGGCGCACGCGCTCGGCGAGCTTGCCCGCCAGCACCGCCGGGGCGATGAGCGGGAACAGCAGCGTGTTGAAGTACGAGATCCGCTGGGGGATCAGCCCGGCCGCCCGGATCCGCTGGTCCAACCGACCAGCGGTGTAGCGCCGCTGATGGTGGGCCACCCGGTCGTTGTTGGCATACAGCACCTGATAGGCCGGGGTGGAGAGGAACACCAGCCCCCCGGGGCGCAGCACCCGCCGCGCCTCGGCGAGCGCGCCGACGTCATCGGGGATGTGCTCGATCACGTCGAAGTAGGTGACGAGGTCCGCCGACGCGTCGGGCACGCCCAGCGCCAGGGCGCCGGCCAGCCGCGTGTTGGTGAACCCGCGGGCGTGACAGAACGCGACGAGCTCGGGTGCGTCGTCGAATCCGGTGACCGTGCCGAAGCGGGCCAGCGGCCCGAGGAAGCCCCCGGCCCCCGCCCCCACGTCGTAGATGTCGAGGTCGCGACGCGCGCCGAGGCGCTCGGCCAGCACGGACAGGAAGATCGCCCGACGGCCGATGAACCAGAAGTGCGTGTCCTCCAGCTCGACGAACTGCTGGATGGCACGAGCGTCCAACTCAGGCGGCCCGGGCGACGACGATCATCTCGTCCATGAAGTTCACATAGAGATCGGTGTCGGCGGTGCGCTTGGCCAGCGGCGTCAGCGTCGCCGAGATCGCCGGATGCAGACGCCCGGCCCGCTCGGCGATGAACGAGGTCGACACGTACTTGCCGCCGTAGCGGTGGGTCAGGCGCTCGAGCGTGAAGCCCGCCTCCCCCAGCAGCCGCCGGATCGTCGCGGGGTCGAAGTGGTAGATGTGCTCGGCGTGCTTGAAGTGATGCCACCGCGGCCCGAGCGTCCGGGCGAAGCGGCTGGTGATGTCCTGGGTCTCGATGACGATGCGTCCACCCGGAGCCAGCAGCTCGCGGACCCGGCGCAGCAGCGCGACCGGGTCGGGCACGTGCTCGACCACGTCCCACATGCAGATGAGGTCGAAGGAGTGGGCCGGGAGCGGCGCGTCCTGGAGGAAGCCGACGAACACCCGATCGCCGAAGCCCAGCTCATGCTGGGCGTAGCTGGCGATGGTGGCCGAGACCTCCACCCCGTGGACGTCGAAGCCGCGCTCGCGCAGGACCGCCATGCAGAACCCGGCAGCCGAGCCGACGTCGAGGGCGCGGCCGCCCGCCGGTCCGTACTTCAGCGCGTAGTCCAGACGTTTGCGGAAGGTGCGCAGGTAGCGGGGCTGCTCGGAGCGATAGTCGGCATAGCCATGGGTCTTGGGCGACGGACTGCGCCAGTAGGTGTCATCGCCGTACATCGCCGCCAGCGCCCGGGCCGAGCGCCGGGGGGTGACGTAGGCGAGACCGCAGGCCGCACAGCGACGGACCTCATAGGGCGGCTCGCGGAACAGCGTCTCGTGCAGGGGCGAGTGACACAGTGGGCAGGCGTTGACCGACTCCGTCGGGGCATCGGACAGCGGCTCGTCTGAGGTCAGGCTCATCATCACCCGAAGTAGTGAGAACCGGTGGCGACCGACTCGTGCCCGGCGTCGGTGCCGGCCAGGACGGCGGCCGCCATGCGCCGGCCCATGGTGATCGACTGGTCCATGTTGTTGTAGCGGAACAGGCCCTGGCGCCCGCCGGTGCGCAGGTTGGTCAGGCGATGGATGTGCTCGAGCACCGGCGCCAGGTTCTCCTTGTAGCTGAGGTCATAGATCGGATAGGCGTGCGGGATCCGCCGGACGAAGCCGCCGAGCAGGTCACCGGGCGCGATCAGGCCGAGGCTGGCGAGGTCAGCGGTGGCGGTGGCGATCAGCGTCGCGTCGTCGGCACGCCAGTGCTCGTCGCCCAGCCGGCAGGTGATCTCGGCACACACCATCGTCTTGTCCGCCGGGGCGGCGTGGGGGGAGAAGTTCTTGAACTCCGAGATGCGGTGGATCGTCTGCTCGGGCTCGGGGAGGTACATCCAGGAGTCCGGCGACACCGAGGCGCGGGCCAGGCGCAGGTAGATGAAGATGATCGACACGTGCTGGAGGCGGCCCACGGCGTCCAGCACCTCTGCTGGCGCAGCTGGGGCCAGCATCCGGGCCAGCACGGTCACCGGAATCGTGGAGATGTACGCATCCGCGGCGATCGACCCGGCCTGCTCGCCGCCGTAGTCGACACCGACCACGCGCCCGGCCTCGACGTGGACGCGTTTGACGACAGCGCCGCAGATCACCGTCGAGCCGAGGGCCTCGATTTCGCGCACGTACCCGCGGGCGATCTCCCCGATGCCGCCGTGGGCCGGGTAGAGGAACGAGCGCACCAGTCCGCGCGGCGTCTTGGCGGCGTCGCGCCGATTGGCCGGCGACAGCGACTTGGCCACCGCGTCGGTCAGCGACAGCAGGCTGATGCGCTGGCTGGCCCAGTCCCCGGAGATCTCCGCCGGTGACATCTTCCACGTCTTGGCCGTGTAGCGACCGAAGAACAGGTCATACAGGGTGGCGCCGAAGCGCTTGGTCACCCAGCCCTGGAAGTTGTCGTCGCGCCAGTGGGTGAGCCCGAGGGCCTCGGTGAGACGCACCTTGGCGTAGTCGGCGAACGCCCGGATCAGCAGGGTCGGGGGCAGCTGGCGCAGGACGTTCTCGGCCGACAGCGGGTAGTCGTAGAAGCGGCCGCCCAGGGCGATCCGCGACAGCCGCTGGGCGGTCAGGTGGTTGCCGGCCAGGACGGTCTCGACGTGATCGATCAGCTCCGCATCGGTGGTGTGGAAGCGGTGGGGACCGAAGTCGTAGGTGAAGCTCTCGCCGTCGGCGACGTCGGTGAAGGAGCTGGCCATGCCCCCCGGGTAGGGCTCGCGTTCGAGCACGGTCACCGAGGCCCCGGCCCGCGCGAGCTCATACGCGCAACCGAGACCGGCCAGGCCCCCTCCCAAAACCACGACGCGCTGGCTCATCGAGAGGGCGATCCTAGCGAGCCAGGCTGAGGGGCCGGACACGTGCCCGACGCCGCGCCAGCACCTGGCTCAGCTCGAGCACCGCGACCGCCGCCAGCACCAGCACGAAGGGGTCACACGGCGAGCGGTAGCGGGCGTCGCCGATGACCGGGAGGGTCGACAGGAACAGCAGCACCGGGCACAGCCACAGGGCCAAGCCGCGGTAGCCGCTCCCCGGGTCAGTCCGCCGTCGGGGCCCGTGCCGGCGGATCAAGACGACGCTGGCGCCGAGGGCCAGGAGACCCACCAGCCAGAAGCTGTAGATGCTGATCACCGCCAGGGTCGGCGGATAGGCCTCGAGCTGGGCGATGTAGCGCTCAAAGCCGGGACCGCTGAAGCCAAGCAGCCGCGGCAGGCTCCACCACGACTCACGCACGACGCTGAAGGGGTGGGCCTCGATGTAGTCCACCGATTCGGCGGTCAGACGGCGGTTCATCTGCGCCTCGTCGATCGTCGGGTCGGCGCGCTGGATCGCTTCCATCGCGGCGACCGGCGGGAACCAGAACCCGGGATGGGGCCCCGCGCCGCTCTGCACGGCGGGGTTGTAGACCCCGGCCAGGGCGTAGCCGGTCTCGGTGGTGGTCGGCACGAGCGCGTGGAAGACATGCTCGTTGCGCACCGTCCACGGGACCAGGGCGACCGCCAGGGCGAGCACCAGGACCGCCGGGGCGACCAGGCTCGAGAGCACCGGTCCCACAGACCGGTGCGAGGGAATCCACACGATCCCCGCCAGGGCGATGACGATCACGATCCCGTTGGAGCGCGCCAGCGCGGCTGCGGCGGTCAGCACGCCGGCGAGCACGCACAGGCCCAGGCCGCGGCGGGCCCGCCCCGCGCTCGTCGCGCGCCGGGCCTCCAGCGCCGCCAGCACCGCCGCCAGCACGAGCGGGATGAACAGCGACTCCGACAGCAGGCTGGAGCCGACGAGGATCAGCGGCGGGTAGATCGCGGCGATCGCCGCCGCGAGCGTGGCCACCCGGGGACCGAAGGTGCGCCGGGCCAGCCACCAGATGAGCATCACCGTGATGGCGCCGAGCGCCGCCTCCATGAGGCGTCCGCCCTCCCAGCGCGTATGCGCGTCGGCGGTCCCGGTGATGCGGTAGACCAGCGACAGCAGGACGGAGAAGGCCGGGGGTCGGAACGCGGTCGGGCCGCCCTGCAGGGTGAGCACCGAGGCGACGGGGAAATGGCCGGTCTGGGCGAGCGACAGCGCGTTGCGGTCGAAGTCGAAGGCGTCGGTGGCGGGCACGTAGGCCGGTGTCGCCAGCACCACGACGACGCGCACGGCGAGCCCGAGGAGGGCGATGAACGCCAGCTCGCGGCGCGCGGAGCATCTCATGCCCGGGCTCGCAGGGCTCTCAGCACCTCCGCGATGAGCGGGCGCGCGGCGTAGAAGCTCAGCGATGCGGCGAGAGTGACGTAGAGCGCGAACTCGACGAGCACCGGGAGCAGCGCGTGGGCGGGCAGGAGCGCCCGCAGGATGAGCACCGCGGCCACGGCGGGCGCCACCGGGAGGATCGCCCGGATCCCGTGGGCGATCAGGCTGAGGTCGCCGAACAGGGCGCGGACGTAGATCGTGCGCATGATCAGCGAGGCGACGCCGCCGGCGCCCAGACCGATGGCCAGCCCCTGGAGGCCGTCGACGAAGATGAGCGGAACGCCGACGGCGAGGGTGGCCGCCGACGCCACCACCGCCGCCACGGCGATCGGGCGGGTCTGTGAGCGCGCGCGGTAGTAGTCGTCCCAGTTGAAGCCGACGTGGTTGAGCGCCGCGATGAGACCGGTGATCTCCAGCAGCGTCGCCGCCGGCGCCCAGCGCTCGCCGAGCACGTAGCGGATCAGCTGGGGCGCGAACAGGCTGAGGCCGACGCCGAAGGGGATCGCCCACAGCATGGCCAGCCGGTTGGTCTTGACGAAGCTCTCGGACAGGAGCTCGACGCGGTCCTGGATCGCGCAGATGGCCGGGTAGATGGTGGTCGCCACCGTGTCGTCCACCTTGGTGGTGAAGGCGGTCACCGCCCCGGCCAGGGTGATCGCGCCGACCGCCTTGAGGCCGAGGTGGGCGTTGGCGGCCAGCACCGCGCCGTTGGCCAGCGCCACCGAGGCGAGCGTGGCCACCAGGATCGGGCGGGAGAAGCTCCAGTACACCGACAGCGAGCCGCGGTCGAGACGCAGCGCGAGCGGGTACGGCGACATGGCGCACGCGACGCCGGCGCCGGCGCTGGCGCCGGCCAGTGCCCCGATGACCAGGGACCAGTACCCCGCACCCGCCAGTGCCAGGGCGATCGCCACGATCAGCCCGACGACCGGCTCGACCGCGGTCTGGATCCGCTGGGTGAGGAAGTTCATCTCCCGGTAGTGGATCCACTGGGGGCTCTGGAACGCGTAGGCGATGAGCATCGTGGTCATCACCAGGCCCGGGGCGAGCAGCTGCCAGCGGCCGTAGACCAGGGCGATCACCGGCATCGCCGCGCACAGGCAGGCCATCATGACCAGCGAGCTGATCAGCTCCAGGGTGAAGGCGTGCTGGAAGGCGCGCTCCTGATCGACCTCGCTCTGCTGCACGTACTTGTCCGAGATCCCGATCACCTTGAGCTGGGCGAGCACCCCGAGGGAGGCGAGCAGGATGCCCCACAGCCCGAAGTCGGCCCGATCGAGGAGCGCCGCGAGGGCGAGCCCGCGGCCCAGGCCGATCAGCCCGATGCCGACGTCGAAGCTCGCGTTGACCACGACGCCATGGGCGGTGAAGCGCCGCAGGCTGACCCCGTCGGGGGCGAGGCGACGCGACGGCGGGGCGAGGGTGTCGGACGGCACGGCGACCTCGTCGGCCACGAGGTTGATCTGCGGGGGTGACTCCGGGCTCACGGCGAGGCTCAGTTTGGCTGACACAATGGCCATGTGGAGGGCCTTCATCATTGCGGGTAGCGCCCGAGCCTGATCCAGGCACGGTGTCCGAGGCGGTTGGCGCCAACCCCGCCTGGTACCACACGATCGACCTGGCCGGCGCGGGCGTCACCCCCGGCCACGTCGACTGGCGCTCTTACAGCGAGCGTCTGCTCGGCCACGACCTGGGCGGGTTGCGCGCGTTGGACGTCGGCACCTATGACGGCTTCTGGGCCTTTGAGATGGAACGCCGCGGCGCCGAGGTGGTCGCCATCGACCTCGACATGCTCGCCGCCGCGGACTGGCCACCGGTCAACCGCGCGGCCCTCGAGGCCGACGCGCAGGCGTGGGGCCTCGAGCTCGGGCGCGGGTTCCGGATCGCCAAGGCGGCTCTCGGCTCCCACGTCGAGCGCGTGGCCGTCGACGTGGCGGAGCTGACCCCGGAGATGATCGGCGGACCCCAGGACATCGCGTTCATCGGGGCGCTGCTGCTGCACCTGCGCGACCCGGTGCGCGCGCTGGAGAACGTCCGCCGCGCGCTGGTGCCCGGCGGACGGCTGATCCTGCTCGAGGCGATCTCCCTCACCGAGACCCTGCTGCGTCCGCGCACCCCCCTGGCGCGCTTCGACTCCGCCCAGAACGCCTTCAACTGGTGGCTGCCCAACGTCCGCACCCTCCACCACTACCTGTGGGCCAGCGGCTTCGTCGCCCAGCGCCGCATCGGCCTGCCCATGCGCCCCCCCGCCCGGCCCGAGATGCGCTGCTGGTACTACGCCATCGAGGCGCGCGCGCCGTCGGCCTGAGCGGCATGAGCACACTCGAGGTGTGGATCCTGCCCGCGCCCGACGCCCACGCAGCGCTGGCCGGCGCGCTCGGGGGCCGGGCGGTGGCGCGGGCCGAGGGCGGCAAGCCATGGGTGCCCGCCGGACCGCACTTCAACCTGTCCCACTCCGGTGATTTGGCGCTGATCGCGCTGTGCGCGGACGCACCGGTGGGCGTCGACCTCGAGCGGGTGCACGCGCTGCGCAACCCGAGTGGTCTGGCGCGACGCATGTGCAGCCCGCGCGAGCTGGCCTGGGCCGACGCGCGCGATGATCTCAACCTCGCGCTGCTGCGCCTGTGGGTGCGCAAGGAGGCGATCGCCAAGGCCGAAGGCGGCGGGCTCGCCACCGCCCTCAGCGGCGTCGACGTCCTCGACCCGGTGGTCAGCGCCCGCGGTGGCACCTGGTGCGTCCATGACCTGCCCGACCCGGCACCGGGATACCTGGCCGCCGTCTCCTGGCGGGTGGATTGCCGATAATCGCCAGCGTGCCCACCCCTGCCCTGCCCTCCCCCACCGAGCTTCCCCCCGTGGTGATCCTGTGCGGCGGCCGGGGCACCCGACTGCAGGAGCGCACCCAGTCGATCCCCAAGCCGTTGGTGGAGATCGGCGGACGCCCGATCCTCTGGCACGTGCTGCAGATCTACCTGGCCCAGGGGTTTCGCCGCTTCCTGCTGTTGACCGGCTACCGCCAGGAGCTCATCGCCGAGTTCGCTCACGCCGGCGACTGGCCCTCGGACACGCAGATCACGTGTCACGACACCGGCCTCGACACGCCGACCGGCGGCCGCGTCTTCCAGGCCCGTGACGCGCTTGGCGCCGCACGGTTCTGTCTGACCTACGCCGACGGCGTGGCCGACGTCGACCTGGCGGCGCTGCTCGCCGCCCACGCCGGTGGGGCCGCCACCGGCGCCACCGCGACGATGACCGTCGTTCAGCCCGAGCTGCCGTTCGGGGTGGCCGCGGTCGACGGCGACGGGGTGGTGCGCGGGTTCATCGAGAAGCCACGCTCCGAGCACTGGATCAACGGTGGCTTCTTCTGCTTCGAACCCGACGTGTTCGAGGTGCTGAGCGCGGACTCGGTGCTCGAACGCGATCCCCTCCAGGACCTGGCGGCGGCCGGCCGCCTGCGCGCCTATCACCACACCGGCTACTGGGACTGCATGGACACCTACAAGGACACCGTCGCCCTCAACGATCTCTGGGCCGGCGGCCGGGCACCGTGGAAGCTGTGGCGTTGACCCCTCCGGTCACCTCACTCGCCGGTCGCTCGGTGCTCGTCACCGGCGCCTACGGCCTGCTCGGCGGCTGGCTGACCCGGGCGCTGCTGGACGCCGGCGCCGAGGTGTCGGTCATCCATCGCGACGACCGGCCCCGCTCGGCCCTGGCGCTGATGGGCCTGGAGGCGCAGCTGTCGATCGTCCACGGCGACATCACCGACGCCGGCCTGGTCGCCCGCGCCCTGGCCGAGTACGAGGTCGACACCGTCTTCCATCTCGCCGCCCAGACCCTGGTGGGGACGGCCAACCGCTCGCCGCTGGGAACCTTCGAGACGAACATCCAGGGCACCTGGGTGCTGCTCGAGGCCTGTCGCGGCGCCGGTGTCGGGCGGGTGGTCGTCGCCTCCTCCGACAAGGCCTACGGTCCTCACGCCGATCTGCCCTACCGCGAGGATCACGCCCTCCAGGCCCGCTACCCCTACGACGTCTCCAAGGCCGCGACCGACCTGCTGGCCCGCTCCTACTTCCACACCTGGGGCCTGCCGGTCGCGGTGACCCGCTTCGCCAACCTCTACGGGGGCGGTGACTTCAACGCCTCACGGCTGGTGCCCGAGGCGGTCCGCGCGGCCCTGGCGGGGCGTGCTCCGGTCATCCGCTCCGACGGATCGCCCGAGCGCGACTTCCTCTACGTCGAGGATGCCGTCGCCGCCTACCTGGCCATCGCCGGTGCGCTGGATGGTCACGCCGGCGCTGTGGGCGCCGGCAACGGGGGCGCTCCGGGACCTGCCGCCGGCGAGGCCTTCAACGCGGGTGGCGGCGCGCCCCACCGGGTGCTCGACGTGGTCGAGCGGATCTGCGCCCTGGCCGGCACCGGCGTGAGTCCCGACGTGCGCGGCAGCGGCACCCCGACCGGGGAGATCGACCGCCAGTGGGTCGACTTCTCCAAGTTGGGGGCGCTGACCGGCTGGGCGCCGCAGGTATCGCTGGACGCGGGGCTCGAGCGCACCATCGCGTGGTATCGCCAGTTCGCGGGCTGGTGAGCCTCAGAGCTCGAGCCCCAGCTCGCGATAGAGCGCGAGGTACTGCTCGGTGCAGCGTTCGGTGGAGAACTGCTCCCCCCGCACCCGACAGGCAGCGGGGGTCTCGGGCTCCCCGGCGAGCTCCAGCGCGCTGAGCAGCGCCGCGGCCAGCGCGGCGGGCGTCAGCTCCCCGAACAGGCGGCCGATCCGCTCTGAGTCGATCACCTCGGGGATCGCCGCGTCGGCGTAGCCGACGACCGGCGTACCGCAGGCCAGGGCCTCGACCAGGGTGAGTCCGAACGCCTCGGACTCCGAGGGCAGCGCGGCCACCCAGGCGTCGCGGTAGGCGTCGGCCAGGCTGGCGCGGTCATCGAGGTTCGCCCACTCGACTCCCGGGCCGCCGCTGAGGCGCTGGGGGCCCGACAGCACCAGTCGCGCGTCGGGATGCTCGCTGCGGAGTCGGGCGAACGCCGCGATGAGCAGGCTGACGTGCTTGCGCGGCTCGGCCGCGTCGGCGGCGCAGATGATGGTCGGGCGCGGACTGCGGGCGCCGCCGGGCGCGAACGCGGCGATGTCGACGCCCGCGGCGATCACCGGCGCGGGGTACCCGAAGCTGTCGGCGAAGGCCGCGGCGGCATGGTGGCTGAGGGCGACCACCCGGTCGGTGTGCTCGATCGCACGCGCCGTCAGCTCGCGGTGCCAGCGCCGCTCGTCGAGGCCGGCGGCGTCCGGGATGCCGAGATAGCTGAGCAGCGCCGGGCGCCCCGTCTTGGCCCGCCACCGGGCCGCCGCGAGCGCGTCGGTCGGGTACATGGCGTGGGCGAGGGCGAAGCGGCCCGCCCGCAGCGCGCCGTAGGACAGCGGCACGTGGGTCAGGTACTGCTCATAGCCGCGGCGCAGCAGCGGTCCCTGGGGCGGACGCGGGAGGCGCAGCACGGTGAGTCCATCCTCGCTGCGTCGGGACGGGACACCGGGGTGGCTGGTGATCAGCGTCGGCGTCACCTGGTGGCGGATGAGCCCGTCGGCGAGCTCGCGGGTGAAGCGCTCCCCGCCGCGGCGCACCTCCGGCCAGTAGCAGGGGCTGATCAGCGCGACGGCGGTCACGCGGCTCGATTATGCCCGCCACAATCGCGGGTCATGCCCCCGCCTCGCGTGTCCGTGATCGTGCCCGCCCATAACGCGGAGACGACGCTCGGGGCCACGCTGAGCGCCCTGGTCGGACAGGACCTCGACGCCGACTACGAGGTGATCGTGGTGGATTCCGCCTCGACGGATGCCACGCGGGGGGTCGCCGAGGCGGCTGCGTCGCGGGATGCGCGTCTCCGTGTCCGGGCCAACCCGGGCGGTGAGCCGGCCGGGTCGCGCAACCTCGGGGTGGAGACCGCCGGGGCCGATCTCATCGCCTTCACCGACGCGGACTGCGTGCCGGAACCGGGCTGGCTCGCCGCCGGACTGCTCGCGCTCGAGCACGTTGACCTGGTGCAGGGACGCGTGCTGGCGGCCCACCCCCACCGACTCTGGGATCGGACCCTGTCGGTCGGGCACGAGAGTGGCCTGTATGAGACCGCCAACCTGTTCATCCGCCGCGAGGTGTTCGAGCGCGCCGACGGCTTTCGTCGGCTGCCGGGCTTCGGTGAGGAGCGCCCGTTCGGTGAGGACACCTGGTTCGCCTGGCGCGCCCGCCGGGCCGGAGCCCTGACCGCCTTCTGCGCCGACGCGGTCGTCCACCACGCCGTCCTGCCGCGTGGCCCCACCGCCTACGTCGTCGAGCAGCGCCGCCGTGGGCATTTCCCGGCCCTGGTCGCTGCCGTACCGGAGCTGCGCGACGCCTTCCTCTACCGACGCTGGTTCCTCTCCGAGCGGACCGCAGCCTTCGATCTCGCGCTGGTCGGGGTCGCCGGCGCGCTGCTCGGCCGGCGCCGCTGGGCGCTGGGCGCCACCCTTCCCTACCTGGCGGGGCTGCCGCGCACTCCAGTGGGTGCCGGGGCGCAGCTCGCCGCCGACACGGTCGGCGCGGCAGCTCTGCTCCGGGGCAGCCTGGCGGCGCGCACCCCGGTGCTCTGAACCCGCCGCGGGCTTGCCAGGATGAGCGCTGTGCGTGTGCTCTCGATCGGCAGCGTCTATCCGCCCCATCTCCTGGGGGGCTATGAGGTGATGTGGCAGGGGGTCAGCCGCGAGCTCGTCGCCCAGGGCCATGCCTCGCGGGTCCTGTGCACGGACTTCACCAGCCCCGACGTGCCTGCCGAGGCTCCCGACGATCCGGATGTGCGCCGGGAGCTGCGCTGGTACTGGCACGAGCACCGCTGGCCGCGCCTCAGCCTGCGCGAGCGCACCAACCTCGAGCACCACAACGCCGCCGTGTTCGACCACCAGGTGAGCGACTTCCGCCCCGACATCGTCGCCTTCTGGCCGATGGGCGGGATGTCGCTGTCGCTCATCACCCGGGCTCAGCGCGAAGCTCTGGCGACGATCTTCTTCGCCCACGACCCCTGGACGGTGTACGGCCCGCGCCACGACCAGTGGCTCAGCCTCTGGTCCGCGCCGGGCTGGCGACGCCTGCGTGGGCTGGCCGAGCGCTTCACCGACCTGCCGACCCGGCTCGACCTCACCCAGGGGTATTGGGTGTTCAACTCCCGGTGGCTGCGCGATGACACCCATCTCGGACTGCCCCCCCAGCGCCAGACCGTGCTCACCCCGGGGATCGAGGCGCGCTACCTCAGCGCACCGGTCCCGCCGCGCCCGTGGTCCTGGCAACTGCTCTACCTCGGCCGCGTAGTGGAGCAGAAGGGCGTCCTCACCGCGGTCGACGCCCTGGCGTTCCTGCCCGAGGCGACCCTGACCATCCTCGGGAGCGGGGATGCGGACTATCGGGTCGAGCTCGAGGACCGAGCCGCCGAGCTCGAGGTCCGCGACCGGATCCGCTTCGTCGCTCCGGTCGAGCGTGACGCCACTCCCGCGGTCTACACCGCAGCCGACGTGGTGCTCCACCCCGTCCTGTGGGCCGAACCCTGGGGACTGGTGCCCCTGGAGGCGATGGGGGTCGGCCGACCGGTCGTCGCCACCGGCCAGGGCGGCTCCGCCGACTTCCTCGATGACGGCGTCAACTGCCTGCTGCACCCGCCGGCCGACGCCCCGGCCCTGGCCGCCGCCGTCCAGCGGCTGGCCGGGGATGCGGAGCTCCGGGCGCGCCTGGTCGCCGCAGGGCGCCGGACCGCCTCCGAGCACACCGCCGCGGCGTTCAATCGCACGGCGGTCGAGTTGATGCTTCAGGTCGCCGGGGGGTGAAAACCGGTCGCCCAAAGCCTCTCTAGGGCATGAGCAACGGGCCAAAGCAGTCCTATGCGGGAATGATCGCCATCGCTCACGCCACGCAGGGTGCACCGGCCCGACAGCAGATGGTGACCCGGACCCGGCCAGACGGCGCCGGGGTCCGGCGCTAGCTGAGGAACGCCACCTCGGGCGTATCGCGGACCAGCCGGCGGGCGGCATCGATGCCCATCTTCACGGCATGGTCCATGTTGCCCAGCTCATAGCGCCAGGTACCGAAGCGACCGCGCGAGAGGATGTCGTGGTCCTCCAGCCAGGGCTGGATCACCGCCAGGGCGCCGTCGCGCTCGAGCGTCGGCACCGGATAGGCGTAGGGGATCTCCTCGGTGTGGACGGAGGCGACCGCGGCGTCCGGTGCGGCCAGGCCGACCCGGCGCAGACCCGCCACCACGCGGTCCTCGAGGTCAGCCCGCGACAGCGGCACCGCGTCGGAGAACGCCGTCTCGGTCATGTACGCGCTGTAGCGGTTGATGTCGGCGCCGGGGACGTTCGCGTCGGCGTACTTGGCGAAGTTGGTCGCCCGATAGAAGGGCACGTTGGCGTCGGGGAAGTACATCCAGGACCGTACGTCGGCGAGCGGCTGCTCGAGCCCGACGCCGACCATGGACACGCTGTTGTGGACCAGATCGGCCGCGGCGGCGGCCACCGCCTCCGGCGCGGAATCGAGTGATCTGACGAGCCGGTCGAGGGGCATCGTCGAGACGAGAACGTCGTAGCCCTCCACGCCGCCGTCAGATGTCCGTAGCTCCCGGGCCGATGCATCGAGCCTCGAGACCGAGGCGTTGAGGTGGATCCGGTCGGCCAGCGGTTGGGCCATCCGCCGGTAGATCTCGCCCGTGCCGCCGTGCTCGGGAAACTGAAAACGTGAATTGGGCCCCCAACCGACATCGTCGGCGCCCGAGGCCACTGACCGTGCGGCGCGGGCATGGTCGATCACCGCGACCCGCTCGCCGATCCAGCGCGCGCTCATCAGCTCGGGCGCGGTGGCCCACACCTTGGCGTTGTAGGGGGCCATGAAGTGACGGGTGATGCCGCTGCCGAACACCGCGTCCATCCAGTCGGCGAAGTTCATCGCCGCGGTGCCGCCGGGCGCCTGGGCCAGTCCGTCCAGACATTCGCGCACGACCTCCGGCGGGAGGTGGCGGAGGTTGTTCTGGAACGGATAGGGCACCCAGTGATCCCCGACGCGCACGTAGGAGGAACGGTCGTGATGGCGCACCTCAGTGCCCATCACCTCGGCCAGCAGCGCGTCGAATTCGCCGTAGTGGCTGAACACGACATGGCCGCCCAGATCCCAGGTGAAGCCCGCCCGATCCACGACCGAGCGGGCGAGACCGCCAACCTCGGGGCCGCTCTCGTACACGCGCCAATTGCGGTGGCCGAGACGCTCGAGCTCGCGGGCACACGCCAAACCGCAGGGACCGGCGCCGATGATCGCGACCCGGGATGTGTGGTCGATCGGCACGGCGGCGGGTGATACTAGAGCGCCTATGTCGGTCGCGGTCGCCGTCGTCTCCTGGAACACCCGCGAGCTGCTGGGCGACTGCCTTCACTCACTGGAGCCCGCTGCGGCCACCGGCCTCGCCGAGGTGTGGGTGGTGGACAACGCGTCGAGCGACGGCTCCGCCGCGATGGTCCAGACCGACTTCCCCTGGGTCAGGCTGATCGCCTCCGAACGCAACCTCGGGTTCGGCGCCGCGGTCAACGCGGTGGCCGCACGGACCGCCGCGAACCACGAACTCGCACCCGCGCCCGCACCCGAAACCGCGCCCGCGCCCCGTGACTGGATCGCCGCGGCCAACGCCGACATCGTCCTCCACCCCGGCGCCCTCGAGGCGATGCTGAGGGCGGGCGAGGCGGACGTCCGCGCCGGGATCATCGCGCCGGCGCTCGTCCTGGGAGACGCCAGCCTCGAGCATTCGGTGCACCCCTTCCCCGGCCTGCTCACCAGCGTCGCGCTCAACTCCGGACTGGCCCGGCTCAGTCCTCGGCTCTCGCGGCGTCTCGCCCTCGACGGTGGCTGGGATCAGCGCGCGCCGCGCACCGCCGACTGGGCCCACGGCGCCTTCCTGCTCATCCGGCGCTCCGCCTTCGATCAGGTGGGGGGCTTTGACCCCGACCAGTTCCTCTATGCCGAGGATCTCGATATCGCCTGGCGCCTGTCCCGGCACGGCTGGCACCTGCGCTATGAGCCGGCAGCGCGGGTCGATCACGTCAGGAGCGCGGCGATCCGCCAGTTCTACGGAGACGAACGGGATGTGGCGGCCCAGCGCAGTGCCTATGCCTGGATGCTGCGCCGCCGCGGCGAGCCGGTGATGCGCAGTACCGCCCTCCTCAACGCCCTGGGCGCCGGCACCTGGGCGGTGGCGGCGACGCTGCGCCCCGCCCAGGCCACGCCGGGGCTGGCGGCCTGGCAGCTGCGCCGCCATGCGCGCCTGCATCTCAGCGGCCTGATCGCCTCCCGACGGAGCCTGCGCCAGCACCGTTGAGCGCTAAAACCAACCAATTCAGCCCATAAAGTGGAATTAACCCTGTTGTCGGGCCGGGCGCTCTGGGAACATTGGCGTTCAGATGACCTCGTTGCGCTCTGACAACGTCCATCGACACGCGTTGACGGTCGATCGGGCCGCCCGGGTCAAGCTGCTCGATCAGCAGCCCTGCTTGCTCTGGTTCACCGGGGTCTCCGGGTCAGGTAAATCGACGATCGCCAATCTCGTCGAGGTCGAACTGCACGCCCAGGGCCACCTCACCACGCTGCTCGACGGCGACAACGTCCGCCACGGGCTCTCCGGCGACCTCGGGTTCACCGAGCAGGACCGCTGCGAGAACATCCGTCGCGTCTCCGAGGTCGCCAAGCTGATGGTCGACTCCGGGTTGATCGTGCTGGTGTCCTTCATCTCACCGTTCCGCGCCGAGCGCGACCGGGTCCGCCACAGCTTCGCGCCCGGGGAGTTCTTCGAGGTGCACGTCGACACGCCGATCTCGCTCGCCGAGGCCCGCGATCCCAAGGGCCTCTATGCCCGCGCACGCCGGGGTGAGATCGCCAACTTCACCGGGATCGACTCACCCTATGAGCCGCCCGAGGCGCCCGAGATCCGCATCGACACCACGGCCGCCTCGCCCGAGCAGGCCGCCGCCGACGTCGTCGCCGCGTTGGCTGAGGCCGGACGCCTCAGCGCCAGCGCTCCTCGCTGAGCGATCGGCGCCGCGGCTCAGCGAAAACACAGAACTGAAGGCTCTCCGCTGGAGTGCCGATTACTGTTAAGTGATGAGCACCGCTCCGGAGCAAGGGACGGGAACGGCGACCGACGCCGATGTGGTCTCCCCCGCCCAGCAGCAGGCCGCCCACGCCTACGCGCGGGCCCTGCTCGAGCCCGACATCGCTGACGCGGCCGCCGCGGATGCCATCGCCGCCTTCCGCCAGGCCCTGACCCAGCGCGGGGACCTGCCCGACGGCGCCCAGTCGCAGGCCGCCGACGAGACCCTGCTCGCACTGGTGCGGCTGATGACCGCGGTGTCGGTCCCCGATCACAGCCTTCCCGAGGACCGCCGCCAGGCCGTCTGGGCCTCGATCGGCGCCAGCTCGCACTGCACCTGTCGCGAGTCCGCGGCGCTGCTGGCCACCCGGGCCAACGGCAACATCCAGCCCCGCGAGAGCGCCGCGCTCGACGAGCATCTGGCCACCTGCGCGTTCTGTCGCGACCTGGCGGTCAAGACGGTCGCCGGCGAGCAGGCGTTCCGGGCCGCGCTCAGGCCGAAGGGGTCGGGAGTGCCGTCGCTGCCGCGTGCCGCCTACGCCGTGATCGCCCTGCTCATCGCCCTGGGCGTCGGCATCGCCGCGATCAGCACGGGCGGTGGGGGCACCCGTACCGTCACCCGTGCCGTCGCGGCCGTCCCCGTCCAGACCCAGACCCCGGCCGCCGACACGCTGACGTCAGCTGCCGTCACCCAGACCACGCCGCTGCGGATCAAGCTGACGACCAAGTCGACCGAGTCTGCCGCGACTCAGGCCAAGCTCGAGGCCCATGCGCGGGCCGTCGCGCTGCGCCGGGCGGCGCAGAAGCGGGCCGCCGCCAAGCGTGCTTCGGCCGCCAAGCGTGCCGCGGCCGTCAAGCGTGCTTCGGCCGCCAAGCGCCGTGCATCGCACAGCACCGCCGCGGTCAGCGCACCGAGTGACAACGTCACCTCGAGCGCGGCCTCGAACACGAACACCGAGACCCCCGTCAGCAGTCCGGCGGACGACGCCAGCGCCGCGACCCCGACGAGCACCCCGGTGGAGTCGACGCCCAGCGCACCTGTCACCGCGAGCAGTCAGACCTCGTCGGCCAGCGCCGCGCCGGTCGCGCCCAGCACCGCGGCCGTCTCAGGCCAGAGCAGCCTGCCGGCCGAGTCGGCCCCCCAGAAGGGGATCGGCAGCCTGTCTACGGCTCAGTAGTCGCTTCGTCGGGCGCCGACGCGGCCGGCTCAGCGGGTGCTGGCGCCGAACCACCGGCGCCCAGCTCCCCGGCAGGCTGGGAACTCGGACCTGATCCCAGCTCGGCCTTCATCTTGGCCAGCTCCGAGTCGACCTGACTGGTGCTGGAGATCTCGCGGAGCTGACGATCGATGTCGTCCTCACCCGAGCCGAGTTGGGTGAAGTCCTGGAAGGTGCCGGCCGACTCGAGCTCCTGAACGGCGGAGGCGCGGGCCTTCATGTCCTCGGTCTTGTCGAGTGCCCGCTGCATCGCCTGGCCGACATCGGCCATCTGATCACCGACGCCGGTGGCGGCCTCGCTGATGCGGACCTGAGCCTCGGCGGCGGAGTACTGGGCCTTGATGACTTCCTTCTTGGAGCGGAACTGCTCGATCTGGCTGCGCAGCTTCGCCTCCGCGGCGGTCATCTGCTCCTGCTGGCCCTGGAGTTCGGCGATCTGGGAGTCGAGGGACTGCAGCTCGGCCTGGATGCCGCTCTTGCGTTCCAGCGCGGTCCGGGCGAGATCCTCCTGGCCGGCGGCGAGCGCCTGGCGCGCCTGGGTGTCGAGCTTGACCACCTGCTGCTGGATCTTCTCCTCCTGCAGCTGCAACCGCTTCTTGGCCGTCACCACATCAGCAATGCCCTTCTTGACGTTCTGAAGGTTCTCCAGCTGCTTCTGGTAACCGTATTCGAGTACCTCGGCGGGATCCTCAGCGCGGTCAAGTCGCTTGGAGATCTTGCTTTTGATGACTGTCGACATGCGACCGGTGAGGCCCGGCATCGCGTCCTCCTTGGCGGTGATGAGCAAGCGGAGTGCTTGAGGTAGCGTACCGCGCCAGCATGCAGGCTAAGCACCCCTCGAGCTCAGAAACCATCCTCGCGCACTGGATGGGCATCACCGACGCCAACGGCGCGCTGAACATTCATGGCGGCACCATCATGAAACTGTGTGATGAGGCGGCGGGTCTGTCGGCGATCCGGCACTGCTCCCACCGCATCGTCACCGTGGGCGTCGACCGCATGACGTTCATGACGCCGGTGGCCATCGGCGAGCTGGTCACCTTCAAAGCCAAGGTCAACGCCGCGTGGCGTACCTCGATGGAGGTCGGCGTGCGGGTCGAGGCCGAGGACGTGAGCACCCAGGAGGTGCGCCACACCACGTCGGCGTATCTCACGCTGGTGTGCGTCGACGACAGCGGCCGCCCCCTCGAGGTGCCGCCCCTGGCGCCCGAGACCGAGCACGAGATGCGGCGCAACCGTGAAGCCGAGCTGCGTCGCGCCAACCGCCTGGCCGAGCGCGATGAGATCGAGCGCGCCCGCCGCAACCGGCCCTGACCCGGCCTGCGCCCTCCGACCGCCTCGATAAGGTCAGCGCGATGAGACGTGCAGGAAGCCGGGGTGCGGCCATCGCCGCCGCCATGGCGCTCGCCGCCGCCGCACTGACCGGCTGTGGCTCGACCAAGATCCTCATCCACACCAGCACCGCGGCGTCCTCGCCGGCCACGGCGGCCACGCCGGCGCCCCTGGCGGGGGCCAGCTCCGGCGGGGGAAGCCAGGTCGCACCGTCGCAGACGAGCACACCCCAGCAGCTCGGCTTCCCCTACCTGGCGACCAAGAACACCACGCGCGTGGCGGGCAACGACCCGATCTCCAACGCCGCCGCGGTCGCCATGGCGGTGTATCCCTCCACCGCGCCCGGCACCCATCCGACCGCCGTCACCCTCGCCCCGAGCGACAGCTGGCAGGCCGCGGTCGCCGCCGCCTCCCTGATGGGCTCACCCTTCCGCGCCCCGCTGCTGCTCTCGACGCCCAGCTCACTGCCGACCGCCACGTCCAGTGCGCTGAACCTGCTCGCCCCGACGGGCGACAGCTCCGCCGAATCGGCCCAGGTCATCCGCGTCGGCGACGTGCCCCGGGTCACGGGGCTCAAGACCACGAGCATCGGGGGCAACGACGCCTACTCGATCGCCGCCAACATCGACGCGTTCGAGACCCGCCAACGTCACGGCGCCTCGACCGACATCGTGATCGCCTCCGCCCAGAACCCGGCCTATGCGATGCCGGCCGCCGGCTGGGCGGCCGAGTCGGGCGAGCCGATCCTCTACGTGGAGTCCACCGGGGTGCCGACGGTCACCGCCAACGAGCTCAAGAAGCACCGTCACGCCCACATCTACGTGCTCGGCCCCGCCAGCGTGGTGTCCAACTTCACCTTCGATCAGCTCAAGCAGTACGGCAGCGTCAAACGCATCGTGGGGAGCACCGCGGCGGCCGAATCGGTCAACTTCGCCGAGTACCGCGACCCGGCCTGCAGCTACGGCCAGCAGTGCGCCCACATCCCCCACTCCTTCGGCTGGGCGATCCGCAGCCCCGGCCACGGCTACGTACTGCTCAACGAGAACCAGCCCCTCGACGCGGCCGCCGCGGCCGCCCTGTCGGCCAGTGGTGGGTACGGCCCCCAGCTGCTCGTCGCGTCGGCCAATACCCTTCCCAAGGCAGTGCTCAACTACTTCCTCGATTACGCGACCCCCGGCTACACCTCCGAGGGACCCACCGCCGCGGTGTACAACCACGCCTGGCTGATCGGCAACGAGGCCGAGATCACCGAGAGCGTGCAGGCCCAGCTCGACTCCATCCTCGAAGTGGTGCCGGCCAAGTGAGCGCCGCCAAGCCGACCCCGCAGGTCGCCGTGATCGGCCTCGGCCGGGTCGGCCTGCCCCTGGCGCTGTCCTTCGCCGGCCGGGGGATCCGCACGCTCGGCATCGATAAGGACACGTCGATCATCGACTCGCTGAGGAGCCACCGGATGCCCTTTGAGGAGTCCGGCACCCAGGAGCTGCTCGACCGCGTCCAGGCCTCGGGCATGCTCGAGCTGGCCGAGCACGCCGCCGATGCAGCGCGCGCCCGGGACATCGTCCTCACCATCGGCACGCCGTCGTTCTCCCACATCGAGTCGGACCTGAGCCAGGTGCGCTCGGTGATCGACGACCTGCTGCCCCACCTCGCCCCCGGACACGGGATCCACCTGCGCTCGACCATCGCCCCCGGGACCACCGAGTACGTGGCCGGCTACATCGCCAAGCGCCGCAATCTCGACATCGGCAGCGAGGTGTTCGTCGCCCATACCCCCGAGCGGATCGCCGCGGGCAAGTTCCTCGCCGAGATCGGCACGCTGCCGTGCATCATCGGGGGGGTCGGAGAGGCCTCGACCGACCGGGCCGCCGAGGTGTTCGCCGCCTTCGGGGCCCCGATCGTCCGCACCACCCCGGTCGAGGCCGAACTGGCCAAGATCTGGACCAACATCCTGCGCTACGCCACCTTCGCCCTCCCCAACCTGCTGATGATGGACTGCGACCGCTATGGCGCCAACGTGTTCGACGTGATCGAGCTGATCAATCACGACTATCCCCGCGGGGGCATGAAGATGCCGGGGTTGACCGCCGGCACCTGCCTGCGCAAGGACTTCGCCTTCTCCGAGGAGCGCTCGAACTCCCCCGGCATGCTGCTGGCGGTCTCGCGGGTCCACGAGTCGGTCCCCCTGTTCCTCGTCGAGGGCGTCAAGCGCCGGCTCGGCAGCATCGCCGACAAGAAGATCGCCGTGCTCGGGCTGACCTTCAAGGCCGACACCGACGACGAACGCGACTCGCTGTCCTTCAAGCTCGTGCGCCTGCTCGAACGTGAGCTGGCCGACGTGGCCATCTCCGATCCCCATGCTCCGTCGCCGACCCAGGAGCTGCCGGAGGCCCTCCAGGACGCCGACGTGGTGATCATCGCCACCAACCACAGCGAGTTCTCCGGTTCCCAGATCCTCCGGGCGATCGTCTCGGGCGCCAAGCCGGACTGCCTGGTCGTCGACCCGTGGAACGCCAGCGGCTCCGCCCAGGTGTTCGCCTATGCGTCCGAGGCGCTGATGCTCGCCGCGGCATGACCCGAAGGGTGCTGGTGACCGGCGGCGCCGGCACGATCGGCGCCGCAGTGGTACGGCGCCTGCTCCAGGAGCGCGACGTCGAGGTGCGCATCGCCGACAGCCGCGAGCCGGCTCCCTGGATCGCCGAGGCATGTGAGGTCCACCCCGGGGACCTGCGCGATCTGGCGGTGGCCCAGCAGGCCACCGAAAGCTGCACCCAGGTGATTCACCTCGCCGCCATCGTCGGCGGGATCGCCAACTTCCACAAGCTGCCCTTCACGCTGACCGAGCTCAACAACCAGGTCACCGGCACGGTCTCCCACGCCGCCATCGACCACGACGTCGAGCGCTTCGTCTACGTCTCCTCGAGCATGGTGTTCGAGAACGCGACGGAGTTCCCCACCCCCGAGGCCTACCTGCCGCGCTGTCCGACGCCGACCTCGGCCTACGGGTTCTCCAAGCTCTCGGGCGAGGTCTACACCCGCGCCGCCCACGACCAGCATGGACTGCGCTACACGATCTGTCGCCCGTTCAACGCCTATGGACCCGGGGAGATGCCCGACCGGGATGAGCCGGGGATCGCCCACATGGTGCCCGACATCATCGCCAAGGTGCAGGCCGGTCAGTCGCCGCTGCAGATCTTCGGCGACGGCACCCAGACGCGCACCCTGACCCACGTCGACGACATCGCCGACGGCATCGTCACGGCGATGAGCGCCGAGGCCGGACTCAACCAGGACTTCAACATCTCGGCGTCGGAGGAGCTGACGGTGGCCGAGATCTGCGCGGTGATCTGGGAGGCCTGCGGCAACGACCCGGCCGAGCTCACCTTCACGCACCTGCCGTCCTTCGATGTCGACGTCGTGCGCCGCTGGCCGTCGGTGGACAAGGCCCGCGAGATGCTGGGCTGGGAGGCGCAGATCGCCTTGCGCGACGGGATCCGCGCCACCGCGGAGTGGCTCGCCACCGTCGGCTGACCGACCACCCGTCCCGGGCTCACCCGGGTCAGCTTTATCCATCTGGCACAACAAAGGTGCAGCGTCTAGGCCATTTGCACCTTTGCCGTGCGAGCGGCCACACAAGAGAATGCCCGGATGGAAAGTGCATCGGTGGGCTCCCGCGCCGCAACCCCGGTAACGGTCGAGCCGAAGCTCAAGGCTGGGGCGATCGGCTTCATCTCCAACGTGGTCATCAGCGTCGCCTCGGTGGCGCCGGCCTACAGCCTGGCGGCGACGCTCGGGTACATCGCCGGCGTCCCGGGTCTGGGATTCCACTCCGACGCCGCCATCCTCGTGGCGTTCTTTCCCATGCTGTTCATCGCCGCCGGCTACTACTGGCTCAACCGCGCCGATCCCGACTGCGGCACCACGTTCTCCTGGGTGACCAAGGCGATGGGCCCGTTCATGGGCTGGCAGGCGGGCTGGGCGGTGGTCATCGCCGACGTGCTGGTGATGCCCTCTCTGGCTGACGTGGCCGGCAACTACACCTTCCAGTTGTTCGGGATCACCCCGACCACCGCGGAGGTGGTCGCCGTCGGCGTCGTGTGGATCATCATCATGACCGCGATCTGCTTCATCGGGATCGAGCTCTCGGCCCGCCTCCAGCAGGGGCTGCTGGCGCTGGAGTTCGTCACCCTGACGATCTTCGCGATCGTCGCGCTGATCAAGGTCTACACCTCCAATCCGATCCACTCGGTGCACGTCTCGGCGGACTGGTTCAACCCCTTCGACGCCGGCATCGGGCCGTTGAGCGGTGGCATCCTGCTGGCCATCTTCATCTACTGGGGCTGGGATACCGGGGTGTCGGTCAACGAGGAGACCGAGGACGCCACCGACTCGCCCGGCCGCTCCGCGCTGATCTCCAACTTCGTGCTGATCGGCATCTACCTGCTGGTCACCACCGCGGTCCAGGCCTACGGTGGACTCCACAGCCTGATCGCCAACCAGGCCGACGTGTTCGCGCCACTGGGCAAGGGCGTGCTCGGCTCCGGCCTCGACAAGATCCTCATCATCGCGGTGCTGTCCTCGGCCTCGGCGTCGACCCAGACGACGATCCTGCCGGGGGCGCGCACGACCCTGTCGATGGGCCGCATCGGGGCGCTCCCCAAGCAGTTCGCCGAGATCCAACCGCGCTTCCTCTCCCCGGGCTTCTCGACGATCTTCATCGGGTTGCTGTCCGCCGTGACCTACGTCATGTTCTCGATCTTCAGCCACGACAACCTGATCGGGGACGCCTTCACCTCGCTGTCGATCACCATCGCCTTCTACTACGGGATCACCGGCTACGCCTGCGTCGTCTACTACCGCAAGCAGCTGTTCGACAGCGTCAAGAACTTCCTCCTGCTCGGGGTGGTGCCCCTGGCCGGCGGCGCGTTCCTCACCTACATCATCGTCAAGGCGATCGTCACCTATTCCCAGGCGGACGCGAACTACTCGACGGCCACGGTCTTCGGCATCGGCTCCTCGATCGCCATCGCGCTCATCACCATCGTGATCGGACTGATCCTGTCGTTGGCCATGTGGCTGTACAGGCCCGAGTTCTTCCGGCGCCCACCGGAGATCGCCGATCCCGATGCGCTCGCGCCCGGTTACACACCGGTGGCCAACACGCCGATCGACCAGTTCGGTGCCGCATGAGCGCGGGCGTCATCGTCGGCTTCGACGGCTCAGACTGCGCCAAGGCCGCCCTGGCCACCGCCGCGGGGGTCGCCGAGGCCTACGGAGAGAAGCTGATCGCCGCCTTCGGCTATGACGTGAACCCACTCGGCGGCAACGTCTCGGAGTGGGCGCGGGCGCTGCGCGAGGTCGCCACCGAGCGCCTCCAGGAGGCCCAGGCGATCGTCACCGCCTCGGCGCCGACGGTCGAGCTGGAGGCGGTCATCGTGGAGCGGTCCCCCGCCGAGGGGCTGGCCGAGCTGGCCAAGGAGCGCGACGCGCGCGTGATCGTGGTGGGCACCCGCGGGGAGGGCCCCTTCCACGCCGCGCTGCTCGGCTCGACCCCGCACAAGCTGCTGGCGCTGGCCGACCGGCCCGTGCTGGTCGTGCCGGAACCCTGATCGCCGGTGTCCGGAGCGGCCGGCGTGATTCTCATCACCTGGCTTGCCCGATTTCGTCACGACGCTGTAGCCTCCCGCGCCTCAGCGGCCACCCGGGCCGCTCATTTCGTTAAAGCGGAGCAGGGGAACGACATTGACTGAGACACTCGGAATCGCCGGCAGCGGGACCATTGCCGCCGGGTTGGCGGTGGTCGGATCGGCCAGCACCGACGTGGTCCTGTGGGCCCGCACGGCCGCGTCGTCAGAGCGCGTCCACGCGGCCATCGCCAAGAGCGCCGAGCGCTATGACGGAGCGGACCCGAGCCGGATCCAGGTCACCACCGAGCTGTCGGCGCTCGATGGCTGCAGCTACCTGGTCGAGGCGATCGTCGAGGACCACGAGTCCAAGGCCGAACTGCTCAGCGATCTCGCCGAGCTGACCCAGCACCAGAACGATGAGGCGATCCTGTCGACCACCACCTCGTCCCTGTCGGTGACCGAGCTCGCCCGCGCCTGCGGGCACCCCGAGCGCTTCGTCGGGCTCCACGTGTTCAACCCGGTGCCGGTGATGAAGCTGATCGAGGTGGTGTATGCCCCCGAGACGAGCGAGGACACCCGGACCCGGACGCTGGCGCTGGCCGGGCAGCTCGACAAGGTCGCCGTCGAGACCCCGGACACGCCCGGCTTCGTGGTCAACCGGCTGCTGTTCCCCTACCTGTTCGACGCCGCCAACTTCCTGGCCGAGTCGGGACTGGAGCCGGCGGCCGTCGACGAGGCGATGAAGCTCGGCGCCGGCATGCCGATGGGGCCCCTGGCGCTGCTCGACTACGTCGGCCTCGACGTCTCACAGGCGATCGGCGAGTCGCTGTCGCTCAGCACCCCGGCGTCGATGGCCAAGCTGATCGCGGATGGAGCGCTGGGCAAGAAGGCCGGTCGCGGCTTCTACGACTACGCGAAATAGGGGCCCTCACAATCCGCTGACGCGCTTGTGAAGAATTCCCTCATCAACCTTTAGCGAAAGTTGAGGGTCCGAGCGCATTCTTCATGGCGCGACGTACCTCATAGCAGTACCTCCTCCCCAGAAGCGCGAAACCGGCCTGTCCCCAGCAGGCCGGTTTCTCTTTAACGAGCGAGACCGGCCTTTCTCTCCAGAAGACCGGTCTCGATGTGACCGACGAGACTGCTCACTCAGGCTCGTCGGGCCCTCCTTAAATTGTGAAGCCGACCCTTGGGGGCCGGCTTCATCTCTCCTCTCAACCACCGGGAACTCATAGGGCTGCACCGCTGGGCTGCGGCGGTCTCCGGTTGCTGTGTAACAACATAGTAACGACTGTGGGCTATGTCACGCAAGCCCGCCACATGAATATTTGGTTCAGAGTCGGGCAGCCGTCGTCGTCGGCGTCTACTCGTCCTCGGCCTCCTCGTCGGGCACCGGAGGCACGAAGCGGATGCGGACCGCTTCGACCCGGTTCTGGCGGACCGCCTCGACGCGGATGTTGTAGCCGTTGATGTCGAGCTGGTCTCCCCGTTTGGGCAGGCGCCCGAGCTCGGCGAACACGAAGCCACCCACCGAGTTGTAGGCGTCGGGGTCGAAGGGCAGATCGATGCCGTAGTTCTCCAGGTCCGAGATCGACACGTGCCCGCGCACGAACCAGTCCCCGTTGGCCAGCCGGCGAACCGCCCCAGCCGCCGGGTCGGTCTCATCGAACAGCTCGCCGACGACCTCCTCGATGATGTCCTCGGTGGTCACGATGCCGGCGGTGCGGCCGTACTCGTCGATCACGATCGCCATCTCGGTGCGCTCGCGCTGAAGGTCAGACAGCAGGTCGTCCAGCGGCTTGGTCTCGGGCACGATGGGCGCCTCGCGCACCCGCTCGGCGAAGGAGGCCGAGGAGCCGCGCTCGAGCAGGACCTTGACGAGCTGGTTGACGTGCACGATGCCCTTGACCTGATCCTCGTCGTCGTTCTCGGTCACCACGAGTCGCGAGTGGCCGGTCGAGATACACGTCTCCAGCGCCTCGGACACGGTGGCGGCGATGTCGACGGTCACCACGGCGGGAATCGGCGTCATCACCTGCCGCGCCTCCTGCTCATGCAGGTCGAAGACGCCCGTCAGCATCTGGGTGGCGCCCGGGTCGATCTGCCCGCCGGTCTGGGACGCGGCGATGATCGAGCGCAGCTCCGCCGGTGATGCGCCGCCCTCGAGGTCGGCGTCCGGGTCGACGCCGAGGCGACGCAGGGTGAAGGACGAGGACACGTTCAACGCGGCGATCACCGGCTTGAACACCCAGATGAAGGCGCGCATGATCGGGGAGATCCGCACAACCAGGCCCTCGGCGTGCTGGATCGTGTAGAGCTTGGGCACGATCTCCCCGAGCACCGATTCCACGTAGGTGATCACCACATAGGCGATGACCACCGAGATGGCGGTCGCGATGCCCGAGTCGTGCTTGCCGAAGACCGGCTCGAGGAGGTGGGCGATGGCCGGCTCACCCAGGGCACCGGTGCCGATCGACACCATGGTGATCCCGACCTGACAGGCCGACAGGTAGTCGCCGAGCTCGTCGAGCTGAGCCAGGGCGATGCGCGCGCCACGCGACCCCTCCTCCGCCATCGACTCCAGCCGGGCCCGCCGGGAACGCACCATCGCGTACTCGGCAATCACGAAGAACGCGTTGAGCAGGATCAGGATCCCGGTCAGAACTATGAGGAGCGCCTTCATGGGCGCCCGTTACTTCGCGAAGGGTCGTCGTTCATTGAATGCGACTGCTGGCCTGCAAGTTATCAGCCGACGCGCCCGGTGACAGACTGACCCGCCGGATCCGCCCGGCTTAGAGCAGTCCGTCCAGACGGGCCGCGAGATCGAAGTCGGCGGCGGTGAGCCCGCCGGCCGAGTGGGTGCTGAGGGTCACCCGGAGCTTGTTCCAGCCGTGCACCAGGATGTCGGGGTGGTGGTTGGCCGCCTCGGCCGCCGCGGCGATCCGGTTGACCGCGGCGATCGCCGCCGCGAAGTTCTCCAGCTCGAGGTCCCGGACGATTGCGTCCCCCTCGGACTGCCAGCGTGAGCCGCGCAGCCGGCCGGCGATCTCTGCCTCGCTGAGTCGGTTCTCTGTCATAAGGTGTCCTCGATGCGCATTGTGAGCCTGGTTCCCGCGGCGACCGAGATGCTGTTCGCGCTCGGCCTCGGCGACGCCGTCGTCGGTGTCACGCATGAGTGTGACTACCCCGAGGCGGCCAAGGCGCTGCCCCGGGTCACCCGGGACACGTTCGGACCCGGCCTCACCGCGGCCCAGATCGATGCGGCGGTCAAGGAGCGCACCCTGGAGGGCGCGGCGATCTACGAGCTCGACGGCCCGCAGCTGCACGCGCTGGCGCCTGAGCTGATCGTCACCCAGGCGCTGTGTCAGGTCTGTGCGGTCTCCTACGACGACGTGCGCGCCATCGCCGAGGAGATCGAGACCCAGCCGATGGTCATCTCCCTCAATCCGAGCACGCTCGGCGAGGTGCTCGGGGACTACCGCACGCTGGCCGCAGCCACCGACACCAAGGACGAGGCGGTCGACCTCATCCGCGAGGCGTCCGAGCGCATCGACCGCGTGCGCCTGGCTGTACGCGGTGCCGAGCGTCCCCGGGTGGTGGCACTGGAATGGCTCGATCCCCCCTATGCGGCCGGTCACTGGACGCCGCAGATGATCGAATACGCCGGCGGCGAGGACATGCTCGGCTTCCCCGGCGAGCACTCCGAGCAGGTCACCTGGGAGGCCGTCGCCGCCATGGAGCCCGACATCGTGATCGTCATGCCGTGTGGCTATGACGCCGAGATCGCCCACCGCGAGGCGGAGATGCACAGCACGGAGCTCGCGGCGCTGGGGGCGACCAAGATCGTCGCCGTGGACGCCAACGCGTACTTCTCACGACCGGGGCCGCGCCTGATCGACGGGCTGGAGCTGCTGGCCCACATCATCCATCCGGACCGGATCACCGAGCCGATGGACCCGAACGCCCGCGCGTTGGAACTGCGCTGAGTCCCCAGACCGTCCTCCTCCTGCACTCCTCCGGGGGTCGTTACGGCGCCGACCGTCAGCTGGCGCTGATCGCCGGCGGGCTCGACCGTGAGCGCTACACCCCCCTGGTCGTCCTGCCCGACACCGCGGGTCCCCTGGCCGGCGACCTCGAGCGCCTCGGTGTCGAGGTCATCGCCCGTCCCCTCGCCGTGGTGCGGCGCGAGGCGCTGTCCCCCACCGGTCTGAGCCGCCTGTCGGCCCAGCTGGCGACCGACGCCACCGGGCTGCGCAGCCTGATCCGCTCACGCAAGGTCGCCCTCGTGCACTCCAACACCTCGGTGGTCCTCGGCGGCGCCGTCGCAGCGGCCGCCGCCGGCGTGCCCCATATCTGGCACGTGCGTGAGATCTATGCCGGCTATGGCCGGCTGTGGCCCTGGCATCGGCGGATGCTCAGCTCCGCCGCCGCACTGCCCTGCGTCTCGGTGGCCGCCTCGCTCCAGTTCGGCGGCGCCGAGCCCGCGCGGGTGATCTACGACGGCCTGGCCATCTCCCCCACCCGCAGCCAGCGCGCCTTCGCCCGCGCCCGGCTCGGGTTGGCCCAGGATCGCCCGGTCGTCGCGGTGGCCGGCCGGATCACCGACTGGAAGGGACAGGATCTGCTGGTTCGCGCGCTGGCCACGCCGGAGCTGAGCCAGCGCGGCGCCGTGGGACTCCTGGCCGGCGACGTCTGGCCCGGCGCCGAACATCGCCGCGACGCCGTCCTCGCCCTGGCCGCCGAGCTCGGCGTGTCCGATCGCCTGGTCCTCGGGGGTTTCATCGAACCGGTGACCGACGTCTACGGGGCCGCGGACGTGGTCGCCGTGCCCTCGACCCACCCCGATCCGCTGCCCGGCTCCGCGATCGAGGCGGCCGCCGCCGGCTCGGCGGTGCTCGCGGCCGCCCACGGCGGGCTGCCCGAGATCATCAGCAACGGCCGGACCGGCGTGCTCTTCCCGCCCGGAGACGGCGATGCCTTCACGGCGGCGCTGGTGGCTCTGATCGACGCACCGCGGCTGCGCGCGACGCTCGGAGGCACCGCCTCCCAGGATGTGCGCAAGCGCTTCGCGCGCGAGCGGCTGCTCGGGGCGCTGCAGAGGCTCTACGCCGAGGTGCTTGCGCACTGAGCGACGACGCACCCGAGCACGCGATGGGCGTCAGGCGCTCGGAAAACGCTGAGGTTCGCGCTAGACGGTGAAGCCGTGGGGCGTCAGACCGGTGCCACCGGCCACGGCGATCGCACCGATCACCGACACGACGGCGATGGCCAGGCAGGCGAGCAGGGCGAGGGACTGCCGGTTGCGACGCTCGTGCAGGTCGGTCACCGCAAGCCCGCCGAGCAACCCGGCGGCGAGGCCGCCGATATGGCCGCCGATCGAGATGTCGGACACGGTCAGCGTGAACACCAGGTTCAGCAGAAGCATCGGCCCGAGGCCGCTCTGCCACAGCGGGATCCCGCGCCGGTAGGCGACGACGATCAGCGCCCCGAAGATGCCGAAGATCGCCGTCGAGGCTCCAAGTGTCGGGGCCCTGGGCTCGAACAGGAGCGCCCCGAAGGAGCCGGCCAGCAGCGACGCGAAGTAGATGGCCAGGAAGTTTGCCTTGCCGATGGCCGGCTCCAGCACACGGCCGACAAACCACAGCGACAGCATGTTGAGCGCGATGTGGATGAGCCCCTCGTGGAGGAAGCCCGAGGTCAGCAGCCGCCAGTACTGATGGATGCCGAAGCCGGAGATGAACGGTCCGAACAGAGCCCCGTGCTCGAACACCCAACCGGTGTCGGTCCCGCCGAGCGTGACGCCGGTGAGCAGCTCCGCGATGAACACCACCACGTTGATCCCGATGAGGACGTTGGTGACGCTCCAGCGCTCATATCCGACCAGCCCCGGGCTGCTCGGCATCCGCCGGACCTGGGTCCTCTGGCGCGCGCACTCGGGGCAGCGCATCCCCACCGAGGTCGGGGTCATGCACTCGGGACAGATCGGTCGCCCGCAGCTGGAGCAGGAGACCCCGGTCTCACGATTGGGGTGGCGGTAGCAGGTAGCCATGAGCGGCGAGGACGCTAGCAACCGGTCTGACGAAGTCCGTAAGGACGCGTCTCGTCGTCACTGGTCCCCCAGACCGGTGACGACGCCGCCAGCTAGAGGATCCGCTTCGTCTCCTCGACCACGTCGGCCAAGGTCTTGGACGCCAGCTCCGCCAGGTTCGCGGAGGCGTCGACGCGATCGCCGTGGTGCTGGCGTACACGCAGGACCACCAGCGCCGAGCCGGCTGTGGCGGTCACCGCGAGGGCGGCCGCCGGGCGCAGCCAGTTGCGCGGATTGCGCATCGCCGACATCTCCCAGCTCTCCAGCTCGGTCTGGGCCGCATCGGCCCAGTCGACCAGCCGGAGCTGGAGCTCATCGAGCAGCTCCTCGGGCGAGGAGGGCTCGACCGGCGCCATCGCCTCTCGCAGCAGCGCTTCGACGTTCATGCCGGCTGCTTCTCCGCGACGATGCCCTCGAGCTGGCGGATCGCCCGGTGCAGGAGCACCTTGGTGGCGCCGTCGGTGCGGCCCAGCGCCTGGGCGATCTCGCGGTTGTCCATCCCCAGGGCAAAGCGCATGATTAGCGCCTCGCGGCGATCGTCGGGCAGCTGCTGGACGCCCTCGAGGATCATCTTGAGCTGCTCGCGCCCCTCCACCAGGGACTCGGTGGTGTGCGTGGCGGCGATCATGCTCGCGTCCTCGATCGCGGCCTCTGGCTTGCGCGAGCGGTCCCGGTAGAAGTTGGCCGCCAGGTTGTGGGCGATGCGGATGAGCCAGGGACGCAGCGGCCGGCCCTTGGACTCGCGCAGGGCGCGCTCGAGGTGGCGGTAGGCCTGAAGGAAGGTCTGCTCCGTGAGGTCCTCGGCGTCGTGATGGTTCCCCACGCGGTAGTAGCTGTAGGAGTACACGTCGCGGACATGGGCACGGTAGAGGTCGCTGAAGGCGGCATCGAGCTCGGCTTTGCTCGTCGGTAGGGGGGTCGCCACGACATGACGCAGTCTAGGTGGAAGCGGGGGTCGGAGCTACGCAGCTCGGGCGCCGAGGACGCCGTCGGCCAGCTGGAATTCGAGGCCGCTGACGTCGCTGCTGACGCTGACGTCCATCCCGATGTCCTTGAGCACGTCGGAGATCTGGCGCGAGAAGCCGCGGTCGGTCGAGGCGATCCGCACGCTGGCGCCGCTCTGCGCCCGCTCGCCCTCGACAGCCAGGACGCCGTGGGCCCGGGCTCGGGAGCGCTCCGCGACATAGGCGCTCGGCAGGCTCGGACGGCCGGGCACGTTGCCCTTGGACAGGACGAGCACGCCGGCGTTGTGGGGGATCTGGTCGCCGTGGGCGTCCATCACCGCGGGCAGCGACTCCGCCGGCACGGCGAGGCAGATGAGGTCGTGGCCGTAGAGGTCGAGCTTGGCGGCGGGGACGACGTTGACCTGGGGTGGCAGCTCCACCTCGGGCAGATACCGGGTGTTCACCCGCGTGTCGGCGAGCGCCTTGGCCTGCTCGGCGGTGCGGCAGCCGAGGTCGACGTCGTAGCCGGCGCGAGCGAGCGACACCGCCAGTGAGGTCCCCCAGCTGCCGGCGCCGATGACGCAGGCGCGGCGGATCGGAGCGAGTCCGCCGAGCCACTCCCACTGCAGCGCCACGCAGGACCAGATGCGGTTGGTGACCGCGGCCGCGGATTGGGGGGAGGCGTGCTCGACCTGGGGGAAGCGCAACGGGACACCGGCCCGGACGCGCACCTTGTGGGGGCGGATCCGCCAGCCCCGGCGGACCGCCTCGGTCCCGGTCACCGCCACCGGGATCACCGGCACGCCGGTCTCGAGCACCAGGCGGCCCACACCCCGCTTGGGCTTGCCGAGGGTGCCGGGGCGGATGCGCGTGCCCTCGGGGAAGATGAGCACGATCTCACCGCGGGCCAGGATCGCCTTGGCGGTGGTGATCGTCGCCTCGTCGGCGTTGCCACGGTCGACCGGGAAGGCGCCGAGGGAGTTGAGCACCCACGCCTGCCAGGGCGTCTTGAACAGCTCCTTCTTGGCCACGAAGTACAACGGCCGCGGCGCGCAGGCGCCGATGATGAAGGGGTCGAGGAACGAGCGGTGGTTGGCGGCGATGATCGCCCCGCCCTCGGCCGGGATGTGGTCCAGGCTGATGCCCTGCATCCGGAAGTACAGCTTGAAGAAGGGAACGAGCAGCGAACGCACGATGCGATAGACGATCGGGTTCACGCCCTGCTCGCGAGCGCGGGCGTGCAGCGCGTCGAGGTCTGCGGTGGGTGAGTTCTGGCGCTTCATCTGATGACTTTTACCCGGCGTTGTGAGCCCCGTTACAGTTGATCGCCTTGAGTGATTTGCGGATCTTGCGCGGGGCCGCCAGTGGCGTGATCGCGGCGGCCGTGTGGGCCGCCCAGCAGCCACTGGACAAGATCGTCTTCGGTTTCCCCTATGACGATGTCGAGATGCTCGGACGTGCTGTCGTCGGCGAGGACGATCACTGGTACGCGCCGGGACTGTCCCTGCATCTGCTCGCCGGCGGGCTGTTCGGGGCCACCTACTCGCTGATCGCCCCGTCACTGCGCGGTCCGGCCTGGCTCAAGGGGCCGGCCATGGCCCTGGCCGAGAACACCGCGCTGTGGTCGACGGTCGGGCTGCTCGATCGCCATCACCCCGCCCACGACAAGATCCCGAACCTGGCGGGCAGCCGTCGGGCGCTCTACCAGGCGACCTGGCGTCACCTGCTGTTCGGGTTCGTGCTCGGCGAGCTCGAGCGCCGACTGGCCGGCCCTCCGGTGGCCGGTGACGGGTCGGCCGTGATCGAGACGGTCTACTCCTCCAACGGTCACGGCAACATCGAGCACGCCACGGTGCCGATGACCCCCAGCGATCTTCCGCCGGGCAACAGCCCGAACTGATGCGGGTCCTCATCACAGGCGCCTCCGGCTTTGTCGGCGGGTGGCTGGCGCAGCTGTGCGTGCAGGCTGGTGATGAGGTGATCGGCGTCTCCCGCAGCGGGGACACGCCGGCCGGGACGGGTCTGGCACTCGACCTCAACGACGCCGCGGCACTGGGGCGCGCACTGGCCGACGTCGCGCCCGAGGCGATCTACCACCTCGCGGCCCTCAGCCACGTGGGCCGCTCATGGGAGGCCCCGGCGGAGACCATGAGCGCCAACGTGGGTGGCGCCGTCGCGCTGCTCGAGGGCATCCGCACCCAGGCCCCGGATGCCCGCGTTCTGTGGGCCTCGACCTGTGAGGTGTACGGCCCACCGGCGGCCTTGCCGGTCGACGAGGACGCGCCCCTGCACCCGGCCAACCCCTACGCGGTCTCCAAGGCCTCGGGTGACATGCTCGCGGGCGTCTATGCCGACGCCATGGGCCTGTCGATCCTCCGCACCCGCCCGTTCAATCACGTCGGCCCGGGTCAGCTGCCGATCTTCATCGTCTCGTCCCTGGCCCAGCAGGCCGCCCAGGCCCGCGTCGACGGTGCCCGGGAGCTGAAGATCGTCACCGGGAACCCCGATACGCGACGCGACTACACCGACGTACGCGACGTCTGTCGGGCCTACCGCGAGCTGGTGGCCTCGGCCGCGCCACCCGGCGTCTACAACGTCGCCTCGGGCGTATCGGTGTCCGCGCGGGAGCTGGTGGCGCTGGTGGCGGAGCTGATCGACCCGATCGTCGTCACCCACGAGGTCGACCCCGCCCGGGTGCGCGCTCACGAGGTGATGGAGAACCGCGGCACGGCGGCCAAGCTGGCGGCGGCCATCGGCTGGACCCCCGAGATCCCCCTGCGCCAGACGGTCGCCGACACCATCGCCTGGTGGGAGCGCGAGCTGTCCGCCGCGCCGGCGCGCTGAGCTGACCGGCGCGCAGGGTGGGCGCTCCGCGCCGGTGCACGGGGCAGGTGCGGAGATCCCCGGGGGTGGGTAGAGCCCCCCTGAGATGCCCCCGCCCGTCCGGTTGCGCCGCTCCGATCCATCCCAGCCCGGGTTAACCCGCCGTCGGGTCGACCGCGGCTTCGTCTACCTCGACGCCGCCGGTCAGCGCGTCGCCGACGCCGAGACCGTCGAGCGGATCACCGGGCTGGTGATCCCCCCGGCTTGGCAGGACGTGTGGATCTCCACCGACCCGCGCGGTCACCTGCAGGCCACCGGGATCGACGCCGCCGGACGCCGCCAGTATCGCTACCACGACCGCTGGCGTGAGCTGCGCGACCGCCAGAAGTTCGATCGCATGCTCGAGTTCGGCGCCGTGCTCCCCCGACTGCGCCGCCGCGTGGCTAAGGACCTGGCCTCCGGGGAGGAGCTCTCCCGCGAGCGGGTGCTCGGTGCCGCGGTGCGCCTCCTCGATGTCGGCCTGTTCCGGATCGGCAGCCACGAGCACAACGAGGAGGACACCGGCCTCGGGCTGGCCACCGTGCGGCGCGAGCACGTCCGCATCGTCGGTGGGGCCGCCAGCTTCGACTATCCGGCCAAATCCGGCGTGCGACGCCAGATCGAGATCGACGATCCCGACAGCCTGGCCGTGGTCAGCGCCCTGCGCCGCCGGCGCGGCCTCCCCCCCGAGCTGCTGGCCTATCGCCACGGCCGACGCTGGATCCACCTGCACGCCGACGATGTCAACAACTACATCAAGGCGGGCCTGAACAACCCCCACTTCAGCGCCAAGGACTTCCGCACCTGGAACGCGACCGTGCTCGCCGCCACCTCGCTGGCCGCGCACGCGGCCGCGGCCGCCGATCCGGCGCGCAAGCGCCCACCGAGCCACCAGCGGGTACGCAACGCGGTCGTCAAGGAGGTGTCCGAGGCGCTGGGCAACACCCCCGCCGTCGCCCGGCGCGCCTACATCGACCCCCGCGTCTTCGACCTCTACGAGGCGGGCACGGTGGCGCGACTTCCGGTGGTGCGGACCCGCCCGGGATCACGACGGGTCTCCCCGCGTGTGCGGCGCCGCGCCGAGCTCGCGGTGCTCGAGCTGCTCAGCTGAGTGGCGGTGCGTCGGGAGCGAGCGCCGCGACGGCCTCCTCCTCGATGAGCGCGGGCCATCGTGTGTTCGGTCCACCGACCGCGGGGTACCGTGAGAGTCATGAGCTTCGATGAAGACAAAGCACACGATCCCGCATGGGCAGCGCTCAACGAATCCGGCGAAGGTGAATCGGAGGGCTTCGAGCTCGCCGAGGCCGACCTGATCGAGAACGCCAGCCACGGCGATCAGCATTCGGCCGGCCGCATCCTCGAGGACGCCTTCGACGAGGACGAGGACAGCCGTGTCATGGCGAACGAGGACGGTGGCGAGGCGGATGAGGAGATGCCGCCCGACCTGGGCGAAAAGGACCTCGACACCCCCTAGGACGGTTTACCTCGGGTGCGCCCCGGGCAGGGCCACAGGCGATCTTGTTATCGCCGGGGGCTTCGGTCCGCGGAGCATCCGAAGGAGAACCCCATGAAGATCGGCTACTTCCTGTCCAGTGAGGAGACCGGTCCCAAGGAGCTTGTGACCAACGCCGCAAAGGCGCAGGACGCAGGCTTCCGAGATCTCTGGATCTCAGACCACTATCACCCCTGGCTCGATGTCCAGGGCCACAGCCCGTTCGTATGGGGCGTGCTCGGCGCGATCGCCCAGGCCGCCCCCGAACTCACCGTGACCACCGCGGTGACCTGCCCCACCATGCGGATCCATCCCGCGGTCATCGCCCAGGCCACCGCGACCGCATCACTGCTGCTCGACGGACGCTTCATCTTCGGGGTCGGCACCGGTGAGGCGCTCAATGAGCACATCTTCGGCGACGCCTGGCCCGAGGCGGCCGTGCGCCGCGAACAGCTCGAGGAGGCCATCGAGATCATCCGCGAGATGTGGAAGGGCGAGACCTACAGCCACCGCGGCACCCACTACCACGTCGAGCACGCGCGCATCTTCGACGCGCCCGTCACGCCGCCCAAGGTCATCGTCTCGGGCTTCGGCCCCGAGTCGACTGCGCTCGCGGCAAAGATCGGCGACGGTTTCGCCACCGTCGAGCCCGACGGCGAATCAGTGGCGCAGTTCCGCTCCCAGGGCGGGGCCGGCAAGGTCGTCCAAGGCGGTCTGAAGGTGTGTTACGGCGCCGACGCCGAGGCCGCCAAGGCGCTCGCCTACAAGCTCTGGCCGAACGACGGCCTGCCGGGTGAGATGGCCCAGATCCTCCCCACCACGGCCCATTTCGCGCAGGTCTCCACGCTGGTCGATCCCGACACCCTGGCCGAGTCGATCGTCTGTGGTCCGGACATCGATCAGCACCTCGAGGCGATCCGCGAGTACGAGAAGGCCGGCTTCGACGAGCTCTACGTCCAGCAGATCGGCGATGACCAGGACGCGTTCCTCGCTGCCTACCGTGAGCACATCCTGCCCCAGTTCGAGGGAGCCGAGCTCGTCCGCTAGTCGAGTGAGACGACCGATGCGCACCGGGTTCGGGAGCGGACCCGGTGTGCGGGTTTGGACGTCGAGCGGCCGGGTAGGCCAGACATCATGTGGTTCGCATTCTTCCTCATCATCCTTGCGGTCATCGCCGCCGTCATATCCGTCGTCACGGCCGGTGGCTTCGCCATCGTGCTTCTGATCATCGCGATCATCGCCGCGCTGGCAGCCATCGGAGGCTTCGCCGCCGCGCGTCGCGGTTCCGTGATGCAGAGCGACGCCGGTGCCACTGCCACGGTGACACGGGTTGGCGGCGACAGTGAGTTCGGAGAGGGTCGCGAGCCGGCCACTCCCGATGAGCTGCTCGACGCCCGTCGCTACAGCTCCTGAGCCTGGCGGACACGAGTGGGGCCCCCTCCGAGGCGCGAGCGAGAGCTGGCGCCTGAGCGGGGTCGAGCGGGAAGCTCCGGGCCCCGTATCTGGGATTGGTTCAGGCGTTGGAGTGCTGATCGGTGCTTCCGAGCGGCGACTTGTCCTCCTTGGAGGGATGGAACGGGGTCGGGGTCTTGCCCGAGCCGCCGGATCCGCCCTCGGCGCCGATCTCGCCCTCGATGTCCTCGGGGGCAACGCCCTCGGGCAGATCATCGCCGTGCAACGGGACCTTGCCCACGTTGACCGGGCCGTCCTGGCGCTCGACGATCCGCTGGGTGGTCGGATCGGGTTCCTGGTGATCTGATTCGTTGCTCATGGGCGTGGATTTACCCGTCGCCGAGTCCGATGAAGCCTCGCCGGGGCGACCATGTTGATGGCTTAACCCGGGCCGAAGTTGTAAAGCAACCGCGTGACCCAGTGGCTGGTTTGTCGCTACAGACAGCCTGGTAGGCGCTAATAATGAGCTTGACCGACGCCACGCCGGGTCCCCTCGGTACGAGGCCCATCCAGCGCACCACCCGTCTCGGCCTCCACCCCAGCGTCGGAGAGCTGAACGACTTCTTCGATCGTTGGCATCACGGCGGCGATCGCGCCGCCCGCGAGGAGCTCGTCCGTCACTACCTTCCACTCGCCACCCGCCTCGCACGGCGCTACCGCGGGGCCTGGGAGCCGCCCGAGGACCTCAAGCAGGTGGCCAGCGTGGGGCTGCTCAAGGCGATCGACCGCCACGACCCCTCCCGCGGGACGAGTTTTCAGGCGTTCGCCGTCCCCACCATCCTCGGTGAGATCAAGCGCTACTTCCGCGACTGCGGCTGGGCGGTCCATATCCCGCGCGGGACCCAGGACATGGCGCTCAAGGTCGAGCAGGCTCAGCGCACGCTGACGGTCAGCACCGGGCGCCCGCCGACCTTCCAGGCGGTGGCGGAATACCTCGAGCTGACCGTGGAGCAGGTCTGCGATGCGGCTGAGGCCGCCACCGCCCACCATTCGATGTCGCTGGAGACCCCCCATGACGACGGCGAGGGTGAGAGCTTCACCATCGGCGACACGCTGGGCAACATCGACACCCGCTATGAGCGGGTCGAGGAGGACATGTGCATCGCCCAGGCCGCTCGCCAGCTCACCGAGCGCCAGCGCCGCGTGCTGTCCATGCGCTTCGTGGATGACCGCACCCAGACCCAGATCGCCGCAGAGATCGGGGTCTCCCAGATGCAGGTGTCACGGATCTTGCACGCCGCCCTGGATCGACTTTCCGGGATAGTCGAAGCCGAGGTTGGGTAAACACCCATCTGCAGGCTCGATCCCCTGCCGGCTCGGGCGGGGATCAAAGAGCCATCCTTTCCGTCTGGTTCGCGTGGGTGAGGCGACCGCCTCCATCACATGAACCTGGACTCAGACGAGGTACAAGTGGCGTCATGCAGGAACCGGTAGGGCTAAGTCTGCAGCTCCCCAGCCAGGCTGAAAACGTAGCTGTCGTCCGTGCGGCCATCAGCGGCATCGCTGCCGCGACCGAGCTCGACGACGAGCTGTGCGCCAACCTCAAGACCGCGGTCAGCGAAGCCTGCAACAACGTCTGTCTTCACGCCTATCCCGAGGGCGAGACCGGTCCCATGCTCGTCGAGATCGAGTGCCTCAGCCGCGGCGTTCGGGTGTCGATCCGCGACCGGGGGCACGGCATCACGCGCATCTCCTCGCGCAGCGACCGCATGGGTCTCGGTCTGGCGGTGATCAACGCGTTGTCTGACCGCGCCGAGTTCCGCAACGCCCAGGGCGGCGGCACCGAGGTGCGGATCCTGTTCTCCCAGCCGGTCGTCGCCCTGTCCGGCGCGGCGCCGGCGGCCGAACCGGCCGAGCCCGAATCGGTGGCGGGCCAAGCCGACGGCCGCGACGCCGCCTGGCTGGAGGGCCCGGTGCGGCTGTGGTGCAACACGGCGGAGCTCCAGCGTCACGTACTCGCGCGCATGCTCACCTTCATCGCCGCCTCGGCGCACTTCTCGGTCACCAGCGTCGACGATCTCGCGGCGGCCAATGAGGCGATCGCCGACCACGTCGAACGTGGAGCCGAGGGTTGGATCGGAGCCGGCATCGCCAGCTCTCCGCGACGCCTGCGCCTGAGCGTCGGCCCGCTCGAGCCCGAGGCGGAGCCCGACAACCGGCTCATGCAGGCGGTTGAATCGGTCGAGTCCGAGCCGGTGAACGGCCAGTGCGTGATTCGCCTGACCATCACCGACCGCCAGCGTGGGTGATTGAGGATCCCCGTCCCCGGGAATTGGTGGCGGTGTGGAAGGCGTTACCACCTATGCGCGCACGCGCTTCATCTCCGTACTCGGCTTCGCCATCGCCGGCGCCACGCTGGCGGTTGGGGCGTTCGTCTTCTCCCCGGACGCTGAGCGCTGGCTGGGAGTCGGCGTCGGCGCCGGCTGCGTGACCCTGGTGCTGATGGTGTTCGCCGCCAGTGGCCGCGGCACCCTCCAGCGTCTTCTCGACGTTGCTCTGGCGCCCGTCGCGGTCTGGGCGGTGGTCAGCGCCCTCACCATCGAGCAGGGCACCTACGGCCCCGTCCCCCATCTCGTGCGCTGGCTCGGCGTCTCCGCCGGCGCGGCGATCGCCGGCCTGGGGCTGATCGGGCTGATCGCCCACGAGTTCGGCCTCGAGCACGACCTCGAGTACGCCACCGAGCGGATCTGGGGGCTGACGCCCCACTCAGAGCACGACAGCTCTGACCCGTACACCCATTCCATCGAGAGGTAGCCGCCCGTGCGCTTCAAGGGACCCCTCGCCGACTCCTACGTCGGTGCTGCTCTCCTCGTCATCTTCGCGCTCATCCCCTACCTGGCGCTGACCTCCGCGATCCCGTCGATGGAGAAGGAACTCACCGCGAGCGTCGGCCTGTCCACCCAGGCGCTCCAGACCACCACGGGCATGGCCAACGCCGGCTACGCCTTCGGCACCGTGCTGTCGGTCCAGCTGGCCGTGCGTCTGGCCCAGCGCCGTCTGCTGCTCACCTACTCGGTGCTGCTGGTCATCGGGTCGATCATGGCGGCGCTCGCCACCGTGCCCGCCCTGTTCATCGCCGGCCACATCATCCAGGGCCTCTGCACGAGCCTGATGCTGATCACCGCCGTTCCGCCGCTGGTCATCGGCTGGCCGGCCAAGCGCATGCCGATCACCGCCGGCATCATGGACCTGTGCATCTTCGGGGCAGTGGCCCTCGGCCCGATCATCGGCGGCTTCGAGGCCCAGGCGATGTCCTGGCGACTGCTGTTCTGGCTAGCGGCGGCGTCGTCGATCCTGGCGCTCCTGTTCGTGCTCCTCACCTGGCAGGACACGCCGGCGCCCGAGGAGAAGAAGAAGTGGGACCCCGTCTCGATGCTGCTGGCCGGCGGCGGGACCGCGGCTGCCTTCTTCGGCGCCTCTGAGCTGACCACCCACAAGATGCTGTCGGTCATCGTGTTCCTCCCGCTGCTGTCGGGCGCCTTCGCGATCGTCCTGCTCGTCATTCACCAGGCCACGGTGCGCAACCCGCTGATGCCGGTCCGGGAGATGCTGAGCACCAAACCCGTGGCCGGCACCATCGTCGCCATGGCCGCCGGCGCCTCCTCGATCCCGGCGATCGACCTGGTCGGCCAGGCACTCGAGGGTCACGGCTCACCCGCCCACATCGGCTCGTTGTTCTGGCCGTTCTTCGCCAGCGCCGTGGTGGTCGCGGTGATCTTCGGCTTCATTATCCGCACCCGCTTCCTCGCCCCCTTCGTGCTCACCGGACTGGTGTTGCTGGCCGGCGGCATCGTCGTCATGACCGGTGTCAGCAGCGGCCCCCACTACCTGGTGGCCTTCGGCTCGGGGATGGCCGGCGCCGGCGTCGGCGCCTCGGTCGCCCCCGCGCTGTTCGTCGCCGGTTACTCACTCCGCGCGATGAACATCCAGCGGGTGTTCGCGCTGCTCGAGCTGCTGCGGGCGGTTGCCGCCTTCATGGTCGCCCCCATCCTGCTGCACCTGGCCACCTCGACCAACGGCGGGGTATCGGGCTCGGGGATCAAGACCGGCCTGTGGGTCTGCTTCGCCATCGCGGTCTCCGGCGCGCTGGTCGCCCTCTACCTGTTCGTGATCGGCCGAGCCGTCCCGCAGAAGCCGAACATCGAGAACTGGGAGAAGGGTGAGGAGCCGGCCTGGAACTCGCCGCCGCTGGCCGATGGCCTGCGCCACGGCGGGGGGTATCGTGAGCGCCTCGAGGCGCTGTTGGACTGACGCGCCCGTGCGCGCCGGCCGGCCGTGGCGACAACTTGGGTTCATCGTCTCGCGACTCGGGTAGCGTGCATCCGATGGATCACCGTGAGGAGCTGACCGTCACCCGCGAGCAAGTCGTGGCCCAGCTCGACGCGGGCAACGACTGGAAGTCCGCGGCCGACGCACTCGGAATCCCCACCGGCCTGGCGTTCATGATCGCCACGGGCATCCCCGCCGACGGCAGCGGTGTGCCCGAGCTGCCGACGGTGTCCCCGTCCGTCGACGGGCCCTCCAGCCCCCAGCAACTCGTCAACCACCGCGCCCACAACCCATTGACCAACGACCACGTCGACGCGTGGATGCGCGCCCGCGCGGCCAAGGAGCTGACCCAGTGACGCCCAAGCCCGCTGACGGGGGGTCGGCCCCCCGGGGCCGCAAGCTCCCGACCTGGCCCGTCCTGCGCCAGCTGACCGGCTCCGACCCCCTGGCGCGAGGCGAGTCGACCAAGTCGCCGACCAGCCAGCGATTGACGCCGCGGACCGTCACCGCCGACGCGGTGGTCAAGTCGGTATGCCCCTACTGCGCCGTCGGCTGTGCCCAGAACGTCTACGTCAAGGACGGCAAGGCGATTCAGATCGAGGGCGACCCCGACGCCCCCCACACGCGCGGGCGGCTGTGTCCCAAGGGCTCCGCGACGCTCCAGCTGACCACCGGGGACTCCCGCGAGCACTTCGTCCTCTACCGCCCGCCCTACGGCACCGAGTTCCAGCGCCTCGACCTGGCCACGGCGATGGAGATGGTGGTCGACCGCGTCATCGCGACCCGCGCGGAGGGTTGGGAGGACGAGTTCGACTCTGAGGCGGTGCGCCGCTGCATGAGCATCGCCGCGCTCGGCGGGGCCACGCTCGACAACGAGGAGAACTACCTCATCAAGAAGCTGCTCACCGCGACGGGGATCATCCAGATCGAGAACCAGGCGCGCGTCTGTCACAGCTCCACCGTGGTCGGGCTGGGCACGTCCTTCGGCCGCGGCGCCTCCTCCACGCTGCCCGGGGACCTGCAGAACTCCGACCTCATCGTGCTCGAGGGCTCGAACATGGCCGAGGCCCATCCGGTCGCCTTCCAGTGGGTGGTCGAGGCCAAGAACCGGGGCGCGACGATCGTCCACGTCGACCCCCACTACAGCCGCACCAGCGCCCTGGCCGACACCTTCGTGCCGATCCGGACCGGCACCGACATCGCCTTCCTCGGCGGGATCATCAACCACGTCCTCACCACCGAGTCGGACTTCCGCGAGTACGTGCTCGCCTACACCAACGCGCCGACGATCATCCGCGAGGAGTTCGAGGACGTCGGCATCGACGGAATCTTCTCCGGCTTCGATCCCGAGACGCGCAAGTACGACGGCACCTCCTGGCAGTACGACGGCGCCGTCGTCGCCGCCGCCGCCGGATCCCGCGAGCTCAGTGACGCCCTGGTGGCCGAGCGCGGTGGCGTCGACGCCCAGGGTGATCCGCGCGCGGGCAACGAGATCACCAACGATTTCACGCTCCAGCACCCTCGCTGCGTCTACCAGATCCTCAAGCGCCACTACGCCGAGTACACGCCCGAGCTGGTCGAGCGGGTCTGCGGCGTCCCCCCGGAGCTGTTCCTGAAGATCTGTCGGCTGTTCGTCGAGAACTCGGGCCGTGAGCGCACCACCGCCTTCGTCCACGGCGTCGGTTGGACCCAGCACACCATCGGCTCCCAGTACATCCGCTGCGCGTCGATCCTGCAGCTGCTGCTCGGCAACATGGGCCGCCCGGGCGGCGGCGTCATGGCGATGCGCGGCCACGCCTCCATCCAGGGATCCTCAGACATCCCGACCCTGTTCGACACCCTCCCGGGCTACATCCCGATGCCCAACGCCTACAAGCACCACAACCTGGATGAGTTCATCGCCACCGACGCTCCCAAGCGTGGTTACTGGGCCAACATGAGGGACTACACCGTCAGCCTGCTCAAGGCGTGGTGGGGCGAGACGGCCACCGCGGAGAACGATTTCTGCTTTGACTACCTCCCCCGCCTGACCGGCAGTCACGGCACCTACGACACGGTGATGGAGCAGATCAACGGTCGCTGCAAGGGCTACTTCCTGTTCGGTCAGAACCCCGCCGTGGGGTCGGCCAACAACCGCATGCAGCGCCTGGGCATGTCGAAGCTCGACTGGCTGGTGGTGCGGGACTTCTCCCTCATCGAGTCCGCCACCTGGTGGAAGGACGGTCCCGAGATCCAATCGGGGGAGATGCGCACCGAGGACATCGCCACCGAGGTGTTCTTCTTCCCCGCCGCCGCCCACACCGAGAAGGACGGCACCTTCACCAACACCCAGCGCATGGTCCAGTGGCACCACCAGGCCGTGGAGCCCCAGGACGAGCAGCGCAGCGATCTGTGGTTCACCTACCACCTCGGCCGCATGCTCCGCGAACGGCTCCAGGATTCCGGCGAGACGCGCGACCGTCCGCTGCTCGACCTCACCTGGGATTACCCCACCCACGGTGAGCACGACGAGCCGCTCGCCGAGGCGGTGCTGGCCGAGATCTCGGGCTACAACTCCGACGGCGAGTACCTGTCGGCCTACACCGAGATGAAGGACGACGGCTCGACCGCCTCGGGGTGCTGGATCTACTGCGGCGCCTATGCCGAGGGGGTCAACCAGACGGCGCGACGCACGCCCGCGCGCGAGCAGAACTGGACCTGCTCGGAGTGGGCCTGGGCGTGGCCGGCCAACCGTCGCATCCTCTACAACCGCGCCTCGGCCGACCCCGAGGGCAAGCCCTGGTCAGAGCGCAAGAAGCTCGTCTGGTGGGATGAGGACCAGGGCAAGTGGACCGGCTATGACACCCCGGACTTCGAGGCGACCAAGCGCCCGGACTATCGACCGGCCCCCGACGCCATCGGCCCCGATGCGATCTCCGGCGCCGACGCCTTCATCATGCAGGCCGACGGGCGAGGCTGGCTGTTCACCCCGGCCGGGGTGACCGACGGACCCCTCCCCACCCACTACGAGCCCCAGGACTCGGCGGTGCCCAACTCGGTCTACCCCGAGCGCCAGCGCAACCCGGCGCGTCAGGTGTTCCGCCACGCGAACAACCTCTACCACCCGGACCCGGACACCCCGGGCGCTGAGCACTTCCCCTTCCCGATCACCACCTACCGGCTGACCGAGCATTTCACCGCCGGTGGGATGACCCGCTGGACCCCGTACCTCGCCGAGCTCCAACCGGAGCTGTTCTGTGAGGTCTCCCCCGAGCTGGCGACCCTCCGCGGACTCGAGCACGGCGGCTGGGCCACGGTGATCAGCGCCCGCGGGGTCATCGAGGCCCGCGTGATGGTGACCGACCGCATGACCCCACTGCAATCGGAGGGCCGCACCGTGCACACCATCGGCATGCCATACCACTGGGGGCCCAACGGCTATGCCACCGGGGATTCGGTGAACGAGCTGTCCTCGATGTCGCTGGACCCCTCCTCCCACATTCAGGAGGTCAAGTCCTTCACCGTGGACATCCAGCCCGGCCGGCGCCCGCGCGGGGCCGCCCGCCAGGAACTGGCCCTGGAGTACCAGCGGCGCGCTGGCGTGACCGCCGACACGGGCATGGCCCCATGACCGAGCCGCTGCCCCCCATCGGGCTCGACATGGCCAGCGCCTCACCGCTCGTGCCGGCGCCCCCGACCCGCCTGGACATGACCAGCGCCTCCCCGCTCGACGTGATCCTCGTCGGTGCCTCCGATCCCGCGGCCGGCGCCGGCTGGGGCGAGCATCCGCCCCGCATGGGCTTCTTCACCGACACCTCGATCTGCATCGGCTGCAAGGCCTGTGAGGTGGCGTGCAAGGAGTGGAACGAGGTCCCCGAGGACGGTCTCAACTGGACCGGCTTCTCCCACGACAACACCAGCGGGCTCGGGGCCGACACCTGGCGCCACGTCGCCTTCGTCGAGCAGCGCAAGCCGCTCAGCGGACACGAGACGAACTTCCAGCGCGACGACGACGGCTTCCGCTGGCTGATGTCCTCGGACGTCTGCAAGCACTGCACCCATGCGGCCTGCCTCGACGTCTGCCCCACCGGGGCGATCTTCCGCACCGAGTTCGGCACCGTGGTGGTCCAGGATGACGTCTGCAACGGCTGTGGCTACTGCGTCCCGGCCTGCCCCTACGGTGTGCTCGACAAGCGCGAGTCCGACGGGGGCATTCACAAGTGCACGCTGTGTTATGACCGGCTCGGCGTCGGTGAGGAGCCGGCGTGCGCCAAGGCCTGCCCGACCGACTCGATCCAGTTCGGCGTCCTCGATGAGCTGCGCGAGCGCGCCGATCAGCGCCTGGCGACGATGCACGCGGGCGGGGTGATCGAGGCGCGTCTCTACGGCCGCGATCCCGACGACGGCGTCGGCGGCGCCGGGGCGTTCTTCCTGCTGCTCGATGAGCCCGAGGTCTACGGGCTGCCGCCGGATCCGGTGGTGACCACTCGCGACCTCGGCCGCATGTGGAGCAACGTCGGCTGGGCGGCTCTCGGGCTGATCGGCCTCGGGGTGGCCGCCGGGCTCGGCGGCGGACGTCGATGAGCCCGAAGCAACGCCGCGACGTTCCCACCCGCGTCATCACCCAGACGCCGCCCGGTCAGAACCCGCCCCCGGACTCCTACTACGGCATGTCGGTGCTCAACCCGCCGGTGTGGGAGGAGCTCGAGATCGCCGGCTACCTGTTCCTCGGCGGCCTGTCCGGAGCCAGCTCGATCCTCGCCGCGGTGGCCGACCTGAGTGGGCGGCCGACGCTCGCGCGGCGGGCCCAGCTGTGCGCCAGCGGCGCGATCTCGGTGTCGTTCGTGGCGCTGATCAAGGACCTGGGCCGTCCGGCGCGCTTCGTCAACATGCTGCGCGTGTTCAAGCCCACCTCCCCGATGAGCGTCGGCACGTGGATCCTCAGCGCGTATGCGCCGCTCAACTACGCGGCCAGCGCCTCATCGCTGACCGGCGTCCTGGTTCCGGCGGGGCGGGCCTCCGGGATCGGCGCCGCGCTGCTGGGCAGCCTGGTGTCCACCTACACGAGCGCGCTGATCGCCGACACCGCCGTACCGGCGTGGCATGAGGGCCATCGCGAGCTGCCCTTCCTCTTCGCCGGCTCCTCGGCCATGGTGGCCGGAGGGATCGGACTCATGGCGGCGCCGCGCGCGGAGAACTCCCCGGCATGGCGGATGGCCGTGATCGGCGGGACCGTCGAACTGGTCTGTGAGCGCATGCTCGAGGCGCGCCTCGGTCCCGTGGTCGGTGAGACGATGAGCACCGGATCGGCGGGCGAGCGGCTCAAGCGGGCCAAGGCGCTCGCCGCGGGCGGACTGGTCATCGCCGGCCTGTGGGGCCGGCGGTCACGGTCCGCGGCGGTCCTAGGCGGCGCGGCGCTGGCCGCCGCCTCGGCCTACACGCGGTTCGGGATCTTCGCGGCGGGTATGCAATCAGCGCGCGACCCGCGCTACACGGTGGCCCCGCAACGGGAGCGACTGCAACAACGGGAGGTACACGCATGATGAGTCAAGCGACACCGAGCAGCGTCACCCTGGAGGTTCCGGCGATGCCCGAAGCCCCCACGCCGGTCGTGCCCGATTCCCCCTCCACGCCGATGACGCCTGATCCGGGAACCCCGAGTGAACCCAGTGAACCCGCGACGGTTCCCGGGCCCTCGGAGCCGGCGGAGCCGATCGCCCCGCCGGATCCCTCACCGGCCATCCCACCCGAGCCGGGTGAGCCCGAGCCGGTCTGAGCGGCCGAGCCGGTGCGTGCGATGAGCAGCGAGGACCCGCCGCCACCTGAGGAGGCGCCCGAGATCTGGGGCCCGGTGTTCCCGCCGATCCCGGCCACAGCTGACCCGCAGGCGCCGTCGGTGGCGGATGATCCGCTTGCCCCGGCGGTCCCCGCCTATCCCGAGCCCGAGCCGCTGCCCGACCCGGCCCCGGACTGGCTCAAGCCCGACTAGCGGTTCCCTCAGAGCCGCGGCTCAGCGCGCCGGCTCGCGCTCGCGTTCGAGCAGCCAGCGACGCCGCTCGGCACCCCCGACGAAGGTGTCGGGCACGCTGGCGCCGACCGTCACGCGGTGGCAGGGGATGAAGATGGGAAGCGGGTTGGCGCCCATCGCGTAACCGAGTTCGCCGGCCTCGACGTCGGGGGCGATGAGGTGATAGGAGCGCTGTGAGCCATAGGGCACGTCAAGCGGGGCGTCCAGCGCTGTGGCAGCGAGGTCCATCGCCGCCCAGTCGATCACGCACACGGGTGAGCGGTGTTCTCCGCTGAAGTAGGCCTCGAGCTGCTGGCGGGCGACCGCGAGATGAGCGTGGGCCTCAGCGGGTCCGTCGACGTCGACGCGTTCACGCAGCTCGGCGACGTCGCCGTGCTCGGCAAAGGCCAGCCGGACCAGGCCGGCTGAGCTGGCGGCGAGCAGCAGCGGTCCCAGCGGGCTCGCGATCTCGATCGCGGTGAGCTCTGAGGCGCCGAGGGCCAGTGGCGCGCCGCCCGTCTTCATCTGCGCGACGCCGGCCTCCAATCCGCCTTCGTAGCCCTGACAACCGGCGCAGATGCCCTCGGCACGGACCTCGATGCGCTCGACCTCGTGGCCGTGGGCGCTGAGGCTCTCGCGGTCCGGCACCGGGACGTCGACGTCGTAGACGCGCAGGCAGAGGCGACAGCGAAAGTGTCCGTGCTGCTCGACGTTCGTCTCATAGCGCACCGGCTCGGGCGTCCCGAACGCGGAGACCAGTCCGATCTCGGTGAACTCGGCCAGCGTGGCGTAGACGGTGCCGCGGCTCAGACCGGGCAGTGAGGTCGACGCGTGAGCGAAGACCTCATCCGCCGACAGGTGCTCGGCGGCGCCGCCGCGGAAAGCGGCGAGGATGGCCTGGCGTTGCGGGGTGCTCCGCAGGCCGGCAGCCCGGAGACGGTCATGCGCTCCCAAGGGCTCGTCGTTGTCGTTGGACTCACGGAGCGTCATATCAACGTTAGAGCTGCCTCTCTGACGGGGAGCTAATCAGGACACTGTCCTACCTAGGAGATATTCATGATCTTGAGGCTTGACCGGCTCCAGACCGAGTTGCCGCCCCCGTCCACCCCGGATCCGGTCGGCGCCGCCGTCGTGCAGGAACTGCTGGGCGGCAAGTTCGGCGAGATGTCGACCTTCATGAACTACACCTACCAGTCGTTCAACTTCCGCAGCCGTCAGAAGGCGCGTCCGTTCTTCGACCTGGTGTCCAGCATCGCGGCCGAGGAGTTCGGACACATCGAACTGGTGGCCACGACGATCAACAACATGCTCACCGGCGCGGCCGAAGGCAGCGCCGGTGAACCCGGCGACCTGACCGACGTCAAGGGCACCCATAACCCCCAGCAGTTCATCAACGGCGGCGCCGCCGCCATGGTGCAGGACTCGATGGGCAAGCCCTGGAATGGCGATTACGTCAACGCCTCAGGTGACCTGATCCAGGATCTGACCGCCAACTTCTTCCTCGAGACCGGCGCTCGCAACGGCAAGCTCAAGGTGTATGAGATGGTCGATCACCCGGCCGCGCGTGCGTTGACGGGGTATCTGCTCGTCCGCGGAGGCGTCCACCAGGTCGCCTATGCCCGCGCGCTGGAGAATCTCACCGGCGTCAACCTGATGAAGCTGTTCCCCTCCCCGCGCATCCCCACCGACAAGATCCCCGAGTGCCAGCCCCACATCAAGAAGGGCCTGCACACGGTGCTCTACCGCTGGTCCCCGGATGACTACCAGGAGCTCGCGGCGGTGTTCAACGGACCCCACCCCGAGACCGGTGAGCCGCTCACCATCGCCGAGGAGATCCACCCCGAGGGTGCGCCGGCGTTCGACCTCCCGCCCCAGGAGTCGGTGTTCGCCCCCAGCGCCAACCCGGAGGAGATCGCCGAGATCGCGGAGAAGCTCCGTGTGGCCGCCGGTCTGCCCAAGGCGCCCACCGGTGTGGTGGCCAACTAGCTCACTAGCTGTCGAAGCCGAGACCAGCGGCGTCCAGCGCCCGCAACCAGAGCCCGCGGCGGCCACCATCTGCGTCGGCCGCCGCGAGGCGATTGCGGGTCAGGGCGATCACCGCCGAGCGCAGCGGCTCGGGCGGGAAGGGCACCGGCTTGGAGGCCACCGACGACAGCGCGGTGGCCTCGCTCGCGCGCCCGTCGAGCAGGTCCAGGGCGGTACGACCGCCCCAGCGGCTGGCCCCGACCCCGAGGCCGGTGTAGCCGAGCGCATAGGCGACCCGCCCGCCCCGCGCGGTGCCGAAGACCACCGAGAAACGCGAGCAGGTGTCGATCGCCCCGCCCCAGCGGTGGCTGAAGCCGACGCCCTCGAGCTGGGGGAACGTGTGGAAGAAGTGCTGGGAGAGCCGGGCGAAGGTCCCGGCGTCGTCTCCGTCGAGGTCGGCGCGCACGGGCCCGCCGTAGCGGTAGATGGCGTCATAGCCGCCCCACAGGATCCGGTCATCGGCGGTCAGCCGGTAGTAGTGGAACTGGTTGCCGGTGTCCCCCACCCCCTGGCGTCGCGCCCAGCCCAGTGACCGGCGCTGGCGCGCCGACAACGGCTCGGACATGAGCACGTAGTCATAGACGGGCGCGATGTAGAGCCCGAGGCGACGCAGCAGCCCCGGGTAGGCCGAGGTGGCCAGCAGGACGCGGTCGGCCTCCAGGGTGCCGGCGTCGGTGACCACGGTGACCGTGGGCCCGCCCGCCGAGCCGGTCAGCCGGCGGGCGGGGGAATACTCATGGATCTCCACGCCGAGGCCGACCGCGGCGGCACGCAGTCCCTCGACGAGCTTGGACGGGTTGACCAGCGCCACCCCGCCGCGGTCCCACAACGCCGCCTCATAGGTCGGGGAGTTGATCTCTGACTGGATCTCCGCCCGGTCGAGCAGCACCACGTCGTGCCCGAAGGCGCGCGCCAGCTCCGCCTCCTCGGCCAGATCCGCGACGAGCGCCGGGTCGACGGCCACGTCGAGCTCGCCGGTGAGCTCGTACTCCGCCGCGATCCCGTAGCGCTCCAGATCGGCTGCGAGCGCGGTGAAGTTCTCGCCACCGAGGCGCTCCAGGGTGGTCATCTCGTCGGGAAAGCGGGCCAGGCCGTTGCTCAGCCCGTGGGTCAGGGAGGCGGCCAGGAAGCCGCCGTTGCGTGAGGAGGCACCGTCGCCACAGCGGGTCGCCTCCAGCACCACGACCCGGCGCTCGGGCGCCAGCTCCTTGGCATACAGGGCCGCCCACAGCCCGGTGAAGCCGCCGCCGATGATCGCCAGCTCGGCGCGGTTGGCGTGACCGGTGAGCGGCGGGTGCGTCTCCCGGGCCGGCACCGTCTCGGGCCAGAACGGGGCCAGCACGGCGTCGGCATAAGCGGCGCGGTGCGCCGGGCTCGGCGCGACACTGGGCCAGGGCGACGGCATCGGCGCTCAATGCTATTGGCCCGGCAGATACTTTCCTTAGACGTCTCGGACAGACTGATCCCCATGAAAGTCCTGGTAGTCGAAGACGACGACGCAGTCCGCTCGGCGATCCGCCGCGCGCTGGTTCTCAAGGGATATGAGGTGGTGCTGGCGCCCAACGGCCAGGCCGGTCTGCTCGAGGCGGAGATGGCGGTCCCCGACGCGATCGTGCTCGACCTCGGACTGCCCGACGTCGACGGCATGGAGGTGTGCCGGCGCCTGCGCTCGGCCGGCAACCACACGCCGATCCTCATGCTCACCGCGCGCGACGCCGTGGAGGATCGTGTCGACGGGCTCGAGGCGGGTGCCGACGATTATCTCGTCAAGCCCTATGACGTGCGCGAGCTCCAGGCACGCCTGGGCGCGATCACCCGCCGCCACATCGACGGGACCGACGGGCGTTCGCTGCGCTTCGGCGATCTCGAGCTCGACGCCGACGCCCATGCCGCGCGCATCAACGGCCGCGAGATCGAGCTCACCCGCACCGAGTACCAGCTGCTCGAGCTGCTGATGCTCAACCCGCGCCGCGTGCTGTCGCCCGAGGTCATCTACGACCGGATCTGGGGCTATGACTTCAACCTGACCGGCAACACCCTGCGCGTCTACATCGGGTACCTGCGGCGCAAGCTGGAGGCCGACGGCGAGCCGCGCCTGATCCAGACCGTCCACGGCGTCGGGTACGTGCTGCGCGAGACATGAGGCGGGCATGAGCCTCCGGCGACGGATCGCCGCCGTGGTGGCGGCGGCGGTGGCGGCGATCGCGATCCTGATCGGTGCGGTCGGCTACCTGTCGACCCGGTCCCAGCTGATCTCCGGGATCAAGTCCGAGCTGCAGGCCCGGGCCGGCGCGGCTGACGGCCGCTATCCCGGCGGCCAGAACGCCTTCGGCTTCAGTCCGGGAGCCAGGAACCAGACGACGACCAACCCGTTGGGGACGACGACCTCCCCCTTCCGTGCCCCACCGAGCCCCGCCTTCGGGGGCGCGTCAGGCGATTTTCAGCACGTCAATGCGAACGGGACGGTGATGAGCTTCGGCACCACCACGTCCCGGAACCGGCAGCTCCCGGTGACCCAGGAGGTGCGCAAGGTCGCAGAGGCCAGCGCGGGCAGTTTCTTCTTCGACGCCACCGTCGACGGCGTCCACCTGGAGATCCTCGCCGCCCAGGACCACGACCGCGGCGGCGCGCTCGAGATCGCCCTGCCGCTGACCGGCGTGGACAGTGACCTCTCCAGCCTGCTGGTGACCTACGCCATCATCGTCGGCGGGGGCGTGTTGCTGTCGATCATCATCGCGCTGCTGGTGGCCCGGGCGGCGATCGCACCGATCGGTCGCTTCATCACCGAGACCGCGCAGGTGACCCGCTCGCTGGCCAAGCCCCGGCGTCTGGAGGAGACCGGCGCCGAGGAACTGCGCCACCTCGCCGTTTACTTCAATCAGACGCTCGAGGCACTCGAGCGCAGCGTGACCGCCCAACGTCACCTCATCGCCGACGCCTCCCACGAGCTGCGTACGCCCCTGGCCGCACTGCGCTCCAACATCCAGATCTTCCTCGAGGCCGAGCGCCTGCCGGTCGAGGACCGGGTCGAGCTGCAGGAGGCGATCGTCGCCGAGGTCGACGACCTCACCCAGCTGGTGTCCGATGTGCTCGAGCTGGCCCGCGGGGCCGCGCCCTCGGACGCGGTCGAGCCGGTCGAGGTCGACGGGCTGGTGCGCGACGCGGTGAGCCGGACCCAGCGGCGCGCTCCCGGACTCGCGTTCGACCTCGACATCGAGCCGACCGTGATCATGAACAACCCCGACCGGGTCGCCCGGGCGGTGCAGAACGTGATCGACAACGCCCGCAAGTGGAGCCCGCCGGAGACGACGGTCCACGTCACGCTGCGCAACGGCACGCTGACGGTGCGTGACCACGGTCCGGGCTTTCGCGAGGCGGATCTCCCCTCGGTGTTCGACCGCTTCTTCCGGGCCGATGATGCCCGGCGCATGCCCGGCTCGGGGCTGGGGCTGGCGATCGTCAAACAGGCCGCCGAGGCCCACGGCGGTTATGCCCAGGCGGCCAATGCGGACGGGGGCGGAGCGCTGGTCATCGTGAACTTCGGACCCGGGGTGACGAACCTCTTATCTCTGTCGAACAACGTTGTGACGAAGCCCGCCTAGAACTCATTGACATGACCTCCGGTTCTCGCATCGACGTCGATATCGCCATTCCCGCCTACAACGAGGAGTTCGTGTTGGCGGAGTCCGTCACCCGCCTGCACAGCTTCCTCTCCACCGACTTTCCCTTCAGCTGGCGGATGGTCATCGTGGACAACGCCAGCACCGACGCCACCCAGGAGGTCGGGGAAGCGCTCGCCGCGCGCCTGAGCGGTGTCTCCTACATGCGGCTGGCCGAGAAGGGTCGCGGGCGCGCACTGCGGACCGCCTGGACCTCCTCCGACGCCCGGGCGGTCGCCTACATGGACGTCGATCTGTCGACCGACCTGCGCGGCCTGGCGCCGCTGGTCGCCCCGATCCTCGCCGGCCACTCCGAGGCCTCCATCGGCTCGCGGCTGATCCACGGCTCACGCGTGGTGCGTGGGCTCAAGCGCGAGTTCATCTCCCGCAGCTACAACCGGCTGCTGCACCTGGCGCTGCACGCCCGCTTCAGCGACGCCCAGTGCGGGTTCAAGGCCTTCCGCCGCGACGTCGTGGTCGGACTGCTCGACCTCGTCGAGGATCAGGAGTGGTTCTTCGACACCGAGCTGCTGATGCTCTGCCAGCGCCGCGGCCTGCGCATCCACGAGGTGCCCGTCGACTGGGTCGACGACCCCGACTCGCGGGTCGACATCAGCCGGACCGCGACCGCTGACCTGCGCGGGGTGCTGCGGCTGATGTTCCACCGCAGCGCGGTCGCCCCCGCCCGGCGCGTCGAGCGTCGCCAGCGACACAGCTCTCGCACGGCCAGTCAGCACTGAGTCCCCGGTGAGGGCTCAGTGAGCGCGAGCGGGTCAATCGCGTCCGAGCCGGAGGCGTTCCGTGAGAGACTGCGCGCGCGATGAGCCCGTCCACCGCCGCCCAGATGCACACCGCGATCATGGCCGCCCTGGGCAGCGGCATGTCGCCCCCGCTGGAGCTGGGCGACGGCGGCTCGCTCCCCTCCGCCTTCGCCGTCAGCGACCTCGCCCAGGCCTCGGTGGCCGCCGCCGGGTCGGCGCTGGCACGCTACGTCGCGCTGTCGCGCGGCAGCCATCCGCCCCGGGTCAGCGTCGATCGCGACCTCGCCTCCGCCTGGTTCCAGGGTTCGGTCCGCCCGGTGGGCTGGAGCCTGCCGCCCGCCTGGGACGCGGTGGCGGGCGACTATGCGGGCAGCGACGGTTGGATCCGCCTCCACACCAACGCGCCGGCGCACCGGGCCGCCGCCCTGGCGGTGCTCGGCGTCCCGGCCGAGCGTGCGGCGGTCAGCGACGCCGTCAGCCGGTGGTCGGTGCCGGAGCTGGAGGCGGCCGTGGTGGCCGCCGGGGGGGCCGCGGCGGCCATGCACTCGGCGGCGCAGTGGTCAGCGCACCCGGTCGGCGCCGCCGTCGCCAACGAACCGCTGCTGTGGGTCGACCCCGGTATCTCCGGTCCGCCGCCACGCCGGAGCATCAGCACCGAACCGCCGCTGGCCGGCCTCCGCGTGCTCGACCTGACCCGGGTGATCGCCGGACCGGTGGCCACCCGCACGCTGGCCGGCTGGGGGGCCGAGGTCCTGCGCCTCGATCCCCCGGGCCGGGATGAGGGAGCCCAGATCGTCGACGTGCTCGCCGGCAAGCGGACCGCCTGGCTGGACCTCACCCACCCCGAGGGGCTCGACCGGTTCAAGCTGCTGTTGAGCCGAGCCGACGTGCTCGTCCACGGCCTGCGCGCCGACGCGCTTCCCCGCCTCGGCCTGGGCTGGCGCGAGCGACAGGCGATCCGTCCGGGCCTCGTCGACGTCAGCCTCAACGCCTATGGCTGGTGGGGACCCTGGGTGGATCGCCGCGGCTTTGACTCGCTGGTGCAGATGAGCTCGGGCATCGCCGAGGCCGGGCGCAGCTGGGCGGGGGCCCAGCGCCCCACTCCGCTGCCGGTCCAGGCGCTCGACCACGCGACCGGCTACATCATGGCCGCCGCCACGCTGGCCGGATTGACCGCGCGTCTGCTGACCGGGGCGGGCAGCCGCTGGCGGGCCTCGCTGGCCCGGACCGCGTTCCTGCTGTCCAGCTCGCCCTCGAGCGAGACCGTTGGGGGCATCTCGGTGCCCGATCCGCTCCCCGAGCTGATGCCCACCGCGTGGGGTGAGGTGCGCCGGCTGGCGCCCCCGGTGTCGGTGGACGGCGCCCCGCTGGGTTGGTCGCTGCCCACCCCGGCGCTGGGCAGCGACCAACCGGCCTGGCTCTAGCTGGTCGCGGTCGTCCTCGTGGGGGCGGTCTCGACTCCGGGGGAGAAAGCGACCGTGGCGGTCGGTTTCTCCCCCGGAGTGCCGGGCCGCGGCTCAGTTCTCCAGGTAGGGCGCGAGCAGCGACAGATCCGCAGGGCTGAGCCGCTCGCTGGCCGAGGCGGCCTGGTGCCAGTAGGGGTAGAGCAGCGGCGGGCGACTGACGGTCTCCAGGCGGGTCATGTCCGCGTCGCTCAGCTCGAGATCGGCGGCGGCGAGGTTGTCGCTGAGCTGCGCGTCGGTGCGGGCCCCGACGACCACGCTGGTCACCCCCGGGCGACGCAGCAGCCAGGCCAGCGCCACCTGGGCCGGTGACACGCCGTGCTCCTCGGCCACCGCGACGAGCTCCTCGATCGTGTCATAGAGCTTGTCCTCGTCATAGATCGGTGGCTCGCTCCACTCACCGGCCTGGCGCGTCCCCTCCGGCGCCGCCTGATCGCGACGGTACTTCCCCGACAGCCAGCCGCCGGCCAGCGGGCTCCAGATGAGCAGTCCCAGCCCCTGGTCGATGGCCGAGGGGACGATCTCCATCTCCGCCGAGCGCTCCTGCAGCGACAGGTACACCTGCTGGCTGACGAAGCGCGGCAGGCCGATGCGATCGGCGATGCCGAGCGCCTTCATCAGCTGCCAGCCGGCGAAGTTCGAGCAGCCGACGTAGCGCACCTTGCCGCTGTCGAGCAGGTGTTCGAGCGCGCCGAGCGTCTCCTCCAACGGCGTCTGGCCGTCCCACTCATGCACCTGGTAGAGGTCGATGTGATCGGTCTGCAGGCGCGTCAGGCTCGCCTCACACGCCGCGATCAGGTGATGGCGTGACAGGCCGGCGTCGTTGGGTCCCGGACCCATGGAGAAGCGGGCCTTGGTCGCCAGCAACGTCCGGTCCCAGCGACCCGCCATGACCTCGCCGATGATCTCCTCCGAGGCGCCGTCGGAGTACACGTCGGCGGTGTCGATCAGGTTCACCCCGGCGTCGAGGGCGAGATCGATGTGGCGCCGGGCGCCACTGAGATCGGTCTCCCCGACGTCCCGGAACTTGCCCTGCCCGCCGAAGGTCATCGTGCCGAGCGTGAGCTCTGAGATTCTCAGGCCTGAGCGGCCGAGCTGGTTGTATTTCATCTGTCTCTCCTCATCGAATGACTGAAAGCGTCCCCGCTCTACCCGGCGGGCACGTAACCCATTCTGGTGCGGCGTCAGCCGCCGGGCGCGGGCGCGACACCGACGGGAACCGCGCTCGTCGCCGCCAGCAGCTCGGAGTTCGCGATCCGGCGATTGAGGACGGGCAGGCAGGCCAGGACGATCCCGAGCATCAGGCTCCCCAGCGCGACCCAGACGTCGACGTCGAAGGGCGCGGCGGGGAACGGGTGGAAGGTGTCATAGAGGACGTAGCCGAGGACGCAGACGCCGATGGTCAGCGCGAGCAGCGGGACGAGCTGTCGGCCGTGACGCCACACCCACGCCGCCGCGGCGATCACCGTGAGGAGGTAGGCGAAGATGATCAGGTACGCGCCGTAGGTGACGATGATGACCAGCGCCCGCAGCGCCTGGGCTTCGAAGCTGAAGGCCAGCAGCGCCGCCAGGCTGGCGGCGCCGATGATGAGCAGCGCCCCGACGGGCGTGCCGCGTTGGGCGTCGGTGCGCACGAGCAGGTTGTCCGCCCGCTTGCCCCCACCGACCTCCCGGCCGAGTGAGTAGAGCAGCCGGCTGGCGGCGTTGACGCACGCGAGCTGGGCTCCGAAGGCGCTGATCACGCCGGCGAGGTTGACCACCTTGCCCATCGCCGAGCCGACGTAGACATCCGCGAGGTGCACCAGCGGAGTCGGGGCGGCGGCGAGCGCCTGCGGGCTGGCGTAGGCATTGTCGACGATCCAGGTGAACCCGACGTAGACCGCGGCTGAGGCGACCAGGGAGCCGATCACCGCCGCCGGGATGTTGCGCGTGGGCCGGGCGGCCTCCTCGCCGAGCACGGCGGCCCCCTCGAAGCCCGAGAACGCCCCGAAGGCGTTGACGACCCCGAGTCCGATGACGCCGAAGGCGATCCCGTGGAGCTGGAACGGGGCACTGGAGAACGCGTGGTGGTGGTAGCCGCCGCGCGCGAGGATGACCACCCCGACGATCGAGATGAGGACGATCGCCACGCCCTCGAACAGGAACACCACCAGCGACGAGAGCCCGATCGAGGTGGAGGCGAGCACCATCGTGGCGGCCCAGCCGATCACGGCAATCGGCACCCAGCCGATATGGACGCCGAGCGAGGCGAGCAGGGATTGGGCGATGTCGGCGGTGCTCGCATAGACCGCGGCGGCGAATGAGGTGTAGACGAGCAGCAGCAGCCACGCGGAGAGAAACCCGTACCGCGCTCCGAACACCGAGCCGTTGAAGGCGTAGACCGAGCTGGCCGAGTTGAACGAGCGCGAGAACACCACGAAGGCGTAGGCGCAGAAGGCCATGGCCACGAACCCGAGGAGGTAGGCGAGCGCACCGGCACCCCCGACGATGCCGGCGAGCACGGCGGGTCCGACGATGACTCCGGCGGTCGGCCCCTGGATGCCCACCGACATCGCGACGGTCCGGCTGAAGCGGAGGCTGTCGGCGCGGAGGGGGCTCACCGCTCGGCGAGCCTCAGCAGGCCGAGGACGAGACCGGCCGCCGTCCGGACCCGCGGCGTGGCGTAGCGGGCACTGAGCCGCTCGTCAGCGGCCCGCGCCGGACCCTCGGCGAGGGTTGGGTAGGCGTGGACGGTTTGTGAGACGGCGTCGAGCTTCGCCCCCTGGGTGATCCAGGCGGTGAGTTCGGCGATCGCCTCACCGGCGCCCGGCGCCGCGACCGTCGCACCGACCAGCCGCCCGCGCGGATCAGCGATCAGCGTGGCGAACCCGTAGGCGCGACCCTCGGTGATCGCCCGGTCGAGCTGGCCGTAGTCAAAGCGGGCGAACTGGGCTCGCTCGCCCCAGCGCTGGGTGGCCTCCGCCTCGGACAGACCGACCTGGGCGACCTCCGGGTCGGTGAAGGTGACCCGCGGAAGCGTCGTCGAAACGGTGCTGTGTAGATGGAACAGCGCGTTGGGCGTCGCCACCCGGGCGTGGTGGGCGGCCACGTGGGTGAACGCCAGGTCCCCGGTGACGTCCCCGGCGGCGAAGATGCCCCGTGCGGAAGTGCGCAGCCGCGTGTCGACCCGGACGTATCCGCGCGCGTCGAGCTCCACCCCCACGTTCTCGAGCCCGAGACGGTCGGTCCGCGGCGTCCGCCCCGACGCCACGAGGATCCGATCGAACCCCACCCGCGCGGTCCCGCTCGGGCCGTCGAGCACGAGCTCGCCCGCGCCCCCGGCGGCCCGGGACTGGACCTCGGAGGCCCGGCACCCCAGTCGCAGGTCGATTCCCTCGCCGGCGAGCCGATCGGCGACCAGCGCACTCGCGGCCGGCTCCGCCGCGGGCAGCAGCCGCTCCCCCATCTCCACCAGGGTGACCGCCGATCCGAGGCGGGCGAAGGCCTGGGCGAGCTCACAGCCGATCGGACCGCCGCCCAGCACCGTGAGGGCCGCCGGCTGCTCGCGCAGGTCCCAGACGCTGTCGCTGGTCAGGGGGTCGGCGTCGAGCAGGCCGGGCAGCGGCGGGAGCGCCGGGCGCGACCCGGTGGCGATGATCGCGGCGCGGAAGGCCAGCGTCCGCTCACCGGCTTGGACCCGCTGAGGCCCCACGAACTGCCCGTTCGCTGCGATCACCTCGACGCCGAGGCCCGACAGACGGGCCGGCGAGTCCTGGGGCTCGATCATCCGGATCGATCTCTCGACGTTCTCCATCACCGACGCGAAGTCGATTTCCGGGTCCACCGGGGCGAGTCCGAGCGTGTCGGCGTGGCGCATCGCGTGAGCCAGCGACGCCGTGGCGATGAGGCTCTTGCTCGGCACACAGCCGGTCCACAGGCAGTCACCGCCGGTGCGTTCGCGCTCGATCATCGCCACCCGGGCGCCGACGCCGGCGGCGATCGTCGCGGACACGAGCCCGGCGGTGCCGCCACCGATGACCACGAGGTCGTAGCGACGGCTCACTCGGGCGACCGGACGATCGGCAGGCGCAGGGCGAGCCGGGCGTTCTCCCGGGGGTCGAGCACCGAGTGCTGCACACAGGCCGGGACCAGACGTCCGTCGTCGGGGTGGGCCATCGCGTAGGAGCAGGCCTGCAGACGTTCCTGAGCCGCGAGGATCTCCGGGTCCTCCGGCGTCTCACCGCGCTGGATGGCCTCCCAGGCCGGCGCCACGACCTTGGCGTCCATGAATGCGTGCACGACGAAGGTGAGGCTCCGCGGATGACCGGCGAGCAGGGCCCACAGCCCGGCTCGCCGCGTGAAGCGAGCCGCCCAACCGAGGGCGATCGGCACCAGCCCGGGCCGGGGCGCGAGGACGCGGAGGATCGCCAGCGCCCGCACCCCGGCGGGGCGGTCGAAGTCCATGCCGCCGAAGGCGTCGAGAAAGGCGTCCCGGGCGCGCAGATCATCTGGGTCGGTGTCGTCGAGGAGTGCGGTCCAGCGACCGGCGGCCCACACCCCGTAGGCACTGCGGTTACAGCGCTCATCCCCCATCTGCAGGTGGCGCCAGGGCAGGCGCGTGCCGACGCCCCGCTCGATCTCGGCCCACACCGAGTCCATCGTGACGGCGTGGAAGTCCTCGCGCCAGCGCGCCGGGTTGCCGACAAAGGCGGCTGGCTGGAAGGACAGCATGCCGTACCCCATGTCGACGCAGGCGCGGACGACCTCCTCGACCTGATCGAGGTTGCGGGGCGTGACGGTCATGTTGTGGGCGAGGTCGTGGCGCACGCCGTGCTCGCGTTCGAGCCGCTCGAACTGCTCGACGAACCGGCGTCGAAACGGGTGGAGCTCGGCCTCGGTACGCGGCCGGGGCAGTCCGTGGCGGCCAAGCATGAGCGAATCGAAGTGCCCGGCGAAGCGGAGCAGGTCAAAGCGTGGCTGACCGTCGGGTCCGACCGCCAGCCGTTCCAGGTAGTCGTCGTCGAAGTCGCCGTGGGTCATGCTCATCGGCTTGCGACCGTGGCGCTGCATGATGAGCAGCGACTCGGCGTGGGCCTCGGGACCGAGCAGGGTGACCTCGCCGCCGATCAGCTGTGCGTGCTGACCGGTGCCCCGCTCCGCGCGCAGGTAGGCCATCTGGGCATCGACCTGCTCCACCGTGTGGGGGCCATCGACGCGGACGCGGTTGGCCTCCTGGGCGTGATAACAGGGCGTGCAGGCGAGATCGCAGCGGGGAAACACGCCGTGGGTCCCCTCACAGCCCGGCGTGCGCCGGCCCAGGAGCTGGGCGGCTGAGCGCGCGCCCTCGGGCAGCTCATCCCATCGGCGTTGCAACGCGTCTGCGGTATCCGGGTGGACCGGGCGGGACGCGGTTGCGAGCCGCTGGAAGCCGGCGCGCAGGCGGGCGAATCGGGACGTGTGCATGGTCATCTCCAAGTCAGCGATTCTCCTCACCACACGCTAGCGACCCGGCGCGCAGTCACCGTGCCGGACACCAGCGAGATCATCACTGCAGTCACACTGAGCAGACGGGGGCCTCTGATCAACAGGACAGCGCTGCGAGCGCCGACGGTGTGGGGCGGATCTGGGATCGCCTCAGCGCCAACTACGACCGGCAGTTATGGCTCGAACGCCGCGCCGTCGCTGACGCGGTGGCGCTGCTGTCGCCCCGGGCTGATGATCGCTGCCTGGATGTCGGCACCGGCACCGGAGAGGTGCTGCGCCAGCTCGCACGCCGTGCACCCGTCCCCGGGACGGTGATCGGCATCGACGCGTCGCCGGGGATGCTCGCCCGGGTCAGCGCGCTCCCCCCGGGCTGGTCGGTGCGCGTCGGAGATGCCCGCCATCTCGATCTGCCCGACGCCAGCTTCGACGCCGCGAGCGCGTCCTACCTGCTGCATCTGCTCGGCGGGGCTGAGCTCGCCCAGGTGCTTGCCGAGATCTGTCGGGTGCTCCGGCCCGGCGGACGACTCGTCACGGTGACGCCCGCGATCCCCGGCCGGGGGATCGCGCGTCCGCTCGCCATCGGGTTGGATGCGCTGTCGCGACGCCAGCCGGACGCCTACCGCGGCCTGCGGGCGCTGGATCCGCGGCCCGCGCTCGCCCAGGCGGGGTTCAAGCTCGAGGCGAGCCGCTGGAACCTGCGGGGATATCCGTCGATCTGTGTGCTGGTGAGACGCCCGGCTGGGCCGGTGCTGAACCGAACAGGCCGATCGCCAGGTTGATCACTCCGACGACGGCGAGGAACAGCGCGTAGTAGCGCGCGTCGCCGAGCACCGAGCTCAACCGCGGCTCGACCGACAGCAGCACCCCGCCGATGGTGATCGTCGCGGCCATCCCAAGTGGCTCGACGTCGAACCCGCGGCGGGCCAGCAGAACGCCGACGATCGTCCCCAGCCCGGCCCCCGCCAGGTAGACCCCGGCGGTATCCAGGTCCGGCGTGAACTCGTGCACGCAGGCGACCGCCGCCCCCCACCCGACCAGGACGACCGCAGTGGCCCAGTAACTTCCCTGGCGTCCACCGGCCAGCGCTCCGGCCAGGTACACCAGTCCGAGCGTCAGCGGAGTCCAGTAGAAACCGCTGTGGGAGCCGCCGATGACCACGACAATCACCACCGCCCCCGCCAGCAGGATCGCACTCTGTCTCAGGCGCAGAGCGCGGGGGGTCGCGGACACGCCGAGAGGCACGCGGTCCAGCATAAGCCCGCCATGTTGACCGCGGGCGAGCAGTGGACCCGCGGTGAGTTGGATCAACTGCGCCGGGCCCACTGGTCACCGCGGGCCCAGGTGGCCTTCCTGGTGGCCGCCCAGGCGCGGGCGAACGCCACGCGACGTGAGCGCCGGGCGCTCGCGCGGCAGGAGCTCAGGTGGATCCTCGCCGGGGCAACCGCCTGGCTGGCGCTGGCCCGGCGGCGCCCCCACGGTGTCTTCGGACAGGTTCAAGCGCGTGGACTCGTCTGGTGGGGGCTGTGCGCCGTCATGCTCGACTGGCATCTCGGCATGCTCGAGACGCCGACCGGAGAACCGGTCCCGCTCGGCCTCGCCGATGCCCTCACCCTGGCCCGGGCGTGGCTGGTCCCAGCCGTCGCGCGCGCCGACGAGCCGTGGTTGCTGGCGCTTGGGTCACTGACCGACTACGGCGACGGCCGGGTCGCCCGGGCCACCCGCGTCACCCGCTTGGGCCGCGACCTCGAGGGTCTCGCCGACGCCTGCTTCTTCCTCGCCGCGCTGCACGGCGCCGTGGCCGCCGGCCACCTGTCCCCACGCGCCGCCGGCTTGGAGCGGGTGCGGCTGGCCGCCGGCACCGCTCATGCCAGCAGCGCCTACTTCCTCACCGGCCACGCCCCCGATCCCGCCGTCACCCGCAGCGGGCGCTGCGCCGCGCCGATTCGCAGCGCGGCGCTGATCGCCGCGGGGCTCGGCCGACGTCGCTGGGCCGACCGCCTGCTGCTCACCGGCACCTCCGTCGCCCTGGCCCGACTGATCAGCCATCCCCTTCGCGCCCAGATGGCATCCCGTTCAGCACGGTCATCGCCGCCAGTACGCGCTGAGCCGCGGTGACGGCGACCACCGCGGCGAAGGTCCACGCGATCGTCTGACTCGCGCTCGGAATGACGCAGAACAGCACGTAGGCGACGATTGTCTCGGCACCCTGGGCGAGACCCGTGGTGAGCCGGAGCGACCGCTCGTCGCCGAACTCGAGTCTGAGGCGCTCGACCAGCGAGGAGAACGACAGCAGCGCGACGATGTTGACCAGGTAGCTGGCCAGCAGCACCACGCAGGCGAGCCGGGCCGAGCGGTGCGCGATCGCCACCGCGACGACGAAGCCTGCGTACACGACGAAGTCGGCCACGAAGTCGAGCAGCCCACCCAACTCAGTGGCACCGCGCCGTCGCGCCAGTGGACCATCGAGCCCGTCGAGGAGCCGGTTGGCCAGCCACAGACCGAGGGCGAGGGCCCACAGACGCCCCGCCGCCGCGGCGCAGGCGCCGATCCCGACGAGGAGTCCCACTGCCGTGAGCGACTCCGGCGACACCCCCAGCGCGCCGAGCCGGCGGGCCCCCCGATCGAGCGCGGGGCCGACCCACGCCCGCAACTCAGCGTCAAGCACCGATCCCACGGTACCCGGCGGCTGGGATACTCAGGCGGTGACACCTCCGGCGGGGTACCGGTCCCGGCTCCAGCTCGAAGGCACCGTGCTGGCGGCCGCGGGAATCATCGGAACCGCCGTATTGGCGGCCACGAGCTCGCAGTCGACGCGGAATCCGCTCAGCACGGTGATCCAGCTGCTCATCGTCGCCGCGCTGCTGGGCTGGTTGGGACCTCGCGGCCTGCGCCGCTCGGTCGGCCAGAGCGATGAGCTCCCCGAGGGTGAAATCGGTTCGGGTGAGCCCACCCCGCTGTGGCACATCATCGCGATCGTGGTCGGCCTGACCCTGATCGCCGGCTTGGTGGCGGGCTGGGATGCCGGGTTGCGCGTCACTGCCGGCTGCGCGCTCGTCGGTCTCACCCAGGCGGGTCTGCTGGCCGCGCTGGTCCGGCGCGACGAGCGGACGCGGGAGCGCACCTACTACCGAGTCAGGGGCTCGCGCATCCTGCGCGGCACCCGACTCGGATACGTGGACTCGGCGTGATTCTCAGCGCCGGACCGCCTGGTGAACGGCGCCGATGACGGCGACTGTGACGCCCATCACCGCCCCTCTGTGACCGCCGTCACCACTCCTGCGGAGAAACCCCCGGACCCCTTCGGATCCGGCCCCCGCCGCCGCGGGTCACCCGGGTCAGGTCGGGGGCGGAACCCCGTGTCCCCGATCGACCAGAAAAGCGATTCTTGTTGCAGCGAAAAACCGCAGCAGAACGTGAACAGGGGAACACCACCATGGACAACACGCACAACATCTTCACCAACGCCAAGCCCACCGTCAGCGTCGTCGTACCGGCACTCAACGAGGAGGAGTCGATCGGCTGGGTCGTCGACAACATCCCCGCATGGGTCGACGAGGTAATCCTCGTGGACGGTCTGTCCACCGACGGGACCGAGCTGGTCGTCACCGACCGCCGTCCCGACGCGGTGATCGTCCATCAGCGCTCACGCGGCAAGGGTGCGGCCCTCCGCGCCGGGTTCGCGGCGGCCAGCGGCGACATCATCGTGATGATCGACGCCGACGGTTCCACCGATCCGCGTGAGATGCATCGCTTCGTCGACGCACTGGTCAACGGCGCCGGCTTCGTCAAGGGTTCGCGCAATCTCGCGGGCGGCGGTTCCGCCGACTTCACGCTGCTGCGCCACCTCGGCAACCTGGGTTTCACCTGGGCGGCGAACCTCCTCTTCGACGTACGCTTCAGCGACCTCTGCTACGGCTACTGCGCCTTCTGGCGCAAGGACCTCGATCGCCTCGCTCTGACCGCTGACGGTTTCGAGATCGAGATGGAGCTGGTGTGCTCGGCCATCCAGACCGGCCTGCGGATCGCCGAGGTTCCCTCCATGGAGCTCGAGCGCCGCGCTGGGGACTCCAACCTCAACGCCTGGAAGGACGGCAAGCGGGTTCTCAAGACCCTCCTGCACCACCGCACCACCCGGTTCGACCCGGCCCGCGTCGCCGGCTCGGAGATCGCCCTGGTCGCCGCGCTCATGCCCGCCCACGGCACCGAGGAGTGGCTGCCGGCCGGTTCGGATACCCGCACCGCGGCCGAGCTCACCCAGTCCGAGCAGCTCACCCCGGTCCTCATCGCGACCAACGGGATCGCCGCGCTTGCGCTTCCGGCCCCGCTCGTCGATCAGGCAATCGAGGAGCTGGTCGCCGCCTGAACCTTCTCTCCCAGACAACCGACGCGACACCGTGTGGCGGGCCTTTCCCCTGGGGCCCGCCACACGGCGTTAAACGACCCTCGCGAGCTCGACCGAGCGGCGTTCTAGCTGTCGACGCCCCCCCGCGTGACCACATGACTTCACGGCCCGACGGCGGGGGGTGGTCCAAGCAGGTCCCAACGGTTACCGGCGATGTCGAGAAACACCGCGACGTGGCCGTAGCTTTCGGCCCGAGGTTCGCTCACGAACCTGACGCCGCTCGCACGCATCCGGTCGTATGCGCTGTCGAAGTCATCGACGCGGAGGAAGAGACCGACGCGCCCGGCGAACTGTTCACCGACCGCCTGGCGTTGGCGATCGCCGTCGGCCTGGGCGAGGAGCAGTGCGGTAGCCGAATCGGGTGGCCGAACCACCACCCATCGCTTCGGCCGCCCGTCGTTGGTGCTGGCCACCGAGTCCTCAAGCAGTTCGAAGCCCAGTTTCTCAACGAAGAACCCGATGGCTTCGTCGTAGTCATGGACGATGATCGCGACTTGCTCGAGATACATGAGACCCCACCCTTCAGATCGGTTCGAGATCGCCGATCTGCTGCCTGGTCAGGGCGACGTGCACGCTGATGCCGATGTGATCGACGTTGGTGATCGGGATGGCGACCTGGCGCTTGCCCCAGAGGTGTCCGGCCTCCACCAGGACGTGCGTGATGCTGTGGTTCTCCAGGTCCACGGCGAGTCCACTCACCCGACCGACCGGGCCGTCGGTGCCCTTGACCTGCTCGTCGGACTTGAGGGCCTCCTCGCCCGCGGGCACCCGATCGAACGTGGTCGTCTGCGGCTCGGGGTTCGCCCCGGGGAACGGACGCAGGATGCCGGTGGGAGCGATCTCACCGTAGAAGGCCAGAAGCCCCACCTCGGCGGAGGGGTGTGGCGGGGTCACCTGCGCGAATGCCTCATGAGCGTCGGCGATCAGGGCACGGTCCTGGTCGGGGAGGAACGCGTCGAACTCCGCCCGCGTGCAGTTGAGTTCAATCACCGGGTCCGTGGCTGAGACATAGGCGAATGGGACCAAGCGGCCAGCGCCGTGACGGGGCCCGACCGCCAGGTGCACGATCGCAGCGGCTGCCGGGTCGATGAGGATTCCCATGACCGCTCCACACGACGCGTCACTGCACCTGACCGCACTTCCGATGTCGACCCTGTTGATGCCGGCCATGTCGACCATCCTCCCACGACCGCCGTGAAGCCCGCTGTCGGACTCGAACCGACAACCGCCTGATTACAAATCAGGTGCGCTACCAATTGCGCCAAGCGGGCGTGCGCGCCTAGTTTGGCACGCCCGCGGGTGCGAATCTCAGACGCTGAGCGGCGCGCGCGACGCGGCCGCGACCGGAGGAGCGTCGGCCATGCGGGCTGCGCGCTCGCCGCGCTGGCGCGGGCGCCACACGCGGACGTACTGGGCGCCGAGGTAGGAGCCGATGACGATCGCGATGGCCAGGAGCTGGGCGATCACCGTCTCCCAGTTGGGGAAGATCGAGAGCCACTCACCGAGCCAGCCCGGCAGGCTGAAGCCCATCGAGGTGGTGCCGATCCAGCCGGCCAGTTGCATCTCGTTGATCTCCTCGCCGACCATCACGACGAGCACGGCGAGCAGCAGGACGCCGGTGATGATGAGCAGCTTCTTGTAGGGCAGCTTGGCGTGCAGCGCGAAGGTGAGGATGCCGACGGCGGCGGTGAACAGGCCACCGAGCAGGACGCCCTCGAGGACGACACCGGAGCCGAAGGTGAGGCGCAGGTTCTGCAGGAACAGGACGACTTCAAAGCCCTCGCGGTAGACCGAGGAGAAGCCGAGCAGCGCGAGCCCGAGGAAGAGGCGTCGACGGCCGGCGGCGTCATCACCGGAGGTCAGCGACCGCTTCTTCTTGTTGTGGTGAGAGATCCAGCCGGTCCAGTAGACCTTGTGGAAGAACCAGTTCATCACCAGCAGCAGGACGATGATCGCGGGAATGCCGGTGGCGGCCTGCAGCGAGAAGCCGGTGCCCCCGAAGATGCCGAGCAGTCCGACCGCGGCGAACCAGGTGCCGATCGACACGGCGAGGCCGACCGCCCCGCCCACCGCGATCGGGCGGCGGTAGGAGGAGTTCGAGCCACGCAGACTGGCGGTGATCGCGGCCAGCACGAGAATGCACTCGAGGCCCTCGCGGAACACGAGCACGCCGCTGTTGATGACCGCGGTGGTCCGGCTCATGTGCAGCGCGTTCGCGGCGTCGGACGGATCCGCGGTCCCGTTCCCTGAGTGCCAGCCGAGGACGACCGCCACGCAGGCGACGGCGAGAGCCGCACCGACCCAGAGGTAGAAGGTCCAGTTATCGGTGACGCTGCGCCGTTTGGTCTGCATGAGCTGGTGGGTCTCTCTCAAGTCCGATCCCGGTGGTCGGGATTGCGTTGGCCAACCTATCACAACTTCGGTTAGGTGGCCCTAATCAGCATACCGGAGTTAGGGTGCCCTAACGCCGGGTGGGGGAAGCTAGCACGCCCCGACTTAGGGTGCCCTAACGACCGCACTTGTTTAGGCTCGAACCCATGCCGAGCCAGCCCGACGGAGCCCCGACGTTCGATCTTCAGAGCCATTCGGTCCACTCCGATGGCGAGCTCGCGCCGGCCAACGTCGTGGAGGCGGCCCAGCGGGCCGGGGTCGAACTGCTGGCACTCAGCGACCACGACAGCGTGGCGGGTGTGGCCGAGGCGCGGCGGGCCGCGCGCGAGCACGGGATCAGCCTGGTACCCGCGGTCGAGATCTCGGTGCTTGACCCGGCCGCCCAGGACCTGCACCTGCTCGGCTACCTGATCGACATCGACAACGCCGATCTCCTCAGCCAGCTCGAGCGCTCGCGCGCGGACCGCGAGCAGCGCGCCGACCGCATCGTCGCCAAGCTCAAAGACCTCGGCTGGGCCGTCGACGACGCGTTCCTCGCCGAGCACGTCGCCGCGGGCAAGACCGTCGGGCGCCCCCACCTCGCCCAGGCCGTGTACCACCACCCCGACAACTCCGGCCGGCTGGTCGCCGAGGGCCTGCACGATCCCACCGCCTTCCTCGTCGCCTACCTGATCGAGGGCACCCCCGGCTTCCTCCCGCGCCACGCCCCCACCGTCGAGGAGGCGATCGCCGTGGTGCACGGCGCCGGCGGCGTGGCGGTCTGGGCCCACCCGTTCTGGGACATCGATGCTGGCCCCGCGGTGCTCGAGACGCTCGAGCGCTTTCACGGACTCGGGCTCGACGGCGTCGAGACCTTCTATGTCACCCACACGCGGGAGCAGACCGAGCTGCTCAGCGCCCGCGCCGAGGAACTGGGTCTGCTGACCACCGGCTCGGCGGACTATCACGGTCCCGCTCACCGTCAGTTCAACCACTTCCGCGCCTTCGCCACCTACGGGTTGTCCCCCAACCTGGGTCCCATCGCCACCCCGACGAGATGAGAGAACCGATGCCCGAGCGCGTGCCCTTGTCCGGATCCGAGCGGCCCCTGCCGACCGGAGCCCAGCCGATCGAGGCCGGCACGCCGCTGGAGAGTGGCCACCCGCTCGCGGTCAGCGTCTACCTGCGCAGCGATCCCAGCACCTCACCGGCCTTCGATCCCGCGCTGGAGGCTGAGACGGACATGTCCCAGCGCCGCTATCTGTCCGCCGTCGAGGCCGAGGATCAGTACGGCGCCGCCCTGGATGAGCTCCGCGCCGTGTCGGAGTGGCTGGAGAGCTTTGGGCTCAGCATCGCCCACTCCAACCGGACCGCGCGCCGGCTGCGCGTCACCGGCACCGCAGCCCAGCTGAGCGAGGCCTTCGGCGTGGAGCTGCGCACCGTCGCACTCGGCGAGGGGCGGTTCCGCACCCACGCCGGGCCTGTGCAGCTGCCCGATGACATCGCCACCCTGGTCGAGGCGGTGTTCGGGCTCGACGACCGTCCGTTCGGTCGCAGTTTCATCCGCCAGGCCGACGCGGCGTTCCAGACCGCCATCGGCGCCTGGCAGCGCGCGGGCGGTCTGGGGTCCAACGTCTCGGTCCCGCCCGGCAGCTTCCTGCCCACCCAGGTCGCCACGCTGTATGACTTCCCGGTCACCAGCGCCAGCGGCCAGACCGTCGGGGTGTTCGCCTTCAACGATGCCTCCACCCCGGGCGGCTACGAGGCCTCGGTGCTCGACGCGTACTTCAGCCAGGACCTCAAGCTGCCCGCCCCTCAGATCACCGACGTGACCGTGCTCGGCCCCGGCAATCAGCCCGGGGACGGCTCGAACCCCAACGACGCCTCCCCGGAGGTCTACCTCGACCTGTCGATGGTCGGCTCGCTCGCCGCCGGCGCGCAGATCGTCGTCTACTTCAGCGAGTTCACCGAGCAGGGCTGGGTCGATGCCCTCACCGAGGCGAGCACCGAGACCACCCACGACCCGGGCGTCATCTCGATCTCCTATGGCAATCCCGAGGACGGCAGCGACAGCGCGTGGAGCGCGGCGGCGATCCACCAGGTCAACCAGGCCTTCGCCGCGGCCGCCGCGCGGGGCAAGACGATCACCGCAGCCTCAGGTGACAGCGGGGCCTCCGACGGCGAGGCCAGCGGCGTCCACGTCGACTTCCCCGCCTCCAGCCCGTGGGTGCTGGCGTGTGGCGGGACGCGCCTGGCCGGTGCGGGCACCACGGTCAGCTCCGAGACGGTGTGGAACGACCTGGCCGAGAGCGAGGGTGCCACCGGCGGCGGGGTGTCAACCGTCTTCGCGCTGCCGAGCTGGCAGGCCAACGCCCACGTGCCCGACAACGTGAGCAGCCAGAAGCCCGGACGTGGCGTGCCCGACGTGTCCTCCCTCGCCGATCCCCAGACCCCCTACATCGTCGCCCAGCCGAACGGCACCGGCGGGGTCGGCGGCACGAGCGCCGCCGCGCCGCTGTGGGCCGCGCTCATCGCGCGCCTGAACGCCAAGCTCCCCAGCACGCCGGTGGGCTTTCTCAATCCGAAGCTGTACGGCTTCGCCGAGAACCCGCTGCGCGACATCACCAGCGGGTCCAATCACGCGGCGAATGAGCCCGGCTATGAAGCCGGGCCCGGCTGGGACGCGTGCACCGGCTGGGGATCCCCCGGTGCCAACGCCCTGGCGACGGCGCTCGGCCTCATGAGCTGACGCCCGGGTCCGCCGATCAGGCCGCGACGGCGCGGGAGGCCAGGTGCTGGCCGACCTTGCGCTTGACGCGCTGGAGCGCGTTGTCGACCGTCTTGCAGTCACATTCGAGCCGGCGGCCGACCTCCTCATAGGAATGGCCGTCCAGGTACAGGGTCAGCACATGGGACTCGAGCTCGGACAGCACGGTGGAGATGCAGGCCACCAGCGCCTGGAGCTCCTCGGAGGAGATGACCTGGTTGACCGGGTCATGCACGGTGGAGCCGGGGAGCATTTCATCAAGGGTGGGCTCGCTGTCACCGCTGGAGCCGGCCGGGCTCGAGGAGAAGGAGACGTACTGATTCAGCGGCGTGTGCTTGTTGCGCGTTGCGGTCTTCACCGCGGTGATGATCTGGCGCGTGATGCAGAGCTCGGCGAAGTTGCGGAAGCTCGACTCACGGTCGGTGCGGTAGTCGCGGATCGCCTTGTAGAGGCCGACCAGGCCCTCCTGGATGAGATCATCGGAATCCCCACCGGCCAGGAAATAGGACGACGCCTTGAGGCGAACGAAGCCGTAGTAGCGACGGACCAGGCGGTCATAGGCATCGTGATCTCCCTGCTTAGCGAGGGCAATCAGGAAACCATCATCGACCTTGAGTTGAGACTGAGAGTTGACGGAAAATCGAGCCACGACAGATCCCCTTTGTGGGCAACGGACATCCGCCGACCAGTTGGAATGAGTTGCGTGACGCGTCACCTCCCCTGGCGCCGCACCTATTGAGTTATGTCCCCAGAGCTGCGGCCCTCCCAGGCCCTCAACCCTCAATGAATCCGAGCCTCAAGCTCCGGTTCATCCTTATGACAGGCGCCAGATTGACAGAGGCGCGTGCCTATGTCAACCGCAAATTGCACGATTTTGTGCAATCGGAGGAAGGCACACGCTCGAGGCGACCCTGAGACGCCGAATGACACCCTCAAGTGTGACTTGAGAGTCTCTCGATGCGGGTACCGGTCAACGCGCTGCGGCGGCCGCGTAGAGCAGCACAGCGGCCGCGGCGCTCACCGACAGTGATTCGATCCGGCCCCGCAGCGGAAGCGCCATGAGAGCGTCGCAGGCGCCCGCCACGCGGGGACGCAACCCTCTCCCCTCCGAACCGAGCACGAGCACCAGCCCGCCGGCGAAGTCGACCTGGCGGTAATCGAGCTTGGCGTCGCCGTCGGCCCCGTAGCACCACAGACCGGCGGTCTTGGCGGCGCCCAGGAAGTCGGCCAGGTTGCGCACCTGGGCGACGGGCAGGTGCTCGACCGCGCCGGCTGAGGCCTTGCAGACCGCCGGGGTCACCTCCGCCGCGCGGCGCTCGGGGAAGATGAGCCCGTCGGCTCCAGCGCACTCGGCGCTGCGGGCGATCGCTCCCAGGTTCTGGGGATCCTGCACCTGATCGAGGGCCACCAGGAACGGCGCGTCCGAGACGCTCAGCAGCGCCTCGGCGTCGGCGTAGCGGAACTCCGAGACCTCGGCGCAGATGCCCTGGTGTCCGTCAGAGCCACAGCGCGCCTCGATCTGCTCATGGGTGGCGTCGTGCACCGGGACGCCGGCGTCGGCCAACCACGGCTCGCGCGCGGCTCCGCGGGTGACCCAGATCTGGGCGACACCGCGCGGTCCGCGGATCGCCTCGTGTACCGCGTTGCGGCCGTAGACGATCACGAGATCGACAGCAGCTCGGGTCCGTCGGGCGAGTCGCGGACCTCCCAGCCGAGCTCGCGCAGCGCGTCGCGGATGCGGTCGGCCTCGGCGTAGTCCTTGGCGGCCCGGGCGGCCTGACGTTGCTCGAGCAGCGCCAGCGCCTCCGGGGGCGGGCTCACCGTCACCACCTCGAGCAGGTTGGCCAGCGCGAAGATGTCGAGCATCTCGGCCAGGTCCGCGGAGCCCACCGGGGTCGTGGACCTGTTCGCCTCGGTCACCCATTCCCACACGGCGGCCATCGCCGCCGGGGTGCTGAAGTCACTGGCCAGCGCGGTGAAGAAGCGCTCGCGCAGCGGCAATGACCACGCCGGCGAGATGCCGGGTACGAGCCGGCGGGCCACCGAACGCAGCCGCGCGACGTTCTGGCGCGCCGCGTCGAGCCGCTCGTCGTCGAACTCGATGGGCTGGCGGTAGTGACCGGAGACGAAGTAGAGCAACAGCGCGTCGCGCCCGTAGGTGTCGAGCGCCAGGTGGAGCAGGAAGGTGTTGCCGACCGACTTGGACATCTTCTCGGCGTTGGTGCGCACCATTCCGTTGTGCATCCACAGGCGCGCCAGGGAGCCGCCGTGCGCCGCCCCGCTCTGGGCCGCCTCGTTCTCGTGGTGGGGAAAGGTGAGGTCCGAGCCGCCGCCGTGGATCTCAAAGCCCATGCCGAGGAGTGCCTCGGCCATGGCTGAGCACTCGATATGCCAGCCGGGGCGCCCGGGCCCCCAGGGGGAGTCCCAGGCGGTGTCCTCGGTCGGTTTGGTCGCCTTCCACAGCGCGAAGTCAAAGGGTGCGCGCTTGAGCTCGGCGCCCTCGACCCCCTCGCCCTGGTCCATGTCCTCCAGGCGGCGGTGCGACAACTCGCCGTAGCGCTCATAGGAGCGCACCGCGAAGTAGACGTCGCCACCGGCCTCATAGGCATGGCCCTGCTCCACCAGCGCCTCGATCAGGGTGATGATCTGCGCCATCGTCCCCTCGGCGGTCGGCTCGTGGTCGGGCCGTCCGAGCTCCAGGCGTGCGGTGTCGGCGAAGTAGGCCGCCGTCATCTCATCCGCCAGTTGCTCAGAGCCGATGCCCGCCGCCGCCGCGGCGGCGTAGATCTTGTCGTTGATGTCGGTGACGTTGGCCACCAGCGTGACGTCGTAGCCCTCGTGAACGAGGAAGCGCTTGAGCAGCGAGAACACCACGTAGGGTCGGGCGTTGCCGACATGGATGCGGCCGTAGACGGTCGGGCCACAGGCGTAGATGCCGACGCGGCCCGGCTCGCGGGTCTCCAGGGGCAGGATCTGGCCGCTCAGGGTGTCATGCAGGACGATCTCGCGCACCGCGAGAACGGTAGCGCCGCCCCGGGCGCCGGGACTCTCAGCGCTCGACGGTGGCGATGGCGAGGGCCGCCGCCCCCTCGCCGCGCCCGATGAAGCCCATCCCCTCCCCACGGGTGGCCTTCACGTTGAGGAAGCCGACCTCCAGCCCGAGTACCGCCGCCAGGCGCGCGCGCATCTGGCCCTTGTGGGGGCTGAGCTTCGGCGCCTCGAGCACCACGGTGGCGTCGACGTTGAGCACCCGCACCCCGGCCCCCTCGAGCAGCTCCCGACAGGCGGCGAGCAGGCCGAGAGAGTCCGCGCCCGCGTAGGCGGGGTCGGTGTCGGGGAAGTGCTGGCCGATGTCGCCCAGGCCGGCGGCGCCGAGTAGCGCGTCGATCACCGCGTGGGTGAGCACGTCGGCGTCGGAGTGACCGAGCAGCCCACGCTCGGAGGGGACCTCGACCCCGCCGATGACCAGCGGGCGCCCGTCCGTGAACTGGTGGCAGTCGTATCCGATTCCGGTGCAGACTCTCATCGCTGAGAGAGAAGCAGCTCGGCGGCGCGCAGGTCGGCGGGATGGGTGATCTTGAAGTTGTCGGGCTCTCCGGCCACCACGTGGACCGAGCCGCCCGCCGCCTCGATCAGCCAGGCGTCGTCGGTCGCGGCCGCCAGCCCGGCGCCCGAGGCCGAGGCCAGCACCCGCTCCAGCGCGGCGCGACGGAACACCTGCGGGGTCTGCACCGCCCACAGCTCGGCGCGGTCCAGGGTGGCCGACACCGCGGTGGAGCCGAGCGGCACGTGCTTGATCGTGTCGGTGACCGGCAGCGCCGCCACCACCGCGTCGGCGCCGGTCACGCTGAGGGCCTCCAGCGCACGGACGAACAGGTCCGGGGAGGCGAGCGGTCGCGCCGCGTCGTGGACGAGGATGGGATCCCCCTCCGGGGCGGCCTCAAGGGCCGCCAAAACCGAAGCCGACCGGACCTCGCCGCCGGCCACCCCGATCACTCCCGGGGGGAGCGCGAAGCCCAGCGCGCCGGCTGGCAGCGCCACCACCACCGCGGAGATCGCCGGCACGCGGGCCAGCGCGCTGAGCGACCACTCCAGCATGGGGCGCCCGCCGACAGGGACCAGCGCCTTGGGACCCCCCGCCCCCAGGCGCTCGCCACTGCCCGCGGCCACGATCAGCGCGACCGCCACGCGTCAGCGCAGGTCAGTCGGTGGCGACGGTGACGCTGTGTGCGCTGGCGCCCTCGAGGATGAGGTCGGTCAGGTGTGCGTCGACGTCGTCCTCGTCCATGTCCAGCGCGTACATCATCTCGGAGGCGAGGATCTTCTTCGCCCGCGTGTACATCTGCTTCTCACCGGTCGACAGGCCCTTCTGGGACTCGCGGACCCCGAGGTTGCGCACGACCTCGGCGAGATCGAAGATGTTGCCGGTCTTGATCTTGTCCCGGTTGAACTTGAAGCGTCGGTTCCAGTTGGGCGGCATCGTCGAGACGTCGTCCTGGAGCACCGCGATGACCTTCTGACAGGTCTCCTCATCCACCACGCGACGCAGGCCGGCGACCGCGGCGTTGGCGGTCGGCACCATCACGGTCATGTCGTTGTGGAGGATCTTGATCGTGAGGTACTCACGGATCTCGCCGAGGACGTTCTTGTCCTCCTTCTTGAGCACCGTACCGGCGCCGTGATGGGGATAGACGACCGAGTCGCCGATCTCGAACTCGAGCAGCACAACCTCTTCGAGCTCCTCGAGTACGGCCTCGAGATCTTCGGTCTCCTCGAGCTCCTCGCCGGCCTCGGTCTCGGCCTCGGCTACGGCGTCCTCGTTCTCTGGATCAGTAATGGTGTCCTCCTTGTTGGGTGCGACGGCTCAGCGGGCGCTGGGTCAGGTCTGCAGGTAGCGATCAACCAGGTTGATCTCCTGCAGACGGCGAAGGCCCTCGCGGATGTCCTTCGCCCTGATCTCGCCGACGCCGTCAACGGTCTCAAGCTCACCATCCGTGGCGGCGAGCAGCTCCTCCAGTCCCCCGAATTCCTCGATGATCCGCTTGATCACCATCTTCGGAAGGCGTGGGATCCGTCCCAGGATGCGGATGCCGCGCGGTGAGATGGGATAGTCCAGGCTGTTGAGCTTGCGGTCGAAGCCGAGCAGCTCGGCCAGGCGTCCGAAGTCGAGCAGGTCCTGGTGCGCCAGCCTGACGAGGGTGTCGAAGGCGGCGGCGAAGGTCTCGTCGGTGTCCTCGAGGATGTAGTCGTGGACGAGCGCGGTCTTGTCGGCGGAGACCCCGACCATCGTCTCGTCCAGCTGCATCTCGATCAGGCGTCCCTCGGTGCCGAGCTCGACGATATAGCGCTCGATCTCCACCGCCATGCGCGTGACCAGCTCGGCGCGTTGGAGCACCGTCAGCACGTCGTGCAGGGTGGCGCCGCCCTCGAACTCCAGGGCGGTGAGGCGGGTGGAGACCTGGTCGAGACGGGAGCGGTACTTATCCAGGGTGGCCAGGGCCTGGTTCGCCTTGGCCAGCACGACGGGGATGTCCTCGAGGATGTACTTGATCCCGTCGACGTAGAGCGACACCACCTGGCGGCGCTCGGAGACGGCCACGACCAGCGCGTCGGTCTGCTTGGAGACCCGCTCGGCGGTGCGGTGACGGGTGCCGGTCTCGTTGGTGAGGATCGTCGGGTCGGGCGTCAGCTGGACGTTGGCCTGGGCGATCCGGTTGGCGTTGGTGGACAGCACGATCGCGCCGTCCATCTTGGCCAGCTCGTACATCTGCGCCGGCGAGTAGTCGAGGTCGAGCTTGAACCCGCCGGAGAACATGAAAGCCAGCTCGTCGGGGTCGCCGATGACGATCAGCCCGCCGGTGTGGGCGTGGAGGATGTTGTCGATCCCCTCCCGCAGTGCGGTGCCCGGCGCGACCATTTCGAGTGCCCGGACCATCCGGGACTCCTGACGGGTCTCGAGCTCGACGGTGAGCTCATCCCCGGTACGTGACGCCATAACTGAGAACTTTACGCCCTCGCGGGGCATTTGGTTCGCCGCTCAACGTTTTCCCGGCACCGGCTCGGAAGCCCCGGGCTAGGCCGCGACTTGGGCGGACCGCTCGGCCCGTCCGAGCGCGGCACCGACGGCCCGGCGGAGCACGACGTGACGCGTCGGCTCGATCACGTCCGCGAGACCGAACTTCTGGGCCTCGGCGAGGCGACGGTCGGCGTGAGCCACCGAGCGCAGCTCCCCGGTCAGGCCGAGCTCCCCGAAGCAGGCCAGCGGACGTCCGCCCGGCCCCTCCAGCGCGACCCCGCGGGCGGCCGAGGCGACGGCCAGGGCGACGGCGAGGTCCGCGCCCGGCTCGTCGATCCGCACCCCGCCGACGACGTTGACGAACACGTCGGCCTGCCCCACGCCGACGCCGGCGTGACGACCCAGCACCGCCAGCACGAGCGCCAGGCGGTTGCGATCAAAACCGGCCACCACGCGGCGGGGCTGCTCGAGCTCGCTGGGTGAGACGAGCGCCTGGACCTCGACGAGCAGCGGCCGCGAGCCCTCCATCGCGCACAGCACCACCGAGCCGGGTGCCTGGGTTGCCTCGGCGACGAAGCGGGCGCTGGCGTCGAGCACCTCGACCAGCCCGGTGTCGCGCATCTCGAATACGCCCGCCTCGTTGGTGGAACCGAACCGGTTCTTCACCGCCCGCACCGTACGGTAGGTCCGCTCGCGCTCGCCCTCGAACTGCAGCACGCAGTCGACCAGGTGCTCGAGCACCCGCGGCCCGGCCAGGGCGCCCTCCTTGGTCACATGGCCGACCAGCAGCACCGCCATACGGTTGGCCTTGGCGATCGCCATGATCTCGGAGGCGACCTGGCGGACCTGGGCGACGCTGCCCGCCGCGCTGGTCAGCTGGTCCGAGACGATCGTCTGGACCGAGTCGATCACGCACACCTCGGGACGTTCGGCCTCCAGCGTGGCCAGCACCGTGGCCAGGTCGGTCTCCGCGATCACCGGGATCTCCAGCGCGGAGCCGCCGAGGCGCTCGGCGCGCAGGCGGATCTGGGCGGCCGACTCCTCAGCGGAGACGTACAGGGTCCGACGGCCGGCGCCGGTCAGGTTGGCCAGCGCCATCGTGGTCAGGGTCGACTTGCCGATCCCCGGGGCCCCGCCGATCAGCACCAGCGAACCGGGCACGAGCCCGCCGCCGAGCACGTTGTCGAGCTCGCCGATCCCGGTCCTGAGACGACGGTGCTCCTCGGCCGCGACGTCGCCCAGCCGGACCGGCCGGGTGGCCGTGCCGGTGCCTTTGGGTGCACCGACACGGGTGCCGCCGCCCTTGGGCGCCGCCACACGCACCTCCTCGACCAACGTGTTCCACTCGCCACAGCCCGGGCACTGCCCGGCCCAGCGCGGGGACTCGTGCCCGCAGGCGGAGCAGACGTGGACGGTGCTGACTCGGGCCATCTCTGAGACCGACACTACGCCGCGCCCCCGACGGACCCGCTGCGTCTGCGCTTAACGGATCAGGGCCCGCGGGAGACGATCCCACGGGCCCTGATCACAACATATGCCCGGAGGATTACTCCTCGGACTCGACCGGCGCGTCCGGAGCGGGCTCGATCGCCTCATGGCCGTCCCCGGCGCCGTCACCGTCGGCACCGACGCCGACCGGCGTGGGCTTGGGTGCGGCCTCGATGATGCTCAGCTTGACCTCGCTCTCACCGTCGTCCTCGGTGGCCGGCTCGACCAGCACCGTGGAGCCGGGCGGAACCTGGGCGCGGAGCACGAAGTCGGCGAGCGGATCCTCGATGTAGCGCTGGATGGCACGACGCAGCGGCCGGGCGCCCATGGACGGGTCCCACCCCTTGTCGACGAGCAGATCCTTGGCTTCCTCCGACAGCTCCAGGACGAGCTCGCGCTCGGCCATCGAGTTGCGGATCCGCAGCAGCAGCAGGTCGACGATCTGCTTGATCTCGTCCTTGGCCAGCTTGTGGAAGACGATCACGTCGTCGATGCGGTTGATGAACTCCGGACGGAAGACGCGCTTGAGCTCGCCCATGATCCGGCTCTTCATCTCGTCGTAGGAGACGCCTGTCTCATCCTCGATCGTGGAGAACCCGATCTGGAAGTTCTTGGCGATCTCCGACGCACCGATGTTGGAGGTCATGATCACGATCGTGTGCCGGAAGTCCACGGTGCGGCCCTGGGCGTCGGTCAGGCGACCGTCTTCCAGGATCTGGAGCAGGATGTTGAAGACGTCGGGGTGAGCCTTCTCGATCTCGTCCAGCAGCAGCACGCTGTAGGGCTTGCGACGCACGGCCTCGGTCAGCTGACCGCCCTCGTCATAGCCGATGTAACCGGGGGGCGAACCGACCAGGCGGGACACGGCGTGCTTCTCCATGTACTCCGACATGTCGATCCGGATCATCGTGTCCTCGTCACCGAACAGGAACTCGGCCAGGGTCCGAGCGAGCTCGGTCTTGCCGACACCTGAGGGGCCGAGGAAGATGAACGAACCGGTCGGGCGCTTGGGGTCCTTGAGCCCGGCCCGCGAGCGGCGGATCGCCTTGGAGATGACCTCGACGGCAGCCTGCTGCCCGATGACGCGCTTGTGAAGCTCTTCCTCCATGCGCATCAGCTTCTGGGTCTCGGCCTCGGTCAGCTTGAACACCGGGATACCGGTCCACATGCTGACGATGTCGGCGATCTCCTCCTCACCGATGCTCGGACGCTCGGTGGCTTCACCGGCCTCCCACTGCTCGGCCAGATCGCGCTTCTTCTGGGTCAGACGACGCTCCTGATCACGCAGGTTCGCGGCCTTCTCGAACTCCTGGGCCTCGATCGCGGCCTCCTTGGCACGCCGGGTCTCCTCGATCTCGTCCTCGAGCTCGCGGTAGACCGGCGGGGAGGTCATCGACTTGATCCGCATGCGGGACGCGGCCTCGTCGATGAGGTCGATCGCCTTGTCCGGCAGGAACCGGTCGGAGATGTAGCGGTCGGCCAGGTCAGCCGCCGCCTCGAGCGCCTCGTCGGTGATGTTCACCTTGTGGTGCTGCTCGTAGCGGTCGCGCAGGCCCTTGAGGATCTGCACGGCCTCCTCGACCGAGGGCTGGTCCACGACGATCTTCTGGAAGCGACGCTCCAGCGCGGAATCGCGCTCGAGGTACTTGCGGAACTCCTCGAGCGTGGTGGCACCAACGGTCTGCAGCTCACCACGGGCCAGGGCCGGCTTGAGGATCGAGGCCGCGTCGATCGCGCCCTCGGCGGCGCCGGCGCCGACCAGGTTGTGCAGCTCGTCGATGAACAGGATGATGTCCCCGCGCTGGGTGATCTCTTTCATCACCTTCTTGAGGCGTTCCTCGAACTCACCGCGGTATTTGGAGCCCGCGACGAGTGCCGCCAGGTCCAGCGTGTAGATCTGCTTGCCCTTGAGCAGCTCGGGCACGTCGGCGGACACGATCCGCTGGGCGAGTCCCTCGACGACGGCGGTCTTGCCGACGCCGGGCTCGCCGACGAGCACCGGGTTGTTCTTGGTGCGGCGGCTGAGGATCTGCATGATCCGCTCGATCTCGGTCTCACGACCGACGACCGGATCCAGCTTGCCGTCGGAGGCCAGCTTGGTCAGGTTGCGACCGAACTGGTCGAGCAGCTTCGAGGACTTCTTGCCCTCGCCACTGGCGCCTGAGCCCGCAGCGGCCGCACCCGAACCCGAGCCGGTGCCGCGCTGGCGGCTGCCGGGACCGGACAGCATGCGGATGACCTCGTTGCGGATCTTCTCCGAGTCGGCGTCGAAGTCGAGCAGGATGCGGGCGGCGACGCCCTCGTTCTCGCGGACCAGGCCGAGCAGGATGTGCTCGGTGCCGATGTAGTTGTGACCGAGGCTGAGCGCTTCGCGGAGCGCCAGCTCGAGGACCTTCTTGGCCCGGGGGGTGAATGGGATCTGGCCGGAGGTGACCTCCTCGCCGGAGCCGACGATGCGCACCACCTGAGCGCGGACACGCTCAACGGTGATCTCGAGCGACTCGAGCACGCGAGCAGCCAGACCTTCCTCCTCACGGAGCAGGCCGAGCAGGATGTGCTCCGTGCCGATGTAGTTGTGCTTGAGGGTACGCGCTTCTTCTTGGGCCAGGACGACCACCTGGCGGGCGCGCTCTGTGAATCGCTCGAACATGATCAGATCTCTCTGTTCGCTGGGACTAAGACAGGTCGGTCGATTGCTTGTCCGGACTGTGTGGGCGGAACTCTGCCCGCACCCAGTTTAGGAAGGCGCTCTTGACTCATTGATCGGCCGCGACGGGAGAAGAGATAAGTCGACGGGCTGGGATCTGAGGCCATAGGGCAGTCTAACAAGCGTCCTGACGGCATCTGCACGTCGCTACCCCGCACGGAGCGGTCTTAATGCACAGCACACGCAGGGGCGCGCTCGGCGGTCAGTCCCGCATGGCGGGGAACAGCACGACCTCGCGGATCGACGCCGTCTGGGTGAACAGCATGGTCAGGCGGTCGATGCCGATGCCGATCCCCCCAGTCGGGGGCATCCCGTGCTCGAGCGCGGTGACAAACGCCTCGTCATAGGGCATCGCCTCGTCGTCACCTTCGGCTCCGAAGCGCACCTGTTCCTCAAAGCGGGTCCGCTGGTCATCGGGGTCGTTGAGCTCGGTGAAGGCGTTGGCGATCTCGGTCCCATCCACGTAGGCCTCGAACCGCTCCACCAGACGGGCATCCCCGGGGTGACGCTTGGCCAGCGGTGAGAGCTCGAGGGGATAGTCGAGGATGAGCGTCGGCTCGATCAGCTGCGGCTCGACCGTCTTGGAGAGCAGCTCGTCGGCGAGCTGGGGCCAGCTGTCAGACGCCTTGGGCTCCAGACCGATTCCGCGCATCGCCTCAGCCAGGGAGTCACGATCGGGGTGATCGAGGATGTTCAGGCCGGTGCGTGACGCGATCGCGCCCACGAAGGTCTCGCGATGCCAGGGCCGGGAGAAATCGTGGGGACCGCTGTAGCCGATCCGCTCGGCGACGAAGGCCACCAGCGCCTCGAAGCGCTTGGCGACCTCCAGGTACCCGGCGTAGGCCTCGTAGTACTCGATGGTGGTGAACTCGGGGTTGTGGGTGGTGTCCACACCCTCGTTGCGGAACTGCTTGCCGATCTCATACACCCGCTCGAGCCCGCCGACGATCAACCGCTTGAGGTACAGCTCGGTGGCGATCCGCAGGTACAGATCGCGATCGAGCGTGTTGTGGTGGGTGATGAACGGGCGCGCCGCGGCTCCCCCGTAGAGCGCCTGGAGGATCGGGGTCTCGACCTCGATGAACCCATGGTCATCAAGGTAGCGGCGGATCGCGGCGATCAGCTTGGCCCGGGTGATGAAGATGGCCCGCGACTCTGCGTTGGCGATCAGGTCGAGCTCGCGCTGGCGGTAGCGCGTCTCGACGTCGGCCAGACCGTGGTGCTTGTCCGGGGGCGGGCGCAGCGACTTGGCGTTGAGCTGGAAGTCGGTCACCCGCAGGCTCAGCTCGCCCTTGCGCGAGTTAAAGGCGGTCCCGTCGACGCCGATGAGGTCACCCAGGTCGAGGCTGGTCAGCTGGTCGAGGCGTTCCTGCCCCAGCTCGTTGACCCGGGCCTGGAGCTGGAGGCGGCCCGAGCGGTCGACGAGGTCGAGCCAGGCCATCTTGCCCTGGCCGCGCCGGGCGGCGATACGCCCGGCGACCCGGTGGTGGGTCTCGGTCTCCTCCCCCTCGGCCAGACCAGCGTGGGTGGTCCGGATGTCGGCTATGGGCTCGACATCCGGGTAAGCGTGCGGGAACGGCTCCACGCCGGAGGCACGGATGCGATCCAGCTTGGCCCGGCGGTCGGCCAGGACGTCCGATGTCTCGAGGGTCGGCTCCTCCGCGGAACCGCCCGTGCTCGGCGGCTCCGGGGTCATGGCGCCGAGACTACGCGACTTCGATCTTCTTGACGGTCAGCTTCCGCTCGCCCTTGGGCGTGGAGACCGTGGCGACGTCACCCTTCTTCTTGCCCACCAGGGCCTTACCGACGGGTGACTCGTTCGAGAGCTTGGACTCGGCCGGCTTGGCCTCCGCCGAACCGACGATGCGGTAGACGTGCTTGGCGCCGTCGGCATCCTCGACGTGCACGGTGGTGCCGACGCGGACGAGGTCGGTGTCGAGCTCGGAGGGCTCGATGACCGTCGCGGCACGCAGACGCTCCTCGAGCTGGAGGATCCGCGACTCGATCATCGCCTGCTCGTTCTTGGCGTCGTCGTACTCGGCGTTCTCGGAGATGTCGCCGAAGTCGCGAGCCTCCTTGATCCGCGCAGCGACTTCCCGACGACGGTGGGTCGACAGGTCTTCCAGCTCAGCCTTCAGCGAGGCGAGTCCATCGGGAGTGAGAATGACATCCTTGGCCATGGCGAGTCGGTGAGTATAGCCGCGGAAACCCGCGGATCCCCACCGGGATTTGTTGGATTTGGACGGGGGGTTTCGGGGCAGGTAGGGAGGTCCTGCCCGGGGCCTGGGTTCAGGCCGCGACCGGGGTCAGGAGATCCCTCACGGTGTCGAGATCCGGCGCCTGCTGCAGCGCGCCCTGGCGGGCCTTCTGCTCCGCACGGGTCCCGCCGAGGCGCTCGACATACCAGGGATAGAACTTGCGCAGGTAGCGGCTGGCGCGTTCGACGCCCATGTGCTCCACGGCCTGCTCGATCACCCACAGGAGCTCATCGACGATCTCGGCGTGGCTGGGCTCGCTGCCCGGTTCCCGAGCGCCGGTGAGCTCGGAGAAGATCCACGGGTTCCCGAGGCCGCCGCGGGCGATGAGCACCGCCGCGGCGCCGGTCTGCTCATACGCCCGTCGGGCGCCGTTGGCGCTCCACAGCCCGCCGGACAGCAGCACCGGGACCGGGAGCTCCTCCACCAGCTGGGCGAACAACGCGTAGTCGGGTGAACCCGAGTGGCGTTGGGAGGCGTGGCGGGGGTGGATCGACAGCGCGGCGACGTGGCCGGACTCGGCCAGCCGGCGAGCCAGCCGGGTGCCCTTGCCGTCGCCGGGTTTGAGCCCGGTCCTCAGCTTGACCGTGACGGGCAGGCCGCTCCCGGTCGCGGCCGCCTTGGCCAGGGCCACCGCCCGGTCGGGGTCATCGAGCAGCGCCGCGCCGGCGCCGGTCTTGCACACCTTGGGCACCGGGCAGCCCATGTTGATGTCGATCAGGTTGGCACCGGCCCGGGCGACCGTCTCGGCGGCCGAGGCCATGATGTCGGGGTCATGGCCGAACAGCTGCACCGACACCAGGCCCTCGTCGGGATGGATGCGCAGCATTTCGGTGCACGTCCGGTCGTTGCCGTAGTGGATCGCGAAGCTCGAGACCATCTCGGAGAAGGCCATTCCGGCGCCGTAGCGCTTGGCCTGCAGGCGCACGAACCAGTTGCCGATGCCGGCCAGCGGTGCCAGCACCACGCGGTTCGGGACGGTCACCCCGCCAAGGGTCCAGCTATCGGTGAGGGCGCCTGAGGACACGGGTTCATGGTACGAATCGCGGATGGACCTCCTCGAAATGCTCGCCCCCTGGCGAGCGAGCATCGGTGAACTGGTGCCGGGGTTGGCGTGCTTTGACGCCCACACCCACGTCGGGTTCCACGATCCGGACGGGTTCACCCAGTCCTTCGACGAGCTCGTCGACCTGCTCAGCGCCCAGGGTGTCCAGGGCTGCTTCGTCTTCCCCTTCCACGAGCCCGACGGCTACCCGGGACCCAACGATGCCGTCCGCTCCGCCGCCCTGGAGTTCAGCGCCGCCCACCCGGAGGGGCCCCTCACGGTGCCGTTCTGTCGCGTGAACCCCTGGGACGGTGCCGTGGCCGAGGCCGTGCGCTCGCTCGACCTCGGGGCCCGCGGCATCAAGCTGCACCCGCGCGCCGAGGCGTTCAACCTCGACCATCCCGCGGTGGCGGAGGTGTTCGCGGTCGCGCACGAGCGTGAAGTGCCGGTGCTCATCCACTCCGGGCGGGGGATCGAGCCACCGGGCCGCCACATCGTCGATCTGGCCACGCGCTATCCCGGGGCGCGGGTCATCCTCGCCCACGCCGGTGCCACCGATCTGTCCTGGCTCTGGCGGGTCGCCGGCGACGTCCCGAACCTCCTGTTCGACAGCGCCTGGTTCATGCCCGCGGACCTGCTCGCCCTGTACAGCCTGATCCCTCCGGCGCAGATCCTCTTCGCCTCCGACGCCCCCTACGGCCAGCCGCTGACCACGAGCATCAGCCAGATCCGCCTGGCGCTGCAGGCCGGCCTGTCCCCCGAGCAGATTCGTCTCATCTGGTCCGAGCAGTCCCAGGCGCTCGCCGCCGGCGAGCCCCTGCGCGTGGCGGGCCCGGCCATCGGTGAGCGCGAACGCGCCCCGCACCTGCTGCTCGACCGGGTCGCCGAGTTCATCCAGATCGCCACGATGCTGTGGATCCGCGGCGCCGACGGCGCTGAGGTCCTCGCCCTGGCCCGTCTCGGCTGCAACGTTCCCGTCGAGCACGACGACGCGCCGGTGTTCGCCGCGGTCCTCGGGCTGCTCGACGCGCACGACGCGGCGTTTGCCGCCGACCCCGGTGATCGCTCCCGGCTCGCCCCGCTGCTGCTGGCGGGCGTCCTGGCGCGGACGCCGGACGTACCGCTGCCGGCGCGGCTCCCAGAGTCCATCTAGGCCGCCCCGGCGCGTCGCCGGGCGATGATCTGCTCGAGATCGTCGAGCGCATCGGAGATCGCGTACTCGATCCGCCAGTCGCTGACGTGCAGGGTCTGGATGCCGATGGTCAGCAGCTTGGCCCGCTTGAGCTCGTCCTTGGCCCGATCACGCAGGGCCTGGTGGTAGTTGCGACCGTCGACTTCCACGCCGACGTCGTAGTCGGGCCAGAAGCGGTCGACCTCCCAGCGAATCCCGCCCGCCTCGATGTACACGTTGCGCTCGGGCTCGGGGATCCACGGACGGGTCTGGAGTTCGCGGTCGAAGGCCGCCTCGAGCTCGGACTTGGCCCGGGGACGGACCAGGTATCCGGCGTAGGCCGCGGTGACGAGGGCCACGCTCGGCCGACCCTGGTGGCGGTCGAGCACCGTCCGCATCAGCGCGTGGTCGAGCTTGTTCTGCTGGACCGCCTTGGTGATCAGGCCCGTGAGCTGGCGGAGGTCCGAGGTGGGTGCGAGCTCGAGGAGCAGGCGTGGCAGGGCGGCGTAGCGCAGCGGACCGTCGCTGCGGATCTCGTCGGGGCTCGGCGCCGCGGAGCTGCGATGGACGACCACGCCATCCCGGGAGCGGCGATTCGAGCTCGTGCTCACGTGGATCTGGCGGGTGTAGGGGCGCCACAGGCCCGCCACCGCGAGCCCGGAGCCCATGGTCAGGTACGCCCCCTCCCCGGCCATGTACTGCGCCGCCAGGTACTCCCCCTGCCAGGGGAGGTCGGGATGGCCGTAGAGGTAGACCCCGCGGTGCAACGGGTGAAGCTGGCGGCGGGCGACCATGCCCCGGATCACGTCCGGACTGAGACCGTAGCCTCGGAGCTCCTCAAGTGTGAACACGCGCCAGCAGCCGCGCGCAGCGTTCTCCAGAAGATCCTCGTCACGTTTGCGGGCCATAGGACCGCAAACGTGACACGCATCGTCGCGGCCGAACCGCGGTGAGCCGGAACTGGTACTGAACCGTGACCAAGGTGTTTCTGACCCGAGACACCCGCCCCGAAAGCGTTACGAATTGCGCTCCCAGATCAAGCGCAGCCCGGTCAACGTCAGCACCGGATCGACCTGGTCGATCGTCTCCCGTGCGAACGGCACCACCGCCCCGGCCAGCCCGCCGGTGGCGATGACCACGGTGTCCTCCCCCAGCTCCTCACGCAGCCGGCGCACGATGCCCTCCACCTGCCCGGCGAACCCGAAGGCGATCCCGGAGCGGACCGCTTCGACCGTCGACTTCCCGATCAGGGCGCGGGGCTCGAGCATCTCCACGCGCGGCAGCTTGGCGGCGCGCTCATACAGCGCCTCCAGGGAGATCTCCGCCCCCGGGGTGATGATGCCGCCGAGGTACTCACCTGCGTCGGAGACGATGTCGTAGGTGATCGCCGTGCCGAAGTCGACCACGATGCACGCCCGCGCGAACCGCTCGTACGCCGCGACCGCGTTGACCAGCCGGTCGGCGCCCACCTCACGCGGGTTGTCGATGCGGATCGGCATCCCGGTCTTGATCGCCGGCCCGACCACGAGCATGTCGTGGTCGAGGTAGCGCTGCGCCATCAGCGCCCACTGGTCGTTGAGCTGGGGAACCGTGGAGGAGACGATCGAGGCGTCGACGTCATCGAACCCGAAGCCGCGCAGGGCCAGGAGATTCGACAGCGCGCTGCCGAGCTCGTCCTGGGTGGACTCGCGCACGGTGGCGAACCGCCACTGCTCGACGACCTCGGTGCCGCCGGTCTCGAACAGTCCGAAGTGGGTCTGGGTGTTCCCGACGTCGACGACGAGCAGATATCCGGGGCTCTCGGGCACCGCGGTGAATATAGGGCGCGGGGTGCCGGCTAGAGCAGTGGCGGCCCGGCCACCCGGACCGCCTGCCCATCAAGTCCCGCCAGCACGTCCGCCAGCGCAACCCCGTCGGGCAGCGCCAGCCCGGGATCGAGCTCGAGCAGCGGCACCAGCACGAAGCGCCGCTCCCGCACCCCCGGGTGCGGCAGGGTCAGGCGTTCCTCAGACAGCACCATGTCCCCGAGCAGCAGCACATCGATGTCGATCACCCGCGGACCGTGGCGCGGCCCGCCGGGCACCCGCCCCAGATCGAGCTCGAGCGCCTTGACGCGGTCGAGCAACGCCAACGCGGGCAGCTCGTCGGATACCGAGACGCGGACGCAGGCGTTGAGGAACTCCGGCTGGTCAAGCACCAACCCGACCGGCTCGGTCTCATAGACCGAGCTGGAAGCGAGCACCGACACCCCCGCCGCCGACAGCGCCGAGACTGCGGCAGACAGATTTCCCCGCCGGTCCCCGACGTTCGAGCCCAACCCGAGAAATCCGATCACGCCTCGCGCCAGACCTCCACGGAGACCTCGCCGACCGGCAGCGGGATCGGCGGTTCGGGCTTGGCCGCCTTGATCCACACCGCATGCACCTCGTACTCCTCGATGAGCCGGTCGGCGATCGCCCCGCACAGCCGCTCCAGGGTGCGGTAGGAGCGCTGCTGGGCGATCAACGCCACGACGTTGCAGACCTCGCCGTAGTCGACGGTGTCCTCGACGCGGTCGGTGATCGTCGCGTCGGACTCTCCCACGTCGAGGCGGATGTCGATGAGCAGGCGCTGGCCGATCTCGCGCTCGGCGTCAGAGACCCCCATGTGCGTATACAGCGACAGCCCGCTGATCTCGATGGTGACCTCGGGCTCGGGATGGCCCTCGTCCTCCTCGACATCATCGGAGTCGTCTTCGTACTCGTCTTCGGTCTCGTCTTCGTCAGCCATGGCTCGATCTCTCCAACACGGGGTGAGCGTGCACCCTACCAACGCCCCTCGGGATCCAAGGCCCCGAGCGTCGCCGCCGCGACGACGAGCGCGTCGTGCACCGGCGCCACATCGTGGACGCGGAAGATCCGGGCGCCGCGCTCGAAGGCGAGCACGTTGGTGACGATGGTTCCGGCCAACCGGCCCGCTGGGGTCTCCGAGCCGGTCAGCGCCCCCAGGAAGGTCTTGCGACTGGTGCCGATGAGCACCGGCCGGCCCAGCTCGACCAGCTCGTCCACGCGCCGAAGCAGCTCGAGGTTGTGGGCGATCGTCTTGCCGAAGCCGATCCCCGGGTCCAGCATCACCTTGTCCTCGGGCACCCCCTCCCCCACCACGAAGTCCAGCCGGGCGGAGAGGAACGCCTTGACGTCGGAGACCACGTCGTCGTACACCGGGTTCGCCTGCATCGTCCGCGGCTCGCCGAGCATGTGCACGAGACACACCTCGGCGCCCGACGCCGCCGCCAGCCCGGCCATCTCGGGTGCGGCTCGGAACGCGGTGACGTCATTGATCAACGACGCCCCGGCCGCCAGGGCCGCCTCCGCCACCGCGTACTTGGACGTGTCGATGCTCAGGCGCACCGACCCCGACCGTCCCACGATCGACAGCGTCTCGGCCAGGCTCTCGAGCACCGGCACGACCCGGGCGAGCTCCTCGGACTCGGGCACCGGCGCGGCGCCCGGTCGCGTCGACTCCCCGCCGATGTCGAGGATCGTCGCCCCCTCGGCGGCCAGCCCCAACCCGTGGGCGACCGCGGCCAGCGGATCGAGGAACGCGCCGCCGTCGGAGAAGGAATCCGGGGTGACGTTGACGATGCCCATCACGTCGAAGACCGACCCGGCCTCCGGGCTCACGTACTGGTCCCGCGCGGCCCCGCCTCACCCGGCCAGCGGCCGGTGCGTGCGTAGTACTCGCGTGCCGCCTCATCGGCATCACGGTCGGCCCCGTCACCCGAGTTGAGCCGAACGAACCACAGGAGCATCACCCACATCGCCGCGATGATGATCAGCGAGACACCGATCGTGGAGTACCACGTGCGCTTGTCGGTGGGAAACGCGGTGAACACCTCAGAGCCCGAGTCGACGCCGACCATGCTGCCGTTGACGTCCGAGACGTGGGCGTGGCCCATCACGATGAGCACCAGGCCCCCGATGACCAGCAGCAGCGGCGGGCCCCAACGGAGCACCAGGCGGAGCCAGCGAATGCGGGTACGGGGGGCTGTGGCAGCCACGTGAGTCACCCTAGCGCGCCATCTCGTTCACAACCTGTGAAACACGGTTGAGCCCCACGGCACTTCTGATAACACTGCGAACGGTATGGATCGGCGCCAGTTCCTCAGCCGCTCGGGAGCCGCCGCGGTGACCGCAGCGGCGGGGCTGTCCGCACCCGGCGCGGCCCAGGCGGCCGACGCCCAAGGCCCGGACAACGCGCTGCTGGCCGACGGCCCGCTCCAGCACGCGGTGGTCAACGATCCCTCCGCCCGTCTCCCGGCGATCCCCTTCCACGGCGCCCACCAGGCCGGCATCCTCAACCCGCCCCAACCGGCCGCCTGCTTCGTCGCCGCCAACGTCACCGCCAGCACGCGGGACGAGCTGATCGACCTGTTCAAGACCCTGACCGCCCGCGCGCGCTTCCTCACCGGCGGCGGGACCCCGGCCGAGCTCGGTCCCAGCGTGCCGCCGTCGGATTCGGGGACCCTGGGGCCCGAGGTTCCGCCCGACGGTCTCACCATCACCCTCGGTCTCGGCGCGAGCCTGTTCGCCAACCCGGCGTTCGGGCTCGCGGCGCTGGCGCCCAGGCACCTCACCCCGATGGTCGCCTTCCCCAACGACGACCTCCAGCCCGCGATCACCGGCGGTGATCTCCTGCTCCAGATCTGCGCCGGGCAGCCCGACACCGTGCTCCACGCCCTGCGTGACATCGCCAAGCACACCCGGGGCGCCATGCAGATCGCCTACCGGATGGACGGGTTCCAGGCGCCGGCGCGACCGGTCGGGGTGCCCCGCAACCACTTCGGTCACATGGACGGGATCGCCAACCCGGATCTCAACGACCCGGCTGTGGCCGACCGGCTGCTGTGGGTGACCCCGGCCACCGGCGAGCCGGCGTGGACCCATGGCGGGAGCTACCACGTGTTCCGCATCATCCGCATGTTCATCGAGTTCTGGGACCGCGTCGGCCTCAACGAGCAGCAGACGATGGTCGGCCGCTACCGCGCCTCGGGGGCCATGCTGTCGACTGAGGCGATCACCGACGTGGTCGACTACCAGGCCGATCCCCGCGGCCACAAGGTCCCGCTCACCGCGCACATCCGACTCGCCAATCCGCGCACCGCGGCGACCGAGGAGAGCCGCATCTTCCGCCGCGGCTACAACTACGACGACGGCATCGACGCGGCGGGCAACCTCAACCTCGGGCTGCTGTTCAACGCCTTCCAGCAGGACCTGGTGCGTCAGTTCGTGGCCAATCAGACGCGGCTGATCGGCGAGCCGATGGTCGACTACATCTCCCCCGTCGGCGGCGGCTACTTCTTCGCGCTGCCCGGCGTCCGTGACCCCCGCGACTGGTACGCGTCCAGGCTCTTGGCCTGAGTGGATCAGTCCGAGGCGAGGCCGGGACGCGGGATGCCCCGCGGCTGGGCCTGGGGGGCGCGCTCAGGCGAGGACGGCGGCAGCTGGGCCGGGGCGGGTGCCGCGGCGCCGAACACCGCCTCCTCGGAGGAGCCGGCGAGCAGGGCCTCGAACTGGTCGGCCTCGATTGTCTCGCGCGTGATGAGGATCTCCGAGATCTGGGCCAATGACTCCCGGTGCTGGCCGAGGATCGACAGCGCCTGGGTGTGGGCCCCTTCGACGATCTGGCGGATCTCGGCGTCGATCTCGCGGGCGACGTCGTCGGAGTAGTCCGGCTCGGAGGAGAACTCGCGGCCGAGGAACGGTTGGCCGTGGTCGTGGCCGAACACGCGCGGGCCGAGCTTCTCGCTCATGCCGAAGCGCATGACCATCTGCTTGGCGGTCGCGGTGACCTTCTCCAGATCGTTGGAGGCGCCGGTGGTGATCTCACCGAAGACGATCTCCTCGGCGGCACGGCCGCCGAGCGTCATCGCCATGGTGTCGAGCAGCTCCGCGCGGGTGGTGAGGAACTTGTCCTCGCCAGGCAGGCTGATCGTGTACCCGAGCGCCTGACCGCGGCTGATCACCGAGATCTTGTGGATCGGGTCGCTGTGGGGCAGGAAGTGCCCGACGATGGCGTGGCCCATCTCGTGGTAGGCGGTGATGCGACGCTCGCCCTCGGACATCACGCGGGTCTTCTTCTCGGGGCCCGCGATGACGCGCATGATCCCCTCTTCCAGCTCGGTCTGGGTGATCTCGCGCTTGCCGTTGCGGGCGGCCAGCAGAGCCGCCTCGTTGACCAGGTTGGACAGGTCCGCCCCGGTGAAGCCAGGGGTCTGTCCAGCCAGGACGTCGACGTCGATCTCGCGGGCCAGCGGCTTGCCGCGGGTGTGCACCTCGAGGATCTTCTTGCGCCCACCGCGGTCGGGGCGGTCGACGACGATCTGGCGGTCGAAGCGACCGGGGCGCAGCAGCGCCGGGTCGAGGATGTCGGGACGGTTGGTGGCGGCGATGAGGATGATGTTGTCCTTCATCTCAAAGCCGTCCATCTCGACGAGCAGCTGGTTGAGCGTCTGCTCGCGCTCGTCGTGACCGCCGCCCATGCCGGCGCCGCGGTGGCGCCCGACGGCGTCGATCTCATCCATGAAGATGATGCAGGGGCTGTTCTGCTTCGCCTGCTCGAACAGGTCACGCACGCGGCTGGCACCGACGCCGACGAACATCTCGACGAAGTCCGAGCCGGAGATCGAGAAGAACGGCACGCCCGCCTCACCGGCGACCGCGCGGGCGAGCAGCGTCTTGCCGGTGCCGGGAGGGCCATAGAGCAGCACGCCCTTGGGGATGCGCGCGCCGAGCGCCTGGAACTTCTTGGGGTTCTCGAGGAACTCCTTGATCTCGTGCAGCTCCTCGACCGCCTCGTCGACGCCGGCGACGTCACGGAAGGTGATCTTGGGCGAGTCAACGGCCATCCGCTTGGCGCGCGACTTGCCGAAGCTCATGACCTTCGAACCGCCGCCTTGGACCTGGTTGACGAGCAGGAACCACAGGCCGATCATCAGCACGAAGGGCAGCAGATAGATGAGGATCGAGGCCCAGGCGCTGGAGGACTCGCCCTGAACCGCAACCGCCTGGGGGCCCTCCTTGGCGATGATGTCGCTGGTCAGCGTGCGGAGGGCATCATTGGGATAGCCGGTCGAGTACTTCCCGCCACCGTTGGTGAGCACCACCGACACGGTGTCGTTCTTCTGATTGAAGTTCGCCGACTGGACCTGACCCTGCTTGATCTGGGTGACCAGGTTGCCGTAGTTGTAGTTGTTCGACGAATGGGACCCGCCGATCAGCTTCTGGGCGAAGAACGCGAGCACGACCACGATGAGGATCGGGAACAGCGCGCTCTTGAAGAAACGGGTCATCGCTCGACTCCTTCCTCCCGCGGGCGTCCGGCTCGACGGACGGCGGAAGATAAAGGGGAATTCAAGGCTAGCAGTGTCATGGTTGCTTCAGGGTGGCCACGTAGGGCAGGTTGCGGTACCGCTCGGCGTGATCGAGTCCGTACCCGATCACGAACTCGTCCGGCAGCTCGAACCCCACGTACTTCGGGGTGGTATCGACCCGACGGGCGCCCGGCTTGATGAGCAGCGCACACACCTCGAGGCTGGCGGGCTGACGCGCGGCCAGGTTGCGCAGCAGGTACTGCAGGGTGAGGCCCGAGTCGACGATGTCCTCGACGATGAGCACATCGCGACCGTCGATCGCGGTGTCGAGATCCTTGAGGATCCGCACCACCCCGGAGCTCTTGGTGGCCGACCCGTAGCTCGAGATGGCCATGAAGTCCACCTCGCAGGGGATGGTCAGGGACCGCATGAGGTCTGAGAGGAAGAACACGGCACCCTTGAGCACGCCGATGAGCAGAACGTCGCGGCCCGCATAGTCAGCCGAGACCTGAGCGGCCAGCTCGCGGACGCGCCGCGCAAGGTCCTCCTCGGGGACGAGGATCTCCCCAATTAGCTCGTCGGCAGCGGCGCTCACTGCACTGATTCTGTCAGCGTTGCAATGGCGGCGTCCGCTCGAAGCGGAGATTGCCTCCGGTCGTGACCGCCCGGACCCCACCTGGGAGGTCGAGTTTGGCGTCGCTGGACATGGCCAGGACGTCATCGATTCGCCGTGCGACGCCGGCGGCGGGCTGGCCGCACACCTGATCTGCGAGGTGCTCCAGCACAAGCCGTGAGAGCGAGTGCGGCAACGTGCGCAACTCCGACAGCGGAACGTCCGTGCGTGACGCGATCGCTCTCACGACCTGCTCATGCAGCACCTCGCTCTCAGCGCGCAGGACGTTCGCCAAGGCCAGAACGTTGCTCGAGGCGGCCGGGTGGAGGTCGTTGAGCAGCGGAATCAGCTCGTGCCGGATCCGATTCCGCACGTACGCGTCGCTGGTGTTCGTTGGATCGTCGCGGTAGCTGAGGCCGCGTTCGCTGCAGTAGGCGCCGGTCTCCTCGCGCGCAATCGCGAGCAGGGGGCGGATGAGCTGGCCGCGGCGGGGGGCCATGCCGAGCAGGGCGCGGCGCGAGGGCGAGGAGATGAGGCGGTAGAGGATCGTCTCGACCTGGTCGCCGGCCGTGTGGCCGGCGGCGATGTCGCTGCCCGCCGCGTGACGCTGGGCGGCGGCGTAGCGCACGTCACGGGCCCAGGCCTGGAGGTTGCCGCTGCGCTCGGGCCCGGGCGGGCGCTCGATCGCCAGGGGCACCCCGAGCTCGGCACACACAGCGGCGCAGTGGCGCTCATCGAGGACCGCGCCGGCGCGCAGCCCGTAGTTCACGTGCAGCGCCGAGACCGCGGCGGGCCCGGTGATCCGCACCGCCAGGTCGAGCAGGCAGGTCGAGTCCCGCCCCCCGGAGAACAGGATCAGCACCGGGCGGCCCGGCGCGAGCAGGCCGGCCTCCGCGACCGCCGCCTCGATCTCAGCGGCGGTGCGGGTCATACCGCCGGGGTCAGACCTCGAGGTGGGGGTAGTCGCTGGCCACGAGAGCGCGGTAGTGGGCGAACAGCGGCTTGATGATCGGCATGAGCCCCAGCGCGGCCTTCACGTCGCCCGAGGCCTTGATGCGGCGCCGGGCGATGGCCATCGCCACGTTCTCCTTGCCCTGGAAGTAGCGGTTGGCCGTCTCCGAGGCCATGCTCATCTTCACCTTGGGCTCCCAGGCGACCTCGTCGGTGTAGGCCCACACGAGGTTGGGCTCGTCGCCCTCTCCCGCGCGGATGTTGACGACGATGTCGAAGTCGCTGAACTCAAAGCGCTGTGGGGTGTCGGCGCTGCGCAGGCGCGGGCCGATGTCGGGATCGTCGCTCATGATCTGGAAGGTCCGATCGATGACCTCGCGGAACTCCGCGGCTGAGTTGAAGGTGGCGCTCACGGCCGGTGAGTGTAAGGGGCCCTCCCGCTGGATGCGTAACCTCACTGCCGCCTTGGCGATGCACATCAATCCCACGGCTGCACTGGCCGAACGGGCCCTGCTGCCCGGCGACCCCGGGAGGGCGCTCCGACTGGCCCAGGCGCTGATCGAGCAGCCCAAGATGTTCAACCACAACCGCGGGCTGTGGGGCTACAGCGGTCCGGCCAAGGCCGACGGGCTCGCCCTGACCATCCAGAGCACCGGGATGGGCGGTCCCAGCGCGGCGATCGTCATCCACGAGCTGATCGGCCTCGGCGCCCGGCGGCTTGTGCGGGTGGGCACCTGCGGGGCCCTCGACCCCGAGCTCGAGCTGGGCACGCTGCTGGCGGTGGCCGAGGCGATCGCCGACGACGGCACCAGCCGGGCCCTCGGCGCCGGCCAGCGCGTCAGCGGATCGCCCGAGTTGCTGGCCCGCCTGCGCTCTGCCGCGGACTCCCCCACCGACCACTCCGGCGCGATCGTGTCAACGGACCTCTTCTACGACGCCGAAGCGCGCCAGGTGGAGTGGCGCGAGCTCGGGGCCCGCGCGGTGGAGATGGAGACGGCCACGTTGTTCGCCCTGGCCGCCCGCCGGGAGGTCGTGGCCGGGGCGCTGTTGCTGGTCACCGATCTGCTCACCCCCACCGGAGACCGGAGGATCGACGAGGACGGTCTCAGCGCCGGCGAAATCCGGCTGGGTGAGACCGCCGTGGCGGCGCTGACCGCACCGGTCCGGTCCGCCTAGGCCGATTCCTCGACGGGCAGTTCGGTCTGGCCGGGGTCCGGCGCTGACGCGGACGCGCTCGCTCCCAGGCTCTCCTCGATACGCGCCAGCGTCTCCTCGATGGCACCCAGACGGCTCTCCAGCGTGGTGACCCGGCCCACCCCGTCGATCTTGTCGGTGATGCGGTCGAGATTGTCCTCCAGCCCCTCGATGCGCTGGGAGACCGAGCGGACCCGGCGGGTCAGTCGCTCGATGTCGGCGGCCGAGGGGAGGTTGAGCGCGCTCATGGCGACCTCCTGGGCCCGCGTGGCGCGCTCGCGGGTCTCGAACACCGTCGAGATCGCCCCCGAGACGACCGGGTTCGACAGCAGCTCCTGTGCGAGCTTGCCGATCGCCTCTTCGCCCTGTCTGCGCAGCGGGCGGCTGCTGTTCTGATCGTCTGCCATCAGATGGGCTCCTGTCCGGAAGGTTGGGTTCTCAGTCCTACCCCGAAACTACAAGCCGGCCACAGCGTCATGGGAACAACCTGTCAACGTACCTTCCGGATTGCAAAGGTCCGGAGGGGTCGATAGCGTCCGCCGGGCGCTGAAGTGGCTCTGAGCTGGGGTCGCAGGCCGGGAGAGAACTCGAGATGCACAGGAGCCGAAAGCTAGGGATCAGGCTGACCACTGCCGCCGCAGTGGTGTCCGGCCTGCTCGTGCTGCCCGTGGCCGCCCAGGCCGACGACTGCACGGTGGCGGTGACGCTGGCCGGCGGACAGCAGGTCTCCTTCGACATCAACGTCCCGCCCAACACGCCGCTGTCCTCGATCAGCCTGCCGGTGACCGGCACCGTGGTCTCGGTGTCGGAGTCCTGCGCGCCGACGTCGAGCACCAGCACCACCGCGAGCGCGTCCGGCACCACCGGGACCGATACCACGGGTGCCACGACGAGTGACCCCACCGACACGACGGCCACGACGGCCAGCACCGCCACCACCGGGACCGTCACCGGCGTCCCCGGCGTCGGCGTCGGGGTGAGCGTCACCGGCGCGACCGCGACGACGTCGGGCGCCACGAGTCCCACCGACCCAGCGGCGAGCACCACCACCGCGACGAGCACCACCACCGCGGCCACCACGACGACCACGACCACCCGTACGAACGGACTGCCGACGCCGCTGGGCATCACCCTCGAGCCGCAGTCGACCGTCACGAGCGCCAGCGCGGCCAGCGCCGGAACGCCCAAGAAGATCGACACGACGCCGGTGACCAAGCTCACGGCGGCCGGCGGTGTCCCCGCCGACACCAACCCGACCTACAGCTTCGCGCTGCCCGGCGCGGCCGCGGTCGGGGTACCCAACTTCTTCATCGATGCCTTCCAGATCCCCCCGTTCCTGTTGCCCATCTATCAGGCGGCCGGCATCGAGTACAACGTGCCCTGGCAGGTGCTGGCGGCGATCAACTGGATCGAGACCGACTACGGCCGTGACCTGTCGGTGTCCTCGGCCGGCGCCGTGGGCTGGATGCAGTTCCTGCCCTCAACCTTTGCCAAGTGGGGCGTCGACGCGACGGGCACCGGGTACGCGGATCCCTACAACCCGACGGACGCCATCTTCACGGCCGCCCGCTACCTGGCCGCGGCCGGCGCGTCCAAGAACCTCTCCCAGGCGATCTTCGCCTACAACCACGCCAGCTGGTACGTCCAGTCGGTGCTGCTGCGCGCCCAGCTGATCGGCGGCATGCCGGCCGATCTCATCTCGAGCCTGACCAACCTGGTCGAGGGCCACTTCCCGGTCGCTGCGGCGGCCACCTACGCGGACGACAGCGTGATCAAGACGGCGGGCAAGAAGGTCTCGGGGACCAACGCCGCGATCCCCGTCGACTCCGGCGCCGCCAAGGGCACCAACATCTATGCCAAGGTTGGCGCCCCGGTGATCGCCGTCAACGACGGCAAGGTCGTGGGGATCGGCCAGACCGCCAAGCTGGGCAAGTTCATCAAGCTCCAGGACGACGAGGGCAACACCTACACCTACTCGCACCTGGGTTCGATCCCCAAGCTCTATCCCGTCCCCAAGCCGGTGCGCACGACCAAGCAGGAGCTCGCCCAGGAGGTCTCGGGCACCGGTGCCGCCGGCACCGCGAACCGAGCCAGCACCGGCACGAGCACCACCCCGTCGGCGCCGGCCAGCGCGGGCCTGCAACCCGATTCGACGCTCACCGTGGCGACCACCACGGTGCCGGTCGCCACGGGTTCGCAGGCGCACGCCAAGCAGAAGCTCAAGTCGCTCCCGACGGTGACGCTGAAGCGTACGGGGGCCAAGACGTCGACCACCGCCACCACGACCCGGGCGGGGACCACCACCACGGGCGCGTCGGCCTCCCGGACCAGCGCGGCGAGCAGCGGAGCCCTGAAGTCGACCGCCAAGGAGCGGCTGTTCGCCAACCCGACGCGGCCCGCCTCCTTCGCCGCCGGCGGGGAGCAGCAGCTGGCGTCCGAGGGCGCGGCGATCTCCAACTTCCAGAGCTACTTCTCCGATGTTCTGCACCTGGCCAAGAACCAGTACACGCTGGCGCCGCTGACCAAGGGGTCGATCGTCGTCGCGGGCACGGTGCTGGGCCGCGTCGGCGCCGGCCAGGCCGGGCAGTCGCCCCACCTCTACTTCCAGATCCAGCCGGCGTCCTCAAAGTCGACCTACATCGACCCCAAGCCGGTCCTCGACGGCTGGAAGCTGCTGGAGGCCACCTCGATCTACCGCGCCTCGGGCCTCAACCCGTTCCTGTCCTCGAACAAGCAGGCGACGATCGGCCAGATCCTCCTGGAGTCCAAGAGCCAGCTGCAGGAGCAGGTCCTCAAGGACGCGCGGATCAGCATCTATGAGTGCGGTCGCCGTGACATCCAGTCCGGGGCGATCGACCGCCGCATTCTCGCCACCATGGAGTTCCTGGCCGCCTCCGGCCTCGACCCCACCATCTCCGGTCTCAAGTGCGGGGCGGGCACCAACGGCATCGACTCCGCCGGCCAGACCGGAGCGTCGATGGACATCTCGGCGATCAACAACATCCCGGTCGCCGGGCACGACGGCTCGGGCTCGATCACCGACATCACCATCCGCCGCCTGCTCACCCTGCAGGGCGCGATGGCGCCGGCTGAGATCATCTCGAGCCTGTCCTACAAGGGCCAGGCCAACACGCTGTCACTCCCGGACCACAAGAACCGGATCCAGGTCACCTTCACCCCCCAGTTCGGCGCCAACCAGAAGCTGACCAAGGAAGTGAAGTCGATCCTCAAGCCGGCCCAGTGGATCCAGCTGATCAGCCACATCAGTCAGATCCCCGAGCCGTCGGTCCCCACCGCGCGTTCCGCGTACGCGATCAAAACCGCGACGCAGTAGCCCTCGGTTCTCCTCTTGGCGCTGTTCAGCGCGATCCAGGTCGAGACGGGCCAGCCGCTGGGTCCGCCCGACGGCCGCTACCTGATCCGTCCGGGTGAGGGCCAGCCTCCCTCCCACGTATTGGTGTTCGCCGGACGCGAGGTGACGATCATCTCGGTCAGCCAGCCGCTGACGGACGCGCGGGTCGGCGCCGAATGGCTCAAGACGGCCGGTGAGGAGGATCTCGCCGTGGCCCTCGGCGTGCTGGAGAAGACCATGCACGCCTTCCGCCAGGTCGTCGCCGACCCGACGGTCAGCGGACCCGGCCGCCGTCAGCTCGTGGTGGCCCGAGCCGGCTACGGCGACGGGGAGACGCTGTCGGAGGGGCGCCTGGGCGAGAGTCGCGAGCTCACCCCGCCCCGGGGACCGCGCTTCCAGCGCCGCTCCAAGGTGCTCGAGCCCCAGGCCCGACTCGCCGCCGCACTCTCCGGGCGCGAACCGCCCCTGATCTGTGCCGAGCTGGCCCTGCGCGCCGATCACGACTTCGCCTCCGGGCGCTCACGTGAGGCCGCATTGGGGGCGATGATCGCCCTCGACGCGGCGATCACCGAGCTGTCCCTCGATGCCACCGCGGGGCAGCTGATCGAGCGGATCGACGAGCTGCGCACGCTGCGGGCCGGCGTGGTGGCGGCCGCCCAGACCGCGCTGTCCGGCGCCCTCTCCCCAGCGGAGATCGAGACGGTCGGCACCGCGCTGGCGCGGACCGAGGCGGCACTGCGCGCCCGTGCCGTGGCCAACGCTTAAGCCCCCTATGCAGGGAAACTGACGGCGTCGGGTTTCCCGCAAGCTGATCCGTAGAAGCCCCTAGAGATGGTGAAACGGGGCCCAGGCGCGGTTGGGCAGGTGGTGGCTGGGTAAAGCTTGCCTAAGGAAGTTCCCGGTCCGCTCCGGAGTGCCACGAGCGCTCGAGTCGACCGGCAAGCACGCAACCAACCCTCTTGGAGCTTCACATGGCAACCACCCGTCGCACCGTCAACAAGGGCGTCAGCCTGTCCCGGGGCCCGGCGCTCGCGCTCGGCACCTTCCTGGTCATCGCCGGCCTCTACTTCATCTACATGGAGCACGGCTTCCCGCGCCTCTCCGCATTCCCCAACGCCCACGCCGTGCAGAACGGCAAGGCGTTCTTTCATGTCTTCGGCCTCAACGGCTGGAGCGGTGAGCTGACCGTCGCCGGAGGTGCCCTGCTCATGCTCGGCGCCGCGCAGCACACCCTGGCCAAGGCGAGCTCGTTCATCGTGGCCGTCGTGTTCGCGGGTGTCGGCATCTGGGCGCTGGTCAATCACCACAGCGCGCTGGGCCTGTTCGCCGCGAACATCTGGACCATCCTCCTGTGGTTCGCCGCCGCGGCCTACCTGCTGATCAACACGCTGATGCCCCGCGCCGGTGGCCACACCGACGAGGACGCCTACGTGGCTCGCACCGAGCCGCTCGGCACCAACGCGACCACGACCGACGCAGGCCTGGAGCGCCCGACCACCCAGGTCTGATCACCTGGACGATCGCAGTGAGAGAGGGCGGCCCAGGTGGCCGCCCTTTTTCGTTCCCGGATCGGACCCTGGTCGGGCCCGGGCCGACTCAGGCGCCGGTGAACTTCGCCGGGCGCTTCTGCACGAAGGCGGAGATGCCCTCCTTGGCGTCCGCGGAGGCGAACACCTTGGTGAACGCCGCCTTCTCCGCGGCGATGCCGGCGTCGAGGTCGCTGTGGCCCGATACCGCCTTGATCTCGCCCACCGCCAACGGCGCCTTCTCCGCCAACCCACGCGCCCAGGCCAGCGCGACGTCGAACAGCTCGTGATCGGGCACCAGGCGATGGATCAGGCCGAGCTCGTGAGCCTCCTCGGCGAGGATCGGTTCGGCACTGAGGTTCATCTCCAGCGCGGCGGCGGTTCCGACCAAGCGCGCCAAGCGCTGGGTGCCGCCGAAGCCGGGAATGATGCCCAGGTTGATCTCCGGCTGGCCGAAGCTGGCTGACGCGGCGCCGAAGCGGAAATCGGTCGCCATCACCAGCTCGTTGCCGCCGCCCAGGGCGAGCGCGTTGACCGCGGCGATGGTGATCACCGAGGATGTCTCGAAGGCGCGGAACAGGCCGTGGGCCTCATCCAGCAGGTGCTGGCTGGCGGCGGCGTCCATCTGGGTGAAGGCCTTGATGTCGGCGCCCGCGCAGAACAGCGCCGGGTTGGCCGAGGCGATGACGAGGGCCCGGTAGGGACCGTCCTGCACCTCGATCCACACGCGCTTGAGCGCCTCCACCATCTCCGGGGAGAGCGAGTTGGCCGGTGGGCGATCGAGCCAGGCGATCGCCACGACGCCGCGGCTCTCGAGCTTGACCGGAGCGTCCTCATACCCCGCGTCCGGTTTCGGGTACGGGTAGAAGCCCTGTCCCGTCTTGGCACCGAGGCGGCCCTGGGACACCAGCCGGCGCAGGATCACCGGCGGTTCGAAGGACTCATCGCCGTCGGCCACCCGTCGCTCGAGCTGCTCGAGGATCACGTCCAGTCCGACCTGGTCGGCGGTCTTGAACGGCGGCGCCAGGCCGGTGCCGGACTGCATGCCGAGGTCGATCTCGCGCAGCGTGCCGACCCCGTCCTCGAGGACCAGGCAGGCCTCGTGGAGGATGCGCAGCGTGTAGCGATCGATGAGCTCCTGATGCTCAGCCATGGTCGTAGTACCCCTTCCCGGACTTGGTCCCCAGGTCGCCGTTCTGCACGAGCGCCTTGAGCTGGGGGTGGACGAAGAACTTCTCGCCGTAGTTCTCCTCCATGAACTCGGCCACGTGCAACACGGTGTCGAGGCCGAGGGTGTCCATGAGACCGAACGGCCCGGCCGGCATCACCTTGGCGGCGGGCAGCTCGGCGTCGATCTCCGCGAGCGGCGCCCCGGTCTCGTGCTGGTAGCGCCAGATCTCGGAGAAGCCGGCCGACAGGACGCGGTTGACCACGAAGCCCGGCAGCTCGCCGGCGCGGATCGGCGTCTTGCGGATGCGCTGGGCGAAGGCGATCGCCGTGCTGAGCGTCTCGGTCGAGGTGAACTCGCCCTCCACCACCTCGACCAGGCGCATGACCGAGGCGGGATAGAAGAAGTGGAAGCCGACGACCTGCTCGGGCCGCAGGGTGACCTCGCCGATCTCGGTGATCGACAGCGCCGAGGTGTTGGAGGCGAGGATCGCGTGACCGGGCGTGACCGCGTCGAGTTCGCTGAACACGCTCTGCTTGATCTCGATCCGCTCGGGCACCGCCTCGATGACGAAGTCGACGTCGCCGAAGCCGTTGTAGCTGGTGGTCCCCTCGATCAGGCCGAGGAGGCGGTCGGACTCGGCCGACTCGAGGCGGCCCTTCTCGACCTGGCGGGCGAAGATCGACTTCGCGCGGGCGAGGCCGGTGTCGACGAACTTCTCATCGACGTCCTTGAGGAGGACCGGGATCCCGGCGGCGGCGACGGCCTGGGCGATCTCGCCGCCCATCGTCCCGGCGCCGACGACGGCTGCTTTGAATACGAACACGGGCGGGGACGTTATCGCTCGCGGGTCCGGCGGCGCGGAGCCAGATCACCCACGCGACTTGACAAGCGATAGTTAACGATATATCTTTGACGCATCGTTATAGATCAACAAAAGGAATGAACCACATGCGACATATGCATGAACACCCCCACCATCACGACAAATCCCGCCACGGCGGCTTCGGCCCCGACTTCGGCGGACCGGGCTTCGGCGGACCGGGCGGCTTCGGCGGCCCCGGCTTCGGCGGACCCCGCGGCGGCCGCGGACGCGGCGGCGGACCGGGCGGCCGACGCCGACGCGGTGATGTCCGCCTCGGGCTTCTGCTCCTGCTTAAGTCCGACGGCCCGGCCAACGGCTACCAGCTGATCCAGGGCCTCGCCGAGAAGTCCGAGGGCAACTGGACCCCGAGCCCCGGCTCGGTGTATCCGACCCTCTCGGTCCTCCAGGACGAGGGACTGATCAGCGGCACCCAGAAGGAGGGCGAGTCGGGCACCACGTTCGCGCTCACCCCCCAGGGCGACGCCTACATCGACGAGCTCGGCGAGGTCACGGCGCCCTGGGAGGACGGTCCCGACAAGGATCATCCGGTCTTCCAGTTCCGTCACGCAGCCGGCGGCGTCATGAAGGCGGCCTGGCAGGTCGCCCAGGACGGCGATCGGGACAAGATCGCCAAGGCGGTCGACATCCTCGGCCAGGCCCGCAAGGACCTGTACCGACTGCTCGCCGAAGATGACGTCTGATCCGCAGTGGTTGTGCCCCGGGCTATGGGCCCGGGGCGGCCGCGCGCGGCGTACCCTGAAACCATGACCGCGAGCGCCACCGCCACCCAGGCGATCAGCGTCGAGAACCTGGTCAAGCGCTACGGCGAGTTCGAGGCGGTCAAGGGCGTCAGCTTCACGGTGGGCCAGGGCGAGGTGTTCGGCTTCCTCGGCCCCAACGGCGCCGGCAAGTCGACGACCATCGGCATGCTCTGCACGCTGACCAAACCGACCTCCGGCCACGCCGAGGTCGCCGGGCACGACATCGTCTCCGAACGCGACGACGTACGCCGCAACATCGGCCTGGTCTTCCAGGACCCGACGCTCGACAGCTACCTGACCGCCATGCAGAACCTCAAGCTCCACGCCGAGCTCTACGGAGTCGAGTCCAAACTCGTGGTGCCCCGCGCCAAGCAGGTGCTCCAGATGGTCGGACTCTGGGAGCGCCGCGATGGCACGGTCAACACCTTCTCCGGCGGCATGCGCCGGCGCCTGGAGATCGCCCGCGGGCTGATGCACTCCCCCCGCGTGCTGTTCCTCGACGAGCCGACCATCGGCCTCGATCCCCAGACCCGCCGGTCGATCTGGACCTACATCCGCCAGCTCCAGCAGCAGGAGCAGATCACCATCTTCATGACCACCCATTACATGGACGAGGCGGAGTGGTGTGATCGCATCGCGATCATGGACGCCGGCCGGATCGTCGCACTCGACGCCCCGGAGGCGCTGAAGGCCGGGGTCGGCACCGACCGCGTGACCATCCAGACCGCGGACAACGACGCCGCCATCACCGCCCTGGCCCGGGAGTTCAACCTCGAGGCGAAGATCGTCGAGGGGGCGGTGACCTTCGGCGTGGAGGCGGGCGAGCAGTTCATCCCCCGGCTGTTCAGCGAGTTCAGCCTGCCCATCACCGGCGTCAGCGTCAGCCGGCCGACCCTCGACGACGTCTTCATGTCCTACACGGGCTCGACGATCCGTGACGCGGAGGAGGACCCCTCCAAGTCATCGAACCGCGCGATGATGCGCATGATGGGAGGAGGTGGCCGACGGTGAGCACCACGAGCGATCGCACCCAGTCCGCACCCGCGGGCGCGCCCGCCGGTGCCGGTGAGCCCACAGCCACCGGCACCGCCACCGACATCGAGATCGTCCGCGTCCACGTCCCCAAGCGCTCGGCATGGTCGGAGTTCCGGGCGATCAAGATCGTCTGGCGCCGCGAGCTGATCCGCTTCGTCAACGACCGGATGCGGATCATCACCTCGCTGGTGCAGCCGTTCCTGTTCCTCTTCGTGCTCGGCAGCGGCTTACAGACGCTGTCGGCCGCCGGCACCCACGGAGTCAACCTCAAGACCTTCATCTATCCGGGCATCCTCTGCATGACGGTGATGTTCACCGCCATGTTCTCGGCCGCCAGCATCGTCTGGGACCGCGAGTTCGGCTTCCTGCGCGAGATGATGGTCGCGCCCGTCCGGCGCTCGAGCATCGTCATCGGCAAGGCGCTCGGCGGCGCCACGGTGGCCAGCTTCCAGGGCCTGATCGTGCTGTGCCTGGCCTGGGCGGTGCACGTGCCCTACAGCGTCGGCCTCGTGCTCGGGGTGATCGGGATCCAGGTCCTGCTCGCCTTCGCGATCACCTCGTTCGGGATCATGGTGGCGATCCGCATCAAGCAGATGCAGTCCTTCATGGGCGTCATGCAGATGATCGTGATGCCGATGTACTTCATCTCGGGGGCGCTGTTCCCGGCCCAGGGCCTGCCGGGCTGGCTGACCGTGCTCAACCGGATCGACCCGCTCGCCTACGCCGTGGACCCGATGCGCCGCCTGGTGTTCAGCCACCTCGACATCTCCGCGGCCGCCCGGCGAACGCTGGATCCCGGACTGTCCTGGTGGGGCTGGCGGATGCCGGCGGTGCTCGAGGTCGCGGTGATCCTGCTGCTCGGACTGGTGATGCTCGGCGTGGCGATCGGCGAGTTCTCGGCCACCGAATAGGCCACCGGCGATGCACATCCTGTTCGGCGATGTGCTCTGGGCGGTTCTCGCGCTCGGAGTCCTGGCCGCGATCTGGGCGATGGCCACCTCCGGTCAGCAGTGGGAGGCCTACCACAAGCGCGGCCTGTTCATGGAGAGCGCTCAGCCGACCGCCGGGCGGCCGGTGAGCTCCGAGGTCGCCGCCGCCGAGCGCGACTCCGAGATCCGCCAGATGGTCGAGGCGGCCAACGCCCGCCGCACCCGGCGCGGCGAGGTCCCGCTCGACGTCGACGCCGAGGTCGCCCGCCTCAGCGCCGACCCGGCTCCGGCGGCACCCCCGGTCGGACGCGAGGTCGATCCCGAGGTCGAGGACGAGATCCGCGCCCTGGTGGCGCTGCGCAACCAGCGGCGCATCCGCCGCGGGGAGTCGCCGCTCGACATCGAGGCGGAGGTGCGACGCGAGCTCGCGGGGCTGGGGATGACCCGGCGCCCGGCCGAGAGCTGACGCACTCACTCTGAGGGGTGACGCCCGCGCTCACCCCCTTTCTTCGTTTCTTTCACATGGAGGTCACAACCGGTGGCATCAGCCCGGTTAGAAATCCATGCACATGACCACCGAGCTGATTCTCCTCATCATCCTGATCGTGGTTGCCGTGTCGTTCGACTTCACCAACGGCTTCCACGACTCGGCCAACGCCGTCGCGACCTCGGTCGCCACCGGCGCCCTCAAACCTCGTCAGGCGGTGGGCATCGCGGCGGTGTTCAACATCGCCGGCGCGTTCATCTCGATCTCCGTGGCGACCAAGATCGCCAGCGGACTCATCTCGACCGTCGGCACCACCGTCACGACCACGAACGGGGTGGTGCACGGGACGACCCCGCTCGCGGGCTCCAGTGGACTGGTCATCGTCCTCGCGGCGCTGTGCGGCGCCATCGTGTGGAACCTGGTGACCTGGTACTTCTCGCTGCCCTCCAGCTCCAGCCATGCGCTGATCGGCGGCATCATCGGCGCCGCGCTCGTCGCCGGCATCACGGTGAAGTGGAACGCCCTGCTCGACAGCGTGGTCATCCCCGCGCTGCTCTCCCCGGTCATCTGCTTCGGCGTGGCGGCGATCTCCACGTTCCTGGTCTACCGCCTGGCCAAGGAGATCGGCGAGGGCCGGACCAAGAAGGGCTATCGCTACGGCCAGATCGGCTCGGCGGCGCTCGTCTCCCTCGCCCACGGCACCAACGACGCCCAAAAGACGATGGGTGTAATCACCCTGGCCCTGATCGCCTACTACGCCGGCGTCGGGCACTACCACTCGCTCAACGGACTGCTGCACGTCACCGTCGTCCACGGCTACGTGGTCAAGTCGAGCCTGACCGTGCCGATCTGGGTCAAGATCGCCTGCGCGCTGTCGATGGGTGCGGGCACCTACACCGGCGGCTGGCGGGTCATGAACACGATGGGCAACCGCATCACCGAGGTCCAGAGCCCCCAGGGCTTCGCGGCCGAGACGGCGTCCGCCGCGGTCATCCTGTCCTCCAGCTACTACGGGTACCCGCTGTCGACCACCCACGTCGTCTCCGGCGGCGTGATGGGCGCCGGTGTCGGCCGCCGCGCCGCGGTCCACTGGGGCGTGGCCGGTCAGATGGCCGCCGGCTGGCTGTTCACCATCCCGATGGCCGGTGTGGTCGGCGCGATCGCCTGGGCGATCTCGGACATCTTCGGTCACCAGTACATCGTCGGCGGCATCGTCATCGCCGCCCTGCTGACGGTCGCGGCGGCGTTCATCTACTACCTGGCCCAGAAGTCACCGATCACCGCCCACGACCTCGACCGCACCGCCCACCCCGACGAACCGGCCCGCGTCCCCGTCGCCGCGGGCTGAGGAGGCAGCTGACATGGGGAACACATCAACCACCGGATACACGCTGATCAAGGCGAGCACCCCGGTCATCCAGGGGCACGCGCTGCTCGACATCATCATCGTGTCGGTCGCCGCCGGCTGCGGCCTCGCGATCGCCTTCGGCCTCGTCCTGCTCGGCACCGAATGGGGTCAGGAGGCCAAGAGCGGCGTCGGCAGGCTCGGGGGCTGGATCCTCGGCCTGCTCGCGGCGGCGTTCTGCGTCCTCGCGATCGTGCTCGGCATCCACATCATGATCAACCCGAAGGGCTCCGCACCGCTCAAGGTCGTCAAGACCTCGATGGTCACCGGGTACCGCGCGCCGGCCTGAGCGCCGCGTTCACATCGGGTTGTCTCGCGGGGCGCGTCCGGCTTGGGCGCGCCCCGCAGCGTTTCACCGCAACGTTTAAGCTCACCCGCGTGAGCCAACCGGTCGCGTGTCTGCACAACGCCAGCCACGCCGACGTGGTCAACAAGATCAATGCCGGCGAGTTCCTCTGGCTTGACCTCGAGGACCCGACCAAGGAGCGGATCGAGGAGCTGGGCAAGCAGCTCGGGCTCCATCCCTTGACCGTCGAGGACGCCATGGAGTTCGGCCAGCGCTCGCGGTATGAGGACTTCGACGGCTACGCCTCGCTCGTCGTGCACGGCGTCGACCCCGACGCCACCTCGGGCACCCACCTGCTGCGCGAGGTGCACGTGATCATCTCCGGTGACTACATCATCACCATCCACCGGCGTCCGATGGCGGCGCTGAACGACCTGCGCGAACGTTATGACGCGACCGAGGTGCGCTCGGAGCAGTTCCTCGTGTACAAGATCCTCGACGCCATCTCCTCGACGTTCTTCCCGGTGCTCGACCGCATCGACGACGACATCGACGAGATCGAGGAGACCATCGTCGAGAACCCCGACGACAACGTCCTCCAGCGCATCTTCGCGCTCAAGCGCGACCTGGTGGCGATGCGCCGGGTGGTCACCCCCTCACGCGACGTGTTCGCCCGCCACATCGATGCCATCGCCGAACTGCCCGGAATGCAGCAGGACGACCGCCTCTACTTCCGCGACCTCTACGACACGCTGGTCCGCGTCGCGGATATGGTCGACTCCTACCGCGACCTGCTGTCGGGAGCCACCGACCTCTACGCGTCGATGGTCGCCAACCGCCAGGGCGAGACCAACAAGCAGCTGACGATCATCGCCACGGTGTTCCTGCCCCTGACCTTCCTCACCGGCTTCTTCGGCCAGAACTTCAGCTACCTGACCGGGCACGTCATCAACAACACGGCCAGCTTCTGGTATCTCGGGCTTGGGCTCGAGGCGCTCGCGGTGGTCCTCTTCATCATCTTCTTCCGCACCCGAAAGTGGATTCGTTGACCTACACGCCCCCGCAGGAGATCCTCGAGCGCTACGCCCATCTGACCGTCCAATTCGGACTGCGCGACGGGGCGGGCATCCGGCCCGGTGAGACGGTCCGCGTCTATGGGCAGGAGGACACCAAGCCGCTGTACTACGAGATCTGCCGGGAGGTCTGGCGCCAGGGCGGCAACGTGATCCACCATTTCATGCCCGAGAACGACGGCGACTACAACTTCACCGCCGCCTATTACGACCTGGCCTCCGACGCCCAGCTCGAGCACTTCGATGAGCACTACACGCGTGGCTGGGTGCAGGAGTGCGACCACATCATCTTCATCGTCGGCGATCGCGACCCGCTGGCCGCGCGCGACGTCGACCCCGCCAAACGCGCGAAGGAGGCACCGGCGACCCAGAAGCACTGGGAGATCCGCGCGGCCAAGGAGCGCGCCGGCAACCTGCACTGGACGATCGTCCTGTGGGGCACCGAGGCGCTGGCCGCGGAGGCCGGGCTGTCGATCGAGGCGTACTGGGAGCAGATCATCTCGGCCTGCTTCCTCGATGACCCCGATCCGGTCGCGCGGTGGCTCGAGACGCTCAGCGCGATCCATCGCTATCGCGACTGGCTCAACTCCCTGGAGATCGACCGCCTCCACGTCGAGGCCGAGGGCACCGACCTGTGGCTCACCCTGGGTGAGCAGCGCCGGTGGTTCGGCGGGGGCGGCGCGAACATCCCCAGCTTCGAGATCTTCGTCTCGCCCGACTGGCGGGGGACCAACGGCCACATCACCTTCTCCGAGCCGCTCTACTACGACGGCAAGCTGCTCACCGGGGTCGAGCTGGAGTTTGCCGACGGCGAGGTGATCCGCGCCGACGCCCAGGCGGGCGCCGACCAGATCCGCGCGATGGTGGCCACGCCCGGCGGCGGCCGCGTCGGGGAGTTCTCGATGACCGATGCCCGGCTGTCGCGCATCTCGAAGTTCATGGCCGAGACGCTCTATGACGAGAACGTGGGCGGGCCTTACGGCAACAGCCACCTCGCCATCGGCCTGTCGCTCACCGAGACCTACGACGGCGACGAGGAGGCGGCCAGCGACGCGGAGTGGGAGCGGCTCGGCTTCAACGTCAACGCCAGCCTGCACTGCGACATCGTCACCACCACCGACCGTACGATCACCGCGACGCTGAAGGACGGCTCGACCCGGGTGATCTACTCCGGCGGGCAGTTCCAGCTGAACTGAAAGGCGCTCATGACCTACACACCCCCTCAGGAGATCCTCGAGCGCTACGCCGACGTGCTCGTCAACTACGCCCTCGGCCGCGGCGCCGGTGTGCAACCCGGCGAGGTGGTCGGGCTGCAGGTGAGCGAGGACGCCAAGCCACTGCTGCTCGAGGTCGCCAAGGCGGTCTGGCGGGCCGGCGGCCATCTGCTCACCCAGTTCGGGCCCGCCGACGACGCGTCCTGGAACATGAACAAGGCGTTCTATGAGCTTGCCTCCGACGCACAGCTCGACTTCTTCCCGGACGCCTGGATCCGCGCCTACTTCGAGACGATCGATCACTTCCTCATGGTGGGTGCCCAGCGTGACCCGCGCGCGCTCGCCGGGATCGCCCCGGAGAAGATCTCGCGCGTCCAGCGCGCCTGGGGTCCGCAATCGAAGTACCGCTTCGCCAAGGTGAATCAGGGCAAGCTCAGCTGGAGCCTGTGTCGCTACGGCACCGAGGCGATGGCCGCCGAGGCGGACATGACGATCGAGGAGTACTGGGACCAGATCATCAACGCCTGCTATCTCGACGATCCCGACCCCGTCGCTCGTCTCCGCGAGACCGCGGCCGAGATCGCGCGGAGCGTGGAGTGGCTCAATGGGCTGGAGATCGACCGCCTGCATGTCGAGGCCGAGGGCACCGACCTGTGGATCAGCCTCGGTGAGCAGCGCCGCTGGATCGGCGGTGGTACCGAGAACATCCCCAGCTTCGAGATCTTCACTTCACCGGACTGGCGGGGGACCAACGGGCACATCACCTTCTCCGAGCCGCTGTACCGCAACGGCGACGTGCTCTCGGGCATCCGCCTGGTCTTCGAGGATGGCAACGTGGTGGGCGCCAGCGCCGAGCAGGGCGATGCCGAGATCAAGGCGCTGGTCGGCGTCGACGCCGGCGCGGCCCGCATCGGCGAGTACTCGTTGACCGACGGGCGGGTCTCGCGCATCACCCGCTTCATGGCGAACACGTTGTATGACGAGAACCGCGGCGGTCCCACGGGAAACACCCACCTCGCGGTCGGCAGCGCCTACCGGGACACCTACACCGGTGATATTCCCAACACCACCGATGACGAGTTCGCCGGCCTCGGGTTCAACGAGTCGAGCATCCACGTGGACATCATCTCCACCTCAGACCGCACCGTCACCGCGACGCTCAAGGATGGCTCCTCTCGGGTGATCTACGCCGGCGGGCAGTTCCAGACCGACTGAGCCCACCGAACGGGTCAGTCAGCGGGAGGGGTGGACCCGGCGGGGACAGCCGGTCCCCGCCGGCGCACCCCCGCTCACCCGTCGCACAATCCGCGCTTGTAGCTAGGCTGGCGCCATGGCTGACCTACGCCGTGTCGAACTGGATGACCTGATCATCCGCCCCGGCACGTATTTCAATCCCCAGACCGAAGTGCTGATCGTCATCGACGACTCGCCGGAGCTGGATGCCGAGATCTTCGCCGAGGCGGACCTCGAGGAAACCGACTGGGTGATCATCTCCGATGAGGTGCCCGTCGACGAGCACCGCCGCGACGAGCTGATCGAGAAGTTCCAGGTCCAACACAGCGGCGGCCTCGACGAGGACGACGAGGACGACTATGAAGAGGACGAGCTCGAGCCCGATCCCGAGGAGGACGAGTAGGCCTCAGCCGCCGTTGAGCAGGGCGGCGCACTTCTGGATCTTGCTCACCGAGCCGCCGGCGTTGGCGACGCACTGGCTGTAGGCCGAGTCGCCACTCGCGCCGGCGCTGGAACTGGTGGTCGAGGTGCTCGAGCCGGTGGCGCCGACCACGAGCTCCTCGATCTCCAGCACGATGTCGCGCAGGCGTGACTGTAACTGGGTGTAGGGCTTGGAGCTCGTCGGGGTGGTGATCGTCTGGGGCTGACCGACGTCGCTGTAGGTGAGACCGAAGGTGAGCCTGGCCCGGGTCATGCCCCCCAGCTCGGTGCGGGTGGTACCGGTGACCGGCAGCGTCGCGGTGACGCTCAGCTTGCGGATCGTGTGGTCCTGAGTGCCGGTCCACAGATCAAAGGTGGCGTTGGTCACCTCACCGGCGATCTTGGCCTGATCCGCAGCGCTGATCGAGGTGACCGAGGCGGTGGATGAGCTGAGGGTCGCGGCCTTGCCGAGCAGCTTGGACAGGTCAGCCAGCAGCGGCTTCACCGCCAGCCGGCCCTGGATGTGGTCGGTGTCGGTGCCGCCCACCTCGGCGGTCCCCAGCACCTTGGGATCGATCAGCCACTGTTCGGGATGGATGCCCAGGCTCGACAGGGCCGAGCTCGACCCCGACCCGCCGCCGACGGTCGAGACGCCACCCTCGAGCTGCTGAAAACTCGCAGCCGGCAGCTTGTAGGCGGTCCCCTCGAGGGTGACGAACCCCTCGGTGCCGGTCGAGATGATCCCCAGCTGACCGGTGTGACCCTGGAAGCCGATGGCGATGGCGAAATCCGATTTGGGCAGCTTGCCCTTGCCGCGGCTCTGGAACGGGCCCCCGAAGGACAGGCTGATCGGCTCGGTCAGCACCGTGGATCCGGTGGGATCGACGGTGATCGAGGCCGCCAGGCGTCCCGAATCGATGGCGTGACTGCCGGTGAAGGTCTGGGCCAACAGCGTGCGGGCACTGGGGCCCGCGGCGGCCGAGGACGAGGATTTCCCGCATCCGGCCAGCAGGAGACCCCCGAGGACGACGAGTAAAGCTGGCGTCAGGAGCGAAACCTTCCGACGTCCAGATGAGTTCCAGAACCGATGCAACGTGGCGCTCTCCGAACCCTCCGCGCGCAACCTGTCTTGCAGCGGGGCGGGTTTTCGAACATAACATGGGCGTCGATGGTCGGGCGCCGCCGCACCGTCATGGCGACCCTTCTGGGGTGTGCGATGGCGGCTCTCCTGTGCTGTGCCGGGGCTCAAGCCGCCCCGGTGCTGGTGATGGGTCGACACGGGCAGGTCCGGCAGGAGAACAACCGCTTCGTCTCCGCCGCCCAGAGCATCCGGCCGCTCAGCCATGGCGCGCCCCAGGCCAAGACGACCAAGGCGCCCCAGGTCACCGTCCCCACCGTGTTGGCCGAGCTTGCCAAAGCCGGCCAGATCACCCTCACGGAGGAGTCCACCTACCTGGCCGATTGGAACAGCGCGATCTTGGAAGAGAAGCACCTGTCCAAGGCCCGGGCGGCCCAGCTGGATCCGGTCACCGAGATGCTCCACGACCTCGCCGTGGCCGGCGACATGACCGCCAGTCGCCTGCCGGTCCTGTTCCTCACCCTCGAACGCAACGCCCAGTGGTGGCAGAGCGGTTCGATGCTCGCCTACGGCCAACGGGTGCAGTTCGCCGGGTCTGAGCTGGTGTGGGAGTACTACACGGGCGAGGGCATCCAGCTCCAGGTGCTCGGCACCTTCGGCGAGGCCAACGGCTACTACGAGCAGGGCAAGTCGACCTGGCCCCAGCTCATCTCGGTGATGAACGAGATGATCCCCCTGGCCGTCCAGCGCGGCGGCGGCCTGGCCTGGGAGTACTACTTCGACTGGGAGGGCGGCAAGCCGCCCTGGGTCTCGGCCATGGCCCAGGCCACCGGCCTCGAGGCGCTGACCAACGCCTACAAGGCGTCGGGAAACGTCGCCTACCTCGACGACGGCAACTCGGCGCTGGGCATTCTCGAAACCCCACCGCCCACCGGGGTGGCGGTCAAGACCGCCCTGGGCACGCGCTTCCTCCAGTACAGCTTCGCCCCCCATACCGACATCATCAACGCGTTCCTCCAGACCCTGATCGGGCTCGACGACTTTGCCGTGGCCTCGGGCAATGTCGCCGCCCAGGCGCTGTTCAGCGCCGGCAACGCCGAGGCCCAGGCCGAGCTGCCGGGGTTCAACACCGGCACCTGGTCGCTGTATGAGCCCGGTGAGGCCGACGATCTCTCCTACCACGAGCTGGTCACCACGTTCCTGGCGAACCTGTGCACGCTCACCGCGACCCCGGTGTACTGCCAGACCGAGACCGATTTCAGCACGGACTTGAGCACCCCGCCGGTGATCACCCAGGTGACCGCCACGGCGGTGAAGCAGACCGCTTTCCGTCTCTACTTCAAGCTCGACAAACCGGCCCACGTCGGGGTGGTGATGACCAACGCCGCCGGCAAGACCTTCCTCTACACCAGCGCCGACTGTGAGCCGGGCACCGACTACTGGACCGTGCCCAAGCTGGCCAAGGGCACCTATACGGTGAAGCTGTCGGGGACCGACCTGGCCGGCAACTACGCCACCACCACCGGGACGGTCACGGTGAGCTGAAGGTCTCGGGTCCCGGGCGGGTCCGAGGCGCCGGCGGAAGGAACTCACACGGCGCACAACCCTATAGTTGGGCGCGTGCCAACCGAACCTGCATCGGTCATCGAGGTCGCCGAAGGCCTGCGCGAGGTCGGCTATCTGCCGGCCGACTCGACCGCCCTGGTGTCCTACCTCGCCACCAAACTCGGCAAGCCCGTGCTCGTCGAGGGCCCGGCCGGGGTCGGCAAGACCGAGCTGGCCAAGGCCCTGGCCAAGCTGCTGGATCGCCGGCTCGTGCGTCTGCAGTGCTACGAGGGTCTGGATGAGGCCAAGGCGCTATACGAATGGAACTACCGCAAGCAGCTGCTGCGGATCCAGGCCGGCGCCGAGTCAGACGAGGACGGGAACTGGAACACCGTCCAGGACGAGATCTTCGGTGAGGAGTTCCTGCTCACCCGCCCGCTGCTCGAGGCGATCTCCTCACCCGAGCCGGTGGTGCTGTTGATCGACGAGATCGACAAGACCGACCAGGAGTTCGAGGCGATGCTGCTCGAGCTGCTGTCGGACTTCCAGATCTCCATTCCCGAGCTCGGCCGCGTCGACGCCCGCACCCACCCCGTGGTGCTGTTGACCTCCAACAACAGCCGTGAGCTCACCGAGGCGCTGAAGCGACGCTGCCTCTACCTGTGGCTCGACTATCCCGAGCCCGAGCACGAGCTGGCGATCGTGCGCATGCACACGCCGGAGCTGCCCGAAACGGTGGCGGCCAAGCTGGTCGAGGTGATCGGCATGGTCCGTGAGCTGGACATCAAGAAGCCGCCGAGCATCGCCGAGTCGATCGACTGGGCCCGCGCGCTGCTGCTGCTCGGCGCGGCCGACATCGATCAGCAGACCTTCCGCGACACGATGTCGGTGATCATCAAGCACCGCACCGACCTCGACATCGTGGCCGAGCGGGTCGGCGTGAAGCTGCCGAGCTCAGCCTCCGCCCCGGCCTGATGGCCGAGGACGACCAGAGCTCCTACGTCTCACCGAACCATTACGGCCTGGGCTTTCCCGGGCTGGTCAGCCTGGATGACGACAAGCTGCCGGCCCCGCCGCGGCGGGTGGCGGGGGTCGCGGGCAAGGGCTTTGACGGCGAGCTGCTGGCCTTCGGCGAGGACCTGCGTTCAGAGGGCATGGCGGTGGGCACCTCCGAGCTGCTCGACGCCTTCAAGGCGATCGCGCTGGTGCGCTGGTCGGACCCGCGCGAGTTCCGCGAGGCCCTGGCGGCCACCATCGCCAAGTCCCCCGAGGACCGTCGGGTCTTCGACATCGTCTTCGACCGGTTCTTCTTCCGCGCTGCCGAGGCCCAGGCCGTTCGGCTGGAGGTGAGCGAGCAGGGCTCCCGGCTCGAGAGCGAGGCCGCCGACCTCGACGAGCTGCGGCGCCAGATCGCCGAGGCGCTCCGAGAGGGCTCTGAGTCAGAGATCCGCGACCTCGCCCGGCTGGCCATCGCCGCCTTCGGCAAGGGTCAGGGCTCCGGGGTCCTCGGCGTGGATGTCCAGCGCATCCGCCGTGCGCTGGGTCTGCGTGCCGAGCCCCAGCCCGACCTGCCCGATGACGATCCCCGACGCCACGGTACGCCCCGTGAGCAGTTGCGCAGCTTCGAACAGCAGCTGCGCCGCGAGCTCGAGCGCGCCGAGATCGAGCGCACCAGCGAGCTGCCGGCCAAGCGTCCCCTGAGTGAGATGGACCGCAGCCTGCCCGGCGGGCCGGTCCAGGACCTCGCCCAGGTCCACAAGGTCGTCACCCAGCTCAAGCGGCGCCTGGCCACCCAGGGCCATGAGCTGCGCGGCCATGCCCGTCACGCCCAGGTCGACGTGCGCGCGACGATGCGGGCCTCGCTGCAGACCGGCGGCGTCCCCGTCGACCTCAAGTACAAGCCGGTGCGGCCGCGGCGGCCCGAGATCTTCGTGCTGTGCGACGTCTCGACGTCGGTGACGTCGGCCTCCACGTTCTTCCTCAGCGTGCTGCACGCCCTGCATGACGCGTTCCGCAAGATGCGCTCCTTCGTGTTCATCGAGCGCATCTCCGAGGTCACCGACGTGCTCGCCCGTGAACGTGACTTCCGTGCCGCGGCCGCGGCGATCGCCTCCGACGCCGGCGTGGCCGACATCTCCGGCTACACCGACTACGGGCGGGTGTGGAGTGAGTTCAAGCAGCTCATCGAGGACGAACTGCATCCCCGCGCCACGGTGATCGTGCTGGGCGACGCGCGCACCAACGGGCGGCCGCCGCGCGAGGACATCTTCGCCCAGATCGCCGCCAAGGCCGGACGCACCTTCTGGCTCAACCCCGAGCCGCGGCTGTACTGGAACTACGGCGATTCGGTGATCGCCGCCTACGAGCAGTACTGCGAGGCGTTCGAGTGCTGGACCACAGCTCACCTCGAGGAGTTCGTCAAGGCGCTCACGCGCCCGCCGGTGCACTGAGGCGGGAACGGGCCGCCTCAGCGGGAGGATCTGCGTGGGGATGACCCAGGTGGATCATCCCCAGCAGAGGTTGCTGCAGTTCCCCGGTTCCCCCCCAGAATCTATGGACGCTCAGCCGTCCTTAGATCGGTAGTCAGCCGCATACAGCGTCGTGACAAATCCGCATCGCCGTGCGGAACGTCACTCATCGGTCCGGCCGCCGGGCCCTCCGCGTCAGCGCGCGGAACGGGCGCCGAGCAACCGCCAGGCGCTCGGCAGCAGGCCGGCGGCCAGCGCGCACTTGATCGCGTCGCCGATCCAGAATGGGGTGAAGCCGAGCGCGATCGCCCGGGACACCCCGACGTGGAGGTCGACGGCCAGCCAGGCGACACCGATCGTGTACATCACGATCTCGCCGGCGAGCATCGCGCCGACGCTGGAGAGCAGTCGACGGTCGCTGCCCAGCTCGGCCAGGCGGCCGCAGACCACCGAGCAGACGATGAAGCCGGCGATGAAGCCGAAGGAGGCACCGACGTAGCCGCTGGTGCCCGCGGCGAACCACGGCACGCCGACGACACCGGCCAGGGCGTAGAGCACCATCGCGGCCGCCCCTCGACGCCAGCCCAGAGCGGTGCTGGTCAACAGCACGCCGAGGGTCTGGCCGGTGATCGGCACCGGGGTGAAGGACAGGTGGATCGAGATCTGGGCGAGCAGGCCGACGAGACCGGCCGAGCCCACGACGAGCAGGACGTCGCGGACCAGCGCCCCGGGGATCGCGTCGCTGAGCACCAGCGGCTGGGTGGCGCTCACGCCTCCAGAGCTGGTCATGAGCACTGATCGCTTGGACAGTTGATCCATCAGGTCCTCCTCGAGTGCGGGGTCACTCGCTGGTCGCCAACATTGGGGCGCTGATTTCAGCAGGTACGCGGCGCCGGCGCGTAGAAACCCGAAGATCGGGTCAGTGCATACCGGCCGCGAGCTGTGTGGAGACGCGGATGAGCGCCCGTGCCAGCGAGCCTAGTCTGTGGATCCCAGCGCCCGCTCGCTCATGTCCGTCCTCGCCCCCACCATGCTCTCCGAAGCCCTCATCGACACCCGCGCGATCCGCGTCGTCGTCGCCGACGATCATCCGATCGCTCTGCGCGGGCTCTTCGCCCTGCTGGCGGACGAGCCCGATGTCGAGGTGCTGGCGGCCTGCAGCGACGCCGACAGCGCCCTCGCGAGCGTCGCCGTACACGAGCCCGATGTCGCGGTGTTCGACCTCAACATGCCCGGCCGCTCCATCCTGGAGGCGCTGCCGGAGCTGTGTGAGCGCTACCCCGACACACGCGTCGTGATCGTGACGATGGCTCCCGAGCCCGCCTACGCGCTGCGTGCCCTGGAGGCCGGCGCGACGGGCTACGTCCTCAAGGAGGGGGCCGACGCGGACATCGTGGCCGCCGTTCGCGCCGCCGTGAACGGCGAGCGCTACCTCACCCCGGACCTGGCCGATAAGGTCGCCGCGCAGGACGCCGTAGCCCGTCCGGGCGGTCTGTCCGGTCGCCAGCTGGAGATCCTCAGCCTGCTGGCGCTCGGCCACACCAACGCCCAGATCAGCGAGCGCCTGTTCCTGTCGACCCGCACCATCGAGGCGCACCGCGCCCTCATCCAGGCCAAGCTGGGCTGCCGCGGCCGTCACGAGCTGGTCGAGTTCGCCCTCGACCACGGGCTCATTGGCCCCCGCTAGCGCCCCGCTAGCTCTCGCGGACCGTCTTACGCCGGTCACCCCGCACCGAGGTGTAGCCGGCGGGCAGCTCGACCCGCACAGTGGTACCGCCGGACCCCGAGGTGACCGACAGCCGACCCTCGGCGAGGTAGGCCCGCTCGCGCATGCCGGACATCCCGAAGCCGGATGAGGTGGCGGAGGTGTCGAAGCCGACCCCGTTGTCGCGCACCTCGATGATCAGCACGTCGTGCTCATCGACCATGGTGTCGACGGCCACCGAACTGGCCTTGGCGTGCTTGACGACATTGCTGAGCGCCTCCTGGATGAGGCGATAGACCGTGGTCTCCAGCTCGGGCGTGAGCACCAGATCGTCACCGTTGGGCTTGACCAGGTCGAGCACCAGCATCACGTACAGGCCCCGGTCGCGATGACGGTTGATCAGCGCGCTGAGCGCGTCGCGGAGGCCGAGGTCGTCGAGCAGCGGAGGACGCAGGTCGGCGATGATCCCGCGCAGGTTCTGGATCTCGTACTCGAGGTCGGCGACGGATTGGGTGACCGCGACGCGGAAGAGCTCCATATCGTCCTTGCGCCGCGCACCGGACAGCAGGATGCGCAGCCCCCCGAGGGACTGCAGGGTCTGATCGTGCAGCTCACGGGCCCAGCGACGGCGCTCCTCCTCGGCCGCGTCGATGGTCGCCGCCAGCCGGTCGGACTCGACGCTGCGCGAGATCGCCACGGCGTTGGCGGCGGCCGCGGCGAAGGTGAGCAGCAGGTCCTCGTCCGCGTCGCTGAAGGGATCCTGTTCCGAGCCCCGGTCGACCGCCACCAGCACCCCGACGCCGTGGCCGCGGTGGATCATCGGCACGATCAGCGCGGTGCGCACGTCGCCCACGCCGAGCATGTCGCGCTGGCCCTGGAGTTCATCGGGGACCTGGTTGACCCGGAGCGGGACCCCGGTGGTCAGCACGCGGCCCGAGGCGGTGCCGGCGACGTCGTAGAGCGTGCCGCGCTTGTCCCCGGTGGTGCCGGTGCCGGCCACCAGCTCGAGCTGGCCGCCGCGGGCCAGCATGATCAGGACGCTGCGGGCGTTGACCAGGGCGCGGCCGCGCTTGACCACCAGCTCGAGGATGGTGGTCAGCTCGACCTCGGTGCCGATCGCGTCGGAGATCGTCCGGGCCGCCTCCAGCCCGCGCAGCGCCTGGACCGATTCCAGCCGTCCGCGCTCGGCCCGCTGGTACATGCGGGCGTTGTCGATCGCGGTGGCCGCGAACTGGGCGAGCACGCCGACGGCGTCCTCGTCTGCCTGGGTGAAGGCCTGGGCGGCCTCCTTCTCGGTCAGGTACAGGTTGCCCCAGGTCTGGCCGCGGATGACGATGGGCACGCCGAGGAAACTGCCCATGTCCGGGTGGCCGTAGGGGAACCCGAAGCTCTGGGGGTGGCTGCCGACGTCGGTCAGGCGCAGCGGCCGGGGATCCTCGATGAGCACGCCGAGGACACCGCGTCCGCGCGGCAGCTCGCCGATCGCCCGGTGTGCCTCGGGCTCGATCCCCGAGGTGAGGAAGCGGGCCAGCTCGGTGCGCTCGGCGTTGAGCACCCCGAGCGCGGCATAGCGGGCGCCGGTGATCAGGCGCGCCTCCTCCAGCACCTTCTCGAACACCACGTCGGGGTCGAGCGTCGACAGCAGCCGGCGTCCGGCCTCCAGGAGGTGCTGCAGCGTGGCGGTCTCGGAGTCCAGGGGCGAGCCCGGCTCGCCCGGAGCCGAGGCGCTAGTCATCGCTGACGATCTCCGAACACTGAAGGCACTGTCGACCGATTCTCCCAAAAGCACGACACACTGCGCCATCTATGACCGCCGCTCCCGCCGCGATCGCCTTCCGCGCCGTCTCCCACACCTACGGCGACACGGCCGCCCTGGCGGGGATCGACCTCGTGGTGGGAGCCGGTGAGCGGGTTGCGGTGGTGGGCGCCAGCGGTGCGGGCAAGAGCACCCTGCTCGAGCTCATCTGCGGTCTGCTGGTGCCGAGCGCCGGCAGCGTCAGCGCCGCCCGCGCGACCCTGATGCCCCAGCGTGACCTGCTCCTGCCCTGGCTGTCGGCCCTCGACAACGCGGCGCTGGCCCTGCGGGTCAGCGGGCACTCCCGCGCGGCCGCCCGTGAGCGCGCAGCGCCGCTGCTGGCGCGGCTCGGTCTGGCCGGCTTTGAATCCGCCGCCCCGGCGCGCCTGTCGGGCGGGATGCGCCAGCGCGTGTCGCTCATCCGAGCGCTGCTGGCCGACGCCGAGGTGCTCGCCCTCGACGAGCCGTTCGCCTCACTGGACGCGATGACCCGCACCGAGTGCCAGGTGTGGCTGACCGCCGCCCTGGACGCCGAGCCGCGCACCGTCGTGCTCGTCACCCACGACGTGGAGGAGGCGATCCTGCTGGCCGACCGGGTACTTGTGCTGTCGGCGCGCCCGGGCCGCATCATCGCCGACATCCCGGTGACCTTGGCGCGCCCGCGCCGGCGCACCGACCCGGAGCTCCAGTCGCTGCGCGCGGCAGTCCTCGAGCGGCTCGGGGCGGCGCTCTGATGCCACGCACCCGCACCCGCACCCGTACCCGCACCCGGCTCGGTGTCGCCCTGCCTCCGCTCGTCGCGTTGCTCATCCTGCTCGGCATCTGGGAGCTCTACGTCGACCTCGGCGGCGCCGATCCGCTGTTCCTACCTCCCCCCCATGCCGTCGCCGCCGCGCTCTATGACCAGCGCGGGGAGCTGTTCTCGAACTTCGCGGTGACGCTGAAGGAGCTCGCACTCGGTATCGCCCTGGGTGTCCTGGTCGCCTTCTTCCTCGCCGTGGTCATCCACTTCTCCGACATCCTGCGCCGCGCGCTGTACCCGCTGCTGGTGGCCTCCCAGGCGGTGCCGATCGTGCTCGTCGCCGAGCTGCTGTTGTTCTGGCTCGGCTTCGGGCTGGCCACCAAGGTGGTGATCATCGCCCTGGTCAGCTTCTTCCCCGTGGTGGTGACCACACTGGCCGGGCTGGAGGGCACTGACCCGGAGCTGATCAAGCTGATGCGCACCTTCGGCGCCAGCCGCATCCAGATCTTCCGTCACGTCGAGCTCCCCGCCGCACTGCCGGGCCTGTTCACCGGCACAAAGCTGGCGGCCGTCTTCGCGGTCACCGGCGCGGTGTTCGCCGAGCTGTCGGGATCCAACGCCGGGCTCGGCTATCTCTTCACCGTGTCGGTGGATCAGTTCCAGGCGCCGGTCGCCTTCGCGGCGGTGACCCTGCTGGTCGCCTTCGCCGTGGTGGTGTTTGCCCTGCTCAGCGCAGCCCAGCGGTGGCTGCTGCCGTGGGCGAGCCCGCCGCGACGCTGACTCCCGTCGGGTCGGGTCCCTACCATCGACCAGGTATGAAGCGACTCCCATGGACGGTCGCAGCCCTCGCGGCGGCCGTGCTGCTGGCGGGCTGTGGCGAGATCAAGAACACGCTGACGCCTCCGGCCGGTACGGCCAACCTGTTGACGGTGGATCTCGGCTCGTCACCGAACTTCACCCAGGTGGGGCTCTTTGAGGCCCAGGCCCTGGGCTACTTCAAACAGACCGACCTCAAGGTCAGGTTCGTCCACACCGCCGACCCGCTCAAGTCGATCGTGGCCGGGACCGCCCAGGTCGCCATCTCGAACGAGCCGGCGGCGATCATCGTCCGCAACACCCACACCTCGCTGGCCGCGGTGGCGGCGATCCTCCAGGGTCCCCAGCGCATCACGGTCACCTGCGCAGCCGCCACCACGGCGGGCACCACCAGCACCACCCCGCCCAAGCGCACAGCCACAGCCGCCACCACAGCCACCACCAGCACGGCCGGCACCGCCAGCACCCCGCGCGCTCACCCGCCGCTGCACCCCGCGCGCTGTGTGACCAAGACCGTCGCCGAGCCCGAGAGCCGCTACGCGAAGGCCCCGACCTACAACGGCCTCAACCTCGTGGTCACCGAGCATGAGATCGTCAACCGCGCCCCGATCCTGCGGCGCTTCGTCCAGGCCGTCGGCCGCGGCTATGCGGCGGCGCGCTCGGACCCCGAGAGCGCCACCGAGAACCTCGTCAAGCTCAACCCCGGCCTCAACTACACCGCCCAACTGGCCGGGGTGAAAGCCTCGCTGGCGAACTTCTTCCCGGTCAAGACCCCGACCACCGATCACCCGTGGGGCTGGGAGAAGGTCTCGGAGTGGAACGCGTTCGGCTACTGGATGCTGACCCACCACATCATCTCCGACCCCGACGCGGTCCCCGACGCCGACACCAACGAACTGCTGGCCGGCCAGGGCGTCTGACCCCGGCCGACCGGCTCCCCGGACTAACTTCCGGCCGGGGCGGTGGCGCCCTCGACCCGCTCGTGCACGAAGGTGAGCTTGTCGATCACCGTCGGGGGGAGCGTGAAGGGGTACAGGTCGTCCTTGCCCATGCTGCGGTTGACCTGGTTGAGCGCGTAGGTCAGCGGCAGCCATTCATCGAGCAGCTGGGGGAACGGCGCACCGGCCGCGATCTCCTCGTCCGGGCTGGCGCTGAGTGAGGGCGTCGGACCCGTGACGGTGAGGCCATAGGCGCCGGCGGTCTCCAGCGTGTCGCGGATGTGGAGGTAGTGCGCCCAGGTCTCGGCCCAGTCCTCCCACGGGTGCATGGTCGCGTAGGAGGAGACGTAGCGTTCCTCCCAGTCGGCCGGCGGACCGTCGTTATAGTGCTTGTCGATCGCCTCGCCGTAGTCCATCCGCTCGTCACCGAACAGCGTCCGCGCCGCCTCGCTGTAGCCGGCGCGCTCGACGAGGATGGGCTCGTAGTAGTGGCCGACCTCGTGGCGGAAGTGCCCGAGCATGGTGCGGTAGGGCTCGCCCAGCTCCTCCCGGCGGGCCTCGCGGCGGGCATCGTCGGACTCGGCCAGGTCGATGGTGATCACCCCGTCGTCGTGTCCGGTGGTCACGGGTCCGTTCTCCGAGGACAGCAGGTCGAAGCACAGGTCGTCCTCGATGGGCAGGCCGAGGTCAAGCAGCTGATAGATCAGCCGTCGCTTGGCTCCCTCGGCAACCGCGAACTCCGCCATCCCCTCCGTGTCTGAGTCGTTGGGCCGGGTGCGGGTCAGGTTGCAGCTGAAGCACAGCGGATAGTCGTCGTCGGGGTCAGCCTCACCGGGCTCGATCAGCCAGTTGCATTCAGCCAGCACCTGGTTGGAGCACACCGCGTACTCGGGATGCTCGTCGAGGACGACGAGGTCGAGCTTGGAGGGCACGAAGCCCAGGGCGGAACCGCAGCGCAGGCATACGCTGTTCTCGAAGAACAGCAGCTGGCCACAGCGTTCGCAGGTGAAGGAACGCATGGGTGGGGTCAGACCTCCGGGGATTCGGACAGGGCGGTGACGTCGACCTCGACCGAGAGCTTCTCGGTCTTGCCGTCGGTGTAGATGACGCCCTGCATCGGTGGAACATCGTTGTAATCGCGGCCGACCGCGGTGGTCACGTACCGGCCGTTGACGAACTGATCGTTGGTGGGATCGACGGCGATCCAGCCGGTGTCGGGGATGAACACCGACAGCCACGCGTGTGAGCCGTCGACTCCGGTCAGCTTGGGCTTGCCCGGCGGCGGGTCGGTCTCCAGATACCCGGAGACGTAGCGGGCCGGGATGCCCACCCCGCGCAGGCAGGCGATCTCAACGTGGGCGAAGTCCTGGCACACCCCCTCCCGCTGCTCGAACACCTCCGCCAACGGGGTGGACACCGAGGTCGAACCCGGCTTGTAGCGGAAGTCCCGGTGGATGCGATGGGTCAGCGAGGTGATCGCCTCAAGCACGCCACCCCCGGCCGCGAACGACGCCTGGGCGTACTCACGGTAGGCCTCACGCGCCGCGATGAGCGGCGAATCCAGCAGGTACTGGCAGATGTCGTACTCGACGTCGCCCGAGCGCACCGCGGCGGCGACGCTCTCCCACGCGCGTTCGCCGAACAGGGACAGCTCAGCTGCCCGATCCTCGACCTCGACAATGGATACCGCGTTCACGGTCAGCTGGGTGTGGGGCTCATGCAGCACGAAGGCCGTTACCCGGTTGCCGAAGAAGTCAATCCGCTCTGACAGCACCTCCGGACGTGGGCTGACGGTGATCTCGGCCTGCTTGCAGCGTTGGCCGCTGAGCTCCCGCGGCAGCATGTGCAGCTGACCGTAGGAGGCGGTGACGGGCTCGGCGTAGGTGTAGGCGGTGCGGTGGCGCACCTCATAGACGGTGCTCACCCCGCCCCCCCGAACGCCGGCTCAGAACCGGCCGGACCGACCAGATTGAAGCTCGGCTGGGTGTGGGGGAAGTGCGTGGTGTCGACGGCGGCACCGACGTCGAGCAGCTTGGCCGAGATGGTGGTGATCAGCTCGGTCAACTCAGGTCGCCAGCCGCTCTCATGCTGGGCCACCAGCGCCGCCGGATCGGCCAGGGCCAGAGCGGTCGACGCCTCGAGCACCAGGCGCTGCTCGGGGCGCAGTCGGGTCTCGGACAGCGACGGCAGCGCATTGAGGTCCTCGGTCAGCAACCGCAGCTGGTAGGCGAGCGAGCGGGGGTTGCCCTCATCCAGCAGCAGCAGGTCGAGCACCGTCTCGAGCTGGGCATGGGAGCGGTAGCGATAGCGGTAGGTCATGATCGACTCCGCCGCCGACAGCACCGACTCGAAGATGAGCGAGTCAACCCCCGGGTCATGCGCCTGCTGCATCGTCGCGGCGAGCAGCGAGAGCAGCTGCATCGAGCGCTCGAGGCGCCGGCCGGCGTCCATGAAGCGCCAGCCGAGGTCGCGGACCATCGACTCGATTCCCAGGCCACCCAGGGCCAGCAGCGACGCGATCACCTGAGCCAGGGCGTCCTGGGACTGGGAGCCCGGGTCGGCCAGGGAGCGCTCCAGCTCGGGGATCGCCCGCTCGAGCGGGCCGATGACCAGCCAGGTGTCGCGTGAGAGCTGGTCACGCACCGCATAGGCGTTGTCGAGCATCGCCCGCAGCGGCGCGGCGATGTTCTGGCGCGGACCGGCCAGCCAGGCCAGCGCCGACTCCAGCGCCGCCAGGCAGGCGCCGCCGGCCACGTTGTTGGAGGCCCCACCGAATTCGTTGTTGCGGTCGATCACCGCGCGAGTCAGCCGGGTCAGCGCCTCGGCCCGTTCGGCGTAGCGCCCCAGCCACCACAGCGCCTCGGCGGTACCCGAGGGGATCGAGGCCATCGGGTCGATGCCGATGACCGCCGGGCCGGTCGAGAGCCAGTAGGCCGACTGGGGCTCGGGCTCGGAGGCCAGCACCCAGGTGTCCTTGGTGATCGCGCCGGCGGCGTTGGAGATGCGGATCCCGCCGCCCTCGCGCTCCACCCGGGTCAACCCGCCGGGCATCACCGTGTAGGAATCGCGCCGGGCGGTGGCGAAGGTGCGCAGCACCGAGCGGCGCGATTCCAGGCCCGCGTCGGTCAGCACCGGAACCGAGGACATGGCCAGCGCCTCCTGACCCACCCACTCCCCCGGCCGCGCCCGGATCTGGGCGGCCAGCCAGGCCCGGGTGGCCGACGACAGCTCCCAGCCCAGGACCACGCTGGGCCCGCGGCCGCGCGACACCGGGCGCAGCACCAGCTCCGCCAGGTGCTCGAGCACGTAGGCACAGGCGGCCGGCTCCCCACACCACCAGGTGGCCGCCGAGCGCAGGCTCGGCTCGCGGCCGAGCAGGTGCAGGCCCAGCCGGGGCAGGAACGCCATCAACGCCGGGTTCTCCAGCACCGCCGAGCCCACCGAGTTGACGATCGATACGTTGCCCGCCCGGGCGACCTCGAGCAGACCGGGCACCCCGAGCTTGGAGTCGGGACGCAGCTCCAGTGGGTCACAGTAGAAGCCGTCAACCCGGCGCAGGATCACGTCGACGGGCTCGAACTGGCCGACCGAGCGCATCCACACACGGTCCCCGCGCACGGTCAGGTCCCGGCCCTGGACGAGCGGGTAGCCGAGCGTGGTGGCCAGGGCGGCGTGCTCGTAGGCGGTCTCGTTCAGGGGACCGGGTGTCAGCACCACGATGCGCGGGTCCTCGGCCCGGGCCGGTGCAGCCTCGGACAGGGCGGCCCGCAGGGAACGGAAGAACGGGGCGAGGCGGTGGACCTGGCTGTCGCGGTAGAGCGAGGGCAGCACCTTGGAGATGACCTGGCGGTTCTCCAGGGCATAGCCCGCACCCGAGGGCGCCTGGGTGCGGTCGGCCAGGACCACCACGGCGCCACTCGCGTCGCGACCCAGATCGGCGGCGTAGGAGAACAGCTGCTGATTCAACCCCCGCCCACCCAGCCGGATGCCGTCGGCGGCCCGGAGGAACCCGCTGTGGCCGAAGATGAGCTCGGGCGGCAGCAGGCGCCGGCGCAGCAGCTCACGCTCGCCGTAGATGTCCTCGAGGATCATCGAGAGCAGCTCGGCACGCTCGATCACCCCCGCCTCGATCTCGCTCCATTCGCGGCTGGAGACGATCGTCGGCAGCGGGTCCAGGCGCCAGGCGCGCGGTCGCGGCTTGGCCGCGACGCGCTCGGCCGCCTCGACGCGATCGTCCCCGTCGATGACCGCCGCCCCCAGCTCGTCCTCATCGAGGTAGGCGTTGTAGACCACCCCATCCTGGTCGAGCAGGCGAGCCGCCTCGACCCGGCGGCGCTGGAGTTCGCCCAGGCCCAGCTCGCCGAACGCCCCGGCCAGGTGCTCCCAGGCCGGACGCGGGCGCCCCGCGGCGTCGAGCATCTCGTCATAGACGTGACCGAGGGGGCGGTAGTCCACCGCGGTCACCGCTGAGATCCGGCCGACACGGCGATCACTGCGGTCTCCGCAGATCGAGCGTGCGGGGGTACTCCCCCGGCGCCGCGGACCCCGCCCAGTCGACGTCGATCCGACCCGGGGTGTGGCCCCGGTTCTCAAAGCGCCCGGCCCGCCGCGCCGCCGCCTCCGCGGCGTTCACCGGGGCCCGCTCATAGGCGCGCCCGCCCGGGTGCACCACGTGGTAGCGACAGCCCCCGATCGAGCGCCCGGCCCAGCGGTCGACGATGTCGAAGGTGAGCGGTGAGTGCACGCGAATCGACGGGTGCAGCGCCGAGGGCGGCTGCCAGGCCTGGTACCGCACCCCGGCCACGTAGGTGCCTGGCGTCTCGGTGGGGGTGAGCGGAATCCGCCGGCCGTTGCAGGTCACGCCGTAGCGTTCGGGCGTCAGTCCCGTCAGGCGCACCTGCAGGCGCTCGACCGAGGAGTCGACATAGCGGGCGGTACCGGCCGAGGGCTCCTCGCCGAGCACGTTCCAGGGCTCGATCGCCGCCCGCAGCTCCAGGGACACGTCATCGACGGTGATCTCGCCCAGTCGGGGGAAGCGGAACTCCAGGAACGGGGCCAGCCAGTCCGGATCGAAGGCGAAGCCGTGGGCTGACAGGTCCTCGACCACGTCAGCGATGTCGGCCTCCACGTACCAGGGCAGCAGGAAGCGGTCGTGCAGCTCGGTGCCCCAGCGGATGAGGCGGCCCTCGTAGGGCTCGCCCCACAGGCGAGCCACCAGGCAGCGCACCAGCAGTGCCTGCACCAGCGCCATCTGCGGGTGGGGCGGCATCTCGAAGCCGCGCAGCTCGAGGATGCCCAACCGACCGGACTCGCGGTCGGGCGAGTAGAGCTTGTCGATGCAGAACTCGGCCCGGTGGGTGTTGCCGGTCAGGTCGGTGAGCAGGTTTCGCAGCGCCCGGTCCACGCGCCAGGCGGGCACCGTGCCGGTGCTCTGCTCCATCCGCGCCAGCTCGGCGAAGGCGATCTCCAGCTCATACAGCGACTCGTGCCGGGCCTCGTCGACGCGCGGCGCCTGGCTGGTCGGCCCGACGAAGCGCCCCGAGAACAGGTAGGACAGCGACGGATGGTGCTGGAAGAAGGTGATCATGCTGGTCAGCAGCGCCGGGCGGCGCAGCAGCGGGCTGTCGGCCGGGCTGGTGCCCCCGAGGGTGATGTGGGAGCCCCCGCCGGTGCCGGTGTGCGTCCCGTCGAGGGCGAACTTCTCCGAGGCCAGCCCCAGCTTCTCGGCCAGGCCGGCCAGCGTCTCGAACTTCTCCACCAGCTCATCCCAGGAGGCCGAGGGGTGGATGTTGACCTCGATGACGCCGGGGTCCGGGGTCACGGTGAAGCTGGCCAGGCGGGTGTCGGTCGGCGGGGCATAGCCCTCGAGCACCGCGGTCAGACCGGTCGCCTTGAGCGCCCGCTCGACCACTCCGAGCAGCTCGGCCGCGTAGGCGAGCTCGACCAGCGGCGGCAGGAACACGCAGAGGTGCCCGTCACGCAGCTCCACCGTCAGCGCGGTGATCGGCGGCGGCTGGCGGACCTCGGCGGGCTGGACCGCCAGGCGCCTGGCCAGCGGCGTGACCGGTCGGAACAGCGACTGATCGGGGGGCAGGTACTCGGGCTCATGGGTCAGGCTGGCCAGGGGCAGGCGCAGACCCATCGGCGAGTCGCCCTCGACCAGGTAGAGGTGCTCGCGGCGCAGATGCCAGCGCCCGGTGGACCAGGTGGGCTCGCCGGGGTCACGACGCAGCGGCAGGGCAAAGCCGCGCAGCTCCCCGCGCTTGCGCCCACGCCGCGGGTTGACCTCCGAGGCCGGTGCGTCACCGGGCGCCAGCGCCTGGCGCCACAGCTCCGGGTAGGGGTCCTCATAGGCCGGATAGCGGACCTCCTCGGGGAGACCGAGCAGATCGGCGATGGATGTGGTCAGTGAGACCACATCCTCCGGTGTCGCGCTCCCCGGCGCGAACGGGTTGGCCAGCCGCAAGCGGTCGCGCCACAGCGGGTGCTCGTCGGTGCGCCAGTAGACGCCCTGGGCCCAGCGGGGCAACGGCTCGCCGGGGTACCACTTGCCCTGCTCGTGCAGGATCACCCCACCGGGCGCGAAGGCCTCGGCGAGCCCTTCAGCGAGCGCGGTGGCCAGCGGCTCCTTGGTCCCGCCGGTGGCCGAGATGGTCCACTCGGGCGCCTCGCGATCGGCGGGGTCAGCCGACACATACGTCGGCTCTCCGCCCATGGTCAGGCGGACGTCACCGTCCTCCAGGGCCGCGTCCACCTCCGCCCCGAGGGTGGTGATGGCCTCCCATTGACCCGGCGTGTAGGGCAGGGTGACCCGAGGGGGCTCGGCGATGCGGTGCACGACGTTGACGTACTCGAACTCGGTGCGGACACGCCCGCCCCCCGGCACGCTGTGGGTGCCCTCGATCGGCGCGGCGGCGGCCGGGCTGGAGGTGCAGGCCAGCGGGATGTGGCCCTCGCCGGCGGCCAGGCCCGAGGTGGCATCGAAGCCGACCCAACCGGCCCCGGGGATGAACGCCTCCGCCCAGGCGTGCAGATCGGTGAAGTCGGCGTTCTCGCCCGCGTCGCTCGCCGCCGGTCGGTCCTGGGCGAGTTGGATGAGGTAACCGGAGGCGAAGCGCGCCGCGATGCCCAGGCGGCGCAGGATGGCCACCAGCAGCCAGCCCGAGTCGCGGCAGGACCCGATCTGGCGCTCCAGGGTCACCTCGGGGTCCTGCACCCCCGGTTCCATCCGCACGCTGTATTCGACGTCGTTGGCCACGCGCTGGTTGAGCTCGACGAGGAAGTCGATGATCGGCTTGCGCTGGGTTCGGACCCCGGTCATCCAGCGGTCCAGCAGCGGACTGGCCGGTGGTGGGTCGAGGTAGGGCGTGAGGTCGTGGGCGATCGCCTCGGGGTAGGTGAAGGGGAAGTCGGCGGCGGCGGCGTCGACGAAGAAGTCGAACGGGTTGATCGGCGTCATCTCGGCGACCAGGTCGACGTGGATGGAGAGCTCGGTGGTCGGCTCGGGGAACACCAGACGCGCCAGGTGATTGCCGGCCGGGTCCTGCTGCCAGTTGATGAAGTGCTCCTCCGGGGTGACCGCCAGGCTGTAGGCGAGCACCGGGGTGCGGCTGTGGGGCGCCGGGGTCAGACGAATCGTCTGGGGACCCAGCTGGATGGGGCGGTCATAGCGGTAGACCGTCCGATGCTCGATGGCGACACGGATGCTCACTGCGGTGAGAGTCTGCCCTACTGCGACGTCGGTGCGCGGGCGCGTGCCCTCGGGGGGTCAGCCCAGCAGCGCGCTCTTGGACATTCCGGCCGAGCGCAGGGCATAGGCGGCCGCCAGCCCCTTCCACTCGCCGAAGCGCGCGAACAGCGCCCGCACGTCCTCCTCGCTGCCTCGCGCCCGGGGATCGCCACCCGAGGCCAGCCGCCCCGCCAGCTTGATGAAGCCGAGGTCGCCGTGGGGCACCTGGTCGATGCGGTGCTGGCCGGTGAGGGCGACCATCTCGATCGTCCAGGCGCCGATGTTGGGGACCGCCTGGAGGCGTTCCCAGCTCTGTGCCTGGGCGGCCGGGTCGCGATCATCGAGGTCGATGCGGCCCATGGCGACCTGGCGGGCGACCCGGGTCAGGGCGATGGCTCGTCGGGCGGCGAGGTCGAAGGACTCCAGCCGGGCGGGGGCGGCGGCGGCGATGGCCAGTGCGCTGGCGGAGTCGTGCAGCTGGTGCTCTGGGCTGTGGCGGCCGAAGTGGGCGTGGATGCGCTTCTGGATGATCAGGGCGCGCGTGGACTCGATCAGCTGCTCGGTGACCGCGGCGGTGAGCGCCTCGAAGGCGTAGGGCCGCCCGAGCGGGCGCAGGGTCGGGTGACGGCGCACCGCGGCGCCGATCCACGGGTCATCGCGAAAGCGCGCGTGGAAGGGCTTGAGGTCCAGGTCGATCCACAGCGCGGCGCGCATCTTCTCGATCGCCTCCGGGTGGGTGGCGCCGAACAGGACGTTGCCGCTGCTCAGCTGGGCGATGCGCACCAGCACCGGCTGCTCCTCGACGTGGAGGAGGCGGTGGAGTACGCCGTTGCGGATCCTGGTGAGGCCGTCGAGGGAGTTGTGTCGGGGCAGACGGAACGGCCAGGGCGGGGTCACCTCGACGCGGATCTCGGCTCCGGGGGACCGATGCGTCCCGGGGACACATTTCTGCCCCGGAGTCGTTGCCCCGGATACCGAGACGCTCACTGGGACTGCTGCTGGGGCGGCTGACCGCCCAGCGCTCGCACCCGCACGATGTAGGTGCCGGGCGCGATCGGTCCGATCGTCGGGCCACCGGGCCAGCCGGCCTGACTCGGCCCGACCGGATGGGGGCTGGCGTTGCGGAGTGCCGCCGCGCCGCCCGCGCGGCGCATCAGCGCCAGCGTCGCCCCCGCCACGACCATGCCGGCGGTCGCCGCCGCCGCACCCTGGACGCGGGGACTGGCCACGACGCTGCGGGCGCGCTCGAGCACTCCGGAGCGCGGAGCCGGCACGAGCTCCCCCTCCACGACACCGTCGACAACCTCGATCTCTGCGTCCATCCAACTATGGTGACAGGATGGTCCGTCGTGATTGATGAAACCGAGAAAGCGCCCGACGTCTTCCAGAAGGCGCGGGACTTCGAGCGGATTCCGCAGCTGAACGCCGCCCGTGAGAGCGGCATGCTGCCCTACTTCCGCGTCCTTGACGGCCCGACGCTGCCGGTCGTCCACATGGAGGGCGCCGACCGGATCATGCTCGGCTCCAACAATTACCTGGGCCTGACCGGTGATGAGCGCGTCAAGCAGGGCGCCCGCGATGCGCTGGAGCGCTACGGGACCGGCCTCACCGGAAGTCGTTTCCTCAACGGCACCATCGGACTCCATCTCGAACTCGAGCACGAGCTCGCCGAATGGCTGGGCACCGAGGACGCGCTCGTCTTCACCACCGGCCATCAGGCCAACCTGGGAGCGCTGGGCACGATCCTCGGCCCCGGGGACACCGTCATCGCCGACTCGGGGGATCACGCCAGCATCCTCGACGGCATCCTGCTCTCCCAGGCCAAGCTGCGCCCCTTCCGCCACAACCGCATGGATCTGCTCGAGCGGCGCCTCCAGAACGCCCAGCGCGACGGCGGCGGCATCCTCGTGGTGGTCGACGGGGTCTACTCGATGGAGGGTGACGTGGCTCCCCTGCCCGAGCTCATCGAGCTCGCCCAGCAGTACGGTGCCCGCGTCATGGTCGACGAGGCCCACGCCCTCGGCGTGCTCGGCGCGCGCGGAGCGGGCGCCTCGGAGCTGCTCGGGGTCGAGGACCAGGTCGACCTGCGGATGGGCACCTTCTCCAAGTCACTCGCCTCCTGTGGCGGCGTCATCGCCGGTTCCAAGGACGTCATCGAGTACCTGCGGATCGCCTCGCGCCCGTTCATGTTCACCGCCTCCGCCGTACCCGCGGCCGTCGGCGCCACCCTTGCCGCGGTGCGAGTCGCCCGCAGCGACGAGGGCCGGGAGCTGTTCGCCAAGGTCCTCTGGAACGCCGCCTACCTGCGCGCGGGCCTGGTCGACCTGGGCTTCCGCGCCAGCGAGCAGGCCCACATGCCCGACGGCACCCCGATCGTCACCCCGATCGTGCCGGTGATCGTCGGCGAGGACTGGAAGGCCGGGGTCCTGTGGAAGACGCTGTATGACGCGGGCGTCTTCGTCAACGTCGCAGTCCATCCGGCCGTGCCGCCCGCGGGGGCGCTGCTGCGCACCAGCGTGATGGCGACGCACGACCGCGAGACCCTGGATCGGGCGCTGGAGATCTTCGCCACCGCGAAGGTGTCCTTCGAGGCCGATCACGGCCCGTTGCCGAGCCCGACCGACTGACCCGACGCTCTCGCCCCACAGCGTTTCTGGAGCATCCGCGTGCCCTTCGTGCTAGGGGCCAGACCGCATACCCGACCCGATTTTTGGGCGAACCTGACACTCATAATCGGGTTACAGAAAAAACACGCTAGGAGCACACGGTTCGCGATTTGACACCTTGCTCGCGGAGCAGGAATCACGCTACCTTCACAGACGTCCGAGATGGCGGGGCGATGACGACCTCCCACACAGCATGTGGGGGTCGCGAACGAGCAGGGGCCATCGGGAGGTCGGACGACATTCGCAGGACAGGTCGTATCCAGAACCGTGCCGCCGGCACGGTGCTCACTGACGTCCCCTCATGGGGGCCGATTGCTCACTCGTACGGAGAGGATGGTTCATGCCGCAATTCGCTCAGACCCCCGCGGAGCCCCAGCGACTGAGGGCGCTGGAGCAGGCAAATCAGGTCAGGCTCGCGCGGGCGGAGCTGAAGCGCAAGATCATTGATGGAGACATGTCCGCCGCTGAGGTCATCCTCAGCTGCCCCGACGCAGTGCATCGCTGGACCGTGTCAGAGCTGCTCATGGCCCAGCGTCGCTGGGGTGTCACCCGCTGCCGGAAGTTCCTGGAGCGCAACGGGATCTCCGAGATCAAATCGATCGGCTCGCTCACCGAGCGCCAGCGCCGACTGCTCGCCACCCAGTTGCAGGCGGCGGGCATCACCGGCGCCGCCTCGACGGCCTCAGACCGCGATCTCGTGCTGGCCTAGCGGCCCCTCTCCCGCTCGGTCCTCAATCTGCCTCTGGGGCCGTCCGTGCGCACGCACGGGCGGCCCCTTTCACATCCGGATCAGACCCGGTTCAGTGCGCCAGGCCGAGCTTGGTCACTTCGGCGGCCAGATGCTGGGGGGTCGACCAGTACTTGCCGATCAGCAGCGCGGCCACCCGGTCCTGGGCGTTGCCGACCTCGGCCAGCGGACACACCTCGACCCCGTAGACCTGACCGACCACATCGGCGGAGTCATAGGCCACGGGAATCGTCCAGTGGTGCTGGGCCACCACCTTCGCGGTGGCCGTACGACCGGCCCCGATGGCCACCGCGGCGAACTCGACGTGGGGAAACTCCGCCGCCTCGGCCTGCAGCGCGTCGACCTGGTTGATGCACGCCTTGGCGCCGAGCGTGAAGAAGGCCAGGACGATCGGCTTGCGCCCACACACGTTGAGACCCCGCAGCGCCGGCCGTGCCGGATTGCACACGGGATGGGCGTTGGCGGAGGCGTCGAGATCGGAGGTGGCCAGCGGCGCGACGAACCGGTGCAGGCGCTGGCCGGCGGCGATCCCGGGGGTGCCGTTGCCGCCCCCGTGCACGAACAGGATCACCGAGAAGGCGATCACCAGCGCCAGGCCGAGCCCGCCGATGATGCGCTGATAGCGGCCGGTGTCGATGATCGGCACGAGGGGACGCGGCCGGTCCCACCCATCCTCCTCGGGCTGAGCGCCGGTGCCGGTCCCACCGGGCCCACCGGTCCGTCCGGTCGCTCCGGTCGCCGGGTCGGGATCGACCGCCGGGGTGCCACCGGGGCGGCCGATCCGCCGGATCGCCGCGTCGGGATCGAGCCCCGAGGGCACCTCGGGCTCGCCCCGGGGCACCTTGGGCGCGTCCGGCGGCTGCTCTGAATCGCTCACGCGGGAACCTGGCGGCGCCCGGGCCCGCCCCGGCGCGAGACCCGGCGCGGCCAGGGGATCCGGCCGGCTCCGGCACCCGCGCCGGCTTGGCGGCGTCCTGACTCGCTGAGGGTCAGCACGGCCGGAAGCACAGCCAGGACACCCAGCAGGGAGACGCTCATGTCGATCAGGGTGACCAGCCCGAAGTCGCGCAGCATGGTGACGTCGGAGACGATCAACACGGCAAAGCCGGCGATCGCGGTGATGCCCGAGGCCAGCACCGCCTTGCCGGTGGAGCGATAGGCGTTGGCCAACGCCAGTGCCGGCTCCTCCCCCGCCTCGCGCTGATGGCGGAAGCGCTCGCACAGCAGCACGCTGAACTCGGTGGAGATGGCGATCACCAGCGCGCCGAGCGTGGCCGACATCGGGTTGAGCGGGATGCCGATCAGCCACACGATCAACGCCGACCAGCCGGTCGCCAGCACGATCGGGACCAGCGGCACCAGCGCCCGCCGGGGCCGGCGGAAGATCGCCAGCAGCATCAGCGCCACGGCGCCCAGACCGGCCACCAGCGTGACCAGCCGCCGCGAGGTCGAGGACAGCGCGGCGTCACCGTCGGCGGCCAGCACCGGCAGCCCGGCTAGGCGCGCACTGACCCCGGCCGGCGGGTCGAGGTGGGCACGCATGTAGGCGACCACCCGGATCTGCTTGGCCAGGGGCATCAGGCGGACGCCGAAGGCCAGCGTGGCGTAGGTGCGGTCGTGGTTGACCACCGCCTGGGAGAAGTACGCGGGGACCGCGGCGAGCAGCGAGTTGATCTGTGCCTGGGTGAGGCTGGCACCGGTGCTCGAGGAGCTGGAGCTGGTGGACGACTCGAACAGGTCCGGCAGCGACAGCGCCGGACAGATCGTCGCCGCCTGACAGCCGGTCGTCTCGGAGTACCCGAAGTGGCTGACCATCGCCTGCTCGTACGTGACCATCCAGGCGATGGTGGCGGGCGAGGCGACGTTGGCGCCGTGCACGAGCACGTCGAGCTCGCCGGACTCGCCGGTCGTCGCCTCCAGGGTGTCCAGAGCCCGCAGCGACGGCATGTTCCTCGGCACCAGCTTGGTGACGTCGGACTGGACCGAGGTGTGAGCGTCAGCGAACCAGCCGCCCGCCGCGAGGACCAACCCGACCCCGAGCACGGCGACCGGTCGGCGACTCAGGCCCGCCAGCAGCACGCCGACTCCGGAATGGTCGCCGCCGCTGCCCGGGGCCCCCGCCCCGGCGCGCCTCCCGCGCAGCCGCCGCAGGCCGAGGATCTCCCCCGCCCCGCGCAGCGCCGGCAGGATCCCGCGGCCCAGCGGCTGGACCCTGCGGCCCAGCGCTCCGAGCATCGACACGGCGGCGCCTGCCGCCGTGCGCACACTCCGGCGCCCGCGCGCCGTCGGACCGGCCAGCAGCTCCTCCGCACCCCGCAGCGACGCTAACAGGGGCCGTGGGGCCATGACGCCCAGGCTGGGCAGCGCCAGGGCCGCCGAGCCGGCGATCAGCACGACGCCGAAGGCGACGACCACGCCGATCACCAGCAGCAGTCCGAAGCCGCGCACCATCGGCACCGGCGAGAGCAGCAGCACGAGGAACCCGGTCGCGGTGGCCAGCGCGGCGGCGGCGATCGTCGCGGCACCGCTGGCGCGTGACTGGAACTGGATGCCGTAGTCGACGCCCAACCCGATGAGGATCGGCAGCACGGCGATCGAGGCGATGGTCAGGCTGCCCCCGCCGGCTCGCCACAGCCCGAAGGTGATCGCCGCGCCGGCGAGCGCGAAGCCCAGGGGCAGCAGCCGCCGGCGCCGGCGGAAGGTGAGCACCAGGACCACCGCCATGACCACCACCGCCCCGATGAGCAGGGACAGCACCTGGCCCGCCAGGGACTCAGACAGGTCGCTCAGCAGCACCGGCTCGCCGCTGACCAGATAGGACCCGCCCGAACTGAGTGCGAAGGTCGGCATCTGCGTCGCCTGGCGGATCCAGCGGATCGCCTGGGCGGTCTGGCTCGAGCTGAGGTCCGGCTTGAGCCGGACCTGGATGAGCGCGGAGTTCGCGGTCGGGAACAGGTAGGAGAACCGGGCCTTGGGCGTGTCGGTCCCGGAGTTCAACACGATGGTCGAGATGAAGGTCGAGTTGTCGATCGACGGCAGGTCGGCCTCGCTGAGGCCCGAGCTGGACATGAGCTTGAGCAGCTGCTGGGTGTCACTGGAACGCGCCGCCGCGCTGGCGGCCTGGGCAGCCGCGCGCTGCTGGGCCGCCGACAGCCCCTTGCGGGCCGCCGCCGCCGAGGCCGCCTTCTCCTTGGCCGTGGCGGCGGCCGCCAGTGAGGCGAGCAGCGATTCGAGCTGGCGGTTGACCGCGATCACGGCCTGGTTGAGGAACGTCGCCGGTCCGTAGACGACCTGGGCGGGTTTGGCCGCCATCAGGTGACCGCAGGCGCTGTCGGCCCCGCCGTAGGGCTTGGCCTTGGCCGCGGCGACGGGCAGGAACGCCGCGAGACTGCTTGAGGCGGCGACCTGCTGTCCGTCGAGGCAGGCCTCGAGCTCTGACAGCGCGCCGAGGTCCTTGGCGCCGATGAGATCGTCGAGCGGTTCGCGCACCAGCACGTCGACGGCGTCGCCTCCGAACTGCTTGGCGTCCACCTGGCTGGCCTGGTAATCGGGCGTCGAGCTCGACACCAGCGTGTTGAGACTCGAGGACGTGGTCAGGGTCAGCGCCGCCCCGGCACAGGCGAGGGCCACCCCGACGAACAGGGCGAGGGTCAGACGCGGCCGCTGCGCGCCGATCGTCATCAGCCGGTCCAGCAACTGCCTCATCCGCTCACTCAGCCTAGTGATGCCCTGCCCGGGTCACGCTGGTCAGCGGGACCCGTCCCAGACTCAGTCGCGCCCTGAGTCACTAGTCCATCGTCAGGGGACCCATCGATTCACCGGCCAGGAACTGGCGAATGAACGGATTGGCCGAGCTGAGCATGTCCTCGGTGGGCCCGGCCTCGACGATGCGGCCCTTCCACAGCACGTTGATGTAGTCCGCGGTCCGGCGGGCCATCATCACGTTGTGGGTGATGACGCAGAAGGTGGGCATGTGCTCCTTCTGGTTGGCCTTGGCGTCATCCATCATGTCGCGGTGGACCTCGAGGATGAGCTCGCCCAGCAGCGAGGTGCGCACCGGATCGAGGCCTGAGTCGGGCTCGTCGAACAGCACGATGTCGGGCTCGAGCACCAGCGCGCGAGCGAACCCGGCACGCTTGCGCATGCCGCCGGACAGCTCGTTGGGGTACTTGTCGCGGCTGTGGCCGAGGCCGACCTCGTTGAGCCGGCGCATCACCGTGTTCTCGATCTCGTCCTCGCCCTTCTCGGTGTGCTGACGCAGCGGGAAGGCGACGTTGTCGTACAGGTTCATCGAGCCGAACAGCGCGCCGTCCTGGAACAGCAGGCCGAACTTCTTGCGCATGTCGAACAGCTCGTCGTCGACCATGTTGGGGACCGACCGTCCGTGCACCAGGATGTCGCCCTGGTCGGGGTAGAGCAGGCCGACCATGTGCTTGATGCAGACGGACTTGCCGGTGCCGGACGGGCCGAGGATCATCGACACCATGCCCTCGGGCAGGCCCATGTTCAGTCCGCGGAGGATGCGGTTCTTGCCGAACGCCTTGTACAGGTCGATGAACTCGACGGCGTCAGGCTTGCCGGAGGGATAGACCTTGTAGGTGTGCCACTTGTACTCCTCCTCGGTGGCACCCGGAGGCGGGGCCGGCCGCGGGGGCATCTCCTTGTCCCGCAGATCCACCGCGGTCGTCGTGGCCTCGGGTGAGGAGCCCGCGCCGGGCACCGCAATGCCGGCCGCCGGGTGGGGCGCGTCGTCACGCGGCGGGGTCGGTCCCTCGCCGACGGGCAGATGCTCGTCATAGCCGCCGGAGAAGTCCGGAGCCCCTCCGGCACCGTCGGCGCTGGGGTTCTGGCCGTTGGCGCCGCCGTTCTGGCCGTTGGCGTGACCATTGGCGCCGTGATGACCGTTGGATGACCCATTGGTCCTCGCCACCGGCGACTCGGCGTCGATGGGCATGTGGGACCCGTTGGGTTGGGCCGCACCGCCGCCGTCGGCCTGGGCGACCGCGCCCTCGACGGGCGCATCGGCGCCGGTGCCGCCGGGCAGCTCGTTGTCCTCGTCGCGGGGCTGTCCGATCAGGGTCGGGCGGTCCTCGCCGAGCGGGGCGGGCTCATCCTCGCCCCCGGCCGCCGGCTGGGCGGACGCCGAGCTGGACCAGAGTTGCGACGCCGGCGACGCGTCCGGGGTGTCCGCTCCGCTCTCGGCACCGGAAGCCGAGGACGACGGTGTGCTCCCGTTCCCGTTGGCCCCGTTGCCGTTCACCAGCCCGGGGCGGTCCTCTGCGTCACCGTCCTGCTTGCCAAGTGAAAACCGCATCTCTCCCTCACACCCTCCGATTGGAGCCCCGGGATCGACCGACTCCCACTGGCCCGCTCCTCGCGATTCTGCCGCACCGACAGCGTACAGGCCCGTAGACGATCGCCATCCCAGTCAACCGTGTCAAGCCGAGGCGGCCCGGACGCGCTCATGGCCGGTGGGCTGACACACCGGCGCACCGAGCGTTGGTATGTTCGCCCGGGTGAGGAGAGGCGTCTGGACCACGATTGCCACAGCGGCGTCAGCGGCCGCCCTCGCCGGCTGCGGTGCCAGCACCGCCAACGAGGATCAATCGACCCAGGCGACCGGCAGCTTTCCCGCCTCCGTCAGGGCCGCCTTCCCGGCCAAGCAGACGCTCGCCGAGAACAGCCAGCTGGTGATCAAGATCAAGAACACGGGCTCACGGACGATGCCGAACGTCGCCGTCACCCTGACCAACCCGAAGTACGGCTCCGGAGCCCAGGCCCTCGGCACGCTGCTGGCCGCTCCGGCGGCGGGCCAGCCGATCCTCGCCGGACGCTCACGCCCGGTCTGGGTGATCAACCAGGCGCCCGGCCCCTGTGGCTACTCCTGTCAGCAGGGCGGTCCCGGCGCCGGTGCCACCGCCTACACGAACACCTGGGCGCTGGGCACCCTCGCCCCCGGCGCCACCAAGACCTTCGACTGGCACGTCACCGCACTGGAGCCCGGTGCCTACACGGTGGCCTACCAGGTCGCCGCCGGCCTGTCGGGCAAGGCGTCGGCGACCGGTGCCTGCACGCGCGGCCAGCTCAAGGTCGTGATCGCCTCCAAGGCGCGCGGCGCCTACATCAACAGCGCTGGCAAGATCGTCAACACGCCCTAGACCACGGTCCGGGCCGGGAGAGGCCCGAAGGTCGGGCCATCAGGCCATGACTCCTCAGGACGCTTTAGCCATGGGGACAATGCTCCGGCCCGACGCGTTCCATAGTCTCACGACGCTCACGCCCTCATCGCGATCCCGTCGGGCCCTCAAGCTGCGCGCCGGGTCGTGGACAGGAAGGAACTACGACACGCATGTCCCCGATTCGCCAGCAGAACGTCATGGCCAGTCAGTGGAGTCCCAACGGCGAAAGCATGGGACTCAAGGATCTGACCAGCCCGGACAACCAGATCTTCGGTGAGAACGTGTTCTCAGCGTCGGTCCAGCGCCAGCGCCTGCCCAAGGACGTCTACAAGAAGCTCTCCCAGACGCTCGCCACCAACGTGCCCCTGGACGCCACCGTCGCCGACGCCGTGGCGCTGGCCATGAAGGAGTGGGCGCTGGAGAAGGGTTGCACCCACTACTCCCACGTCTTCCAGCCGCTCACCGGTCTGACCGCCGAGAAGCACGACTCCTTCTACGGTCCCACCGGCGAGGGCACCGCGCTCGCGTCCTTCACCGGCAAGGAGCTGATCCAGGCCGAGCCTGACGCCTCCTCCTTCCCCAACGGCGGCATCCGCTCGACCTTCGAGGCTCGCGGCTACACCGCCTGGGACCCGACCAGCCCGGCGTTCATCCTCGAGAACCCCAACGGTGCGCTGCTCTGCATCCCCACCGCCTTCGTGTCCTGGAGCGGTGAGGCGCTCGACTCCAAGATCCCGCTGCTGCGCTCGATGGAGGCGATGTCCAAGGCGGCGGTCCGCGCACTGCGCCTGTTCGGCAACACCTCGGCCCAGCACATCTTCACCACGGTCGGCCCGGAGCAGGAGTACTTCCTCATCGACGAGCAGTACTACTTCGAGCGTCCCGATCTGATCACCACCGGTCGCACCCTGTTCGGCGCCAAGCCGCCCAAGGGCCAGGAGCTCGACGATCACTACTTCGGCTCGATCCCCGAGCGCGTCCTCGCCTACATGATGGAGTGCGAGGCGGAACTGGCCAAGCTGGGGATCCCGATCAAGACCCGCCACAACGAGGTCGCCCCCTCCCAGTACGAGATCGCCCCGATCTTCGAGAACTCCAACGTCGGCGCCGACCATCAGCAGCTGACCATGCAGACGTTGCAGAACGTAGCCCGTCGCTACGGGCTGGTGGCGCTGCTGCACGAGAAGCCCTTCCAGGGCGTCAACGGCTCGGGCAAGCACAACAACTGGTCGATGGGCACCGACGACGGGGAGAACCTGATGAACCCCGGGGACACGCCGGGTGAGAACTGGCAGTTCCTGTTCTTCTGCACGGCGGTCATCCAGGGGGTCAACAAGCACGCCGGCCTGCTGCGCGCGACCGTCGCCTCAGCCGCCCAGGATCACCGCCTGGGCGCCAACGAGGCACCGCCGGCGATCATCTCGATCTTCCTCGGCGCCGAGCTGCAGAAGGCCTTCGACGCGCTGGAGAAGGGCAAGGCCGCCAAGTCGACGCCCCAGTCGTTCCTCGGTCTCGGCACTCCCGTGCTGCCGACCCTCCCCCTCGACGGCGGTGACCGCAACCGCACCAGCCCGTTCGCCTTTACCGGTAACAAGTTCGAGTTCCGCGCCCCCGGCTCAGGTCAGTCCCTGGGTCTGGTCAACACGGTGCTCAACACGATCGTCGCCGAGGCCGTCGACGAGCTGGCCACCGAGCTCGAGGCGGCGCTGTCCAAGCGTGGCGCCAAGCTCGAGACCGTGCTAGCGCCCATCCTCCAGAAGCACTACGCCGACAACAAGGTGGTCATCTTCAACGGCGACGGCTACTCGGACAAGTGGCCCAAGGAGGCGGCCAAGCGCGGGCTCAAGAACCTGCGCTCGACCCCCGACGCCCTGCCCGAGCTGGTCACCCCCGAGGCGATCGAGCTGTTCTCCAAGTACGGGGTGCTCAACGAGCGCGAGGCCGAGGCACGCTATGAGGTCTACCTCGAGCAGTACGTGACCAAGCTCAACATCGAGTCCGAGTCGACCGCCACGATCGCCCGGACGATGCTGCTGCCCGCCGCGGTCCGCTGGCTGAATGAGCTGTCGGCGGCTGAGATGGGTGAGCTCGCCTCCGAGCTGCGCGCCAAGATCGACGAGTTCTACTACGCGATCACCAAGCTCGAGGAGGCCAATCTCGAGGAGAGCGGTCCCCACGGCGACGGTGAGCTGACCCTCGCGAAGTACTTCCACGACACGGTGATCCCCGCCATGAACGACGTGCGCGGGATCGCCGACGAGCTGGAGAAGCTCACCGCCGACGATCTCTGGCCGCTGCCGAAGTACGAGGAGATCCTCTTCATCAAGTAGACCGGCGTGGATGGCGGTGTGGCCGACTTTGGGTTCGGCCACACCGTGTCGCGCTGCCCAGGGGCCCGCCGACGTGCGGGCCCTTTTGCGTTGTGCAGCGCAACTTGCCATTCATGACGGCGTTCCAGGTAGCGTGCAACGCGGCATGAAGGCACGCTTGGACCGCGGCGGCGATGATCTGCGCCCACGGAGACGTACCGCGACGCTGGTGGCCATGGCACTGTGCCTGGCCGCGTGCGTGCTCGGACCCCTGGCCGCGATCGCCGCGGCCGGCTCGAGCCCGTCGGACTCCGGTGGCGGGGGCCTGATCACCACCTCGAGCAACGGCTCGACCCTGACGGTCGGGACCACGACGCTGGTCGCCACCTCCACGAGCACCACCACGGCGAGCACGGCGACGACCGTTCCGAGCACCCCCGGTGTGAGCACGACCGCCACGACGACGTCGAGCCCGGCGACCACCCCCAGCTGCACCGAGCCGGTGGTCGGCACCGTGACCACGACGGTCAGCGCCGCGCCGAGCACCACCATCACCACCGGCACCTCGACCTCGGACACCTCGACGAGCTGCGTGGTGGCCGCCCCGAGCACCATCCCCGCCCCCACCGGCAGCCCGATCGCCCAGCGGGGCATGTGGATCTGGGAGCTGCCCGCCACCGACGGGGGCAACGTCAGCGAGGTCATCGCCCAGGCCAAGCAGTACGGGATCGGCACCGTCTACATCAAGAGCGGCGACGGCAACGCGATGTGGTCGCAGTTCAACCCGACCCTGGTGAACGAGCTGCACGCCGCGGGACTGCACGTCTGCGCCTGGCAGTACGTGTACGGCTACCAGCCGGTCGCCGAGGCCAAGGTCGGTCTCCAGGCGGTTCGCGACGGCGCCGAGTGCCTGGTCATCGACGCCGAGACCCAGTACCAGGGCAAGTACGCCCAGGCCCAGCAGTACATGGGGACCCTGCGGGCCAAGCTCGGCTCCAGCTACCCGATCGCGCTGGCCGGCTTTCCCTACGTCGACTATCACCCGACCTTCCCGTACTCGGTGTTCCTCGGCAAGAACGGCGCCCAGTACAACATGCCCCAGATGTACTGGCAGGACATCGGCACCACCGTCGACGGGGTCTACGCCCATACCTTCGAGTTCAACGAGCTCTACCAGCGCCCCATCTATCCCCTCGGCCAGCTCTACGACTCACCGCCGTCCACGTCGGTCAAGCGCTTCCGCTCGATCGGCCTCGCCTACAAGGCCGGCGGCGTGAGCTGGTGGGACTGGCAGTCGGCCGGGAGCCGACAGTTCTCGGCCATCTCCGCGCCGGCCGGCCCGATCAAGGGCTATGTCGCCAACACCACCGTGGCCAGCCTCGCCCGCGGCGCGGTCGGCGACCTCGTCGTGCTCGCCCAGGAGCACCTGTGGAACACCCGCGAGCGGGTGACCATCGACGGTGGCTTCGGCGCCGACACCCAGAAGGCGATCCGGACCTTCCAGCAGAACGTCGGCCTGCCGGTCACCGGCGTCGTCACCCCCCAGACCTGGACCGCCCTGCTCAAGGTGCCCCTGCCCAACGTCAGGTGGGTGACCCGGGGCAAGGCCGTGGTCGCCGAGGTGACGTCCTGAACGGACGGCTCAGGGCGGCGCCAACAGCGTCTTGAGCCCGGCACCGCCGGCGCGGCTGGTGAGGAAGCTGTCGTTGGCGCTGTTCTCCAGCAGCCGCCGGACCAGGTAGGCCATCCCCGCGACGATGTCGCCGACCGGGGCATAGACGCGACAGCGCAGGCCCGCGGCGGCCTCGGCGCGGGCGAGGTCGTCGCCGAGACCGCGCAGCACCTGGTACTCGACGTCCCGGGGGGCCAGCCCGATGCGCTTGGCGTAGGCCGCCGCGTGGGCGACCGAGCGCAGGTTGTGACTGGCGATCGCCGTGCGGATGCGCGGAAAGCTGTCCAGCAGGCGGCAGGTCAGGCGCTCGAAGCTGCGATCACTGTCGGCCTTCTCACTCCACACCGGGACCGGCCAGCCGTGCTGGGCGGCGTGGATCGTCTCCTGGTCCCAGTAGGCGCCCTTGACCAGTCGCACGCTGAGCGGCGAGGTGCGCCTCGCGCCACCGGCGGGGTCCCTGAGCCAGGCCAGCACGCGGTCGAGGATCTCGTCGCTGTCGCGCAGGTAGGCCTGCAGCACGATCCCGGCCGATGGCCCGTTCTGGAACTCCTCCCGGGCGAGCAGCTCCAGCACGAGCTCGAGGATGAGCTCGCGGGAGTCGAGTGACTCCATGTCGATGTGCAGGTGGGCGTCGAGCGCCTGGGCGTGGCGCAGCAGCTCGAGCAGCTGATCCCGGGCATCGGCGGCGCCCCGCTCGGGGGCCTGGGCGCGCACCAGCGGCGTCAGCGCGGTCACCTTGACGCTGAGGTTGACGCGCGGGATCGTCCCGGCGCCGTCTGCCTCGACGCGCGCGTTGTGGAACCACTCGGCGCTCGCGCCGGCGAGCGCGTCGAGGGTGTCGTGGCAGCGCTGACCGTAGGCGAGACCCTCGGACCGGGTGACCGTCTTCTCCCCCAGCAGGTCGACGGTGGCCGTGATCCCCTGGTTCCACAGCGACAACAGCTCCGGCGTCGCCTGGGCCACCGACTCCCCGAGGATGAAGCGGTCGGCCATCTGGCGCACCGCCGTCTGGGCGACCCGCCCCCCGAGCAGGGTGCCGGCCCGGCCGCCGAGCAGCTGCGCGAGTCGCCCGTCGGGCATGTAGGCGGCCAGGTGCGCCGACAGCTCGGCCGGGCTGGCACACGCCGGCGCCACGTCGACGGTGCGGAACAGCGCGGCGCGCAACTCGGGTCGCGCGGTCAGCCACGTCATCCCGCGATCCTCGAGCTTGGCGCGCGTCCCGCCCCCACGCGAGGCCCGGGCGAGGGACCGGCCGATCCGGCGGATGTCGGTCTCCAGCGCCGCGTCGCTCATGTCACGAGACCGTGGCGGGTCAGGTCCTCACAGATGGCGACCGGGTCGCTGAAGTGCTGGAGATAGCCCGGCCCGCCGGCCTTGGAACCGGTCCCGGACTGGCGGTTGCCGCCGAAGGGCTGGCGACCCACCATCGCCCCGGTGGTGCCGCGGTTGACGTAGAGGTTCCCCACCGGAGTGCGCGCGGCGACCATCGCGACCGTGTCGGGGTTGCGGCTGAACAGCCCGCCGGTCAGGGCCTGGCGCTGGGCCTCGACCCGGTCACACGCCTCCGCCATGTCCCGGACCGTCTCGATGCTCAGCACCGGCCCGAAGATCTCCTCGCGGACCACCGCCGCATCCGCGTCCGGCTCGAACACGAGGGTCGGCGCCACGTAGTAGCCGCCGCCATCGGGCAGCTGATCGACGCGCCGTACCGCGCCCGCCTGGGCCACCGTCGCCTCGATCCGGTCGCGCGCCTCGGGCTCGATGACCGCCGGAACGTCGGTGGCGAACTCCCACGCCGGGCCCACCCGTTGGGTCTCCAGCGCCCCGGCCAGACGCTGGCTCAGGGACTCGGCGACGCGCTCGTGCACCAGCAGGCGCGAGGCCGCCGAGCACTTCTGTCCGGCGAAGCCGAAGGCGGAGTACAGCGCCGCGGGAACGACGTCGTCGAGGTCGGCGTCGGCGTCGACGAGCACGCAGTTCTTGCCACCGAGTTCGGCCACCACGCGCTTGAGCCCCAGCTGGCCGGGCGCGGGCTGGGCCGCCGCGACCATGATGTCGATCCCCACCGCCGCGGATCCGGTGAAGGCGATCGTCGCCACGTCGGGGTGACGGACCAGGGCGGCGCCGACCTCGCCCTCTCCGGTGAGCAGGTTGAGCACCCCGTCGGGCAGTCCGGCGGCGGCGAAGGCCTCATAGACGGCCAGCGCGCAGCCGGGCGACTGCTCGGCCGGCTTCAGGCACACGGCGTTTCCCGCCACCAGCGCCGCGGCGGTCATGCCGGTGGCGATGGCGATGGGGAAGTTCCACGGGGCGATCACCGCCGCCACCCCTCGCGGGCGCTGGATCTGGGTGTTGCGCTCCCCCGGCGGCTGGGACAGCTCCGGGCCCGGGGCGAGCGCCACCGCCTGGCGGGCGTAGTACTCACAGAAGTCGATCGCCTCGGCCACATCGGCGTCGGCCTCGGGCCAGGGCTTGGCGCACTCGAGCACCTCCAGGGCGGCCAGTTCATAGCGGCGCGCCCGCAGCTGGGCCGCTGCACCGATCAGCACCGCGGCCCGCGCCTCCACGCGCTCGCGCCCCCAGGCGCGCTGGGCGACGTCGGCGGCCGCCACGGCCGAGTCGACGTCCCCGGCGCTGGCCCCACAGGCCAGCGCCACGATCCGTTCGGGTGCCGAGGGATCGCGGCTGACGAGCTGCTCACCACCGATGCGCTGGCCCGCCACGATCGCCGGCACCGCCAGCGGCAGTCGGGGTTCGAGCTCGGCCAGGGCCCGGGTGAGCGCCTCGCGTTGGGAGGCGCGGCGCAGCTCGAGGACCGGCTCGTTGGTGAAGGCGCTCACGCCGCCGGCCGGCCTCCCACGGCGAGCTGCTGGTTCTTGTACGCCCGGTCCTCGGTCACCTCGGCGCCGAACCACGCCGGCGCGGTGTAGTCACGCGCCGCCGCCTCGGAGGCGAACTCGAGCTCGGCCACGGCGAGACCGGCGAGGGCACCCTCGTAGATGTCGACCTCGATGCCGTCGGCCAGCCGCCGGCGACGCTTGATCACCCGCCGACCCTCGGTGGCCGGCCACAGGGCGGCGTACTGGGCCTCGTCGAGCGCGATCTCGGTCTCGGTGCGACTCAGGGTGCCACTCGACTTGACCGTCAGCACGGGTGAGCCGCTCTTGCGTCGCAGCCGCACCTCGGAACCGTCGGCGCCGATGACCAGGTAGCCCTGCTCGATCAGCTCGGGCTCGAGCGCCAGCACCTCAGCCGGCAGGTCCTCGCCCAGCAGCCACTTCCGCTCGATCTCGGTCCCCACGCCGGCTCACCCACCGAGCACGGTCCCGGCGGGGATCGTCTCGGGACCCGGTTCGCTCAGCTCCACGACGCCACGGACGGTGACCCGGGCGCCGAAGGTGTAGTCCCCGCCGACGGTCAGCCGCTCGGCGTCGACGAGCGACGGTGGCCCGTCGGGAAAGCGCGCGTCGAACTGGTCGATCAGCTTGTAATGGTGCTTGTCGAGCTCGACCAGGGGCAGCGCCTCGGGCCGGGCCGGCACGATCTCGAACCCGTCGGTCAGGGCGTAGGCGTCCGAGCGCAGCACCAGCAGGTCATCGGTGGTCTTGACCGGCACGAAGCGGGCGCGCGGCACCTCGAGCAGGCGGGCGCCGGGGAAGGAGGCGATCGCGGCGCCCATCGCCGACTCGAGCTGCAGCACCGGGGTGGAGTCGCCGTCGCGCGGGTCCACCGTCTTGTGGTTGACGATCACCGGCAGCTCCAGGCCGCCCCCGGACTCGAGCCGCTCGTCGAGGACCTCGAGGTCGACCCACAGCGAGTTGGTGTTGTAGTAGCGCCAGCGCCTGTAGTCGCGGAAGGAATCGGCGTCCTCGGGCGGCGTCTGGGCGGTCTCGCGGAGCACGAGCTGACCGTCGGAGAGGCGCCGGGCGATGTGGCCGCCCTTGCGGTCCGCCGCCGTTCCGCGCACCACCTCCATGAGGAAGGGGATCTGTTCGGAGACGACGTGGGCGGCGACGGCGGCGTCCACCGTCGCACCGAGGTTGTCGGCGTTGGAGATCATCGCGTAGCGGTAGCCGCGTTCGAGCAGGCTGGCCAGCATGCCGCTGCCGCGCAGCGCGCTGTAGACGTCCCCGTGACCGGGCGGGCACCACTCCAGCGCCGGGTTGGCCGGCCAGGAGACCGGTTCGAGCGTGTCCTCCTCCAGCTTGGGCACCATGCTCTGGAGGAAGTCGAGGGGGAGTCCGTCGACGGCCAGGTCAGGGTGCTCGGCCAGCGCCGCCAGCGTCGCCTCGCGGGTGACCTCGGAGTTCATGAGCACCAGGGGCAGCTTGGCTCCGTAGGCGGCGCGCAGGGCGGTGGTGCGCCCGACGATCACATCGAGGAAGGTGATGCCCGAGCGGGCCTCGAGCAGCGACTTGGGCTGCTGGAGGCCCATCGAGGTGGCCAGGCCGCCGTTGAGCTTGATCACCGCGACCTGGGCCAGCGCCTGGCGGGCGGCGGCGTCGCTGAGCTCGGGCAGCGTCGACAGCGCCGGCACGTCGGGGACGGGCTCGAGCTCGCGGCTGGACAGGAAGGTCTGGGCGCCGGACTGCAGGCGCTCCAGGGCCGAGGCGAAGGCCCGGACCGCGTCCTCGGTCTGGCCGGCAGCGCGCATCTTGTCCGCGGCTGCCGTCGCTTGGGCTTCACTCATCCCGGGCCATTCTGCCGTAGCTCGGCCAGCCACGCGGCGGAGTTGCCGTCGCTGGGCGCCCGCCAGTCCCCGCGGGGCGACAGCGAGCCGCCCGAGCCGACCTTCGGGGCGTTGGGGATCGCCGAACGCTTGAACTGGCTGGTCCGGAAGAAGCGGTCGAGGAACACCTCCAGCCAGTGGCGGATCTGCTCGAGGCTGTACACGTTGCGCTTCTCGGCCGGGATGAGATCGGGCCAGCGTCCGCGCTCACGCGCGCCCCAGGCGTGGCTGGCCAGCCAGGCGACCTTGGAGGGCGCATAGCCGAAGCGCAGCACGTAGTAGAGGAAGAAGTCCTGGAGCTCATAGGGACCGACCTTGTCCTCGGAGTGCTGCTCGGGATGCTCGCCGCCGTTGGCGGAGGGGATCAGCTCGGGGGAGATCGCCGTGTTGAGCACGGCATGGAGGACGGCGTTGGTGTCGGCGTCGAACTGCTCGGTGTGGATGGCCCAGTTGAGCAGGAACTGGATGAGCGTCTTGGGCACCGACGCGTTGACGGCGTAGTGGGACATCTGGTCTCCGACGCCGTAGGTCGCCCAGCCCAGCGCCAGCTCCGAGAGATCGCCGGTACCGAGCACGAGCGCGTTGTGCAGGTTGGCCAGGCGGAACAGGTGCGAGGTGCGCTCGCCGGCCTGGACGTTCTCGTAGGTGACGTCGTAATCGGGCTCGCCGTTTCCGGCGGGATGCTGGATCGCCTTGAGCATCGCCTCTGACGCCGGGCGGATATCCAGCTCGTTGGCGGTGACGCCGAGGGATGACATCAGCTCGCGAGCGCTGTTGAGCGTCGTACTCGAGGTGCCGAAGCCCGGCATCGTATAGGCGAGGATGTTGGTCCGGGGCAGGCCGAGACGGTCGAAGGCGCGGACGGCCACGATCAGCGCGTGGGTCGAGTCCAGCCCGCCGGAGACGCCGATGACGATGCGGGTGATGCCGGTCGCCTCCAGCCGCGTGGCCAGACCGGCGACCTGGATGTTGTAGACCTCGGCGCAGCGCTCGTTGCGGCTGGCCGGGTTGGCGGGGACGTAGGGGAAGCGCTCGAGTTGACGCTCCAGGGACACCTCGCCCTCGGGGGTGCCGAAGTGGAAGGGGACGTGTCGGATCTCGGCGAGTCGCTGGCGGTTGTCGTGGATCGAGTCGCCCCAGCTGCTGGTGGAGGCCCGGTCCGAGACGAGCCGGTCGAGGTCGACGTCGGCGGAGATCAGGCTCGCCTCGGTGGAGAAGCGGTCCGAGGCGCTGAGCAGCTCACCGTTCTCATAGATCATCGACTGGCCGTCCCAGGCCAGGTCGGTGGTCGATTCGCCGAAGCCCGCGGCGGTGTAGACGTAGGCGCTGAGCGTGCGGGCCGAGTGGGAGGCGGCGAGCATATGGCGGTAGTCGGCCTTGCCCACGGTGATGTTGGAGGCCGACAGGTTGATCAGCACGGTCGCGCCGGCCATCGCCGCGTAGGTGCTCGGCGGGATCGGCGCCCACACGTCCTCACAGATCTCGACCGCGAAGGCGAAGCGCCCCGGGTCGGTGAAGATGAGATCGCTGCCGAACGGCACCGTGCGGCCGGCCAGGCTGATCGTTCCCGCGATGGCATCCCGGGCGGCCCGGAACTGGCGCTTCTCATAGAACTCGCGGTACTCGGGCAGAAAGCTCTTGGGGGCGACCCCGAGGATCGACCCACGGTGGATCACCACCGCCGCGTTGAAGACCCCCTGCTCCATGCGCACCGGCGCGCCGACGATGATCGCGGTCCCGAGCTCCTCGCTGGCCCCGCGGACCGCCTCGATGGCGGCCTCGGTGGCCTCCAGCAGGGCGGTCTGGTGCAGCAGGTCATCGATGCTGTAGCCCGACAGGCCCAGCTCGGGGAAGGCGACGAGGGTCGCGTGGCGGGCGTCGGCCTCGCGGGCGAGCTCGATCGTGCGCTCCGCGTTGACCCGGGGATCGCCGATCCGCACACGCGGCACCGCCGCGGCGACGCGGATGAATCCGTGCCGGTAGATGGAGTCGAATGCCTCGGGCATTGGCGGCGATTATTGCGTTCTCGCCGACGACATCGCGGTCCTGGGCGCTTTGGTGCGCCGGCGCACGGCGTTCGCCGACCGCTGCCGGGGCGAGCCTATGATCGCCTCAGCCACCGCCCCGAGGAGAGAGCCATGATCCTGATCGCCTATGACGGTTCCGACGACGCGAAGGCCGCCATCACCACGGCGGCGCAGCTGTTTCCCGGGGAGCCCGCCACCGTCGTGCACGCCTGGCAGCACTTCATCGACGTGATGGCGCGCGCGGGCTCGACCGCCGCCCTGGTCGTCGACTACGACGCGATGGACACGGCGACGGAGAAGACCGCCGGCGAGCGGGCGCGCGAGGGTGCCGAGCTCGCGGCGCAGGCCGGTCTCGGGGAGACCCGGGGGGTCACCGTCGCCGTGGCGACCTCCCTGACCGACGCGATCCTCGCCGAGGCCGAAGCGGTGGACGCGCGGGTCATCGTGATGGGCTCGCGCGGGCTCGGTGCGGTCAAGGCGTTCCTCCTCGGCTCGGTCTCCAACGCGCTGCTGCACCACGCCGACCGTCCCGTGCTGGTCGTCCCCTCCCCCGAGGTGGCCGCGCACCGCTCCGAGCACCTGCGCTAGGCGGTAGGTGTCACAACTCTGTACCAGTTTGCCCGCGGGGGTCGGGGTCGTGGTTCCCTGAGCGGGTGGGCACGGGCGCTGAGCACAACTCCGGGAAGGAAATGTGTCCTGGGAACGCATTTCCTTCCCGGAGTGAGCGGGACAACGCTCTCACTCGACTCCTGAGACGTCTCGACACCGTCACGACAGCCCAGCTACTCCAACTGGGCTTTACCTCGACCGAACTGCGCGGCCTCGTGTCCCACGGCGACCTCCTCCGCCTCTACCGCGGCGTCTACGTCGACGGCCGTACGAAGCTCACCCCCTGGATTCACCTCAAGGCCGCACTGCTCGCCTGCGCGGCTCACCTCGACCCGTTCCTCAGCCACCGCACCGCCGCGGCCGCCCGCCGCTACCGCCCGATCAACGTCCGCGAAATCCACGTCACCGTGGTCGCCGACCACACGCCGCACATCCCCGGCCTGATCGTGCACCGCACGACCGCGCCCGCCCGCGGCGAGGTCACCCTCGAGAGCGGCCTGCGCGTCGCCTCCCTCCCCCGCATCCTCGTCGACCTCGCCACGAGCGGGACCGGAACCGCGACCGACGCAGAACTGAACGACCTCATCACCCAGGGCGAGCGCCGCAACGCCCTCGACGACATCGCCACCACCCTCGACAGACACGCCCGTCGCCCCGGCATCACCCGCCTGCGACGTCTGCTCGAACACCACGTCAGCACCCCGGAAGGCAATTCGAACCTGGAAGCGCCCTTCTGGGCCTGGTACGCCACCCAACCCGAGCTGCCGGCACCGGATGCGATCAACCTTCATCTCGGGCCCTACGAATTCGACGGCATCTGGCACAAGGAGCGCCTCGTGCTCGAGCTCGACAGCCGCACCTATCACCAGGCCAAGCGGGACATGGACAAGGACCGGGCCAAGGACATCTACGTCCAGAAGCTCGGCTACCGGGTGGTGCGGGTCACCGCCGAGCGCTTCAACCACGACCGGACCGGCATCCGCGTCGACCTGCTCGCCTTCCTCACCCTCAGGCGGGCTGCCTGACCCCCACCGCGGCGGCCACCGCGGCGGCGAACCGGTCGACGTCCTCGGCGGTCGTGTCCCAGGAGCACATCCAGCGCACCTCGCCGGTGGTCTCATCCCAGGGGTAGAAGTCGAACTCCTGCAGGAGCTGCTCCCGCGCCTCGCGGTCGATGATCGCGAACACGGCGTTGGCCTGGGGCGCACGGGCCACGCTGACCCCCGGCAGATCCCGGACCGCCTCAAACAGTCGTGCGGCCATCCCATTGGCGTGAGCGGCGTTGCTGCGCCACACCTCGTCGCTCAACAGCGCGTCGAACTGCGCGGCGAGGAAGCGCATCTTGGAGGCGAGCTGGAGCGTCTGCTTGCGCAGCCACAGCATCCCCTCGAGCAGCTCCGGGTTCATCACCACGACCGCCTCGCCGCCGAGCAGCCCGTTCTTGGTCCCGCCGAAGGAGACGACGTCGGCCCCGGCCACCACCTCGCCGAGCGACACGCCCAGCGCGACGGCCGCGTTGGCCAGCCGTGCGCCGTCGACGTGCACGAGCATTCCGTGCCGGTGCGCCACCTCGACGAGCCCCCGGAAATCCTCAAGGGAGTACAGGGTGCCCAGCTCGGTCGACTGGGTGATCGACAGCACCCGCGGCATCACCGCATGCTCGTCGGCCTCGCGGAAGGCGAGCAGCGACTCGACCGCATCGACGCTCAGCCGTCCCCCGGGGGCGGGCACGGCGAGCAGCTTCAGCCCGCCGACCGCCTCGGGCGCGCCGGTCTCATCGGTGTGGATGTGGGCGTGCTCGGAGCAGACGACCGCCTGCCAGGGCCGACAGCAGGCGCGCAGGGAGAGGACGTTGGCGCCCGAGCCGTTGAAGGTGAAGAAGGTCTCGACCCCGCCGAGCGCGTCGGCGACCCGGGAGGCGACGTCGGTCGAGTAGGGATCGTGCCCGTAACCGAAGGCGTGCCCAACGTTCACCGCTGCGATGCGGTCGAGGACCGCCGGATGGATCGTCGCCGTGTTGTCGGAGGCGAACCCCCGACGCGGCTCTCTGATCGTCCCGGTCACGCGGCGACCGGTACCGCGCCCAGCTTGGTCTTCAGCGTGGAGTAGAAGATCGACAGGGGGAATTCGTCGGGGAGCACGAGATCACAGTATGGCCGGGGATCCTCGACCTCGGTGAACTGTCGCACGCCGGCCACCCACTGAGATCCGGTGGCCGGCGCCACCACGGCGGCGATGAGGTCATGCGCGGCCGCCCAGTGCTGGAGCTTGGTGCGGTCGATGCCCGCGCGGTAGAGCTCCTCGATCTGCTCCCGCAGCGCGACCACGCCCGCCCCGACGGTGTCCCAGTTGATGGTCAGCCGGTTGTCGGCCCAGCTGAGGTCGCCCCGGCGTCGCAGCCAGGCGAACAGCAACTGGCCGCCGAGACCGTCGTAGTTACGCACCCGCGACCCGCTGATGGGGAAGCGCAGCAGCCGGTCGAGCAGGATCGCGTACTGCACATAGCGGGCGAACCGCACCCCGTCGGCCTCCAGCTCCAGGGACTGGGCGAAGGCGGTCAGGTCACAGCGCAGCTCCTCCAGCGAGTACATCCAGTACGGCGAGCGCTGGCGGATCATGAACGGATCGAAGGGCAGCTCGCCGTGGGAGTGGGCGCGGTCGTGGATGAGGTCCCAGAGGATGTAGGCCTGCTGGGAGACCTCGGCTGAGGCGAGCATGAACGCCGCATCCGGCGGCAGGTTGAGCGCCAGCAGATCGGCCGCCTCGGCGGCGACGCGCCGCAGCCGGGCCGACTCGCGGTCGCAGAAGATCGCCCCGAAGTTGTTCACCGGCCGGTCCTTGACCGAGACCATCTCGGGGAACAGCACCGCGCACTCGGAGTCATAGCCGCGGGTGGCGTCGACGAGCTCGACCGGCACGAACTTGGGGTTGTCATAGCGCGTCGCCTCCAGCTCGGCGATCCAGTCCGGCCACGGCACGCGTACCGCGACGGCCTCAAAGCACGTGTCGCGGCTGCCGTTCTGCTTGTACATCGGGAAGAAGCAGATGTGCACCCGGCCGTCCTCGCGCCCGAGCTCGGGACGGAAGGCCTCGAGCGCGGTGGTGAAATCCGGCTTTCCGTATCCGTGGTCACGCCAGGCGCTGAGATCCGCGGCGGCCTCCGCCAGGCCGAGCTCCTCGAGCGCGGGCAGGATCTGGAGGATGAGCTCGCTAGCGACGTCGCGGTTGGCGTCCTCGCGCAGTGACCCGTCGGGGGCCTGCAGCTCAGCCAGCGCGTTGGTCCAGTCCCGCAGCTCATCCCATGCCTCGGGGAGCTCCTCGGTCGTGCCCGTCTGTGGGACGGGCACTCGGGTGGCCCAGAAACACAGGTTCTCCCACAGCTCCGCGTGCGAGTGCGCGCCGATGCAGTCGTCGCCGAAGATGTCTGAGTCGCCGAGCACGACGACGCGGCCCGCTCCGGCGGTGGTCGAGACCGCCAGCGGCGCGTTCGGCACCGAGGCGCTGTCGTGGGTGCGGGCCAGCACGGCGGCGCCGTTGCGCGACGCGATCGTCGTGGCGCGGTAGAAGACGGCGTCATCAACCCGCGCGAGCAGATCGCCCGCATGCCCCCGTGTGCCCTCGGCGAGGTCGGCGAAGATCCAGCTGGGCGAGCGATGGTCGTGATGGTCGTAGTCCTGGACGCTGTCGTTGCGCAGGGTCAGCCCGAAGCGGTCGAGCAGCTCGTTGAGGTTGTTGCCGTATTTGGCCTGCTCGTACTCGCCCATCACGATCAGCCCGCCGCCACCGCGCACCCAGGCCTCGACCGCGTCGAGCTCCTCGGGGGTCAGCCGGGGTGAGCCGACGCCGGTGGTGGCCTCCCACTCCGGGGCGGAGGGGTGGGCGATGATGAGCAGGTCGGCGTCGAGCAGGGCGGCGGCGTCGAGCTGCCCCTCGACCCGCGCATGCACCGCGAAGCCGCGGTCACGCAGCCGGGTCGCCGCGCCGGCGTAGGAGACGTCAGCCGGGTGGGTGGGCTGCATGGTCATGGCCAGCTCGGGCCGGATGGTCCAGGCCTCGGAGTGGGCCTCATCGAAGATCGCGCGCATAGATAAAGCCTAGGCGGGCCAGCGGCGACTGTCGACGCCGATCCGCTGTGCATTGCTGCAAGAATCTGAACTGTGGACGCGGTTGACACCCAGATTCTTGCGCTACTCCAGCAGGACGGCCGCAGCACCTACGACGCCATCGCCGACCGGGTCAACCTGTCCGCCCCGGCGGTCAAGCGCCGGGTCGACCGCATGCGCAGCTCGGGCGCGATCACCGGCTTCACCGCCATCGTCGACCACTCCGCCCTCGGCGCCAGCACCGAGGCGCTGGTCGAGCTGTTCTTCGCCCCCGGCACCCAGCTCGACACGGTTGCGGACAAGCTGAGTGCCTATCCCGAGGTCCTCGAGGCGTGGTCGGTCACCGGTGAGGCGGACGCCATCGCCCGTGTACGCACGGCCGACAACTCCGACCTCGAGCGCGTGATCCGCGACCTCCAGCGCGACGGGGTGCTCCAGCGCACCCGCAGCCAGGTCGTCCTCTCACGGTTGCTCCCGCGCTAGACGACGTCCTGGTGCCTCCGCTCTCCCCCATCCGCTGTGAGATCTCGGTCCCCGCCGACCCGCAGCGGGCGTTCGCGGTGTTCACCGAGGAGATCGTCGCCTGGTGGCCGATCCAGCAGATGAACGTGCTCGGCGCCGCGTCGCTCGTGTCCTTCGAGGACGACCGTCTGGTCGAGGCGACCGTCGACGGCTCCGAGGCCGTCTGGGCCCGGGCTCCGCGTGTGGGAACCCGGTCGCCGACTCAGCCTGCGCTGGTCTCCCGGCACCGACGCGATCTCCGAGGTCACCATCAGCTTCAGTGCCGCCGACGACGGGACCGACGTGGCGCTCGAGCATTCCGGCTGGGGATCGGACGCCGCGGCCGCGGCAGAGCACGCCGACTACGCACAGGGCTGGCCGCGGGTGCTCGAGCACTACCGCGCCCAGTTCCCGCCCCCCAGCGAGCCCGCTGACATCGAGCCCGCTGACACCTGGGTCGCGCTGCTGCACACCCCCGGCCCCGAGGCCCCCCGGGACCGGCCTCTCTTCGCCGACCCGCGCTTTGGCGAGCACACGGCCTTCCTCCAGCGCATGAGCGACCGCGGCTACCTCGTGGCGGCGGGTCCGTTCGCCGCTGCCGACGGCTCGGGCATGACGATCCTGCGCCTCCCCGGCCCCGACCGCCTCGCCGAGGCGGCCGGACTGGCCACGCTCGAGGATGGTGCCGTGGCCAGCGGCCTGCTCGCCGTCAGCGTCCGGCCCTGGAGCGTGACGTTCCACAGCCTCGATTGACCGCTCGGACCAAACCTTGACACGATCGCGTCAAGGTTTCGGTACCCTTACCTCCATGCGCGACTACCTCTCAGCCATCCGGGACCACGTCGTCGTCTTCGATGGCGGCATGGGCGCCACGCTGGAGATGTTCGACCTCAGCCTGGAGAAGGACTACGGGCTGCCGGGTCGCGCGCACGAGGTGCTCGTGCTCAACCGGCCCGACGTCATCGAGGGCGTGCACACGAGCATGCTCGACGCCGGGGCCGAGGTGGTCGAGACCGACACCTTCCAGGCCAGCCGGCTCAAGCTCGGCGAGTGGGGCCTCGCGGACCACACGCTCGAGATCAACACCACGGCGGCCCAGATCGCCCGCAAGGCCGCGGGCGAGCATCGCTTTGTCGCCGGCTCGATCGGCCCGACCGGGTACCTGCCGGCCTCCGACGACCCGACGCTCGGTCAGATCTCCTTCCGCGAGCTGGTCGGCGTGTTCACCGAGCAGGCCCAGGGCCTGGTCGCGGGCGGCTCGGACCTGCTGATCATCGAGACCGCCCAGGACATCCTCGAGGTCAAGGCCGCCATCTTCGGCGCCCGCGAGGCGTTCAAGCTGACCGGGAAGCGGCTGCCGATCCAGATCAGCGTCAGCCTGCTGCCCAACGGCGGCAAGATGCTGCTGGGCACCGATATCGAGTCGGTGCTCACCACGCTGACCGCGCTGGAGGTCGACGTCGTCGGGCTCAACTGCTCGACCGGTCCCGAGGACATGCGTGACGCGATTCGCTTCCTCGGCGAGAACTCGACGCTGCCGATCCACTGCATCCCCAACGCCGGCCTGCCGCTGCAGGGCCCCAACGGCGAGACGATCTTCCCCGAGCAGCCCGAGCCGCTGTCGGCCACCCTCGGCGAATACGTCGAGCGCTACGGCGTCAACGTCGTCGGCGGCTGCTGTGGCACCACCCCCGACCACATCCGCGCCATCGCCGAGCGCGTGCGCCAGGCGCCGGCCGGCGCGCGCAAGTCCGACAGCTGGGCGGGTACGCAGGTCTCCAGCATGATCGCGGCCACGCCGCTGGCCCAGACGCCGGGCCCGACCATCGTCGGCGAGCGGGTCAACTCCCAGGGCAGCCGCAAGGCCAAGGAGATGCTGCTGGCCGACGACTACGACGGGCTGCTGCAGATCGCCGAGGACCAGGTCGCGGGCGGTGCCCATGTGCTCGACGTCTGCGTCGCGTTGACCGAGCGCCAGGACGAGGCCGATCAGATGCGCGAGCTGGTCAAGCGCATCTCGCTGTCCCAGCCGACCCCCCTGCAGATCGACTCGACCGAGCCGGACGTCATCGAGGCCGCGCTCGAGCAGATCCCCGGACGCGCCATCGTCAACTCGGTCAACCTCGAGGCCGGCCCGGACAAGCTCAACCGCGTCGCGCCGCTGGCCAAGGCCCACGGCGCCGCGCTGATCGCGCTGACCATCGACGAGGTCGGCATGGCCAAGACGCGCGAGCGCAAGCTCGAGATCGCCCAGCGCATCGCCAAGCTCACCGCCGAGCACCGCCTCGCCCCCGAGGACCTCATCTTCGACTGCCTGACCTTCACCCTGACCACCGGGGATGAGGAATGGCGACCCTCGGCGGTGGAGACGATCGAGGGCATCCGACTGATCAAGGCGAACCTCCCCGGCGTCAAGACCAGCCTTGGCGTGTCCAACGTCTCCTTCGGCGTCGGGCTGCCCGCGCGTCGGGCGATCAACTCGGTGTTCCTCCACCACTGCGTCGAGGCCGGCCTCGACCTGGCCATGGTCAACCCGAACCACATCACGCCCTACGGCGAGATCCCCGAGGTCGAGCGCGAGCTGGCCGACGACCTCGTCTACAACCGGCGCGAGGACGCACTCGAGCGCCTCATCCAGCACTTCGAGTCCAAGGGTGACACCGAGGCGGCCAGCACCCAGGCCGACCCGACCGAGGGCATGGAGCCCGAGGAGGCGCTGCACTTCCACATCCTGCGCCGCAAGAAGGAGGGCGTGGAGGCGTGGATCGATAAGTGCAACGAGAAGATCGGCGCGGTGCCGACCCTCAACACGGTCCTCCTGCCCGCGATGAAGGAGGTCGGCGACAAGTTCGGCGCCGGCGAGCTCATCCTCCCCTTCGTGCTGCAGTCCGCCGAGGTCATGAAGCGTGCGGTGGCCCAGCTGGAGAAGTACCTCGACAAGCTCGAGGGCTACACCAAGGGCACCGTGGTGATCGCCACCGTGTTCGGCGACGTGCACGACATCGGCAAGTCGCTGGTCAACACGATCCTCACCAACAACGGCTACACCGTCATCGACCTCGGCAAGCAGGTGCCGATCTCCACGATCCTCGAGGCGGCCCAGGAGCACAACGCCGACGCCATCGGCCTGTCGGCGCTGCTCGTCTCCACCTCCAAGCAGATGCCGGCCGCCATCCAGGAGCTCCACAACGCCGATCTTTCCTACCCGGTGCTCATCGGCGGCGCGGCGATCAACCGCAACTTCGGTCTGCGCATCCTCTATCCCAACGGACCCGACAGCGACGATATCTACGCGCCGGGCGTGTTCTTCTGCAAGGACGCCTTCGAGGGCCTCGGGGTGATGGACCAGCTGATCGACACGGAGGCCCGGGAGGCCCTGGTCACACAGACCAGGGCCGCGGCCAAGCAGCTGCACGACAAGCCCGCCGAGGCGCCGAGCAACCTGCCGCCGACCACCGACGACTCGGTGCGCAGCGCCGCCAGCACCGAGAATCCGATCCCCGAGCCGCCGTTCTGGGGCGCGCGGGAGATCCCCATCGACCTCGCGGAGGTCTACCCCCACATCGACAGCCACGTGCTGTTCAAGCTCCACTGGGGCGGCCGGGGCGTCAAAGGCGAGGCGTGGGACCGCCTGGTCCAGGACGACTTCAAGCCGCGCCTCGAGCGCATGTGGGCGACCCAGGACTATCTGCGGCCCCGGGCGCTGCTCGGCTACTTCCCGGTCAACTCCGACGGCAACGAGCTCATCTTCTGGGATCCCGAGGCCCCGGGCGAGGTCGAGCTCGAGCGGCTCGTGTTCCCCCGCCAGCCCGGCGGCGAGCGCATCTGCCTGGCCGACTTCTACCGTCCGCTCGGCTCGGGGGAGATCGACGTGGCGGCGATCCAGGCGGTCACCGCCGGCGACGAGGTCACCGAGCTGATGGCCCAGCTGGAGCAGGACGGCGAGTTCGCCGAGCAGCTGTTCGTCCACGGTCTGGGCACCCAGTGCGCCGAGGGCATGGCCGAGTGGATGCACGCCAAGATCCGCGCCGACCTTGGGGTCGGCGCCACCCAGGGTCGTCGCTTCTCCTGGGGCTACCCGGCCTGCCCCGAGCAGGCCGAGCACGAGAAGATCTTCCGTCTGCTCGACGCGCCCCAGATCGGGCTGCGCCTGAGTGGCGGCTACGCGCTGGAGCCCGAGCAGTCGACCCTGGCCATCGTCGCCCACCACCCCCAGGCCGACTACTTCACCATGCGTCACGGCCAGCTGCCCAAGAACGCGCGCCAGGCCGCCGACGCGATCATCGCCGGCTCGGAGAAGGACCCGACCCGGCTGACCAAGCTGCCCGACGCCGACCCGGGAGACGGGCTGGCCGAGACGAGCCCGGGCGAGGGCGAGCCGGCCCTGGCGCAGGCCTGAGCTGTCAGTTCACAGCTTCTTCACCCTCGGCGCGCCGGGATCGTTCACGGTCTGTGGTACGTCGGGGTACCACGCCCCCGCGGAGCCCGATCCATCGACGCGAGGACTTCATGAGCACGCACGGCCCTTCCCGCTGGTCCCTCACCCGTCGCAGCCTGCTGCGCCGCGGCGGCGCACTCGGCGCGGCCCTCACCATCCCCGGTCTGGGGGATCTCATCACCGCCCCCGGAGCGCTGGCCAAGGCGACCACCCGGGCGCCCGGCAGCCTGCCGTTCCCCCATAAGGCCGCGGGCACGGTCAACGCGGCGATGCCGTTCGACCACATCGTGGTGGTGATGATGGAGAACCACTCCTTCGACAACCTGCTCGGCGCACTGCCCCGGTTCGGTCAGCCCAAGGCCGACGGACTCAGCTTCACCCGCGCCGGAGTGGCGACGAACGCCAACCCGGGCGTGAACGGCGGAACGGTCAGCGCCTTCCCGCTCACCTCGACCGCCCAGGGACCCGACGTCACCCAGACCTGGGACGCCACCCACCAGCAGATCAACGGCGGGAAGATGAACGGGTTCGTCCAGCAGTCCGGAACGAACCAGCCGATGTCGTACTACCCGCCCTCGGTGCTGCCCTTCGCCTACTCGCTGGCCACCACGTTCACCCTGGCCAACCGCTGGTTCTGCTCGGCGCCGTGCCAGACCTACCCCAACCGCCGCTTCCTCATGGCCGGCACCGCCTACGGCGACATCGAGACCAGCACGGCCAGCCTCGAGGACGCCCCGCCGCCCAACGGGACGATCTTCGACCAGCTCAGCGCCTACGGGATCAGCTGGCGCAACTACTTCACCGACCTGCCCCAGACGGCGATCATCCCGTCGGTGATCGAGAAGTACCCGACCCACCTCTCCCCCGTCGCCCAGTTCCACGCCGACTGTGCCGCCGGCACGCTGCCCTCGGTCAGCTTCGTCGACCCGGAGTTCGGCGTCGTCTCGGACATCGGCTCGCCGCTGGCCTCGCTGCCGGGCCTCGCCGGCATCTCCGCCAACCTCCAGACCGTGGGCGGAGATCAGGAGGAGCCCCAGGACATGTACTACGGCGAGGCGTGGGCGCACGAGATCATCGAGTCGGTGCTCGCCTCCCCGCTGTGGCCGCGCACGCTGCTCATCTACACCTACGACGAGCACGGCGGCTACTACGACCACGTGCCGCCGCCCGCGGCGATCGAGCCCGACAGCATCCCGCCCGCCCTGGCCAGCGGGGATGCCCCCGGCGCCTACAACCTCTACGGCCCCCGGGTGCCGGCAGTGGTCGTCTCGCCCTATTCCAAGCCCAACGCGGTCACCGACGTGGTTCACGACCACACCTCGGTGCTGGCCACCATCGAGGCGAAGTGGAACCTGCCGGCGCTCACCTACCGTGACGCCAACGCGACCACGGTGATGGACTTCCTCGATGTGAAGCGGGCCGCGTTCCTCGAGCCGCCGACCATCGCCGGTCCCTCGCTGACCGGCCCCTCGGGCCCGGTGCTCGTCAGCAGCGACCCGCTGCCGACGCTGCCCACCCTCCCGACGCTGCCCACCGGGCTCTAACCGACCGTTCCGCCCCCGCCCCGATCAGCGGGGCGGGGGCGTTTGACGGGCGGGGGCCGCTCAGCGGTCGCGGGCGCCCAGCGGGCGGGGGCGCTCAGCGGTCGCGGGCGCTCAGCGGGCGGCGCGGACGCCGGCGGACACGCGGGCGATGTGCACCACGCGGGTGAGGGTGACGACCCGGCCCCGGCGCGTCCGGGCGGCGATCGTCAGCCGGGTCAGCCGCGGCTCGTCGCCCACGCGCCTGGCCCGGCACGTGAACGGCGCCCGGCGGCTCACGCAGAGCACCCGGTGACCGAGCCGGTAGCTCACCCGGGTCACGGCCGCGGCGAAGCGTGGTGCGATGGTCAGGGACCGGAGCGGATGCTTGGCGGTCCCGAAGTTCGCCGGGAGCACGATGGCGGGCGCCGCGGCCTCCCCGTAGGGATTGCCGGCACCCAGTGCGAGGTCGACCACCTGGGGATCATGATCGGAGACCTGGTTGGCGAACTCCGAGTTGATGTGGACGACCTGGTAGTTCGTCTCACCCTGCAGCGCCGGGGAGACGAGGATGTGGTCGAGCACCTCCGAGACGCCCTCGTAGTCGTAGGTGTACTGCTGATTCAGCGGCAGCGTGGTGATCAGGTCCTGGAGGATCGACGTGCCGGTGCCGCTGGTGGTGCCCGTCTCCAGGTCCGCCAGCGCGGGCGAGAACTGGTAGTCGTTGAGGTCACCCAGCACCACCACGTTCGCGTTGGGGTTGACGCTGAGGATCGACTGGGTGAAGTCGTGCACCTCGGTCGCCTGCTGGATGCGCTGGGTCTCCGAGGACTGCTGGGGGTACTGGAAGCGTCCGTCCTGATCCTGGTCGCCCAGCTTGGCCACGAAGTGGTTGGCGATGAGGAACACCGGCTTGCCCGCGAACATGAACTCGCCGACCAGCGGCTTGCGGCTGGAGTCCCAGGCGGCGTTGGTCGGGTCGATGCGGCCGGGCGACAGCGTCAGCGCCGGCTGCCCGTTCTGGCTGACCACCTGGGTCGCGGAGGTCGCGTTGCCGGCCCCGTCGATCCCCGGGACGAAGGACACCACGGCCGGGTTGTAGAGGTAGACGACCCGGATGTTGCCACCGGGGGCGCCGCCGTCCTGGTCGTTGACCGGATCGATCTCCTCCGAGGCGTACTGGGGGCCGCCGGCGGCCACGATCGCGTTCTCCAGGTCGGTGATCGTCACGTTGGCGGCCACGACGCCGTCGTCGGTCTCGCCGTCGTTGTCCTGGACCTCCTCGACCGCGACGATGTCGGGAGTACCGAGGTTGGTCACCAGGTCCTGGCCGAGCGCGGCGAACTTCGAGGCCGGGTCGGTGGGTGCGAGGTTCTCCACGTTGTAGGTGGCGACCGACAGCTGGCTGGAGGGAGCCGGCGCCACCACGGTCGGGGTCACCTCGTGGCTCCGACCGACGCTCCCCACCTGCGTGGTGGCGATGAGGAATCCTCCGAAGTCGGAGTAGTCGATCGTGCCGATGGTGGCGCCGTTGAGCACGTCACCCACGCTGACGCTGGGGTTCGAGCCGTCGTCGGGGACGAACTCGAGCCGTCCGGCGGGCATGAGGTTCTCCCCCAGCAGCTCGGTCCCGCCGCGGAACGTCTGCGCCTCGGTGGGCTTGGTGGTGAGGTACGACTCCGAGTCCAGGGTGGAGCCGGACCCGAACACCCCGGAGGGTCCCACGACCCGCGCGTTGTCGACCTCGACGCGCATGCCCTCGATCGAGCGGTAGTAGTCGAGCGCCGAGCGGGTCGGGGTGATCGGGGTCGACTCGATGTTCGCGTTGCCCAGGTCGGGCGCGTAGGGGCTCGGCACCGTGTTCGGGCCGAGCACGATCGGAGCCGGCAGCGGGTTGTTGTGCGACAGCACAATGGTGCTCGGGTCGTCGAGCTCGGTGACGGTCAGGTCAGAGGTCGTCGTGCTCGCCCGGTTGCCCTCGGGGTCGTAGTTGTCGACCGTGCCCGAGACGAGGACGGAGTCACCGGCGGCGATGCAGCTGGGGACGCTGGAGGTGTAGACGAACAGGCCCTCGCTGGTGGCGGGGTTCGTGTCGGGGTTGGGATCCTGGATCCAGAAGCCCTTGCTGTCGCCCGAGGTGCGCACTCCGGTGACGATGCCCGCGACGTTGCTCACCTTCTCGCCGTCGTAGGGCGAGAGCCAGCTGTCGCTGGTGATGTCGTCGATCTTCACGTCGCCCGGGGTGCCCGTGCCGGTCGGGCAGCCGCCGGCGCCGCCGGTGTTCGCCGCGCCCGGAGTCGGCGCGTCGGCGACGAAGTCCGACGCGTTGTTGTCGGTGTCGGCGCCGGTGCGCTGGGCTGAGGTGGTGTTGGACAGACCCGGGGCCGGCAGGGTCTCGTACTGGTTGGCGGTGCCGTAGCCGACGTAGTCGATCAGGCCGGTGCCGCTCGGGCTGCCGGTGGCGCCGCCGTTGGCGAAGGGCGTGGTGTTCGACACCAGGGCGACCTTGCCGCTGGTCGCGCTCAGGTTGATCGTGCCGGTCGCCTGGGGGGTCGGCAGGGCGGTGGCGGGCGTGGTCCCTGCCGCCTCCTGCACCAGGTAGATGCCGCCGGCGGCGATCGAACCGCTGAGGCTGGTGACCTGCCAGCTCGTCCCGGTCGCCGAGGCGTACTGGACCGAGTAGCCATTCAGGTTGACCGCCGAGGAGCTGAGGTTGCGCAGCTCGATGAAGTCGTTGGAGTAGGACGCGCCGGAGTTGCCCCCGCCCCCGTAGACCTCGTTGATCACCACGCTGGCTGACGCCGCGCTGGCGGTGGCCGTCTCCAGCGCCAGGGCGACGGCTCCGGCGATGAGGGCGATGAAGACGGCAGCGATCAGCCGGCTGCGGGCGATGACGTGTGCACTCACGGGGTTCTCCTGAATCGACTCGGCGGTGCGCCTGAGCCTGCCCCCGGCGCCAGGGAGGAGCCTGACCGAGCGGATCTAAGAAAAAGTTAAGCGCTTGGGGTCGAGTTAGGTCTTTTCTGTGACCACGCAGACCTCGGGGCCAGATCCCCCGTGCTCAGGCCCGGCGCTCAGGCGCGGGGCCCGGTCGGGCCGGTGCTCAGGCGCGGGCGTGACTGGGAGCCGGCTGGGGCTCGGGGTCCAGCGGCAGCGCCAGCGCCGTCGTCTCGCGCCGGGGCCGGCGGTTGGTCGCCGCGGCGGCGGCAGCGGCGACGGCCGGGGGGAACCCGGGCCGTGGAGGCAGGTGCACCGGCGTGGTCTGCATCGCCCGCAGGCGGATCTCCTTCCACGACATCCCCTCCTTGAGCAGCGACGGGGTGCCCAGCAGGATCGAGGTGGTGACCTCGACGGCCTGGAGGATGACGCCGTAGGCGACGCCGGTACCGAAGTCGACGTGGAAGCCGGTATGGAGCACGGTGGCGCAGGCCAACTGGAAGACGCCGAGGTTCGACGGGGTCACCGGCACCGCGGCGGTGACGTTGACGGCGAACAGCACCGCGGCGGCGGCGGCGAACCCGGCCCGGCCATTGAGGCCGAGGGCGACGAGCAGGAAATAGCAGGAGGTCGCCTGCAGCGCCCAGGCGAGCAGCTGGAAGAACGCGGCCTGGGTGCCGAGCTTGGGGTCCTTGAACACGGCGAGGCCGTCGCGGACGCGCAGCAGGGCCTGGTGGACGGACTCCATGGCCGAGCGCACGCGCTGGAAGCGGCTGCCCCCCGGCCCGTAGCGCAGGACGATCGGCGCCAGCAGCACGATGACCAGCAGGACGATCGGCACGATGGCCACGTAGACCAGCGCCGACTGGTGACCGGCGAAGAAGTTCACGGAGGAGAACGTGATGACGCCGAGGATGACCAGGGCCAGGATGTTGAGGAAGGTCTGGGCGACCACGGTGCCGAGCACCACCGGCAGGTCCTCACGGGGCTTGCCGGTGCGTCGGGCCACCACGACGGCACGGGCCGGCTCACCCAGGCGGGCCGGCAGCGTCGCGGACATGAGCACGCCGATCATCGTGCCCTGCATCGAGTCGCTCAGCTTGACGTGGGCGCGGGGCAGCGCCGCCTTGAGGATCGCCCACCAGGAGACGGCGCGCATCATCATGGCCAGGCACATCACCACCAGCGCCAGCACGACATAGCTCGGGCTGGAGTTCACCAGCGAGGTGGTGATGCTGGTGATGCCGATCGACTTCAGTGCCTTGTAGACGAGGAAGACCACCGCGAGCACGGCCAGCAGCACCCCGATGCGCCGGACCGGGGCCACCCAGCGCCGGCGCGGCTTCATGCCGACGGGTTCGACCTCGAGGGTCGGGAGTCGCTTGGCGCGGACCGGCGGCTGGAGGTCGGAGGGGATCGCCCCCACCATCACCGCCAGGTGTTCGAAGGTCGAGTCGGGCACCGGGACCGCGATCGCCTCCGCGTAACAGGCGAGGACCTCCTCGGCCACCCGATCCCAGCTGAAGCGCTGCACCGTCTCGGCGGCGGCGCGCGCCAGCTCGCGGCGCCGGAACGGTTCGTAGTAGAGGTCGCGCAGCGTCTCGGCCAGCGACTGGGCGTCCCCGGGCGGGATGAGGATGCCGTCGTGACCGTTGGTCACCACGTCGCGGTAGCCGGCGATGTCGGAGGCGACCACGGTGGTGCCGGCGGCCATCGCCTCGGTGAGGACCATCCCGAAGGATTCGCCACCCAGCGACGGGGCGACCAGCACGTCGGCGGCGGCCAGCTCCTCGCGCTTGACGTTGTCCGACACCTTGCCGAGCACCCGGATCCCGGCCGCGTCATCCATGGTCAGGGGAGCGAGCTCCTCGGCGTTGGGTCCGATCACCGTCAGCTGAGCCGGCACCTGCTCGCGCAGCGCCTCGAAGGCGCGCAGCAGCAGCGGCAGGCCCTTGCGGGTGACCGACTGACCGACGAACAGGAGCTTCATCGGCTGGGCGGCATCGAGTACCACGTCGCCCCCGGCCAGCTCACCGCCGGCCAGCTCACCACCGCAGAAGTTCGTCGCGTTCACCCGCGCGCTCAGCGCCTCGGCGTCGACCTTCACGCCGTTGGGGACGACGGTGTAGCGGCCGCCGAACCAGCGCCGCCCGGTCCAGGCGGCCGCCTCGGATACGGCGATGCGCACGTCGAGGTGGTTCATCATCGCCCGCGCGCCGAAGGCGGTGGCGATGTAGTTGGGCACCGGCTTGTTGGAGTAGGAGTGGTAGGTGCCGACCAGCGGCGTGCCGGGCACCGAGGAGGCGACCCAGCCGACGAGCGGGGCGACCGGCTCGTGGATGTGCACGACGTCGAAGTCGCCCGCGCGCAGCTCCTTGACCAGCCGCGCCTGGGCGACCGGGCCGAGTGACAGGTTCGACACCGAGCCGTTGGCCGACAGCCCGACCGTGCGGCCGAGCGGAATGAGGTACGGGGGCGCCTCCAATGCCTGGGGCTTGGCTCCCTTGTGCGTGATGGTCGCGGTGCGATCCGGCGGATCGAACGGCGCCAGCACCCGCACATCGTGCCCCTGGTCGATGAACTGCTCGGCCAGCGCCTGGATGTGCCGAGTCACCCCGCCGGGGTAGGTCCATGAGTACGGCGACACGAGGGCGATCCTCATCGGCTGAATGGTACCCCTCAAATCGTTAGGTTCCTGTCTAATACGGCCAGAGTGTGACCGCAGATCAGGTCGGACCCCCCCACAGGGTGTCATCATCTTCGGTTATGTCCGATCGCGTCTTCGTCAAGTACACCTTCTTCAAGCTCGATCCGGCCTGGCGGCGACTCCCCGCCTCCGAGCGCGAGCAGCACAAGCGCGAGTTCCTCGCGGCCTGTGAGGATTTCGCCGAGGGGCACTACCTCGCGGGATACAGCACCGTCGGCACGCGGGGCGACGCCGACCTCATGCTGCAGACCCAGGCCGAGAACCTCGAGCGCCTGCACGAGTTCCAGGTGGTCCTGAACCAGTCGGGCCTCGCCGCGTGGATGGAGATCCCCTACAGCTACCTGGCGATGATGAAGCGTTCGGAGTACTCGGACGAGTCGAACCTCAAGCTGCGCTCCCACACGAATAAGTACCTGTTCGTCTATCCCTTCATCAAGACGCGCGCGTGGTACGCCCTGCCCGGCGCCGAGCGCGGCCGGATCATGGCCGAGCACATCCGCGTCGGTCGCGAGTTCCCGAGCATCGACATCAACACGTCCTACTCCTTCGGGCTCGACGATCAGGAGTTCGTCATCGCCTTCAACGGCGACGACCCGGGTGAGTTCCTCGACCTCGTCCAGAAGCTGCGCACCACCGAGTCCTCCAGCTACACCCTGCGGGACACCCCCACCTTCACCTGCCTCGCCGTGAGCGTCGAGAAGGCGCTGGCCGCGCTCGACGGCATGGCGCTGTCGGTCCTCGCCTAGACGTGCCCCCGGATCTGTGGTCTGTCCGGACCACAGATCCGGCCCTCGCGCATCTGCGCTCGGCTGACCCGGTGATGGCTGCGCTGATCGATCGGATCGGCCCGGACGTGCTCGGCGAGCGGCGTCGCGCGCGACCGAGCGACCATTGGGGCGTGCTCATCCGGGCGATCGTGGCCCAGCAGGTCTCGGTCGCCTCAGCCGACGCCATCCATCGGCGGCTGTACGCGTACTTCGGCGATCGGGCGCCGACGCCGCAGGAGCTGGCGGACGCCGACCCGGAGCTGCTGCGTCCCGCGGCCGGTCTCTCGCGCGCCAAGACGGTCTACTTGAAGTCGCTCGCCGCCCATGTGCTCGACGGGTCGCTGGCCTTGGCTCAGCTGGCCGAGCTCGACGACGACCGGGTGCGCGCGGAGCTGACGGCGGTCAAGGGCCTGGGGCCCTGGAGCGCCGATGTCTTCCTCATCTTTCATCTCGGCCGCCCCGACGTGTTGCCGGTCGGCGACCTCGGCGTGCGACACGCGATGCGCGACGTCTACGGCCTGGCCAGCGATCCCCGCCCCGCGGAGATGCGAACGCTGGCCGAGCCCTGGCGTCCCTACCGCACTCTGGCCAGCCTCTATCTGTGGCGTTCGCTCGACGCGACCCCGGTGTAAGAGCTAGCCGCCGAGGGTGCTGCTCGACGCGGAGCCGAAGGCACTGCCGTACATGCTCAGCAGGCTGGTCGCGTCGAAGGTGTCGCTGGCGGCCGGCACCGTGGGCGCGGACTGCTGACCGTAGGAGAGGAAGTCCAGCTGCATGGTGAGGGGCACCTTGGTGCTCTGGACCTCGTAGGTGTAGTTCAACGTCAGGCGCCGGATGAGGTGCGCCGAGTCGATGTAGACGTCGAAGGGGATGGTGGTCGAGCCGAGCTGCTTGGAGGCGCGCGCCAGACCCTGCTTCAGCGCTTTGCGCTGGGCGGCGGGCAGCTGGGTGGACAGCTTGGCCAGATTGAGGGTCGCCCGGTACTCGGTCGTCGCGACACCGTCGACCTTGGCCGGACCGACCTTGGTGATTCCGGTGGAGGAGGCGGCCTCCAGCTCCTTGAGCGCGGCCGCGGGGTTGGTCGGGCTCGTCTGTCCGCTGAGCAGGTTGGAGAGCCCGGGGATCTGGGACGAGGCGGCCAGCCTGGCAAGGTCGAGGGAGACCCAGGACTTGCCGCCCGTGTAGGAGCTGACCTTGCTCGCCAGCGCGCTCGGCAGCTGCGCGTACAGGGTCTGGTTGTCGACCACAAGGGTCAACGGCAGGTTGGACAGTGCGGAGGCCTCAGAGCCCAGGCTGCTGAGCCCGGGGACCGAGATATCGAAGCTGGTCTCGCCCTGCTGGGGTGAGGTGTTGAACGCGCCGGTACCGGTGACGCTCAGCTTGCCGATCGACGGCAGCTGCTCAGTCAGTGAGTAGGCGACCTTCTCACCCTTGGCCGCGCCCGAGAGGTCGGCGGCCTGGGTGATGGCAGAGCTGCCGATGTGCGCGCTGGTGTTCGCGACGCTGGCATGAGCCGCGGTGCTGTGGGATGAACCGCAGCCTGCGATGGCGGCCGCTGCGGCCGCGAGCGCCACGGACGTGCCGATGACGCGAGATTTTCCGACGAAAGCCATAGGAACGTTGGTGCCCGACCTCAAGCGGGACTAAACCGCGGAGACCTGCTCCTCATCCGCCACGCGGAAGGAGGAGCCGCACCCACACGCCGCGGTGACGTTCGGGTTCTCGACCTTGAATCCAGCCCCCTGGAGGCCGTCGACGAAGTCGATGACCGAGCCCTTGACGTAGGGCAGACTCGGCTTGTCGACGAGCAGACGGATGCCCTGGTCCTCGAAGACCTGGTCTCCGTCGCGCTCCTCATCGAACGCCAACGCGTACTGGAAGCCGGAGCATCCACCGCCGCGAACGCCAACCCGAAGTCCCGCTGTATCGGCCACCGTCGCCTGTGAGCTGAGGAACTCGCGGACCTTGTCGGCGCCCTTGTCTGTGAGGGTGATCATCCCGATGAAGTGTAAAGCATCCGGTCCAGTACTTCATTCGGTAAAGCGAGCGCTAACGTTAATCGCGTGACCGTCACGCCAGAGGAACTGAAAGACCGTATCGAGGCGGGAATTCCCGGCTCGCAGGTGACGTTCGTCGATGGCGACGGCCAGCACTTCCGGGCCGAGGTCTCCTCGCCCGCCTTCACCGGTCTGAGCCGCATCGCCCAGCATCAGCTGGTCTACGACGTGTTCGGCGTCGAGATCGGTGATCGCATCCACGCCCTGTCGATCAAGACAACTCCAACGGAGGCCTCCCAATGAGCACGCCCGAGACCAACGAGCTGCGTGACGCGATCACTTCAGCGATCGCCGACAACCCCGTGATCCTGTTCATGAAGGGCAACCCCGACGCGCCGGCCTGCGGGTTCTCCGCGCGCACGGTGGCCGTCCTCAACCAGGTCGACACCGCCTTCGCCGCGGTGGACATCCTGCCCGACCCGCGGATCCGCCAGGAACTGTCGGCGGTGTCCGGCTGGCCGACCATCCCCCAGCTGTTCGTGGACGGCGAGCTCGTCGGCGGTGCCGACATCGTCGTCGAGATGTACGAGTCCGGTGAGCTCCAGCAGCTGCTCGGCGTCGACGCCGAGCCCGAGGCGGTCCAGGAGCCGACCCCGGCCGAGCCGGCACCGCTGAGCATCGAGAACCGCCTCTAGCGCGGAGCACCGCACCCGGGCTCCTGCGCGGAGCCCATCAGGATCTATGAAGGCGTCGGGGTCGACACGGACCCGGCGCCTTCGTCCGTGCCGGGGCCCGCGGCCCCGGATCGCCAGGCGAGGTGCTCGATGATCCGGCGCGAGTCACAGATCAGCTCCCCGTCGAGCACGAGCAGGGGCACGCGACGCTGACCGCTCAGCGCCTCGACCTCGGGGCGGCGGTTGCGGCGTTGGGAGACGCGCACCTCGCTGAAGGGGATGTCGGCGCGGCGGAGCTGGCGGGCCACCCGCCCACAGGGGCAGAGCCGATCGGTCGGGGTTGTGCAGCGGTAGAGGACAGCCATGAGCGTCTTGACCGCACTTTAGTGTCGGCGGGGCACTGCTACGGTCCGCCGCTACGGCATGTCGATCGCGATCGTCACCGATTCGTGCGCCTACCTGCCGACGGAGGTGGCCGAGCGTCTCGGCATCCAGGTGGTCAGCCTGTACGTGCACATGGGCGGCCGATCGGTCCGCGAGTCCGACATCTCCGACTACGGCGCCTACTTCCGCCAACTCGACGAGGGCGGCGATCTGCCCACCACCTCTCAGCCGTCGATCGGTGATTTCCTCGCCGTGTATGAGCCACTGATCGCCGCCGGGCATCAGATCGCCTCACTGCATCTGGCCGGGGCGATGTCGGGCACGGTCAACACCGCCGAGCAGGCGCGCCGCGCGTTGGGCGACGCCGCCGACCGGGTGCGGGTGATCGACTCACACGTGGCCTGCGGCGCCGAGGCGATGATGGCCGAGGCCGCCGCCCGGGTGGCTCAGGCAGGGGGCGACTTCGACGCCATCGAGGCGCGCGTGGTGGCCCTGCGCGAGGCGCTGAGCTTCTGGTTCACCCTCGAGTCGCTGGAATATCTGCGCCGGGGCGGGCGGATCGGCGGCGCCCAGGCGTGGCTGGGCACCGCCCTGAAGATCAAGCCGATCCTGTCGCTCACCGAGGGGATCTCCCCGGTCGAACGCGTCCGGACGACCCGCCGCGCCTTCGAGCGGATCGTCACGCTGCTTGAGGCGGCGCATGCCGAGGGTGCCGACGGCTGGGCCGTCCAGCACATCCAGGCGCCGGACTACGCCGCGGCGCTGACCGAGCGGGGCCGTGCCATCTTCGGTACCGAGCCGTTCATCGCCTCGGAGATCGGGCCGGTGATCGGCACCCACGTCGGCCCCGGCTTCTTCGGAGCCGGAGCCTTCCCGCTCGACCTGGTGGTCGGCTAGGCCGTGTACCGGGCGGCCAGCTGGGCCGCCTTGCGCTCAGCCTTGCGCGCTTCGGCCCGGATCTTGAGCACTTTGGCCTGACGACGTCGCGCCTTGCGACGCCGGCGCCCGAACAGCAGACCGAACGTGCCGCCGATGCCGCCGGCCATCACGAACCCGGTGGCCGCGGCGGCGATGATGAGGGTCTCCTGGTTCTCACGCAGCTGAGAGCGCCAGTCGGTCAGTTCGATGACCTCTTCACGCAGCTGACCGAGTGACTCGCCGAGCGCGATGCGATTCTCCTCGATCGACGCCCGGATCTCCTCTGGAGTGCGCTTGGTGCTCGAGGGCATCTAGTTCTCCCCTCCGGCGCTCGGAGCGCCGCCGGACTCGGTGTCGTCACTGGCTCGCTGGACCGGCTCGACGACGTAGGTCGGCTCCTCCACGGGGGCGGGGGCCACGACCGGAGCGGGTGCCGCGACTGGGGCCGGAGCGACCGGGCCGGAGCAACCGGGGCCGGAGCGACCGGTGGCCGGAGCGGGAACCACCGGAGCCGGAACCAGCGGGGCGGTGCTCGTCGCCGCGGAGACGATCGCGGCGAGCTGCTCCGGGGTGCCGTGGCCGTGCCGTTGCCGTTGCCGTTGCCGTTGCCGAAGTGCGAGACGGTGTCCTTGATCTTCTTTCCCTCGTCGATCGCCATCTTGGGCGTCGGAGCTCCGACCTTGAGCTTCTTCCAGGCGAAGGTGAAGGCGCCGCCGGTCATGACCAGGAGGATGACCAGCACGATGAGGAAGCCCAGCCACAGGCTGCCGGCACCGCTGACGAAGATCCCGTCGAACACCCAGGCGAGCGTGAGCAGGAAGAAGATCACCGCGAAGACGCCGAACACCGCTCCCGCGGCGACCGCGGCAGCACCGCGAGCCAGACTGGAGGCCTTCTGGATCATCTCGGTCTTGGCGAGCTCGATCTCGTCCTGGACCAGCCGGGTCAGGCGGTCAGAGACCTCGGTCAGCGCGGCGGCGAAGTTCTCGTTCGCCGAGCCGTTCTTGGCGGCCCCGTTCCTGGCGGACCCGTTCTTGGTGGACTTGGCGGTCTTAGGCGGCAAGTCGCTTCACCACCTTGGCGAGGAGGAAGCCGCCGATGAGGGCGGCGGCGATGAGGTATTCGGGATGGTCCGCCGACAGCGCCATGGCCTTCTCGGTCGCGTCCGGATACGTCGGCTGAGCGGCGAACGCCGGGGCCGGCTCAGGCTCTGAGATGAATGTCGATTCAGTCACGGTCTCGAATGCGGTTGGCGTGGGCTCGGGTGCGACCGGCGCCGTTTTCGGCTCCGGGATAGGTGCGGGCTCGGTCTCCGCGAAGCTGGTGAACACCGGTTCAGGGTTTGGGGTGAGCGCGGGGTCCGGCGCCGGTGGGGCGGGATCGGTCACGGACACCAGTTCGTAGGACTCCCACTCGGTTACCCCTGGGGCGGGCGCCTCAACCGGCTCGGTGACCGGCGGCGCGGGCTCGGAGGAACTCGATGCGACGGCGGGCGGCGCGGCGGACTCGGCCGAGCTCGGCTCGACGGCGGGCGGCGCGGGCTCAGACGCCGTCGGCTCGTCCGGGATCGCCACGAAGCTCACCGGATCGGGTCGGGACTCGGGGACGGTCTCGTCCCAGGGGACGCGGGGAGCCCCGGTCAGCGGCGCGGGCATGTCCACCAGCGGCGGCGGGCTCGCGGGCGTATCCGCCTCGGAGGTGGGACCTTGGGAAGCGACATCCTCGGACCCGGCACCCCCGGGCAGCCAGCTGGTCGGCTGCGCCGGGGTCGGCGTCGGCGGTGGCACGCTGCCCGTGATCGGCGGGGTCGCGTCCTCGGCGGCGGGCCCGGCGTCCTCACCGGAAGCGCTCGGCGACACGTCGTCGGGCTCCGGGGCAACCACCCATGCGTCGGCCGACTCGGTCTGTGCGTCGGCCGGAACCCAGCTGGACGGCGGCGGGACGCTGCCCTTGACCTCACCGTTGCGGTCGTCGGCCCGATCGCTCATTCAGGCGGCTCCTCACCGAAGGCGCGCATCCAGATGAGTTCAGCGAGCTTGGTGGTGGCGATGCTCGCCCCGGCTCCCAGCCCGGCTAGCAGGCCGGACCACAGCAGTTTCTTGACCAGCGGGCTCTCACTCACCGGCCGGATTCAAGCAGACCAGCAGGGAGAATTTTGGCCCTGGGGGCTCAGGTCACCGGTTCGGGCGCCAGGTACACGGACTCGGGCCGGCGGTGGCTGAGTGCGGGCAGGCGCCGGCGAATGTCGGACAGCAGGGTCAGATCGAGGTCGGCCACGATGTGGCACACGTGGTCGGGCGCCACGGCGAGCACGACTCCCCAGGGGTCGCAGATCAGCGAGCGGCCCCCGCAGCGCTGAGCCGGCAGGTACTCGCCGATCTGGTTGGGGGCCACGACGAAGGCCTGGTTCTCGACCGCGCGAGCCCGCAGCAGCAGTTCCCAGTGATCGCGGGTGGTGGCCAGCGTGAACGCCGCCGGCACGGCGATCAGCTCCACCCCGGCGAAGCTCCGGTACAGCTCGGGAAAGCGGAGGTCGTAACAGATGCTCATGCCCACCCGGGCACCGTCGGACAGCTGGGTGTTCACCACCTGCTCGCCGGGCTGCTGGGTGGCGGACTCGGCGTAGTGGGTGCCGTCGACCTCGACATCGAACATGTGCAGCTTGCGATAGACGGCCCGGGCACGCCCGTCTGGTCCGTAGTGCACCGACGTGTTCGACGCGCGTTCGGAGTCGGGCCGGGTCTCGGTGATCGAGCCGGCCAGCAGATCGATCTCCAGCTCCGCGGCGATCCCCGCGGCCCACGCCCCCGAGGCTCCGTTGAGCTCCTGGGCGTGCTCGAGCTCGGTCGCCCCGCGCCCGTGCAGGTTCCACTTCTCGGGCAGGACGACGAACTGGGCGCCATCACGCGCCGCGGCGCGCACGAGGCGGTCCGCCGTCGCCAGGTTGGCGTCGACGTCCTCGGTGGAGTTCAGCTGGACCGCGGCGACGCGGATCGTGTCGGACTTCGTCATGTCGGGGCCTCTCAGCACGCCCGGTCAGCGACCGGGGCGGTCGTCGGTGCCAACGATACGCCCGTCCGCCTCCACCACCGCGATTCGCCGCCGACACATGGGCCAAATCGGGTATGTCTCAGCCTCAACTCGAGGGTGAGACCACCGGCCTCAGGACGTTGATCAGCTGCGGCGGCGGCGGTCGAGCTCGGCCAGCAGCATCTTGGAGTGCATGGCGCCGATCAGGTCACGCAGCGGGCCGTCGGCGGACTCGATGAGGGCCAGCGCCCGCTCCTCGTCGACCTGGGTGGTCACCCGCGTCACCAGCGTGCCGACCTCCTCCACCACCAGCGGCGCCAGCGCGTCGCGGTAGCGCAGGGTGTCATAGACGGTGAAGCCGAGTGACTGCTCATAGCCGCCGGCCCGGAAGCGCGAGATCGCCTCGATGATCGCCACGTCGTCACGGTCATAGCCGCGCCCGTCGGGGCTGAGCACGCCGATCTCCTCGAGCCGGTCGAGCACCTCCTGGGGCATGTCGTAGGTCTCACGCGCGGCGCGACGGGACATCCGGGTCGACGCGTTCGCCTCCACAGCGCGCTGGAGGATGCGGTCCTCCACCGCGATGACCCGGCTGATCTCCTCGGGCGAGGCGGACATCACCTCGCGGATCAGGCGCAGGGGCCAGTAGCGCTCCTCCTGCAGGCGCTTGACCAGCTGGATGCGGTCGACGAACTCCGGCGGGTACCAGGCCATGTTGCGCGAGGTGCGGACCACGCCGTCCTCGGAGCCGAGCACCCCCTCGCGCAGGTAGTACTTGATCGTGGCGGCCGAGACCCCGGAGCGGTCGGCCAGGTCCCGCATCTTCAGCAGCCCCTCGACGCCGCCGGCTTTGAGCTCGGCGGCGTCGGCCCGCGCGCTCATCGCGCCGGGACCGGTAGTGGCCGCACGCCCAGCATCCCCCGGGCCTCCTCGACGCTGGCCAGGCGCCGGCCCGCGTCCTGGGCCATCTGGGCGGCCTTGGCGATGAGCTCGCCGTTGGAGCGGGCCACCGTGCCGTCGGGCAGGTAGAAGTTGTCCTCCACCCCGGCGCGGATCGAGCCGCCGAGCACCAGGGCGGCGGCGATCATCTGCCACTGGGCGCGGCCGATGCCGATCACCCCCCAGTGCGAGGCCCCGGGGATCGCCGCGTAGTTGTCGGCCATCGCCTCGAGGTTGCGCACCGTGGCGGGGATGCCGCCGAGTACGCCCATGATGAAATCGGCGTGCAGCGGCGCCTCGAGCAGGCCCATGTCGACCAGGGGGGCGAGTGAGGCGACGTGGCCGATGTCGAAGCACTCGTGCTCGGGCTTGATCTCGAGCCGGCGCATCGCCTCGAGCAGCGCGACGATGTCATCCCACGGGTTCTCGAAGACGAACTTGAACACGAAGTCCTGGCGCGAGCGCGAGTACTTGGCGTAGTTCATCGAGCCCATGTTCAGCGCCGCCACCTCGGGCCGGCCCGCCTCGAGATAGGCGACCCGGGTGGGCACGTCGACGCCGACCGTGCCGGTGGAGAAGTTGATGATCGCCGCCTCGGCGATCTCCTCGACGATCGCGGTCCGGATGGCGAGGAAGTCCTCCACCGCGACGCTCGGCGTCCCATCGGGCGTGCGGGCGTGGATGTGGATGTGGACGGCGCCGGCGTCGACGGCCCGGCGGGCCTCGGCGGCGTACTCGGCCGGCGTGTAGGGGATCGCCGGGCACTGGTCGCGATTGGCCAGGGCGCCGGAGATGGCACAGGTGAGGACGACGGGGTCATCGAGGGCCATGATCAGCTCCAGCCAGTGCGCATGAGCACCCATGCGGTGCATCTCTGCGCCCGCTCATACCGGCACCACCCCGTTGCGCTTCCACGGCCGCGCCACCGTCTTGTTCGCCGCCATCTCCAGCGCCCGCGCCACCACCGCACGCGTCTCGCGCGGGTCGATCACGTCGTCGATCATCCCGTTGCGCGCCGCGATGTAGGGGTCGATCGTCGCGTTGATCGCGTCGACCAGCTCCTGTTTCTTGGCGGTGGGGTCCTCGGCCGCCTCGACGACCTTGCGGAAGATGATCTCCACCGCCCCCTCGGCGCCCATCACGCTGATCTCGGCCGAGGGCCAGGCGACGATCGTGTCGGGGTCATAGCCCTTGCCGCACATCACGTAGTAGCCGGCCCCGTAGGCCTTGCGGACGATCACCGTGACCTTGGGCACCGTGGCGTTGGCCGTGGCGTAGAGCATCTTGGCGCCGTGGCGGATGATCCCGCCCGCCTCGACCGCGCTGCCGACCATGAACCCCGGCACGTCCATCAGGTAGACCAGCGGCAGACCGAAGGCGTTGCACAGGTTGATGAAGCGCGCGGCCTTGTCGGCCGAGTCGTTGTCGAGGATCCCGCCGAGCACCTTGGGCTGGTTGGCCACGATCCCGGCCGGCCGGCCGCCGAAGCGCGCGAAGCAGGTGATCACCGTGCGGGCGAAGTCGGGCTTGAGGTCGAAGAACACCCCGTCGTCGACGATCGCCTCGATCACCCGGTACATGTCATAGGCCTGGCGGTTCGACGCCGGCAACACGTCGAGCAGGGCCGCCTCGGCGCGATCGATCGGGTCGACGCACAGCTGCAGCGGCGGCGCCACATCACAGGAGGCGGGCATGAAGGACAGGTAGACCCGGATGGCGGCGATGCACTCCTCGTCGGAGTCGACCTCGAGGTCGGCCACGCCCGACACCCGGGCATGGACGGCGGAGCCGCCGAGCTCCTCCGCGGAGACGTCCTCGCCCACCGCGGCCCGGGTCAGGTGGGGACCGGCCAGCGACATCGAGCCGCGCCCGCGCACCATCGGCACGAAGTCGGCCAGGCCGGGGATGTAGGCGGTGCCGGCCGCACAGGGCCCCATCACCGCGGCGATCTGGGGGATCACGCCGCTGGCGATCACCTCGTCGCGGAACAGGAAGCCGGTCTCGGCGAACAGCGACCCGACGGCCTCCTGCACGCGGGCTCCGGCGGAGTCGAGCAGCCAGATGAACGGCATCCGCTGCTCCAGCGCCAGGCGCCGCAGCCGGGTCACCTTGTGCTCGCCGCTGGCGCCCATGGCGCCGGCCATCACGGTGAAGTCATAGGCGGCGACCGCGACCATGCGCCCGTCGACGCGGCCATAGCCGGTGACCACACCGTCGGCAGGCGCCTCGACGCCCGCCCCCGCGGGGAAGGCGAAGTTCGGCCCGGCGTGGATGCCCAGCTCGACCCAGGTCCCGGGGTCGATGAGCAGCTCGAGGCGCTCACGGGCGGTGAGCTTGTCCCGGGCGTGCTGCTTGGCGATCTTCTCCACGCCGCCGCCCAGCTTGGCGGTGGCACGGCGTTCGGCCAGGTCCTCGACCAGGCCGCGCAGCAGACTCGTGGGGCTGTCGGACACCGTCGTCGCCATGTGGGAAGTAGAACTTACTACTTCCCGCAGCCGATCTGCGCAGGCCGGCCCGCCCGGCTCGCAATACTCATTGTCGTGAGCGAGCTCGACCGTCTCAGGGCCCTCCTCGACGCGGGCGACGTCGTCGTCCTCTCCGGCGCCGGCATCTCCACCGACTCGGGGATCCCCGACTACCGCGGGCCCAGCGGGGCACTGCGGGCTCGCCTGCCGATGACCATCCGCGAGTTCACCGGCTCCGCCGAGGCCCGCCGGCGGTACTGGGCGCGCTCCCACGCCGGGTGGGCTCAGATGGCGTCGGCGCAGCCGAACCGGGGCCATCATGCCGTGGCCGCGCTCGAGCGCGCCGGACACGTGAACGCCGTGATCACCCAGAACGTCGACGGGCTCCATCAGGCCGCGGGCTCACGCACGGTCGTCGATCTCCACGGGAGCCTCGCCCGGGTCATCTGCCTCGACTGCGGGGCGCTCAGCTCCCGTGAGCGTCTCGACGAGCGCCTCAGCGCGGCCAATCCCGACACGCACGCCGCGCGTGTCTCCGGGACCAATCCCGACGGCGACGTCGAGCTCCCCGACGACGCCGTGGCCCACTTCCGGCTGGTCGGCTGTGAATGCTGTGGCTCGGACATGCTCAAGCCCGACGTCGTGTTCTTCGGCGAGAACGTTCCCCGCCCCCGCGTCGAGCGCTGCTTCGCGCTGGTCGCCGAGGCCCGGTCACTCCTCGTCCTCGGCTCCTCGCTAACGGTCATGTCGGGGTTGCGCTTCGTCCGGGCGGCCAGCGCCGCGCAGATCCCGGTGGCGATCGTCAACCGCGGGGTGACGCGTGGGGATCCGGAGGCGACGGTCCGGCTCGACATGGCGCTCAGCGAGGCCCTGGACGCCCTGCTGGCGCCGGCCCCCACAGGGCCGGCTTCACCTCAGCGCTGATCGGCGCGACGGACCCACGGCGTCACCGGCGACGCAGGCCGGCCACCAGCTCGCGCACCGCTCGCGGCGACCCGGCGGCACCGAGCGCCGCCCGGGTCATCTCGAACATCGGCAGGGCGGCGATGATCTGCGCCTCGTCGGCGGGGGAGCTGGCGTCGGTCATGAAGCGGGCGAAGACGGCCGCGTCGACCGACGCGGTGGCGAGGAACAGGTCCTCGGGATGGCGGCTGCGTGACAGCGCGTGGAGGAAGACCCGGTCGAGCAGCTCGCCCCGGGAAGGCCCGACGCGCGTGGGCAGCGGCCGCCCGGCCATGAGCGCCGTGGTGACCTGGCTGACCTGGTGCTGGATGCGGCTGAAGGCGTACCCGCTCGAGGGTCGGATCGCCCCGGCGGCGCTGCCGAGGGTGTGCACCCCGGGGGCGTGGCGAGCCGGGAAGGGGAACGTGGTCATCGGGATGAGACCGCGCTCGCGGCGGACCACCCGCCAGTCCGACACCCCCCAGCGGCGGCGCAGCTCCGCATCCAGCGCGGCGTCGCGGTCCACCGGCGCGGCGTCGAAGGGCTCGATCGAGGTGTGCTCGAGCAGCGCCCGCGTGGGCGAGAACGCCAGCACGTACATGAAGGTGGCGCCGATCCCCGCGTGGGGACGGAAGTCCATCAGCGTCGCCACGCCGGGGTCGAACACCGGCCGGTCGGTCTCGACCTCCCAGCCGAGGAAGCGCTGGGCCAAGCCACTGGCGGGGGGCGGCCGGCGGGTCAGCAGTGGACTGTTGGCCCCGAGGGCGTCGAACACCAGGGCCGCCTCGAGGCTGCCCGCGGTGGTGTGCACCGTCGGTACGTCACCCCCGGTGACGGACAGGACCCCCTCCCCCAGGCGCAGCTGCACCGCCGGCGCCGCGCCGAGGCGCTCGCGCGCCGTGTCATAGACGCGCCCGGCGTCGATGTGCACGTAGGGGAAGCGCGGGCTGGCGGCGAGCACGCTGCGCCCATCGGCCTGGGTGCGCCAGGCCTCCCAGCGGTGGGTGACGCAGTCGGAGAAGCGCAGGGGGCCGGTCAGCCACGTGCACCAGGTTCGGTCCCGGGCCCAGCTGCGACGCCGATCGATGAGGACGATCGGCTGGTGCGCGCCGGCCTCGCAGAGGGCGTACGCCAGCGACAAACCGGATAGTCCCGCACCCAAGATGACAATCGGTCGATCAGAGGATGAAGACGCCATGAGATTGAGGGGCCGTTCGGTAACGTCGACCATCATGCTGCACCCGCCCTTCCGGGCCCCTTCCGATCCCACCGAGCCCAGGGCGCCACGATGAAGGTCGTGGTCATCGGCGCCGGACTCGGTGGACTGGCCAGCGCCCTGCGTCTGCAGAACCTCGGCGCCGAGGTCACCGTGCTCGAGCGCCGCCCGACGCCCGGCGGCCGGGCGGGTCAGATCCAGAGCGGCGGCTACACCTGGGACACCGGCCCGTCGCTGATCACCATGCCGTGGGTGCTCGAGGAGACCTTCGCCGCCGGCGGCCTGGACCTCCACAGCGAGGTGAACCTGCACCAGCTCGACCCGCTCTACCGGATCCAATGGGCCGGTGAGGAGCAGCGCTTTGACTTCCGGGATTCGCGCGACGGGCTGCGGGCGGAGATGGAGAAGTTCTCGCCCACCGACGCCGGCCGCCTCGACGCCTTCCTCGACGCCCTCCAGCCGATCTATGAGCAGGGCATCATCGGCGCGGGCCAGCGGGCGATCCAGGACGTTCAGACGTTCATGGGTCTGCTGCCGATGATGGCGCGCTACCGGGCCATCGGGCCCCTGGCCGGGTTCGTGGCCCGTTACTTCAAGCATCCACGGATCCAGGAGGCGTTCTCCTTCCACTCCCTGTTCATCGGCGGCGACCCCTTCCGGGTCCCCTCGATCTACGGGGCGCTGGTCTACCTCCAGGTGCTCGACGGCGGCTGGTACAGCGACGGCGGTGTCTACTCGCTGGTCGAGGCGATGGCCCGCCCACTCGACGTCCGCTACCGGGAGCTCGTCGAGGGCATCGAGACCCGCGGCGGCCACGTCACCGGGGTGCGGATGATCAACGGTGAGCGCATCCCCGCCGACGTGGTGATCTCCAACGCCGACGTGCTCAGCACCCACACGCTGCTCGGCCGCGGTCCCGAGCTGCGGCGCCTGACCCCGACGATGTCCTGCTTCCTGCTCTATCTGGGACTCGATCGCGTCCAGCCGAGCCTGCTGCACCACACCCTGCTGGTGGGTCGCGAGTACCGCCGCTTCATCAACGCGGTCACCCACAGCCGGACCATGCCCGAGACGTTCTCCACCTACGTCCATGCGCCCGCCCGCACCGAGGCGGCGATGGCCACCCCGGGTGGGGACTCCCTGGCCATCCTGCTGCCGGTGCCCAACCTGCGGGGCAACGTCGACTGGGCCGCGGAGTCCGACGGCCTGCGCGACGCGCTGATCACCGATCTGGAGACCACCTTCGGGCTCGATGACCTCAGGGGCTCGATCCGCGAGGAGCATCGCTGGACGCCGCTGGACTTCCGCGATCACTACGGCGCGGTCGACGGCAACGCGTTCTCGGTGGAACCCACCCTGCAGCAGTCGGCGCTGTTCCGGCCGCCCAACCGGGTACGCGGCGTCGAGGGCATGTACCACGTCGGGGCGGGCACCCACCCGGGGGCGGGGATCCCCGGCGTGCTGCTCGGCGCCGAGGTGACCGCCGGCCTGGTCGCCCAGGACCACCATCTGGAGAAAGCCCGCTGGAGTCATCGGTGATCGCCCAGGCGCCGGATCTGACCGTCGCCCGCACGGTCACCCAGGCCAAGGCGACCACCTTCGCGCTGGCCTGTCGCCTGCTCCCTCCCGCCATCCGCGACGACGTCTACCGCCTCTACCTGGTGTTCCGGACCCTCGACGATCTCGTCGATGACGGCGACCCGAGCGCCGCTGAACGGGTCGGCGCGGTCAAGGCCTGGGCGCGGGCCGAGCCCGCGCCGGCCACCGACGAGGTCCTCGCCCTGAGCGCGCTCGCCGAGCGCTATGCGATCCCGCGCCGGGCGGTGGCCGACTTCTGTCTCGGTATGGAGCAGGACCTGGCCCAGGCGACCTTCGCCTCCGAGCGCGAGCTCGACCGCTACTGCTACCGGGTGGCCGGCACCGTCGGGGTGGTCATGACCGCACTGCTGGCCAGCGAGGACGCGGACGAGGACGCCCTGGGCTGCGCGGTGGCCCTGGGGATCGCCATGCAGCGCACGAACATCCTGCGCGACATCGACGAGGATGCCGCCGCCGGGCGTGTCTACATCACCGCCGAGGCCCTGAGCGCCTACGGCGGCTCGCTCGAGCCGAACCGGCGCGCCGCGCTGATGCGCGCCCAGATCGCCTGCGCGGATGACTACTACGCCGAGGGGATGGCGGGCATCCGCAGCCTGCGTGACGGCCAGTTGGCCATCCGCCTCGCCGCCAACCTGTACCGCGAGATCCTGCGCGAGATCGAGCGCCGCGACGGGGGTCGCGCCCCGGGCCGCGCCGTCGTCTCGGGCCGCCGCAAGGTGGCGGTCGCCGGACGCACCCTGCTCATCGGGCGCTGAGCTAGCGGCCCGTCCACACCGGCTCGCGCTTGGCGAAGAACGCCGAGACCCCCTCGACGATGTCCTCGGTGGACAGCGCCAGCGACAGCTGACTGCGGAGGTAGTCGAGCGCGTCCTCGAGGTCGAGGTCGGCTGAGCGCCACAGCGCGTCCTTGCCGAGCTTCATGATCAGCGGCGAGCGACTGGCCAGCTTGGCCGCCCACTCAGCCACCCCGGCGTCGAACGCCTCGGGCGCCAGCACCCGGTTGATGAGACCCATGGCCAGCGCCTCCCGCGCATCGATCCGCTCGCCGAGCAGCAGCAGCTCCGTCGCGCGCTTGCGCCCGAGGTTGCGGATGAGCAGCGCGCTGACCATGAACGGGAAGGTCCCCACGCCGATCTCGGGGGCGCCGAAGCCCGCCCCCTCCCGCGCGAGGATGAGGTCACAGGACAGGGCCAGGCCGAGGGCGCCGGCCAGCACATGCCCGGAGGCGGCACAGATCGACGGCTTGCCCAGCTCGCCCAGGAGAACGAAGATCCGCGGCAGCAGCTCGGTCCCCACATGCTTCTCGATCACCGAGGCGTCGGAGCCGAAGGCACCCAGGTTGGCCCCGGAGGAGAACACCGTCGCATGGGTGGAGGCGAGCACCACCACCCGGACGGCGTCGTCGTCGCGGGCCTTCAGCAGCGCCGCCTCCAGCTCGGCGAGCAGCTGCGCCGACAGCGCGTTGCGCGTCTCGGGCTGGTTGAGGGCGACGGTGGCGACCCCGTCGTGGACCCCGTAGATGATCGTCTCGTAGTCGGGCATGGAGCGGGAGCTTATGCCCCGTCGTCGTCATCGCGCGCAGTGAGAAGTGGAAAGTACTACTCTCCACTTTGGAGATAGACGCCCGAGCGAGGAGAGCACGCACATGGCCACCGACACCGTCCTGAAGCCCGATCACGCAGCCGCCCAGAAGCACTTCATTTTCACGGCCGAACACGAGCAGCTGCGCAAGTCGATCCGGCGCTTCGTCGAGAAGGAACTGCGCCCCCACGCCGCCGAGTGGGAGCAGACGACCTTCCCCGACTGGGTCTTCCATCGCATGGGTGAGCTCGACCTGCTCGGCCTCGACAAGCCCGAGGAGCTCGGCGGCCAGGGCGGGGACTACTACACCAGCCTGGTGCTCGCCGAGGAGCTGGCCCGGGCGGAGTCCGGGGGCATGGCGATGGGCGTGGCCGTCCACACCGACATGGCGATGCCGCCGATGATCGCCTTCGGCACCCCCGAGCAGAAGGCCCAGTGGGTCACGCCGGCCATCCGCGGGGAGAAGATCCTCGCCATCGGCATCACCGAGCCCGACGCCGGCTCGGATGTGGCGAACATCTCCACGCGGGCGATCTATGACCCCGCCACCGACGAGTACGTGATCAACGGGGCCAAGACCTACATCACCAACGGCCACCGCGCCGACGTGATCGTGCTGGTCACCAAGACCGATCCCGACGCTGGCTATGACGGGGTGACCCTGTTCCTCGTGCCGATGGACTCCCCGGGGATCACCCGGGCCAAGCACCTGGACAAGCTCGGCATGCGCGCCTCCGACACCGCGCTGATCCACTTCACCGACGTCCGTGTCCCCGCTTCCGCGGTCCTCGGCGAGGTCGGCAAGGGCTTCTACCACATCATGTGGGAGCTCCAGGGCGAGCGCCTGATCATGTGCGCAGGGGCGGTGGCCGGCGCCCAGCTGGTGTTCGACAAGACGCTGGAGTACGCCAAGCAGCGCCAGGCCTTCGGGCGCCCGATCGCCAACTTCCAGGTGACGCGACACAAGTTCGCCGAGATGGCGACCAAGATCGAGACCGCCCGCTCGCTGACCTACACGACCGCGTGGCGCTTCAACAACAAGGAGTACCCGGTGCGTGAGATCTCGATGGCCAAGGTCTACGCGGCCCGCATCGCCGTCGAGGTGGCGGACGAGTGCATCCAGATCCATGGCGGGGCCGGTTACATGACCGAGGTGGGAATCGAGCGGGTGTGGCGCGATATGCGCCTGAACCGCATCGGCGCCGGAACCGACGAGATCATGCTCGAGGTGATCGGCAAGTCCTACGGGATCTGAGGGTGACGGGCTCTGCCGGGTCTGTGGGACCCGGCCCCGCGCCGCTCCCACCCTTTACCCCCGAGCACGAGCGCTTCCGCGCCGAGGTCCGGGCGTTCATCGCCGCTGAACTGGCCCCCCACGCCGACGGGTGGGAGGCCGCGCGGTGGTTTCCCGACCGCGTCTTCACCGACCTGGCCGAGCACGGGTATCTCGGGCTGAAGTTCGACCCCGAGTACGGCGGCGGCGGCGACCCGGTGGCCGACGCGGTGTTCGTGGAGGAGCTGGCCCACTGTGGCTCGGGGGGTCTGGCCGCCGGGATCGGCGCCCACGCCGGCATCGCCCTGCCGCCGATCGCCAAGTTCGGCAGCGCCGAGCAGAAGGCGCGCTACCTGGTGCCGGGCATCCGCGGTGAGCGGATCGCCGCCCTGGCGATCACCGAACCGGGGGCCGGCTCAGACGTCGCGTCGATCACCACCTCGGCCCGCCCCGTCGACGGCGGCTGGCTGGTCTCGGGGGCCAAGCAGTTCATCACCGGCGGGGTGCGCGCGCGAACGCTGGTCACCGCGGTGAAGACGACGGCCCAAGGCGGTCACCACGGCCTGTCCTTCCTCATCATCGACGCCGGCCCCGACGTGCCGGGGCTCGACGCCCACCCGATCGCCAAGCTCGGCTGGCACGCCTCCGACACCGCGCTGATCGGCTTGAACGAGGTGTACGTGGGGCGCGAGAACCTGCTCGGTGAGGAGCACGGCGGATTCGCCCTGATCATGGCCAACTTCCAGTGGGAGCGGCTGCTGCTGTCCCTCGGCGCCATCGGGGCGATGCAGTGGTGCCTGGACGCCACCCGGGCGCTCGCCGACGCCCAGGCCACCCGCCACGCCCTCGCCGAGATGGCCACCACGCTGGAGGCCGCCCGGGCGATCACCTACGCCACCCTGGCCAGGTTCGTGGCCGGCGTCGACGTGGTGAGGGACGTGACCGCCGCCAAGCTGTTCACCCAGCGCGCGGCCGTGCAGATCGCCGACCGGTGCCTGCAGATCCACGGGCTGGCCGGCTACAGCACCCCGGGCGGCATCGAGCGGGCGCTGCGCGACGCGCGCCTCGGCCCGATCGGCGGCGGCAGTGACGAGATCATGAAGGAGATTTTGGGACGGTCATTGGGGATCTGATCGGGCGGGCGCTCAGCTCGACTCCGGGGACGCTGGCTCTGACGCCGCCCCTCCCCGCTAGGCTCCGCGCCACGCATGGGGGCAAGCACTCCACCACCGGGCTCGCTGCCGCGCTATGAGGGTGGCCATCAGGATTGGGGATCGGACGCTCGCGTTCCCGGCCCCCTCAGCGTCTCGGAGACCGTGCGGACCGCTCTGGGTCTCTACGGCGCCGACGCACGCAAGCTGTGGCAGGTCATCGCGCTGGTGGTCATCCCGGTGCAGGCGCTGGTGTTCGTGCTGCGGGCGATCACCGTCCCCGGCGGCTCGATCCTGTCCGATCACAAGATCTATGTGCAGCCGGGGCGCAGCGATGGCGGGTTCGTCGCCATCACCTCACTGAGTGAGCTGCTGGCCGCCCTCGCCCTGCTCGTCTGCGTCGGTGCCAGCTACCGGATCCTGCTCGGCCGCCATCTCCATCATCCGGCGGACCTGTCGGAGTCCTTCAGCTTCGCGCTGGAGCGGGTGCTGCCGCTGCTGTGGGTGTCGATCCTCGTCGCGGTCTTCGTGGTCATCGGCTTCATCCTGGTCATCCTCCCCGGCGTCTACCTGTTCGTCAGCTTCGCCATCGCGGTGCCGGTGCTCATGGCCGAGGACCGGCGTGGTCTCCAGGCCCTGAGCCGTTCACGCGAGCTGATCGCCGGTCACTGGTGGCATGTGCTCGGCGCCATCTTCGTCGCGGCGATCGTGGCCGTCGTGGGTGAGGTGCTCATCAACCTGGTGGCCGACGCGATCGTCTCCGGGGTGAGCCCCCACTCGGTCGATGGCCTGCTGTTGGTCGATGCGATCGTCAACGCGCTCCTGTCGATCCTCTTCTTCCCGTTCACCGCCGCGGTGCCGGTCGTCCTCTATGTCGACATGCTGCTGCGCCACCGGGATCCCCAGCTCGAGCGTCTGCTCGCCTGAGCGCTCCGGGTCCCAAACACGAGTTTGTCGACCGGGCTTATGTAGAATTGGGTCGATGACTCCCTCCATTGCCGATGAGCTGACCACCCAGGGCGAGGCCCTCGCCGCGCAGCTCCCCGACGCGGCCAACGCCGCGTTCGCCGCTGAGCAGGCCGCCCTCGATCAGCGTGAGCTGCCCGCCGGGGTCGTGGCGGTCGGTGATGAGCTGGAGGACTTCGCCCTCCCGGACCAGACCGGTGAGACCCGGAGCCTGAGCGAACTGACCGCTGACGGTCCCGCGGTGATCGTCTTCTACCGCGGTGGCTGGTGCCCGTTCTGCAGCGTCGCCCTGCGTGGCTATGAGCGCGACCTGGTGCCCCACCTGGCCGAGAGCGGCGCCCGCCTGGTCGCCATCTCACCCGAGCGGCCCGATGCGTCACTGAGCACCCAGGAGAAGCAGGAACTGAGCTTCACCGTGCTCAGCGACTCCGGCGCCGCACTGGCCGAGCGCCTGGGCATCGCCTTCCAGCCGGTGGACGAGGCCCTCGCGGCCCAGCGGTCGATCGGCCTGGATATCCGTGAGGGGCGCGACGACGACGCCACGCGTCTGCCCTACCCGACCGTGCTCGTCGTCGATCGCGAGCGGGTGGTGCGCTTCGCCGACATCGAGACCAACTATGTGCACCGCACCGAGGTCCAGCCGATCCTCGACGCCCTGGCGGCGCTGAGCCCCGCCGCCCGCTGACCCCTCCCCCTCCGGCCCGGCGGCCCTGACCGCCCGTCGGGCCGGAGTGGGATCATGGGTGGGGAAGTGGACTCCATCCGCGGCAAGCTGCTCATCGCCGGACCCACGCTCCAGGATCCGAACTTCTGGCGCACGGTGATCCTCGTGGTCGAGCACAACGTGGACGGCGCTCTCGGGCTGGTGCTCAACCGTCCCTCGGAGACCACCGTGGGCGAGGTGGTGCCCCAGCTGTCTGAGCTCGTGGACCCCGAGGAGGACGTGCTGGTCGGCGGTCCCATGGAGCCCGGGGCGGTCATCGTCCTGGCTGACTTCCTCGACCCCGAGGAGGCGGCGCTGATCGCCTTCGCGGACATCGGGGTGATGGGCGCGAGCTCGGAGCCGGCCGATCTGGTCGGCGGCGTGCGCTGCGCCCGTGCTTTTGCCGGCCACGCCGGCTGGGGGCCGGGACAGCTCGACTCAGAGCTCGAGCGGGGCGACTGGATCCTCGAGCCGGCCCAGCGCACCGACGCCTTCGCGCCCGAGCCGGCGGAGCTGTGGTCCGACGTGCTCATCCGCAAGGGCGGCAGCTTCGCCCTCGTCGCCCGTATGCCCCCGGATCCCTCGACCAACTGACGCGCCCAGAGCGGGCCGGTGGTGCCCTGAAAGCCCTAGCATCAGCGTGGTGGAGACGCACGCGCACGCTCATGAGCCGACGATCGATCGTCGCGCTGACGCGCAACGGTTGAAGATCGGCCTCGGCCTGCTCGTCGCCTTCATGGTGGTGGAGATCGGCGTCGGCGTCGCCGCCCACTCCCTCGCCCTGCTGTCCGACGCCGCCCACATGCTCACCGACGCCTTCGCCCTCGCGGTGTCGCTGGTCGCCGCCCGCCTGGCCATGCGCCCGGCCGGCGGGGTGATGACCTTCGGACTCGGCCGGGCCGAGATCCTCTCCGCCGAGGCCAACGCGCTGACCATGCTGGTGCTGGCCGGGCTGATCCTGTTCGGCGCCATCGACCACCTCATCCATCCCGTCAGCGTGCACGGCTGGCCGGTGCTGATCGTGGCGCTGGTGGGGATCGTGGTGAACCTGATGATCGTCCGGGTGCTAGGCGGACACGGGCACGCCCACGCCGGGCACGACCACGCCGGGCACGACCACGACGACCACTCCGGCCACGACCACGCCGCGCCCGCGCACAGCCTCAACATCCAGGGGTCACTGGCCCACATCGCCACCGACCTGGTCGGCTTCGTGGTCACCGCCATCGGCGCCGCGGTGATCATCCTCACCGGCTTCACCCGGGCCGACGCGATCGTCTCCCTGCTCATCGCCGCCGTCATGGTCTACGGCGGCTGGCCGCTGCTCAAGCAGTCGCTGCGGGTGATGATGGAGGCGGCGCCCGCGGGTATCGACCCGGTGGACATCGGCAACACCCTCGCCGCCCACCCCGGGGTCACCGAGGTCCATGACCTGCACGTCTGGGAGGTCACCTCGGGCTTCCCCACGCTGTCGGCCCACATCGTCGTCGAGCTCGGCCACGACTGCCATCAGGTGCGCAGCGATCTCTCCCAGCTGCTGGAGGACGACTACGGGATCCCCCACTCCACCCTCCAGGTCGAGCACGCCCAGGCCGCCCAGCCGCCGCTGCAGATCGAGGTGCTCGAACATGGCTGAGTTCCGCCTGGACGGGGATGGGGGCACCGAGCTGGCCGTCCGGGTGTGGGAGACCCCGGAGAGTCCCCGGGGGATCATCGTGCTCTCCCACGGGTTCGGCGAGCACACCGGCCGCTACGACCACGTCGCCGCCCGGCTCAACGACGCCGGCTACCTGGTGGTCGGCGCCGACCACCACGGTCACGGCCACTCGAGCGGCCGCCGCGGGATGGTCGACTTCGACCGTGCGGTCGCCGACCTCGACTCCGTCGTGCGCTCCCAGCACGAGATCCACCCCGCGTTGCCGATCGTCCTGCTCGGCCACAGCATGGGCGGCGGGATCGCCCTGCGCTACGCCATCGCCCATCAGGACCGCCTGGCCGGCCTCGTTCTGTCGGCCCCGCTCGTGCAGGTCGACGCCCATCCGCTGACCAAGCTCGCCGGTGCGCTCATCGCCCGCATCTGCCCCCGGCTGCCGCTGGTCGAGCTCGACCCCGCCCTGGTCAGTCGTGACCCCGCTGTGGTCGCGGCCTACGAGGCCGACCCGCTCGTGCGTCACAAGCCGATCCCCGCCGGCACCGCGCTTCAGTTCGTGCACCACGCCGACACGATCCTCGACGACGCCGGGGACATCACCGGCCCGACCCTGCTGCTGTGGGGCACCGCCGATGGCCTCTGCCCCCCGGCCGGCGCCCGGGCCCTGGCTGAGGCGCTGGACTCCGCCGAGCTGAGCACCCGCTCCTTCGACGGCCTGTTCCACGAGATCTTCAACGAGCCCGAGCAGGAGGCCGTGCTCGACGCCGTCGTCCTGTGGCTCGCGCTCCACGTGCCGCTCCCCGTCTAGATGTCGGGTGCGAGCCAGTTCGCTCTGCGCACCTGGGAGGCGGCGTCACCCCACGCGGTGGTGGTGCTCTCCCACAGCCCCGAGGAGCCGTCCGGGGTGCATGACTACCTGGCGCGTCGACTCACCCAGGCGCGCTACACGCTCATCGCAATCGACCATCGCGACGTCCGGGAACCGCACGGACACGCTGGGCTGAAGTCCGCCGTCGCCGCACTCGACCACGCGGTGTCCTCCGCCTCACAGAGCCATCCCGGACGCGGATGCTTCCTGCTCGGCCACAGCAGCGGCGCCGCGGCGGCGCTGGCCTACGCGGTCGCCCATCAGGACCGCCTCAGCGGCCTGATCTTCGCCGCCCCATTGGCCCAGCCGCCCCTCGGGCGCCTGGCGGGCGTCTTCGAGCGGGCCTCGGCGGCACTGCTGCCCGACATCGCCCCGATGCACCTGGACCCTCAGACGCCGAACCCCGACGCCCGGACCTTCGCCGACATCCTCGTCAACCCGCTCACCCAGCTCGGTCCGATCGGCGCCTCCACCGCCGCCGAGCGCCAGCGCCGGGCCGCCGTGCTGATGGATGGTGTCGACACGATCGACCTGCCCGTCCTGCTGCTGTGGGGCATTCAGGAGGGACTGGCCCCATCCGGCGGGGCCGAGCACCTGCTGGGCGCCCTCACGCACGCCGAGGTGACCCGCCACAGCTTCGACAGCCTCTACCACGACCTCCTCAGCGGACCCGAACGCGACCACGTGCTGGACACGCTGGTCGCCTGGCTCGACGCCCAGCTCGCATGAGTCCCGCCAACAAACTGCATCTCGGGGCCTTCGACCAGGTGGTCGACGGCTGGATCAACACCGATGTGAGCCCCCACCTCGTGCTCGCCCGCATCCCCGGCGCCGGGGCGCTGCTGCACCGGTTGGGCAAGCTCTCGGACGAGCGCTACGCCGCCTATCGCGACGGCCGCTTCCGCCGCCTACGTCACCTCGATCTCACCCGGCGTCTCCCCTTCGACGACGACAGCCTCGCGGCGATCTACTCCTCCCACACCTTCGAGCACCTGCACGTCGACGTGGCCGAGCGGGCCCTCGCCGAGTGCCACCGCGTCCTCATGCCCGGCGGGGTCCTGCGGATCGCCGTGCCGAACCTCGACAACATCGTCGAGCACTACGACCCGGCCGAGCCCGACGCGTTCGTCTACGGCATCTTCCAGGGCCGAGCCGCCTCCGACAACCGCCACGCCCGCCACTGGTGGCACTACAACGCGGTGTCGCTCGGCGCCCGCATGCGCGCGGCGGGCTTCTCCGAGGTGACCGAGTGCGGCTTCCGCCAGGGCCGCTGCCCCGACCTCGAGCTGATCGAGTACCGCGAGTGGTCCCTGTTCATGGAGGCCGTCAAGTAGCCGGCGCCGTGCGACGCCCGAGTGGCGCTCGGCGGTGATTCAGGCGTTCTGCTCGTACAGGGTGCGGATCCGGCGCAGCACCTCATCGGCGACCGCCTGCTGCTGGCCGCGGGTGGGAGCCTCGACGGGCGTGAAGGCGACCGGCTCGCCGTAGTGAACCGACACCCGGGGGAACTCACCCCGCTTCCAGTTGCGGATCCGGTGGGAACCGATGATCGCCACCGGCACCACCACCGCGCCGGTCTCCAGCGCCAGCCGACCCATGCCGGGCTTGGCCTCGGTGGAGATCTCGCCGTTCCGGGTGCGGCCACCCTCGACGTACATGCCCAGACAGCCGCCGCGACGCAGGATCGTCTGGGCGGTGAGAAAGGCCTCCTCGTCGCGACTGCCGCGGCGCACGGGGAACACGCCCCCGTGGCTGTAGACCCACGTCTTGAGGCTCCCCTTCTTGAACATGTGGGACTTGGCCATGAACTGGACCTGGCGGCGCAGGAACGCCGCGCACATGAAGTGATCCATGAACGAGCCGTGGTTGGGGGCGATGATCACCGGCCCGTTGGGGACGTTCTCGGTGTTGTACGCGCGGCCGCGGTAGACCACGAGGATGATCACGGTGACCAGCGAGCGGACGACCTGGTAGATCCATTCGGGTTCGTGGTCCCGGGTCCGGGCGTGGTATTCGCTGAAGTACTCCGCCGGGCGCTCGTCCTTGTAGACCTGGTCGGGGAGCTTGACGTCGGCGCGCCGCTTGACCTCGGCGGCCTCGGCCGCGTCCGCGCGGCCCTTGGCGCGTCGGGCCCGAGCGGACGACTGGGGCCTCGGCCCCGGGGCATCGCTGGTTGAGCTCACGAGCTGACGATATCGAGCGGCGCGGGTTGGGACCGCAGTTGGCGCACCTCGCGCAGCCCCAGGGTCGAGAAGATGAGCACGACGGAGGCGACGCTGGTGGCGATCATCGCCCCGCGCAGGCCGAATCCGGCGGCCAACGGCCCCGCGATCACCGTGCCCACCGGCATCAGCAGAAACGAGCCCGCGTAGTCATAGGAGGTCACCCGCGAGATGATGTCGGGCGGCACGTGCTCCTGCAACGCCGTCCACCACAGGGTGTTGAAGGCGATCACGCCCATCCCGGAGAGCAGCTGACACGGTCCCACGATCGCCAGCGGCACGCGCAGGGCGAGCAGCGCCGCCGGCAGCACGCTGGGCGCGGAGACGAGGACGCCCACGAGCAGCGGCCGGCTCGGCTTGAAGCGCAGCAGCACCATCCCGCCCAGCAGGGTCCCCCCCGACCACAGGATCGACAGCAGCGCAAAGGCCGGGGCGCCGTCGTACCAGCGTCGGGTGGCCAGCGGCGCGAACACGTCCCAGGTCACGTTGAGGGCGTTGGCCAGCGCGAAGCTGATCACCATGGTCCACACCCAGCTGCGGCTGATGAACTCATGGAAGCCGTCGCGCAGGTCCGACACCATCGAGGCGCGCGCCCCGCGCGGCGCCGGGGAGTCGCCGGCGCCGGGTCCGAGCTGGGAGAGACACAGCGCACTGAGACCGTAGGAGACCGAATCGGCCACCAGGCCCCAGGCGCCGCCGATCGCCACCACCAGCAGCGCCCCGAGCGCCGGACCGATGATGCTGGAGGCCGCCCCGGCGATGCTCTGCATGGCGTTGGCCTCCTGCTTGTGCTCACCGGCCAGGGCGGGGATCAGCCCGCTGGAGGCGGGCTGGAAGAAGGCGCTGGCGGCGCCCAGGACGCCCTGGGAGATGACCAGCTCGATCAGGTCCGCGTGGTGGGTCACCAACAGGACACCGATGCCCGCCTGCCCGCCGAGCCGGACCAGGTCGGCCGCCATCATCACCCGGCGTCGGCTGATGCGGTCGCCGATCACCCCGGCGAACAGGATCACCGCGACCTGGGCGATCAGCCGCGCGGCGAGGACGATGCCGAGCTGGGTGGCCGAGTGGGTCAGGTCGAGCACCGCCCAGGTGAGAGCGATCACGACGATGCCATCGCCGAGATTCGATACGAGCGTCGCGCCGAAGACGTATCGCAGGTCCCGTCGCCCCAGGACCCTCAGTTGTCCAGTCCACCCCACGGAGGGGAGGCATTTTTACCCGAAATCGCTTCGGGTGCAGGCACGTCGATCGTCAGTTAAGTGGCAGTACGAGGTTGGGTTTGTCGATCAGGTGCTGGTCGTTGATCGGCACCACGCCGGTGGCGATGGAGAAGAACTCGATGACGTGGGCCCCCCAGCCGTGAGAGGCCTCCTTGAGCTGGACCGCGACCAGGCCGGCGGCCTCGATCTCCTGCGCCTCGGCCTGCATGCGGCCCATGGCCAGCTCACGGGCCTCGTACAGCGCCTGGGTGAAGTTCTCCATCTCGCGGTTGCGGAAGGCCTGGCGCCACATCTGGCGCATCGTCTGGTGGGCGACGTGGTAGACGCAGTTGCCCATCACCAGCCCGACGGGCCGGTAGCCGGCCCGCAGCAGGATCGAGAAGTCCTGACCGGACAGATCGCTGGTGAACGGGCGTCCGTTGGGCGCCCGGTGCAGCACCCCCTCGCGGTGCTTGACCGCGGTGCCGACGGCGATGAACTCGGCCATGTCCTGTCCCCAGGCGTAGCGGCCGATCTGCAGCCGCACACCGACGATCCCGTCGGCCCCGAGCTGGTCGGCCTCCTCCTCCATGCGCGTCATCGCCAGCTCCCGGGCGTGGTACATCGCCTGGGTGAGCACGCTCATCTCCTGGCTCTGGTTGTACATCGCCTGCTGGAAACCGATGTGGTAAATCGAGCTGCCGAGCACCATGCCGAGCGGTTCGAAACCCGCCTCCTTGACGAGCAGGAACTCGTTCACCGACAGGTCCGAGGTGAAGAAGCCGCGTGAGACGTCCTCCTTCATCCGGGCGATCCGGTTGCGCCCGGACTCCGGCAGTCCGGTGAGGGCGCCCGCCTCATAGGCGCCGGCACGCGGGGCCCCCGCAGCTCCCGTATCCGCGCCGTTGCCGTTGCCGTCGCCGTCGCCGTTGGCGCCATCGCTGGGCCCCGTCTGGCTCGGGTCCTCGTCACGTCGTCCGAACAGCGGCATGTCCCTCTCCTGTGTGCGGTGTCTGTCTGAGTGTCGTTCTAGGTGTCGAGAAGCCGCTCGAGCGCCTGGCGGGTCTGGAGGCTGCGCCGCGCCTCGTTGCCGAGCACCTGGATGAGCCCCCCGAGCCAGTCGTCGATGTCGATCCGCTCGCGTTTGAGCACGATGCCGCCCGAGAGCTTGGACCGCATGGCGTCGATCGCGGTTCCGTTACGGCGCAGCTCGAGGCGCTGTCCATCGGCTTCGACGGCGATCTCCTTCACCTGCTTGGGACCGCGGAAGCCCTGGCGCACCCGCACCACCGACACGGCTGCCGGCACGGCATCCTCGAGCTTGGTGGCGATCACCTCCATGAACGTGTGGAGGTTGGTGGTGTCGGCGCGCAGTGACGCCGCCAGCATGTCGAGCTCAAAGGCGCCGTCGTCACCGGAGCGTTCCAGGCCACCGCCGCCGCCGAGGGGCTCGAGCTCATCACCTGCCATGGCGCAAAGGCTACCCGCGAAACCCCCCGGACCTACCCCTGATCCGCGGAGCGCTCCGCGTCGAGCGGCCGGGTCCAGTCCCGGGAGCGCTCGATCGCGCGGTGCCAGTCGGCCAGCAGCGTCTCACGCTGGTCCTGGCTCATGTCCGGCTCAAAGCGCCGGCGCTCGCTCCAGTGCTCGGCGACCCCACTGACGGTCCACAGCCCGATGCCCACGCCGGCCAGATAGGCGGCGCCCAGAGCGGTGGTCTGGGCCACCTGGGGCAGCAGGACCGGCACGCCGAGCATGTCGGCCTGGAACTGCATCAGCCAGCCGTTCTCGGTCGCGCCGCCGTCGGCACGCAGCTCGCTCAGGGGCTCACAGTTCTCGACGTCGGCCATCGCGGCGATCGCGTCGACGGTCTGGAAGGCGATCGCCTCCAGCGTCGCCCGGGCGATGTGGGCCCGCGTCGACCCGCGGGTCAGCCCGACGATGGTGCCGCGGGCGTAGGGATCCCAGTGCGGGGAGCCCAGGCCGGTCAGGGCCGGCACGAAGTACACCCCGTCGTTGCTGTCGAGACCGGCGGCGAGGGCCTCTGTCTCGGACGCCTCGCTGATGATCCCGAGCCCGTCGCGCAGCCACTGCACTGCGGCGCCGGTCACGAAGATCGAGGCCTCGAGCGCATAGGAGAGGCGCGGGCCGATGCCGACGGCCACCGTGCTCAGCAGGCCCTCCACCGGGCCGGGGACCTCATAGCCGGCGTTGAGCAGCACGAAGGAGCCGGTGCCGTAGGTGTTCTTGCCCATGCCCGGGTCGATGCAGGCCTGGCCGAACAGGGCGGCCTGCTGATCCCCGGCCACCCCGGCGATGGGCACCGCGTGACCGTGGCAGCGTTCGGGCCGGGTGCGGGCGAGCTGTCCGCAGCTGGACACCACGCGCGGCAGCCAGGCCGGGTCGATGTCGCCGAACAGCTCCAGCAGTTCCGCGCACCATTCCCCGTGCGAGATGTCATAGAGCAGGGTGCGCGACGCGTTCGTCGGGTCGGTGATCAGCTCACCGCTGAGGCGGTGGATCAGCCAGGCGTCGATGGTGCCAAACACCGCCCGGCCGCCCTGGGCGCGCTCGCGCAGCCCCGCGACGTTGTCGAGCAGCCACTCGATCTTGGTGGCGGAGAAATACGGGTCGAGGGTCAGGCCGGTGAGCTCACGCAGACGATCCGCGTGCCCCGCGGCTCTCAGCGCGTCACAGCGCTCGGCGGTGCGCCGGTCCTGCCAGACGATCGCGCGGTGCAACGGCTCGCCGGTGGTCGGGTCCCAGACACAGACGGTCTCGCGCTGGTTGCTGATGCCGACGGCGAGCAGCTCGCCCGCCCGCACGTCCGCGTCGGCCAGGGCCTCACCGGCGACCGCGTCGGTGACGGCCCAGATCTCCTCGAGGTCGTGCTCGACCCAGCCCGGGTGCGGGAAGTGCTGGGTGAACTCGCGCTGGGCCTGGCCGACCAGCTCGCCCTCGGTGTCGAACACCAGGCAGGTGGTGCCGGTGGTGCCCTGGTCGATGGCGAGGATCATCCTGGAGGCGATCCTAGGCGGCCTCGCCACGCGCGATGCCAATAAGCTCTGGGCGCTCAGGTGACTCTGGGTGCCCAAGTGAGGAGGATCGAGTCGTGACCAACGTAGAAGCGCACATCACCGGCACGGTGTGGAAGATCGAGGTCGCCGTCGGTGACAGCGTCGCGGAGGGGGACACCATCGTGATCCTCGAGTCGATGAAGATGGAGATGCCGGTCGAGGCCGAGGACTCCGGGGTGGTCAGCGCGATCGTCTGCGCCGAGGGCCAATCCGTCACCGAGGGCGAGACGCTCGTTGTCCTCGAATGACGCCACGGGAGCGGTGGGGCCGGAATCGGGTCGACTGCTGCTGGACGAGCCCGCTCCCGGGGTCGCCCGGCTGACCATCTCCAACCCCGCCAAGCGCGGCGCCCTCGACCACACGATCCTCGACAGCTTCGTCGAGCTCATCCCCACCCTCGACCAGCGCTGTCTCATCATCACCGGCGAGGCGAGCACCTTCTCCGCCGGCTATGACCTCGTCAGCGCCGGCGCCGACCTGTCCGACGCCCCCGATGAGCTGTTCGCCGAGCAGGCCGAGGCGCTCATCGCCCATCCCTTCACGGCGGCGATCGAGGCGATCTCCGGCTTTGCCTTCCCCACCATCGCCGCGCTCAACGGCCACGCCATCGGCGGCGGCCTGGAGCTGGCGGTGTGCTGTGACCTGCGCATCGCCGCCGCCGGCATCCGGGTCGGCATGCCGCCGGCCAAGCTGGGGCTGGTCTACTCCCACACCGGGATCCGCAAGTTCATCGAGACGGTCGGCGCCGCCCGCACGCGCGAGCTGTTCCTCACCGCCCGGCGCTTCGATGCCGCCACCGCGGCCGGCTGGGGCCTGATCAACTCCGTCACCCCGCTCGAGACGCTCGCCGAGGTGACGCTGTCGGTGGCCGGCGAGATCGCCGCCAACGCACCCCTGGCCCAGACGGGCAACAAGCACGTGATCGACGCGGTCCTCGCGGCGGCGTGGGAGATGGACCCGACCCTGGAGGCCGAGCTGGTGGCCCTGCGTCGCGCCTGCTTCTCCTCCGCCGACTTCCGCGAGGGCGTCAGCGCCTTCTCTGAGAAGCGTCACCCGGAGTGGCGCGGGCGCTGAGGTGCGACGCCGCGCGTTGCCCCTGCTCGTGCTCGCGGCGCTCCTGGCGTTCCCTGCCGGGGCGCTGGCCAACGCCTACACCCGGGTGCAGGCCGTCTACACCGCGTCGGGCACCGGCCAGATCCCCACCTGTGAGTTCTCCAGCGCCGTGCTCGAGGCGGCGTTGAAGCAGGCTCCGAGTTACAACTACCAGTACCAGTCGGACTTCACCGACGCCATCCAGGCCGCTCTGGCGGGCCGCGCCAACGGCGACTGCGCCGGGACGACCACCCCCGCCACGAGCTCGCTGGGCTCCGGGGCGCACCTGAGCTCGGGCGCCGGGGCGCTGCCGGACTCGCTGACCGGCCCGGGCTCCGGCGGCCTGCCCCTGGTGCTGGTGGTCGTCTTCGCGCTCATCGGCGCGGTCCTGGTGACAGTGGCCGGCTGGTTCGTCCTCTCCGCGCTGGGCTATGAACCCCGCGTCCTCCGGGCCGCCCGCCACTCCCTGCGGGAGGCGGAGTACCGGGTCGCCGCCGGCTGGGATGACCTGGCCGACCGCCTGCGCAGGTAACTTCGCTCACCCCCGGGGGCCGGTGGAGCCGTGGGAACTTACCTGCGCTGGGCGTGGGTTTCTTCCCCCACCTGTCCCCCGCCGCGGGGGGGGTGCGAAGTTACCTGCGCTCGCCGCTCGCCGCTCGCCGTTAGCCGACGGTGACGGCGACCACGCGGCTGTAGAGCGTGGCTCCACCATCGGGGGGCGTCCAGGCCAGGCGCACCTCGCCGCTGCCCGGCAGCAGCACCGCGTCGGAGAGGATCCCGCTGGGGTTGGTGGTCCTGACGCTGGCGATGGTGCGGTAACCGCCGCCGGCGGCGGCCTGGAACTCGACCTGCGCGGTCTGGGTGCCGGCGTTGGCAGCCGGGCGCAGCATCCCCCACACCGTCACCGGCGTGCCCGGCTTGGCGACATGGTCGGGATCCTCGAGCTGGGGCAGGAAGATCGGCAGCCGGTAGGCGGCCAGCGACGGCTTGGGAGCGCCCCCGAGGTATTCCAGACCCTCCTCGAAGGTCTGCCAGTACTTGGGATCCCCGGGTTGACAGCCACACGAGAGCGCCGGATCGGCGTCCTGGAGCTGGAACTGGGCCAGGGCGCGGACGCGCGGGTCCTGCGCGGCCATGTAGGTCGCCTGGTCGAGGTAGAGCGCCTGCTGGGCCGGGGTCACGTGGTAGTCGGGGTTCGGGGGGTTGGTGACGTAGCCGTACTCGGTGAGATACAGGCCGAGCTGCCCGCTCTGTCCGTAGGCGCCGAACATCCCGTCCAGCGCCGTGCTCAGCTTGCCCAGGCTGGCCAGCGGGATGAAGCCGCTCTCGGAGGGCTCGGTGAAGGCCACGTTGGGCGCGAAGTCGAAGTCATAGGGGTGCTCGGCCAGGCCGGCGGCGGCGAACAGGGCCGGGTGGTCGGCGACGAAGCCGCCGGCCCCACCGCCCCGGGGACACCCGACCGCGGTCGCGGAGGCGCCCGCCAGCCGGCGATAGCGCCCCGCCCCGGTGGGCGCGACGCAGTACAGATCGTCGAGGAAGGTCAGGGGTGGGAGCGGGCTGTAGCCGGCCCCAAGGCCGGCGAAGGGACACGCCACACCATCGACGCACCCCTCGGGGGCCAGCTCGCCGATGAGGATGGTGTCGCGGGAGGGCCCGTGGCCGGTGGCGACCAGGCCCGACCAGAACGCGTCGAGCAGGGACCGGTAGAGCGCGGGCGCCTCGGCGGCACCGGTGCCGGGGTTCTCCTGAGGGGAGAGCCAGCCCGGCTGGTTGGGCTCGTTCCAGGCCGACCACATCGACACCCGGGGCAGCACCCGGCCGCCGGCGTCGGCGGCCCGATAGGTCCCCGAGTAGCGCCGCCCGGCGGCCTCGACGAACCGCTCGAACGCGGCGGGTGACGGGGCGTAGACGTCGGCGTCGGCACGCGCCGAGGTCCGGGTGCCCCGTGGTTGTCGGGTCAGCGCCCAGCTCGGTGCCGGCGCGGTGATGTCGAAGTAGACCTTGAGCCCCACCAGGGCCGCCGCGGCGTCGATGCGGTCATAGACCTCCCAGCCGTTCCCGTAGGCGGACGGATCGGCGGCGTCAAAGCCCGCCGGCGTGGCACCGGCGCGGACCCCGGGGACGGCTTGGGCGACCTGCTGCCACACGACGATGACCCTTATCCGGTCGACCCCGAGGCGCTTGAGCGTCTGCAGGGTCAGACCCACCTCCCGGTTGCCCGCGGCGGTCAGGGGCTGGTCGACCAGCAGTTGGTCGTCCTCGAAGATCGACTCGAGCGAGTGCCCGGGTGTGCGCGTGGACTCGCTGAGCAGGAGGACGGCACCCACCACGAGGGCCGCGAGGGCGAGCAGCGCGAGGAGGGCCCGCCATCCGGGCGCGGTGAGCGCCCGCCGTCCGCTCACGGGTCGGTCCGATCCGCTCAGGAGCCGACCGTCAGGATCGCGGCGGAGTGCGCCGGGACCGTGACGGCGTAGACGCCCTTCGCGTTTGCCTTGACCAGCGTGTAGTGCGTGGCGCCGGTCAGCGCGCCGGTGCTCGAGGAGAGCTTCTCCCCCGCCAGGGTGGTGCCGGAGGTAGCGGTCAGCGAGTTCGCGGAGAGCCGCGCCACGGTGCCCTCGCCCCGAGCTCCGGCGGCCGAGACGCCGAGGGTCCGAGCCTGGGCGGTGATGTTGGTCACCACGACGTGCCGCTCGCCGTTCGGTGACCGGGTCGCGAACTCATAGAAGCCCGGGAGGGTCGGGGCGGTGAGTTTGAGCAGGTGTGAGCCGGCCGCGGCGACGTCGGCGAAGGCGAGCAGCCCGTAGTACTCGGGCTCGACCGACACGTTCCAACCCGCGGCGCCGTCCTGGGCGCTGATGACCTGGTTGAGGTTGCCGTCGATCGTCTGGAAGTTGACGCCCTGGACGCCGGCCCGCCACAGCGCGGGCAGGATGTTCAGCGCCCACAGCGCCTCGCCGAAGCTGTTGGACACCCCGGCCTGGCCGCCGCAGGAGATGCCGTTGATCTCGTCCACCCGCAGGGGCTTGCCGTGGGCCGAGGCCGCCTTGACCATCGTGGCGATGTTGGCGGCCAGGCCCTGGATGGAGGCGGGAAGGAAGAACCCCGACTCGGGGATCACGGTGCTCGCCGAGCAGCGCTTCTCCGGATACTGATGGACCGTGACGAGCTTGATGCGCGAGGGCAGGTCACTCAGCATCTCGCCGAGGTGCGGCAGCCAGGTGGGCGATCCTGAGGCCGGCCCGATGATCGGCGCGCTGGCGAGGTCCGAGGCGATGTTGGTGTAGTCCTTGCCGTAGGCCGCGATCGTGTACTGGCTGGAGGAGCGGCCCTTGACCCCGGTGCCGTTGGGCAGCTTGTAGTAGTTGAAGGCACCGTAGAGCTCGGGCTCGTTGCCGACCTCGAAACCGTCGATCAGCTTCGCGCCGACGTACGTGTCGAACTCCTTGACCTCATAGGCGGTGACGCGTTTGTTGTCGAGCTCCAGGTTGACCCCGATCAGGGACTTGCCGCCGAGCGCGGTCAGCAGCGCCTTGACGTCGGCGCCCCACTGCGGGGTCACCGTGTAGCGGATCGCGGCCGGCTTCTTCATGCCGGGTACCGCCCACCACGACCAATCGGCGGAGTCGCCGCCCATGCGCAACAGGAACGGCGCACCCGGGGAGAGGTTCTTCAGCACGGTGACGAACGGCGTGTCCAAGTTGGTCGGCGTTCCCGACAGCGAGGTGACCGTGCTGAGCTCGGTGGCGATTCCGAGAAAGCCCTGCTTGGTCGAGGTCGGCGCGACGGGCGCATCCCCCCCGGCGTGCACGGACGCCGTCTCGTGAGCCGGTGTGCGCACCGTCGGGCCGGTCAGCCGCGTCGCGCCCGCGCCCACGGTGACGCCGAGCGGATTGGTCGCGGTGCCGGTGGTGCCGGTCGTGACGGTGCCGGAGCTCGCGGCGGTCAGCTTGCTCGTGCTGCTGCCACACGCGGCGCCGACGAGAGCCAGGATCGCACTGCCCAGGGCGATCAGGACAGCACGGGTCAGGCGCCGCGGGCGCGGTGCATCCGGGGTCATGGCAGCTCAGCCCTCGTCGGGGACGAAGTCGCGCTTGCTCGCGCCACACACCGGACAGAACCAGGTCTCGGGAATGTCCTCGAACGGCGTCCCCGGCGGGATGCCGCCGTCCTCGTCGCCCTCGGCCGGGTCATAGATGTAGCCGCAGGACTCACACACGTACTTCATGTGCGGCTGAGAGTAGAGGACTAATGTCGGCGTATGTACCCTCGCCCAGCCGCCACCGTGATCCTGCTGCGCGATCCCTATGAGGTGCTCATGGTCCGTCGCAACCCCGAGGTCGCCTTCATGGGCGGCTTCTGGGTGTTCCCCGGCGGCAAGGTCGAGGACGGTGACGGCTCCCCCGAGGCTGCTGCCCGCCGCGAGCTCGCCGAGGAGGCCGCGATCTGGCTGCGCGCGGGCGCGGAGATGATCCCCTTCGCCCGGTGGATCACCCCGGAGGGCCTGCCCAAGCGCTATGACACCCACTTCTTCCTCGCCGACGCAGCCGACGCCGTCGACAGTCAGGTGGTGACCGTCGACGGCTCCGAGATCGTCGAGGCGCGCTGGGTCGAACCCCGGGCGGCCCTCAATGACGGCAGCCCGATGGCCTTCCCCACGCGCACCCAGCTCGAGCGCCTGATGGCCTTCAGCGACAAGGAAGCGCTGATGGCGGCATGCCGCGGGTTGACGATCACCCCGGTGCAGCCCACGATCGTCCACGACGACGGCACGCCGGTGATCGTGCTGCCCGAGCCCTGATCGCGGACGCCGCGGCCGACGCGGTCAGCCGAGCTGCTGGGTCAGGAACAGCACCGCCCGCTCGAGCGCCGCATCCGCCTCGTCGAGCTCGCCGACGTAGGCGGGGAACACGTGGGGCACCCGGCCGACCACGTCGAGGATGACGTCGACGTCGTGCTGAGCCGCCCGGGCGGCCAAGCGGATCGAGTCATCGAGCAGCACCTCGTGGGTCCCGGCCGAGAGGAAGACGGGAGGAAAGCCCTCTAGGTCCGCGGCGATCGCCGGGCTGATCAGCGGCTGGTCCGGATGCGCGCCCGCGCGGTAGGTCTCACCCAGCGCCCTGAGCCCATCCGCCGTGAAGAACGGGTCGGCGTCCTCACGGCTGACCATGCTCTCGCCCGAGCGCGTTCCGTCGAAGGTGCCGGAGAAGCTGAGGATGGCGGCCGGCAATGGCAGGCCCGCGTCCCGCGCGGCCAGGCAGGTCGCGACGGCGAGGCCACCCCCGGCGGAGTCGCCGGCGAAGGCGATGCTCGAGGGCGACTCGCCAAGCTCGAGAAGCTCACGGTAGGCGGCGAGGGCATCCTCGATCGCCGCCGGGAAGGGATGCTCGGGAGCCAGCCGGTAGTCGAGCGACATCGCCGGATAGCCGCTGGCGACCACGAGGCTGCCCGTGAGGCCGATCGCCGTCTCCGGCGAGCCGACGATGTAGGAGCCGCCGTGGAAGTAGAGGATCGTGCCGGCCCGGGCCGGCACGGCGGGCTCGACGAGCAGCGCACGCCGGCCGCCCAGCTGGGTCTCGGTGGTCCGCAGCTCGGTCGGGACCCGCATGCCGGCCATGAACGCGGCGAACCAGGTGCGCTGCGCCTCCAGCGTCTCGGGAACCGCCGCTCCCCCGGGCTGGCGCAGCTTCGCGTCGAGTCGCTCACGTTGCAGGGTGGTCATATCGGATAACCTCCAAGTAGTTGCTGATGCAGTATCTGCCTTGGCAACTAACTATATGCCATGGCAAGCAAATTGCAACCCACCGACGCCGCCGCGGCCCTGTTCGACGACCTGCTGCGCTGCGAGATCCGTCTCTACAACGGGCTCGACGCGCGCCTGCGCGAGCGTCACGGACTCATGCTCACCCAGCTCGGGCTCCTGCGCTACATCGACGCGAACCCGGGCTGCCGCGTCGTCGACCTCGCGGCGAGCTTCGCGGTGGGGGTGGGAGCGTTCAGCAAGGCGATCGACCGGTCGACCAAACTCGGGTGGGTCCGTCGGGAGGCCAACCCGAACGATCGGCGGTCCTCCCTGCTGCACCTGACACCGGAGGGCGCTGCGCTGGTCAAGGCGGCCGAGCCGACGTTCGCCGACTATCTCGACGAGCTGCTCGGAGCCGCCCTGACCTCCGAACAGCGCCGCGAGACAGCGGCGGCGCTGTCGCTGCTGCGGGCCACGCTCGAGCAGGCCCGGATCGGCATTCCCGCGGGCTGAGCGCCCTAGATGGTCAGGTGGACGCCGCGCTCGGGCAGCCGCAGCCGCGAGGCGATCCCGTAGCCGGCGAAGCTGTCGCGCAACTGCTCGGCGCCCTGGCCGAAGTGGGTCCAGCCCTCGAAGTGCAACGGGATCACCGTCGGGGCCCCGAGGATCTCGGCCGCCTGGGCGGCCCGGTCACTCGACAGCGTCAGGTACGCGCCGTCGAAGCGGCGGGCGATCTGCACCGCCCCGGCGAACAGGATCGCGACGTCGAAGTGGGGCCAGCGTCCGGCCACCTCGGCCACCACGTCGAGCGAGGCGTTGTCCCCGGAGACGTACACCGTCGACCCGCCGTCGGACAGGACGAAGCCGATGACCGGACCGGTGACGGCCTCGCTGCCCGGCGGTCCGTGCAGGGCGGGTACGGCCATCACCTCAACCTCGTTGACCGTGGTGGTCTGCCAGGGCTCGAGGCCGACGACGCCGGGCAGGCCGAGACGCTCGGCGGCCGCCGAGGTGCTCAGCACGAGCGGGACGTCGGCGAGCAGCTCGCGTCCGGCCGGGTCGAGGTTGTCGCTGTGGTGGTCGTGGGACAGCAGCACGACGTCGACCGGCCCGACCTCTTGGACCGACAGCGCCGGACCGGTGCGCTTGATGAGCCCGTCGTACTCCCCCGGCTCGCTGAAGGTCGGATCGGTCAGCCAGCGCACCCCGGCGAACTCGATGATCGCCGTCGGCCCGCCGACCAGGGTCAGCTCAAGCATCAGTCGGTCACCTGCTCGTCGGCGATGACGTGCAGGACGGCGTTGATCAGCGCCAGGTGGGTGAACGCCTGGGGGTAGTTGCCCAGGTGCCGACCGGTGGCGGCGTCGAGCTCCTCGGCGTAGAGGCCAAGCGCGGAGGCGTGGGCGAGGAGGCGCTCGCACATGTTGGCGGCATGCTCGCGCTCCCCGATCTCCGACAGCGCCGAGACCATCCAGAAGGAGCAGATGAGGAAGGTGCCCTCCTCACCGCTCAGCCCGTCGTCGGTCTCATCCACGCGGTAGCGGAGGACGAATCCGTTCTCGGTCAGCCCCTCCCAGATCGCCTGGACGGTGTTGATGATCCGCTCGTCGGTCGGCGGCAGGAAGCGGTTGATGACCAGCAGCAGGGTCGAGGCGTCGAGTGCATCGGTGCCGTAGTGCTGGCGGAAGACGCCCTTGTCCGAGACGCCCTTGGCGAGGATGTCGTCGCGGATCTCATCGGCGATCGTCTGCCATCGCTCGGCCAGCTTGTAGTCGCCCTGGTGCTCGGCGATGCGGGCGCCGCGGTCGAGCGCCACCCAGCACATCAGCTTGGAGGAGACGTAGTGCTTGGGCTCGCCGCGCGCCTCCCAGATGCCCTGGTCGGGCTTCTGCCAGCTGTCGATCGCCACCTCGACCTGGGCCTGTAGGACGGGCCACAGGCGCTGGGGGATGTGGCCGCCCGCCTTGGTGTGGAGGTAGACCGAGTCGAGCACCGACCCGTACACGTCGTTCTGGCGCTGGCGGTAGGCGGCGTTGCCCACGCGCACGGGCGCGGCACCCTCATAGCCGGTGAGGTGATCGAGGGTCCGCTCGGTGAGGTCCGACTCACCGCCGATCCCGTACATGATCTGCAGGCCGCCGTCCTCGCCGCGCTCGAGATCGGCCACGAACTGCATGAAGTCGTCGGCCTCCCAGTCGAAGCCGAGCGCGTGGAGTCCCCACAGGGTGAAGGTGGCATCGCGCATCCAGCAGTAGCGGTAGTCCCAGTTGCGCTCGCCCCCGGGGGTCTCGGGCAGCGAGGTGGTGGCTGCGGCCACGGTCGCGCCGGTCGGCGCGTAGATCAGCCCCTTCAGGGTCAGCGCGCTGCGGTGCAGGAACGTGCGCCAGCGGTGATCGGGGAAGCGGCCACCGGCCAGCCAGCCGCGCCAGTAGTGCTCGGTCGCCTCAATCTTGTTGACGGCGTCCTCGAGGTCCTCGGGACCCTCGATGCCGTGGGACCAGCCGACCGCGGCAAAGCGCCGCTCGCCCTCCACGAGGGTATGGCGGGCGCGGGCCCGCGAGCCTTCGATCCCCACCCGCATGTCCGAGTGCAACCGCAGGTTCGTCCCGTCGGTGCAGGTGGCCTCCGCGGTGTTCCAGGAGTTGCCGATGGCCGACCACTGAGCCGGGTCGGCACCGTAGTTGAAGATCGGTTCACAGACGACCTCGACCTCGACCTCGCCCTGGACGCACTCGACCACCCGCACCAGCATGTGGTCGGCGTCCTGATCGGTGGGCGGACGCGTGTGGGAGGACTCATGCGCGTGATCTCCGTGCCAGGGCCCGATGGTCAGGCAGTCATAGACGACCAGCCAGCCCGACGGGCACATCCAGGTCGTCTCGACGATCATCGTGCCGGGCAGGTACCGCACCGACAGCGGAACCTCGATCCCGTACGGGCCGACCCGGAAGTTGCCGGCGCGCCGGTCGAGCAGCGCGCCGAACACCGACGGGGAATCAAAGCGCGGGATGCCCATCCACTCGATCGACCCGTCCGGCGCCAGCAACGCGCCCGTGTGACAGTCCGACAGGAACGCGTAGTCCTGGATCGGCGGGAACGGGGAGGTGCCCATCAGCGGCGTGCCGTGCGGGGGCAGGGTGATCGAGGGGCTCATACCGGCGGATCAGCCTAGTGGACGCCCCTCTAGCCCTGGCAAGTCGGCGTTCAGCGCGTGGATCGACAACACGAAAAAAATGCGTGTTGGCGGGCGTCTGGCCCGAGACGGCGGGTACCGGCCGGTAGTCTGGAACGCCGATGAACCCAGCCGCCGGCATTGGCGTCCCGGTTGCCTTCGGCGCCGGGCTGATCAGCTTCCTCTCCCCCTGCGTGCTCCCGCTCGTGCCGGGCTACATCTCCGCGGTGGCCGGCGGCACCCCTGACGACATCGGGGTGCGACGGGTGATCGGGCCGGCGCTGAAGTTCGTCTTCACCTTCTCACTCATCTTCATCGCCCTCGGGCTGCTCGGCGAGCAGGCGCTGCGCGGCGCGCTGAAGGGGCACGCCGCCCTGCAGGTCTCCGGGATCGTGATCATGTGCATGGGCGTGCTGTTCGTGCTCAGCCCGTTCATCCCCCGGCTGGCCAAGGAGTACCACGTCCAACCGCTGATGCAGCGCGCCGGCCGCAGCGGCCCGGTGCTCACCGGAGCCGCCTTCGCCCTGGCCTGGACGCCGTGCACCGGCCCGACCCTGGGCGCAATCACCACCGCCGCGAGCACGTCGTCGAGCGCATATCACGGCGGCTTCCTGCTGGCGATCTACTGCGCCGGCCTGGCGGTGCCGTTCCTGCTCGTCGCTCTGGCCTTCGGCAAGATGACCGCCGTGCTCAGCGTGGTCAAACGACACTACCCGCTGGTGATCGGCACCGGCGGGTTTGTGCTCATCGGCATGGGTCTGCTCATCTTCACCGGCGAGTTCACGACGCTCAATCAGACCGTCGACGGCTGGTTGCAGACCCTGCACCTGCCGAACTTCAACTCCGACACTTAGCGCGCCCGGCGTCAGCAACGGCGTCCCTCACCCGTAACTTACTTTCGTGCCGATCGTTATGTTTGTCTGAGGCCTTATGGAAGCGTCTGCTCTCCACGCACCGTCCGGCGTCGGTAGGTTCCGCGCCTCCGCCGGACCGTCTTTCCTTCGCCTGCGCTCAGATGAGCAGCTCGTCGAGCTGTTCCGCGCGGGGCACGAGGACGCCTTCCGGGTGATCCATGACCGCTACCGGGCGCGGCTGTTCGCCTACACGCGCCAGATGCTGCCCAACAGCCGCCAGGACGCCGAGGACGCGCTCCAGGACGTGTTCATCCGTGCCTACGCGGGCCTGCGCGCCAACAACCGCCAGCTCGCCCTGCGCGCCTGGCTCTACCGCGTGGCCCACAACCGCTGCGTGGACCAGCTGCGCAAGAACGTCCCGATCCTGACCGAGGAGTTCGAGACTCCCTCACACGACGTGTCCACGGACCCGACCGCGGCGATCGAGCAGCGCGAGGACCTGCGCAAGCTCGTGACCGATGTGCAACGCCTGCCCGACCAGCAGCGCTCGGCACTGCTGCTGCGCGAGATGTCGGGGATGAGCTACCAGGAGCTGGCCGACTCGATGGAGCTGTCGGTCCCGGCGATCAAGTCGCTGCTGGTACGCGCCCGCACCGGACTCACCGCCGCCGCCGAGGCGCGTGACGCCAACTGCGAGACGATCCGCGCCGAGCTGGTCGACTCCCACGAGCGCGGCGCGCGGCCCAATGCCCTGGCGCGCCGGCACCTGAGTGACTGCACGGCCTGTCGCGAGTACCGCCAGTCGGTGCGCAGTGTCTCCAAGACCTTGGCCGCCGTGGTTCCCGCCGGACCGCTGCTGCTCGGCATGAAGCTGCTCGGAATCGGGTCGGTCTACTCCGCCGCTGCCTACAGCGGATCGGCCGGCGCCGGAGCCGCGGCCGGTGGTGCGGTTGTCGGCGGAGCCGCGGCCGGTGGTGCCGGGATCGCCGCGGCGAGCGGCGCCGCGGCCGGTGGGGCCGCGGCTGGAGGTGCGGCCGCTGTCGCCGGTGGCGCCGCCGCCGGAGGCGCACTCGTCGGCGGGGTCAGCGCCGGTCACATCGCCGCGATCATCGCGGCCGCAGCCGCCGCCGGCGGTGCCGTGGCGGTCACCCACCAGGCCACCACCACACACCAGGCCGTCGTCCCCACCCACCCGGCCGCCGCGGTCATAGCCAAAGCGGTGGACGGCGGGATCAGTCACGGCGTCACGCCAGCCGCCGTGGTGGCGCCGATCACGCCGCTGGCCAGCACCGCCGCCACGAGCAGTACCGCGCCGAGTACCGTCACCCCGGCGACCATGAAGGGCAAGATCTCCGCCACCGCGCTCCAGCACGCGTCGGCGAGCACCACGGTTCCTTCGACCCTGACCAGCGCGGCGACGACCGCCAGCCCGGCCTCGAGCACCGCGGCCACCACCGCTCCGGCGACGAGCACCGCCGGGGCAACGGCCACCACCCCGACGGCAACGACCGGCGTCACCGGCACCACCGCGGCCAGCACCACAGCGTCGAGCGCGGCGGCCACCAGCACGACCGGAGCCGGCACAACCGCCCCGGCGGCCGCTGGCACGGTCAGCACCGGCGCGGGCGCCACCACAACCGGCGCGACGTCGACCGCGGCCTCCAGCAGCGCCGCGGCGGGCATCGCGGCTCTGGGGGCCACCTCGACCTCGACGTCCCCCGCCACCACCTCGAGTTCAGGCACCACGAGCGCGTCCCCGAGCACCGCGACGACCCCGAGCGCCACCGCGCCCAGCGCGACCTCGCCCGCCGTGGGCTCGACCACGTCGGACTCGGGCTCGACCACGTCGAACTCGAGCTCGACCTTGTCAGATCCGAGCGGATCGACGACGTCGGAAGCGGCGGACGGCACCGTCACCACCGCCGCGGGCACCGCACCGACCTCCTAGTGGCAAACTGAGCGGCTCCATGGAGCCGATCGAACATGAAGAGGCGCTCATCCGCCGCGGCACGCGGTCGGGCCTCTACACCGTCGTGGCGGTGCACTCGACCGTGCGCGGACCGGCGTGCGGCGGTTGCCGGATGTGGCACTACCCCGACGCCTACACCGCGCTCAACGACGCGCTGCGGCTGTCCCGGGCGATGACCTTCAAGTCGGCGGTCGCCGGCCTGCCCATGGGCGGGGGCAAGTCGGTCATCGTCATCCCCGAGGGCGAGGAGCTGACGACCAAGCGTCGCCGCGACGCGCTATTGGACATCGGGGACACGATCGACCTGCTCAAGGGCCAGTACGTCACCGCCGAGGACGTCGGCACCTCCTCCCGCGACATGAGCGTGATCGCCACGCGGACCAAGCACGTGGCCGGACTGTCGCGTCAGCGGGGCGGCTCGGGCGATCCCAGTCCCTTCACCGCCACCGGCGTGGTCAACGCGATCAAGGCGACGACCCAGCGCCGGTTCGGCAGCCCGTCGCTGGCGGGCCGCAGCATCTCCATCGTCGGCGTCGGCCATGTCGGGGGTCGCATCGCCCGCCTGTGCGCCAAGGAGGGGGCCAAGCTCATCCTCGCCGATGTGGACAAGTCCAAACGCGAGCTGGCCAGCGAACTGGGAGCGCGCTGGATGACGCCGGCCAAGGCGCTGGTGGCGAAGGTCGACATCCTGGCGCCCTGCGCGCTGGGAGGCATCCTGAACGCCGACACCGTCCCGGAGCTGCGCTGTGGCGTGATCGCCGGCGCGGCCAACAACCAGCTGGCCGAGGAGAACGTCGCCGCGCTGCTGCGGGCCCGGGAGATCCTCTGGGCACCCGACTTCGTCGCCAACGCCGGCGGCATCATCAACATCGCCGAGGAGCGCCGGGGCAGCTATGACCCGACAGCGGCCAACGCGGCGGTGGCCGGCATCGCCGACACCCTGGGGCGCATCTTCGATACCGCTGAAGCCGACGGGATCACCACCCTGGAGGCGGCGATGAAGCTCGCCGAGGCGGCACTGGTGCCCACCGCCCGGGCCCGCGCTCAGACCTGAGGGCTGGCGGGCCAGCCGGGCGGCGGCCACACAGGCCGCTGCACCCCATCGGGGAGACGGCCCTCGTCCTCCAGCTTGTCCAGGTGCGCGGCGAGCGTGGCCGCCGCAGCCGGCAACAGCGCCTCGGGCACCTCGCTCCAGGCGGCGCCGAGCAGCGCATCGGTGCTGCGGTGGCCCTCCCCCAGCGCGGCGAGCAACCGCGCCTCGCGCGCGTTGCGGTGGCTGATGTACTCAGCGATCTTGGCGTCGGGGTCGCGGATCAGCGGCCCGTGCCCAGGGGCGATGAGCCCCGGGTGACGTGCCCGCAGCCGGGCCAGACCCTGCAGGTAACCGGCCATGGCCCCGGGATCGGGGGCGACGAACACGCTGCCCTCCCCCAGGATCGCGTCGCCGCTGAAGGCGATGTCGGTGAACAGGTAGACCACGTGGTCGGGCGCGTGCCCGGGGAGCGCCAGGCGCTCGAGCGGCCCGTCACCGCGCACGGCGTCGGGGAAGCGCTCGAGCATCGCCGTCACCGCCTCGGAGTGATCGAGGTGCCCGTGGGTCAGGGCGATGCCCCCCAGCCCCCCGCGAGCATCCAACTCGTCGCTCAGCGCCTGGACGTGGCCTGCCAGGTCGGGCCCGGGGTCGATCAGCCAGGCCGGATCCCTCCCGACGATCCAACTGTTGGTGCCGCTCAGGGTGAGCAGCCCGGGGTTGTCGGCCCGGGTGCCCACGACGTCCTGATCGGCCAGCTCGATTCGCGTCATGTCCATCTCCCACCCGCTTGCGCGGCCGCTATTTCTGAGCATTCCCTCAAGAGTTGCTTGAATAGTCAACCGTGTCCGGTGTGGGATCGGTTGGGGAACCCGTGGACGTGGACCTAGCCGAAGTTCGATCCGATGGGTTGACGCCCGGCTCAGAGGAGGCGGTCTCGCGCGATGAGGCACGCGCGACCCGGCGCCTGTGGACGGGTCTGCTCTCCCTCGCCGTACTGGTCGCCCTGGTCGTCGGATTGCTCCTGGCGGTACCCGGCCTGCATTCGGTGGGCAAGGACATCAAGGGCATGGGGATCGGCTGGGTGGTGCTCGCCATCGGTCTGGAGGCCTTCTCCTGCGTTGGCTACATCATCGCCTTCCTGCAGGTGTTCGATCGCGCACCGGTGCGCTTCGGCGCCCGAGTCGCCCTGTCCGAGCTCGCTTTCGGGACCGCCGTCTCCCTCGGTGGGGTCGGCAGCATCGCGGTCGGAGCGCTCCTGCTCATCGAGCGGGGCGCCAATCCCGGACGCGTCGCCGAGCGCTCCGCGGTGCTGTTCCTGATGACCTCGGCGATCAACGTGATCACGCTCGCCGTCACCGGCCTGGCCCTGTGGCTCCACATCCTGCCCGGTAAGCACAACCTGCTGCTCGACCTGCTGCCCGGCGGCGTCGGACTGGTCATGCTGGTCATCTTCGCGGCACTGCCGTGGCTGTGTGAGCGCCTGATCCCCGACCACCCGGGTCGGACGGCGACCAGCCTGCGCGCCACCGCCGACACCGTCCGCGCCACCGAGCAGGTGCTGTTCACCTGGGACTGGCGCTTCCTCGGGGCGTGGATCTACCTGTGGGCCGACATCTTCGTGCTGGTGGTGTGCTTCTGGGCGCTGGGGATCCACCCGCCGATCTCCACCATCGTGCTCGCCTACCAGATCGGTTACCTCTCGAACTTCGTGCCCATCCCCGGCGGGATCGGCGTGCTCGACGGCAGCTTCGTCGGCATGTTCATCCTCTACGGCGTGGTCGCCTCCAAGGCCACGGCGGCGACGGTCGTCTACCACGCGATCTCCCTGTGGGTGCCCGCGATGTGGGGCACCCTGGCGTTCCTGCTGTTGCGCCGCTCCCGCAAGCAGCCGCTGGTCCTGCGCCCCCCGCGTGAGGAGCGGATCGCGGCCAGGCACGCCGACCGGGCATGAGCGAGCCCGGCGCCGGCGGCAACCGGATCTAGGGAGAGTCGGTCTCCGGCACGCGCGGCACGCGCGGCAGCCCCGAGTAGGCAGGCAGGTCCGCCAGGCTGCCGTGAACCGGGAGCACGATGGCCGGGGACGCCGGGGTGATCGCCGGAGGCGGCGGCGTCATCGGCGCGACGGTCGCCTCGGCCGGCTGGCGGGTCAGGCGCAGGGCGATGAACATCGGGATCGTCCAGCCGAGCAGGACCAGCCACCACCAGCCACTGAGGTGGATGCTCGTGGAGATCGTGAAGGCGTGCTGGGGGTCGACGTGGGCGCGGTGGACGACGCCGACCTGACCGGGGACGATGTCCACCGCGCTGCCGCCATGGGCCGAGACGCGGATGGGCAGGATGCCCGTGGGGACCACGGTGGCGATCCCGTGGCCGTGGGTGACCTGTTCGTCAAGGAGATCGACGCGCGCGAGGGGACGGAAGTGGTCGACGACCCCGGCGACGAGGATCGCGCCGGCGATGATCCGCGCCGCGCCGCGACGGTCCGGAGCCAGCCCGGAGCTGGCGAGCAGGATGACGAAGGTCCCGAGCAGCAGCAGCGGGAGCGCTTGGAGGAGGAAGCCGACATCGGGAACCCTCGCGACGGAGATCCCGATCAGATCCGCCTGGTGGAGGGTCCAGACGTCGGGGGTGGGGTTGATGTCCCCCTTGGTACGGATCGCGGTGTCGCCGGCTCCCGGGCTGATCGCGTAGATGCGGTGCGCGAAGGTGACGGTCGGGCGTCCCGGCGGGTGAAACACGATGATCTGCCCACGGTGCAGGGTGGCGGCGTTGACCGGGTGGCTGATGACGATGCTGCCGACCGGTGCGGCGGTCCCCATGCTCGGGGTGGTCATGTCGTGGACCCGCCAGCCCGAGGTCCACGCAACCGCGCCAGCGCCCAGCCCGGCAATGATTAGCCAGCAGGCGATGCTCAGGATTGCGCCGCGGCGGTGGAGGCTCACAGGATGATGTTCTCCGCGGGCCAATTAAGGGTTGCGCTGAAGCTGCCCGCAGTAGCGGCCAGAGCAAGGGCCGTGGTCAGGTGCAGGCCGGTGGCGTAGGGGTTTGAACCGGCCACGGTATTGGTGGTGTCGCGGGCCAGTGTGACGGTCACCGAGAGTCCCTGGCTCGGCGAGTCGGACCGGCTGTGAACGAGAGTCGTCTTGGACGGCGAGCGTGGCCAGGGTCGTCGTCGATGGTCGGCGCGGCGCACGCCGACGCTGGCTCGACGGGGCCGCGCACGTGGTGCTCGCACCGACTGACGCCGATCGTGGCGTCGACGAACGCGCAGGCGGCCGGCGTGACGCCGGGCAATCGGCTCCCGTGTACACGCTGGTGCCGGAGTCACCGAGGGGCCAGAGATCGGATGGCCGCGTCCGTGCTGCTGACGAGGCTGGCGAAGGCCGGTCTGGGTGGTCTGGTTGTACAGAGCGGTGATCTGAGCGGCCGCTGAGCGCGCTGAGGGAATGATCGGCGGCGTCGGCGAGGCTGCCACTGAAGTACGTGTTGGTCGGCGAGATCGGTGCCATCCCTGAGGCCGTGTTGTCCCAGCCGATGTGCCAGTAGCCCGTTGTAAGCTCTGGGTGACGTTGAACAGGACGTGCCGGTCACCGCCGTGCCCCCATCGACCGATAGCGACGTCCCGGTCGTGAGCGCTGACAGCTGACCACGGCGAAATGCCAGGCGCCGTTGTTGTAAAGGTGCCGCTGGTGGTCAGCTCGTTGGTGCGAACACACCCAGGTGCCGTAGTAGACGTGCCGAACACGACATGTCCGGCGCTGTCGATCCACAGCATGCTTGATCCCAGCTAGGTGGGGGCTGTTGACGCTCGGCGTGCTGGTAAAGCCGATCAGCGACCCGCTCGGTCGTCGTCTTGAACCAGATCAGCCTCGCTGTAGCTCGCGGCTGTCAGCCCCGGCGTGTACGAGGTGACGTCGGCGGCATATCCCGAGGTGCCCGACAGGCCGAGGCCGGCGGACCCGCTCAACGAGGTCGGGCCGGCCTGGGCGAAGCTGACCGTCGTGCCGCGTGGATGAGCATCGGATCCGTGCCGCCGCGGTGGTGTTGGCCAGCTGGACCGGTCCGCACACCCCCTCGGTGATGCCGGCCGAGCTGGCCAGGCTGCCCTTCTCGCTGATCGTCGTTACCGTCGCCGACGTCGTCGTGCCGCTGGCCAGGGTGCCTGACGGCGCCAGCGTGCCGCCACAGGTCGCGGTGTTGGAGGACTGGGTGATCGGGCTGTAGGTCGCGGTGCTGAGATCACACTCAGTGCTCGCGCCCGACGCCGCGGCGGTGACCAGACTCCCGGTCTCTACACGGTCCCCGGCGTTGGCGATCTTCGCGGTGAACCCGCCCTCTGCCCCGCCAAGGCTGAGGATCACCGCCGCGGTCACCCCGAGCAGCGCCAACGGCCACCACCAGGGCGCCCGGCGCCGCCGTGAACCCACGTCGTCTCTCAATTGGGACATCTCCGGCTCCTCCCGTCGCCCAACCGAAACGGCTCCGCCGCCGATCGCTTGGCGACGGAGCTGCCTCAGGAATGTCTGGGTTCGGCTAGGAGCCGAAGTTGAAGGTGATCGGCTCGGTGGCCGCCATCGCCTGGTCGGCGTTGGTCGCCGAACCGTCGATCATCACCGTCACCTTGTAGGTGCGCGAAGCCCCCGCCGCGACCGGCGCGGTCAGCGTCAACGGCGTCGTGGTGTAGGCAGTGGCCAGCGTGGCCAGGGTGTTCGAGCTGGTCGGCGTCGGGCACGTCCCGGCTTGGGCCGGGTAGATGCACGTCGCCGTCCCGGTGTCGTCCTCGATCGTGACGTCGACCTTATTGCAGAAGCTGGTGTCGCTACCCACGTTGGTGGCGGTCGCTCCGGTGGGAGCCGTCGGCGTGGCAGTGCAGGTACCGGTGGTCATGTTGAACGAGTTGGCGGCCACGGAGCCCTGGTTGGTGATCACCACGTTGGAGAAGCTCGATGAACCGGGAATCGCGTTGGTCAGTGCGCCGAACTTATTCGCCCCACAGGTCGTGTTGGCGTTGGTGGTGATCGCCGCCCCTGCCCCGGTGGACAGGCAGGTGGTCGTGGTTCCGCCGGTCGGCGTGACCTGCTCCTGCATGATCAAGCTGCCGGTGGCCACCTTGTTGCCGGTGTTGGTGATCGAGGCGGTGAAGCCACCCAAGCTCGACGTTGTACCGAGCGCCAGGGCGGCCATACCGACGACACCGGCGAGGATCGCCAGTCGACTGCGGTTGGCCCACCAGCGCCGAGAATTTCTGAACATTCTGTCCTCTCTGAGTCGGCGCCGGTCGTGTTTCCCGTTCACCTTTGTCGATTTACCTTCGTTTGGTTTATCGACCGGGTCGAGTCAGCGCCCTATCCGTGTAAAACCACATATTTCGTGCAAAACCACAAAGTCGTATCGAGACGACCTCCGGCACGACCGGCCGTCACCGCGGCCCATCCGGGTATTCGGGCCGATCTCTTCGGCCCGACGCGTAGGGTCGGTCCGCGCGCGGCCGTCACCGCCGCCGCCCCACTCACAACCCAAGGGAGCAGTTATGCCTGTCCTGGATGAGGTTCTGTCGGCCAACGCGGCCTATGCCGCCGACTTTGGCGAGAAGTCCGAGCTCGCCCTCCCGCCCGCGCGCGGCTTCGCGATCCTGACCTGCATGGACGCGCGTCTGGACCCGGCCAAGTACGCCGGCCTGGCTGAGGGCGACGCCCACGTAATCCGCAACGCCGGCGGCCGCGCCTCTGACGACGCGATCCGTTCCCTCGTCATCTCCTACAAGCTGCTCGGCACCAAGGAGTGGTTCGTGATCCACCACACCGACTGCGGCATGGAGTTCTTCACCGACGAGGTCATCCGCGGTCTGCTCGCCTCGAGCCTCGAGACCGCCCAGCTCGGCGCCGACGGCTTCAGCGACGTCGGGGCCGGTCCGGGCTCGACCGAGGGCGACTACATCGACTGGCTCACCATCAAGGATCAGGCCGGCGCGGTGGTCGACGACGTCAGTCGCATCCGCAGCCATCCGCTCGTCCCGGGCTCGATCCCGATCTACGGCTACGTCTACGACGTCACGAGCGGGCGTCTGATCGAGGTCGAGGCCGCCACCCAGGCCGGCGCGGCCCGCTGAGACGCCCGACCCAGGGCCCCGGCTGGGACGCTCCCCCGACTGAGGCGCTCCCCCGGCTGAGGCGCCCGCGCGACTGAGGCGCTCCCCCGGCTGGGGCGCTCCCCCGGCTGGGGCGCTCCCCCGGCTGGGGCGCCTAGGCTGCCAGCAGCGAGGCCGCCCGCTGGGCGGCCTCGGTGCGGTTGCGCACCCCGAGCTTGCGGTAGAGCGCGCCGGCGTGCTTCTTGACCGTCTCGGTGCCCACGTGCATCGCATCGGCGATCTCGCGGTTGGTGGCCCCGGTGCACAGCAGCGCGAGCACCTCGCGCTCGCGCTCAGACAGCTGGTCGCTGCGCTTGGCGCCGATCCGCACCGGCACCGACTCGCCGACCAGGGCACTGCGCACCGAGCGCACCATCTGCTCGACGCTGAGATCCGGGGTCAGCAGACCCGCCCCGCCGGCGGCGAGCAGCAGCGCGTGGTTGGCCGGCGTGTAGTGGCTGGAGAGCAGGAGCGGCATCGACGGCCGCACCGCTCGCAGCGGCGCCAGATAGGAGCCCACGAACGGGCCGGCGTCCGACACGTCGACGACCGCAACGTCGGGACGGTGGCGCTCTGCCAAAGTGACAGCTTCGTCCCGATCACTCGCCAGCAGACAGCGCGAGATCCAGGGCTGACGGTGCAAGAGAACACCGAGGCCTATTCGCGTGAGAGGATGTGAGTCAACGACCATCGCCTGGACGGAATCGTCCGGCAGGTCGACGGGGAGATCGAGGATGCGTTCGCTCATGACAGCGAAAACAATACTGAATTGATCGACTTACATGGAATTGAAGGAGATACACCCTTGAGCACCACCGTTCCCACCGAAGTCCCGACCACCGGCACCTGGGACATCGACACCATTCATTCGACCGTGACGTTCAGCGTCAAGCACCACGTCATCGCCACGTTCCGCGGCCACTTCCACGAGGTCACCGGCGCGTTGGTCGACGGCGTCCTCAGCGGCTCGGTCAAGAGCGACACCCTCGACGTCGGCACGCTGCCGATGTTCAAGGAGCACCTGTCGGCCCCCGACTGGTTCGACATCGCCAACTTCCCCGAGCTGTCGTTCAAGTCGACGGACCTGCATGCCCATGACGGCCACCTGCACGCCGCGGGCGAGCTGACCATCAAGGGCGTGACCAAGCCGGTCTCCATCACCGGCACGGTCAGCGGCCCGCTCGAGGTCACGGTGGCCGACGGCAGCCGCCAGACCCGTCTCGGCCTCGACCTCAGCACGGTGATCAACCGCAAGGAGTTCGGCATCGTCGGCGACGGCGGCGTGGCCGACGACGTGACGGTCGACGTCTCGCTCGAGCTGTCGGCCGCCTAGAGCCAGACAGCTGTCAGGGTGCCGGCGGCCATGGGGCCGCCGGCATCGCTGCGCCTGCGCCAAGATGTCCTGAGTCCCTGACGACCCGACGTGAGCCTGACGAGGGCGAGGAGAGATCGATGAGCGATTATGCGGTAGTGAACCCCGCCAACGGCGAGACGGGGGAGCAGTTCCCCACCATCACCGACGCCGACCTGTCCGAGGCCATCGCCCGGGCCGACCGGGCGCACTCGGAGTGGTCGAAGGCATCGAGCGTGACCGACCGCGCCGCGCTCATCCGCCGCGTCTCGGAGCTGCACACCGAACGCAGCCAGGCACTGGCCGAGATCATCGTCCGAGAGATGGGCAAGCCGATCGCCCAGGCCCTCGGCGAGGTCGAGTTCTCCGCCGCCATCTACGCGTTCTACGCCGACAACGCCGAGAAGCTGCTGGCCGATGAGCCGATCGAGCTGCTCGACGGCGACGGCACCGCCGTGGTGCGCCGGCGCTCCCTCGGCGTCCTGCTCGGCATCATGCCCTGGAACTTCCCCTACTACCAGGTGGCCCGCTTCGCCGGACCGAACCTGGTGATCGGCAACACCATCCTGCTCAAGCACGCGCCCCAGTGCCCCGAGTCGGCCGCGGCCATCCAGCAGATCTTTGACGACGCCGGTTTCCCCGACGGCGCCTACGTGAACATCTACGCCTCCAACGACCAGATCGAGACGGTGATCGCGGACCCGCGCGTGCGCGGCGTGTCGCTCACCGGCTCTGAGCGTGCGGGCGCCGCGGTGGCCGAGATCGCTGGACGCAACCTCAAGAAGGTGGTGCTCGAGCTCGGCGGTTCAGACCCGTTCATCCTGCTGAGCACCGACAACCTCGACTGGGCGGTCGAGCAGGCCGTGTCAGCCCGGCTCGACAACACCGGCCAGTCCTGTAACGCCGCCAAGCGCTTCATCGTCGCCGACGCGCTCTATGAGCCGTTCCTGGAGAAGTTCACCGCCGCGCTCACCGCGGTCAAACCGGGCGATCCGACGAGCGAGGACACCGAGATCGGTCCGCTCTCCTCCACCCTGGCGGCCGACCGGCTCGAGGAGCAGGTCAAGCACGCCGTCGCCCAGGGCGCCACGTTGGTCGCCGGCGGGGGTCGTGAGGGCAACTTCTTCAACCCGACCGTGCTGACCGACGTCACGCCCGACAACGACGCCTACCGCCAGGAGTTCTTCGGCCCGGTGGCCCAGGTGTACCGCGTCAGCTCCGAGGACGAGGCGATCGCGATCGCCAACGACACGCCCTTCGGGCTCGGCTCCTACCTGATCAGCAACGACGAGGCCCAGGCCGCGCGGGTGGCCGACGCGATCGACGCCGGCATGGTCTACGTCAACGTCGTCGGCGCCGACGGCGTCGAGCTGCCCTTCGGCGGGGTCAAGCGCTCGGGCTTCGGCCGCGAGCTCGGGCGCTACGGGGCCGATGAGTTCGTCAACAAGAAACTGATCCGGGTCGGTACCGGGCCGCAGTGACATCACGGCCCGGTCCGCTCCAGCGGCCCGCGGTGCTCAGACCGTCGCGTCGACCCGTCCGATGCCAGCCGCCTCGAGCACGCTGGCCAGACTGACGGGCTTGGACCCGGTGATCGCCTCGACGTCGCCGGTGAGCTGATCGAGCTGGTCCTCGCGGATGGCCTGTCCGAAGCTGGCCATCATCTGCGCGACCGGCTCGGGCAGGCCGTGCTCGACGGCGCCGGCGATGAACGCGGCGTCGTCCACCGAGACGGCGGACACCGTGGTGGCGCCGAGTGAGGCATACAGGGCGGCCAACTGGGCGCCGGTCAGCGCCTCGGGACCGGTGATGTCGTAGATCCGGTTGGCGTGCTCGTCACCGCCGGCCAGCACGGCGGCGGCCGCGGCGGCGCAGTCGGCGCGGCTCACGTAGGCACTCGCGCCGTCGCCGGTGTTGTAGGCGAGGACCCCCTGGGCGATCGCGCCCTGGGCCTCGGGAACCCGGAACTCGGCGTAGAGCGCGTTGCGCAGGAAGGCGTAGGGCACGCCGCTGGCGATGATCGCCTGCTCGGTGGCGTGATGGTCGGGGACGACGGCGGCCGGGTTGTGCTCGGGGTCCGGGTTGGGGATCGAGGTGTAGGCGATCAGCTGGGCGCCGGCTGCCTTGGCGGCGTCGATCGCGGCCTGCTGCTGGGCCACGCGGGCTGCCCCGATCTCATCGGTGCTGACGATCAGCACGCGGGTGGCGCCGGCGAAGGCGGCCTCGAGCGTGCTCGGGTCGCCGAAGTCGGCCCGGCGGATCTCGGCGCCACGGGCGGCGAGATCGGCGAGCTTGTCGGGGGAGCGGGTGAGGAGGACGACGTCGGCGGCGGCGACGCCGTCGGTGGCGAGCAGCGCCTCGGCAGTGCTGCGACCGAGGTTTCCCGAGGCGCCGGTGATGATGAGGGTCATGAGCGTGAGATCCATTTGTAGCTGGACTGGTTACGAATCAAACCGTATCAGACCTGATTACGAATGCGGGTAGAATCGTCAGGGTCATGTCGACCAACACGCAGTTCGCCCTGGGCGTCCACATGCTGACCCTGCTGGCCTCCTGGGCACCCGCGTCGTTGTCCTCAGACCAGCTGGCCGGCTCCGCCAACGCCAGCCCGGTGCACGTCCGGCGTGTGCTCGGTGGCTTCCGCGAGGCCGGACTGGTCGGCTCGCGCTCCGGCGTGGGCGGTGGCTCCCACCTCCTCCACGACCCGGCCACGATCTCCCTCGCCGACGTGTGGCGCGTCATCCACGGCGACACGCCCTTTCTCGGCACCTACGAGGGACGCCCGGACTGCAGCGTGGGCGCTCACATCCAGTCCATGCTGCTGGACATCGACGCTGAGGCTCGCCGGGCGCTCGAGGCGCAGCTGGCCAAGACGACGATCGCCGACCTGGTCACCCGCGCCGAGGTCCTGGCCGGCGTCCCGGCTCTCATCGAGGCCACGCCCGCCTGAGCGTGCCTAGATGGCGTGACCCGCCCGGAAGTAGGCGATGTAGTCGGCGACCGCGCGCTCGAGGTCCCATTCGGGGACGTAGCCGGTGTCCGCGTGCAGGCGGGTGATGTCGAGGTAGGCCGCTGGCGTGGTGGCGCCGGGTTCCAGCGCGTAGGCGAAGTCCGGCACGACGGTCTGGATCGCCGCGATGACCTCGGCGTTGGTGGTCATGCGCCCTGACGCCACGTTGTAGGTGTCATAGGTGAGCGTGTCGGCGGTCTGGAGCAGCGCGGTGGCGCGGCCGAGGTCATGGACGTAACACAGGTCGAGCCCGTCCTCGGCGTTGCGTCGACCGGCCACGCCGGACAGGTCGACCGGCGTCCCGGTCGCCGCGGCATGGACGAACATTGGCGCCGGGAAGGCGAAGTTGGGCAGGTGCCCGAGCGGTCCCCACGCCCCGCTGATGCGCAGGTGGATGATGTCCAGGCCCGTCGGCCCGGCGAGGTGCTTGCCCAGCAGCTCGCTGATCCGTTTGAACGTGGGGATGACGAACGGTGCGGTCAGGGGCACGGGCAGATCCTCGGTGAGACCGCCGGTGGTGGCCAGCCCGGCGTAGACGCCGATCGTGCTGGCCAGGCTGACGCGCTTGACCCCCCACTCCTCAGCCACCGCGATGATGTTGAAGAGTCCGCCGAGCGCGTCCTGGGCGGCCGGCACGGGCGCCGCATCGGGATCCGCCGGCCAGGGCATTGAACCCGCCATGTGCACGATGCCGGTGATGTCGTGCTCGCGGCCGATGGCGCGCAGCGCCTCGATGTCCTTCACGTCGCCCTGGACGACGCTGACCGGGGCGCTGAAGCGCCCGGCGGGGATCTCCGGGCTGCGGCGCTGGATGAGCACGCACTCCTCCCCCATGTCGAGCAGCGCCTGCACGGTGGCGCTGCCGATGTGTCCGAGTCCTCCGGTGATCAAGATCATCGTCGCCGCCTTATCCGTTGTAATTGCTGATCATCAGTAGTACTGACGATCAGCTTAGCGTTACGCTAGCCATATGTCGACAGACGGGGGAACCGAGTCGCGGTCGCCGGCGAGCCGGCGGTTGGGCTACCTGTTCAAGCACGCCAGCATGCTGATGTCCGAGCGCAACGACGCAGCGCTGGCGCCGCACGGCATCGACGCGCGCGAGCTCGGGGTGCTGATCGTCATCGACAGCTACGAGCCGGCCTCCCAACAGCAGGTGGCCGAGCGCATCGGCGTCGACCGCACGACGATGGTGGCGATGCTCGACACCATGGAGGCCAAGGGTCTGCTGTCCCGTCGCCCCGACGCCGAGGACCGGCGCCGCAACGTCGTCGAGCTGACCCGTTCGGGTCAGGACACCCTGGTCGCGGCAACCGCGGCCAGCGACGCGGCCGAGTCCGAGCTGCTCGCGCCCCTCGACGCTGCCGAGGGGAAGCTGCTGCGCGATCTGCTCGCGCGCGTCCTCAGGCCCGGTTGATGCTCAGATCTGGCCGTGGTTGGGCGGCGCGATGCCGTTGAGCAGCCAGTTCCCGGCGTGGTGGTACTTCCAGTCGGCAGGGTCATGGGCGGAGTGGGTGCGCGCGTTGCGCCAGTGGCGACCGAGGTCGTACTTCTCATCTGCGGCCGAGGCGCCACTGAGCGAGAACAGCTCCGAGGCGACCTCGACGGCGACCTCTCCCGCGTAGGCCTTGGCCTGCGCCACCGCCACCGATCCGCGCGCCGCCGCCTCCGCCGAGGCCGGCACCAGCCCGATTTCGTCGAGTACGCCGGCGGCCCGTGCGAGCAGGGCGCGGGCGGCCTCCACCTTGGTGGCCATCACGCCGAAGCGATGGATGACGTGCGGGTCATCGCTGGCCTTCTGCGCCCATCCCGCGCGTGTGGCCTCAAAGAACGGGCGGGCCTTCTCAGAGAGGAACCACTCGGCGTCACGGACGACGCCGCAGGCGATCCCCACCTCGATGGCCGCGTGATAGAGCTGAGCGCGGGCCCCCAGCTGCTGAGGCGCCTGAAAGCAGCGCCAGTACTCGAGCACCAGCTCGGGCTCGACCGCGACGTCCTCAAAGATGGCCGACCCCGAGATCGTGCCGCGCTGACCCATCACGTTCCAGTCGGTGTTCAGGGTGACGCCGGCGGCCTCGCGCTCGACGAAGCCGATCACCGGCAGATCCTGGTCATTCAGGGCTGACACGGCGATCCAGTGAGCGGTGAGGGCTCCGGTGGCGTAGAACTTGGTGCCGTTCAGGCGACCGTGGGAGTAGCGGGTCTTCAGGTCCTGGGCGTGGGCGCCGCCGCGCTCAGCCAGCGCGTTGGCCATCCGCCGGCCCGCCAGCGCATCACCGAGCAGGCGCGCCCGCTGGGCGTCGCTGCCGAAGGCGGCCACCACGTCGACGAACAGATAGTGACCCTGGGGCGCCTGGGCGATCGCCGGATCCACCGACGCCACGCTGCGACAGACCTCGGCCAGGACCGAAGGGGGCAGGTTCGGCCCCTCGGGCACGGTGATGGCGAGCAGGCCGCTGGCGTCATAGGCGGCGAGCTCCGGGACGGGCACCCGCTCGGCCCCGGCCCGGTCGCGCTCGATGACGCCGTCGGCGATTCCCGCGGCGAATTCCTCTGCGGCCGAGATCGCCGCCGCCGCATCCCGCAGCCGCGGCGGGGCGACAACGCTCACGCCGCCACGAGCGGCTCCGGGAGGGCCGCCGCGTCGAGTCCGTTCTCGATCTCGAGCTCACGCACGATCGGGATGACGTCCTGGCCGAAGCGCTCGACCTCCTCCTGGAAGTGGAGGAAACCGCCGAGGATGAGATCGACACCGAGCTTGCGGTAGGCGATGATCCGCTCGGCCACCTGCTCGGGGGTGCCGATCAGCTGGGTGCGGAAGCCGTCGTTGTACTGGACCAGGTCCTCGAACTTCGAGTCCGCCCACATGCCCTTCCTGTCCGAGGTGGCGGCGCCGGCCTGCTGGACCGCGCCGCGGAACCCCTCGACCGCCTCGACGTGGGCCTTGTCGACGATCTCACGCAGGGTGTCACGGGCCTCGGCTTCGGTGTCGCGCACGATGATGAACCCGTTGAGGCCGAACTTGGGCGGCGCGGGACGACCGTAGGCGGCGGCCTCGCGAGCGACGTCCTCAAGCTGCTCGGTGACGCCGTCGAAGTCCTTGCCGTTGGAGAAGTACCAGTCGGCATGGCGGCCGCCGTTGACCCGGGCGGCGCTCGAGTTCCCACCCTGGAAGATCTCCGGGTGCGGACGACCGTCCCAGGACAGCGGCTTGGGCTTCAGGGTGAAGTCACGGATCCGGTAGAAATCCCCGCCGAACTGCGCGTCGTCCTCGGTCCAGTAGGCGCGCAGCGCCTGCATGAACTCCGCGGAGCGGCGGTAACGCTCGTCGTGCTCCAGCCAGGGCTCACCGAGCTGGCGGAACTCGTCCTTGAACCATCCGGACACGACGTTGACGGCGACGCGGCCGTTGGTCATGTGATCGGCGGTGGCCAACCACTTGGCCAGCACGCCCGGCTGCCAGAGACCGGGATGAACCGCGGCGATGACCTTGAGCCGTTCGGTCGCCAGCAGCAGCCCCAGCGAGAAGGACGTCGACTCCTGCTGGAACTCCGCCCCGTAGGAGGCGGTGTAGCGGACCTGGCTGAGCGCGTACTCAAAGCCCGCCCGCTCGGCCGTCTGGGCCAGCTTCTTGTTGTAGTCAAAGGACCAGTCGGTGCGCTGCTCGATCGTCGAGGTGACCAGGCCGCCGGAGACGTTGGGCACCCAGTAGGCGAAGCGCAGCGGCTCTGTCGTGGGATCAGTGGGCATATCGGCTCCTGTGTTTCGGCTACGACAATTGCATTTGTAGAGACGTGTCATCGACCAGCAGACCACGACGACGCAGCACCGGCAGCACACCTTCCCCAACTCGGTAGGCCTCCTCGAGGTGCGGATACCCGGAGAAGATGAACTCCTCGATCCCCAGGTCGTGGTACTCGGCGATCCGGTCGGCCACCTCCTCATGGGAGCCGACCAGCGCGGTGCCGGCGCCTCCGCGGACCAGTCCGACGCCGGCCCAGAGATTCCGCGAGACCTCGAGGTGATCGCGGCGCCCGTTGTGCAGGGCGGTCATGCGGGCCTGCCCCTCCGAGCCTGACGCGCGCTGGATCCGCTGGGAGTTGGCGATCTGCTCATCCGACAGGCCGGCCAGGAGCTTGTCCGCCTCCGCCCAGGCCTCATCGGCACTGTCGCGCGCAATCACGTGGAGCCGGATGCCGAAGCGCAGCTCGCGCTCCTGTCGGGCGGCGTGCTCGCGCACCGCGTCGAGCTTGGCGGCCACCGCCTCGGGCGGTTCACCCCAGGTCAGATAGACGTCGGCGTAGCGGGCGGCCACGTCGAGCGCTTCCTGGGAGGAGCCCCCGAGGTAGATGTCGGGCCAGACCTCGTGAGGGATGATCTGGGCGCCGCGCACGTCGACGTAGTCGCCCTGGAAGTCGACGGGCTCGCCGGTCCACAGCTCGCGGAAGACGTGCAGGTACTCCCCGGCCCGGGCGTAGCGCTGAGCCTTGGTGAGGTGGTCACCGAAGCGTTGTTGCTCGGCGTCGTCACCGCCGGTGACCACGTTGAGCAGCAGGCGTCCGCCGGAGACCCGCTGGTAGGTGGCGGACATGTGGGCGATCAGGGTGGGCGAGACCAGCCCGGGCCGGAAGGCGATCAGATACTTGAAGCGCTCGGTGAGCTGGGTCAGCGCGGCGGTCATCACCCAGCCGTCCTCACACCAGGAGGAGGTGGGCGTCAGGGCACCGACGAAGCCCTGGCTCTCGGCCGCCCGGGCGATCTGGCCGATGTAGCCGATGTCGGGCGCACGCTCGGTGCTGCCCTCACGGACCCGGCTGCCCTCAGAGCCGACGGCATTGCCGAGGGAGAGGTCGGTGCGGGAGTCGCCGTTGGTGGGCAGGAACCAGTGCGGAGTCACGCTCATGAGCTTCAGAGTCCTCCCCTCGGACGAGGATCGTCAAATAGATCTCGTGGATGGGGTGATAGTTTTTTTCGACTAATTCGATTGACTTTACTATCCATGTGAGATCCGAACAGCTCGAGTACGTCGCCGCCATCGCGCGGCTGGGTTCCTACCGCCGCGCGGCCGAGGAACTCCACATCTCCCAGCCCGCCTTGTCAGCCACCGTGCGCAATCTCGAGCGCGAGCTGGGGGTCGACGTGCTCGAGCGGGGACGCTCCGGTGCCCAGGTCTCCGAGCAGGGTCGAGAGCTGCTCCCCTACATCGTCTCGGTGATCGAGGCAGTCGATCGCCTGCGCACGGTTGCCAACGAGCAGCACCAGACCAGCCGGGTGGTGCGGGTCGGCACGGTGAACGCCGCCACGGTGCCGCTGCTGACCGGCGTGATGCGTGAGTTTCGAGACACCCACCAGGAGACCGAGGTGCAGGTGGTGGGGGCCCAGGGCATGCTCATCGAGCAGTCCCTGCGCGAGGGGGCCTTCGATCTCGGTCTGTTCACCTGCCTGGCGGGCGACGACATGCCGCCCGACCTCGACACCACGCTGCTGCTGCGCGGCCGCGCGGTGGTGGTGATGCCGCCCGACAGCCCGCTCGCCGCCATGGCGTCGATCTCCATCGCGGCGCTGCTCTCACAGCCCATGGTCCTCATGCGCTCGGGCTATCTCATGCACCGCTACGTCCACCGTCTCCTGGGCGACCGGCAGCCGGCGGTGTCGTACTCGACCGACGGCGCCGAGATGGGCAAGCTGATGGTCGCCGAGGGTCTCGGCGCCTGCGTGCTGCCGAGCTTCAGCGTCATCGACGACCCGCTGACCCACCACGGCGTCATCACCTGGCGGCCCCTGGCGGACGATGACACCGAGGTCCAGTTGGTGATCCGTCGGCGCCGTTCAGACGTACACCCCAAAGCCGCACAGGACCTCCATGGGCTGTTTGTGGAGATGGCGGCGGCGCTGCCGGGATTCGACAGCGCCGCCGTTCCATCCCACTGAGATGCCCTAGGCCGGCTGGGCCTGGGCCGTCTGGGCCTGGGCCGTCTGGGCACTGGACGACGCCGACGCCGGCTCAGACAGGGTTCGCAGCGCCACCGGGACGAGCACCACAGCGGTTCCGGCGATCGAGGCGAGCACCGCCCAGGCCGGGACCTTGGGCCAGGTGCCCATCAGCTGGAGGAACCCGGGGATCGTGCACGTGGTCAGTGACAGGATCACCGTCAGCCATCCCGCCAGCGCGGTCAGCCGCGTGACCCCGAGGGCCAGGACCGCCCAGAACAGGCTCCACAGGACGGCCCACTGGAACCACAGCAGTCCCGAGGGCGTGTCATGAAAGCGGAAGATCTCGGTCAGGCCGAAGCCTGTCGCGAGCACCGCCACCCACAGCGAGTACCACCCGATGCCGTCGCTGCTGTAGCCCTTGAGGTTCACGATCCCGACGTAGAGGTACGTGAAGCCGAACAGGAAGATCCCGGCATCACCCAGGATGTCGTTCGCCGTCTTGGCGGTGGCGATCAGGTAGAACGGGACGGCGGTCTGCAGGCCTCCGACGAAGAGGTTGAAGACGGCCACCCCCTTGGCATCCGCCTTGCCGAGGAACAGCAGCCCGTTGAGGAACAGGACCGATCCGACGAACAGCAGTCCGACTGAGGACATGGTGAACTCCTCTCTCTTTCGGGTCCGGGGCTAGAAGTAGGCGTTGGCCGGGAATTCCGCGCCGTTGATGATGTGGTCGCCCACCGCCGAGGCCTTGAGGAAGGTCGGGTTGTGGGTCGCGATGGTGCGCACGTTGCGCCAGTGGCGATCGAGGTTGTTGACCGACTGGGTGGCTGAGGCGCCACCGACGTCGAACAGCTTCGCGGCCGTCGCGTAGGAGAAGCGGTCGATGGCGATCTTCGCCTCCGCAGCGGCCAGCTGGGCGTCCGCAGCGGCCTCCGGCGTCGGAGCGCCGTCGTTGACCGAGTCATAGGCCACTTCAAGCGCGTCGGCGGCGGCCAGCACGATTGCTTCGGCCGCAAAGGCGTCCGCGGCGATCTCGCCGACCACCTGGAGGACCTGGCGGTCTTCGGCGGGATGCTGGGGTGCCCCGGCATGGCTGAAGTTCCGCTTGCGCGCCTTGACCCATTTGGCGGCGTCGTTGCGCACCTGCTTGAGGATGCCCGCGGTCACCGCCTGGAGGTAGAGCTGGAGGAAGGCGCCGAAGTAGCTGGGCGGCTGGGGACCGTCGGGCTCGCCGAGGTCGAAGTACTCGTCCTCGCGTACATGGACGTTGTCCAGGCGCGTGGTGCCGGTCCCGGTGAGGCGCTGGCCGAAGCCGTCCCAGTCATCCACGATGGTGACGCCCTCACGGTCGACGGGGATGACCGCGCCGGCGATGCGTCCGTCGGGCGCAGCGGCCCAGATCTGGGTGTAGTCGGAGTAGAGAGTGCCGGTCGAGTAGAACTTCGTGCCGTTGAGGCGATAGCCGCCGGTCGGGTCCACCGTGAAGGCGGTGTCGAAATGCAGACCGACGGGCTTGGCGCTCTTCTCCGAGAACCCGTTGCCGACGATGGCGCCCGAGCGGATGAGTTCGAAACCCTGAGCCCGAGCATCGGGATCCGGGGTGGTCAGCTGCTGCTCGACGTACCAGTAGTGAACCCGGAGGATGTGGGCGAGGTTGGAGTCGGCCTCGGCGAGGTCGATGAGCGTCTGGAACAGCTCGCGCAGGCTGGCGCCCGCACCACCCTGATCGACGGGCAGGCGCAGCTTCGTCAGACCGGCCGCCTTGACCCACTCGATCTGCTCGAACGGCGCGATGTTCTCGCGCTCACGGGTTTCGGTGCCGGCGTTGATCCGAGCCAGGAGCTCGCGCAGCTCGGGTGAACCGGGTCGGACGACCGCCTCAGGGGTGGTAGTGGCCATGCTGTCTCGCTTTCCTCAGTCACTCAATCGACATTACGGGGATAGCGGTAGTTCATAACGCCTCAGCTGTGCGCCGCTGTCCCGGTTTCGCCCAACGGGGACTAAGGACCTGCCTATCGGGCCCTCAGGCTTTCCTATGTGGTCGGTGACTCCGCCGCCGTGGAGAACGCGCCGTGGTAGCGGCGGGCGGGGTGTCGCTCGTCGAGGCGGTCGTGCCCGAACAGCTTCTGGCGCAGAGTGCCGGCCATGGGGCCGGCAGCGGCCAGTCCGCGATGACGCAGAACCGGCAGCACGTGGTCGATGAAGTCCGCGTAGGACCCGGGGATCGTCGCGTTGATGACGTTGATCCCGTCGATGCCGGCGTCGCGCCAGCCCGCCAGCGCGTCGGCGATCTGCTCGGGGGTGCCCACCACGCGGTTCGCGCGGGCACGCAGGCGGACGACATCCTCGATCGTCGGCACGCGCCCCCCGGTGCTCTCGCGCAGCCAGGCCAGGTTGCTCTGCATGCCCTCGGTGTGGATCATGTCGATCGGGGTGTCCGGCGCATAGCCGCCGAGGTCGATGCCGGTGCTGCCCCCGAAGTGGGCGATCATCCCGTTCACATCGAGGTGACCTTCGAGCTCGGCCTCGCGCTCGGCGGCCTCGGCCTCGGTCGAGCCGATCACGAAGGAGAGACCCTGGAAGAACGCGATGTCCTCGCGCCGGCGCCCGTGCTGGCGGAGCCGGGGCACCATGTCGGCGATCAGCTTGGCGGCCGCCTCCGGGTCCGGGCTGACGATGAACTGAGCCTCGGCGTGACGGGCGGCGAAGTCTCGCCCGGTCGGCGAGGCGCCGGCCTGGAAGATCAGCGGGGTGCGTTGGGGGCTTGGGGCCACCAGGTGGGGACCCTCGACGCGGAAGTGCTCGGAGACGTGGTGGATCTTGTGGATGCGGGTCGGGTCGGCGAAGTGACCCGAGGTCCGATCGGCCAGCAGCGCGCCGTCATCCCAGGATCCCTCCCACAGCTTGTAGAGCACGTCGAGGTACTCATCGGCCAGCGCGTAGCGATCGTCGTGGCCGATCAGGTCCTCGTAGCCGAAGTTGCGCCAGCCGTTGGCCAGGCTCGAGGTGACGACGTTCCAGCCGATACGTCCCCGCGAGGCGTGGTCGAGGGTCGACACCCTCCGGGCGAAGTTGAACGGGGGCTCCTGGATCGGCCCCGCGGTGAAGGCCAGCCCGAGATGCTCGGTGTGGGAGGCGAGCGCCGAGAGGATGACCATCGGATCGTTGGCGGGGATCTGCATCCCGAGCTCGGCGTGCGCTGACCAGTCGCCGTGGTAATCCCCGTACAGGCCGATGACGTCGGCGAAGAAGATCGCGTCGAAGCCGGCGCTGTCCAGGCGCCTGGCCAGGTCCACCCACAGGTCGAGGTCGTTGAAGCTGATCTGCTCACCCTCGGGTGAGCGCCACAACCCGTGCACGATGTGGGAGGGCGTGTTCATCACGAACGCGCTGAGATGCAAGGGCGCCGGGCCGTGGCTCATGCCCGACGAGCCTAGGCGGTGAGCTGGGACAACAGCCGCGCCTGTTCGTTGGTGACGATCATCAGCCCCTCGTCGACCCCCATTCCGGGTTTGGCGAGCTGAAAGGCCGGACGGCCGGCGACCGCGACATGGACGCACGCGCGGGCGGAGATGTCGGTCTCGGTACAGCTGCCGCCGAGGAACGCGCCCACCCCACCGGCGTGGCAGGCCTGGAGCGCGAGCACCGAGTTCGCCAGCGAGCCGAGGTCCGGGGTCTTGATCTGCAGCATGTCGGCACCGCCTCGTCGTACCCACTCATGCACGTCCTCGAGCGTGTTGCACCACTCGTCGGCGACGACGCCGACATCGGCCCCTCGCGCCGCCAGCGCACGGCGCAGCGCCGCGAAGCCCGTGAACTGCGCCTCCGATGATTCGAAGTCCATCGGGCTCTCGATGCGAACCGAGAACGGTCGGGCGGCGTCGGCGAGGTCGCCCAGGTAGTCAGCAACCCGGGCGACGTCCATGCCGAACACCCGGCCGGCGATGCCGTAGAGGTCGAAGTGCAGCGTGGGCGCGTAGCCCGGAGCCCCGTGGGCGATGATCCGCTCCCGGAGCCAGCGGACGTAGTCGAGCAGGACCTCGCCCTCGCTCCCGAACTTGCTCGGCGCGTTGATCAGGCCGTGGGGCAGGAGGTCGACGCCCTTGAGGATCATCTTGTCGGCGTTGTCGCGCCGGTTGTCGCCGCTCTGGGCGTAGATCGGTACCGGCTCGGCGATGAGCGGCAGCTCGAATTCGTCGCAGAGCACCTCCGCCATGGTGCGGCGCGTCGTGTGCGCGGCGGCCGCCAGCAGCGCCTGGCTGAGGCCGTAGGCGACGGCGATCCGAGCATGGCTGAGCTCGCTGACGATCTCCTGGGCCCGGGTGTCGGCCTCGCGGAAGTTCGCCACCTCCAGGCCCTGGAGTCGGGGAACCAGGGCGTCACGCAGCTCCGAGATGACCGTGGCCGGATCGAACGTCGGCTCGCGGCCGGCGGCTCCGGAGTACTGGACCGACAACGCGTCGCCCCAGAGGGTCTGGCCGTCGTCCAGTGTCAGGCCGATGCCGACGGTGCGCGACGGGATGCGGACGGCGGCGTAACCGGCGGTGACGGGCTGACCGACATACAGCTCGCCGTCGCGGATCGCCCCGCGGCGGATCGCCTCCTGGTCGTCATGGAAGTAACCGCCGAGTCCGGCCACCAGATGAACGCCGCTGATCAGTGGAGATCAGCTCGAGGTGATCGGCGTGAGCTGGCCGGCGATGGCGAGCAGCAGCCCGTCGTCGGCCACGGCGGGGCTGCTGGTGAGGAAGCCGATCGCACCCGGAAGGGGAGCGAGGATCTCCTCGACCTCATCACCGAACGGATCCAGGATCGCTCCCAGACGTTGGCCGGACTCCACCATCTCCCCCACCGCGACCTCGGCCTGCCACCAGCCGGCGTCCGCGCAGCGCAGCCAGCGGAAATCCTCGGAGAGGAACTGAGAGGCGGTCGGCGGCGCCACCGGTCCCTCGAGCATCCCCACTGCACGCAGCGCGTTGCGCAGACCCGCCAGGTGCAACTGCACGGCCTCGGGCTCGAGCAGGCCACAGCCCCCGGCCTCGGCGACGATCGCCGCGATCCCGGCGTCGGCCGCCGCCGCGCTGGTCATTCCGCGCAGGTCACTTCCCCGCTGACAGATGACGTAGGGGAAGTTGAAGGCGCAGGCCAGCCGGTCGGCCATCTCACGCTGGGGCGAGTCCTCGTAGATCGCGAACGGCTCCAGCGCCTCGAACAGGTCTCCGCCGTGGAGATCGATGAGCAGATCTGACCCGGCGATGAACGTCTGGAAGATGTGGTCGGCGAGGGCGTCGGTGAACGACCCGTCCGCTCGACCCGGGAAGGCCCGGTTGAGGTTCTTGGCGTCCTCGGGGACCACGAAGGCCGACCGGCCCTGATAGGAGGTCGGTGAGGCGATCGGCACCGCCAGGATCGATCCCGCCAGTTCTGAGGTGTCGAGCTCGCGCATGAACGTCCGCACTGCCGCGATCGCGGGATATTCGCAACCGTGAATGCCGGCCATGAGGGTCAGGCGCGGGCCATCGCGCGCACCGCGAGCCTCGAAGACCGGCCAGCGGACGTCGGCCAGGATGGGGTTCTCAGAGGTGAGGACCCGACGCTCGACCACGGTGGCTCCCCCGGGCATCAGGAGGCCCAGCCGCTCTCGATCACGCCGCGCACCTCGAGCACGCCGGCCTCCCAGATGCGCAGGAGATCCTCGTCGGCGCGCTGATAGGCCCCGCCGAACGAGCCATCGCCGATCAGTTCCCGCACGGCGACCGGGTCGTCGCGATCCATCAGCGTGAGGTCGATCATCGGCTTGGCCTCCTGGGGCGCCGGGGCATGAGCCAAGCGCGTCCAGGGAAAGTTCTCCAGCCACGAGCCGTGGCTGGCCGCCGAGTCGATCGACTGCACGACGGGCCAGACCTCCGGGCCGTTCCACCAGTTGTGCCAGATGACCTGTGCGTCCGGGGTCTCGTCGGCGAACGCCTCCGCGGCAGGGCGCCCGGGGTTGTTGCCGCCGTGCCCGTTGACGAGCAGAAAGCGGCGGAACCCCTGCCCGTGCAGCGACGTCAACAGGTCGCCAATCACCGCCTGGTAGGTCGTCTCAGTCAGCGTCGGGCTGCCCGGGAAAGCGGCGAAGTAGGGGGTCAGGCCGTAGGGCAACGCCGGCAGCACGGGGACGCCGAGCGGCTCGGCCGCCTCGACGGAAACCCGCTCCGGCAGGATCTGATCCACGCACAACGACAGTTGTGCATGCTGCTCGACCGACCCCAGCGGCAGAACGATCCGGTCGTCCGCGCGCAGGTACTCCTCGATCTGCATCCAGTTGCAATCGCGAATCCTCATGGCAGCAATCAGCGACGCTGCAGACGCACGTCGAAGGCGTCCCGGAGGGCGTCACCGACGAGGTTGAACGCCAGCACGGTGATGATGATCATGCCCCCCACGGGATAGATGAGCCACCATTCACCCGCGTAGAGGAAGCTGATCCCCTGGGAGAGCATCTGACCCCAGTTCGCCGAGGGGGCCGGGATGCCGAAGCCCAGGTAACCCAGCGCGGCCAGCAGCAGCACCGCATCGGCGATCTGGAAGGTGATGTTGACGACGATCGTCCCGATCGCGTTGGGGATCACGTGCACGAACACGCTGCGGCGGGCACCGCCGCCCATGCCCTTGACGGCCTGGACGTACTCCCGGCTGCGCAGGGTCAGGGCCTCGCCGCGAATCAGCCGAGCGGGGACCAGCCAGGCGAACAGGGCCACGATGATCGTCAGGTTGAACGCGTTGGGGGTGATGATCGAGGCGAGGAGGAGCAGCACGAACAGCACGGGCAGCGACAGCAGCGCATCGACGACGCGCATCATGATCGTGTCGATGATGCCACCGAAGTAGCCGCTGATCGCTCCCCACAGGACGCCGATGACGCCGGCCAGCAGCGCGGCGACGAACCCGATCTCGATCGAGCTCTGACCGCCGACCATGATCCGGCCCAGCTCGTTGTAGCCGACGGCGTCGGTGCCGAGCGGATACTTGCCGCCGGGGTGGGTGTTGGCCACGGCGAGGTTCGAGGAGACCTGATTGGTGTGGTAGAGCACCGGACCCAGGAAGCAGAACAGGACAACGAGCACGATCAGCACGAGTCCGAGCACGCCCAGCTTGTTGGAGAGGAACGCGCTGAGCACGCCCCCGCGGCTGCGGTAGGCGGGCTCGCCGATCTCCGGATCGGGCAGTCCAAGCGCCTCTCCTGCCGATGTTCCGGGCACTAACGCCATCGCTGGCCTCCAAGCTGGGTCGTCTGCGCTGAGGGAAGGTGGGCAGCCATCAGCGTCGGATTCTGGGGTCGACCACGCTGTAGGCGATGTCCGCGACGAGGTTGCCGGCGATCACGAACACGCCGATGATGACCGTCTCGGCCAACAGCGTCGGATAGTCCCGGTTGGTCGCCGAGTTCCAATACAGCAGGCCGGCGCCCGGATAATTGAACACCTGCTCGACGATCAGGTTGCCGGTGAGCAGCGTGGGAATGCTGAGACCGATCAGGGTGATGATCGGCAGGATCGCGTTGCGCAGCATGTGCGAGAAGAGCACCGTCCGCTCCCGGGCGCCCTTGGCGCGCGCGGTACGGATGTAGTCCTGGGCGAGGCTCTCGATCGCCGAGGACCGCATGTAGCGGCTGAAGGCGGCGACCTGGATGATCGTCAGCGTCGCCACCGGCAGCACCATCGCCTTGGGATCGCTGATCGCTCCGCCGATTCCCACGGTCTGGGGTGCCGTCGCGGGGAAGATCTTCAGATCGACCGCGAACAGCGCGATCAACAGCAGCGCCAGCCAGAACGACGGCATCGAGTAGCCGATAAAGCTGCCTGCGGTGAGGACGTAGTCGTCGGGCTTGCCGCGCCGCACCGCCTGATAGATCCCCAGCGGGATCGAGATGATGATCGAGAACAGCAGCGCCAGCCCGGCGAGGTAGGCCGTCTTGGGCAGGTCCCGCCCGAGGAGGTAGCCGACCGACTCGTTGTTCTTGTAGGAGAACCCGAACTTCAGCCGCACCGTGTTCCAGATGTAGTCGACGTACTGGAGCGGAAGCGATTTGTTGTAGCCGTTGGCGTCGTTGAACTGCTTGATCGCGGCCGGACTGGCACGGATCCCCAGGACCGCTCGGGCCGGCCCGCCCGGCAGCGCGTGAACCAATCCGAAGGTCGCGATCGTGACCAGGAACATGACCAGGATCGCCTGGCCGAAGCGGCGCAGCAGAAAACGTCCCATCTCTAACTCACCTGACCGATCACCGAGCGCGCACCCGCGCGCTCGGTGATCGTGGTCTCAGCGTCCACCGCGGCGAACCCAGATTGCGTCGTCACTTCGTCGTGTACCAGTACTCGGGCGAGTAGTTCAGCAGCGGGCTCTGCGCGACCCCTCCCAGGGTGCTCTTGATCGCCGAGATCTGGTTGTCCTGCACCGGCTGCCAGATCACCGGCAGCTGCTGGGCGAGGTAGTCCTCGTACTTCTGCAGCGCAGCCGTGCCCGACTGGGTGTGGGTGTCGTTGATCAGCTTGTCGTTCTCGGCATCGCTGTAGGAGCCCTCATTGATGTTCGAGCCGGTCTCGAAGATCGACTCTCCGGTCGGGTAGAAGTCCGGCCCGTAGGACCAGCCTCCACCCCAGTTCTCCAGCTGCCAGGTGCACTTGCCCTTCTCCAGCGCGCAGGGAACCGCGTTGGCGATGACGGTGTCGAACGGCGCCTGGGTCAGGTTCAGCGTGATGCCGTCGTACTGCTTCAGCGCCGACTTGAACTGATCCATCTCCTGGGTGACCGGGGTGAGGCCCGACGCGTACTGCAGGTTGAACGTCAGCGGCTCGCCCGCGGTGATACCCGGACCGCACAGACTCGCGTTGGCACAGGTGGTGGTTCCACCGGGCTTGACGTCCCAGCCGTGGGCCTTGAGGTTCGCGGCCGATTTGGTCGGGCTGTAGGGGTAGGGATTGGTCTCCTCGTACTTGGTGACCAGGGGGTTCGTGGGTCGCGACGGCACCGGGCCGTAGGTGGGAACCGCGTAGTTGTAGTAGGCCTTGGAGATGTCGACCGGCTGATCCACCAGCTCCTGCACCGACTGGCGGAAGTACAGCTGGTTGAAGATCGGCCCGACCTGCTTGTTGGCGTGGTTGTAGGGGATGTAGTTGATCTGCCAGCCGATCCACGGCGACACCGTGTAGCCCTGGCTCTCGATCAGGGATTTCTGACTCGCGTCCTGGGGCGGGATGTAGCCGTAGGTCAGGCTGCCGGAGCGGAGCGCGTTGTACTCGGCCGTGTCGGTCGTGAACGGCTCGAGCGTCAGCGTGCTGATCTTCGGCTTCACCGGGCCGGTGTACTTCTTGTTGGCCGCGAACACCGTGTAGCCGCTGGTCTGGAATGACTTCAGCGTGAACGGGCCGTCGACCACCTTCCACAGCGGGTTGCTGGCGTAGGTCGCCGGCGACGACGCCTGCTTGGTCAGGTAGTTCCACACGGCCTTGGCGCCCGCGGTCGTCATGTCGTAGTTGCCGATTTTGCCCGAGGTCGACGTCTTGTCCCAGGCCTTCTGGGGCAGTGGCGTGATCTGGCTCAGCTCGTTGTCGGTGAACCACGTGGTCGAGTAGGAACCGCTGAGATCGAAGGTGATCGACTTCGCCGAATCGATCTTCATCTTCGTCACGTTGGCGGGGAACTCACCGGGGACGAAGACCGGCCAGATGCTCTCCTCGGCCTTGAGCATGTTCATGAAGAACAGGACATCGCGCGAGGTCACCGGGTTGCCGTTGGTCCACGTGTAGTTGTTGAGCGTGATCGTCACGGCCTTGTCGTTGTCGCTGTAGACCGGCGGCTTGGCCAGGCTGAGGCTCGAGTTGGGGCCGTAGATGCTCTGGCCCGGAGCCGTGCCGGCCGGTCCGAACCAGTACAGCGGCCGGAACATCTCCGCCTGGAACTGGAACAGGTTGACGTTGCTGTAGTACGTGCTGTCCATCAGCGGGAAGATGTAGTTCGGCGTGGTGGCGGGCGGCAGCGCGTAGGTCACGTTGCCGCCGGCAACCGCCGCAGAGCTCGAGCCGGAGCTGGCGCTCGAGCCGCTCGAACCGCCCGAGGACGACGACGAGCCACCGCCACCGCAGGCGGCACAAAGGATCGCGACGCCGAGGGCGGCCACGAAACCGGACAGCGCACGACGGCGCAGTTTGAACAGAGGCAATGTGTCTCCTGGAGGTGATGTGAGGGACTGACGACGAACGACGGTGACAACCGACAGCGGAAACTTCTCCGAGCGGCTCAGGGCGACTTCTCCTCGACGACGGCGGCGGCGAGGCCGTCCGCGTTCAGGGGGAAGTGGCAGGCCGCGACATGCTCGGCACCCACGGTCGCGAGCATTGGCTCCTCGACGGCGCAGACATCCTCCGCACGCGGGCAACGCGTGCGGAAGCGGCACCCCGACGGTGGGTCGATGGCGCTGGGGATCTCGCCCTTGATCGGGGCCGAGCGACGGGCCTTGGCGGGAGACGGCACCGGGATGGCCTCGATCAGGCTGGCGGTATAGGGGTGAGCCGGCCGCGCGTAGACCGCAGCGGCGGGACCGGTCTCGACCAGCTTGCCCAGGTACATCACGCCGATGGTGTCGGCCAGGTACTTGACCACCGCGAGGTCGTGGGAGATGACCACGTAGGTCAGGCCATGGCTGTCCTGGAGCCGCTTCATCAGGTTGAGGACCTGGGCGCGAACCGAGACGTCGAGGGCACTGACCGGCTCGTCGGCCACCACGAGGTCGGGTCGCAGCGCGAGCGCCCGGGCCAGGCCGATGCGCTGGCGCTGGCCGCCGGAGAATTCATGTGGATAGCGGTCGACGGCGTTGGGGGGCAGACCGACCTCACGCAGCAGGTCCTGGATCGCCGTGTCCTGCTCGGCGTGGTCGCCGATTCCCTGGATGACCAACGGCTCGCGCAGGATCCGTCCGACGCGCATCCGGGGGTCAAGGGATGCGTAGGGGTCCTGGAACATGAGCTGGAACTGCTGCCGCTTGGCCCGCAACGCGTGGCGACTGAGGTCACCCAGGACCTCGCCGCCGATCGAGACGGTGCCGCTGTCGGGATCGTCCATCCCGGTGATGAGGCGGCCCAGCGTCGTCTTGCCACACCCGGACTCGCCGACGAGACCGAAGGTGGTGCCGCTCTGGACGGCCAGGCTGACGTCAGACACCGCTTTGACCGTCTTGGCCGCGGCGCCGAATGCGACCCTGCCGCTGACCGGGAACTCCCGGACAACGTCCCCGACCTTCAGGAACGCCGCGTCCGGGTCGGCGACTGTGTCGACCGCCAGGGCGGCTTCACCCTCCGGTGCCGGGATCAGCGGCGGCGGCCCGTCGACGGGATGGAAACATGCGTACAGGTGACCGCCACCCGCGTCGGTCAGCGCCGGATCGCGCTCGTGGCACTCGGCGGTCGCGTGCGTACAGCGCGGTGCGAAGCGGCAGCCGGTCAGCGGCTCGGCGAGGTCGGGCGGGAGCCCCGGGATGCTCGGCAGCTGCTGGCGGGGATCGGAATCGAGGCGGGGAATCGACGCGAGCAACGCCCGTGAGTAGGGGTGGCGCATGCGCAGGAAGAGGTCGGTCGTCGTGGTGGACTCGACCACCTGGCCGGCGTACATCACCACCACACGGTCGGTCCGGCCGGCGATCACCCCCATGTCGTGGGTGATCAGCACCACGGCCATCCCCAGCCGCTCGCGCAGGTCGTCGAGCAGTTCGAGGATCTGGGCCTGGATCGTGACGTCGAGCGCGGTGGTCGGCTCATCGGCGATCAGCAGCTTCGGATCGCACGCCAACGCCATGGCGATCATGACCCGCTGGCGCATCCCGCCCGACAGCTGGTGGGGATAGTCGCCGAGCCGTTCCTTCGGACGGGGCAGTCCCACCAGGCCGAGCACCTCCTCGGCGCGGGCGAGCGCCTCGGCCCTGCTCGCACCGCGATGGATGCGCAGGGGCTCGCCGACCTGACTCCCGATCGTCTTGGTCGGGTTCAGCGAGGTCATCGGGTCCTGGAAGATCATGCTGACGTCGTCCCCGCGGAGCGACCGCATCTGCGAGGGCGAGAGCTCGGCGAGGTCACGGTCGCCCAGGCGCATCGATCCGCCGGAGACGTAGCCACCTGACGGCAGCAGGCCCATCAGGGCCAGTCCGGTCATCGACTTCCCACACCCCGACTCGCCCACGATCCCGAGGCATTCACCGGCGTCGACGTGGAAGCTGACCCCGTCGACCGGGTGCGCCACACCGTGTCGCATCGGGATGCGCACGGCCAGGTTGTCGACGTCCAGGACGCGTCCTGACGGCGGACCCGCGGGCTGCGCGGGCGCCGTCGCGTGGCTAGTGCTCAACGCCCCCGACCCTCTGGTCAGCAGCCGCCGCGAGCGGGTGCGTTGGCAAAATCGACGACAGAACGCGACGGGTGAATCTCGTCCGGGTGTGCAGCACGACGGGCAGCATCACGCACGATCTGGACTCCGTCAATCGGCCCGAAGGATGGAGTCGTGTGGCCATATGGATAAGCCCGTCACGGACCGGTCGTCCGCCGTCAGATGTCGTTAGCATCGCCCCTCGCCGATGACCGAAACAGCCAGCCAACGGGGGAAAACGCGTCACCGAGAACCCGCCGGGCTGTGGCCGGCCCGTGGCCGGGATGCGCCGCGACAGCGACGCCAAAGGCGAGACGTAACGTGCAGCTAACGATCATCGGTGCGGGCGCCATCGGTGGCACCATCGGCGCCCATATGGCGCGAGCCGGCCACGACATCCTGCTCTGTGACGCCGACGCCGACCACGTCGCGGCGATCAACCGCGACGGCCTGACGATCGAGGGACCCGTCGCCCAGTTCACCGTGCGGGTGCCGGCGGTCACCCCCGACGGACTGCCCGACCGCATCGAGCACGCCGCGATCTCGGTCAAGAGCCAGCACACCGCCGCGGCCGCCGCCCTCCTGACCGACCGGCTGAGCGACGACGGCTGGGTGCTCAGCCTGCAGAACGGCATGACCACGGCGACCATCGCCGAGGCCGTCGGACGAGCGCGCGTGATCGTCGGGTTCGTCAACTTCGGGGCGGACTTCATGGCGCCGGGCCGGATCATGCAGGGCAACATCGGGACCTTCCGCGTCGGCGAGCCTGACCTCGGCACCGTGACCCCACGCGTGGCCGAGGTCGCTCAGGCGCTGCCGTTCGCCGAGCCGACCGACAGCATCCTCGGTTACCTGTGGGGCAAGGAGGCCTACGGGGCGATGCTGTGGGCCGGAGCGGTCTCGGATCTGAGCATCGCCGACCATCTCGAGGATCCGCGCTACCGCCCCCTGATGCTCGCGGTGGCGCGAGAGGTGCTCGCCCAGGCGCCGTGCGAGCCGCTCGCCTTCGACGGCTTTGACCCTCACGACCTCGAGGGCTCGATCGACCGGCTCGTCGCCTTCAACCGCGGCAGCGCCAAGTCCCACAGCGGGATCTACCGTGACCTCATGGTGCGTCGTCGCCGGACCGAGGTCGCCGAGCTGCGCACCCATCTCAGCGGTCCGATCACCACCTGGGTGGCCGACCTGATCACCTCGATCGAGGACGGCGAGCGCACGTGTGAGGTGGCCAACCTCGATCTGCTCGTCGCCCTCGAGAGAGCTCACCGCATCGGCCGTGGGCTCGATGCTGTCGTAGCGTTGTTCCCCGCTCCGCCCCGGACGGCGACCGGCCCGCTCCACGGAGTCCCGGTCGCGGTCAAGGACCTGATCGCCGTCGCCAGAACCCCGACGGGGAACGGCAACCCGTCGGATATGGCGGGGCCGCCCGCCGTCGCGGATGCGGAGATCGTCACGCGGCTCCGAGAGGCCGGTGCCGACGTATTCGCCACCACCGCGCTGCTCGAGTACGCCGCCGGAGCACTGCACCCGGACGTCCCCGAGACGATGAACCCGTTTGACCCGACCCGCACCGCGGGCGGCTCAAGCGGCGGGTCGGCCGCCCTCGTCGGCGCCGGCGCCTGCGCGGTGGCGATCGGGACCGACACCGGCGGATCGATCCGGCTGCCCGCCCATTACTGCGCGACCGTGGGGTTCAAGCCCAGCTACGGGGCGCTGCCGAGCACCGGAGTCACCGCCCTGGCACCCTCGCTCGACCATGTCGGGCTGCTGACCGGCGACGTGACCTGGGCCGCCCGGGCCTGGACCGCACTGTCCGGGGAGGCGGTCCCGGAGGCCGGGGCACCGCTGCGTCTCGGCGTCCTCACCGCCCAACTCGAGGACCCGGCGCTCGCACCGGCGGTGGCCGCCGCGATCAGGACGGCACTGGACCGACTCGGCGACCGAACCGATCTGATCGGCGAGCTCGTCGACGTCGACGAAGCACCGTTCCGCGCGATCGCCTCGACGTTCGGCGACATTCTCGGCTGGGAGGCGTGGCAGGAGCTCGGTCCGCTCGTCGAGCGCGACCCCGAACGCTTCGGCCCCGAGACGCTGAGGATGCTGCGCGGCGGCGCGGCGGTGTCGGAGCAGGCCTACCGAGACGCGCTGGCATCCCGTGCGGACCTGGCCGGTGCCTGCGCGGACGCCTACGCCGGGGTCGATCTGCTCGTCGGCCCGGCCGCACCGTACATCGCGCCGCAGACCACACCCCCGGTCGACACCCCTGAGGGGGAGGCCGAGGGGCGCTTCACCGGTGCCTACAACCTGACCGGCGCCCCCGCGCTGGTTCTGCCCTGCGGATGGGTCGACGGTCTGCCGGTCGGGCTGCAGCTCTCAGCACCCGTCGGCGCCGACAGCGCTCTGCTCGCCGCCGCCGCGCGGGTGGAGACCGCACTCGGCTTCGAGCGACCTGAGTCGCCCGGGGTGGAGCTGCCCGCACCCCCGGTCGGATGGACGCCGAGTGGGTCCTTCGCCCACGACCCCCAGCCCATGGAGATCACCCAGTGAAGATCTATCTCTCGACCGACATCGAGGGCACCGCCGGAATCGTCGACTGGGACCAGGTCCGGCCGGGCGACGCCAACCACGCCGCGGGGTTCGAGCTGCTCCTTGCCGAGATCAACGCGGCGATCGAGGGCGCTCAGGCGGCCGGTGCCACCGAGTTCCTGGTCAACGATGCGCACAGCACGATGCACAACCTGCCCCCGGCCCGACTGGCCGGCCGCGCCCGCTACCTCGGCGGCCGGGTCAAGCCGCTCTACATGATGGAGGGGCTCGACGCGAGCTTTGACGCCGCGTTCTTCATCTCCTACCACGGGTCGATGTCCGCGCCCGAGGCGGCGCTCTCCCATACCTACTTCCCGATGGCGATCGCGGAGGTGACGCTGAACGGCACCGTCGTGGGTGAAGCCGGCATCAACGCCCTCGTGGCCCGCCACTTCAACGTGCCGATCGTGCTCATCACCGGGGATGAGGTGACCGTCCAGGAGATCTCCGAGGTCTGTCCCGGGATCCGTTCGGCGGTGGTCAAGCGGTCGCTGAACCGGTTCGCCGCCGACTCGATGCACCCCGACGACGCCTGCGCCCTGATCCGTGAGGAGGCGCGGCTCGCGGTGGCTCAGATCGCCGAGGCCCAACCGCCGGTCATCACCCTGCCCGCCACCCTGGGCATCCGCTTCCACAACACCGTCTACGCCGAGCTGGCCGCCCGGGTCAAGGGCGTCGAGCGGACCGAGGTCCTGCAGGCCACGATCACCCACGACGACCCGCTCGAGCTGTTCGCTACGTTCGTGACGATGGTTCTTCTCTGCCGAGGTTTCGTTGAGTAACGGGGGCCTCACCGGCCGGGTTGCGGTCGTCACCGGGACCGCCCAGGGCATCGGGGCCGCCATTGCTGCGGTGCTGGCGGCCGACGGCGCCACGGTGCACGGAGTCGACCGGGACGTCGCCGATCTCAGCGATCCCCAGGCGGTCGCCGGATTCTTCGAGCCCCTGGGGACGGTGGACATCCTCGTCAACTGCGCCGGCGGGGTGGTGGGTCAGGTGCACCAGCCGCTCGAGACGCTGTCGTTCGAGGACTGGCAGGCGGTCGTCGACGCGAACCTCACCTCGGCCTTCCTCTGCACCCGCGCCGTGGTCACCGGGATGAAGGCCTCGGGCTGGGGGCGGATCGTCAACATCTCCTCCGGGGCGGGTCGCAGCGTCAGCCTCACCGGCATCCAGGCCTACGCCAGCTCCAAGGCGGCGCAGATCGGGTTCACCCGCCAGATGGCGCACGAGCTCGGTCCCTTCGGGATCACCGTCAACTGCATCGCGCCCGGGTTCGTGCTCTCCAATCCGACGAGCATCGCCCAGTTCGAGAGCTACGGTCCCGAGGGCCAGGCGGCGCTGGTGGAGCGCATCGCGCTGCGACGCCTGGGCCGCGCCGAGGACATCGCCGGCGGCGTGCAGTGGTTCGCCTCCGAGGCAGCCTCGTGGGTCACCGGGCAGACGATCTCGATCGATGGTGGCAGTGCTCTCTTTTGATCAGCCCGACGACGCGTTCGTCGCCGAGCTGGCCGAGCACATCGCGATCCCCAGCGTCAGCCGCGACGCTGACGCCGCGACCATGGCGTCGGCCGCCCAGTGGCTCGCGGACCGCCTGGCCTTCGCCCACGGCCGCGTCGAGGCGACCGACGGGCATCCGGTCGTGCGGGGCGAGTGGCTGGGACGCCCGGACGCTCCCACCGTGCTCGTCTACGGCCACTATGACGTGCAGCCGGCCGGCGACCTCGCGGCATGGACCACGCCGCCGTTCGAGCTGACCCGTGACGAGGGCATCGTGCGCGGACGGGGCGCCAGCGACGACAAGGGCCCGGTGTTCGTGGTGCTCAAGACCGCCGAGGCGTTCATCGCGCAGGAGGATGGGCTGCCCCTCAACGTCAAGTTCCTCTTCGAGGGCGAGGAGGAGATCGGGAGCCCATCTCTGGAGAACTGGCTGGCCGCCCATGCCGAGGAGCTGGCCGCGGATCTGGTCATCTCCGCTGACGGCGCGATGTGGCGCCCCGGCGAGCCCTCGCTATCGGTGGCCAGCAAGGGCCTCGTCAGCCTCGACCTCGAGGTGACCGGCGCCAACCGTGACCTGCACTCTGGCCGCTACGGGGGAACCGTGGCGAACCCGGCGGCCGTGCTGGCTCAGATCCTCGCCGGCCTGCATGGCCCCGACGGCGAGGTCAGCGTCGCGGGCTTCTACGACGGGGTGGCGCCGCTGAGCCCGGAGCGGCGCGCGGAGATCTCAGCCGTCGCCTGGGACGACACGGCCTATCGCACCGAGCTCGGCGTCCCCGATCTGTTCGGGGAGGGCGGGTACTCGACGCTGGAACGACTCTGGACGCGGCCCACTCTCGAGATCAACGGGTTGACGGCGGGCGGCAAGTACACGGTCATCCCGGCCCGCGCGGTCGCGCACATCTCCTGTCGACTGGTCCCCGGCCAGGACCCCGACGATGTCCTCGATGCCGTGGTCGCGCACATCATGTCCCAGCCGGCGCCCGGGGTGACGGTGCAGGCACACGTCGACGCGGCCCGGGTCCCGGCGTACACGATCGACCCCGACCACCCGGCGATCCGATCCGGCAGCGCGGCACTGGCCTCGGTCTACCCCGACCAGGACGTGCTGCTCGCGGTCATCGCCGGCAGCCTGCCGGCCGCGACGATGTTCGAGCAGACGCTCGGGCTCAAGACGCTGTTCTTCTCGTTCTCGACCTCGGATGAGCGGCTGCACGCCCCTGACGAGTACATCCGCGTACGCCGCCTCCGGGAGGGTATGCGCGCCTGGGCGGAGCTCTGGCGCCTGCTCGCCGACGGGCCCCATCGCCTCACGCCGGTCCGCCCGCCCGGCGCCGCGCCGGCCGGCCGATGACGCCGCCGGACCGCCAGGCCTACTCGGCCTACGGCTATCTCGAGCCGGGCGACTTTCAGACCTTTGAGCTGGCGCCGGAGTTCGGGCGCGTCCCGTCCTGGGATCCCGGGCTGTCGCCCGAGCAGAGGCTGCGCGTCGACCGGCTGCTCAGCGACACGACGATCATCTCCCTCCACGACCACCCGGTTCGCTTCCCCGCCGACATGGCCCAGACACCGGCCCTGAACCGGACCGGCCGTCAGCACACCGCCTTTGCGGGACTGGCGGAGTCCTCGCTGACCGCCGTGTTCGACAACATGATGGACGGCACCGGGTGCGTGACGGGCAATGCACCGTGGAAGTGGCTCGACATCGTCACCGACCTCGGCATGCGCCAGGCCGACATCGCCCACCAGGACGCGGTCTCGATCGTCCACACCGTATCCGACATTCGCGCCGCCAAGCTGTCGGGCGGCACCGGCATCGTCCTGGGACTGGAGGGCGCGACCCCGATCGAGAACGAGCTCGACCGGCTCGAGGTGCTCTTCGGCCTCGGCGTCCGCCAGATCGGGATCGCCTACAACGACGCCAACGGCCTCGGCTCCGGGCTCAACGACGCCGTCGACGCAGGCCTGACCGGCTTCGGTGCCAAGGCCGTGCGGCGCATGAACCAGGTGGGGCTGCTGATCGACGTCTCCCACTCCTCGGATCAGACCGCGCTCGACGCCTGCAAGGCGAGCCGCGCGCCGGTGTGCCTGACCCACGCCGGCGCACGGGCGGTGTGGCCGACGCGGCGCATGAAGCCCGACGACGTGTTGCGGGCGGTGGCCGATAGCGGCGGGTTGATCGGGATCTCGGCGGCGCCGCACACCACCCTGTCCCATGCCCACCCCTCCCACAACATCGAGTCGGTGCTCGACCACTTCGAGTACTGCGTCGACCTGATCGGCAAGGAGCACGTCGCTTTTGGTCCCGACACCCTCTACGGCGATCACGTCGGGCTCCACCATGTCTTCGCCAAGATGCTCGACATCTCCAACGCCATCGCCGGTCCCGACTTCACCCCGGTCGCCTACGTCGAGGGCCTCGAGAACCCGACCGAGTGCTTTCCCAACCTGTGTGCCGCGCTGGTTCGACGCAACTGGTCCGACGCGGACATCAGCCTCGTGCTCGGAGGCAACGTCATGCGGGTGCTCGCTGAGGTGTGGCCATGAGCAGCGCTGAGAGCCCCGCCGCAGAGACGTTGGCCGCCCTGAGCGACGACTTCTTCGAGGTGCTGCACCGCGTCGATCCCCTCAACGCCACCCAGCTCGGGGTGAGCGGATTCGACGGGATGCTGCCCGATCCCAGCCAGGAGGGGTCTGACGCCAACGTGGCCGCCCTGGAAGCGATCGAGGACCGTCTCGCGGCGATCGACCCGGCCGGCCTGGACACCACCCAGAGCACCAACGCGAGCGTGCTCGGGGCGCTGGCCGCCGCCACGCGGATCGATCTCGAGCACGGCCTCTGGGCGGCCAACGCCTCGGCCCAGGGGTACGTGAACCCGCAGGCGATGGCCTTCCAGGCGATCCCCACCGCGCTGCTCGAGGACCGCGTCGCCGTCGACACCTACCTCGAGCGCCTATCCGGCCTGGGCAGCTTCTTCGACGCGATCGGCCAGCGCTACCGGGAGGCGACCGATGCGGGACGCACGTCACCGGCTGTCGGCGTGCGCCAGGCGATCGAACAGCTCGAAGGCCACCTCGCCTCCGACCCGGCCCAGCACCGGCTCCAACCCCCCACCCTGCCCGCCGACGTCGACGCAGATGCGGTTCGGGCCGCGATCGCGACGACGATCGCCGAGGTCGTGGCGCCGAGCATGGTGCGTCTGAGAGATGTCCTGCGCGATGAGCTGCTGCCCACCGCACGTTCTGATGACGCGGTCGGGATCAGCCACATTCCCGGGGGCGCCGAGGGCTACGCCGCGGCAGTCGCGCGCCAGACGACGACCACCCTGACCCCGGAGGAGATCCACGCCATCGGCTTGGAGAGCCTCGAGGCGCTCGAGGCCGAATGGTCCGAGGTCGGCGCGCGGGCCCTGTCTGAGAGCGACCCGGCCAAGATCCTCATGCGACTGCGCGAGGATCCGGCGCTGCGCTTTGACAGCACCGCGGCGATCGTGGCCACGGTGACCGATGCCCTGGCGCGCGCCGAGGCGGCTCGCGACGCGTGGTTCCCACACTTCGTGATCCCGGAGTGCGTGATCGAGGAGATCGATCCCCTCGAGGCCGGCAACTCGGCAATGGCCTATTACCGCCCTCCGGCGGAGGGCGGACGTCGCCCGGGCGCTCACTGCGTCCTCACCGCGCACCCGGAACAGCGCTTCATCTACGAGTACGAGGCGCTCGCCTTCCACGAGAGCACTCCCGGTCATCACCTGCAGGTCGCCTTCAACCAGACCCTGACCGCACTGCCGGCGTTCCGTCGCTATCTGGACGCCGAGGTCTGCGCCTACGTCGAGGGCTGGGGGCTCTACAGCGAGCGGCTGGCTGACGAGATGGGTCTCTACTCCTCCGACGTGTCGCGTCTGGGAATGCTGTCCTTCGACGCGCTTCGAGCCTGCCGGCTGGTCGTCGACACCGGGATGCACCACCTCGGCTGGTCGCGGGAGCGGGCGATCGAGTTCATGTGGACCCATACGGCGACGACCCGGGCCAACGTCACCAACGAGATCGACCGATACATCGGCTGGCCCGGCCAGGCCCTGGCCTACATGATCGGCCGGCGCGAGATCCAACGGCTGCGTGCCGAGGCGCAGGCCGCGCTGGGGTCGGGGTTCGACGTGCGCCGCTTCCATGGCGCGGTGCTCGGTGAGGGCGCCGTTCCGCTCGGGGTGCTGGCCGAGATCGTCGACCGATGGGTGACATCCGAACGCGCTCACAGCGCGTCCAACTGAAGGAGCGGTGACGATGCGCGTGACGATCAACGACAACGAGCTCGAGGTCGAGGTGCTGGGACCGGAGGACGGCCCGGTGCTCATCGCCCACCACGGCGGTGGCGGCATCGGCTCGCTGGAGGAGCCACGCGCGACATTCGGTCCGCTGGCGCAGTGGTTTCGCGTCATCGTCTTCGATGCGCGCGGGTGTGGCCGCAGTGAGGGCAAGCCGCCGTTCTCCCACGCCCAATGGGCCGCCGACGTCGACGCCCTGCGCGAGTGGGCCGGGGCGGAGAAGATCGTCGTGACCGGAGGCTCCTACGGCGGCTTCATCGCCATGGAGTACGCGATCGCCTACCCCGAGCACGTCGCCGCGATCATCCTGCGCGACACCTCAGCGGATAACTCCAACCTGACCCGGGCCTTCGAGAACGCCCGAACCCAGACCCGCATCGAGATCAACTGGGACAACTTCAACCGCTACTGGTCGGGTCAGATGACCGACGACGACGACCTCAAGGCGCGCTGGGCCGAGATCATCCCGCTGTATGACTTCGACTACGACCCCGAGGCGGCGGCCGCACGGGTCGAGGCGGGCATCTACCGTCACGAGTCACACAACTGGTGCTTCCAGCACAACATGCCGAACTATGACCTCAAGCCCCAGCTGCCCCAGGTCACGGCACCGACCCTGGTCACCGTGGGCCGCACCGATTGGGTGACCCCGGTCGCGTCCGCCGAGACGATTGCCTCGCTCCTCCCCCACGCGACGCTCGTCGTCTTCGAGCGCAGCGGCCACTCTCCCCAGATGGAGGAGGCTGAGCTGTTCCAAGCCACGATGCGCCACTTCCTCGCAGGGGTGTTCCCGGACCTGGCCGGCCTGGCCCCGGAGGAGACCGACGTCAGCGAACCCGCCCGCGACCGCTGAGGCGTGCCGATCGACCTCGAGCGCTTCGGGCCTGAGCACTACCTGACGCTGTCGTCCTGGTTCGAGGACCAGCGCCAGCTCACCCAGTGGGGCGGCGCGGCGGTCCGCTACCCGCTGGATCTCCCCCAGCTGGAGGCGATGCTGCCGGCGCCGCCGCGCCGGCTGGCCTGGATGGCCGTGCGGGAGGGAACCGTGGTCGGGCATGCCCAGCTCACCGACATCAACCCGGTGACCGGTGTCGTGCGTCTCGGACGCATCGCCATCGCGCCCGCCTGTCGGGGACAGCGGCTCGCGATCCCCATGCTGGAGCGCGTTCTCGATGCCGCATTCGCCATCGAGGCGATCGAGCGGGTCGACCTCGGGGTCTACACCTGGAACGCCAAGGCGATCAGGATCTACGAGCGCATCGGCTTCACGCCGGGCGAGGTCGCCCAGGCCTCAGCGCACGTCGGCGATGAGGCCTGGGACCTGAAGGAGATGTCGCTCACACGCTCGCGCGCGGCAGGATGACCGGTTCGCGGTCCTCACCCGCCATGACGGCGTAGGTGGCACCCTCGCGGGTGGCGGCGCCGCCGTGGCGGCCGTCGGGAAGCAGGCACAGGGACTGCAGCGGGGCACGGAACGCGTCGGGGAGATCGAGGGTCTCCCGCAACGCCGCTTGGCACGCCTCAGCCGGGTCGAGTCCGCGAGCCGCCTGGTCGACCACCTGCCGCGCCGTCTGAGCGCGGATCGCCAGCTCACCCCGGCCGGTACAGCTTCCGGCTCCGAAGCGGTCGTCGCAGTAGAAGCCGGCGCCGGGCAGCGGCGAGTCGCCGACCCGGCCGGGGTACTTCCACGGGTATCCGCTGGTGCTGACCGCGACGGCGAGACGGCCCTCGGCATCACAGGCCAGGATGTTGACCGTGCCGTATGGCTCGCTCGGCGCCGCCATCGCCTGAATCCGGGCGAGCGCCTGTTCGCGGTAGCGCTGCTCCCCCGACCATGTGGTCTCGTCCCCACCATCGGATCGCAGGCCCTCCTGCCACAGCCGTTTGGCCTCGTCGGTGAGCGTCTCGCCCCGGGGCTCGCCGATCTCGTCGCCGAACCGCTCGGCTCCCGCTCCGGCGAGCAGCACGTGCTGGGGCAACTGCTCGAGCACCGCCCGAGCGATCGACACGGGGTGGGGAAACCCGCGCACCGCGGCAACCGCTCCGGCCGCCCGCGTCGCGCCGACCATCACGCCGGCGTCGAGCTCCACCTCGCCCAGCAGGTTGGGGAGACCACCGACGCCCACGTAGTGGTCGGCCTCGTTGGCTTCCACCAGGCGGACCGCGATCACCACCGCGTCGAGCGCACTGGCGCCGCCGCGGAGCGCCTCCATGGCTGCGGGAAGACCGATCTCACCGCGTTCACTGGCCAGCATCACAGGAAGAGTCATGCCGACATGATGGCCGAGTTGCAGGATTGCGGTCCTCTCGCCAGAAGACGGCCATCGTGAACCTCAACGGACAGTCAGTCATCGTCACCGGCGCAGGAAACGGGATCGGTCAGGCAATCGCCCTGGCCTTTGCCGCCTCGGGCGCACATGTCGTCGTCGCCGACGTGCTTGCCGAGGACGGGCGCCAGACGGTCGCCCGGATCAGTGACGACGGAGGCTCCGCCGCGTTCGTCGAGGCGGACGTCGCGAAGGCAGACGACGCTGAACGGCTCGTCGCCTCGGCGGTCGAGCACTTCGGCGGGGTCGACGTGCTCGTGAACAATGCGGGCGTGGGTGGCAGCCGGCTGCCGGTGCACGAGCTCGAGCCCGATGACTTCGATCGCGTGATCAACGTGAACCTGCGCGGAACGTTCCTGTGCTCGAAGTACGCAATCCCCCACCTCCTGGCTGACCGGGCTGGGCGGATCGTCAACATCGCCTCGACCTACGGGGTGATCGCGGCGCCCCTGTCGGTGGCCTACTGCGCGTCGAAGGCCGCGATCATCAACCTCACCCGGCAGATGGCGATCGACTACGGCCCCCAGGGCCTTCGCGTCAACGCGCTGTGTCCCGGCTACATCGACACCGGCCTCGGCCGCCGGGGTCCGACGCTCACCCCGTCGGAGTTCGCCGCCGCCAACTCGGTACGCGAGACCGCGGCCGCGCTGCAGCCGCTGGGCCGACAGGGCTCGCCGGCCGAGGTCGCCGCAGCTGCGGTCTTCCTCGCCTCGGAGGCGGCGTCCTTCATCACCGGGGCGATCCTCCCCGTCGACGGCGGTTGCCTCACCAGCTTCAATTACGGCGCCGCCAGCAACTGAGGATCGTTCCGACGTGGTCGCACGGGCAATCGCGTGAAACTCCACGTGCTGGATCTCGGGCGCTGTGACGTCGACGTGGGCGCGGTCCTGACGCCGGGGGTCCGAGACGGTGAGCGCTCGCTCATTCCGATACCGGCCTACCTGTTGGAGACGGACTCCGGTGAGCGCATCGTGATCGACACCGGCATGCATCCGGTGCACATCGACGACCCCGACCACTCCTTCGGCGGCACGGCCTTTGCCGAGATGCTGCGTCCGGTCATGACCGCCGCGGACACCCTGCCTCACCGTCTCGGCGAGCTCGATCTGTCCGTCGGCGACGTCACCCACGTCCTCAACACCCATCTGCACTTTGATCACTGCGGTCAGAACCACCTGTTCACCGACGCGCCCATCCTCGTGCACCGGCGTCACTACGCGGCGGCGCTGCTCGATCCCGGCTTTCCGAACGAGAACTTCGACCTGCCTCAGCTCTCCTATGAGCGCTTCGACGGTGATCGCGTCGAACTGTTCGACGGCGTGACCACGATCACGACCCACGGCCACGCGCCCTTTCACCAGTCACTCTTGATCGAGTTGCCCGAGAGCGGACCGATCCTGCTCGCGGTCGATGCGATCTATACGCGGGCCAACCTCGAACAGTCGGCGTGGGATTCCCAGGCCGATCCCCAGGCGGCCGCCGAGGGCGGGGCACTGCTGGCTCAGATCGCTGCCGACCGCGGGGCGCGGTTGATCTTCGGACACGACCTCGGCCAGTGGCAGGACCTCGTGCGAGCCCCGGAGGGGTACTACGCCTAGGCTCGGGGCAGCCGTACGGTGAAGGTGGCGCCGCCACCCGGGGTGTCGGTCACGACGACACCACCGCCGTGGGAACGCGCGGTGGCCGCGACAATGGCCAGCCCCAGGCCGCTGCCGGGCTGACCCGCTGAGTTGGACCCGCGACTGAACCGGCCGAAGATCGCCTCGCGCTCAGCCGACGGAACGCCCGGGCCACGGTCGATGACCCTGAGCGTCAGCCAGCTGCGGTCACCCTCGAGCGTTACCTCGGCGCCGGCGCCGTAGCGCTCGGCGTTCTCCACCAGGTTGCGGACCATGGCGCGAAACGCCACCGGGTCACCCTCCACCGTGGCCTCCCCGAGGCCGTCGTGGGGCGGGATGAGGATGGCGCTCGTGCCGGCGATCGCCGCCTCGATCACCGGGAGCAGCGCGACCGGCGCCTCCGGACCGACGGTATCGGCGCGGGCCAGGGTGAGCAGCTCCTCGACCAGACGGCCCAGCCGGTCGGCCTCGGCGCGGGTGTCGGCCAGCGCCTCCTCCCGATCACCGTCGCTGAGCGCACCTTCTGTGAGCAGCTCCAGGTTGCCGCGCAGCGTGGTCACCGGGGAGCGCAGCTCGTGGGAGGCGTCGGCGACGAGGCGTCGCAGCGCGGCGTCAGAGGACTCAAGATGGTCGAGCATCCGGTTGATCGAGGTGGAGAGCCGGGCGATCTCATCCTCGCCGGTGGCGGCGGGCACGCGGGCGGTGAGGTCGCCGGTGGAGACGATCCGGTCGGCCACCGCGGCGGTGTCGCGCACCGGCGCCAGAGCCCGCCGGGTGATCCAGACGAGGATGAGCGATGCCAACAGGGCACCGGCGATCATGGCGATGAGCACCCCGCGGCGCAGCCGGGCGAGGCTCGCGCGCACCGGAGCGTCCGACACGGCCACGCTGAGACGCAGGCGGCGGCGGAACTTCACCGTGTAGACGCGCAGGTGACGGTTGTGCAGCACGAGGTTGGCGTACCCGTGGGAGAGCGCGGGCAGCTGTCCCAACGCCTGAAGCGCTGCGGTCTCCTTCACCACCGCCCCGGTCTTTGCGTTGCTCAGCTGCGCCAACTCTGAGTAGGTGAAGCGCGGGCCAAAGGTGTTGGCGGGGTGGCGAGCGTCGTTGACCAGCACCCGATCTTCGTAGCTGCGGTCGTTGTGGGAGACGAGGACGTAGGCGATCACCCCCACCACCAGGGCGGTGAGACAGACCGCGAGCACGCCCGCGACCGCGACCCGCCGCGTCACGGCTGGGTCTTCTCCAGGCGATAGCCGACGCCGCGCACGGTGGCCACCAGCGGCGGTTCGCCGAGCTTGCGCCGCAGACCGCTGAGCGCCACGTTGAGCGCGTTGGACTCCCCGCTGCGGTCCTCTCCCCACAACCGTTCCCACAGCGTCGCGGTGGTGAGCACCTGGCCAGGGTGGCGCAGCAGCAGCTCGAGCAGCTCCCGCTCCCGCGGCTTGAGCTCGATGAGCTCTCCGCCGCGACGCAGCTCGCCGGTCTCGGTCTCCAGGGCCAGGTCCGCGAAGCTGAGCGTCTCGCTGACCTCCAGGCCGCTGCGGCGGGCGAGCGCCTCCAGGCGCGCGACGAGCTCCTGGAACGCGAAGGGTTTGACCAGGTAGTCGTCGGCCCCGTCGCGCAGGCCGTTGACGCGATCTGACACCTCACCCCGGGCGGTGAGCATGAGGATCGGCACCGAGCTCGTGGCGCGCAGCGCCCGACAGACCGCCAAGCCGTCGAGCTTGGGCATCCCGACGTCGAGCACCACCAGGTCGGGCCGGACGCTCAGCGCCTGGTTGAGGGCCGCCTGGCCATCCTCGGCCTCGAGCACTTCAAAGCCGGCGTAGCCGAGACCGCGACGCACCATTGCGCGCAGACGCGGGTCATCCTCGGCAATCAGAACCCGCAGTCCCATGCGCCTACCTTACGGTCGCCGCTGAGGCGGCCAGACGCGGCCGCCGTCGAGACGCACCTTCTTGAGGCCACCGCTCACAGCGTAAAAAGCGGCAAACTCCGAAACGACGGACGAACACCATCGCAACGTCGGCATTCACACTTGATCTGAGCGGCCATCCCGTTTCTCCGACGATACATTCGTTGCGCTTTTTTACAGTCCCAGAGGTCGCGTGGGTGGCGTGACCGCCGCGGAAGGGCCGGGTCTCCCACGGCGGTCATGACCCCCTAGTACCTGCTCAGACCGAGCAGGTCCAGCTTGCTGAGACGCTGGTGGTCTTCCCCTTGAGTGCGGAATCCTTCTTTCCGCTCAGCGTCTTGGAGAACGTGAAGCTGCCGCCATCGCTGGTCAGGGTCACCGGGACCTTGGCGTCGCGGTGCCCGCTGAAGCTCGCGTGCTTGTGGTGGGTGACCAGCACGCTGGCCGTGTAGCTGCCGGCGCCCTTGTAGTCCTTGACGCCGAGGCGCAGGCTGGTGCCGGTGTGGCCCCGCCGCTTGCCGGCGAGCATCACGTAACGGCCCTTGACCACCTTGCAGCTCACCGGGACGGTGCTGGTGTGGGTCGTGCCCTTCACGCCGGTGATCGAGATGCTGGCGGTGCCGGTGTGGGGCGCCGTCTTGGCGGCCGGGGCGACCGTGCTGGCGCCGGCGCTGGCGGTGAGCACCGCGGCCGAGCCGCCGCCAGCCACGAGCGCGAGACACGCCGCGATGGCCGCGGGCTTGGGTGAGAGAGACATGTCTGGCGAACCTCCGATGGTGGGTGACGCGGCCCAACCGGGGCCGCCCATCAGAGATTGGAGGCTCAGACTAAGCGGCCACTATCCGCCTGCCGTGCAGGCCCGCATCACCGCGCGGCGCGAGCGGAAGCTGAGCACACAGGCCACCGACAACGCGGAGCCGATGCTGAGGAGCGAGCCAAAGCTGCCGACGGAGGCGATCGAGGCCGAGGACCCGATGCAGCCAACCGACAGGAACGAGCGATCGGCGCCGATGCAGAGCACCGAGTCGCGCGACGCGATCGACAGCACCGAGCCCTCAGACCACAGCGACCAGCGCGAGAGACTGTCGTCGGTGCCCGGCATCGCGGCGCTCGGTGCTGCCTCAGCCTCGCGGGGCGGGAGGGAGATCGGACTCGACCTCTTCCCCCTCGTCGCGGTAGGCGACCATCATGGCGACGTCGTAGCGGGGCCGGCTCGGATCGGCGCCGCGGCGCTCGGCCGCACCCAGGGGGTCGACCTCCGGCGGGGTCACCCCGGTGCCCGCGTCAGGCGCGGCCCGTCCCTCGGCGCCGATCGCCTCATGGCCGGCCGCCCAGCCGATCTCGCGCCGATAGCTGCCCAGCAGGTCCTGCTCGATGAGCCATGCCTCATCGCGGTAGCGCGACCCCGCGGGCGCGGGTGTGATCTGGGGCGCGACGAACAGGGCGTCGGTCGGACACCACGCCTCGCACATGAAGCAGGTCTGACAGTCGGCCTGGCGCGCGATGACGGGTAGGCGATCAGCTCCGGGTTCGAAGACGTTGGTCGGACATACCCGGATGCAGATGTCGCACTTGATGCAGCGGGTCTCAGAGACCAGTTCGATCATCTCGGCGCCCCCAGCGCGGTGTTCGGCACCACGGGGTCGGGTCGGTTCCACACGCTGTCCAGGCCGCCGACCAGGCGACGGTACTGCTGGGCCGGGTCGAGCTCGGGATGGTCAGAGCGCTTGGCCATGCCGCGGGTCTCGGTCCGCTCGCGCGCGGCGCTGTACATCCAGCGGGCGGTGGCCACCATCGCCGCGGCCTCACGGGCCCGCAGGAGCGCGTCGGCCGAGGCCGCCCCGCGGGGCGGATAGCCGTCGCCGCCACGGAGATTCGCCCGCACCCGGCGCCACAGCTCGTCCAGGTTCGCCAGGGAGTCCTCCAGCGCCGGTCCCGACCGGAAGTAGTTCTTGTCGTAGGGGTGGACCTCGGCCTGGACCCGGCTGACGATCTCAGCCGCGTCCAGCCGTGGGTCGGGCGCCTCGGTCGGCGCGAAGCCTGCGCCACCGAGCCCCTCACCGGCCCGCCGATTCTCGTGGCCGGCGCTGCGAGGGCTGATCTGACCGCGCTGGGCCAGGGCGTAGCGCGCCGCCCCCGCGCCGGCGAAGGTACCCGAGGAGAGGGCCCAAGCGGCGTTGTGGCTCCCCCCGCCGGTGAAGCCGCCGCAGATGAGCTCGCGCGTGGCGGCGTCACCGGCGGCGAACAGGCCCGGCACGCTCGTCGCGCAGTCGGGATCGGTGAGGCGCAGGCCACCGGTGCCGCGCACCGTGCCCTCGAGCCGCAGTGTGATCGGGAATCGCTGAGTGAACGGGTCGATGCCCACGCGGTCAAAGGGCAGGAAGAAGTTCGGCTGGGAGCCGCGCAGCGGGCCTTCGAGCTCGCGCGGCGCCTGGTCGAGCCGGGCATAGACCGGGCCCTCCAGCAGCGCCTTGGCGATCGGCGTACGGCGCTGGCCGCTGGCGCCCTCGAGCACCCCGGCGTCGGTGTAGAAGGTGGCGAACTTATAGAAGGCCGACTTGGTGACGGTGGCGAAGGTCGGCGAGATGGCGTAGGCGTTGGAGAACTCCATGCCGGAGAACTCCGCCCCAGCCTCGGCGGCCATCAGATAACCGTCGCCGGTCAGCACGTTGCAGCCGAGCCCACCGGCGCCGAACGCGTTGCCTCCGGTGGCGATGACCACCGCGCCGGCATGCACGCTCCAGGTGTCGCCGGCCTGGCGGCGCACCCCGCGGGCGCCGGCGATCTGTCCGTCGGCGTCGCGCAGCAGCTCGAGCGCCGGAGCCTGGTCGAGGATGCGCACCTTGGCCCGCACCACCTGCTTGCGCATCCGGCGCATGTACTCGGGGCCCTGCACGCCGATGCGGACCTGGCGGCCCTCCCCGTCGACCGCGAAGGGGTAGCCCCACTCGGCCAGCCGGTTCATCTGCGCGTAGGTGGTGTCGAGCACGCGGTGCATCCACGGGCGGTCGACGAGCCAGCCGCCCATCGCCTCACGCGCCTGGATCGCCTGCTCACGCGCCTCCGCGTCGGGCTCGACGTACCAGACGCCGGTGCCGGCGCTGGCGGTCGCCCCCGAGGTACCGCAATGGCCCTTGTCGACGAGCACCACCGAGGCGCCCGCCTCCGCCGCGGTGATCGCCGCCCAGCAGCCGGCGGGTCCGCCGCCGAGGACGAGCACGTCGGCCCGGGCGCTCACCCCGCCGTCGGTGGTGTGCAGGTCCGGACGCACAGCAGTGCTGGGAACGGTGATCGGCGTCATGCCAGATCCTGCTGGGCTTCGGCGAGCCATTGGCGCTTCTCCTCCCGCCACTGCTCGTCGGTGCGCGCCAGCTTCCAGTAACCGGTCGCCGACAGCTGCTCAGCGCTGAAGTTCAGTTCGCGGATGAGATGGCGCCGCACCAGCAGGACGGTCTGGGCTTCGCCGTGGACGAACGCCTGGCCACGGCCGGCGGGGAATGTCGTGGCGCGCACCGCGTCGAGCAGCAGCTCGGGCGACTCGCCGGGGCCGGCTGTGCGATGGAGCCAGCTGAGATGCAGCTCTCCGGGGGTCTCGAGCGGCTGCTCGTCCTCGGGTCCGCCGACCTCGAGGACGACGAACACCGGCACCCCCGGTCGAACCCGGGTCAGGGAGACCGCGATGGCCGGGATGACGGACTCGTCGCCGACCATCAGGTGCCAGTCGGCCTCCGGTGACGGCGCATACCCCCCGCCGGGACCGCTCAGCCGGAGGGTGTCACCGATCTGTGCGGTGGCGGCCCAGGGTCCGGCGACGCCCACGTCACCGTGAACGACGAAATCAAGGGTCAGCCGCCGGCGTTCGGGGTCGAAGGCGCGAACGGTGTAGGTCCGGGTCTTTCCGTCGTGCTGGGTCTTGACGTAGTGATCGGTGAACTCACCCACCTCGAAATCGGCGAGTTCGGGGCCTTCGACGACAATCCGGACCATGTGCGGGGTCAGTTGCGAGACCTCCGACACTCTTGTCTCACGAGGCGGGCGTCGGGGACGATTGGGGACGGGCATCCCTCCAGGCTAGAACCGCTCGCCCCCGGCCCCGGCGCCGAGCTTGACTCGAAGGGCTCCCAACAACTGGTCCCCCAAGCGCGGAATCTCGCTGCGGTAGGGGGTGTCGGAGATGATGAAGTGGGTGATGCCGAGATCGGCGTACGCAGCCAGCGCGCCGGCGACCTCCTCGACAGACCCCACCAGCCAGGTGGTGGCCGCCCCGCCCCCGCCGAAGCGTCCGGGCGCGGTGTAGAGGCAGCTGTCGAGCACCTCACCGTCAGCTGCAAGGTCGAGGAGTCGCTGTTGGCCCACGGCGAAGCTCTCCCGACGCTCATCGCGGCGCCGGTCGGCCGCCATGTCAGCGATCTTGGCCTCCGCGGCGGCCCAGGCCTCGGCGCTGGTGTCGCGTACGACGGTGGTGATGCGCAACCCGTATTCCAGCGGTGGATGCTCGCGACCCAGCGAGTCGCTGAGCTCGTCCAGGTGCTCGATCCGCGCTGCCACCCCGGCCAGTGGCTCGCCCCAGAAGAGCTGCACATCGGCCTGGGTTGCGGCGACCCGCTGGGCGGCCTCGGAGGCGCCGCCGAAGTACAGCGTCGGATGCGGGTCGGTGCGGGGCGCCAGGGCGAGGGTGGCGTCCTGGACCGCGTAGTGGCGCCCGGAGAAGGAGACGGATTCGCCGGCCCACAGCCGGCGAACCAGCGAGATGAACTCCGCCGTCCGTTCATAGCGCGCGGCGGAGTCGATGACTTCATCCCCGTACGCCGCTCCACGATCGGCGCCGGACACGATGTTGATGAGCAGCCGACCCCGGCTGAGCTGATCGAGCGTGGCCGTAGCGGCGGCGAACTGCGCCGGCTGCCAGTAACCGGGGCGCGCGGCGATGAGCGGCTTGAAGCTCGTGGTCCGGGCCGCCAGGGCGGTCGCCACCGTGAAGGTCTCGGGCCGCCCCCAACCGGTGCCGATCAGGGCCCCCTCCCAGCCGTGGCGCTCACCGAGCCGCGCGAGCTCGGTCGAGTACTCCAGCGTGCCCCATCCCTCGACGGTGTCGTCACCGCGGTGACCGGACTCGACGGTGTTGGGGATGTAGTGGAGAAACCGCACCGATCAGTCGCCCACCAGCGCCGCGGTCCGCTGACCGACAGGCCGAGGCAGGCCGTAGTGACCGCGCAGCGTCTCAGCGCTGTAGTCCTCGCGGAAGATCCCGCGGCGACGCAGGATCGGCAGGACCTCGTCGATGAACAGCTCGAGGTCCCCAGGGATGGCCGGCGCCATGATGTTGAAGCCGTCGGCGGCGCCGGTGGTGAACCACAGCTCGATATCGGCGGCGAGCTGCTCGGGGGTCCCGGTGAAGCTGCGGTGTCCCCGCCCTCCGCCCAGGCGGCCGAGCAACTGCCGCACCGTCAGCTGCTCGGACCGAGCCAGTGCCTCGACAACCGCCGAGCGGCTCTTGAACCCCTCGACCTCGGTCTCCTGGGGAACCTCGGGCAGCGGTCCGTCGAGGTCCGCCCCACTCAGGTCGGTGCCGAAGATGCGCGACAGCTGACGCAGTCCGTAGGCCGGGATGATCTGCTCCTCGAACTGGGCCTCGCGTTCCCGCGCTTCCGCCTCAGTCGAACCGAGGAACGGCACCACCCCGGGCAGGATGACGACCTCGGCCTCCGGCCGGCCGGCCGCCGCCGCGCGGCGCTTGACGTCCGCGTAGAAGTCCTGGCCCTCCGCCAGGCTGCGCTGAACGGTGAAGACCGCCTCGGCGTGGCGGCCGGCGAAGCTTCGGCCATCCTCAGATGAGCCGGCCTGCACGAGCAGGGGCCAGCCCTGGGGGCTGCGCGGGATGTCCAGGGGCCCGGCCACCCGGAAGAAGTCGCCACGATGATCGATCGCGTGGATGCGCCCGGGGTCGGCGAACTCACCGCTGGCCTTGTCACCGCGGCGCGCGTCGTCCTCCCAGGAGTCCCACAGGGCCTTGACCACGTCGAGGAACTCCTCGGCCCGCCGATAGCGCTCGTGGTGAAGACCGTGGTCATCGAGACCGAAGTTGCGCGCTGCGTCGGCGCTGGCGGTGGTGACGATGTTCCAGCCGACCCGACCGGCGCTGATGTGGTCGAGCGAGGCAAAGCGCCGGGCCAGCTCATACGGCTCGTTATAGGTCGTCGAGCAGGTCGCGATCAGTCCGATGCGCTCGGTGGCCACCGCCAGCGCTGCCAGCAGCGTCGTCGGCTCGAGCGCGCCGACGGGACGAAACCGCGGGTCCCCCGCCAATGCAGGCGAGTCGGCGAAGAAGATCGAGTCGAACTTCGCCGACTCGGCTAGCTGCGTGACGCCGACGTAGAAGTCGATGTCCGTCGTAGCGAATGGGTCGGACTCCGGCAGCCGCCAGGCCGCCTCGTGATGTCCGATGTCGTGGATGAAGGCGTTGAGATGAAGCTGACGCACCATGTCCTCCATCTTGGAAGAGCCGGGGCGGGGTCATGTCCGTGCATCCCTAAACGGGTAAGTCCAAACACCACTAATTGCATCGAGAAGATCGCCCAATGCATCCTGGCGGTCGCATGAGCACCTTTCCCCAAGCCCCGGTGGCACCCGTCACCAGCGTCGGCAACGCCCCCACGGAGACCGCGCAACGCCAGCATCCTCGTACCCGTCGCCGGCGCTCCAGCCGCGGCTGGGCCCGCCTGATCAGCCCCGTGGTGGTGCTGGTCATCTGGCAGCTCACCCACGTGTTCAACCTCATCGCGGCGAACAAGCTGCCGCCGCCCACCCAGGTGGTGTCCGAGGCCTGGACGCTGATCACCACGAACTCCCCGGCCTACGGAACCCTCCAGGGCGCCATGCTCATCTCACTCGGGCGCTTCGCCATCGGGTTCGCCGTCGGCGGCGCGGTGGCGATGATCCTGGCCGTCGTGGCCGGCCTGACCCGGACCGGCGACGCGGCGATCGACCCGCTGGTGCAGATGCTGCGCACGCTGCCGCTATTCGGGCTGGTCCCGGTGTTCATCGTGTGGTTCGGCATCGGCGAGCTGCCCAAGGTCACCCTCGTGGCGCTCGCCGCTGGGGTACCGCTCTACCTCAACGCCTACGCGGGAATCCGCGCGGTCGACGGACGCCTGCACGAGCTCGCCTTCACGCTCAGGCTGAGCCGGAGCGAGCTGCTGCGCCACGTCGTACTGCCCGGCGCGCTGCCGAACATCCTGGTCGGCCTGCGCCAGAGCCTCGGTGTGGCCTGGCTGTCGCTGGTGGTGGCCGAGCAGATCAACGCCAGCTCAGGGCTTGGCTTCCAGATCAACCAGGGCCAGCAGTTCCTCCAGAACAACGTGATCTTCGTCGACCTGCTCGTCTACACCATCCTCGGCCTGCTCACCGACTGGATCGTCCGCCTCCTCGAGCGTCGGGCTCTGGCCTGGCAGCCGGAGCTGGCGCGCTGATGGCCGTCGCCACGCTCACCCAGCTGAGCCGCCGCTTCGGCGGGCGCGCCGTGCTCGACCGCCTCGACCTGGAGATCGCCGAGGGCGAGATCGTCGCGCTCATCGGCCGCTCGGGCTCGGGCAAGTCGACCATCCTGCGCGCCCTTGCCGGCCTCGATCGCGGCTACGACGGCCGGCTCGAGGTGACCGAGGACGTTGCCGTGGCCTTCCAGGACGCCCGCCTGCTCAACTGGCGGCGGGTCCGCGACAACGTCGCCCTCGGGCTACGCGACAGCCCCGATGCCCGCGTCACCGCGGCCCAGGCGCTGGCCGAGGTCGGACTCGGCGAGCATCTCGACGCCTGGCCGCTCACCCTGTCAGGCGGCGAGGCCCAGCGGGTGTCGCTGGCCCGGGCGCTGGTCCGCAACCCCAAGCTGCTGTTGCTCGACGAGCCCTTCGGCGCCCTCGACGCCCTGACCCGCATCAGCATGCACCAGCTCGTGCTCGAGCTGTGGCGCCGCCACCGCCCGGCGGTACTGCTCGTCACCCACGACGTGGATGAGGCGCTCGCCCTGGCCGACCGGGTGCTGGTGCTGGCCGACGGTCAGATCATCCACTCCGAGCCCGTCGAGCTCGAGCGGCCACGCGAACGTGAACACCCGACGCTGATTGACCAACGCCTGACGCTCCTGCGCGAGCTGGGCGTCGACATAAGAGGAGCCATCACCGCATGAGGAAGTCCATCGCCGCCACCGCGGCCACTGCCGCCCTGGCCAGCACCGCCCTGGCCGGCTGTGGCTCGAGCAGCTCCACCCCCGCCGCAACCAGCGCCTCGGCGAGCTCAAGCCAGCCCACGGCCACCGCCGCCAAGCCGGCCTCGAGCACCGCCGGGGTCACCCTCCAGGTCGGTGACCAGGCCGGCACCGGTGCCGAGACCCTGCTGCAGGCCTCGGGCCTGATCAAGCAGCTGCCCTTCAAGGTGAAGTGGGACGACTTCACCTCCGGACCGCCGATGCTCCAGGCTCTGTCGGCCGGTCACCTCGATATCGGCGGTGTGGGTGACGCCCCGCCGGTGTTCTCCGCCGCCGGGGGCGCCAACCTGGCCATCGTCGGCGCGCTCGCCGACGGCGGCAACGCCGCCGCCCTGGTGGTGCCGGCCAACTCGCCCATCAAGTCGATCAGCCAGCTCAAGGGCAAGAAGATCGCCGTCGCCCAGGGCAGCTCGGCCGACTACCACCTGCTCACGGTGCTCGAGAAGGCCGGGCTCAAGCCGAGCGACGTGACCCTCGACTACCTCCAGCCCGCCGACGGACTGGCCGCCCTGCAGGCCGGGCAGGTCGACGCCTGGGACGTGTGGTCGCCGTTCATCGAGGACGCCGTGGCCAAGGGCGACCGCATCCTCGTCAACGGCCAGGGATATGGCAGCCCCTACTCCTACGAGGTCGCCTCCAAGTCGGCGCTGGCCGAACCCAAGGAGGTGGCGGCGATCAAGATCTACCTGAAGCTGCTCAACCAGGCCCACGTGTGGGCCAACACGCACCCGGACCAGTGGGGCGCGATCTGGGCCAAGGCCACCGGCCTGCCCGCCTCGGTGATGGACAAGGCGGCCGCCGACGACGTCCAGAAGCCGGTGGCCGTCGGGTCGACCACGGTGAAGGCCGAGCAGGGCCTGGTCAACGCCTTCTACTCAGCCGGCCTCATCCCGAAGTCCTACAGCTTCGGGCCCTACGTGTCGACCGCGTTCAACGGCTCGCTGTAGCGCGGTGATGCGACGGCGTCCCCTCGTGGCCCCCGCGGTGAGCCTGCTCGCCGCGGGCCTCGCCGCCACCTGCGGGCGGTCCAACGGCACTGGAGAACACGGTGCGCCGGAACTGGCGCCCGGGCGACATCGCGATCTGGGACAACCGCGCCACCCAGCACTATGCCGTCAACGACTACGACGACGCGCCGCGCCGGCGACATCCCGGTCGGGGCCCGGCGGTGACACCAGCGTGGTCCTCACCGGAGACGCCTCGGTCTACTCGCCGATCGTCGCGCCGCCGTCCGCCTGAGTCAGCTCGCCAGTCCCAGCTTGGCAGCCAGCGCCGTCGCCCCGGGGACCTGCTCGTCGCTGAGCTGGGGCAGCAGCCAGGCCCAGCCGGGCTGGGCGTCGATCGCCTCCTGGACCAGTGCGGCACCGCGGTCGAGATCGCCGGCGTGCGCGATGCTGGCCCCCGCCCAGAACTTCAGCTCGTGACTTCCGGGCAGCAGGGCGAGGGCCTCCTGGAACATCACGCCGGCGCCGGCGTCGTCGCCGGCCACGAGCTTGTCGTCGGCGTCGGAGGCCAGCGCGTAGGCCTCCTGGATGCCGAGCAGGCGGCCCATCTCGATGATCGGGTCGGGGTGGTCCTCGACCCGCAGCTCGACCGTCTTCTGCCAGGGCTCCCCGGTGGCGGGGACGACGAGCAGCGCTGCGGACTGGCGCCCGCGCGCATCACCGCCGAGCTCCTGGGCCGCCGCCATCGCCGCCAGCAGCCGGCGGGCCATGGTGCGACCGTCGGCGAAGGCGCTCTCATAGGCGCCGAGCATCGCTGACCAGATCTCCTCGCTGACCATGATGTTGGCCTGACAGGAGACCTCCCCGCCGGTCACATGACCGGCGTGGACGATGCAGTTGGCACCGGTGTGGGCCGCCACGTTGCCGTGGGCGTCGACCATCGCCACCTGGCGGGACTCACGTCCCTCGTCCTCGGCCAGCAGCTGATCCAGCGCCGCCTGGGCGCTCTTGCCCTGGGCCATCAGATCGAGGCCGCGCGGACCGTAGGTGATGTTCACCATCGCCTGGGTGGCCACCGCCCCCACGCCCGGCCGGGCCCACGGCACCACCGGTCCGACGCTGAAGTAGTGGGACTGGACGGCGACCCCGAATTCACCGGTGCGCGGGTCGCGGGCGACGATTGAGTAAGTCATGCCCCTGACGCTATCCGAGCGAGCAGGCGAATAATCAGCCGGTCTGCGCCTCCGACCAGCGCAGGTCTCCGCCTACTCCCAGCGGAAGAGGCGGATCGACAGGCGGCCGGCCAGCACCGCCCAGGCGATCAGGCAGAGAAAGCACCAGCCGGGCGGCCAGCGGCCCGCCATGGTCTGCCCGATCGCGGTGACCGAGGCGCCCAACGGGGTGCAGTGGCCAATCGTGGCGAGGGTGTGGCCCATCGTCTGGATCGGGGTCCCGAACAGGCCGGCGAAGAACTCCATCGGATAGAAGATGGCCAGACCGAGGAGCTGACTGGCCCGGGGCGTGCGCGCGACCGAGGCGACCAGGGTGCCGAGGGCCAGCATCGCCGCGGCGGTGAGCAGCAGGATGATGATGAACGCGAGGAACTGGGTGGGAAAGTGGACGCTGAAGGCGAGCCCGGCCACCGCGGCGAGAACGAGCGAGACCCCGACGCACATGCCCGTGTAGATCATCCACTGGGCCTCGATCACCCGGGCCGCACCGACCGGAGTGGTGGACAAACGTCGCAGGTAGCCCTTCTGGCGGTAGGAGACCAGCGTGGCGGGCATCACCTGGGTCCCGACCAGCCCAAACACGAGCACGAACAGCACGGGTGTATAGACATCGATGAAGCGCAGGCCTCCGTATTCGGCCTTGTGCTGCTCGCCGGTCAATGAGCCGATCACCACGAGCAGGACGATCGGGAACGCCACGCCCCAGATCATCGCCAGCGGCTCGCGGATGAACATCGCCAGCTCGGTTCGCGCCAGCGTCGCGAAGCCCGGACGGCCGCGCAGGCGCGCCAGCGCCTTCGCCGGGCTGAGCGCGCTCATTACAGCGCCCGGCTCTCGGGTGCGCGGGTCAGCTCGACGAAGGCGTCCTCGAGACTGGCCTGGTCGATCCGGGGGTGTTCGGCCACGATATCCCGGGCGTTGAGCTCGCCGATCACCACGCCCAGCAGGTTGCCGTGGCCGATGACCTCGAGCTCCTCGCCGTGGCTTCGTACCTCCGAGACCTCGGCGAAGCGCTCGAGCGCGCGCGGATCGAGACCGCGCGAGGGCGTGAAGCGGAAGTGCATCTCGCCGTGCACACGGCCGGCCATGCCGGCGGGACTGTCGATCGCCACCACAGCGCCGTCGTTGATCAACGCCACCCGGTCACAGAGACGCTCGGCCTCCTCCATGAAGTGCGTCACCAGGATCACCGTCACCCCGCGGTCGCGGACGTTCTCGATCAGCCGCCAGGTGTCCCGCCGGGCCTGGGGATCCAGACCCGTGGTCAGCTCATCGAGGATGGCGATGCGCGGGTTGCCGATCAGCGCCAGGGCGATCGACAGGCGCTGCTTCTGGCCCCCCGACAGCTTGGCGAACGCGGTGTGGGCGCGATCCTCGAGACCCAGCAGCCCGAGCAGCGACGCGGGGTCGGCCGGATCGGCGTAGAAGGAGGCGAACAGCTCCAGGGCCTCGCTGACCTGGAGCTTGTCCGGCAGCTCGGCGTGCTGGAGCTGAATGCCGACGATCTCGCGGAGCTGATCGTGGTCGGTCAGCGGGTCCAGACCGTCGACGATGATCTGTCCCGAATCGGGCCGTCGCAGGGCGCCGATGCACTCCACCGTCGTCGTCTTACCGGCGCCGTTGGGTCCAAGGATGCCGAAGATCTCACCCTCATGGACGGAGAAGGAGACCCCGTTGACGGCGACCTTCTCGCCGTAGGAGACGCAGAGATCCCGGACGGTGATCAGATCGTCGGCCACAACTGCCGCCGCATCCTGACAGTCGCTCCGAGCTGGCACAAGACTAGCTGAGACACTAATATAAGTTGCTCATGGAAGCGGCGGAAACCCCAGTCCGCGGGCGCCAGCTCGACGACATCGCCGAGGCCCTCCCCATCCGGGCCTCCCAGCTCGCCCGCCTCTTCCTCCAGCGCAGTTCCCTGAACCTCAGCCGGACCGAGATCGGCGTGCTCCGGGCCACCTCGGAGCAGCCCCAGCGCATCACCGACCTGGCCGCCGCCGAGGGCGTGACCCAGCCGGCCATCACGCTGCTGGTCAACCGCCTCCAGCAGCGCGGCTGGCTGACCCGGGAGCCCGACCCCGACGACCGGCGCGCCGTTCGGGTGACTGCGACCGAATCCGGCCGGGACGCGTTCAATCACGTCCGTGCCGAATACCGCGCGTTCTTCCACGAGGAGATGGCCTCGCTCGACAACGACGAGATCCAGACCCTCACAGACGCGATCGAGGTGCTCGACAAGCTCGTCGCGCACCTCTCAGGAGGAGAGTGAGACAGCATGAGCATGCGCAACGTCGTGGGTGTCCTGGAGGACGACCCCGACCGCCTGTGGAGCACCTTCGCGTCCGCCGTGGCGTTGGCCGAGCGTGAACGCGCCCGCTTGACCCTGGTCAAGACCCTGGAGACCGGCAAGGTCTACGTCTGGTGTGTCCCCTTCGCCGCCGGCGGCGTCTACATCCCGCCCGAGGAGGATCCGGGGGTGCAGGCCGGACGGCTGCTGGCCCGCGCCGCCGAGTTCGTGCCCATGGAGATCCCGGTGACCACGCAGGTGCTCGGCCTCGACACCGAGCGGGACCTGCGCCGGCTCATCGGCAGCGGCGCCTACGACGCCATGGTCGCCGACGAGCGCTTCCTGCGCCACCGCCGCAAGCTGCGCCGTGACTGCCGCCGCGCGGTGGTTGAGATCGTCGGCGTGACCGCGACGCCGCACCCTCACGCCGGATCAGCCACGCGGTTGAGCGCGGCGACGGCGGTCGGAGACAGTGCGACCTCGCCGGCGGCGAGGTTCTCGACGAGATGATGCGGGTCCGCGGTCCCGGTGATCAGCAGCGTGTTCGCGTATTCGGCCAGCAGCCAGGCGAGGCCGACCTGAGCCGGGGTGATTCCCAGCTCGGAGGCCACCGCCTGCACGGTCGGGTCATCGATGACCTTGGCGCGACCGGGGAAGGCGCTGCCCAGCGGGAAGTAGGGCACCCACGCGATCGCCTGCTCACGACACAGTCCGAGCACGGGTGCCGTGTCGCGATCCACCAGGCTGTAGGCGTTCTGCACGCAGGCGATGCCGGCCGGCAGCGCCTGGGTCAGCTGCTCGACTGACACGTTGGACAGGCCGATCGCCCCGATCGTGCCCGCGTCGCGCAGGGTGATGAGCTCAGCCAGTTGAAGATCCAGGTCGACCACCTGGTCGCCCTGGGCGGTGATTCCGGGCGGTGCGTCCAGGCGGCGCAGGTTGACCACGTCGAGGTGATCGGTTCCGAGTGAGGCGAGGTTCGCCTCCACCTGCTGGCGCAGCTCAGCCGGCCGTTGGGCCGCCACCAGCTCCCCCGCGGCGTTGCGTGCGGCACCGACCTTGGTGGCGAGCGTGAGATCCCCGCGCCGCGCCCCCAGGGCCTCGCGGATCAGGGCGTTGCAGTGTCCGTAGAAGTCGGCGGTGTCGAAATGGTCGACCCCGGCGTCGGCGGCCGCGGCGAGGATGGCCAGTGCCGCGCCACGGCTGGGGGCACGGCACTCGAGCTGCATGACGCCGAAGCCGATCCGCGCGACGGTGCGGCCACCGAGCGTCGCTGGGCCACCCGGCATCGGAGTGTGGGTTGCACGTGCGGGCATGTCTCATCTCTTTCGGTCGCGCGGCGTGTCAGACAAACGGAGGAGCCTCCGATATGAGTTGAGCCTATCATGAAACGGAGGAGCCTCCTGTTCTTGACCTCACCTGCCTTCCCACCGCCCAAGCCGCGACGCGCCGACGCCGAGCGCAACCGCGCCCGGCTGCTCGAGGTCGCCCGCACCGCCTTCGCCTCCGGGGAGACCACCGTCGCGCTCGAGCAGATCGCCCGCGAGGCCCAGGTCGGCATCGGCACCTTGTACCGCCACTTCCCCACCCGCGAGGCGCTGGTCGCGGCGTTGTACCGCCGGGAGCTCGACGAGCTGTGCGCCAGCGCCGCGGAGCTGTTGGACACCCTGGCCCCCGAGCCGGCCCTGCGGGCGTGGATGGATCGCTTCCGTGACTACGTGATCGCCAAACGCGAGATGGCCGAGACGCTGCGCGCCGTCTTCGCCTCCGGGACCTTCACGGTGCCCGGCATCCGCGAGGAACTCTCAGCTGCCGTCGGGCTCATCCTCGACGCCGGTGTAGCCGACGCGAGCCTGCGGGCCGACGTCCGGGCCGAGGACATCGTCGCCGCGGTCGTCGGCATGTTCACCGCTACCTCGCTGGCCGGCGGGCACGAGCAGCTCGAGCGCATGCTCGATCTGCTCGTCGACGCGGTCCGCCGCGCTCGCTGAACCCGGCCAGCCTCAGACGCCGGCCGTCGCCGGATCGATCACCAGCACGACGCGACCATGGCTGTGGCGCTGCTCCAGCAGCGCATAGGCGTCCTTGACCTGCTCGAGACCGAAGGTCGCCGCGATGGGGAAGTCGAGCTTGCCCGCCACGATCAGCTCGGCCACGTGAGCCAGCACCTCCGGCTTGGAGCCCAGCGCGCTGCCGTCGGTCTGAGCGCCGACCTCACCGGCCCGCTGGAAGGAGATGATCGTCTCGATCCGCTCCGGCGCGATGCCGAGCTCGAGCGCGAGATCGATGTACTCGGGGCCGTAGAGATCGATGAAGGCGTCGATGCCGTCGGGTGCCGCAGCCTCCAGGTCGGCCTTGAGGTTCGCGCCGTAGGCGACCGGCGTGACGCCGACCGAGGCGAGCCAGTCGTGGTTGGACTGCGAGGCGATGCCCAGCACCTTGACGCCTTTGACCGCGAGCAGCTGCACGACGGTGCTGCCGACGCCGCCGGCGGCGCCCGACACGGCGACCGTCTCGCCGGCCTGGGGGTTCACCGCCTCGACCGCGGGTGTGCCCGTCGCCGCCGGCATGTACAGCGACCCGGCGGCCAGCCAGTCCAGACCGGCCGGCTTGGCCACCAGCTGCCCGGCGGGGACCGCCACGTATTCAGCCTGGCTGGAGCGCTCCTCGGACCAGCCGATCACCGCGTCGCCGACGCTGAAACCGCTGACCTCTGACCCCACCGCATCGACGACGCCGGCGAAGTCGCTGCCCTCACCCGAGGGGAAGGTCGAGGGGTACATCTGCTCCAGCGCTCCCGTGCGGATGGCGGCCTCGCCCGGGTTGATTCCCACGGCGACGACCTTGACCCGCACCCGGTTGGCCGTGGCCTCGGGGGTGTCGACGTCGGCGATGTAGAGGACGTCGCGGTCCCCGTAGTGATCAAATCGAACTGCGCGCATGGGCATCGCCTTTCAGGTCGTTGCGGGCTCAAACTCAGCCCTGCCATGCCCGGTGATCTGCCGAGGCAAACGCCGCGTACCATTCTGGAAACCGGAGCGCTGGGCCACTTGAGAATTGTCGTATCGCGGCCGATACACCTCCAATGGATCGAGGGACAACTGATATGCCAACCATCGAACGCGAGTCCGACGAGTGGAACGATCTCCGTGACTTCGCCCGCCGGCGCCGTCTGTTCGCCGTCACCAAACTCGGCGCGCTGGACCGGATCGGAGATCCGGCGCTGACCAGCCTGGCCCGACTGGCCCAATCGGTGACGGGAGCGTCATCGGCCGCGGTGCATATCTTCGACGAGAAGTACCAGCGCCGGATCGCCTCCATCGGCGCCCCGATGGGGGACCATCCGGCCGAGGACGCCATGTGCCGCGTGGTCATAGAGAGCGGCACGCGCCGGATCACCCAGGACGCCACACAGGAGCCGGAGTTCGACTTCTCCTCCTTCGTCCACGGCCCCAAGCCGGTGCGCTTCTACGCCAGCCTGCCGCTGAAGGTGGCCGGCGACACCACGGTGGGCACGTTGTGCGCCTTCGACACCGAGGTGCTGGTGCTGAATGAGGAACAGGTCGCCAACCTCGAGGACATCGCCGTGCTCGTCCGCGCCCACCTCGAGCTCATGCAGATCGCCGATGATCTCAGCCGCGAGGCCACCCAGGATGGTCTGACCGGCGTGCGCACGCGGGTCATCTTCGACGGGATGGTCGGGCGAGCCCTGGCGGACCGCCGTCGCGATAACGGCGACGTGATGGTGGCCGTCATCGACGTCGACGACTTCAAGAGCATCAACGACACCCATGGACACGGGGTCGGCGACGAGGCCCTGCGCTGGATCGGTTCGCGCCTGATCGAGATCGTCGGCGCCGGCGGCTCGGTCGGGCGTCTCGGCGGCGATGAGTTCGCCGTGGTCGCTCGCGTCTCCGAGGCCGACGCGGACCAGCTGCTCGACCGGATCCGCCGGTCGACCGATGGCTTTGACCCTGGCTTCCGCATCAGCGTCGGATCCACCTTCGCCGACGATGACGACGATGTCTCCTCCCTGCTGCGCCGCGCGGACAAGCGCATGTACGTCTCCAAGGCGTCCCGCGGAGTGCCCAACCGCCGCAACCTCACAGGCTGAAGCGGCGCCGGATCACTCTCCACGGATCGGGAACACGGACATGAATATGCAGACACTCGGGCGCGATCCCGACGATTGGATGGATCTGCGGGACTTCGCCCGGAGGCGCCGCCTACTCGCCGTCACCAAGCTGGGAGCGCTGGACCGGATCGGGGATCCGGCACTGACCAGCCTGGCCCGCCTCGCCCAGTCGATCACCGGGGCGTCCGTCGCCGCCGTGCACATCTTCGACGAGAAGTACCAGCGCCGCATCGCGTCCGTCGGCGCCCCGATGACCGACTATCCGGCGGAGGAGACCTTCTGCCGCCTCGTCGTGGAATCCGGCACCCGCTTCATCACCAGCAATGCGGCGGCCGAGCCGCTGTTCGCCTACTCACCGCACACGCGGGTCGCCGAGCCGGTCCGCTTCTATGCCGGTCTCCCGCTGTCAGTCGCCGGTGATACGACGGTCGGCACCCTGTGCGCCTTCGACACCGAGGCGCTGGAGATGACGCCGGGCCAGATCGCCGACCTCGAGGACATCGCGGTGCTCGTCCGCTCCCATCTGGAGCTGATGCAGATCGCCAACGAGCTCAGCCGCGAGGCGACCGAGGACGGTCTCACCGGCGTGCGGACGCGGGTGATCTTCGACGGACATGTCGGCCGGGCCCTGGCGGACCGCCGCCGCGATCAGGGTGATGTGCTGGTCGCCCTGATCGATGTCGACGACTTCAAGAGCATCAACGACACCCACGGCCACGGCGTCGGTGATGCGGCGCTGCGCTGGATCGGGCGGCGCCTGAATGAGGTGGTCGAGCTGCGGGGCACGGTCGGGCGTCTGGGCGGCGACGAGTTCGCCGTGCTGGCGCGCGTCTCCGAAGCCGACGCCGAGGCGCTGCTGACCGCGATCCGGCACGCCAGCGACGGCTTCGAGCCCGGTTTCCGCCTCAGCGTCGGGTCCACCTTCGCCGACGATGACGACGACGTCTCCTCCCTGCTGCGTCGCGCCGATATGCGCATGTACGTCACCAAGGCGTCCCGCGGCGGGCCGAACCGCCGCCACCTCACCGGCTGAGCCACCCGAGTCCGGGTCCAGCTCCGAACCGACGCCCGGGCACTCTTCCGAAATCCTTGCATTGATCACACGGCGTTCGCGCGAGCGCCGCCCAAGCTACTCCGGACGCGACGACCGCGTCGTCGGCCACATACCCCCGGAGTCCGCCAGATCATGCCCAACCCCACAGGTGACCCGCGCTCAGCGCTGCGCCGAGCCAGCACGTTGCCGATCGCCCGTTTCATGGCCATCGGCGTGCTCTCGACGCTCGCCTATGCGCTCCTCTTCCTGATCTTCGCCGGTCCGCTCGGCTCGGTGAGCGCCAACCTGGTCGCCCTGGTCATCACCGCGGTGGCCAACACCGCGGCGAATCGACGCCTGACCTTCGGCGTCCGGGGGCGTGAGGAGCTGATCCGCCACCACCTCGGCGGGTTGCTCATGTTCGCCATCTCACTGGGCATGACCGACGGCGCGCTTGCCCTGGTGCACACGTTCGACGCTCACCCCGCCCGCCTCCTGGAACTCAGCTGCCTGCTGGTCGCCAGTTTCTGTGCCACGGCCACCCGCTATGCCGGGATGACCCTCTGGCTGTTCAAGCCGGACCGCTCCCCGCGGCTCACCAACCCCGTCCACGTGCTGCCCAACCAAGGAAGCTGAATGTCTGCCACCACCCTCGAACGACCCCATGCGGGTAGCCCGACCGATGGCGGTCACGGCCGCCTGCGCTCGCTCTGGCGCGGTCGACCCCAGGATCCCGCCTGGTTCCGGCCGCTGCTCATCCTCCTGCTCGCGGCCACGGCCGGTGCCTACCTCATCGACCTGACCGTCTCGGACGACGCCAACAGCTTCTACGCCGCGGCGGTCCAGGCCGGCACCAAGAGCTGGAAGGCGTTCTTCTTCGGCTCGATCGACGCGTCGAACTTCATCACCGTCGACAAGCCCCCGGCCTTCCTGTGGATGATGGACCTGTCGGGTCGGATCTTCGGTTTCTCGAGTGCCAGCATGCTCGTCCCCGAGGTCCTAGAGGGCGTGATCTCGGTCGGGTTGCTGGCCGGCGCGGTCAAGCGCTGGTACGGCGCCGGAGCGGGACTGCTCGCCGGCGCGCTGTTGGCGCTGACGCCGGTGGCGGCGCTGATGTTCCGCTACAACAACCCGGACGCGCTGATGGTCTGCCTGGTGGTGGCCTCCGCCTACTGCCTCGTGCGCTCGCTCGAAGGGGCCTCGACCAAGTGGCTGCTCGGTGTCGGAGCCTGCCTCGGTTTCGCCTTCCTGGCCAAGATGATGGAGGCGTTCCTGGTGGTGCCCGGCTTCGCCGTCGTGTACATGATCGCGGCGCCGACCAGCGTGCGGCGCCGGGCGACCCAGCTCGTCGGCGCCGGTGTGGCGATGCTCGTCTGCGCCGGCTGGTGGGTGGCCATCGTCGAGCTGTGGCCGGCCGCCTCACGGCCGATGATCGACGGGTCTCCGTCCAACAGCATCCTCAACCTGATCTTCGACTACAACGGCTTCGGACGCCTGACGGGCAACGAGAGCGGCGGTGGCGGCGGCAGAGGTGGCGGAGCCAACTTCAGCGGCGGCACCGGCTTGAGCCGCCTGTTCAACGACTCGATGGGCGCCCAGGCCTCCTGGATGATCCCGGCTGCCCTGGTCGTCCTCGTGGCCGGACTGATCTGGTGCGGGCGCCGGCCGCGGACCGATCGCTTCCGGGCCGGGCTGCTGCTGTTCGGCAGCTGGCTGGTGGTGACGGGCATCGTGTTCTCCTTCAGCGCCGGCACCATCCACACCTACTACACGGTCGCGCTCGCGCCGCCGATCGCCGCCCTGGCCGCGATCGGTGCCGTCGAGCTGTGGCGCCGGCGCGAGGCACTCCTCGCCCGCGGTCTGCTCGCGCTCATCGTCGCCTTGACGGCGGGCTGGTCGGTGGTGCTGCTCAGCCGTGACTCGAGCTGGGAGTCCTGGCTCACCCCGCTGGTGATCGTCACCGGGGTCGTGGCCATCGCCGCCCTGCTGGCGCCGGTCCGGTTCTGGTCACGCACGGCGATCGCCGTCGCGGTGATCGCGGCGGTGGCCTGTCTGGCTGCGCCGGTCGCCTACACCGCCGACACCATCACCACCGCCCACACCGGATCGACGCCGACGGCGGGTCCGGCGAGCGCCGGCGGGTTCGGCGGGGGTGGCTTCGGCGGCGCGGGCGGCTTCGGCGGCCGGAGCGGCGGCGCGGGCGGCTTCGGCGCTCGGGCGTTCGGTGCTCGGACGGGCGCCGGGACCGCAGCGGGCAGGGCCCCCACGCGCTCCGGCGCTGGCGGCTTCGGCGCCACCTCGACCACGAGCAGCGCCCTGGCCAAGCTGCTGGAGGCGAGCACGAGCTACCGCTGGGCGGCAGCCACCGACGGCTCCCAGAGCGCGGCGTCGCTCGAGCTGGCCTCCAACGGATCACCGGTGATGGCCATCGGCGGCTTCAGCGGCCTGGGCGGAAACATCAGCCTGAGCACGTTCGAGACGTACGTCAAGGCGGGTGACATCCACTACTACATCGCCGGCAGCGGCGGGGGCGGCGGCTTCGGCGGCTTCGGTGGCGGGGCCGGTACGACGTCACCCACGGCCCCGACGTCCGGCAGCGCCCCGACGTCCGGCAGCGGCACGACCGGCTCGGGCGCATCCGGGTCCGGACTGGCCTCGCTGTTCGGGGACTCCGGTGCGGGCACCCCGGGCGGGACCTCGGGTTCGGCGCGGACCGGCGGCTTAAGCCGTACGGGCGGCGGGGGTTTCGGCGGCCGCTCGAGCAGTGACGCCTCGATCCTCACCTGGGTCAAGGCCCACTACCACTCCGAGACGGTCGGCGGGGAGACCATCTACAACCTCAGCGATCCGTTGAGCTGACCTCGGCGGCGCCGTTGGCGCACACGCCAGATAAGGGGCCGGTGGACTGTGGGTCCACCGGCCTCTTCATCGTTTCCGGCCGTCCCCGGCGGCGGAGCTGTTCGCCGCGAGTTCCGGGATGCGCGTCGCCGCCAGCTCGACGAAGGCCTGCGCGGCGGCCGGGATCACCGCGCCGGCGCGCGTGACGAGACCGACCTCGCGCTCCACCCGGGGCGACAGCGACAGCTGGCGGACCCCGGCCGGCGGCAGCGGCCGGGAGGCGAACAGGCCGATCCCGCTGCCTGCGGCGATCAGGGCGAACAGCGTGGTGAGGTCCTGGCCCTCCAACGCCACGCGCGGGGCGAAGCCCGCGGCGGCGCACAGCTGCTCGGCGCGCTGGCGCAGGCCGTAGTCCTCGCTCTGGAGCACCCAGGGCTCCTGCGCCAGCTCCTCCACCCGCACCCGCCGACGCTCGGCCAGGTGATGGGCCTGGGGCACCGCGAGCATGAGCTCCTCACCGAACAAGCTCCGCCACACGAGGCCGGGATCGTCGGGGCGCGTGGTGATCAGCAGATCGAGGCTGCCCGCGTGCAGCGCCGCCAGCGTCCGCACCACCCCGTCATAGCGCAGCTCGAAGGTCACCCCGGGCCGGGCGGCGCGGAACTCGGATAACAACGCCGGGATCAGCCAGGCCCCGAGCGGGCTGAGAAAGCCGAGGCGCACGGTTCCGGCACTCGGGTCGTTCGCCTCCGCGACGGCCCGCATCCCGGCGTCGAGTTCGGCGAGCATCCGCCGCGCCGCAGCGGCGATGATCTCCCCGGCGAAGGTCAACTGCAGACGGCGACCGACCCGCTCGGTGAGCGCGACGCCGACCTCGGCGCCCAGCCGCTGGAGCCCGCGCGTCACCGCCGGCTGGGTCGTGTGCCCGCGTCCGGCCGCCTCGGCGACCGTGGCGCCGTCGGCGACCGCGACGAGCCAGCGCAGCGTGTCGGTGTCCATACCCAAGCAATCTATGTGATCAGCGCATCGATCGAGGAGATAATCGGCATTGGACGCATCGATGGCGAGATCGGATGATCTGGGCATGTCACCGCTGGAGATCGTCGTCATCGCTGCCGCCGGCATCGTCGCCGGAGCGGTGAACGTGATCGCCGGAGCGGGGTCGCTGCTCACCTACCCGATCCTCGTGGCCGTCGGGCTGGGACCCCTCGCCGCCAACGTCACCAACGACATCGGCGTGGTGCCGGGGAACCTGTCGGGAACCCTGGGGGTGCGCGCGGAGCTGCGCGGTCAGCGCGCCATCCTGTGGCGGCTCGTCCCGCGCGCGATGGCCGGCTCGTTGGTCGGCGCCGGACTCCTGCTGGCCGTCCCGAGCAGCGCCTTCAGCTGGGTCGCGCCGCCCCTGCTGCTGATCGCCAGCGCGCTCACCCTCACCCAGCCGCTGCTCATCCGGCGCGGGGGCGGCACGGGTGCTCACCGCCGCGGGGTGCTCAACCGGACGATCGAGCTGACCTCGGTCTACGGCGGCTACTTCGGCACCGGGATCGGACTGGTGTTCATGGCCACCCTGGGCATCTTCGTCGACGAGACACCGGCACGCCTCAACGCGCTCAAGACGGTCCTGCAGCTCATCAGCAACGGGATCGCGGGGATCGTCTTCGTGTTCGCCGCTCCGGTGCGCTGGCCGCTGGCCGCGGCGCTCGCGCTGGGCACGATCACCGGCGGCCAGCTCGGCTCGCGCTGGGTTCAACGCATCTCCCCCACCGCGTTGCGCACGATCGTCGCAGTGGTCGGCATCGCCGCCGCGGGCTGGCTGTTTGCCCGGCAGATTGGCTGAGGCACCCCGCGTCAGAAGTTGAGGCTGACCGCCGAGCGGAACACCGGCGGCTGACCCGTCGCCTCGAGCACGGCCAGCCACAGGTCGCCGTCGGGGTCGACGATGTTGCGCCCGGCGGTCACCAATTCCATGGGCAGGTGCACGAAGCGCCCGTGCCAGCGCCCGGCGATCATCTCGGTGCGGCCCGACAGCGCGGCGTGCACGGCGGTGTGGGCCAGCCGCGTGCAGTAGACACCGTCGGAGCCGTTGGCGGGCACGCTGCGGATGGCGTAGCCGGGATCGACGTAGCGCAGGTTGAGCTCGCGCCGGTAGTTGGCGAAGCTGGCGATGATGCGCTCGCGGATCAGCCCGCCGATGTCGGCCAGCTTGGCGTTGCCCGATGCGTCGGTGCCGCTGGAGGGCACGAGCTCCTGACCGGAGCCCTCGGCCAGCACGATGACGCAGTGGCCGTGGGCGTCGACCCGGCGATGGATGTACTCGAGCAGCCCGCCGGGTCCCTCCAGATCGAAGGGCACCTCGGGAATGAGCACGACGTCGACGTCGTGGAAGGCGAGGGAGGCATAACAGGCGATGAAGCCCGAGTGACGGCCCATCAACTTCACCACGCCGACGCCGTTGGCGTGCGAGGCCGCCTCGGTGTGGGCGGCCCGAATCGACTCGGCCGCGCGCGCGAAGGCGGTGGCGAAGCCGAAGGACTGATCGATGAAGGGGATGTCGTTGTCGATCGTCTTGGGGATGCCCACGACCGAGATGGTCAGGTCACGGGCCCGAGCGGCGGCGGCGATCGCCGCGGCCCCGCGCAGGCTGCCGTCACCCCCGATCACGAAGAGGATGTTGAGCCGGTGGCGCACGAGCGTGTCGACCATCGCCTCGGGGTCCTGGGCGCCTCGTGAGGTCCCGAGCACCGACCCGCCCTGGCGGTCGATGCCGTCGACACTGGCCGGGGTGAGGACGATGGGATCGTCACTGTCAGGGCGCACGAGACCGCGATAGCCGTTGCGGAACCCCAGCACCGTCGAGACGCCGTACTGCTCCGACAGCTCGAGGACCAGGCCGCGGATCACGTCATTGACCCCGGGGCAGAGCCCCCCGCAGCTGACGATCCCCACGCTCACCTCGGCGGGGTCGAAGAACAGGTGGCTGCGGGGCCCGCCGGGCTCGAAGGCCGGGAGCTCGCTGATCGGCACGTTGCGCGCCAGCGCCATGGTCAAGGCGTCGTCGAAGAGCACGCGATCATCGCGGTCGACCCAGTGCAGGGAGCTCGGACGCCGGCGCTGGGCGCCGAGCAACGGGGAACGGTGCGTGGCCTCACCGAGCGTCCTGATCTCCAGGTCGGCGGCGGTGATGTGGGCGGGGTCAATCGGGTTCGGGGCGTTCACGGGATTCCTGGTTCAGGACAGCGGGTCCATTGTGGAGGGTGCCGAGAAAACACCGACCGTGCCGGTCCGCGTATAACTCGCGACATGGAACTGGGACGGCACATTGCAAGCGATCACGGTGATGCGGGCCAGGTGTCCATCGACGTTCGCCTGGCCGGCCCGTCCGACGCCGGCGACGTCGCCGACCTGGCCGCGCGGACGTTTCCCCTGGCCTGTCCGGCGGGGGCATTGGAATCGGATATCTCCGAGCACGTCGCCACGCACCTGAGCCCACAGTGCTTCGCCGACCACATCGCCGATCCCCAGCGACAGGTCGCGATCGCGGTAGTCGGAGGCGACCTGGTCGGCTACACGATGCTCAGCTTCGACCCGCCGGCCCCTGACATCGCCCGCCAGCTCAGTGCCGCTCCCACGGCTGAGCTGAGCAAGATCTACGTCGACGCGGCCCACCAGGGTGGGGGCGTGGCCCGGGCCCTCATGGAGCACGCCATCGCGTCCGTTCGAGCCATGGGTTGGGCGGCCCTCTGGCTCGGGACCCACCACGCGAACGCGCGCGCTCAGCGCTTCTATATCAAGCACGGGTTCGTCCAGGTCGGCACCAAGCGGTTCCGCCTCGGAAGCCAGTGGGAGGACGACTTCGTCTACGAGTGCCTCCTCTGAGGCACCCGGCCTAGCGAACCCGGATATGTGCCTCCAGGCGCCGCGGGAGTTGGGCGGCGTGCCGTCGTCCGCGGTAGCGCTCAGACGCGGCCGAGGTAGTCCGTTCGCAGCACATGCTTCTGGATCTTGCCCACCGCGGTACGCGGCAGCGCCTCGACCAGCTCGACGGCACTCGGCACCCGGAAGCGGGCCAGGCGCTCGCCGCACCAGGCGATCAGCTCCTCCGGCGTGACGTCGGCTGGATCGGCGAGCACGACGAAGCCGACGATCTGCTCGTCGCGGATCGGGTCCGGTACGCCGAGCACGGCTGCGTCGCGCACCGCCGGATGCGCGAGCAGGACGGCCTCGACCTCGCTGGCGGCGACGTTCTCCCCCGCCCGCTTGATCATGTCCTTCTGGCGGTCGACGAAGCGCAGGAAGCCGCCGGCGTCGGCGACCACGACATCACCGGTGTGCAGCCAGCCGTCGACCAGCGCCGCCGCGGTGGCCTCGGGGTTGTGCAGATAGCCGGCCATCAGCGACACGCCCGGCACCCCACCGACGAGCAGCTCGCCCGGCTCCCCCGGCGCCACGTCCACCCCGTCGGCGTCCACCACGCGGCAGGTGTAGCCGAGCGTGGGACGCCCGATCGAGTCGGCGTGACGCTCGCCGACCAACGGGTTCATGGTCGGCGGCCCGACCGTCTCGGTCATGCCGTAGAGCTGCTGCAGGGGCGCGCCGATCAGCGCGTCCCAGCGGGCGAACTCTGACCGCGTGAGGTTCTGGGCGAACAGCACCGTGCGCAGACGGTGCGCGCGCCAGTCCGGCGTCGGGGTCTGGGCGAGCAGCATCCGCATCGGCGCCGCGAACAGGCTCGCCACGCTCGCCCGGTGGCGGACCGCCTGGGCGAGGATCCGGCTGGCCGAGAATCGCGACATCAGCAGGAGCGTCCCGCCGCCCACCAGCGTCCCCATCGTCGAGTAGTTCTGGGCGTTGGCGTGGAACAGCGGCAGCACGACGAGGAAGCGATCCTCCGGCGCCAGGCGCATCGCCGCGGCGACCACCTCACCGGAGTAGACGTAGGCGGCGTGGGTGATGAGCACGCCCTTGGGCTGAGCCGTGGTGCCGGAGGTGTACATGATCGCCAGTGGGTCCCCGGGCGCCGCGGCGGCCTCCTCAGGGTCCAGCGCCTGTTCGGGGCGACCCCACAGGTCGCCCTGATCGCAATCCAACAGCACTCCCGCGACGCGGCTGAGCTCCCGGGCGTCGTTCACCACCGCGACGCCGACCGCATCGGTCAGCGACACGCGCGCGTCGGCGTGCTCGAGGATGTAGGCGAGCTCGTGCGCGCTGGCCGCCACGTTGGTGGGGACGATCACCGCGCCGAGGTAGGCCGCCGCGAACCACGTGAAGAGGAACTCAGGCCGGTTGGCGAGGTGGAGGTGGATCCGATCCCCGTGGCCGACCCCCTGCGCGCGGAGCCGGCCGGCCAGCTCCCGCGCGCGGAGATCAACCTCGGCCCAGCTCCAGGAGCTGACCGCCCCGGAGCCGTCCTCGAACACCAGCAGCTCGCGCTCGGGGGCCGCCGCCACGCCGGCGGCCAGAACGTCGGTGAGCGTCCGCGAGCTGGCGATGCTGAGCGCCATCTCAGGCGGCACCCACCGGCTGGGCCCCCGGGCGCCGCTCGGTGGCGCGGGTCGGCCCGGCACCGCGGGCGGAGACGTAGTTGCGCAGCACGCCGATCCCCTCGGCTTCGAGCTCGACGACCGAGCCCTCGTTGATCCAGCGGTCGAGCTCGAGGCCACAGCCGCCGCCGACGGTGCCGCTGCCGAGCAGATCCCCGGGGCGGAGGGTCTGATCCTGGGAGACCCATTCGATGATCTCCTGGAAGGAGAAGTGCATCGTGCCCAGGGTGCCCTGGGACCACACCTCGCCGTCGATGCGCGCGGTCAGCTGGGCGTCGGCGTCAAACTCGTCCTTGGTGACGATGGCCGGCCCGAGCGAGCTGCCGAAGTCCTTGCCGTAACCGGGACCGATCCCGACGCTCATCTCGCGCATCTGGATGTCCCGGGCGGACCAGTCGTTGTAGATCGTGTAGCCGACGATCAGGTCATCGGCATGGTCGGCCGTGACGTTGCGACCGGACCGGCCGATCACCGCGCACATCTCCAGCTCGTAGTCGAGCTTCTCGGTGTAGGCGGGCCAGGGGATCGTGTCCTCGGGACCGTAGATCTCCTCGCAGTTGCCCTTGTAGTAGACGGGGATGTTCCACCACTCCGCCGGCGGGTCGTTCTTGAATGACCGGCGCACGTGCTCCTCCGCGACCATGAAGTCGCGGAGGCTGGGCGGCCGGGGGATCGGTGCGAGCAGCCATACGTCATCGAGGGCGTGGCTGATCGCCACCGGCGCCTCATCGTCGCCGTGGGCCTCGGCGTGGGCGAGCGCCTCACGCGCGGCCTCCAGCGCCGGCTCGCCGAACTCCAGCAGCGCGAGCATGTCACTCGGCACCTCGGCGCTCGCCACCCGGACGGCGGAGGCACGCCCGGCGCGCCGCAGCTGATCCGCGCGGGCGGCGGACAGATCGACCACCCGCTCACCGCTCAAGGCACCCGTCCGGCGCACATGGCCCAGGGGGGTTGCGACCTCGAAGGTCACCAGTCTCATGATCTCTCCTTACTCGCTGGCCGACGCCGCGTGGGCGTGGTCATGGCCATGTCCGTGGAAGTGCATGTCGGCCATCTGGTCATAGATGCCCTTGATGTCCTTGCGCTCCATGCTGGGATCGAGCTCGTAGTAGACGCACAGCACGTTCTGCACGATCCGCTCGCCGGCGTCGAGCTCGGCGAAGCGCCCCAGCGGGATCCGCCGTGCCGCCTCGGCCGCGGGCACCCCGGCGGCGAACATCTCCTTCGACTGGGCGATGATGAACTCGAGGTAGTCGCGGATGAGCCGGATGGTGCTGACGTCGGTGACGCCACCGTGGCCGGGCACGACGATCTCGGCCCCGAGCTCCTCCATGACGTTGCAGGCGCGGACCCACCCCTCGACCGGGCCGGCCCACACGATCGGGGTGCCGCCGTTGAACAGCAGGTCCCCGGTGAACAGCGTCTTGGCGCTGGGCACCCAGGCGATGGCGTCCCCCCCCGTGTGGGCGGGACCGAGGTTGAGCAGCTGGACCTCGACCCCGCCGACGTCGAGGCTCAGCTCGCGTTCGAAGGTCGTCGTCGGGTAGGTCGGTGTCACGTTGTCCCAGGCGAAGGGACCGAACGCCTCGCGGGCGAAGTCGCCGGTCTCCCCCGGGAGCTGGCGCATCACCTCGATCGACGCCGGACCCTTGCTCTGCATCTCCGCCGCCGAGGTCGCGGTGGCGATGATGTCGGTGTGGGCGACGATCTGGTTACCGAACCAGTGATCGCCGTCGCTGTGGGTGTTGAACAGGGTGGTGATCGGCGCGTCGGTGGTGAGGTCGCCCATGTGGGCGACCATGTTCTCGGTCATCGGCGGGTCGAACAGGGTGTCGATGAGCAGGGACTCACCCTTTCCGACGATCAGTCCTGAGTTGGAGAAGCCCCATCCACCGTCGGGTTCCAACCACACGTGGCAGCGCTCAGACAGGGGGAACAGGCCTTGTACGTAGGGGATATCGGGCATCCGATGACCTCTTTCGTTGCGGGGGATGACTAGTGAGCCGCGGGGACGCCGGGGCTCGTGGCGGGGGTGGCGGCGAGGTCGCTCGGGGCGGGGCTGAGCGCCGAGCTGCCGAGGATCTCGGTGGCGGTGGTGCGCTTGGCGTTGTGGGCGAACAGCCCGGCCAGGGCGAAGACGGCGCTGATGATGGCCAGCAGCGTCCAGCCGTAGGTGTAGCCGTGGGCCGGTACGACGTGACCGAAGATCCGCGGGATGAAGTACCCGCCGACCGCGGCGATGGTCAGCATCAGGCCGACCGCCGTGCCGCTGTGCTCATGGGGGATCCCGACCACCCGCTCGGGCACCGAGGTGAACGACGCGAAGCCGAAGATCACGAAGAACCCGGTGCCGAAGCCGACGAACCACAGCGCGTCCTTGCCGACGTGCGGGATGAGCGCCAGCAGGATCGCCGCGGCGATCATCGACCCGCTGACGATCAGCTTGAGGTTGGTGACCCGGTCGGCCACCAACCCGCCGAGGATCGCGCCCGGGATACCCGCGAGCGTGATGACCGCCGCCAGCAGGCTCGCCTCGTGCACCGGGAAGCCACGCGTGGCCACGGCGTAGGTGGTGAACAGCTGGGAGACGGTGAAGTACGCGCCATAGCCGCCGAGCAGGGCGACGCCGTAGATCCACAGATCCCGGCTGCGCAGGGCGGTCACCAACCCGGTCCATTCGAAGCTCACCCCGCTGAGGCGCGAGGCGCCGGCGGGCATGTCGAACCACACGGCGGTGATGGCGGCGATGGCCAGCTCCATCGCCCCGGCGATCCACAGAGCGGTGTGCCAGCTCGTGGCGTTTTGCAGGTACACCCAGATGAACAGCGCGATCGCCGCGCCGCCACTGAAGGCCGCCCCTCCGGACACGCCGAGGGCCACGGTGACGTCGCGGTCCTTGAACCACACCATCACCGCGCCGAAGGCGACCGCGATGAAGATCGAGCCACCCAGGCCCGACACGACCCGGAACACCGCGAGCTCGTTGTAGCTGTAGGACAGACCGGACATGACGCCGGCCACGCCCTGGATGATCAGGCCGATCACCAGGGTCTTCTTCATGCCGATGCGCGTGGCGAGCATGCCGCCCGGAACGTGGGCGATGCCGTAGCCGACGAAGAACAGCGACGCCAGCAGCGACAGGTCGCCGAGCGTGGAATGGAACTCCCCGGCGATGTCCCCGAAGGCGGCGGCCGCGTCGAACCAGTTCAGCGTCAGGGCGAAGAAGCCCAGACAGATGATGGCGAGCATGCGCCATCGGATGAGACCGTTGGTCGGTCGTGTACTCATGACCCTCTCCTCATTCCCGCACTCATGACCCTCTCCAATAGGTGAACTTGAGTACAAGTTTTTACTTGCGTTCACTTTTATACTCGCGATCAGAAGTCGATGTCAAGACCCGGGGTGAAGAGACGACGGTGAATCGCTTGAGCGTTGGAGATGTGCGGCGCGGCCGCCCCGGGCGTGGCTATGGTGCGCTGATGCCTGACGCGCGGGGAGTTGCCGATTCGCCCGGCGTTGTCGATCCCGGCGACGCTGCTGATGCGGTTGACGCTGCCGACCCCCGGACCGCCGGCCGGCGTGAGCGTCGGCGCCGGGAGGTCCGCGACCGGCTCTATGACTCGGCGATCGAGCTGTTCCTCGAGCAGGGCTATGAGTCCACGACGATGGACGAGATCGCCAACCGCGCCGATGTCGCCCGCACCACGGTGTTCAACCACTATGGACGCAAGTCCGAGTTCCTCGTCGAATGGGGCGCCCGCCGCCGCGCGAAGATCGCCCGCGTCCTGCGCCACGGCCACCTCAACGACAAGCCGATCGACGTCATCCTCGAGAGCTACATGGAACTGCTGGCCGAGCTCAACCTCGAGCACCGAGCCGAGGCCAAGGAGCTGATGCCCGCCTCGATGACCAACGACGTGACGTTCAAGGACCCGCCGCTCGCCCACACCTTCGCCAACTACATTCGCCGCGCCCAGAAGCGCGGTCAGGTGCGCGGGGGCATCGACCCCGACCAGGCGGGCATGATGCTGGCCGCCACCTACTTCTCCACCCTCCTGCGCTGGTGTGACCAGGAGCCACCGAGCTTCGACGTCACCGCGTCGCTGGTCAGCGCCGCGCGGTTGATGCTCCACGGGCTGGCCGCCGACTGAGAGTAGGTTCGGACTCCGGCGATTTTGGCTGGGACAGAGGCAAAGTCGATCGTGGCCAGAGCGCACCTTCGCGCGCTTGAGCACCACCCACCCAACCCCTTTTCCCAAGCCCAGAAGAAATCTGCGGCCCGGGGGGTGAAAAGTGCGTTCTCAACGCCTCTATACCGGCTATGCAAGGAAACGGCCGCAAAGTTCGCGCTCGCCGCCTCGCCGGGGGTCAAGGCGGGCGGATCACCTACGCACAATTGGTCCGCGTCGGCCTCACACGAAGCGAGATTGAACGGTGGACCGGGGATGGAACGCTCACTCGCACCCGCCCGCGGGTCTACGCGCTCGGCTACGTCAGAGATGACCTTGTGGCCCGGGTCTGGGAGGCGACCCTCTATGCGGGGCCAGGGGCCTATCTCACCGGCGCGTCCGGCGCCCACCAGCTCGAGCTGATCAACTATCCACCCCGTGATGTCGTCGTGGCGACACCACGAGATTGCCGGTCGCTCCCCGGCATCAAGGTCCTCGCGCGCCGACCCGCCGCACGCGAGATCCGAGACGGCCTTCCGGTCGCGCCGATCCCCGAGCTGATGCTCGATCTCGCCGCCTCGGAGAGGTTCAACCTCGTCCGCAAAGCGCTCGCCAGCCTGGATTACCAGCGCAAGCTCAATCGCCGAGCGCTGCTCGACGCCTGCCAGCGGGGGCGGCCGGGGAGCGCCGCCTTACGCCGGGCGCTCATCCGTCACCTGCCCCAGCTCGCCTACACCAACGGTCCTCTGGAGGAGGACTTCCTCTTGCTGCTCGACGACCACCACCTCGCGCTGCCGCGCTTCAACGTCCGCCTGCACGGGATCCTCGTCGACGCGTACTGGCCCGAGCTCAACCTCGTCATCGAGCTGGACGGCGGCGCCAACCACGGGACCGCCGCCCAGAAGCGCCGCGACACGAGCTACATGAAGATCCTCCGTGCCCACGGCCTCACCGTGGTGCGCTTTGACTCAGACGACGTCCGCGCCCGCCCAGCCGCCACGCTCCGACGATTGGGTGAGCTGGGCGTGCCGCGCGCCGAGTAGGTTGAACCGATGAGCGACAACGCCCCGCAACTGATCTCAGACGATGCCTGGCGTGTGCTGCGCGCGCGGCTCGACCAGTCTCGTCCATCGGGTGCGCTCGGCGAGGACCCGGGGCTCGGCCTGCCGGCCAGCTGGCTCGAACGGCTGCTGGCTGACTGGGCGGCCTATGACCCCAACGCCCTCCAGTCACGCATCGACGCGCTCGGGCATCGCTTCGTCACGCTCGACGGTCAGCGTCTGCACGTCTGCCTGGTGCCGGGTGAGGGTTCGCGCCCGCGCCCCCTGTTGCTGACCAACGGCTGGCCGAGCTCGTTCCTCGAGTACCTCGACCTCATCCCGCTCCTCGTCCAGCGCGGATCAGACGCCCGTACGAACGAGTTTGACTGCTTCTCGCTGGTGATCCCGGCGCTGCCGGGCTACGGCTACAGCGCAGCCCCCGTCAGCGGAGCGATGACCGGTCGCGACGTCGCGCGACTCTGGAACAGCCTGATGACCGACGCGCTCGGACATGAGCACTACGTCGCCCACGGCACCGACCTGGGGGCGGGCGTGACAGCCTGGCTGGCCCGGGACCACGCAACGTCGGTGGACGCCATTCACCTCGGGTCGCCCCACCTCGCCCCGGCCCGTGAGCCGAACACCCCGGAGGAGACCGCGTTCGCGCGCGCCCTGGCGACGTGGACGAAGTTCGAGGGCGCCTACGCGCACATGCACGCCAGCAAGCCCGCCACCGTGGGGGCGGCCCTGCTCGACAGCCCGACTGGACTGGCCGCCTGGATCGGGGAGAAGTTCGTCGCCTGGAGCAGTGGTTCGCTGGACGCGGGCGTGATGCGCGAGCTCCTGCTCGGCACCCTGACGCTCTACTGGAGCACCGCGACGATCGCCACCTCGATGCTCCCCTACTGGGCCCATTCCCACGCCACCGCGATCCTCCCGATCGACGCTCCGAGCCCGGTCCCGACCAGCGTCGACATCTTCGCCGGGGAGCACGTCCCGTTTCCGGTGCCGCCCCGCTCGCTCGGTGAGCGTTACTTCAGCGTCGCGCACTGGTACGAACACGCCAGCGGCGGTCACTTCCCGGCCGCCGACGCACCGCAGGCCCTCGCTGACGCCCTCCGCGCCGCCTTCGATGTCGGCGCGTAGGCTCCGCGTGATGGACGCGGCGCTGAGCACCCGGCCGATGACCGAGGCGGAGTTCGCGATATTCCGGGCTCGGCTCGTGGGCGCGTCGCTCAGACGCGAGCCGGTGTCCTGACGTCCTGAGCGCGAGCTGGACTTTCGCGCTGACCGTCCGATACCGCGAGCTGCATGCGGGGAACGCTGACGGCCAGGTGGAGGGCGAGGACCCCGGCGAACACCCCGGCCGCACCGGCCAGAGCGAAGCCGACACCCACGCCGGCGGCCGAGATGACCGCCCCGCCCAGGGCGGATCCGGCCGCGACTCCGATCACGGTCGCCGCGGCGTTCCACGTGAACGCGCGGGCGATCGCCTCCGCAGGCGCATGCTCGCCGATCAGCGTGGACACACAGGAGAACACGGGGGCCAGGCAGAGGCCGGTGATGAGAGCCGCCACGGCGGTGCTGATGGGACCGTGACTGAGGATGAGGGGAACCACCAGCACGCCGTTGCCCAGCAACAGCAGCGCGAGCATCCGCTCACGGGCCATCCTCCACGGCCGGCTGGCGAACGCCACCCCGCCGACCATCGACCCGATGCTCCACAGCGCGATCAGCACCCCGCTGAGTGAGGCGTGGGAGATGTAGCTGGCCTGGGCGGGCAGCGCGACCTCGATCCCACCGAGCTCCATCCCGAGCAGCACCGTCACCGGCCACAGCAGCCAGGTGATCGGGCTCGGGGGTGCCCTCCGTTGTGTGCGCGGTTCCCGTGGGGCCAACTCAAGCGCGATCACCGCGGCGATGAACCGGGCACTGGTGGCGAGCGTCAAGGCGGCCACCACGAGCATCGCCACCTTCGGAGAGGCCGCGGTGGCGATCAGGCCGACGATGACCGGCCCCGTGGTCCATGCCAGCTCCTGGCCGATCGCGTCAAGTGAGAAGGCGGCGCCCTGTTCAGCCGGCTCGGGCAGCAGACGCGGCCACAGGGCACGGGCGGCAGCGGCCACGGGAGGCATGCCGAACCCGGCGACGCCACTCAGCAGGATCAGCAGCCAGACCGCGGGATGATCGCCGCTGACGAGCGCGAGTGAAATCAACGCGACCGCCTGCAGGGCCGCGGTGAGGGAGATCACCCGCACCGCTCCCAGACGGTCGAGCCAGCCTCCGAGCACCGGCGACGCCAGCGCCTCCGCGCAGGCCAACGCCCCCACGCAGACACCGGCGTCGACGTAGGAGTGGGTGCTGGCACGCACCAGGAGCAGCACCGCCAGCGAGCATGTGCCCAGCGGCAGACGCCCGACCACGGATGAGATCAGGAGCCGCCGCAGGGGTCGGACGTGGAGGACGGCGCGATAACGCTGATACACAGGAGTGAGAGGTCGTGATGGGAAGAACGGACAATGTGAGGACGCGGGGGCGCACGCGAAGACGCGCGGCCGCGCCCCGGCCACCCACTCAACCTAGCACTGCTAGGCCATGCCCCGGTCAAGCTCGCCGCGCCTGACGCGCGAGTCGGTCGTCGCGGCCGCGCTCGCGATCGTCGACGCGGACGGCGCCGACGCGCTCTCCACCCGTCGTCTGGCCTCAGACCTGGGGGTGAGCGGCCCCTCGCTCTATCACCACTTCAGCTCCAAGGAGGAGATCGTCGCCGGCATCGTCGCCAGCCTCTATGAGCAGATCGCGTTGACGGCAGACGCACCCGACTGGAAGGGGGTGATTGCCGACTATGCCCAGCAGCTGCGAGCGGTGCTGGCCCGCCACCCCCATGTGGTCGACTTCGTGATCGCCACACCCGTCCGGTCCGTGCCCCAGCTGCAGGTCTATGAGCACGTCGCGGCCAGCCTGATCGCCTCCGGGATCGCGCCGGCACGCTGTCGCCAGATCATCTTCGCCGCCGACAGCGTCGTCATCGGCGCGCTGGCGATGTCCGACCCCGGGCTCTTTGACCCCAGCGATGACCTGCGTGACCGGTTCCCCACCGTGGCGCGGCTCACCGAGGAGTCGAGTCCCCCCTCGGCCGCGGACAACTTCGCGATCGCCTTCGGCGCGTTCCTGGCCGGCCTGGACACGGTCATGGCCAGCCCGAGCCGCTGACGCTGGCCGGGTCACCCAGTCACCGGGTCACCGGGTCGCTGGGTCACCGACCCACTGTCGACCCTCGCCGGTTAGAGGATCTCGAAGGCGAAGCCCTCGAACAACCCGGTCTCCACCACCCCGGGGATGACCTTGAGCTTGTCGTGCAGGCCGAAGGGGATGTCGTCGAAGGACGCGTCGACGATGATGTGGGCCGACTCGGTGATCACCGCCCCGCCGGTGGCGGAATCCAGGCGGACCGAGAACTCATGTGCGCCGTGCTTCTCGAGGGCGCGGGCGAGCAGGGGCAGGGCCATCGGATCGACCTCGATGGGGATGGGGAACTTCTCCCCCAGCCGCTGGACGTGCTTGGAGGGGTCGACGGCGAGGTACATCGACTTCGCCGTGGACCAGAGGATCTTCTCGCGGTACATCGCCCCGCCGCGGCCTTTGATGAGCCGGTTGTGGGGGTCGACCTCGTCGGCGCCGTCGACGCCCCAGTCGGGCTCGACGCTGCCGAGCGGGATCACCTCGAGCCCGAGCGTGGTGGCCGCCGTGGCGGTCTCGAAGGAGGAGGTGGTCACGCGGATGGACAGGCCCTCTGACTGGACGCGCTGGCCGATCGCCCACAGCACCAGGTAGGTCGTGGAACCGGACCCGATGCCGATGATCTGTCCGGACTCGACGCGTTGGGCGGCGTGCTCGGCGACCGCCTGCTTCTCCGCGATGTTGGTCATCGCCTCCGGCCAGCGCAGCAGCGCGGAGGCGTGGAGGCTCTCAGGCTCGGGGGCCGACATGGGCTGAGCGTACCGGCATCAGCCCAGCAGCCACGGGCAGTGCTCGCGCATCCACGGGTTGATGAACCCACCGCGCGGATCCAGCTCGGCGCGCAGCGCCGCGAACTCCCCGGCCCGTGGGTAGGCGGCACCCAACACCTCGGGATCGACGCTGAACACCTTGCCCCAATGGGGCCGCGGCGCGAAGGGCGCCAGGGCGGCCTCGATCAGGGCGACGTTGTGGGCCACCGCGGCGGAGTCCCGCTGCCAGGTGAAGTGCAGCCCCAGGCTGTCGCGGCGATAGTGGGGGCTCAGCCACAGCTCGTCGGCGGCGATCGTGCGCAGCTCACCGGTGAGCAGCACCGGCTCGAGCTCCGCGGTGATCTCCAGCAGCGCCTCGATCGCCTTGACGCCGTCCTCACGCCCCACGAACACCTCGCTCTGGATCTCCTCCCCGTCGGAGGGCGTGAAGCCCGAGCGGAAGTGAGGCAGACGCTCTGACCAGGGCCCGGGCACCCCGAGCTGGGCGGTCGCACTCGTGGCGTCACCTCCGGGCAGGGGGTGAACCTCGACCGACGCCGCGCGGGCGCCGAAGACCTCCGCCGGGACCGAGGCACCGGACTCGGCCTTGACCCACACCGACCGCACCCGCTCTCCGAGGGCGTGGAACACGCTGACGCTGCGCCCGAGGGCGAACACCTCATCGAAGTGGGCGAACAGCGCCTCCCATTCGAGATCCAGGTACACGGACTGGCTCACCTCGTAATAGGGGACCACCGCCAGGGTGGCCGACAGAACGATCCCGAGCGCACCGAGGTGGACCGCCGCACCGGCCAGGCGCGGATCCTCGGCCCCGATCGTCACGACCTCGCCGCCCGAGGTGAGCAGCGTCAGGCCCCGCACCGAGGTGGCGAGGTTGCCGAGAGCCAGGCCCGAGCCGTGGGTCGCGGTGGCGATCGCCCCGCAGACCGAGATGTGGGGCAGCGAGGCGAGGTTGGCCAGGGCCAGACCGTGGCCGTTGAGCACGACGGCGAGCTGGGCGAAGGTGACGCCCGGTCCGACCGTGACCGTCATCGCCGCCGCGTCGACATCGGCGCGAGCCCCATCCGGGAGCGCGCTGAAACCGACCATCACCTCGGCGTCGGGCATGTCGTTGAAGCTGTGGCGGGACCCGAAGGCCCGCACCGACCGGGCTCCGGTGACGACCGTGCGCAGCTCATCCAGCGACTCCGGCTCACAGACCTCGCCGCGGTAGCGGACGTTGCCGGCCCAGTTGCTCAGCGGGGCACTCACAGTGCCCCGCCGTCGTCCAGCACGCGAGCGCCGGCCCCGGCCTCGAGGATCATCGCGTCCTCGGGGGCGCCGAGCTCGGGCGGCAGCAGCGCCAGGACGCTGCCGCCGAAGCCGCCGCCCATGATGCGGGCGCCGACCGCACCGTGGTCGATCAGCCGCGCGACGGTCGCCTCGACCGCGTCGGTGGAGACCTCGTAGTCGTCGCGCAGGCTCGCATGGGAGGCGTTCAACAGCACCCCCAGCTGCTCGAAGTCGCGCTCGCGCAGGCACTCGACCGCGTCGAGCACCCGCTCGTTCTCGGTGATGATGTGCCGGGCCCGGCGGTTGAGAGGTTCGGGCAACGCCTCGGCGGCCTCGAGCGTCGCCTCGCGCAGGCTCGCCACCCCGAGCGCGGCACACGCCTCCCGGCACTCGCTGCGCCGCTGGTTGTAACCCGACTCGGCCAGGGAGTGGGACTCGCCCGAGTCGACCGCCACCAGCGTGTAGTCCTCGAGCTCGAGCGGCACAGGCGTCAGCGACAGCGTGGCGAAGTCGATGAGCAGCGCGTGCTCGGGCTCACAGCAGATCGAGGCGAGCTGGTCGAGCAGTCCCGAGTTGGCGCCCACCCAGGTGTTCTCGACGTGCGAACACAGTCGCGCCAGGGTGAGCTCGTCAAACGCCCGCGCTCCGGCGAGGGCGAGCAGGCTGAAAGCGAGGGCCACCTCGAGCGCCGCCGAGGACGACAGTCCGGCCCCCAGGGGCAGGTTGCCGGTGATCTCGAGATCGCAGGCGGGGATCTCCACGCCGGCGGTGCTCAGCTCGGCGACCATCCCGCGCACGAACGCGCGCCAGCCCGGGCGGACCTGGGGGGAGGCGATGAGGAAGCTGTCGGTCTCCCCCACATCCAGGGCGTCAGCCAGGCAGGTGCCGGGCACCGATCCGGGTCGGGCGGTCACGTACACCCCCGCGGCCACGGCGAAGGGCAGCGCCAGCCCGGCGTTGTAGTCGGTGTGCTCGCCGATCAGGTTGACCCGGCCGGGCGCGAAGGCGCGAACCTCAGCGCTGGCCGTAGTAGGCGTCCGGGCCATGCTTGCGGTTGTAGTGCTTGTCGCGGACCCACTCATCGAGGGGGACCGCCTCACGCTCGAGCAGGCTGGTGAACAGCGCCATCTGCGCGACCTGCTCGAGGGCCACGGCGTGCTCGAGCGCGGCGTTGGCGTCCCGGCCCCAGCAGAACGGGGCATGCCCCCGCACCAGCGCGGCCGGCACCTCGTCGGGTCCGTGCTCGCCGATCGCCTCGATGAGCACCGTGCCGGTCGACCCCTCGTAGTCAGCGGCCACCTCCTCGGCGCTCAACCCGCGGGTCACGGGAATCGGGTGCGGCGACAGGTCGGCGTGGGTGGTGCCGAGCAGCGGGATCTCACGTCCGCTCTGGGCCCAGGTCGTCGCCCAGGCCGAATGGGTGTGGACGACGCCGCCGATCTCGGGGAAGGCCCGGTACAGCGCGAGGTGGGTCGGGGTGTCCGTCGACGGGCTGCGGTCCCCCTCCACGACGACCCCGTCGAGATCGAGCACGACGAGATCGTCGGCGCCGAGATCGTCGTAGCTGATGCCGCTCGGCTTGATCGCCACCCGCCCGAGCTCGCGATCGATCCCCGAGGCGTTGCCCCAGGTCAGGGTGACCAACCCGTGGGACACCAGGCCCAGGTTGGCTGCGAGCACCTGGGCGCGCAGATCGGCGAGGCTGCCCATCTAGATCTCCCCGTATTCCAGCGCGAGTGACTCGGCGAAGCGACGCCAGCGATCGCGGTGGTCACCGAAGGTGGTGACGAAGTGATGGGGCGCACCCAGCTCGAGCCAGGCGTCCATGAAATCGGCCAGCCCGCCCTCGGGGCGGAAGTGGAAGTGGTGCATCTCGACCCGCGGCAGCTCCGGGGTGTCGAGGATCTCCCCGAAGCCAACCACGAGACGCATCGTCTCGCCATCGAGCTGGACCAGGGCGGCGGTGGTGGCCGGCCCGGGGTGGGCCATGAACACCGGGGTCGGCGGGTTCTCCAGGCCACCGATGCCCAGGGGTCGGTCGATCAGCCGGATCGGACGGTCGGTGCGCGCCGAGCGCCAGTTGCCCTCCCCCATGTGGCTGACGAGCACGGACTCGAGCTGCCAGTCCATCGCGTAGAGCTCAGAGAAATGTGCGAGCCCGGAGAGAGAGTGGGCAGCACACATCAGCGCGGCGGTGTTCACATCACCTTCCGCCGCGAACCCGTACCCGTCAGCCATGAGGTTCGACGCACCGAGCAGGGGCAGCTGACGGAAGCGTCCGTCCCCGCCGAGGGAGTCGAAATGGAAGGTGAAGCCGCTGTAGCCACCGTCCTCGAGCATCCCCCGGATGGCGATCTCGATCCGCGCGGCGTAGGCGTGGCGCTCGGCCGGCAGGTCATCGGCCACCGCGTAGCGCTCGTGGTGGGTGGCCACCAGCGCGTCGATCTCCGCATCGCTGACGGCGTCGATGCGCCGCACCAGCGCGCCCAGGTCGGTGGCCTCGATGGTCACCCCGAGGCGACGCAGCAGCGCGTTGAGGTCCGGCAGGATGTCGCCCATCCCGTTCATCGGGTTGCCGAGCAGGGCGACCTTGGTGGCGCGCAATTGGGTCACCGTGGCGGCGGCGCGGGCCCAGTCGTCGAAGGCGTCACGAAACGTGTCGGACTGCCAGTCCCCGGTGATCACCGAGAAGGGCCGTTCGGAGCGCACAAGCGAGTTGGCCTGGTCCTGGGCGCCGTGGATGCCCTGGTTGTAGGTGAGGTCGTCCATCGTCCAGTCCTCGGTGACTGAGCGGACGGGCTGGATGTTGGCCAGCAGCAGGGGCGCTCGCGTGCCGGCCAGCGCCTGGACGGTGCGCATCGCCGGGGCGTAGGTGAGCATCACGATCATGATCCCGTCGACCCCGTGGGCGGTGAACTCGGCGACGATTGCGTCGACGTCCTCGCGGCTGCGGGCGGGCCGGATGAACTCGACGTCGGCGACGTCGCTCAGCTGGGCGGCGACGTCACGGGCATAGCCGGCCTGGCGCTCGGTGATCCCGGGCACCATGTCGTCGTACAGCGCCTGCATGATCCCGAGCAGTCCGATCCTCGGGCGCTCTCGCGTGGACATCATGGGTGTCTCCTCTCGGTGGCGATCCGCTTGAGGCGGTGCATGAGCCCGGCCTGGCGCTCGCCGAACAGGTCATAGAGCTCGCGGTAGATGGCGTAGACCTCGTCGTAGACCGCGACCGCCGTCGGGTCGGGGGTGAAGCTTCTCGCGGCGGCCGGCCGGGCCGCCGCTGTCGCCGCGTCGATCCCACTGAACGCGCCGGCGGCCACCGCGCCGAACAGCGCCGCGCCGCGGGCGGGCACCTCCCCGGAGCCGGGGACCGAGACGGTCAGGCCGCTGGTGTCGGCGAGGATCTGCATGGCCAGGGGACTGCGCTCGGCGATCCCCCCGACGGCGACGATCTCCGCGATCGCCACGTCGTGCTCTGTGAAGTTGTCGATGATGCGGCGGTTGCCGAAGCCGATCGCCTCGATCAGCGCCCGGTAGATCTCCGCGCGGGTGCTCGCCAGGGTGAGGCCGACGATCATGCCGGTCAGATCGGCGTCGGCGAGGATCGAGCGGTTCCCGTTGAACCAGTCGAGGGCGATGAGCCCGGAGGCACCCGGAACGATCTGCGCCGCGGCGGCCTCGAGCTGACCGAAGGCGTCGGGTTCCTCCAACAGGGTGCGGGTGAACCACGCGAGCATGTCCCCGACGGCCACCTGTCCCGCCTCATAGCCGAAGCACCCCGGGATGATCCCGTCGCGCACCACGCCGGTGATCCCGGGCAGGCGCACCTCCTCATCGGCGAGGACCATGCTGCAGATCGAGGTGCCGATGACCACGACGAACGTGGCCGGGTCACTCACACCCGCACCGGGCACCGAGACGAAGGAGTCGACGTTCCCGACGGCCACGCTGACGCTCTCGGACAGGCCGAACGCCGCGGCGAGCTCGGGGCGGATCGGCCCGGCGGAGGTCCCCAGGGGGACGAAGTCTCTGCCGAGCTTCTCGGCCGGCTGATCGAAGCCCGGGTAGGCGGCGTCGAAGTAGGCGTCGCTCGGCAACCCCTCATCGGCGGACCACATGGCCTTGTACCCGGCGGTGGTCGACTGGCGGGTGAGCGTCCCGGTGAGCCACCACACGATCCAGTCGGTCGCCTCGAGGAAGGCGGCGGTGGCGTCATAGACCGGACGGTCCTCGAGCCATACCTCGATCAGCTTGGGGAAGTACCACTCCGAGGAGATCCGACCGCCGTAGCGGCCCAGGAAGCTCTCCCCACGCTCGGTGGCCACCGCGTTGAGGCGGTCGGCGATCGGCTGGGCGGCGTGGTGCTTCCACAGCTTCGGCCAGGCGTGGGGGTGCTCCTGCCAGTCGGGTGAGAGACACAGCGGCACCCCGTCGGCGTCGGCGGGCAGCACCGTGCAGGAGGTGAAGTCGACACCCAGTCCGACCACGTTCTCGGCGCTGACACCCGCGGCCTCAAGGGCCGCGGGCACACCCACCTCGATCACGTGGGTCCAGTCGCTGGGATGCTGCAGGGCCCAGTCGGCCCCGAGCCGCGCCCCGGTCCCGGGCAGCGTGCGGTCGATCACCCCGTGGGGATAGCGGACCACGTGGGTGGCCAGCTCCTCACCCGACTCGAGATCGAGCAGGAGGACTCGCCCGGACTCCGTACCGAAGTCCACGCCGATGCTGCACTGAGCTGTCACGGACGCCTAACTGGCGAGTTGTGCCTGCGCGGCCGCACGGGCGCGCCGGTATTCCTCGATGACGATCTCGTTGAGCTCGTCGACGCTCGTGTCGGCCGTCGGCTTGTCGAGCGAGATGACCCCGTTCTGGATGAGGCTCACCCGGTCACAACTGGCGAAGACGTGCGCGTAGTTGTGGAGGATGAGGATCATCGAGATGTTCCCCTGGGCCTTGAGGCGGGCGATCAGGTCGAGGATCATCGCCCCCTCCTTGGCACCCATCGCGGCCAGGGGCTCATCGAGCAGGATGATCTCGGACTCCGACGCGATGGCGCGGGCCACGGCGATGGCCTGGCGCTGGCCACCGGACAGCCGGGCCACCGGCACGTCGAGGGAGGGAATGTTGATCCCGATCTCATCGAGGGCCTTGCGGGCCTCACGGCGCATGTTGCGGTTGTTGAGGAACGGGAGCGGCTTCACCAGCTGCTCGCGGTGCAGGAACATGTTGTGGAACACCGACAGCTCGTCGATCAGGGCGAGGTCCTGGAACACCGTGTCGATGCCCCTCGTGCGTGCCTCGTCGACGTTCTTGGGGTCATAGCTCTCGCCCTTGAGCCACATCGACCCGCTGTCGGGCTTCTGAAAACCCGCGAGGATCTTGATCAGCGTCGACTTGCCGGCGCCGTTGTCCCCGAGCAGGGCGAGCACCTCGCCCTTCTTGAGGTGCAGGTTGATGTCGAGCAGGGCCTTGGTCGCCCCGAAGCTCTTGGTGATGTGCTCCAGGCGGAGCACATCATCGGGAGAGGTCTGCGGTCCGACGACCTGCTGGCCGCCGTATTCGAGCTCAGCCACGGCCGGACCCCTTTCGCACGCGGGAGATGTAGACGTTGACGAGCATGGCGATGAGGATCGCGAGCCCGAGGTAGAGGTCGAGGTAGTTGGCCGAGACGCCCTTGATGACCAGGCCATCGTTGAGGACGCCGAGGAACAGCGCGCCGATGAGCATGCCGACGACCGTGCCCGCGCCGCCGGTCATCAGCGTGCCGCCGATGATCACCGCGGCGACGCCCTGGAGCAGCAGGCTGTTGGAGCCCGAGGGATCCGGGCTCAGCGACGAGGTGCGCACCGCCTCGAGGATGCCCGCGAGACCGGCGAAGGCCCCCGACAGCATGAAGTTGCGGATGATCACCAGCTTGACGTTGATGCCCGCCTCGGCCGAGCCGATCTTGTTGGAGCCGACCGAGACCGTGTAGAGCCCCCAGCGGGTGAAGCTGAGCAGCACCTGGAGCAGGAACACCAGCCCGAGCACCCAGATCAGTTCCGAGTACGTCCCCCCGCCGAAGATCGAGGTGAACGTGTCGTTGATGCCGGTCACCGTGGTGCCCGGCGTGGTGATCTGCTCGGAGTGCGAGACGATCAGCGTGACCCCGTCGAGGACGAACAGCATGCCCAAGGTGGCCACGAACGACGGGATGCCGATGACCGCGGTGAGGTAACCGTTCACCGCCCCGAGCAGCGCCGCGACGACGATCGCGCCGATCACCGCCAGCACCAGGGGGAAGTGCGCGGCGGTATTGAGCTTCCAGAACAGGAACGGCGTCCACAGGTACATGGCGCCGATCGACAGGTCGATCTCGCCGAGGGTCATCACGAACACCTCGCCGAGGGCGAGGATCCCCAGCGGGGCGAAGTAGGGCAGCAACGTCTTGAAGTTGCCGCCGGTGAAGAAGTGCGGGGTTGAGGCGGCGAAGTAGACGATCGCGATGACCGTCACCACCACGATGCTGCCCTCGCGCAGCGTCAGAAATCGCTTGAACGGCCCCAGCGACGCTCCCGGCGTCCCGCGGGACCGGCGCTTGGCCGGTCCCGGAGACGTGGGGGCGGAGGGCTTCTCGGTCGGCTTGGGGCTGGTCGAGCTCTCCATCAGTGCTCCTATCTAGGACTTCTGCACGCCGGCCGCGGTGCCGGTGCCTTCGTACCTGCTCTTGGTCGTGTTATACGGCTTGACCGTGGTCGGGGTGAGGAACTTCAGGCCCGTGTCCACGTCGGCCGGACCGGTCAGGCCCTGGGAGGCCTTGTACATGTAGAGCTCGAAGATCGGCAGGAAGCCCTGGAGATAGGGCTGCTGGTCGATGGTGAACTCGATGTCCCCGGCGGCGAGCAGCTGCTGGGTGATCGGGGTGAGGTCAAAGCCTCCGCCGACCCAGCCCTTGGCCTTGAGCCCGTTCTTGGAGATCGCCTGGGCGACCCCCTCGGTGGATCCGCCGTCGACGGCGAACATGCCCTTGGCGCTGGGGTGACCGACGGCCCAGGCGTTCACCGAGGTGAGCTCGCCCGGCACCGACGCGCCCGTGGCGACGACGTCGTACTTGATGTTCGAGTGCGACTTGAGCGTCGCCTCCGCCCCGTCGATGCGCGGCTGGATGTTGGCCGAGCCCGGCGTGGCGATGAACAGAGCGATCTCACCACCGTTGGGGAGCAGGGAGACGATGTGGTCGCCCATCTGCTCACCGGCGACCATCAGGTCCTGGCCGACGTAGGCAAGACGCGCGGTGCTCGGCTCATCGGCGTTGTAGGAGATGACCGGGATACCGGCCGCGATCGCCTTGGCCACCGGCGAGGTGAACGCCGTGGGGTCGATCAGGGTGGTGGCGATGCCATCGACCTGAGCGGTGACCGCGGTGTTGATCGCGCTGACCATCTCGGGGACGCTGGAGGTCGCCGAGCCGGTCCACTGGTAGCTGCAGCCGAGCAGCTTGCAGGCATCGGCTGCGCCGGACTGGGTCGGGGTGAAGAACACGTTGGTCGTCACGTGGTTGACCATGGTGAACTTGTAGCCGCCACCGACGCCGAAGATCGACGCAGCGGCGCTGGAGCCGCCACTGGACGCCTTCGCCGTGCTGGTTCCGGCGCTGGAACCGCCGCAGGCCTCGAGGGCCAGGGCCGCGATGCCCGCCGCGCCACCGGTCAGCGCGGTGCGCCGGCTGAACTGGCGGAGCTTCTTGGCGGGCGAGTCGTCCTCTTTGCGCTCGTCCCACTCCAGACGCTCAACCGCGTCTCCCAGCATGTCCTCAGGATTCGTCATAAAACTCCTCTTTCTCCTCTTTCCTCAAAGCGAACAACGATTGCGACGTAGTCGTCGCTTGGTCTACAGGCGGTCGATGACCGGTCATCTGACTTGGGGCGGGTTGTCGCCGATGCGAGATCGCGCCACAGCTCAAGCGGTTCGCCGGGCGTCGGTGACGACACCTAGCGACGTGTTGAGTTGGCACCGGCCACGGGGCCCTCGTATCAACGGATCTCTCTCTCCTCGTCGATGCGGTGTGAACGGTAACACAGAGGGGCGGACGTGATCAAGCTCACGTAAATACCGCACCCGGTCCTAACCAAACGCAGGCGGCGCGGTGCTCTGGCGGATCAGCAGCTCGAAGGGGATCACCAGCCGGCTGTCGGCCGGCGCCTCGCCGTCGATGAAGCGCCGCAGCAGTTCGAAGCCCTGGCGGCCGACGTCGATGAAATCCTGGCGCACGGTGGTGAGCGGCGGGTTGAAGTACCCGGACTCCGGCGTGGCGTCGAAGCCGACCACGCTGATGTCCTCGGGCACCCGGCGCCCGACGTCGGTCAGCGCCCGCAGCAGCCCCAGGGCCATCTGATCGTTGGAGCAGAACACCGCGGTCACCTCGGACTGGCGGGCGATGGTCGCCCCGATCTCATAGCCGCTGGCCGAGCTCCAGTCGCCAAAGCGCGGCGGCGCCGGGGCGACGCCGGCGGCGAGCAGCGTGTCGCGCCAGCCTTCGAGGCGGATCTCGGCCTCCTGCCAGTCCTTGGGTCCGGCGATGTGGAGCACGTCGCGGTGGCCGAGGTCGAGCAGATGCTGGGTGGCGGCGCAGGCACCCCCCCGCTGGTCGATCTGCACCGAGGGGATGATCGAATCGGGGCCCGCCTCGAGGCAGACCACGGGTACCTGCGCTGAGAGCTGGGCCACCGCGGCGATCGCCGCCTGGTGGGGTGCCACGGCGAGCATGCCCTCGACGTTGTGGCGGCGCAGGCGCTCAGACGCCGTCAGCACCGACTCGGGATCGAGGTCGGGCATGCTCACCACGCTGGTCAGGTAGTCCGCGTCATAGGCGGCCCGCTCGATGCCGTACAGCGTCGAGGCCGGCCCGTACAGGGTGGTGTTGAAGCCGATGACGCCGATCGTGCGCGAGCGTCCGGTGACGAGAGCGCGGGCGACCGAGCTGGGGCGATAGTCGAGCAGGCGCATCGCCTGCTCGACCCTTGCGCGCGTCTCGGGCGCAACCTTGTCGCCGCCGTTGATGACCCGCGAGACGGTCTGGTGTGAGACCCCGGCCAGCCGCGCGACGTCACCCATCGCGGCCGGCCGGCGCGGTGCCTTGGGCGGAACGGGGTCAGCGGCGCGCAGCCGCGTCACACCAACCCGGCCCGAGCTCGCGTGTGTGATCGCTCACAAGACAAGCGCCCGAGACTACCGCGCCCCCAGGAGCACTTCGACCAGAAGCTGGTCGAGCGCCTCGTTGAAGTAGCCGCGCTGGGCCAGCGCATCGAGGTCGGTGGCCTCGGTCTTGAGCTGCTCGGCCTCCTCCGCCCCGCTGGCGCTGGACTCGTGCAGCTCCGGGGTCGAGGCGGCGTCGAGGGCCGCCTGGACCTCGGGGAGGCTGTCGAAGTGGGCCGCCTTCTCCGCCAGCAGCCGGTAGGTCTGCATGCAGCCACGCACGAAGTCCCACACCCCGTCGGGGTTCTCGTTGCGGTAGGGGTGGGCGTCGAAGTGCAGGGGTCCGGCGTAGCCGGCTCGCTCGAGCAGGCGGACGAGCAACAGCGCCTCCTTGAGGTCCTCGGCGCCGAAGCGGAAGTCCTGGTCAAAGCGGCCGATCCGCTGTCCGTTGAGATCGATGTGGAAGAGCTTCTCCGCCCACAGGGCCTGGCCGACCCCGTGCACGAAGGACAGCCCGGCCATCGTCTCGTGCGCCACCTCGGGGTTCACCCCGACCATCTCGGGGTGCGCGAGGGTGGTGATGAAGTGCAGGGCGTGCCCGACGGTGGGCAGGAAGATGTCCCCGCGGGGCTCGTTGGGCTTGGGCTCCATGGCGAAGCGCAGGTCATAGCCGGACTCGATGACGTAGTCGCTGAGGATGTTGATCGCCTCGCGGTAGCGCTCCAGCGCGTCACGGGGGTCCTTGGCCACGCTGGCCTCGGTGCCCTCGCGGCCGCCCCAGAACACGTACACCTCGGCGCCCAGCTCGGCCCCGAGGTCGATCGAGGTCATCGCCTTGCCGATGGCGGCCCGGCGGACCTTGCGGTCGTTGGAGGTGAAGGCGCCGTCCTTGAACGCGGGGTGCCCGAACAGGTTGGTGGTGGCCATCCCGACCCCGAGCCCGGTCTCCGACAGAGCCGTCTTGAACCGCGAGACGATCTGGTCACGCTCGCTGAGCGACACGCCGTAGGGGACGAGGTCGTTGTCATGCAGCGAGACCCCCCACGCGCCGAGCTCGGCGAGCTTGTGGACACTGTCGACGGGGTCGACGGCCTGGCGGGTCGGCTCGCCGAAGGGATCGCGACCGGGGTTGCCGATCGTCCAGAGGCCGAAGGTGAAGCGGGGTGCGACAGACGGGGTCATGGGGTGGGTCCTTTCGCCGGGGATCCGGCCGTGGTGGTGCTCTCGTGCGCCGCGGGGTGAGTGACCGCGGCGATGGCCGGATAGAGGGCCTGGAAGGTGTGATGGAGCTCGGCGTAGCGGGCCGCGTCCTCGGGGTCGGGCTCGGTCGTGGTGGTGAGCTCGACCGCCCGAGCGGCCGCCTCGGCCGGATCGCGCCAGACCCCGGCGCTGACTCCGCCGAGCAGCGCGGCGCCGAAGGCGGCGCCGTCGTGGTTGGCGGTGCGCGACAGGGGGATGTTGAGGACGCTTGCGGCGATCTGGGTCCACAGCTCGCTGTTGGCGCCGCCCCCGGCGATGATCCCGGTGTCGATCGCCGCGCCGCTGTCGCGCATGAGTTCGAGGCAGTCGCGCAGCCCGAAGCACACGCCTTCGAGCACCGCCCGGACCAGCGCGCCGCGGTCATGGCGCACGCTGAGCCCGGTGAAGGAGCCGCGCGCGTCCGGGTCGGCATGCGGGGTGCGCTCACCGGCCAGGTAGGGCAGGAAGGTGAGCCCCTCCGCCCCCGGCCCCCACTGCGCGGCCTCGGCGGTGAGCGTGTCGAAGTCGGTCCCGGGCGCGACCACGCCGCGCAACCAGTCCAGGGACCCGGCGGCCGACAGCATGACGCCCATGGCGTGCCAGGTGTCGGGCACGGCGTGACAGAACGTGTGGGTGCGCCCCTGGGGTTCGGGCGCGTAGCGGTCGAGGGCGGCGAACACCACCCCGGAGGTGCCGAGCACCACTGACGCGGCCCCGGGAGCCAGCACACCCACACCGATCGCGCCGGCGGCCTGATCCCCGGCACCGGCGGCGACGGGCACGCCGTCGGGCGTGGTGCCCGAGACGGTCGGGGACTCCAGCGCCGGGGGCAGCCAGTCGAGGGGGATCTCCAGGGCGTCGGCGACCTCGGCGCTCCAGACGCGTCCCCCCACGTCGAAGAGCAGGGTCCCGCTGGCGTCGGAGACGTCCTGGGCGTACTCGCCACACAGCTTGAGGCGCACGTAGTCCTTGGGCAGCAGCACCTTGTGGATGCGCGCGTAGAGGTCGGGCTCGTGATGGCGCATCCACACGAGCTTGGGCGCGGTGAACCCGGTGAGGGCACGATTACCGGTCAGCTGAACGAGCCGCTCGGCGCCGATGATCGCCTCGATCTCCGCGCACTCGGCACCGGTGCGCTGATCGTTCCACAGGATCGCCGGGCGCAGCGGCCGGTCATGGGCGTCAAGGGCGACCAGGCCGTGCATCTGGCCCGACAGACCGATCGCCTGGGGCGCGCCGACCTGGGTCGCCAGCCGGGCCAGGACATCCTGGGCGGCCGTCCACCAGAGCTCGGGGTCCTGCTCGGCCCAGCCCGGGCGCGGGGTGCTGAACGGGTAGCCGTGGCTCGCGTGGCCGACCACGTTGCCGGCTTCATCCAGGGCGATGCCCTTGACGCCGGAGGTGCCGATATCGAGGCCGATCAGCGCCATGGGGACACGCGCGTCGGCGCCGGCAGGTTTCGTCCAGGCGATGGCAGTGCGCGACGTGGACCCGGGCACCGGTTCGTGCACTCGTGTCGACCCGCTCTCTCCCATGCCGTGAGCAACTGAGGCTCGAGCACGGCCGAAATGTTAGCGTTCTCAACAATGTCGGTCAACCTTGAGATAAGTGCCCCGGGGGATTGACGTAACAGATGCCAAGAGGAGATGAGAACGTGAACATTGGTCATCTGACCGACGCGGCGCACACCGCCCCGATCGTGCTGGAGGTCGGCCCCGTGAGGGCCGACATCATCGGTGGAGATCTGCTGTCGGTCAGCTCGTTGCGCTACCGGGGCGTCGAGCTGCTCGCGGACCCGAGCCCCCTTCCCCTGGGCTATCGCGTTCACGCCGAGCGCACCGGAATCACCCTGCTCCACCCGTGGGCCAACCGCCTGGGCGCCGACAGCTTCGCGTTCGCGGGAGTTCGTGCCCGACTCGACGGCACCGACCCCCATCGGCTGTCCCGCGACGCCCACGGCCTGGCCATCCACGGTCTCAGAGCCCCCCAGCCCTGGCGCCCCGTGCAGGTCAGCGCACAGTCGGCGGTGGCCTCGCTGACCTGGCTGGAGGAGTCGGCCTTCCCCTACGCCCACCAGACGGTGGTGCGGTTCGAGCTCAGCGCCGACGGCGACGACGGCGCCACCCTCACGGTGGCGACGACCATCGCCGCGCTGGGTGCGAGCGCCGTCCCGGTGGCCTTCGGCTGGCACCCGTACTTCCGCTGTGACCTCGGCGCCGCCATCGACCTGCCGCGCATGGACATGCTGGACAGCGACGGCGCGGGCCTGCCGAACGGACAGTTCGCCCCCCAGGAACCCACCACGATCCAGCGTGGGGACCAGGGCCTCGATGACGGCGTGGCCGGACTGTCCCCCAGCGCTGAGATGGTCCTGCACAACGCCGAGGAGACGATCGCCGTCGTATTCGGAGCGGGGTATCGCTGGGGCCAGATCTTCGCGCCGACCGATGCGCCGATCGTGTCCTTTGAGCCGATGGCGGCTCCCACCAACGCCCTGTGTCACGGAGCCGACCTGGCGGTGGCCGAACCCGAGCGTCCGTTCGAGGCCGCCTTCAGCGTGCGCATCACCGACGGACCGGCTCGTGTGCCCGGAGGAGAGTAGGTACGTGCGTTGGTACGCGGGCACGGTCACGATGCGCTGAGCTGCGCGGTTGCGGGGACCGGCTCGCCGCCTCGGCCGTCGGCCTCGATCTGTTGACGCAGGGGTTCGCGGACCTCGCAGTTGGCCAAGGCGAAGGACTCGGCCAGCGCGATCAGATCGCTGTCATCGAGACCTCGGAACAGGCGGGCGTAATCGTCCACCAGGGGCTGAGCGAAGGTGAGGTTGAGGACCAGGGTCCGCACCCAGTCAAAGCGGCCCCACGGGTAGGGGTCGAAGTCGGGGAACTCGCGCGCGATGAGGTCCTGGACCGGCTGGGTCACCTCCTTGGGGCCCTCACCGGTGCTCCCCCACTGGTCCGCGCCGAGGCGGTTCTTCTTGGCGACGAAGTCGTCGAACCGCTGGCGGTAGGGCGAGTCGGCACGCACGCCGACCAGGCCCTGGCGGCCAATGTCCTTGTACATCCACAGCGCCCACCCCGCGTCGTGGCGGCGGTAGATCTCGAGCTGGTCGGCGAGCAGCTCATACAGCTGGGCGTCACGCCCGCGCTCGCCGGTGTAGATCGGGCCGAACTCCCCGACGTACAGCGGGGTTCCCGCCCGGCGGGCGTACTCCGAGCGGAGGAGGAACTTCTCCTCCACGGCGTCGCGGTCGATGTAGGCCCCGTCGGTCTCACCCGGATAGGGGCCACCCCGACCCAGACCGGCCGCGGAGTAGTCGTGGCAGGTGTAGACGGTGTTCTCCCACGGCTCGGCGAACATGTCGAACTCGGTGGAGTAGGTGTTCCCGTCGATGTAGAGGGTGTGGTGGGGGTCGACGGCCCGGATGGCGGCGACCAGACGGCTGTAGAACGGGCCGACGACCTCCCGGCTCTCGTCGGCGGGCTCGTTCATCAGGTTGTAGCCCGCCACCCACACGTTGTCGCGGTAGCGATCGGCCAGGGCCTCCCACAGGTTCACCACCCGGTCCTGGAAGTGCCGGTGCTGCCAGAACAGCGCCTGGTGCGTCGGGTTGTCCGAGTGCCAGTGCTGGTTCTGGGAACCCGGCAGGGCGTGGAGGTCGATGATGGAGGCGATGCCATGACGGGCGAGGGCGTCGATGACGCGGTCGAGGTGGCGGAAGCCGTCGGTCGTGATGACCATCGGATCGGCGTCGTCCTCGAGGTGGCGGTAGTTGACGGCGATCCGCACCGAGTTGAGGCCGGCCTCGGCAAGGAACGCGGCGTCGGCCTCGCCGAAGAAGTTGGTCAGCAGGTGCTCGAAGAAGAGCTCATAGCGATCGTCGCCGAGCTCGCGGCGCACCGCGGCCCGCATCATCGACTCGTTGGCGGCGTAGCCGGTGATGAAGTTCTCCATGTTCAGCCACCCCCCGAGGCAGACCCCGCGCAGGCGGATCGGCTGGCCGTGGACGTCGAGGATCTCGCTGCCGCGGGTGCGCATATGGGTGAGCGTCGTCATGGTGTCTCCGATCCATGGGTGGGGAGGTCGTCGTCGAGGGTGAGGCCCGCCTCGCCACGGCGCCGGACGTCGGGCAACGCCCGGCCGTGCGCGTCGAGCCAGTCGCGCCAGGACCGCGTCGGGGCCCAGCCGAGCAGCCGCTGCGCCTTGGCCGAGGAGATCCCGGATGCGTCGGGGCGCGCGACGTCGTGCAGCGGAACGGTCCAGCCGTACGCGTTCTGGACGAGGTCGACGAAATCGTGACCGCCGACGTTGTCCGGTGACGCGACGTAGACGATCTCGTGGCCGGGCGCGTCGGACGCCACGGCGGCGACCACCGCGTCGCCCAGGTCATAGACATCGATGTAGGAGTGGACGTTGGCCGACGGGTGGGCGGCCGGGTCACGCAGCTGGGGACCGAAGTACGCCTCGGCGTTGCCCTCCCACATCACCGAGCTCGGCCGGATGCTGATGACCGCCATGGAACTGCGGCGCACGGCCGCGTCCATCATCTGCTCGCCGAACACCTTCGACAGCGCGTAGGGATCCTCGGGCAGGAGCGGATGGCTCTCGTCGACGGGGAGGAACTGGGGGCCGAACTCCCGCTCGGCGAAGAAGTGACCGGCCGCCGCCTCGGAGGAGAAGTAGACCAGGCGCGCCACACCGGAGCGCAGCGCCGCCTCGAGACAGTTGTAGGTGGCCATGAGGTTGGTCGCGAACACCGTGTGCCCGGGGTGGGCGCCGGCCCGCGGGATCGCCGCCGTATGGACGACGGCGTCGAAGCCCACGATGACGGCGTAGGCGTCGCCGGCATCCGTCAGATCCGCGAGGATGAAGCCGGCCTGGCCGGACGGCGGACGGCTCGGCGCCACGACGTCGGTGCCGATCACCTCATGGCCCGCGCGGGCCAGGCGGCTGACCGCCACCCGCCCGACAATCCCCGCCGATCCGGTGACGAGGACCCTCATGCCCGGGGGGTCCTCCCCACCGCGAGCTGGTCGACGAGCGTCTCGCGGACAGCGCAGTTCTCGAGCAGGAAGGCGTCGGCCAGGTCCGTCAAAGCCTCATCGCTGAGCCCCCGGAAGAGCTCGGCGTACTCATCGACGAGGGGCTGGGCCATCATGATGTTGAGCAGCAGGACGTTGACCCAGTCCTGGCGGCCCCACGGGTAGGGGTCGAACGTCGGGAACTCGCGGTCAGCCAGCTGGCGCACCGGATCGGTGACGGCGGCCTCGCCCACGCCGGTCGTCCCCCAGCGGTCGGCTCCGAGCCGGTGCTTCTTCTCGGCGAAGGCGCCGAAGCGACGCATCCACAACGAATCGGCGGGCGTGTAGGCGATGCCCTGGAGCCCGATGTCCTTGTAGGTCCAGATCGCCCAGCCGGCGTCGTAGCGCTGGTAGATCTCGAGCTGATCCTCGAGGATCTGGGCGCGTTGGGCGTCGACGCGCGGGTCACCGGTGTAGACGGGGCCGAACTCGCCGACCCAGATGGGTGTGCCCGTCGTCCGGCAGAACTCGCTGCGCTGGAGGAACTTGCGCTCCAGCTGATCCCGGTCGATCCACTCGCCGCGGGTGTAGCCCGGGTAGTCGCCGCCGTAGCTGAGACCCGCGCGGGCGTAGTCGTGACAGGTGTAGACGGTGTTGTCCCACACTTCCGGGAAAACGTCAAACTCGGTCGAGTACGTGTTCCCGTCGAGGAACAGGATGTGTCGCGGGTCGATGGCCCGGACGGCGCCGACGATGCGCGCGTAGAAGCGCGTCAGCGCCACGCGCGTCTCGTCCGCCGGCTCGTTGAGCAGGTTGTAGCCGGCCACCTCGGGGCGATCCTTGTACCGCTCGGCCAGCACCTCCCACAGGTGCACGACCCGGTCCTGGAAGTGGGGGTGCTGCCAGAAGAGGGGAACGTGGGCGACGTTGTCGGAGTGCCAGTGGTGGTTCTGGGCTCCGGGCGCGGCGTGAAGGTCGATGATCGTGTAGAGCCCGGCGTCGGCGCACAGATCGATGACCCGATCGAGGTGACGGAAGCCCTCCTCCCGGATCTCGAACGGACGCTCGTCGTCCTCGAAATGGCGGTAGTTGATCGGCAGGCGAACGTGATTGAGGCCCATGCCGGCCAGGAGCTCGGCGTCGGCGGGCCCGAAGAAGGACTGCAGCAGACGGTCGAAGAACGCGGTGGCGCGAGCGTCCCCGAGGACCTTGCCCACCGCCGAACGCATCAGCGCCTCGTTGGCCGGATAGCCGGTGATGAAGTTCTCCATGTTCATCCAGCCACCGAGGCCGACGCCCTTCAGGTGCACCGTCTCGCCGTCTTCGGTCTCGATACGCGTGCCATTGGTCCTCAGAAACGACGTCAGTTGTCCCATCCGCTCTCCTTGTGCCTGGTGTCCGTTCACGCCGTGATGACCACGGCGCGGCCGACGGCCCCCTCGGCCAGCCGGTCATACGCTTCCCCGACCCCGTCGAGGCTGTAGGTGTCGCCGAGGAGCTGGTCGAGGGGCAGGCTGCCCGCCTCATAGAGGGACAGCAGCCGGGGCAGGTCCACGGCGGGGTTGGCCGACCCGTACAGGCTGCCGACCACGCGCTTCTGCTGCTGGACCAGCTCATTCAGCGGGAGACCGACCTCGGCCTGCCCCGACGACAGCCCGACGGCGATGGCCGTCCCGCCAGGGCGCAGCGCCCGAAACGCCTGGGTCAGGACCGCGCCGCTGCCGACGGCGTCGACCGCCACCTCCGCCCCACCGCCGGTGGCGTCCTGGAGCGCCCCGACGACGGCGTCGGCCGCCATCCCGCGGGCATCGATGACCTCAGCCGCTCCGAGCCGGGTGGCCAGGGCGAGCTTGTCCGGCGCCAGGTCGACGACGACGATCGGCGCGGCGCCGAGCAGCCGAGCGCCGAGCAATGCGCACAGTCCGACCCCGCCGGCGCCGAAGATGGCGACGGGTTGGCCGGCGATGGAGCCACGCTCGGCGGCGACGTTGGTCATGGCGCCGACCCCGGTGACCACGGCGCAGCCGACGATGGCCGCCACCGGGGCGGCCACACCCGCGGAGATGGGCACGACGGCCCGGCGGGATACCACGACACGCTCGGCGAAGCAGGACACGCCGAGGAAGTGGTGGACCGGCTGGTCCCCCTGGCGCAGGCGGGTGGTGCCGTCCATCAAGCCCCCGCTGGTGGCCTGGACCCGGCCGTAGACACACATGGCCGGCCGACCGGTGATGCAGTAGAGACACTGGCCACAGCGGGGTCGCCACGTGAACACGACGCGGTCGCCGGTCGCGATGTCATCGACGCCCTCCCCGACCCCCTCCACCACGCCGGTGCCCTCGTGGCCGAGGACGATGGGCAGCGGGCAGGCGATCTCGCCCGACATGTAGTGCAGCTCGGTGTGGCAGACCCCGGCGGCCTGGACCCGGACGAGAACCTCTCCCGGGTGGGGATCATCGAGCTCGACCTCCTCGACTGACAGGCCCTGGCCGGGGCCGCGGAGGACCGCCGCCCTCATGACCGCGCCGCCAGCCAGCCGAAGGTCGTCTTGCCGACCCGGAGTGGGTTGCTCAGCGTTCCCACCCCGTCGATGGTGATGACCACCTCATCCCCCTCCGCAAGGGTGAAGTCCAGCTCCGGCACGATGCCCGTGCCGGTCGAGAGAATGACGCCGTCGGGGAACTGGTCGGCGGCGAAGAGGTGCGAGAGCAGCTCAGGCGGCGTCCGGCGCAGCTGGTCGGTGCTGACCGTGCCCGACCAGGCCGAGCCTCCGTCGCGACGCACCTCGAGGCAGACGTCCAGAGCGGCGGTATCGACCTCCCAGGCGGGACGGATGCCGCTGGCCAGGGCGCAGGATCCGGCGTACACCTTGGCCTGGGGCAGATACAGGGGGTTGGCCCCCTCGATCGACCGCGAGGAGACGTCGTCACAGACCGTCCAGCCGATGATCTCAGCATCCGCATTGGCCACGACGGCCAACTCGGCCTCGGGCACGTTGAGGGGCGAATCCGCGCGTATGGCGATCGGCTCGCCGTCGGTCACCACCCGCCAGGCAGCCGCCTTGAAGAACAGCTCGGGGCGATCGGCGCCATAGACCAGGCTGTAGACATCGGCCGTCGCGCTCTCCTCCATGCGGGCGTCACGCGACCGGGCGTAGGTGACCCCGGCGGCCCACACCTCCATGCGCCCGTCGATCGGGGCCAACAGCTTGACCTCGGCGGCGGGGACGGCGCCGGCGGCGGCCTCCAGGCGCTGGCGGATCTCGGTGGCGGACAGGCCCAGCAGCGCGCCGATGCCAGGCGCGTCGACCCGTCGCACCTCGTCGCCCTCGAGAACACCGACGTGCGGAGCATCGTCTCCCACCGTGCTCGGGCGCGGACCAGCAGCATCAGACGCGCTCCATGCGGCCGTCGACGCGACGGGGCAGGCCGAGCGGATTGGCCTCCTGCAGGGCGGGCGGCAGCAACTCGTCCGGAATGGCCTGCCAGGCCACGGGTCGCAGGAAGCGGCTGATCGCCGCCGTCCCGACCGAGGTGGTCGTCGGGGCCGTCGTGGCGGGCCACGGCCCGCCGTGCTCCATCGCCCAGGTGACCGACACGCCCGTCGGCCACCCGTTCCAGATCACACGCCCGGCCCGGCCGGCGAGCAGGGGCACCAGGGCGGCGGCGGCGGGCTCGCCCGCCTCACCGTGGACGGTGGCGGTCAGCTGTCCGCCGAAGGCGGAGGCCGCCGCCAGCATCTCCGCATCGTCGCGGTAGGTGACCACCAGCGACGTCGGTCCGAAGCATTCGACGAGCAGGCCGTCGGGGTCCGCGAGCAGGGCGGCGGCGGTCGTCGACAGGAGGCTGGGTGACGGCGCGGCGCCGGCCGAGCCCGCCACGACGGTGTGCACGCGATCGTGGCCGGACAGGGCCTCCAGGGTGCCGTGGTAGCCGCGCTCGATGTGGGCGTTGAGCAGGGGGGCGCCGGGCTGGGCCGACACCGCCGCGGCGAAGGCGGCCTCGTCCCAGGCCGCCTCGGGCAGGAACAGGAGCCCCGGCTTGGTGCAGAACTGACCGGCGCCGAGGACGAACGAGGCGACGTACCCGCTCGTGATGTCGGCCAGCCGCGTCGCGGCGGCGGCGGGCGTCACGAACACCGGATTGAGACTGCCGAGCTCCCCGTAGAAGGGGATCGGGTCCGGGCGGGAGGTCGCCAGGTCGAACAGCGCCCGTCCGCCGCGCAGCGAGCCGGTGAAGGCCCCGACCTGGACCCGCGGGTCCTGCACGGCAGCGCGCCCGATCTCCTCACCGAAGATCACCGCGAAGGTGCCGGCCGGCGCGCCGGCCTCGGCCAGCGCCGAGGTGACGACCGCACCGGTCGCGGCCGACAACCGGGGATGGCCGGGATGGGCCTTGAGGATGACCGGACAGCCGGCGGCCAGGGCCGACGCGGTGTCCCCGCCGGCGACGCTGAAGGCGAAGGGGAAGTTGCTGGCCGCGAACACGAGCGCCGGTCCCAGCGGCACGAGCATGCGCCGCATGTCGGGGCGCGGACCCGACGGCCAATCGGCGTCGGGGTGGTCGACGGTCACGTCGAGGTAGGCGCCCTCGTCGAGGACCGTGGCGAAGAGGCGCAGCTGCGCCGTGGTGCGGGCGACTTCGCCGACCAGACGGCCCTCGGCCAGGTGGCTCTCCTCCCGGGCCAGGGGGACGAGCTCTCCCGCGGCGGCGTCCAGCGCATCGGCCAGTGCCACCAACACGGCGGCGCGCTCGGCGGGCGTCCGGTGACCCCAGCTGTCGGCGGCGCCGACCGCGGCGTCGAGGGCGACGCCGAGCTCGGCGGGGGTGGTATCGGCCGGGGGGACGGTCGGGTCGGGACTCACGATTCTCCGATCTGGGCGATGGCCGCGGCAACGGGGAAGCCGACGGGCTGCCAGGGCGTCGCGGGTGGTCCGCTCACACCCGGCTCGAGGACCCAGAGGCCGCCGGCGCCGCTCGGCGGGTTCACGTCGTCGGGGTCGGGCGGGCTGCCCGAACCTCCCGCGGTGGTGATGAACAGGCGGTTGCGGTCCGGGCCGCCGAAGGCCAGGCTCGTCGGCTCGGGCACCGGCATCGCGACCACGGCGGCCAGGCTCCCATCGGACCGGTAGCGCCGGACGCACCCGCCGCCGTAGAAGGCGACCCAGATCCCACCCTCATCGTCGACACACAGTCCGTCGGGGAGCCCGTCGTCGGGGTCGAAGCGCACCAGGGTGCTGGCGGGCCCGGGCGCGCCCGTGCTCACATCCCAGGGGTGGGCGTCCAGGCAATAGGCCAGGCTGTCGATGAAGTAGAGGACCTCCCCGTCGGGGCGCCACCCGAGGCCGTTGCACAGCCCCCGCCCGGTGAGGATCCCCACTGCGGCCGGGCCCGGGTCGAGGCGGTAGAGGGTCCCGTCCCCGGGCTGGTTGTCATAGCGCATGGTCCCGGCCAGACAGCGGCCCGACGGGTCGCACTTGGCGTCGTTGAAGCGCAGGTCGGGCTGGTCGGCCTGCACCTCGAGCAGGCGCCGCGGCTCGCCGTCCTCGGCGAGCCGCGAGAAGCCGTCCTGGTCGACGACCAGCCACCCGCCGCCGGCCGCCGGCAGGGCGGCCCCGACGTGGCCGCCGATCTCATACGTGGCGAGCGGCCGCCCGTCGGCGTCAACCACGTGGACGCGCCCCGAGAGGATGTCGACGAAGGACAGCCGCTGGTGCTCGGCATCCCAGGCCGGCCCCTCCGCGAGGCGGGCACCGGTGTCGGCGCAGAGACGAGGGGTGAGCTGGTCCATCCCGGCCTCAGTGCGAGTGGCGGGCGACGGCATCGCCGCTGGAGCCGGCCAGGAAATCGAGGTCGGCGCCCTTGTCGGCCTGGAGGACATGCTCGCCGTAGAGGCGGACCCAGCCGCGATCCGCGGCCGGCGGCGGGGCGACCCACGCCGCGCGACGGGCCTCCAGCTCGGCAGGCTCGACGAGCATCTCGAGGCGACGGTGGTGAGCGTCGAGGTGGATGCGGTCCCCGGTGCGGACCAGGGCGAGCGGTCCGCCCACTGCGGACTCCGGGGAGACGTGCAGCACGCAGGTGCCATAGCCGGTGCCGCTCATCCGGCCGTCGGAGATGCGGACCATGTCGGTCACCCCGGCGGTCAACAGGGCGACGGGCAGGGGCATGTTCCCGACCTCCGGGAACCCGGGGTAGCCGCGCGGACCCGCCCCGCGGACGATGAGCACGGTGTCGGCGGTGACGGCCAGGTCGGGGTCATCGGCGTCGAGCAGGTACGCCTCGATGCTGTCGTAGACCAGCGCCTCACCGACGTGGTCGAGCAGTTCCGGGGAGGCGGCGGAGATCTTCAGCACCGCCCCGTCGGGGCACAGGTTGCCGCGCAGCACAACCGTCCCGGACCCCGCCGGCTGATAGGGCCTCTCGACGGGCTGGATCACCTCGTCGTTCCATCCCCGAGCGCCGGCCACGTTGTCGCCCACCGTCTGACCGGTGACGGTGATCTGCTCGCGGTGGAGGCGAGCCCCCAGCCGGTCCATGACCACCGGCAGGCCGCCGGCGTAGAAGAAGTCCTCCATGAGGAAGCGGCCCGAGGGCTGAAGGTTGACCAGCACCGGGACCTCCGCGGTGAGGTGTTCGAAGTCATCCAAGGACAGCTCGACGCCGACCCGCCCGGCCAGCGCGAGCAGGTGCACCGCCGCGTTGGTCGAACCGCCCAGCGCGGCGTTGACCCGGATGGCGTTCTCGAACGCGTCGCGCGTCAGGATGGCGGAGGGGCGCAGTCCCTCGTTGACCATCTCGACGATGCGCTCCCCCGTGTGCTGGGCCATCAGCTGACGCCGCGAGTCAACCGCCGGGATCGCGGCGGACCCCGGCAGCTGCATACCCAGGGCTTCGGCGATGCAGGCCATCGTCGACGCCGTGCCCATCGTCATGCAATGGCCCGCCGAGCGGGACATGCAGGACTCGGCCTCGACGAGATCCTCCCGGGAGATCTTCCCGGCCCGAAAGTCCTCGGTGAGCTTCCACACCGCGGTCCCCGAACCGATGTCCCGACCCTGAAACTTGCCGTTGAGCATGGGTCCGCCCGTCATCAGCACGGCCGGGAGGTCCACGCTCGCCGCCCCCATGAGCATCGCCGGCGTCGTCTTGTCACAGCCCGAGAGCATCACCACGCCGTCGAGCGGGCTGGCCCGGATGGACTCCTCCACCTCCATCGCCATGAGGTTCCGGAACAGCATCGTCGTCGGGCGCATGATCGTCTCGCCGAGCGACATGGTGGGGAACTCGAGGGGAAAGCCGCCGGCCATGAGGACCCCGCGCTTGACCGCCTCGGCCACCGTGCGCAGATGGGCGTTGCAGGGCGTCAGCTCCGACCACGAGTTGGCGATCCCGATGACCGGCCGGCCGTCGAAGAGCTCCTCGCCGAACCCCTCGTTGCGGATCCAGGACCGGTGCACGAAGCCGTTGCGGCCCTCTGACTGCCACCACGCGGCACTGCGACGCGACGTATCGCTCATTGACACGGTTCTGTCCTCTCCTGCAGGGGCGCGCCGTCGTCGGGCACGATGATGATCTTGATCGCTCGCTCGGGATGGGCGGCCAGGGCGAGCAGGCCGTCGTCGAGGCTGCGGGCGAGCGGCACCCGGGTCACGAGACCCTCGGTGGAGACGACCCCGGCGGCCAACATCCCGAGCGCGCCGGCGAAATCCTGTTCCCGCACATGGCTGAAGGAGCCCATGATCTCCTTCTCTGCGGCCACCACACCCCAGACGTCGAGCGCGGGGCGGCCGCTGCTGATCCCGACCAGAGCGACCCGGCCGGCGCGGCGGACGCCGGCGACCGCCGCCTCCACCGCCGAGGGCACGCCCGAACACTCCAGGGCGACGTCCCAGTCACCTTCGACATCCGCCAGTTCGCCGGGCGCGGTGGTCTCATCGGCTCCGAGACCGGCGCCGAGCGCGCGACGCTCGGCCAGCGGCTCGATGAGCGTGACCTGCCCGGCGCCCATGGCTCGGGCCGCCTGCACGGCCAGCAGGCCGACCGCTCCGCCCCCGAACACCGCGACCCGGTCGCCGGGCTCCAGTCGAGCCCGGCGCAGAGCCCGGACGGCGACACTCAGGGGCTCGGCCATGGCCACCGTGTCCGGCGCCATGGCGGTGGGGACGACCACGCAGGCCGCCGCCGGGACGTTGACCAGCGGCGCCAGGCCGCCGTCGGCCATCAGGCCGATCAGGCCCAAGCGTGGGCAGAGGTTGGGTCGCCCGCGCCGGCATTCGCGACATTCCCCACAGGTGATCAGGCCGTCCACGGCCACCTCGGTGCCGACCTCCAGACCGGTACCCGGCCCGGTGGCGACGACCTCACCGGCCACCTCGTGACCCAGGGTCAGGGGCGCCTGGGCCCCGGTCAGCGCGTGAGGCGTGCCGACCGGGATGAGCATCGGACCCTCGCGCCATTCCTCCACGTCGGTGCCGCAGATGCCACAGGCGCTGACTCGCAGCTGCACCTGGCCCGCCCCCGGCGCCGGCGGCGGGGGCACGTCGTCGAGACGAACGTCGCTGGCGCCATGCCAGCGCAGTGCCTTCACGCCCCGGCCCCGCTCGTGGCCTCGGCACCCTCGGCGCCCTCCGCGTCCGCGGCGAACTGACCGCTGAAGATGAAGCGCAGCGTGTCGTCGAGGTGGGCGCGCATGGCCCGAGCCGCGGCGGGCGGGTCGCCGGCGGCGACCGCTCGGTAGATGGCCGCGTGGGCCTTGAGCGCGGACTGATGACGCTCGGCGGTCTGGGAGGTGGCGAGCCGGCCCTGCTGGATGAGCTGGCTGATCGGGTCGAACAGCGCGGCGAGCATGTCGTTGCGCGCGGCGGCCATCAGGGCGTCGTGGAAGGCCAGGTCGGCCGCGGCGAAGGACGCGGCGTCGTGGGCCTCCCGGGCATTGGCCATGGCGGTGATCTCCACCTGCATGGCAGCCAGGTCGGCGTCATCCCGACGCTCGGCAGCCAGCGCGGCGACCCCGACCTCCACCAGCTGACGCACCTCGACCAGCTTCTCGGCCCACGCCCGGTTGGGTCCATCGACGCCGGCGGTCCGCGCGAGCAGCAGCACGGGGTCAAAGGGCGACCACTGATCCGGGGAGGTCACGAAGGTACCGCGCCCCTGCTCGACCGAGACCACGCCACGCTGCTGCAGGGACTTCACCGCTTCACGCAGGGTGCCTCGGCTGACGTCCATCTCCGCGCACAGATCGGGCTCGACGGGCAACTGGGAGCCCGACGGGTAATACCCGTTGGCGATGCGCTCGAGGATGCGCTGGGCCACTGCGGCCGATCTTCCGGCCGGAGGAACCATCAGGCCGCCCTGTATCCGGCCGGCGTCATTCGATGATCGACCCGTCGGGTTCGAAGAAGTGCATCCGGTCCACGTCGACGGCGAACTGCACCCGGTCGCCCGGCTTGACGAAGGAGCGGGGATCGATGCGCGCCACCCCCTCGCCACCGGGGGCCAGCAGATCCGCACCCTCGGCACCGGGGTCGAGCTCGTCGTGCTCCTCCCCGGCCCCTTCGGCGACCACGCGCGGGGCGTCGATGGTGAAGTGCACGAGCAGCTCGGAGCCGAGGGCCTCCACGAGTTCGACGTCGGCCGAGAGCAGCGCCGTGACCTCGGGGTTGCCGTCGTGGACGGTCAGGTGCTCCGGGCGCAGACCGACGACGACGCGATGGCCGGAGAAGTGCCCGAGGTGGGGATGGACGGTGCGTACGGAGTCCGGGAGCTCCACGGTCTGGGAGCCGAGCGTCAGCGTCCGCGCGTCGTCGCTGAGCGTCCCCTCATAGAGGTTCATGGCCGGCGAGCCCATGAAGGCGGCGACGAAGATGTTGCTGGGGTGGTCATAGAGGGTCTGGGGGTCAGCGGACTGCTGCACCACGCCCTCGCGCATGACCGTGACCCGGTCGCCCATGGTCATCGCCTCGACCTGGTCGTGGGTGACGTAGAGGGTGGCCACGCCGAGGCGGCGCTGGATGCGGCTGACCTCAGCGCGCATCTGGACCCGCAGCTTGGCGTCGAGATTGGACAGCGGCTCGTCCATGAGGAAGATCGACGGCTCGCGGACGATGGCCCGTCCCATGGCGACCCGCTGGCGCTGGCCGCCCGACAGCTGCCCGGGCTTGCGGTTCAGCCACTCGGTCAGACCGAGAACCGCGGCGGCGTCCTTGACCCTGACGGCGATGTCGCCCTTGCTCATCCCGTGCAGCCGCAGGGCAAAGCCGATGTTCTCCGCGACGGTCATGTGCGGGTAGAGGGCGTAGTTCTGGAACACCATGGCGATGTCCCGGTTCTTGGGCGCGACGCTGTTGGCGACCTTGTCGCCGATGTACAGCTTGCCGCTGGAGATCGCCTCCAGGCCCGCGACCATTCGCAGCAGGGTCGTCTTGCCACAGCCGGATGGACCGACCAGGACCATGAACTCCCCTTCACGGACGTCGAGGTCGACCTTCTTCACGGCCTCATAGCCGTTGGGGTAGACCTTGCTCACCTCTTTCAGGCCGATAGTCGCCACGGACCCTCCTGTCTGCGTTGCGCATCTGAACGGTGCCCCCTCGTGGGGGTCTGTCGCGTTCCAGAACCGGTGTTCATCTGACCTCCACCGGCCGGTGCTCGGCCAGCGAGGTGTGGACGGCCTCGAGGACGGCGCAGTTGGACCGCGCGTCCTCGAGTCCCCAGCCCAGATCGATCTCGCCCCGCACCGCGGCGCCCAGATGCTCGACCTCGAGCCGGTAGGGGTCCTGGGGGGCGAAGGTCTCGACACTGGGCTCAGTCGCGCCCGCCGGGCGCAGGATCAGCTGGGTCGGGTCGGTCCGGTTGAGGACGTGGCCGGTGAACGACACCCAGCCGTCGGTTCCGAGTACCTCCACCTGGGCGGCGGGACTCGGATGGTCGAATGAGACAGCCCAGGAGGCAACCGCGTCCCCGAAGGTCAGCAGACCGCTGGCCGAGGTCTCGGGCACCACGCCCGGCCGGGCGTGGCCGACGGCGTAGGCCTCACTGGGCTCGGCGCCGAGCACACTCCGCGCCATGTTGATCGCATAACACCCCATGTCCCAGATGATCCCTCCACCCGGACCCGCGAGAAAACGGACGTTGCCGCCCGCTGTGTCGCCGGGGACCACGAAGGCGAAGTCGATCCGGACGACCTGAGGCGTTCCGATGGTCCCCGACCGAACGATCTCGACGAGCCGGGCCCAGCGGTCGGTGTGGCGGTACATGAAGCCCTCATAGACCAGACGGTGGTTCCGGGCCGCGGCCGCGGCCACGGTGTCGATCTCAGTGGTGCTCAACGCCATCGGCTTCTCGACGAGGACATGCTTGCCGGCGTCGAGGGCGCGCACGGTCCACTCGGCATGCAGGTGGTTGGGCAGCGGGATGTACACGACGTCGATGTCGGGGTCGGCGAGCAGGGCGTCATAGGACGAGAACGCCTGAGCGGCGCCGTACTCGGCGGCGGCGCGCTGGGCCCCCTCGGCCGTACGGGAGGCGATCGCCGCCAGCTCGGCACCGTCAGCGGCGGAGATGGCCGGCGCCACGGCGGCGTTGATCCCGGCGTTGGACAAGATGCCCCACTTGAGCGGATCGGCCATCAGCTCAGCCACATCTCAGGAGCCGGGGCGAGCTCGTTCAGCTCATCCCACAGTGCATCGGGGATCGTCTGACGGGTCAGCTCCAGGGTCTCCTCGACCCGCTCGGGGCTGGAGAAGCCGACGATCGTGGAGGCGATCCGCGTCTCGCGCAGCGAGAACTGCAGGGCCGCGGCGGCCAGGGGGACCTCGGACGCAGCACACGCCGCCTGCATCGCCCGGATGGACTCGAGCACCGGCGGCGGGCACGCCTGGTAGGCGTACATGGGATGGACGTCGGGGCCCTTGACGAGGATCCCGCCTCCGAACGGGGCGCCGTTGACGACGGCGACACCGGCTTCACCGGCCTCGTCCAGCAGCGGACCGGCCGAGCGGTCGGCCAGGGTCCAACGGTTGTGGGTGATGACGACCTCGAAGCGCCCCGACGCCACGAAGCGGCGGAGCAGGTCCACGGGACCACCGGCCACGCCGATGTGCGCGATGAGCCCCTCATCGCGCAGCTGCTCGAGTGCCTCGGTCGGACCGCCCGGACCCATGGCCTCCTCGTAGCTGATGCGCTCGGGGTCGTGGAGGTACACGAGGTCGAAGCGCTCGAGTCCCAACCGGCTCTGGCTCTCGGCCAGGGACGCGCGGACGCGTTGGCCCGAGAAGTCGTCCTGGCCGGGGGCGGGATCGACCTTGGTGGCCAGCACGGTCCCGCTGGGCAGGCCGCCCGCCTCAGCCAGGGCGCGTCCGATCCGCTCCTCGGCCAGGCCGTAGCCGTTGGAGGTGTCGAGGAACGTGATGGGGCTGGTCAGCACCGCGCGCACGGTCGCCACGGCCCGGTCCTCGGCCACGTCGTAGCCGTAGATGCGCGGCATGCTCCCGAGCGGGCTGGTGCCGAAGCACAGCGGCGACACCTGCAGTCCGGTCGATCCGAGTACGCGTGCGTCCATCGTCGCCTACTTGGGGGCGCGCTCGGCGAAGACCGCGCGGCCGGCGTGGTAGGCGTCGACCAGGCGATCGAGCACGGCGTCGGTGCCCGGGTCCAGAGCCGTCTCGGCCGGGTGCGCCCGCTGCCACTGCACCATGCGGCTCGCCGCACGATGGAAGGTCAGCCGGGGGGCGTAGCTCGGGACGAAGCGGTGGATCTTGGCGTTGTCGAACACGGCGCTGTGGGCCAGGTCACCGATGAGCAGCTCTGACCAGAACCAGTCGGGCGCGACGACGGGGAACAGCTCGGAGGGCACGTGGACCAGCCGGGCCGGAACGCCGACCGCCTCGCCGATGATCGTGTAGATCTGGTCCCACGTATACACGTCGGACCCGGTGATGTGGAAGGTCTCGCCGATCGCCCGGGGATTGTCGAGCAGACCGACGAGCCCCACGGCGAAGTCCTCGGCGTGGGTCAGGGTCCACAGCGAGGTGCCATCGCCGTGGACCGGGATCTCGCGGCCGGCGGCGATGCGCGCCAGCACCGTCCAGCCTCCCGGCAGGGGCGGGTTGGCGTCGTCGTAGGTGTGGGACGGGCGGACGATGGTGACGGGGAAGTCGCGCGTCGCGTACGCCTCCTCGAGGGCGTGCTCGGCCCGCAGCTTGGCGCGCGCGTACTCGAGGAACCGGTTGTGGGTGGGGGTCGACTCGACGATCGGCGTCTGGAGCACCGGCTTGCCGTAGACCGACGCCGAGCTGATGTGGACGTACTGGCGCGTCCGGCCGGCGAACAGGTCGACGAACCGACGGGCATCCTCGGCGTCATAGGAGAGGAAGTTCACGACGCTGTCGTACTCGGCGTCGCCGATGGCCGCCTCGAGCGAGGCGGGGTCCTCGACGTCGGCGGACACCCAGGTGACGTCATCGGGCAGTTCACGCCCGGCGGAGTTCCTGCCCCGGTTCAGGACGGTCACCTGCATGCCCGTCTCCACGGACAGGCGCACGCACGATGCGCTGATGGTTCCCGTTCCACCCACGTAGAGCACTCGGGCGCGGCTGCGGTCTCGTTCGGTCATCTCATCCACTCTCTTCGACGTTCCGCGACAGCCCTACAGGCGTCCGGCATACCAGTCCTCGAATCCGTTCTCCACCAGGCAGACGAGGATGTCCTCGGCGCGGATCCCGCACCCGCCCAGCTTCTCGACCAGCTTCGCGAAGAACGCCTTCTTGCGGTCGACGCTGTACATGTGCACCAGCGTGACGCGGATGAGGACGAGCTGGCGGCGATCGACGCCGTTGTAGCCCGGATCGAACTTGATCTCGTCGGGGCCGTGGGGCGTGAACACCTGGAAGAGGTCGTCCGGGGACACGTCGAGGCCCTCGATCTGGGCGTCGTTGAGCGCCTGGCTGATCTCAGCGTGGTGGGCGTCGAAGAGGCGTTGGTCGAGGTCGACCTGGAAGAGCGGCATGGGAGTGTCTTTCTGAATCGGGAGAGCAGGGAGGTTGGCTGCGTCCTGGCCGGTCGGGCGACGACCAGGGCGACGGCGCTACTTGATGGCGCCGGCAGTCAGTCCGCGTTCGAAGTGGCGCTGGAGGAGGAGGTAGGCGAGCACCTCCGGCAGGGCGGTCAGCACGGCTGAGGCCAGGATCTTGGTCTGGTCGTCGTTGAACTCGCCCTGGAAGAACTGGGGTACCAGGGTCAGCGTCTGCTTGCTCTGGGTCTGGAGGAAGACCAGGGGCATGAGGTAGTCGTTCCAGGCGCCGATGATGGTGAAGATCGCCACGGCCGAGGCAATCGGTCGGGTGAGCGGGATGACCAGGAAGCGGAACACCGAGAACGCGCTGGCCCCGTCGACGCGCATCGCCTCGAACAGTTCATGGGGCACGCCGTCGAGGAAGTTGCGGACGAGCAGGATGGCGAAGGGCACCTGCAGGGCGGCGAGCGGCAGCACCACCGCCCAGTAGGTGTTGTAGAGCCCGAGCTTGAGGTCGGTCACGAACAGCGGCGCCAGCAGCACGACCTCGGGCAGGGTCAGGCACCCGAGCAGGAGCCAGAAGAACAGTTCCTTGCCGCGGATGCGCAGCTTGGCGAACCCATAGGCCCCGAGCATCGTCACGACGTAGACGATGATCACCACGCCGGCGGTGATGATGATCGTGTTGACGAAGAAGCGCCAGACGCCGGGAACGTCGAGAACGGCCTTGTAGTTGCTCCAGCCCGCCCCCTGGAGCGAGCCCTGCACCATCACGATGAGCGGGAAGAGGAATGGGAGCACCAGGATCGAGAGAACGATCTGCAGCGCGATGCGTTGGGTGAGATTGCGTGTTTCGAACATGGCTTACGTCAGGCTCCTGCGGCGGGACCGGATTTGGAGGGCTACGGCAAGGAACAGCGAGAGGACGAGCAGGACGATGGACATCGCCGCGGCATAGCCCACGTGATCGAGGGTCACCACCATCTGGTAGATGTAGGTGCCGAGGAACTCGGTGGCGTAGTTCGGCCCGGCGTTGGTGACCAGGTACGGCACGTCGAAGGTCTTGAGTGCGCCGATGACGCTCAACGTCGCCAGGGCGAAGGTCGTGCCGCGCACCGAGGGCCAGACGATGCTCCGGATGATGCGGACGTTGCCGGCCCCGTCGAGGCGGGCCGCGTCGATCATCGAGGGATCGAGCTGGCCGATGGCGGCGTAGTAGAGCACGAAGGTCAGCCCGGTCCACTCCCACACGGTGATCGCGGCGATGACCCCCAGCGCGGTGCTGGTCTGGCCGATCCAGGGCTGCTTCAGGGCGCCCAGGCCGATGTCACCGAGGACCTGGTTGAACTGACCCGGCGGGGAGAACATCTCCCGGAACACCGGGGCCATGATCGCCGGGGCCAGCACGACGGGCACGAAGATGATCACCTTGTAGATGACGCCCAGCTTGACCTTGGAATGGAGCAGCACCGCGAAGAGCAGGCCGAGGAAGGTTTGGGCGATGAAGGTGACGACGAAGAAGATCGCCGTGTGGCGGATCGCGTCCCAGAACACCGGGTCGTGGAACAGACCCACGTAGTTGCGACCGGCGACCGACGGCGGGTTCGCGCTGATCCCGTCCCAGCTGAGGGTCGAGATGTAGCCGTTGTAGCCGACGCAGTAGTAGATGAGTCCTACGCACAGCACCAGGGCCGGCAGGATCCAGGGCAGGCCGGCGGGCAGCCGGAGCGCACGCACATCGTCGTCGCCCACGGGCTTGCGGCGATACCAGACGCGACCGGCGCGTGGCTGGGGGATGTCGGCGAGGACACCTCCGTCAGCCAGGGAGGTTTTGGCAATGTTCGGCATGTCGTGAAGCTCGTTCTCTCCGTGCTCTCAGGCCACCGGGACCACGCACAGCCTGTCGCTGTGCGTGGTCCCCTGCGGCGCTCCGTCTACTGCAGTGGGTCCGTTGACTGTGGCGTTCGGATCACGGAATGCCGGACTCGGAGGCGGCGGCTGCCGACTGCAGCTTCTGGGCAGCGGCGGTGGGTGTCGCCGATCCGCTGGCGACGGAGCTGGCGGCGGCGAGGATGTCGTTCTGCACATCCTCGCTGAGCAGAGCTTCACGCGGCTCGGTGACCGTGCTGACCTTTGAGATCAGGCTCTTGACCATCGGTTCCTGGGTGGCGGGAGCGACCAGAGCCGTCTTGGAGAAGTCAGGCTCGATCCCCTTGAGCGACACGATGTCTTCCAACGAGTTGGCGACGAGCTGCTGACCTGCCGTCGAGGTGGCAAGCCACTTGGCGAACGTGTTGGCGGCTCCGATGTTGGGCGACTTGGTCGAGACGGCCACCCCGTAGTCGGCGTCACCGTACATGGCACTGCTGTTGCTGCCGACCACGGGGAACGGAATCGACTCGATCGGGAACGGCTTGGGATTCGCGACACCAGCCGCTGAGATGGCACTCTTCATCCCCGCCTGGGTGACGTTCTCCATGTACCAGGTCCCCATCATGATCATGGCGTACTTCTGGGTCAGGAAGGCGTTGTTCGCGTCGGGGTACTGGGCATAGCCGAGGGCACCCGACTGCATGATTCCGTCGGTGAACAGGCTCTTCCAGATGCTCAGGGTCTTGACGATCCCCGGGCTGCTCCACTTGGCCTGACCCTTGGACACCTGTGTCCAGAGGCCGGGCTGGACCGAGTTGGCGATCGACTGCAGGGTGTCCTGGTCAAAGCCCTCCTGGTTGTCACCCTGGACGAAACAGCCCACGCCATGGGCCTTGAACGTCTGACAGTCGCTGACCCACTGGGCCATCGTCTTGGGCGGGGTCAGGTTGTACTTCTTGAACAGCGCCGGGTTGATCCACAGCGTGCCGGCGTAGGTCGAACCCACCGACATCGCGGTCAGGTTCCCCTTGGAGGTGAACCCGCTGATCCCGATCGGGGCGATCTTGGACTGCCAGCTGCTGCCGAGCGCTTCCTTGTACAGCGGGGCGAGGTTCTCGGCGAAGGAGCCGAACTCCGTCACATAGGCACCCGGTTGCATGTCGAACACGTCCGGACCCTTGCCCGAGAGCAGAGCGGGACGCAGCACCGACGGCCAGTTGGTGATGGACACCAGCTTGTAGTTGACCTTGATGTTCGGGTAGACCTTGTTGAACGCCTTGATGTAGGTGTCGGCGATCGCATCATCGGTGGGCGTCCAGCCCCACCAGTTGATCGTCCCCTTGGTGGCGAGGGGGACGCTCCCCGAATCAGACACCGACGCCGAGCTCGATCCAGAGCTGGAGCTCGATCCCGAGCTCGGGGCACTGGCGGGACCCGACGAGCCGGAGCTACCGCACCCGGCGAGTACGCCGGCGGCCATGGCCACCGACGCTGCAACAGCGACGCCTCTTCGGCGTCGCCTCTGGTGATGGCCGTTTAACGGCGTCATCGCTCATCTCCTCATGACGACTACTCATAGTGACCCCTCTCCTCAGAGCGATCATTCATTAAATGTATATCGTTTGATGAACCGGGTCAAGGGGCAAGCGTTAAGCCTTGGTGGGGCTCACAGCTCGACCAAGACCTCGCAGTGCAGGGCGCGGGAGTGGTCGACCGAGCGGGTCTCCCCGGTCATCACCACCGCGGCGGCGAGCCGGATGTCCCCGCTGGACGCACCGAGCCGGAGCTGGAGGTCGCCGCTCTCGACGATCCGCTGTCGGTGTGCGCCGGTGAACGAGGTGACGTCGGCCGGCACCGTAAAGCTCACCGCCGCGCGCTGGCCGACGTCGAGCTCCACACGGGCAAAGCCGATCAGGCGCTGCACCGGCCGCACGACCGAGCCCACGGGGTCGTGCAGGTAGAGCTGGATCACCTCGACCCCGGGGCGCGGACCGACGTTGGCGACCGATAGGCCGACGGTGATCTGGCCGGCGGTGTCGAACGCGCCGACCGGAGCCGACCCGGCGGCCGCGTCCGGGCCGCTCGACTCCACGGGCTGGCCGTCGACCGTCAGATCGGTCCAGGCAAAGCGGGTGTAGGTGAGTCCGTGCCCGAACGGGTAACGACCGGCGGGGTCGAGATTGGAGGTGCCGCTCTTCTGCCCGAGGGGCGCGGCCAGATAGGTGTAGGGCTGGCCGCCGGGGGCGCTGGGAATCGTCACCGGCAGGCGACCCGACGGGTTGACCCGCCCGGACAGCACCCCGGCGATGGCACCCGCGCCCTCCTCCCCGGGAAAGAACGTGGCGAGGATCGCGGCCGCTCGCTCGGGGGCGCTGCCCAGCGCATAGGGGCGTCCCTCGACGAGAACCACCACCACCGGGGTTCCGCTGTCGAGCAGTGCCTCCAGCAGCTCCTGCTGAGCGCCCGGGAGCTTCATGTCGGCGGCGTCACAGCCCTCGCCGGAGGTGCCGCGGCCGAACAGGCCGGCGCGGTCACCGAGCAGGGTGATGACGAGGTCGGCGTCCCGGGCCGCGGCGACGGCACCGGCGATCCCGTCGGTGTCGGGTCCATCGACGCTGACGCCCTGGGTGTAGCTGACCTCCGCACCCGCGAACTCGCTGCGGATCGCCTCGAGCACGGTGGGGATCGCGATCCCCACCGGCATCTCCGGATAGCGCGAACCCACGTGGCTGGGGAACGAGTAGCAACCGAGCAGCGTGAAGTTGTCATCGGCGGTGGGACCGGTGAGAAGGATCCGCTTGCCGGCCACCGACGCGTCGGGGAGCGGCAACGTGCCGTCGTTGTGGACCAGGACCACCGCCTGCTCGGCGATCTCGCGCGCGAGTTGGCGATCGGCGGTCTGATCGAGGTCGATCCGGCCGCGCTGGGCCTCGATGTCGTCGAGGTCGGCCGCGTCGAATCCGGCCGGCAGGGGATCCCAATCCGGATCGAGCAACCCCAGCTCGAGCTTCTGGGCCAGGACGCGTCTCAGCGCGGTGTCAATAACCGATTCCTCGAGTCGCCCCTGCTCGACCTCTGCGATGAGAAGCTCGCCGTAGGTCTTGACGGTCGGGAGCTCGACATCGGTCCCCGCGGTGAGCGCCTGGGCTCCGGCTTCCCCGAATGAGCCCGCGACTCCGTGCAGCGTGTGGAGGAAGGCGATCCCGAAGTAGTCGGCCACCACCGTCCCCGTGAAGCCCCAGGTGTCGCGCAGCAGGCCGGTCAGCAGTTCGCGATTGGCGGCGGCGGGAACGCCGTCGACATCGACGTAGGCATGCATCGCGCTGCGGACGCGCGCCTCGCGGACCGCCATCTCGAACGGGGGCAGGATGACGTCGGCGAACTCGCGCGGTCCGATCGACACCGGCGCGAGGTTGCGCCCGGCCTTGGACGCCGAGTAGCCGGCGAAGTGCTTCAGCGTGGCGATGATGCCGGCGCTCTGGAGGCCCCGGATGTAGGCGCTGGCCACCGTGGCGACCAGGTAGGGGTCCTCCCCGATGGTCTCCTCGGTCCGGCCCCAACGCGGATCCCGGGTGACGTCGAGGACCGGAGCCAGTCCCTGATGCACGCCGACCGAGCGCATCGACGCGCCGATCCGCGCCGCCATCGCCTCGACCACCTCCGGGTTGAACGTCGCGCCCCAGGAGAGCGGCACCGGGTAGGCGGTGGCACCCCAGGCGGTGAAGCCGGCCAGGCATTCCTCGTGCGCGAGCGCCGGGATTCCCAGACGCGAGTCAGACACGATCCTGGCTTGGGTGCGCGCGAGCGACAGCACCCCGACCGCCGCGTCCACCGGCGCGGTTCCGAACGGGCGCGTGAGCTGCCCGAGGCCGTGACGGATGAGCTCGTCGAAGTCGATCGCGTCGTCCATCTCGTGCTGGAACGGCGCGACATCACCGCCGGCGGAGGAGACGCCGACCCAGACGCCGTAGAGCTGGGCCACCTTCTCACGCAACGTCATCTCGGCGATGACCGCCGCGACCCGCTGCTCCGGGGCGAGCGACACGTCCTGCCAGGGCGCGAGCCGCGACTCGCGGTTCCTCTCGGTCGACATGACTACCTACCTCCCACGCCCTCGGCCCTCAGCCCTCAGGTCAGCCGGCTCAAGGCGCAATCGCGATGACGGGCCTAATTCATCAGACGTTAGATGATTTTGATGACCCGCGCGCGACTTCGGGAGACGAGGGCCGCGCCGACCGACGACACGGGCCCCGCCGCCGCGGGTAACTTCGCACGCCCCCCCATCAGCGGCATGCCCTGAGAGGTTTCCCACCTCCAGCGCAGGTAACTTCGCACCCCTCCCGTGACGGGCGGGGGGTCGCGAAGTTACCCACGCCACGCGGCCCGGCCCGGCGCCCGGAACAACCCGGCCCGGCCCGGCCCCCCCGGCACGGCCCGGCCCGGCCCCCCCCCGGCACGGCCCGGCCCCACCCCGGCCCACCCCGCCCCGCCCCACCCCGGGCGGAGCAGAGCCTCAGGCCACCCGCACCCGCGAGCGCGCCGAGGCCATCACCCCGAGCAGCAGCGCGACCGCCGCGGCGATCACCCACCACACCGTGATGTCCTTCTCGCGCCTGACACTGCCGAGCTTGTCGCCGAGCGTCGTGTAGACCGAGCTCAGCTGATCGGCGGTCTGGGCGTCGTAGCCCTTGCCGCCCGAGGTCTTGGCGATCTGCTCCATCAGCGCCGGGTCCGGGGGCACCGGCTGGGTCTCCCCGAAGGGCCCGTACAGCACCCCGTTATCGGTCCCCAGCGCGATGGTGTAGATGGGGATCTTCTCCGACTTGGCCAGCTGGGCGATCTCCACCGGGTTGACCCCGGCGTTGGCCGCGCCGTCGGACTCCAGGACGATCGCCGAGGGGGGATGTTTCTTGTTCGTGCCGTCGAGCAGCGTCAGAGCGAGGGCCAGGGCCGGGCCGGTGGCGGTGCCGCCGTTGGCCTGCTGGGCATTGAGCTGTGCGCGCACGATGTTGTGGTTGGTGACCGGCTGCTGGACCGTGTCCGGGGTGGAGCCGAAGCCGACGAAGCCGAGCCGCACGTCGGAGGGCAGCTTGTCGATGAAGGTGTTGCCCGCCTTGATCGCCGCGGCGATGCGGGTCGGGTTGACGTCGTTGGCGGCCATCGAGCCGGAGTGATCGAGCACCAGCACGATCGACGCGTCGCCGATCGGCACCCGGTGGGTGACCTGGGGTCGCGCCAGGGCCACGGCGAGGAACCCGATCGCCAGCAGCAGCATCAGCGGAGCCAGCCACGCGCGCCAGCGCTCACGCGGGGACCCGGCGGCCAGCAACAGCGACGACACCGCGGTGAAACGCAGTGCGTAGCGACGCGCCCGCCGGCGCGATGCCCACTGGGCCAGGAGCACCAGCGGGATGACCAACAGCGCCAGCAGCCACAGGGGCGAGACGAGGCTCACCGGATCCGCCTCCCCAGCTGACGCAGCCAGTCGGTGTCGGTCGACAGCGCCACGTGCTCCACCGCGAGGCGACGTATCTCGCGCGCCACGACGGCGCGACGCTCAGCCTCGATGGCGGCGAAGCGGGCGCGCAGACGTTTGCTGCGGGTGTCCACCGACACCAGCGCCCCGGTCTCGGGATCGACGAGGGACAGGCGCCCGACGTCGGGCAGTGCGCCCTCACGCGGGTCGGTGATCTCCACGGCGATCACCGAGTGGCGCATGCGCAGCGCCCCCAGCGGGCGTTCCCAGCCCGACTGCTCGCGGAAGTCGGAGATGACCACCACCAACCCGGGCTGGTTGGCCAGGCGCAGCGCGCGCGAGAGGCCCGCGGCCAGCGCGTCGGCATGGTTGGCCCCGTCGGGTGCCACGCCCTCGTCGAGCAGGTGACGCAGCGCGGCGATGCCCGGTTTGGAACCCCGCGGCGGCAGCACCCGCAGGCCCGGCTCACCGTGGCCCTCATGGCCGGGCCCCACAGGCCCGGCAAGACCGAACGCGACCACGCCGACCGACCCGGCGCGGCGCACTCCGAGCCGGCCGAACACCAGCGCGGCGCCCTCGGCGACGTCGGCCTTGAGTCGCCCCTCGGTGCCGAAGGCCATCGACGGGGACAGATCGAGCACGATCCAGGTGGTCAGGGCGCGCTCGGGCACGTGCAGGCGCACGTGCATGGTGCCGGTGCGGGCCGAGGCGGACGCGTCGATGTAGCGCACGTCGTCGCCGGTCTCATACGGGCGCAGCTGGGCCAGCTCGGTGCCCAGCCCCACGCCCGCGGCGCGGCTGCCACCGGGCAGGGTGCGCGAGACCAGCCGGGTGATGGCCGGGGACAACGCCTCGACGGCCGGGCCCGGCATCGGCCCCGGTCCCTGACGGGCGGCCGGTGGCGCCAGCACCCCGGCCGTGTCGACCCGCTCGGGCACGGCTCTCAGTAGTCCTGACCGCCGCGCAGCAGCGTCGCGCCGGCCGCCGCCGCGGGCTCCCGGCGGATCAACCGGCCGTTGCCCGGCGCGGGCACCACGTTGAGGATCTCGGTCAGCAGCGCGTCCACGGTCACCCCGTCCGACAGCGCGTCGTAGGAGAGCACCATGCGGTGGCGCAGCACGTCGGGGGCGAGGTCGCGCACGTCCTGGACCTCGACGTGGCTGCGGCCGCGCAGCAGCGCCAGGGCCCGCGCGGCCTGCACGAGCCCGATCGGCCCACGCGGGCTGGCGCCGAACTCGATGAGCGAGTCGAGCGAGCCGAGACCGTAGTTGCCGGGATGGCGGGTGGCGTCGGCCAACGCGACCGCGTAGCCGATGATCTCGCGGTCCACCGCGATGCCGGCCACGGCCACGGAGTGACGCTCGAGTTCGGCCAGGGACAGGCACTCGCGCACCGCCACCGTCGGCTGGAGGCTGCGCCCGACGACCGCCGCCTCCTCACCCGGGGTCGGGTAGTCGACGATGATCTTCATGAGGAACCGGTCGACCTGGGCCTCGGGCAGCGGGTAGGTGCCCTCGGACTCGATCGGGTTCTGGGTGGCCATGACGATGAAGGGCAGCGGCACCTTGTAGGTCTGGCCGCCGATGGTCACCTGCTCCTCCTGCATGACCTCGAGCAGCGCGGACTGGACCTTGGCCGGCGCGCGGTTGATCTCATCGGCGAGCACGAAGTTGTGGAAGACCGGCCCCAGCTCGGTCTCGAAGCGAGCCACATCGGGCCGCCACACGCGGGTGCCGAGCAGGTCGGCGGGAACCAGGTCGGGGGTGAACTGGATGCGGCCGTAGCTGCCGCCGAGCACCGAGGCGAGCGTCTTGACCGTCAGCGTCTTGGCCAGCCCCGGCACGCCCTCCAACAGCACGTGGCCGCCGGTGAGCAGGCTGACCAGCACACGCTCGAGCATCGCGTCCTGGCCGACGATCACCCGCTTGATCTCGTTCAGCGCCTCCTGCAGGGACCGGCGCGCCTCGTGACGTGACTGGTTTGCGTCCGTTTCTGTGGTCATGGCTCCTCGTTTGTGCTCATCGGTCTGACACTAGGCAACTTGGCGGTTAGGCGAAGGCTCCGAACCAGCGCAACGACAGGCCGCCGCCGAGCACCAGCAGCACCAGCCCGGCGGCGGCCACCTCGGCGATCAGGCCCTGCTCGACCTTGCGGTGGCCCAACTGACGAGCCAGGCTGTTGTAGATCTGGCTTGCGGTGGCGCGGTTGGGGGCGCTGTAGAAGGTCCCGCCCGACGTCTTGGCGATCTGGCGCAGCTCGGTGGGGTTGACCGGCACCGGCGTGCTTACGGTCTTGTGGTCCTTGGTCTCCTTCTGGGTGCCGTGACTGGTGCCGATCGCGATCGTGTAGATCTTCACCTTCTGCTGCTTGGCCATCGTCGCGGCGCTGATCGGTGAGACCCCGACGTTGGAGGTGCCGTCGGACAGCAGCACGATCGCCCCCGGAGGGCGCTTGCCCGCCACCTTGGGCGCATTCTTGATCGCGGTCAGTCCCGTCTCGATCGCCTCGCCGATGGCGGTGCCACCACCGCCGGGCTTGAGGCTGGCGATTGCCTGGCGGGTGAGGTCATGGTCGGTGGAGGGTGACTGCAGCAGCGTCGGGCGACGCGCGAACTCGATCGAGCCGACGGCGATGGTGTCGACCGCCTTCTCGGTGAATGAGATGGCGGCCTTTTGGGCCGCCCCCAATCGGCTCGGCTTCACATCGGTGGAGGTCATCGAGTTGCTGACGTCGTTGGTGAGCATCACCGTCGCACCCTTGACCGGCCGGGTGACGCGGATCTGGGGCCGGGCGGCGGCGACGATCAGCGCAGCCAGGGCCAGGGCCAGGAGCAGGGGCGGGATGATCCGGCGCACTCCGGGCCGCTCGGGCGCCACCGACGCGACCAGCGGTGCGGCGACGAAGGCGGCGGAGGCGCGGCGACGGCGACGCGCCTCGATCACGTACCAGAGTGCGAGGCCCACCAGCACGAGCAGGCCCAACAGGACCAGCGGTGCCGCGAAGCTCACGACTGGCGCTTGGGGCGATTGGCCAGGGTGGCGCTGATGGTCACCGGCGTCGAGCCGCGGTCGACGGTCAGCGAGAACTGGGCGCCCACCGAGAGCTTTCCGACGGCCGCGCGCAGCTGGGCGATCGAGCCCACCCCGGTGGAGTTGATCGCGGTGATCACGTCACCGGGGTTCACCCCCGCGCTGTCGGCGGCGCCGCCGATGTTCACCGTGGCCACGGTGATCCCGTTCGGGGTGTCGCTGATCTGCATGCCCAGCCAGTCATACGTCGGGCCGATCGGCGTCGCGGCCTGGGTCTGCGGGGTGGTCTGGGCCTGGGCCTGGGGCGTGGTCTGGGTCTGGGGCACCGAGGGGGTCACCTGGGGCACGGTCTGGAGGAACGGCGAAGCCCCACCGCTCTGGTTCGCCCCCGGGTTGGAGGGCTGGGACTGGGCCTGGGCGGCGGGCTGGTTGGGCTTGGAGGAGCCCGGCAGGGTGATGGCGAGGACGACCCCGACGATGATCAGGGCCGCGACCAGCGCCCCGGCCGCGGTCTGGCGCCGGCGTCGCGCGCGACCATCGTCGCCGCTGGGCTCCTCCGGCGGCGGCTCCGGGGCCGCGGTGGGGATCGGCTCGGTCGGGGGCGTGGCGGAGTCCCGCTCCCAGTCGCCGGACCACAGATGCTTGGAGGAACTCATCGCGTCCGGCGAGCGTATGCAGCGATATTCAGTACTTGGTAAGAGCCCATCACTGCCCTGGATGTTCGCTGATGACGATCTTGCCGTTCACGTGGCCGTCCTCGATGAGGCGGTGGGCCTCGCGGATCGTGTCGGCGTCGATCGGGGTGAGGACCCGGGTGGTGGTGGCGCGAAGGCGTCCGGCGGCCACCAGCTCGGCGACCCGGTTGAGGATCTCGTGCTGGTGAGTGGACGTCGCGGCGTGGAGGGCGTGGGCGAACATGAACTCCCAGTGCCAGCTGATGCACTTGGACTTCAGCGGCTCGACGTCACGGGGTCCGTCGTCGATCGCGACGATCGCCCCGAAGGGCTTGACGATCTCCGCGTAGTTCTCCAGCTGGCCCTCGGAGTGGGCGCTGAAGAGCCAGTCGACCCCATCCGGAGCCAGGCGCTGGACCTGTTCGACGAGGTCGGCGTGATGGTCGACCGTCTTGTGCAGGCCGAGGCCGCTGACCCACGCGATCGACTCGGCGTCGGAGGCGGTGCCGATCATCTGGACGTCGGGTGCGAGCTCGCGCACCAGCTGGATGAGGATCGAGCCGACCCCGCCGCTGGCGCCGACGATGAGCAGCGTGCCGGTGCTGGAGGCCTGCAGGCCAAGACGGTCGAATGCGCATTCCCAGGCGGTCAGGGCGGTGAGGGGCAGGCTGGCCGCGTCGGTGCGCGAGAGACCGACCGGCTTGTGGCCCACCAGTCGCTCGTCGACGAGCTGGAGGCGCTGGTCGCTGCCGGGCCGGGAGACGTCACCGGCGTAGTAGACCTCCTGGCCGACCGAGAAGAGCGTGACGGCCTCACCGACCGCCTCGACCACTCCGCAGGCGTCGAAGCCGAGCACGCGAAAGCCGTCCTCGGCCGGTGAGCTGGCCCGGAGCTTGGCGTCGACGGGGTTGACCGACACGGCATGGACACGGACGAGCAGGTCATGGGCTCGGGGCGCGGGCACCTCCACCGAGCGCTCGATGATCGCGTCGGGATCCTCGACGGGGAGGTTGGCGCTGTAGCCGTAGGCGATGGTGCTGGTCGCGTTCATCGTTCTCCAACCTACCCCGCGACGGCGCTCCCACGCAGATCGGTACAACTGATTCCATGAGCCGATCCACTCCGCTGGTGTTCGTCCACGGCGTCCCCGAGACCGCGGCGGTGTGGGATCCGCTGTTGTCCGAGCTGGGACGCGAGGATGCCGTCTGCCTCTCCCCTCCGGGCTTCGGCGCGCCGATCCCGTCGGGCTTTGGCTGCACCGCCGGGGACTATCTGGAGTGGCTCGTGGCGGCACTGGAGGAGTTCGACGCCCCGGTCGACCTGGTCGGACACGACTGGGGCGGCGGGCACACGGTCAACCTGGCGATGGCCCGCCCGGACCTGCTGCGCAGCTGGGCCAGCGACATCCTCGGTGCCTTCGACCCCGACTACGTCTGGCATCCCCTCGCCCAGATCTGGCAGACCCCCGAGCAGGGCGAGGCGTCGGTGGCACGCCTGACCGGAGGCATGCTGGAGGAGCGCACCGAGAACATGGTCGGGCTGGGGATCCGGCGGCCGACCGCCGAGGCGCTGGCCGCTGGACAGGACGCGGCGATGGGGCGGGCGATCCTGGCGCTCTACCGCTCGGCGGCCCAACCGGCGTTGGCCGAGCTGGGGGCTCACCTGTCCCAAGCCGCCGCGCGTCCTGGTCTCTGCCTGCTGGCCCCGGGTGATGTCATGGTCGGCTCGGATGCGATGCGCGAGCGCTGTGCCGAGCGCGCCGGGGCCCGGGTCGAGGTGCTCGAGGGACTCGGGCACTGGTGGATGGTCCAGGATCCCGCCCGGGGCGCCCGGGCGCTCAACGACTTCTGGGCCACACTGCCCGCCTGAATCGGTGCGGGCCGCGTGGGGTCAGGGCCGCGCGGGGTCCTCCACCACGTCGCCGCTGTCGCTGCCCTCCTGTTCGGGCAGCTCCTCGAGCGCGTCGCGGCGCTGATGGGGCACCGCCACTGCATTGTCCTCGTCGTGCTGGCGCAAGGCGGCACGCACGTGGTCGAGATCGGGGGCGGGACGTTCGCTGTTCGAGGTCATGGCGGCAGGCTCCTTCAGGGTCTCAATCGTGCTGGTGTGGCGAACTCGGCGGCGAGCGTCATCTGATGTCAGGAATGCCCCGGAACGGCCATGATTACCCCCGACCACCAGGTGCTACTTTGAAGCACATGGTTGAGGTCGGCATCCGTGCGCTCAAGCAGAACGCCTCTGCCGTCGTGGCGCGGGCGGCGGCCGGCGAGATCGTGACCATCACGGACCGGGGCCGTCCGGTAGCGCTGCTCACACCGATTCGGCGCTCGAGGATCGATCAGCTCAGGGACGCCGGCCTGATGACCCGCGCGACCCGGGCGATCGAGGATCTGCCCGAGCCGGTAGCGCTCGACGGGCCCAGCCTGTCCGAAATCCTCGCCGAGATGCGCGAGGACGAACGCTAGACGTGGTCAGCTATCTCGATACGTCGGCCCTCGTCAAGCTGGTTCTCGTCGAGTCCGAGTCCTCGGCCCTCCGTGGCTGGCTGACCGCTACCGATGGACAGCCCACCTCGTCCGATCTGTCCCGGACCGAGCTGATCCGGGCTGTCCGCCGCAAGGATGGGCGGCTGGTGGCGACTGCGCTGAAGGTTCTCGAAGCGATCGATCTCCAGACCATCGACCGCGGCACGTTCGAATCAGCCGCGGCGCTCGACCCGGTTCCCCTCCGCACCCTGGACGCGATCCATCTCGCCGCCGCGCTGAACCTCGGCGACGACCTCGAGTCGATCGTGACCTACGACGACCGCCTCGCTGAGGCTGCCCGGGCGAACGACATCCCGGTCGTGGCACCGTCGTGAGCTCAGCTCCCGTGCGGCGCTAGCGGCGCCGAGCCAGCCATTCCTCGAACTCGGCGGCGACGATCCGCTGGCCGTGCACCCCGCGGGCGTCCGCCGAGGCGAGCCAGACGATCGGAGCGGCCATGACCGCCGGGTCCAGCAGCTTGGTCCGCGCGTCGTCGGGGAGTTCATCGGGGATCATGCCGGTGGCCGTCGCCCCACCGGGCAGGAGGATGTTGAGGTTGACCGGCGTGTCGGCCAGATCGGCGGCCATCACCTCGGCCAGCGCCTCGACACCCGCCCCCGACGGTCCGTAGGGGATGAAGCCGCGCCGGGTCATCGTCGCCTGGTTCATCGAGATCATCACGATCTGGCCCCCGCCGTCGGCGAGCATCTGGGGCGCCACGGCCCGGGCCACGAGGAAGCAGCCGGTGAGCTTGGTGTTGACCACGTCACGGAACCCGTCGGGCTCAACCTTCCAGAACGGCTGGGGATCGGTCATGAACTTCGGGTTGACGCTGCGCATGCCGATGCCGGCGTTGTTGACCAGCATGTCGAGGGCGCCGAAGCGCTCATAGACCTCCTCGAGGCCGTCGGCGATCGACGCCTCGTCCCGGACGTCCATGGCCATGCCGGTCACATCACCGGACAGCCGGGCGGCGGCCTCCTTGGCCCGCCCACGCTTGCGGCCGGTGAGGATGACGCGTGCACCGGCCGCGGCGAGGGCGCCGGCCATCGCCTGGCCGAGGCCGCTGGTTCCGCCGGTCACGAGCACGCGCGTATCAAGGCTGGCTGGGGACATGGTGTGACCTTCTACCCCGGCACAATGCGCTTGCAACGATGACGCACTCACGATCGTTTCTCCTGCTCCACGGCTACGGCAACCATCGCCCGCCCGAGCACTGGGAGCACTGGCTCTGTCTGGCCCTCGAGGCGGCCGGGATGCCGGTGATCTATCCCCAGCTGCCCGAGCCCGATTGCCCGAGCTTCACGGGTTGGTCCGGCGCTCTGCTCGCCCACCTCACCGAGCTGGCCGAGCTCGGGGCGGGCGAGCGGATCGTCCTGTGTCACTCGCTGTCCTGTGTGCTGTGGATGCGCAGTGCCGCCGACGGCCTCATCACCGAGGCGTTGGTGCCCGACCGGGTCGTGCTCGTCGCGCCGCCCGCGCCGGGCTGGAAGCCGCCGGTGCCGGTCGACTTCATCCCCTTCTCACTCACCGACCTCGACGCCGCGGCGCTGGGCGCCAGTGCCCGGACCGAGATCCGCCTGGTCGGCTCCGAGGGCGACGACTACAACCCGCTGGGCGCCGAGGCCACCTACGCCAGGCCGCTGGGCCTGCCCTTCGACCTCATCCCCGGCGCCGGGCACATCTCCCAGGCCGACGGCTACGGGCCCTGGCCGGCGATCCTCGCCTGGTGTGAGGACCCGGGCGGACCGATCGGCTAGGGCCGGCGCCGCGCACTCAGATCGCCGGGGCGAGAACGCCGCGGGTGGGTCGGGGTCAACGGGTCCGACCATTTAGTGATATGTATATAACTATCACTGACCGCCGCTTCTCGTAGGAGGACTCACCCGATGCCCAGCCCGCTCTCCCCCAGACGACGCCAGCTCGTGCTCTGGACTTGCTGTCTCAGCCTGTTGATCAGCGGGATCGACGTGACGATCGTCAACGTCGCCCTGCCGTCGATCCAGCACAGCCTCCATGCCTCGGAGACCTCGCTGCAGTGGGTGGTGGCGGCCTACTCGCTGACCATCGCCTGCCTGCTCATGCTGTCGGGCTCCCTGGCCGATCGCTTCGGGCGCAAGCGGGTGTTCCAGTGCGGTCTGGCGCTGTTCACGCTCGGGTCGCTGCTGTGCAGCCTCGCCCCCAGTTCGGGCAGCCTGGTGCTGTTCCGGATCCTCCAGGCGATGGGCGGCTCGGCGTTGAACCCGGTCGCCCTGGCGATCATCTCCAACACGATGGAGGACGGTGCCGAGCGGGCCCGCGCGCTCGGCGTGTGGGGCGCCGTGGTCGGTCTCAGCCTGGCCGCCGGTCCGGTGCTCGGAGGGGTCCTGGTCAACGCAATCGACTGGCGGGCGATCTTCTGGGTCAACATCCCCATCGGCCTGCTCGCCCTCGCCCTCACCCAGATCTTCGTGCCCGAGTCGCACCCCGAGCGGGTCCGACGCGCCGACCCCCCGGCCCAGCTCCTGCTGCTGTTGAGCATCGCCGGACTGACCACCGCGCTGATCGAGGGCCAGAGCCAGGGCTGGAGCTCGGTGGAGATCATCGGGCTCTTCGCGCTGGCGGTGGTCTCCGCCGTCGCGCTCATGCGCGTCGAACGGCGTCGGCGCGAGCCGCTGCTGGACCCGCGGTTCTTCCACAGCGCGCCGTTCACCGGGGCCACCCTGATCGCGATCGCCGCCTTCGGCGCGCTCGGTGGGTTCCTGTTCGTCAACACGCTGTACCTGCAGAACGCGCGGGGGGAGAATGCCCTGGACGCCGGCCTGCTGACCCTGCCGATGGCGGCGATGATCGTCATCTTCGCCCCCCAAGGGGGACGCCTGGTCGCCGCCCACGGACCGCGGATTCCCATGGTGCTCGCGGGCGGTTGCCTCGCCGCCGGAGCCCTGGTGCTGACCACCATCGGGGCCCACTCCTCCCTGGTTCACCTGCTCGTCGGCTACGTGCTGTTCGGGATCGGCATGGGCCTGATCAGCGCACCGATCTCCAACACCGCCGTGTCGGGCATGCCGCGCGCCCAAGCCGGCGTCGCCGCCGCGGTCGCCTCCACCGGCCGCCAGCTCGGCGCCGCCCTTGGGGTGGCGATCGCCGGCGCGATGATCGCCGGGGCCAGCGACGCACACCTCGCCGTGGCCAGCCACTCCGCCTGGTTCTTCCTGGCCGGTTGTGGCGTCTTGGTCCTCCTCGTCGGGCTGGTGTCGACGAGCGCCTGGGCGACGGCCACCGCGACCCAGGCCGCCGGACTGATCGCCAGCGAAGACAATGGCCGAGATGCCCGACCCGCCCTCACGTGACGAGCTCGCCACCCGCGCCTGGGTGCACATGCAGGATCTGGTGCTGCGCCACGACCACACGGGCGAGCTCCGCGACGCCCTCGGCCTGGGCCGCGGCGCCGGGCGGGTGCGGATCCTGCTCAGCCTCGCCGAGGGTCCGATGAGCGTCGGCCAGCTCGCCGAGGCAATCGGCGCCGACGCCCCCTACGCCACGCTCATCGTCAACGAGCTGGTGGCCCGGGGCATGCTCGACCGCACCGTCGATCCCCAGGACCGCCGGCGCAAGCTCGTCGAGCTCACCGACGCGGGGGTCGAGGCGCTGCACACGGCCCAGGCGATCATCAACCGTCCGCCGCCGATGATCGACGCGCTCGGCGACGACGAGGTCGCCCAGCTGGCCGAACTGCTCAGCCGGCTCCAGCGCGCCGACCGCCCCGGCGCCTGACTAGGGCGCCGCCGACAGGTCGACGACGTTCTCCAGCGGCTCCCCGCGGACCCAGCGGCCGAGCTGATCGGCGGCCAGCTGGGCCGCCGCCCGGCTGCCCGCGGCCGAGGCGCCAGCGAGGTGCGGGGTGATCGACAGCACGCCGGGGGCCGTCCACAGCGGGTGTCCGTCGGGCAGCGGCTCGGGATCGGTCACGTCGAGCACGGCGCGGATGCGGCCGCGGTGCAGTTCGGTGACGAGCGCGTCGGTGTCCACCACGCCGCCGCGGGCGGCGTTGACGAGCACCGCACCGTCACGCATGGCGGCTAGCTCGGTGGTGGAGATCAGGTGGTGGGTCGCCTCGGTCAGCGGGGTCAACAGGACCACCGCGTCGGCGTCGGGCAGCAGCTCGCCCAGCTCGTCGATGCCTCGGAGATCGTCGCGGGCGTGGGAGGCCACCCCCACGGTGGTCGCGCCGATCGGCTCGAGGTAGGCCTGGACACGGCGCCCGATCGAGCCCATGCCGACGATGAGCACCGTCGCGTCGGCGAGGTCGTCGAGCATGAGGTTGTCCCACTCGGTGGCCCCGGCACGGGCGAGCAGTTGGGACGTGGTGCCGAGCAGCGCGCCGAGGATCCATTCGGCCACCGGAGCGTCGCGGGTCCCGCGGGCGTTGCACAGCGTCACCCCTGGCGGCAGGTGCGGCTCGATCCAGTCGATCCCGGCCGAGGCGGTCTGGAACACCTCGAGTTCGGTCATCTCATCCAGCAGCTTGACCGCGGGTTGGCCCTTGGGACCCGGCGCGAAGAACCGGACCGAGGAGAGATCGAGCTCACGGTCGGCCAGCTCGTTGGCGTCCGCGAAGATGACGAGGTCGACGGCGTCCCGCGTCGCCTCCTCCAGTCGATCGGCGGCGGCGGAGTGGAGGGCGACCCGGGGCCGCGTGTGCTCGGTGCTCATGGCCTCCGACATTAGACAGCCCGGGGCTCTCGAAGTCTCCAGAGCACGGCCGCTCGCCCAGGGGGTGCGCGCCAGATGTCGTGAGACGACACCGCACACGCACCCCTCCCGCGGCGTGGCTCTCGTTGGAGAGTTGTGGTGGCCCCGGCGCCGCCTCGGGGTCGCCTCGGCGCTGCCTCGGGGTCGCCTCGGGGCCGTCTCGGGGAGCTCACGGGGCGGGCGCGGAGCACCCCGGGGGCAAGCGCCCTAGTCGACCTGGTAGCTCAGCCCCGCGGCCTGGCAGCCGGCGACCGCGGCCGCCTCGTCGTTGTCGGAGTTGTCGCCCGAGATCCCGACGGCGCCGATCAGCGCGGAATCAGCGCCGAGCAGCAGCACGCCACCCGGGACCGGAACCAACGCCCCGCCGAGCGCCGCGCCCGCCGCGGCGATGAAGTACGGCTGGGCCTCGGCCCGGGCCATCAGCGCACGAGAGCCCATGCCCAAAGCCAGCGCCCCGCGTGCCTTCCCGAAGGCGATGTCGAAGCGACCGATCGAGGCGCCGTCCTGACGCTCGGCGCACACCACGTGCCCGCCGGCATCCAGCACCACCACGGTCAGCGGCTTGAGCCCAGCCCCGGCACCACGCTCCAGGGCCCCGGCCACCACCGCCCGCGCCGCCGCAAGATCGACGCTCATGCCTGCACCCCGGCGAGCTCGGCCTTGCGCGCGAGCCGGTGGCGATGGAGGATCGGCTCGGTGTAGCCGTTGGGCTGGTCCACCCCTTGGGTGAGCAGCTCGCGCGCGGCGAGGAACGCCTGGCCGTCGAAGCCCGGCGCCATCGGCACGTAGGCCGGATCCCCGGCGTTCTGCTCATCCACCACCACGGCCATCCGTCGCAGCGACTCCTCGACCATCTCGGCCCCCACCACACCGTGGCGCAGCCAGTTCGACACCATCTGGGAGCTGATCCGGCAGGTCGCGCGGTCCTCCATCAGCGGCGTGCCGGTGATGTCGGGGACCTTGGAGCAGCCCACGCCCGCGTCGACCCAGCGCACCACGTAACCGAGCGTGCTCTGGACGTTGGTGTCGAGCTCGCGCTGGCGCGCCTCCTGCGACAGCGACGCCGGGTCGACCACCGGGGGCGTCAGCAGCGAGGCCAGATCGGTGAGGTCGGGCTGCTCCTCCAGCGCGTGCTGGCGGGCGGGGACGTCGACGGCGTGGTAGTGCAGGGCGTGCAGCGTGGCCGCGGTGGGCGAGGGCACCCAGGCGCAGCTGGCGCCGGCCAGCGGCTGGGCGAGCTTGGCCTCGAGCATGTCGGCGAGGTTGTCCGGGGCGGCCCACATGCCCTTGCCGATCTGGGCCCGGCCGCGGAACCCGCAGGCGAGCCCGATCTCGACGTTGCGCGCCTCATAGACGTTGAGCCACGGACGGTGCTTCATGTCGGCCTTGGGGACCATCGGCCCGACGTTCATCGAGCTGTGGATCTCATCCCCGGTGCGATCGAGGAAGCCGGTGTTGATGAACACCACGCGATCCTTCGCCGCGGCGATGCACGCCTTGAGGTTCACCGAGGTGCGGCGCTCCTCGTCCATGATCCCCAGCGTGATGGTCAGCGGCTCGAGGCCGAGCACCCGCTCGACGCCGGCGAAGATGTCACAGGTCAGCGCCACCTCCTCAGAACCGTGCAGCTTGGGCTTGACCACGTAGATCGATCCGGCGCGCGAGTTGGCCCCGGCGGTCGGCCCGCGCAGGTCGTGCACCGAGGCGAGGCCGCACACCAGGGCGTCGATGATCCCCTCGGGGACGGGCTGGCCCTGGGGGTCGAGCACCATGTCGCTGAACATGTGATGGCCGACCTGGCGGATGAACAGCAGCGCGGTGCCGGGCACGGTGATCGTGCGGTGGTCACCCGTCTCATAGACGCGGTCCTCGTGCAGGCGGCGGGTGAAGCTCGCACCGTCCTTGGTCACCTCGGCGGACAGGGTGCGCTGCATGAGCCCGAGCCAGTTGCGGTAGCCGAGCACCTTGTCCTCGGCGTCGACGGCGGCCACCGAGTCCTCCAGGTCCATGATCGCGGTCGGCGCGGACTCGACCACGATGTCGGAGATCCCCGCCGCGTCACCCGAGCCGATCTCCGATGACCGATCGATGACCAGCTCGACGCCGAGGCCGTTGTGGCGCAGCAGGATCGCGCTCGGCGCCTCCGCCGAGCCCTGGAAGCCGACGAACTGGGTGGGGTCCGCCAGCCCGGCGACGAGACCGCCGGGCCGCGCGGTGAGCCGACCGCTGGCCACCTCATAGCCGTGGGAGTCGGCGTGGGTGCCCTCGGTGAGGGGGAAGAAGTCGTCGAGGAACAGCCGCACGCGGGCGATCACCTCGGCGCCGCGCACCGGGTTGTAGGCGCCCTCGCGGGTCTTGCCATTGGCCTCGTCGATGGCGTCGCTGCCGTACAGGGCGTCATACAGCGAGCCCCAGCGCGCATTGGCGGCGTTGGTGGCGAAGCGCGCGTTGAGCAGCGGGACCACGAGCTGGGGGCCCGCCTGGAGCGCCACCTCGTCGTCGACCCCGGTCGTGGTGATGGTGAAGTCCTTGGGCTCGGGCTCGAGGTAACCGGTCGCCCGGAGGAAGTCCGCGTATTCCTCGGGGTCGTGGATCATCGCCGCGACCTCATGCCCGTCGAGCGAGTGCTGGAGCTCATCGCGGCGCACCAGCGCGGCGCGCACGCGCGGCTCGAGCTCGGTGATCAGCCGCTCGGCGCCGGCCCAGAACGTGCCCTCCTCCACTCCGGATCCCGGCAGTGCCTCGTGACGGACGAACTCCACCAGCTCGGTGGCGATGTCGAGGTTTCCCAGCCGGGTGCGTGTGCTCATGTGTGTCCAGCTCCTGCGAGGTCGTTCCGATAGGCCAGGTCCAACAGTTGCACAGTGTGGAGCACCGGGATCTCCCGCCCGAGCTCGCGCAGGTGCAGCTGAACCTGGGTGAGGCAGCCGATGTTGCCGGTGGCGATCAGCTCCGCGCCGGTATCGAGCAGGTTCTGGGCCTTGCGGGCGCCGAGCTCGGCGGCGATGTCGGGGCGCTCGATGTTGTAGGTCCCGGCCGAGCCACAGCACAGCTCCCACTCGGCCGGTTCGACCAGCTCGACCCCCGCGATCGATGCGATGAGCCGCCGTGGCGCGCTGCGCACGCCCTGGGCGTGGGCGAGGTGACAGGCGTCGTGGTAGGCCACCTTGAGGGGACGGTTCAGGGCCGGCTGTGGGCCGGCCCAACCGAGCTCGGCCAGGAACACGCTGACGTCGCGGACCCGCGCGGCGAGCGCCTCCGCCGCGGCCTGCTCGGGCTCCCCGGCGAACAGCAGCCCGTACTCCTTCATGCCCGAGCCACAACCGGCCGCGTTGGTGATCACCGCGTCGACGTCATCGGGAAAGGCGCTGAGGTTGCGCCGAGCCGTGGGTCGGGCCCGATCGAAGGCGCCGGTGTGCATGGCCAGGGAGCCACAGCACGCCTGCCCGCGCGGGATGACCGTCTCGACACCGTTGGCCGCCAGCACGCGCAGGGTGGCCCAGTTGATGTCGGGGGCGAGCACCTGCTGGGCACAGCCGGCCAGCAGCGCCACCCGGGCCCGGGGCTGGCCCACCGCCGGCCAGAACTCCGGCAGCGGATGGGCGCGCGGCAACGTGTCGGGCAGCAGGCGCAGCATCGGGGCGAGCGCCTCGGGCATCAGGCCGGCCAGGCGCTTGGCCGGACGCCCCAGCCACGCCGCGGCACGGAAGCGCTTGGGGTAGGGCAGCGTGCCCAGGGTGAGCTCGCGCTGGAGCCGGGAGGTCGGCGCCCGGGGACGGACCGGGTCGACGTGGGCGCGGAAGGCGCTGATCAGCTCGCCGTACTGGACGCCGGAGGGGCAGGCGGTCACGCACGCCTGACAGCCGAGGCAGTTGTCGAGGTAGCCGAGGGCGCCGTCGAGCTCGATGTCGCCCTCGAGCACCTGCTTCATGAGGAAGATCCGCCCGCGCGGGGAGTCCATCTCCTCCCCCTCGGTCACATAGGTCGGACAGGTGGGCAGGCAGAAGCCGCAGTGCACGCAGGCGTCGATCGGGGCGCTCAGCGCCGGACCGAGCGGACCGAGGGACTCCACATCTATCTCGTGCTGCATCTAGAACTCCAGGAAGCGGTGGTCGGGGTCGAGGGCCGCGGCGATGCGGGTGGCGAAGGCGCCGCCTCCGGCCCCGCCGAGCAGCGGCGGGCCCTCGGCAGAGCCATCGAGGCGCATGCCGCGCAGTCCCAGCTTGGTCAGGCGCCGCTCGAGGATCGCCCGGGACTGCTGGCGCGGCCAGGCGATCCAGGCGAGGTTGGCGCCGAGGCTCAACCGGGTGAGCGCCGAGAGGGGCCGTAGCGTGTCGAGCAGCAGCAGCGCCGTCTCCGGGGTGACCGGCACGCGGATGATCTCGCTGGCCTCGGGCACCCAGGCGAACGCGCCGGCCGCCTGCCACACCTCGCGGTCGGCCTCGCCGTCCCAACGCGACTCCGGGGGAGAAAGCGACCCTGACGGTCGGTTTCCCCCCCGGAGTGCACCCACGATCTCCCCACAGCGTCGCGCGCGGGCGTCGAGCACCTCGCGGTCACCGCCCAGGCGCACGAGCAGCGTGCCCTCCGGGGTGAGGTCGAGCGCGTCGATCCCCAGCGGTCCGCGGGCCAGGGCGCAGATGGTGGCGATCGCGATCTCGGGGTCGGGCAGATCGAAGGCGAGGGTGGTGGTCGCCCGCGGGGCGGGGAACACCTTGAAGGAGAGGCGCACCATCACCCCGAGGCGGCCGAGGGATCCCACCATCAGCTTGGGCAGATCGAAGCCGGCCGCGTTCTTGACCACCTTGCCCCCGCCGGACACCAGGCGGCCCTGTCCGTCGACGATCTGGGTGCCGATGACGAAGTCGCGCACCCCGCCGTGACGGAAGGCGTTGGCGCCCGAGGTGCCGGCGGCGACCACCCCGGCGAGGGTCGCCCCGGCGCCGGCCAGCGGCGGATCGAAGGGCAGGTACTGGCCGTGCTCGGCCAGCGCCGCGGACACCTCGGCGACCGGCGTGGCGGCATGGGCGGTGAAGGTGAGCTCGGCCGGGTCGTACTCGACGAGGCCGCTGAGGCCCGACACATCAAGGATGGTCACGCCGTCATCGGCGCTCCCACAGAGCGCCGGTTTGGAACCTCCCGACACCGGGATGATCCGCGCGGCGCCGCGCACGGCGTCCTGGATCTCGGCGACGTTGTCAGCGCTGGCGAGCATCGGCGCTGGCGAGCATCTTGCCGCGGTTGGCGAGCTCGGCGGGATCGACGCAGGCGCTGAGCTCGTTCATGAGGTCGAGGTCGTCGTCACTGAACATCAGCGCCAGGTAGTCGAGCTTCTCGACCCCCACCCCGTGCTCGCCGGTGATCGAGCCGCCGAGCGCCACGCACATGGCGAGGATCTCCCCGGCCAGCGCCTCGGCCGCCTCGAGCTCGCCGGTCTTGGCGCCGTCGAAGAGGATCAGCGGGTGGAGGTTGCCGTCCCCGGCGTGGAACACGTTGGCCACGCGGATGCCCGCCGCGGCACTGAGGCGCTGCACCTCGGCAAGGGCCTCACCGAGGCGGGTGCGCGGCACCACCCCGTCCTGGACGATGTAGTCCGGGGAGAGCCAGCCGACCGCGGAGAAGGCGCTCTTGCGCCCCTTCCAGATGAGCGCGCGGGCGTCGGGATCCTCGGTGGAGAACACCGAGCTCGCCCCGGACACGTCGAGCAGCGCGTCGAGCTTGACCGCGTCGGCCGCCACCACGTCGTGCTCACCCTCGAGCTCGACGATCAACAGCGCCTCGGCCGGCGGGTAGTGCGGCTTGACCGACGCCTCGGCCGCCTGCATGGCCAGCGCGTCCATGATCTCCATGGCCACCGGCAGCAGACCGGCGGCGACGATCGCGGCCACCGCATCCCCGGCCCGCTCGAGGCTGTCGTAGGCGACGAGGAAGGTGCGCTTGGCCTCCTGGATGGGCAGCAGCCGCAGCGTCACCTCGAGCGCGATGCCGAAGCGGCCCTCCGAACCGCAGAACATCCCCGTCCAGTCCGGACCCAGGCCCTCGGTCGAGGGGCCGCCGAGCGTGGCGACCTCGCCGTCGGGCAATACCACGCGCATGCCGAGCACGTGGTTGGAGGTCATGCCGTACTTGAGACAGTGCGCGCCGCCGGAGTTGAAGGCGAGGTTCCCGCCGATCGAGCAGATCTGCTGGCTGGAGGGGTCGGGGGCGTACTCGAGGCCGAAGGCGGCGGCGGCCCGGCTGACCGCCAGGTTGATGATCCCCGGCTCGACCACCGCGGTGCCCGCCTCGGGGTCGAGCTTGATCACCCGGTTGAGCCGGTTGAGCGCGATGACGATCCCGTCGCTGATTGGCAGCGACCCGCCCGACAGCGAGGTGCCGCTGCCGCGGGCGACGAACGGGGTTCCCGTGGCGTGACAGGCCCGCACGGTGGCGATCACCTCATCGGCGCTCTCGGCGACGACCACCGCCCGCGGAGTGGCGTTGAAGGCGGTGAGGCCGTCGGAGGTGTAGGCGGCGAGCGCCGCCGGCGTGGTCAGCAGCCGCTCACCGAGACCGAGCCCTGACAGCGCCGCGACGATGTCCATCCGCCCTGTCTATCACCCCGGTGGGGGCCGGAGGATCGCGGCGTCCGGCCTCAGGCGTCCCGGCGCAGGAGGGTGATCGTGGCCCCCACCAGGATGACCAGCGTGTATCCGCAGAACAGCGCGAACCCGCCCCAGGGGCTGAGATGGTGGGAGTTGTCGAAGTGGTAGGTCGCGACCCCGGTGCCGGCGTTGAGCGGCAGGTACCCCATCACCGAGTTGCCGACGCTGACGGGAAGGATGTCGACGAGGCCGGAGAGTACGAAGAGCAGCCCGACGAACGCGGCGATGCCGCCGGCGCTGTTGCGCACCCAGGTCCCCAGTCCGACGCACATGATGCCGAGCACGGTGAGGAACAGGACGTTGCCGGCGAACACCCGCAGCGCGCCGGGATAACCGATCCCGTGCTGGAGGTGGTGCTCGCTGACGATCGCCATGGTGACGAAGTAGGAGATCGCGGTGGCGATCAGCATCAGCACGAAGGTGGTGAGGGCGTAGAGCAGCACCTTGGCGGCGAGCACCGGCAGCCGACGCGGCACCGCCATCAGGCTCGAGCGGATCATCCCGGTGGAGTACTCGCCGCTGATGATCAGCACCCCGAGCACGCCGATCCCCAACTGGGCGATGTGCCAGCCACCGACGCCGGTGTCGATCGAGAAGAAGGTGGCCCGGTTCTGCGCGCTGAGATGGGGCCAGCGGGCCATCTCCACCGCGGCGATGATCGGACCCGGCGCGGCCATGGCGATGAACGACACCGCCAGCACCCAGCGGGTCGAGCGCAGCGACCACAGCTTGGTCCACTCGCCGAACAGGACCCGGGGGAAGGTCACGCCGGGTACGGCGACGGCCCGGCGCCGCGGGGCGTCGAGGGGGGCGACGGCGCTCATGCGGCCACCGCCAGCTCGTCGCCGGAGTCTGGGGACATCGCCCCGGTCCGGTACTGCACCGAGCTACTGGTCAGGCTCATGAAGGCCTCCTCGAGTGACGCGCGCTGGGGGGTGAGCTCGTCCAGGATGATCTGTTCGCGCAGGGCGATGGCGCCGATCTCACGGCTGCTCAGACCCCGGACCTCGATCGCCCCCTCATCGGTGATCTGGGCGCTGGCGCCGTCGACGTCGAGGGCTCTGACGAGCTCCCGGGTCTGGGCGCTGCGCACCAGGACCGACGCGTTGGCCGAGGCCTGCTCGACGATGTCGGTGACCGAGGTGTCGGCGATGAGGCGACCGCGGCCGACCACCACGAGATGCTCGGCGGTCTGGGCCATCTCGGACATGAGATGGGAGGACAGGAACACCGTCTTGCCCTCACCGGCGAGCTGCTTGAGCAGGTTGCGGATCCACAGGATGCCCTCGGGGTCCAGCCCGTTGACCGGCTCGTCGAGGATGACCGTCGAGGGGTCCCCGAGCAGCGCGGCGGCGATGCCCAGGCGTTGTCCCATGCCGAGCGAGAAACCGCCCGCGCGCTGATGGGCCACCTCGGACAGGCCGACGAGGTCGATCACGTCGGTCACCCGCCCGCGGGCGATCCCCTGGGTGCGCGCCATGGCGAGCAGATGGTCATAGGCGGAGCGTCCGGTGTGGATGGCCCGGGCCTCGAGCATCGCGCCGATCTCACCCAGGGGCGCCTTGAGATCGCGGTAGGCCTTGCCGTTGACCGTGCTGCGACCCGACGTCGGGGTATCGAGGCCGAGGATCATCCGCATCGTGGTGGACTTGCCGGCCCCGTTGGGCCCGAGGAATCCGGTCACGATCCCGGGCTTGACCTGGAAGCTGAGATCGTCGACGGCGAGACGATCGCCGTAGCGCTTGGTGAGGTGTTCGACCTCGATCATCGCGCGCGACTCGCGGCCGGCGGGGCGAGGGAGATGGATGTCATGGGAGGGGTCCTCTCGGCGGTGGCGTCGGCCACGGACGGCTGAATATCGGGTCGGGCGATGGCGAGATAGACGACCAGGACGAGCACGGCGATGGCGATGACCAGCGCGGTGGGTCCGTCGCCGAAGTTGATGCCGGTGGTGTTGGCCGGCTTGGAGATGTAGTCGGCGAACGAGGCTCCGAGCGGGCGGGTCACAACATAGGCGGTCCAGAACGCCACGATGGGATTGAGCCCGAAGCGCCACCAGCCCAGCAGGGGCAGCAGGATGATCCCGAGGAAGAGCAGGCCCGAGGGCAGGTAGCCCAGGTTGAGCGAGGTCGCGGTGAAGTCGCCGAGGGCGGTGCCCAGGGCGAAGGTGGCGAAGACCGTGGCCCAGTAGTAGCCCTCGCGTCGCTGGGTGGTGATGCTGTGGATCGACAGGGTCCCCTCACTGCGATACCAGGCCGCGAACACGGCGGCGAGGATCACCGCCCACAGCAGCACCGTTCCGATGTAGGGGATGTGGACGTCGAGGTGGAGGAAGTCCGAGATCCCCGTCCCGGCGATGGCGATCGCGAAGGCGAGGAACCAGTAGGCGAACGCGCGGTAGCGGCGGGTGCTGAACTGCAGGACGATCGCGATGACGAACAGCGCGATCTCGGTGCCGCCGCCCCCGATGTTGCCGTAGGTCTTCAGGTAGTCGGAGGTCGCTTCCCCGCCCGCGGTGGTGAGGATCTTGACCGCCCAGAACACGGCGAGGATCTCCGGGACCTTCGCCGCCAGGGGCGTGGGAAAGAAACGTCCGAGGACCGGGACGCGGTTCTGGGCATCGGACCGGAGCGGTCGTGGAGAGGTCGCGGACACGCCCTGAGATTGTCCGAGGCGCCGGGTCGCCCGGCAATCGGGCGCGGGGATGAACTTCGGCGCCGCCAACCCCCCTGGAGGTCGGCCTCTGGGTCATCCAAAGGTCGCAATGGTCCGGGCGCCGATCTGGCGCTGATACATGACCGCCACCAGCGCAATGGCGATCACCCCGAGGTAGATCGCGGTGGGGATCTGTCCCAGGTTGAGCCCGGCGCCGTTGATCGGCTGGTCGCTGTAGTCCGCCCAGGAGGCGCCGAAGGGACGCGTGATCGTGTAGGCGAACCAGAAGCAGAAGATCGCGTTGACCCCGAAGCGGTAGCGCAGCACCAGCGGGATGAGGATGATCACCCCGAAGAGCAGGAACGACGGGAGGTACTTGAGGCCGGCGTTGGTGGCGGTGAAGTCCCCGATGGCGGTCCCCAGCGCGAAGGTGGCCAGGACGGTCAGCCAGTAGAGGATCTCCCGGCGTCGGTTGGTGATGGTGTGGATCGACAGCGTGCCCTCGCTGCGATACCAGTAGATGAAGATGGCGGCCAGGATCACCGCGTAGAACGAGCTGGAGAGCCAGTAGGGCCAGCCCAGACCGACGTGGAAGGCGTCGGCCGCGGAGGTGCCGAAGATGCTCACCGCCGCGACGACGCCCCAGTAGGGCAACGTGCGGTAGCGGTCCTGGCGCAGCTGCCAGCGCAGCGCGATGACGAGCAGGATCAGCATGATCGGCACGGCGATCCCCGCCCCGAGCTGCTGGTTCATCGCATCCGAGATCGCCTCACCGGTCGCCGTCATGAGGATCTTGGTGGCCCAGAACCACGGCGTGATCTCGGGAACCTTGGTCGTCTCATAGGCGCGCGGCGCGCTCATCGCGACCGAAAATACTCCGCCTCCGCCTCACCCAGGGGCGTCGCGGGCGGATCGCCGTGGAGGTACTCGGCAGCGATCGCGCCCCAGTCCGCCTCGCCGCGCAGCTGCCCCAGCACGGCGCCGACGATCGTGTGCATGCGCCGGATGAGGATCGTCTCGGGCGGCAGGGTGAACTGGTTCACCTGGTCCTTGAACGCGTCGCGGCGATCGGGGTCCCGGGGTGGGCGGTCGCGGTCGCGGTCGCGCCCGCCGAACTCGCCGTTGAAGCGGCGGACGCCGGGGACCGCGTACCAGCGGGTGGCGTGGGTGAGGAAGTTGAGGGCGAGCGCGTCGTCGACCCGCTCGGCCCCGTCGGCGATCAGGTAGCCGCCGGTGATCAGGGCCGCCTTGAGGGCGGGGGCGTCGGCGTCCCGCACGGCGGCGGCCACGGCGGTCTCGGCGTCGATCCTGGCGGGGCTGACGTCGCGCAGCAGGCCGAAGTCGAGGAAGCCGACGCGCCCGTCGGGCTGGAGCAGCTGGTTGCCGGGATGGGGGTCGCCCAGGGCGATGCGGTCGCGGTAGAGCAGGCCGAAGAAGAAACGGAAGGTGATCTCGGCGTAGCGGTCGCGGTCGGCCTCATCCCGGGCACGCACGGCCTCGAAGCGCTCGCCCGCGATGTAGTCGGACACCAGCACCCGGCGGGTCGACAGCTCGGTGTCCACGGACGGGATGGCGATGAAGGGATGACCGCGGCGCAGGCGCTCGATGCGGCGCTGGTTCTGGGCCTCGAGCTCGTAGTCGAGCTCCTCGACGATCCGCTCGCGCAGCTCCTCCGCCAACGCCCGGCCGTCGATGCTCGGGGCCAGGCGCTTGACCAGCGGCAGCAGCAGCATGGCGTTGCGCATGTCGGTGTCGACCGCCTCGGCGACGCCCGGGTACTGGACCTTGACAACGACCTGGCGGCCATCGAGCGTGGTGGCCCGGTAGACCTGGCCGATCGACGCGGCGGCGAAGGCCTGGGTGTCGAACTCGGAGAAGACGCGGCGCAGTGGCCCGCCGAACTCCTTGACCATCAGCTTCTCCAGCTTGGCGAAGGGCACCGGGGGCACGTCGTCGCGCAGTGCGGCGAGCTTGGCCTGGAGGGCGTCGCGCTCGGACTCGGGGAGTCCGTCGAACTCGACCATCGAGAGCACCTGGCCGACCTTCATCGCCGCCCCGCGCATCTGTCCCAGCGAGTCGACCAGCTGGTTGACCAGGGCCGCGGTGCGCTCGTTCTGGGCGACGGCGGCCCGCTCGGGGGAGCGCACTCGGTTGGCGGTGCGCATGCCGGCCCAGCGCAGGCCCTGGCCGGTGACCAGCCCGCCCACGCGGGCGGTGCGGGCGATGCGGCCGGTCGGCAGCTTGCCCGCCTCGGGCGGTGGCTCCGGGGCGTCAGTGGTCATTGATTGAGAAGTCAAGCAGGCGACCACCGCGGGTTGGTGAAGAGATCAGACCTGGAGGACGCGGGACAGGAACCGCTGGGTCTCGGGCTCGCGGGGCGCGACCAGCAGCTGCTCGGGCGGTCCCTGCTCGAGGATCCGTCCGTTCTGGAGGAAGCAGACCTGGTCGGCGACATCGCGGGCGAAGCTCATCTCGTGCGTGGCGAGGATCATCGTCATCCCCTCGGCCTTGAGCTCACGGATGACGCTGAGCACCTCCCCCACCAACTCGGGATCCAGTGCGCTGGTCACCTCGTCGAGCAGCAGCGCCCGCGGACGGGTCAACAGTGCCCGCACGATCGCCACCCGCTGCTGCTGACCCCCCGAGAGACGGTCGGGATACTCCCGCTCACGTCCGGCCAGCCCGAACCGGGCCAGGAGTCGGCGCCCTTCCTCGGCGGCCTCCGGGGCCGCCATGGTCTGGGCCTTGCGGGCCCCCAGGGTCACGTTCTCGAGGACCCGCAGGTGGGGAAACAGGTTGTAGGCCTGGAACACCATCCCGAGTCGGCGGCGGTGCTTGACGGGATCGTCGCCGGGGGTGGTGATCGGCTGTCCGTCGAGGAAGATGTCGCCGTCGTCGACCTCCTCGAGCAGATCGATGCAGCGCAGCAGGGTGGACTTGCCCGAGCCCGAGGCGCCGATCAGCGCCACGGCCTCGTGCTCACCCACGGAGAGATCGATGCCGTCGAGCACCCGGTTCTCGCCGTAGGACTTGGTCACGCCGCGCAGCTCGAGGACCACCGTCACAGCGCGATCACCCCGGACTGCTGGCGGATGCGGCGATCCTGGATGAAGTCGAGGACCCGGGTCAGCGGGATGGTCACGCACAGGTAGAGCAGCGCGGCACCGAGCAGCGGGGTGTAGTTGAAGTCCTGGGCGGCGAAGATCTGGGCGACCCGGAACGCCTCCTGGGGACCGATCACCGAGACCAGCGCGACATCCTTCTGCAGTGAGATGAAGTCGTTGAGCAGCGGCGGCACCACGCGGCGAACCGCCTGGGGCACGATGACGTAGCGCAGCGCCTGGGTCGGCTTGAGTCCGAGCGCGAGCGCCGCGGAACCCTGGCTGGGATGGATCGAGCGGATGCCCGCGCGGAACACCTCCGCGACGTAGGCGGAGTAGGACAGCGTCAGGCCGATCCCGCCGAGGGTGTAGGCGCCGGTCGGCAGGCCGCTCAGGTTCAGGGCCGGGATACCGAAGCCGATCAGGTAGACGACGAGGATCGTCGGGATGCCGCGGAACAGGTCGACGTAGACGATGCAGATGAGCCGCAGGGGGAACAGGGCCGGCGACCGGGTGGTGCGGATGAGGGCGATCGCCAACCCGAGGATGAGCACGGCGACCTCGACGAGCAGGAACAGCCGCACGTCACCCCAGAACCCGGACAGGATCGGACCGAAGCTCTGACCGAACGCGTGGCTGGAGAAGAAGGTCCGCCGGACCGACGGCCAGCCCGGGCTGGTCAGCAGCAGCGCCGCCAGCGCGCCGAGCACGACGACGGTCGAGACCGTGGCGATCAGCGCCCCGCGGCGCGTACGACGCCGCCGAGCCGCCCGGCGATCCGCGGCGGTGGTCACGTGCGGGAGGTCCGGGATCAGCGCCGTGCCCCGATCAGGGCTTGAGCACCGGCACGCTGCCGGCCGCCGCGATCCAGCGGTGGTTCAGCTGACTCAGCGTGCCGTTGGCCTTGAGCGCCGAGACGGCCTTGTCCACGCACGGGGTCAGGCGCGAGTCCTTGGCAAGCAGCAGGCCCCAGTTGTCGCCGCCGGCGGCACTGAACTGGCCGGCGATGGTCGAGTCCTTGGTCTCCCCCGAGGTGAACTCGAAGGCGGTCGCCAGGTCGGTGATGACGGCGTTGACGCGATGGATGTTGAAGGCGCTGACAACATCGTTGGACGTGTTGAACACGTCGGGTTGTGAGGTCGGGTTGATCTGGGAGTCGACGGCCGCGAGGCTGGTGCTGCCGATCTGCACGCCGATCTTGGCCGACTTGAACGCGGCGAGGCTGGTGGCCTTGGCCAACGCCGAGCCCTTGGCCACGATGATCCCCTGGGGGTTCGTGTAGTACGGGGTGGAGAAGTCCACTGCCCCCTCACGCGCCTTGGTGATCGAGATCTCGTTGATGTCGAAGTCGAAGCTCTTGGGGCCCGGCGCGTAGGAGGAGTCAAAGGGCTCGACGACCCACTTGACCTGAGACGCGCTGAAGCCGAGCTGCTTGGCCACGGCGTAGGCGACCGCGCTCTCGAACCCCTTGCCGTTGGCGGGCGTGTTGTTCTCGAAGTACGGCGGATAGGCGGGTGCGTCGGTGGCGACCGTCAGCTGACCCGGGTGCACCAGGCTGAGGTTGGCCTTGGCACATGACGTTGGCGTTGCGGGGGCCGACGCGGTGGTCTTGGGGCTGCCACAGGCGGCCAGCGCGATCGCGGTGGCCAGGGCGGCGATCAGCGTCGGGAGGCGGAGGAACGAGAGACGACGGCGCACGGGCGCCGCAATATAAACGAAAGCTGATCGGGTTCTTTAGGAAATCATCGAGCGGTGCACCGCGCGGGCGACCTGCTCGCGAGAGCGGGCGCGCACCGCGGCGCTGAGGGCGACGGACCACCCGTCGGGGGTGGCCTCCGCGTCGTCGAGCCCGAGGTCGGCCAGCAGGACGGTCTGATCGACGTGGGAGGCGATCTGCTCGGCGCGGCGCTGGGCGGCGATGTGCTGGGCGCGCGCCAGGGGCATGCGCCCCGGCTGGGCGGCGAAGGTGATGAGGTCCTCGGCGACCACCGGGACCGCCCGGCGCGCGCACTTCTCCCATGGGGCGTCGGCGGCCGAGTCGACCACGACCTGGCGGACCATGCGCCAGCCGGCGTGGTGGGAATCACAGCGCGCCACGAGGAACCGGGCGAGCGCGTCGGCGAGCGCCTGGGCGTCGGGATCGGCGGAATGAACATCCAGGTGGCGCAGTGCGGCGCCGACGTTGCGACCGCCCTGCACATCGCGGGCGAGCTCTCGCGCGGTGCGTCGCGGCCTGTTGTGCTCAGTTTCGATACATCAAATTTACTCGGCTGGCCGCGCCATGCCGCTCCGTGGTCCCCCGGCGCCCGAGTAAGCTCGGCCACGTGGACAGCGTCGCCATCGGAGATCTCGTCACCGTCACCGGACCCGGTGCCCCGCTCGACGGGTTGGTGTTCGACACGCCCAGCCGCACCAAGGCGGTCGTGGCCGTCGTCGACCCGAGCCGCGGACCGGTGTTCCGGATCGTCAACCCCAAGACCCTGAGCCCGCGGGCGCAGGAGGGTGAGCACGATCCGGCCCTGCGCCTGCTCGTGCGTCGCACCCCGACGCCCCAGCGTGGTTCCGGCTCCGCCGGCGCCAGCGGGATCCGGGGCTCAGCCGGGTTCGCGCGCGGCTCGAGTCACCGCACGACCGGCAAATAGCTCACCTTGGAGTTGCTCACCAGCCGCATCGTGCTCGCGCCGTCTGACCTCGAGCGCTCCCAGCGCTTCTATGCGGAGACCCTGGATCTGGCCATCTACCGCGAGTGGGGCGAGGGGGCTCACCGCGGGGTCGTGTTCTTCCTCGGTGGCGGCGGCCTCCTGGAGGTGTCCGGGGCCAGCGCGACCCCGCCGTCGGGCGCGCTGAAGCTTGTTCTCCAGGTCCGCGATGTCGGCGAGACCCACGCGTGGCTGCGCGGACGCGGGGTCACCGTCAGCGCCCCACCCGAGCCCAAGCCCTGGGGGCTGATCGAGATGACCGCGCTCGATCCCGACGGCCTGGAGCTGGTCTTCGTGGAGATTCCCGAAGATCACCCGCGCCGCCACGGCTAGCGGTTATTTTGTCGCCATGCCGATGCCCAAACGCACGAGCGTCGAGGACTACTTCGACCAGCTCACGCCGGCCCAGCGACCCCACCTCGACCAGCTGCGCCAGCTCAGCCGCGCCACCGATCCCCAGGCCGAGGAGGAGCTGAAGTGGAACCTGCCGGTCTACTCGCGCGAGAAGACGCGTCTGTGGATGCTGCAGAACTTCAAGCAGCACTGCTCCCTGCGCTTCCCGCCGCGCTTCTTCGCCGCCCACAAGGCTGAGGTGGAAGCCGCCGGCTATGAAGCCGGCGAGGGGTTCATCAAGCTCCCCTACGAGCGCGAGATTCCGCTGTCGCTGTGTGAGTCGCTGATGCGGGCGCGGATCGCCGACTACGAGGAGACCGGCGGCGGCTGGTGATCCGCCGGGGCTAGAGGCGGGTCGGCGTGCCGAGGCGGACTCTGACGCCGTCTGAGAACAGCACCCGTGGCTCCCCGGTCGGCTTGGGCAGGCCGACCGCCTCGACGAGACCGTCGTCGAGCTCGAGCAGCTCGGCCGCCCGCAGGGGCCAGGGCTCGTGGGTGATCGGCACATAGGCGGTGGTGCCGTACCAGCGACTGTGCAGGCCCCAGCGTGCGGTGAGGAAATCGTCGAGGGGCTCGGCCACCACGGGGTCACCCACGCGCACCCGGATGCGCGACGTCACGCCGCTGCGGCGCCGTCGCGCCAGATAGGTCAACTCGTTGGCGCGTCGCCGCATCGACATGGCCGACCAGATGTAGGGCAGGTTGTACCCCACCCGCGCCGCCGTCACCGGCAGCAGGCGGTCGGCGTCGAGGGAGAAGAAGACGACGCTGCGCCGCCCCCGATCATCGACGGCATAGGCGCGAACGTTGGTCTCGAGGAAGTCCGCGAGGTAGGGCACCGGCGGAGTGCCGAGGACCGAGACGTGGCGCATGTGAAAGGCGATCAGCCCGATCCAGGTCACCCCGGCCATCGTGTCGGGCACCACCCCGCGCGGGAGGAGGGGCGCGACGTCAGCGGGGTCATAGGGCCAGTGCAGGTAGGTGACCCGCGTCCAGTCCTGGGTCATGACGACATGGGCTGGCTCCGGACCGGGCGTCGGGTCATATGTATCGAGAACCGACATGAGCGAGCACCTACCCGGTTCACCCTCCGCGGATGCCATCCCGGCGTCTGAGCTGACCCAGGCCTAACCGACGCCGACCGGCTCGATGGCCAACGGGCGGTGAGCGACGAACCAGCTCGCCCCCCGTGCGGCGCACGTGAGCCCGGCGGCGTCGACGCGTTCGCGCGCCACCGTGACGTCGTAGCGGCCGCGCGGGCTGTCCACCCGCACCCGGACGGTCGCCCCGTCGGCCGCGGGCGTGGTCGAGACCAGCGACACATCGGCGCTGTGGGCCAGCGCGAGGTGCTCGTGACTGAACCCGATCGCGGCCTGGGCCGCCGGGGGCACACCGATGCGGCCGCGCAGCAGGTCACCGACCACCTCACCCGCCTCGGCAGCGGCGACGAACGCAGAGGCCTCCGCGGGTGGCACGCGCCCGTACATCAGGCCGAGGGGCAGCACCAGCACGCTGGGGGCGAAGCGACAGCCGCCCAGATGACTGGCCTGCCAGACCTGACCGGGTCGGCAGGCGGCCAGCGCCGCGGCCACCGCATGACCCCGCTGGCCACAGCAGGGATCGTGCTTGCCGTGGGTGCAGACGAGATAGAGCGGCGCCGGATCTGGCTCGCCGGCGGAACCGTCGAGGGCCAGTTCGAGCAGTTCGGCGTCGTCGCGGAACTCGCCCCAGCGCACGGACCCGGCGCCGGCCCGGGTGTCCACGACGGCCCAGCGCCGGGTGGCGCGCTCGGGGCGGCGTCCGAGCGGGCGGATCGCCTGGACCCGCACGCCCTCCGTCCGGGCCCTGGCCTCAAGGGCCAGGGCCGTCGCGGCGTCGAAGTGCGAGGTGCGCAGGCCCTGGGGTCCCCACGGGAAGGGTTGCTCGACGAGCAGCAGCCGGGCGGCCGGAAACGCCGTGCCGAGCATCCAGTCTCCGCGCCGATCGGCGCACGGTGCGCAGCGCTCTGAGTGCGGCGGCCACGCCGCGCTCACGCGGGCACCACGACACCCTCGGACAGCAGCCGGCGGGCCAGCACCAGCTGATCCTCGGAATCGAGTCCGGGCAGCTCCGCCGGAGTGAACGCGTCTGCGCTGACGATCAGCGCCAGCGCATCCCCCATCCGGGCGGGCAGGGTGATCGTCCGGTCCAACTGCACGAGCTTCACCTGTGCCGCGCCGTCTCCGTCGGCGTCAGCGTCGCGAACCAGCCGGAGCCGCAGTGCGCGCCGGCGGCGCAGTGGGGAGTCTGGAGCCAGCGCATCCGCGGCCGCGAGCTGGACCAGGGGGCCGATCGGCTCGGGTCGGGTGCGCTGCATGAGGTTGAGGTCGAGGTTCTCGGCGATCCGCGCGGTGGGCACCTGGGCGACCGCCGCCTGCAGGGCGGCGACCGTGGCGGCGAGTTGGGGCGCGAGGGTGTCGGGATCGCTGAGGTCGACGCCCATCGGCAGCGATGTGCGCAGCTCGGGGTCGTCCTGGACCGCGTCGAGCAGGAACCGCGCGAGCTGGTAGCGGGTCAGCGGGTGCACTCCGATGGTCAGGTGGATCGATGTCGCCCCGAGCGCCTGGGCGGAGTGCACCGTGCCGCGCGGCAGGTAGAGGGCGTCACCGGGCTCGAGGACGGTGTCGATGAGCGCCGGCTCGGTCACCCGGGCAGCGATCTCAGCCTTGAATCCGTCAAAGGGCTGGTTGTCGAGCGGCGCCTCGACGACCGGGGCGTGGACCGTCCACTGCTTGGACCCCGACACCTGGAGGACGAACACGTCGTGGACGTCGAAGTGGGGCGCGAACCCCTGGTTCTGGGGCGGGGTGATGTAGGCGTTGATCTGGACTGGATGGCCGAGCTCGTCCGCCAGCCGCGCCGCGAAGTCGACCAGCGGCGGCCAGGTGCGGTGCAGGCCCTGGAGCACCAGGGTCGAGCCGTCGGCCAGCTTGCTGAGGATCTTGTCGTCGGCGGCCTGATCGGTGATCCCCGCACCGGCTCCCCCGCCTCGGGTGTAGGAGCCGGCGGACTGCACGACACCGTCCTTGGCCATGCGCAGGAACGGCGTGCGCAGGCCGCGCGCCGACACCAGTTCGTCGGCCGCGGCGGGGCTGAACAGGTCGGCGAAGTCCGACCCCAGCTCGACGGCGCGCGACAGCAACGGCGCCTGACCCCAGTAGTCCGCGGAGAAGGTCGCGACAGAACGAGCGACACAGCGCCCAAGCGCTGTGTCGCTGATCTGAACCTCAGACGTCATGTCTGGGTGTGGCGTCGCTCAGGCGCCGCCGTCGCGGGGGCCTTCGGGACCGGGCTCAGCCGGACCGTCTGCGCCACCGTCTCCGGTGCCTTCGTCCGCCCCACCGTCAGCGGGGCCCTCGGGACCGGGCTCAGCCGGACCGTCCGCGCCACCGTCTCCGGTGCCCGCGCCGCCGTCGGCGGGACCCTCGGGACCGGGCCCAGCGGGCCCGTCTGCGCCACCGTCACCCGTGGAGATTTCGTCTTCGTCCGCCATGTTTCACCTCTGGGCCGCGCGTCGCAGATATGGACTGCTCGAGCCGACCCCGTCGTTTTTCCGGGACCTACCCGGCGGATCGCGAAGGCTAACCGCTGCGCGGGCTAGGCGGGATCGATCACGGCGGGGCTCGCTTCGCCGCGCGACAGCCGGCGGATCAGCGGCTCGTACTCGGCCAGCGCCAGCCCGGTCAGCACGCCGGTCACGCACACCGCGAGCACGAACGCCGAGACGACCCCACCGAGTGCCCCGAGCGCGCACAGCACGACGATCGTCGCGACGCGCTTGGGGTTGACCGAGCCGATCATCCGCAGACGAAAGAGGGTCTCCCCGATCAGGTAGAGCGCCGGGCCCCCGACGAGCATCACCGTCAGCGGACCGCTGACGCGGTGCCCGGGGTGGCCGACCAGGAAGTGGTTGGCCACCGCGACCATGATGATGCCGGCGACGATCGGCAGGTGCAGGTAGGTGTAGGCATCACGTGCGAGGCTGCCGGGATCGGCTGCCTCGGCGAGCTGGCGGCGCGAATGCTCGGCCACCTCGCCGAAGTACAGCCACCACAACCCGCCCGTCTCGACGAACGCCACCCCGAGCGCGAGCAACGCCTCGCCGCGCAGGCTGCCGGTCGAGGCGCTCAGCCCGGTCACCCCGATCGACTCACCCAGGGCGATGATGATGAAGGCCTGACAGCGCTCGGCGAAGTGGCTGCCCTCGACCGGCCAGTCGTCGGTCCGGGCGCGACCTTGGGCCGGCAGCCAGTAGCCGACCGCGGGGCCGATGAGATCCAGCGCCAGCGCCGGCCCCCACCACGCCATGCGGTCAGCGGAGCCGAGGACGCCACCGAGGATCCACAGCACACCCGAAGCGCCACTCCATGCGGTGAGGCGGACGAAGGTGCCGCGCAACCCGTGGGTGCGATCGAGCAGCCGGGCGCCCGCGAAGTTGCGCCCGAACTGCAGGGCGACGTAGGCGCCCGAGAACAGCAGGGCACGATCGGTGAACGCGCGCGGCAGCGCCGCCGACATCATCAGGCTCACCAGTCCGCACAGCACGAGGATCAGGCGCACCGCCCCGGAGGACGGGTCGAAGAAGTTCACCATCCAGGTGGTGTAGATCCACGCCCACCAGACCACGAGCAGCAGGAAGCCGGCCTGGCCCACCGACTCCAGGCTCACGCGATGGTCGATCACCAGGTGCGAGAGCTGGGTGATGGCGATGACGTACACCAGGTCGAAGAGCAGCTCGACCGGCGTCGTCGGCTGAGCGGTCCCGTCCCGGGGACGCAGATGGCGGCTGGTCTCAGGCGCCAAGGTCGTCCAGGTCGACCTCGGGGAGGTCCTCGATCGCCTGCTTGGTCAGGCTGACCTGAACCCCATCGTCGACGCGGGTGACCGCGCTGATCGGGATCGCCACGCGCTTCTTGCCCCACAGGTGGCCCTCGTCGAGCAGGACGTGGCTGACCGAATGGTCGCCGGGGTCGACGACGAGGCCCTGGACGCGTCCGATGTCGCCGTCGCTGGCGTGGACGGGGTCGCCGCGGCGCACCTCGACATCCCCGGCGGGGACGCGATCGGTGACGACGGCCTGGGGTCCGATGCCCATCGGGGTGCCCAGCCCCATGCCCATGCCGCCACCGAGCGGGTAGTACGGCAGGGTCAGCATCTGAGATTGCTGGTAGCTCCATGGCCCGCTCGCGCCGGGGACGAAGTGGACGTCCTCGGCCTCATCGAGGGCGGTGAACTCCGCGGTCGAGCAGCGGAGGGTGATCTCGGCCTCGGTCGCCGAGGCCACGAGATCGACGGGCACCAGATGTCCGCTGCCGTGACGGTGGGGCGGCTCGACGACGAGGTGGGTGATCCTGCGGGCCACCGGGTCGATCACCACCCGGTTGAGCTCACCGAGCGCGCCGTCCGCGCCGCTCACGTTGGCCCCGATGATGAAATCGGCGGCCCTGTCGTGCTTGGTCTCGTCGTTCATGGCCACACCTTTCCCCTCGATTGACTCGCGCGCTCACATCATCCCCGGATTTCCGAGGAGTTGCCGAAGCTCGCCCGGCTGTCTGAGACACTGACAGCGTGAAGTCCACAGATACCCCACGCGTGACCGGCCCCTCGTCGACTCAGCGACTGGCGTCGCGCTGGGATCAGGCGGGCGCGGGCATCCGCGTGGTGCTGTTCATGCTCGCGGTCATGTGGGCGGCCTGGGTGGTCAACGCCATCGACGGCTATCGCCTGAATGGCGACGGCATCCTGCCGCGCAACGTCGATCACCTGTGGGGGATCCTCACCGCACCGTTCCTGCACGCCAGCTTCAGTCACATCTTCGGGAACTCGATTCCCTTCCTCATCCTCGGCGTGGTGATCGCACTCGCCGGCGTCTGGCGCCTGCTCGCGGTGACGGTGATCGTCATCCTCATCAGCGGCGCCGGGGTCTGGCTCACCGCGGGCTCCCACACCGAGACGATCGGGGCCAGCGGGGTCGTGTTCGGCTACGCGACCTATCTCGTGGCCCGGGGCATCTTCAGCCGCAACCTCGCCGAGCTGGTCATCGGCGGGCTCGTCGGTGCCATCTTCGGTTTGTCCCTGCTCGCCGACCTCATCCCCCGTTCGGGCGTCTCCTGGCAGGACCACCTGTTCGGCGGCATCGCCGGGGTGATCGCCGCGCTGCTGCTCACCCGCCGGGCCGAGCGCAGAACCGCCGCGCCGGTGACCGGGGTCGGCGTCACCCGCTAGCCGCGAGATGATCCAGCACCGCGTGACCTTCTCCCGGCGACCCGCGGCGCTGATGCCGCCCGAGGTGATCGGCGCTGCTGACTTCGACAGCCTCGACGCCGCCACCGCAGCCGGACAGCGCTGGGTCGACGAGGATCCGATCCTCCACCGCTATGAGATCGAGCTGCGGGCCGGCCCCAACGGCCCGGCGTCCCGATCTCTCGAACTCCCCGACTAGACGCGCTTGGGCCGCTTCGGGCGCGGCTGCTTCACCACCGCCGCCTTGAGGGTCACCGTCTTGGTGACCGTGGCCCGCTTTGACCCGGCCGGGGTGAGGGCGAGCTTCGCCGTGAAGCGGTGGCGCGCGGTGAGCAGCTTGGCCGCCGTCTTGGTCAGCGTCAGGGTCAGGGTTCTCGTCTTCCCCGCCGCCAGCGTGTAGGTGCCCTTGGCAAGCGTCAGCGTCCGGGTCTTCTTGGCCTTCGCGATGGCGGTCAGCGACGTCACCTTCGTGCCGCTCAGATGCTCGACCACGCTGAGCCCCAGCGTGCCCTTGCAGACCGCCTTGGCGCAGCTCAGGGTGATGCTGACCTTGGCGCCCTTATCGGACACCTTGGTGATCTTGACGACCGCGACGGCCGGCTTGGGGGTCGGTGGCGGCGTCGTGACAGGGGTGCTCACCGGGGGTGTGGGGGTCGCCGGGGTCGTCGTCGAGGTCGGCGTGGCGGCGGACACGGTGATCGATACCCCGCCGGTCGCAGTCTGCGCCGGCGGGCCGCCGTTCGTCACTTGGACGACGAAGCCGTCGCTGCCCGCTGCGGTCGGGGTGCCGGAGATGGCCCCCGTCGCCGCGTTCAGCGAGAGACCGGCCGGCAGGGATCCACTGGACAGCGACCATGTGCTGGCGCCGATGCCGCCGTTGGCCTGAAGCGTTGCGCTGTAGGGCGCACCTACCGTCGCCCCGGGAAGGGAGCTCGTGGCCACCGACAGCTGCGGAGCCGAGTTAACGATGAAGGGAGCCAACGTGTCCGCGGGCGATTCCTCGATACCGACCAGCCCACAGGCGGCCGCGGCGATGCAGCTGAGATCGGTGGGGGCGGTCGCCAGGTTGGTGGGGTCAAACCCGGCCAAGGGCGTCAGAGCACCCCAGGTGCCGGCGGTCTCGCTGTCCGTCGCGAGGAGCGCCGATGCACCAGAGTTTGTGGCCACACCGGCGAGATCACAGTCGGAGGCGTCGGTGCAGGAGACGGGAAGCGCGGTGGCGTCCGAGTAGCTCGAAGTGAGCTCGATCGGAGTCCCTGGGGTGCCATTGGCGATCGGCACGGCAAAGGCGGCGGAGGTGTCAGACCCGGCGTTCGTGGCGTAATCCCCCGTCGCCGTGCAGGCGCCCGCAGCCGGACACGAGATTCCCAGGCCCTCGACGATCGGCGTGCTCGCACTGTTCGGAGGCGTCGGAAGGAGCATGGCTGTGCCGGGCGTGCCGTCACTCAGGGGCATTGCGAAGCCGTACAGATTGTCGGACGCGTCGTCGTAATTGCCCACGACGACGCACGCTCCGCTGGGCGGGCAGGAGACCCTCACCGGCCCTGAACCAAAGTCGACAACGGAGACCAGGCTCGCGTAGCCCGACGGGAAGTGCCCTGCGGCAGGGACCTCGCTCTCGTTATGCCACAAGCCATCAGATGTGGCGACGATCAGCTGGTCGCCCGCAGTCGTGTGGTCGACCCCGACGGCCGTGCAGCTTCCGCTGCTCGAGCACGAGATGGAACTCAGCGCAGGATTATCGGTTTCCGACAGGCCGGTGACCAGGGTGGCGTTCCCGGGTGTCGCCACCGTGCCCGACAGGGTGATCGGGAGGACGACGGACTCGGTGTTGTTGTTCGAGTCGTCGCTCTCATACGAACCGACCGCTTCACAGCTCGTCGCGCTGGAGCACGACACCGAACCGAGGTTGATGTCGATTTCTCCGCTGGTGGTCTCCACGTCGCTCGGCAAAGCCGACGGACCGACTGTGACCGGGGCCGCCCAGGCCCCGTTGGACTCGACGGCGATCAGGCCGTAGTCATTGTTCGAGCCGTTCCCGGCACTGACCTCGTAGAAGCCGACCGCGACACAGTCGCCGGGGTGATCGCCGCGCTGCTGCTCACCCGCCGGGCCGAGCGCAGAACCGCCGCGCCGGTGACCGGGGTCGGCGTCACCCGCTAGCCGCGAGATGATCCAGCACCGCGTGACCTTCTCCCGGCGACCCGCGGCGCTGATGCCGCCCGAGGTGATCGGCGCTGCTGACTTCGACAGCCTCGACGCCGCCACCGCAGCCGGACAGCGCTGGGTCGACGAGGATCCGATCCTCCACCGCTATGAGATCGAGCTGCGGGCCGGCCCCAACGGCCCGGCGTCCCGATCTCTCGAACTCCCCGACTAGACGCGCTTGGGCCGCTTCGGGCGCGGCTGCTTCACCACCGCCGCCTTGGGGGTCACCGTCTTGGTGATCGTGGCCCGCTTTGACCCGGCCGGGGTGAGGGCGAGCTTCGCCGTGAAGCGGTGGCGCGCGGTGAGCAGCTTGGCCGCCGTCTTGGTCAGCGTCAGGGTCAGGGTTCTCGTCTTCCCCGCCGCCAGCGTGTAGGTGCCCTTGGCAAGCGTCAGCGTCCGGGTCTTCTTGGCCTTCGCGATGGCGGTCAGCGACGTCACCTTCGTGCCGGTCAGGTGCTCGACCACGCTGAGCCCCAGCGTGCCCTTGCAGACCGCCTTGGCGCAGCTCAGGGTGATGCTGACCTTGGCGCCCTTATCGGACACCTTGGTGATCTTGACGACCGCGACGGCCGGCTTGGGGGTCGGTGGCGGCGTCGTGACAGGGGTGCTCACCGGGGGTGTGGGGGTCGCCGGGGTCGTCGTCGGAGCGGACGCCACCGCGATCGATACCGCTCCGGTGGCCGACTGCACGGGCGCCGGCGCGACGCCGTTGCTGGCGTCGGCAACGAAGGTGTCGTTTCCCGCGCCGGTCGGCGTGCCGGAGATGACACCCGTCGCCGCATTCAGCGACAGTCCCGCCGGAAGCGCTCCGGTGATCGACCACACGCTCGCACCGATGCCTCCGGCGGCCTGCAGCGTGGCGCTGTAGGCCGAGCCCACGGTTGCTGCAGGCAGCGAACCTGTGCTGACCGAGAGTTTGGGAGCCGAGGTGACGACGAAGCTCTCGACCCCGCCGGCCGCCGGCTCGATCAGACCGATCAGAGCGCAGGTGGACGCAGCCGAGCAGCCCAGTCCCGTGAGGTAGGCACCGTTCGCTGCACCCTCGATGCCCGACAGCGAGGTGAGAGGACCCCAGGTTCCCGCGCTTTCGTTGTCGGTCGCCAGCAGCGTCGTGTTCGCCCCTGAATCGAACATGACTCCACCGAGATCACAGTCCAACGCGTCCGAGCAGGCGATCAGATCTCCAGCGGCTATCGGGTCGGGCGAGGCGAGCACCACCGGGGCGGCGGGCGTCCCGTTCACAACCGGGGTCGCGAACGCCACCTCGGTCGCTGAGGAGGTGATGGCAACGCCGGTGACCGTGCACGTAGCGGCTGACGGACATGAGATAGCCGCCGCGTTGTTTGTCGATGACCCCTCAGGCGCCGCCAGCGCGACGGCCGTCCCCGGTGTGCCGTCAGCCAGCGGCAGCAGAAAGGCATGAGAGTTGCCTTGCGGATCGTTGAAGTTGATCACGGCCGTGCAGGCCCCGCTCGCCGGGCACGAGACGGGGAAATACGGCGCCTGGCCGCCGCTGAAGTTGCCGACAAAGCCCCAGGAGGACGGAACTCCGCTCACCGAAATCTGCGCATCGTTTCGCCATTTGCCATCGGAGGTCGCCACGATCGGCTCGGTGTATTGCCCGTCAACGTCGGTTCCCGTTGCGGTGCAGCTCCCGCTGCTCGAACACGAGACCGAGCTCAGCGCCGGGGCGTCGGTGTCTGTCACCCCGTTGACTTCCTCTGCCGGGCTTGGTGTAGCCACGGCTCCGGAGAGCGTGATCGGCAGCTCCAGCGATGCCGTGTCCTCCGAGGGGGTATCGACGTAGGTCCCAACCGCGGTGCAGTTCGTCGCGCTGTAGCAGGAGACGGACCGAAGCTGGACGTCCTCCTTGCCAGTCGCGGTCTCGGCGTTGGACGGCAGCTCTGAGGAGCTCAGCGTGACAGGTGCATCCCAGGTTCCGCCCGTCTCCACGGCGATGAGGCCGAACCAGTTACCTGAGGCGTCGTTGAGCCCGCCAACCGCGACACAGTTACCTGCGCTCACACAGGACACCGAGTTCAGCTGCGCGTCGTCCCCGGTCGGTTCGGGGAGCGTGGTGGGGGTCCCCCACACCGTGCCTCCGGTCGTCGCGGCGCGCGCAGGTGCCCCACCCCAGACCGTGAGCAACGCGAACAGTGCACAGAGAACTCCGAGACACTTCAGGACTCCGGTACGCATTCCCTCTCCCAGGCAGCGACGACTGATGAGCGCTAGTGGCCGCGATCATAACCGCCGGCCGGTGCTTGCCGTGACCGGTTATGCCTTCCGCGCAGTCCTACAACCGGATTGCCATTCGACGTGACCCCAACGCGCGGCCGGAGCAACAAAAAACCCCCGCGTCAGCAGGGGCTCTTTGTGAAGGGTCGGCGCTCCTCAGTCGGGGCGCCCGGATTCGAACCGGGGACCTCACCGACCCGAACGGTGCGCGCTACCAGGCTGCGCCACGCCCCGAGTGCGGACCAGTGTAGGAAGAAGTGCTTGATGCCGCCCGGCCATGGTGAGAGAGTGTCGGGGAAGGACCGGGGTTGAGGGACCTCGACAAAGGAGATACAGCCCAATGTCTAATCACCTGACGCCGACCGAGCTCGCTTATGAGACCGGTTTGGATCGACAGGCCGTCATCGCCACCTGCGTAGAGCTGGGGGTTCCGATCTTCGCGGGGAAGATCGACAAGACCTTGTTCGCCGCATCGGTGCAGGCCTCCGGCCATGAGCCGGGCGCCGGCTCCAGCGGGGCTCAGACCGCGACATAGGCAGAGCTCGGGTTCGCCCGTCGGGCCAAGCTGACCGCCTGATTTCCGGAAATTGGTGCGAAAAGCCGGATCTTCGACTAGGCTCGAAGGCCAGAGCAGCTTGGCTTGACGCGGGGGACCCAAACGGGCGTCACAGCAGCGGCGGCTCGCCAACAGGAAAGCGACGTATGTCCGAGATCCGCGTTGGGGCCTAGCCAGATGATCTGGTCGTGAACGTCCTCCCCAACGCTCTGCGTGGTGGCGAGCGGCGCGTGACCGCGGCCGACCGCTCCGAGCGCCTGTTCGCGATGTCGCTGGACATGCTCGGTACGGCATCCCTGGACGGGTACTTCACCCATCTCAACCCGGCGTGGCAGCGGGCGCTGGGCTGGACCGTGGAGGAGCTGATGGCCCAACCGTTCATCAGCTTCGTCCACCACGACGACGTCGACGACACCCTCAGGCGGACGCGTGAGCTCGAGCGCACGAGCGGCACGGAGCTCCTGGCGTTCGAGAATCGCCTCCGGACCAAGACGGGTGAGTTCCGGTCCCTGAAGTGGGACGTGGTGTCCGACGCCAGCGCGCTGTTCTTCGTGGCCCGGGACGTCACGGCCAGCCGGGCCACCACCGCGCGCCTAGAGCACGACGCGAGCGTCGTGGAGGCCGTGCTGGAGAGCGTGGCAGATGGCATCTACGTCGCCGATGCCCGGGGGCGGATCACCTTCATCAATCCCGCGGGCGTCCAGCTGCTGGGCTATGACTCGGCCGCCGAGCTGATCGGCGCCAGCCCCCATATGACCTTTCATCACTCGCGCGCGGACGGCGAGGGCTACCCAATCAAGGACTGCTCGCTCGCCGCGGTGCGGATCACGGGTCGGTCCGTGCACTCCGACGATGACACGTTCTGGCGCAAGGACGGCTCGGCAGTGCCGGTGTCGTTCTCCTCCGCCGCGGTGGAACTGCACGACGGGACCGGCAGCGTGGTGGCGTTCCGCGACATCACCGAGCGCCAGACCCGGGAGCGACGGAGCGCCGCGAGCTCGAAGCGCTCAGCTGGGTCGGGCGGATCCGGGATGCCCTGGATGAGCAGCGGCTGGTCCTCTACGCCCAGCCGATCATCGACATCGCCACCGGCGCGACCCACCATCACGAACTGCTCGTGCGCCTCATCCTCCCCGGCGGGGAAGTGATCCCCCCCGGCGCATTCCTGGCGGTCGCCGAGCAGCACGGTCTCATCCGCGATGTCGACCTGCGGGTGTTCGAGCTGGCGCTCGGAATCGCCGCCGCAGGCCATCCGGTGGCGATCAACGTGTCGGCTGAGTCGATCAGCGAGCCGGGTCTGTTCCGCCACGTCGAGGCCCAACTCGAGCTGCACGGCGTCGACCCGCACCTGGTGCAGTTCGAGATCACCGAGACCGCGCTGGTACGCAACGAGGGCGTGGCCCAGGTGTTCATCGAGAGCGTGCGCCGACTCGGCTGTGGAGTGGCCCTGGATGACTTCGGCACCGGCTACGGCAGCTTCCGCTATCTCAAGCATCTTCCGGTCAACGTGTTGAAGATCGATCAGGAGTTCGTGCGTGACCTCGAGGGTGAGACCTCGACGGTCAATCGCCACGTCGTCGAGGCCACCGTCACGCTCGCTCGGGGCATGGGGAAAAAGACCGTCGCCGAGGGCGTGGAGACGGCATCGACGCTGGCGATCGTCCGCGAGCTCGGCGTCGACTACGCCCAGGGCTTCTTCTTCGCACAGCCCGCACCGGCCGAGCAGCTGTTCCCCCTCGTCCAACAGGAGGCGTGAGTGATGCCCGACCGAGCCCAGAAGGACCTCGACACCGACCAGGGAATCGCCGGGCTCGAGCAGGCGCTGGGCGACCGCCAGCAGGCGCTGGGGGATCGCGACCAGCGCGGCCTCGACGCCGAGCAGGCCCAGCTGGACCGCGACGTGCACGCCAGCGTCCAGGATCCCAGCCGCGACGGCGAGCAGGTGGCTCGCCAGACCGAGGCCCGACTCGCCCAGACGCGGCGGGCGGCCGCTCAGGAGATGCTCGATGACGCCCAGCGGGGCCGGGACGAGCACCAGGCCCTGCTGGATGACCAGCAGGGCGACCTCGACCGACCACCCCCGGTCTCGGACGAGACCCCGGCCCAGGCTGAGCGTCGCCGCGCCCGGGCGCTCCTCACCCGTGCCGATGCCATGGATGTGCGTGCCGAGGAAGCCGCCGGCCGGGCTGCCGAGGCACGACGTCGCGCCCAGGCAGCTCTGAGCCGGGCTGAGACGAAGAGCTAGAGCGGAGCGACTCGAGCCACCGCAGCGGCTGAAGTCTCCCCCCGCCAAGCGCGTTTAGACTGGCCTCGTCCGTGGGGGAAGGTCGATGAGGGGGAAGTCACAGATGCTCCGAAGGGTCGCATTGGCGATTGGCGCGACGACATGTGTTCTCGTGGGGTTGCCGGCCGTCGCCTCGGCCGGTCAGTGGATGCAGATCTCCTGTGTGAACCCGAACGGTTCCGCGGCGTCCAGCTACGGCTGGTCCTCCAGCGCCAGCCCAGCCTCCTCAGTCAACGGAGAGGCCCTGCCCCTGTGCACCGCGGGCTCCCCGATGAGCGAGTACCTGTCCCCCGGTCCCCAGACCCTGGCCCCGACCGATCTCTCCCTCAACTACGCACCGCCGTCCGGCTCGACGCTGATCGGCGGGACGCTGAGCATCAGCGGATATGCCGGCGGCCACGGCAGCTCCGCCGCCATTGGAGCGTTTGTGGAGACACCCCAGGCATCGATGAGCGACGCCGTGTTCCAGTGCAGCGAGGGCGACAGCTCCGATGCGTGCGCCGCCTCGGGGGACAGCTTCTCCAGCACCGTCACCCTGCCTGCCGGTCAGGGCGGTGGCCTGCACCTCGAGCTCGCCTGCACCGGCAGCGGCAGCTGTGAGCAGGGGTTCGCCCCCGACGGCAACGCCGGAGAGCTGTACCTGGAATCGGCCGACCTCCTGCTCTCCAACTCCAGCGTGCCGGCGGTGCAGAACCTGTCAGGCACCATCACCACCCCGCACGTGGCCAACCGCACCCGCCTCGAGTTCCGCGCCAGCGATCCCAACGGTCCCGGGGTCTACAAGGTCAGCGCGAGCATCGACAACACCCAGCTGTTCTCGGGCACGCCGAACCCCAGGAACGGCGCCTGCGTCCCCGTCGGCACCGATGCGAGCTCCGGTGCCCTGGAGTTCGACAACGCCCAGCCGTGTCCCAGGACGGTCAACATGAACCTGCCGGTCGACACCAAGCTGCTGCCCGACGGCAGCCACACGATCACCGTCACGGTGACCGACGCGGCCGGCAACAGCACCACGGTGCACCGCCAGGTCAGCACGCTGAACCCGATCAGCACCCCGCGGCCGGCCCCGGCCAAGAAGGTGGTGAACCAGTTCTTCGTGCTGTCCACGCGCTGGATTGGCGCCAGCACCCGCGTCTTGAGCGCCCGGGTCTCCCGGCTGCCCAAACGGGCCATGCTTGCAGTCAGCGTCAGCGGCCCCGACCACCCCAAGCTGGCGCTCAGCCGGGTTCCCGCGGCCCGCGCCGCCACGCTGCTGGCGGATCTGACCAAGGTCAGCTTCAGCGCGGGTGACGTGATCCTGTTCACGGTCAGCGTCCCCGGCGAACGTTCCGAGCGCACCGCCGTGACCATTCACAACGGGTCGGTTCCCACCGCCGCGCTGCGCTAACGCGCCAACCTGACGGCAACCGTGCGGAGCGTGACTTTCAACGCTCGCATGCGTTCAATACCGACGATGGCCCTCCGGATCTCCCGCCTCGCCGCGGTCACCGCGGCGCTGTGCGCGTGTCTCTGCCTGTTGCTCGGCGCGACAATCGCCTCTGCCGGCGTGTCCACGCAGAGCCCCGCGATCAGACGCCCCGCGATCAAAAGCACCGCCGCCTTCGACAAGACGCTGAGCGGGGACCTCCGCGAGGCCGGGGGCAGCTCCAGTGCGCTCGTCGTCGACGCCACCACCGGCCAGACCCTGTTCTCTGAGAGCCCGACCACCCCCCGGCTGCCCGCCTCGGTGGAGAAGCTGTTCACCACCTCCGCGGCCCTGTTCGAGTTCGGGTCCAACTACCGGTTCGCGACCGATGTCGACGGGGTCGGCTCGCTCGCACATGGCGTGTTCTCCGGCACGCTGTATCTCAAGGGCGGCGGCGATCCGACCTTCGGCGACCAGCGCTTCGACCGCGAGCTCTACGGCACCGGCGCCAGCGTCCAGTCGCTGCTGTCGAACCTCCACGCCGCCGGCGTCGATGCGGTCCACGGCTCGATCGTCGGCGACGCGTCGATCTTCGATTCGCGCGAGGGCGGCCCCGATACCGGCTACCGGGCCTCCACCGAGACCGAGGGTGAGCTCTCCGGGCTCGCCTATGACGCCGGGTGGACGAGCAGCTCCGAGACCCAGCTCCAACCCAACCCGGCCCTGTGGGCCACCCAGGCGTTCGCCGCTGTGGCCGCCAATGAGGGCGTCAAGATCGCCAAGGGCACCAAGCTGCTCCTCGGCCGAACCCCGGCGGACGCCAAGCTCCTTGCCCACGTCGCCTCCCCGCCGCTGTCGACGCTGCTGGCGCTGACCAACGCCCCGTCGGACAACTTCTTCGCTGAGACCCTGGATAAAGACCTTGGGGCCTACTGGGGTGCCGGCGGCACCACCAGCGACGGCGCCGCGGTGGTCAAGCGGGTGGTCGGCTCCGACCTCGGACTGCCCGAGACGACCAACGACGGCTCGGGTCTCTCGACGTCTGACCGCACCACCGCCACCACCGTGGTCCAGCTGCTCGAGGAGATGAAGCCGAGCCTCGCCTTCTACAACTCCCTGGCCGTGGCCGGACGCAGCGGCACGATGGTGGACGAGATGCTCAACACCCCCGCGGCCAACAACTGCCGCGGCAAGACGGGCACCCTCCACAACGTGGCCAACCTGGTCGGCTACTGCATCGCCGCCAACGGCGATCACCTGGTGTTCGCGTTCCTCGAGAACGGCCTGAAAGACTCGACCTTCGGGCATGAGACCGAGGACCTGATGGGTGAGGCGCTGGCCGACTACGACGGCAACGGCCAGGGCAGCGGGGCCGCCCCGGCGCTGCCCCAGCCCGACGCCGGAGCCGGGGTGCCGACGAGTTCCACCGGGTCAGCGAGCTCGTCCGGGTCCACCGGGTCATCCGGGTCAAGCTCGACGAGCACGACGACGACGCCCGCCACTACGACGCCCGTGACCACGACGACCAGCGCGGGCGGCGGCGGTCTGTAGACGCGGGTGACGGTCGGCCGTTCCGGACGATACCGGCAGCCGAGTCTCACTTGCCACCCCCCAAACCTCCAAACTGACGCCCGCGGGTGAGGGGGTGCGCGCCAGATGTCGTGTCGCGCACCCGCACGCGCTGGGCCACCCCGAGAGATGTCAGGTTGGATAGTTGGGGGGTCTCGGATGCGGCAACGACCGCCGCACGTCGCGGAGGGGGCGGCGTAGGCTGGCGCGCATGAAGAAAGTCCTCGAACTCATCCTCTGCATCCTGCACCCGATCGCCGTGGTGCTGATCTGGATCAACCTCATCTTCCGGACCGACATCGGGTTGGTGCCCAAGCTGACCTGGGCGCTCGTGTCGATCGTCCCCTTCGTCCCGTTCGTCTACGTGCTGACCGGGAACGACTTCATCTGAGGCAGCCTCAGACCGTGATGCCGCGGTCCTCGAGGTACTCGCGCACGACCTCGGGCGGGTCGCCCTTCCACTCCGAGCGGGCGGTGAGGCGCAGGAGGTCGGCGGGCTCGGCGCCGAGCTCGTCGCGGCGGTGGGCCAGGTAGAGGACCATCGCGCCCGCCATCGACAGCGCGCCGTTGTTGGTGGCGGGGTCGAGGGCCTCCAGCGCGTCGGCGATCCGCTCGTCGAGGTCGCCCAGGGCGGTCACCGGCTCGTCGTCGTCCTCGAAGCGTTGGAGGAAGTCGCCCATGACGGGATCGTCGTCGTCGGGATCGGCGATCTCCACGGCACGCTTGACGACCTGGAACAGGGTGACGGGCTCAGGGTTGGTTGGCACGGTGAGACTCCTCAGAAGGTTTCGGCCGGATCCCTGTGATGTACCCCGATCTGGATTGCCGACGCCACGACGCCACGTCGCCACATCCCGCGCCACCGCATCGCGCGTCGACGCGGATTGAGGTTTTCCTCGGGAAAAAGCCCCCCGTCTCTCACTCTTAGTAAGTTCTAAGGATGGCCACAACCGAGGACCCCAAGGGCTCACAGGCCCCGGACGAGGTTCCCGAGCAGCTCAGCGGGCACCGTCTGCTCTGGCGCCTGGGCGGATTGGCCCTGCTCATCATCGTCGTCGCGATCCTCGTCACCTCGCTGCCCGGCCTGGGTGAGCTGCGGCAGAAGTTCTCCGGCGCCACCTGGTGGCTGATCGTGCTCATCCCGGTGTGCAAGTTCTGCTCGTGCATCTCCAACGTCGTGGCCTTCCGCGATGTCTTCTGCCCCAAGATGGGCTGGCGCTTCACCTACCAGCTGTCGATGGCCGAGCAGGGCACCAACGTGCTGGTGCCCACCGGCGGGGTCGGTGGCCTGGCCCTCGGCGCCTGGGCGCTGCGCCAGGGCGGCATGTCGACCGAGCATCTGACCCGTCGCAGCGTCACCTTCTTCGTGCTCACCAGCATCCCCAACTTCCTGTGCGCGGCCATCTTCGGGCCGCTGCTGCTGCTCGGTGTGTTCTCGGGAGATGTCCCCACGATTCCCACGGCGGTGTTCACCGGCCTGGCGGTCGGGGCGATCATCGTGGCGTTCCTGCTCACCCGGATCCTCACCCACCTCGACCCCAACACGGGTGACCGCCCCTGGGCCATCCGCCTGCGGGCCGCTCTCGCGCTGGCCGGTCAGGGCCTCGCCGATGTGGGCGCGCTGTTCCGGGACCGCCGCTGGCGGGCGATCCTCGGCGCCTGTGGCTACCTCGGCTTCGACATCGGCGCCCTCATCTGCGGGTTCGCCGCCTTCGGCCACGTGGTCGGCGTGGGTCCGCTCATCTTCGCCTACGTGGTCGGTCAGCTCGGCGGCCTCATCCCGATCCCCGCGGGGATCGGCGGCATCGACGGCGGCCTGATCGGCGCCCTGGTGCTCTACGGGGCCCCGCTCACCCAGGCCACGGCGGCCGAGTTCGCCTACCACACCTTCCAGCTCACCGTCCCCGCGATCCTGGGCACCATCGCCTTCGTGCAGCTGCGCCGCACCCTCCGTCAGTCCAAGGCTCCGGCGATCGAGTGCGTGTGGCTCGCCGAGCACGACCCGACGCTCGAGCCCCAGACGGTCCACCTCCCGAGCTGACCGCCCGCCGAGGCCGGCGGTTCAGCTGCGCGGACGCTCCCACCACGGGTCGCCCCGCTCGCCGAGCTTGACCTTGGCGTCGTTGACCCGATCACGGGCCGCCCGTTCGGCCTGAGCGTCGCCGGCGCGCTTGGCGGCACCGACCGCCCGCCGCGCCGCCATCAGCTCGTTCACCAGGGTCTGGCGACGCTCCTCGCTGAGCCCCGGGTCACTGGCGCGCCAGCGCCGGCCGTTGACCACGATGTAGCGGCCGTCGGGCGTCCGTTCCGGTTCGCTCACGCCACCTGCCGCCGCCGCGCGCCACCACTGGTGGCGTCGAGGAACACCTCGGTGATGTCGGGCACCGCCTCGCGCAGGCGCCGATCGATCTCCCCGGACGCGCGTTCGACCTCGCCCTCGCTCAATCCCTTCGCGAAGTCGACGCGTGCCGCGACCATCAGCGAGTTGGGGCCGAGCACCATGGAGAGGATCTCGAACACCCGGTTGACCTCCGGCGCGTCGTTGAGCACGCGGTCGATCTCCTGGCGCTCCAGCGGCCGCGCCGAGGCGCCGACCAGCAGCTCCCCCGTGTCGCGACCGAGCAGGATCGCCACCCCGATGAGCAGGACACCGATGGCGATCGAGCCGGCCGCGTCCCAGAGATGGTTGCCGGTGACCTGGGAGGCGGCGATGCCGGCGCCGGCGAGGAACAGTCCGGCCAGCGCCGCGGTGTCCTCGAACAGGACCATTTTCACGTTGGGGTCGCGGCTCTCGCGGATGTAACGCAGCAGCGGGAGCCCCGCCTTGTCGGCCTCGCCACGGGTCTGGCGCACGGCGCGGACCCAGGAGCTGCCCTCGGCGCACGCGTCGATGGCCAGCGTGGCGTAGGCGAAGCCGTACCCCGCCGAGTGATCGCCGTGGATGATCTCGAAGATGCCATAGCCGATGGCGAAGAACGCGCCGGCCACGAACATCATCACCGCGGCGATGAAGGTCCACAGGAAGCGCAGCCGGCCGAAGCCGAAGGGCTGGTCGGGCGTGGGGTCGCGGTCGGCCAGGGTGATCGAGTGGAGCAGGAACGCCTGGTTGGTCGTGTCGGCCACCGAGTGACCGGCCTCGGCGAACAGCGACGCCGACCCGCTGAGGATCCCCCCGGCGAACTTCGTGATGCCCATCAGCAGGTTGGCCATCAGGGCGATGATCACCGTCCGCCGGGTGGCCGCGGCGGTCCGCCGGGCCCGCTGGGCACTGCGGTCACTCGTCCACTGCTCGGGCTGTTCCTCGACCTGTTCACTCATCGGGCGGTTCCTACCCGCACCGGGCCCCGGCTAGCGCGCGCGGCGGGCCAGCAGGGTGGAGTCGTCCATGTCGAAGGTCCTCCCCTCGCGGGTGACCGTCCGGGTCCGCTGTTCGACGACGACCGGTTGGAAGTCATCCGGGAGCGCCGGCACCAGATCCTCGGCGAGGAACATCGCGTTGCGGTGGCTGTCGGAGAGATGGTCGAAGTGGTCTGAGGGGGCATGGCCGACCACGAGCAGGTGTCCGCCGGGGGCGACCGCGCCGGCGAGGCGCCGGGTGACCTCGACCATCCCGCCGTCGGGCGGGTGCAGGAAGTGGGTGCTGACCAGGTCCCAGGCGCGTCCGTCGGCGTCGAAGCTGCGGGCGTCGACCTGCCACCACTCGGTGCGGTCGGCCACCCCGGCGGCCTCGGCGTGAGATGCCGCCCGGGCCAGGCCGTTGGCGGAGAAGTCCGCGCCGGTGACCTGCCAGCCCTGCTGGGCGAGCCAGATGACGTCACCGCCCTCCCCGCAGCCGACGTCGAGTGCGGTGCCCGGGGTCAGACCCGACACTTCAGCGACAAGCTGGGGGTTCGGTTTGCCGCTCCAGATCGCGCCGTCGCCGCTGTAGCGCTCATCCCAGCTGGGTGGCTCGAACATCGCCGCCGCCTCATCGTGTGTGCTCATCGGTTCAGCGTAGGCACCGAGATAGTCTCGGTGGAGGTGACACAGAAAGGTTGGACACCCGAGGACGCCGACGCGTTGCGCCAGGCGGTCGGCGACTTCGTCCGCATCGGTCGCAGCCACGATCTCGTGCCGCGCCCCCAGTCGACCGTCCTCGGCTACCTCGACCGCGAGGGCGGTCTGAGCATCGCCGAGCTGGCCGAGCGGGCGGGCGTGCGCCATCAGACCATGCGCGTGACCGTCGCGGCACTGGCGGAGGCGGGCGCGGTGGACATCGCCAGGAGCGCGACCGACGGCCGCAAGGTGCTCTGCTCACTCAGCGAGGAGGGACGAGCCATGCTCGACCGCGATCGTGAGGCCCGCAGCGTCTGGATCCTCGAGGGTGTGCGCCGCCTCAGCTCCGAGCAGCAGGCGCTGGCCCGGCAGATCCCCGCGATCCTCCGGGCGCTCAGCGCGGAGCCGACTCAGGACGCCGCGGGCGCCTGACTCGTGCCGATGGCGATCCCGCGTCCCAGCGTGTGGGGGATGGCGGCGATGAGCAGCTGGGTGGTGCTCGCATCCGCCGGAACCTCGAGCACCGCGATGTCGAGCGCGGTGACGCAGATGAACAGGCGGTGGGTGCCCGTGCCGGGTGGCGGGTTCACTCCGGCGTAGCTGAGCTGACCCATGCTGGTCGGCCGGTGTCTCGCCACGCCGCCCAACGTGGCGTCGGAGGCTCCCGCGCCGGCGCCGAGGCCGGTGACGTCGGCGGGCAGATCCTTGACCACCCAGTGCCAGAAGCCGCCGGGAATCGGCGAGTCGGCGTCAAAGCCGGTGAGCATCAGGCTCTGGGTGCCGGCGGGCAGCGCCGCCCAGGCCACGGCCGGGGACCGGTTGCCCGTCCGGGCGTAGGCGCTGGGCGGGAGAGCGCCGTCGGCGTCGAGGTCGGGGAGTGAGACCGCGAACGACGGCGCGGGGAAACTGGTGGCATAGGGGTCATAGGGCATGAGCCGGCTCCTGGTCGAATACCCCGGGCTCCGCCCGGGAGGACATATCTACAGGTTTACTGTACAGATGCCCTGTACTTGACCATTGGGGTTCCCCCTGCCTCCGCCGCCAGGCCGAGGCTGGGTAAGGTGCGCCGCGTGCCAGCGCCGATCGACCTGGGAGGGCTGCTCAAGGAGATCCTCAGCGCCCCCGACCCCGTGGTGCGGCTCGCGGCGATCACCCAGCTGCGGCGCCAGCTCGAGGCGGTGGAGACCGAGGCGGCCGCTGACGCCCTCCGCGCGGGTCTCAGCTGGCGCGAGATCGGTGCCGCGCTGGGCATCTCCAAGCAGGCCGCCCACCGGCGCCACAGCAAGGACGTCGGCGAGCTCGACCGGGCCGCGGCCACCCAGGAGGCCAACAACGTCGCGGTGGTCTCCAGCGAGGTCCGCCAGGCGGTCAAGGTCGCCCGCCGTGAGGCGGGCGTGGGAGGCGCCGGGTCACTCGGCACCGCCCATCTCCTGCTCGGCCTGCTGCAGTGCGGCGATGCCGAGACGGCCACGCTGCTGAGACGCCTCGGCGTCACCGCGGCCGGTGCCCGGACCGCGGTCGAGGCGACGATCGAGATACCCCTCGACGTCGCCCGGCGGGCAATCGCGGCCCGAGACGGGGCCACCGAGCCCCAGGAGCCGGCGGTGCTCTCACCGCTGGCCCGCAGCGTCGTCTCCCACGCGCTGCGGGAGACCGTCCAGCGCGGCTCGCAGTCCCTGGAAGCCCTTGATCTGCTTCACGCCATCCTCCAGCACGACCATGGCGGAGCGGCCCAGACCCTCGTCGCCCTGGGCGTCTCCCCCGAGGAGGTCCGCCGGGCGATCCTGGGATCTGAGCGTCTCAGGAGCCGGGGGCGGAGCGGACCTCCTGGTCAAGAGCGGACAGGCGCTGGGCCAGGGTAGGTGAGCGCGGCAGGCGGTAGATGCTCCGTGGCGTCGAGGCGCCGCCGGAGTCGAGCAGGACGATGGGCACCACGACGGCAGCGACCGCCAACAGCGCGCCCAGAGCCAGCCGACGACCGCCGAGCCCTCGGCGCAGGCGCGATGCCGGCCCCATCACCTGCGTCGGCTCGGGCGCGAAGCTCGCGGTGGGCATCTGCGCCGTGGGCATCTGCGCGGTGGGCATCTGCGCGGTGGGCATCTGCGCGGTGGGCATCTGCGCGGTGGGCTCCTGGGGTATCCCGGACCCGGTCTCCAGGCGGGCCAGCCGGTCGAGGGCCGCCTCGGCGCTGACGGGACGGGCGCGGGGATCGGTGGCGGCCAGCGTGTCGATCAGCTTCGCCATCGGCGGCTCGACGCGCGCCCCGGCGGCCTCGCGCAGCAGGATCCCCAGCGAGTAGAGGTCGCTCTGGGGGCTGGGTTCGACGCCGTCGACGAGCTCGGGGGCGAGGAAGCGCAGCGTGCCCACGAGATGGCCGGTCTGGGTGAGCCGGGTCATGTCCTCGAGCCGCGCGACACCGAAATCGGTGAGCCGCGCCCGACCGTCGGGCCCGAGCAGCACGTTGGCCGGCTTGACGTCGCGGTGCAGCACCCCGTGGCGGTGCACCGCCGACAGCGCCGAGAGCAGGTCATGGGCGAGATCGCTCAGCTCGGGTACCGGGAGCTCGGGGTCCTTGAGCCGAGCCTCGAGCGTGCCGCCCTCGACGTACTGCATGACCAGGTAGGGCTGGGGCGAGCCTGCGTTGAAGTCATAGACGGCCACGAGGTTGGGATGGCTGATCTGGGCGGCGATCTGCGCCTCCCGCGCGAAACGCGAGACGTAGGCGGGGTCGGCCGAGAGCACGTCGGACATCACCTTGATCGCGACGTCGCGTCCCAGGCGGTTGTCCCAGGCGCGCCAGACGATCGCCATGCCACCGGAGCCGGCGACCGCGTCGAGCCGGTAGCGGCCGGCCAGGACACTGCCGACCTGCATGCGTTCGGGGATCAGCTCGGTCATCTAGAGGAGCGGTGTGCCGTTGTGGTTGCCGTTGCCGTGGTGGCCGTGGGCGCCGCTCCCCCGTGTGGCGTGTCCCGGCTTGGCGTGTCCCGGGGGAAGGGCGCCCTGGGCCGGGGTGCTGGGCGGCGTGCTCGACGGACCGGCGGGCGTCGCCGGGGCGCTGGGAGACGGCGCCGCCGTAGCCGGCGTCGGCGTGGCGGCCGCGGGGGTCGGCGTGGAGACGGTCGCCGCCGGAGTCGAGGCCGTGGCGGTCACCGTCTCGACGGTGGTCTGGGTGGCCGGCGTGGTCGTGGCCACCGCCTCGGTCTCGGCCTGCGCGGTGGTCGCCGTGGTCGCGGTAGTGGTCGTCCCCGATCCAGCCGCCAACGTGGCGTCGGCCTCCTGTCGGGCGGCCGCGGCCTGGCTCAACAGGGCGGCGGCCAGGCTGTCACTCAGGGCCCCGTCAGAGCGCAGCGTGGCGACCCGCGCATCGAAGGTCCTCAGGGCCGAACCCACCGCGGCGGCGTCATGGTGAGACGCGGCCCGCGTGGCGGCACCGACCTGAGCGAGCAGCGTGGCGCGCTCTCCCGCGGACAGTCTCGGGGTGTGCGCGCTGGTGCCACAGCCCCCGACCGCCAGGGCCGCGAGCAGGCCGACCGGCCACGCGGGGTGTGACGACACTCGAAAACGCACCTTCGAACTTGTACCCGATTGCCGGCGGACCACGCCAAGGCACCGGAAAATGCGCCGGGCGGCGTCAACCTGGGATGACATCGCAGCCTCCGCCGGTTGGCAGGGTTCCGGACCGGGCACCTGGCCACGCTAAGGATTCAACGACTCGGAGGTAACGCAATCATGGAACTCACCCCGTCCCTGCTGGTCATCGCCGTCGGTGCCGTCCTGCGCTTCGCCGTCACCGCCACGGTGTCCGGCGTCAACCTGCACACCGTCGGAGTCATCCTGATGGTCGTCGGCATCGTCGGATTCCTCCTCTCACTGGTGTGGCTGATGTCCAACCGCCGCACCGTGGTGGCGGAGCGCCCGGTGGAAGTCGCGCCGACCGAGTACCGCGAGGTCCGTTACCGCTGAGCTCGGAGCGCTCGAGCCGGGGAGCACGGTGAGCGGGCACCGTATCCCCGGCGCGCGACTCAGTCGGGCGCCGGCTGTGGCCCGTGCTCCAGCAGCTCGCGCAGCCCGGCCTCGTCGAGCACCGGCACCCCGAGGCTCTCGGCCTTGGCCAGCTTCGTGCCCGCGCTCTCCCCGGCCACCACATAGGCGGTCTTCTTCGACACCGACCCGGTGACCTTACCCCCGGCCGCCTGGATGAGGGCGGTGGCCTCCTCGCGGGTGAGGTCGGGCAGCGTGCCGGTGAGGACGAGGGTCAACCCCGACAGCAGGCCCTCCCCCGGCGGCGGGCCCTCCTCCTCGAACTTCAGGCCCCCCCCGCGCAGGTCGGCGATGAGCTCGCGCATCAGCGGGTCCGCCAGCTGCTCGGCGATGACCACCGACATCTTCGGTCCCACACCGGGCGTGTCGGCGATCTGCTCGGGCGTGGCCTCGAGCAGGGCATCGACGCTGCGGAACTGCTGGGCCAGGTTGGCGCCGGTGACGTTGCCGACCTCCTCGATCCCGATGGCGAACAGGACCTTGCCGAAGGGCTGGCGCTTGGACGCCTCGATCGCGCCCACCAGCTTGGCGGCCGACTTCTCACCAAAGCCGTCGAGCTCGGCGATCTGGGCCTCGGTCAGGCGGTAGAAGTCCGCCGCGGTGCGCACCCATTCGAGCTCCATGAAGCGCGAAACGAGCTTCTCCCCCAGCCCGTCGATATCCATGACAAAGGAGAAGGTGGTGAGCAGCTGCCAGCGCCGTCCCGCGCAGTCGCGGTTGGGACAGCGGGTGAACACCGAGTCCTCGGGCTTGATGGTCGGCGTGCCGCACACCGGGCACTCACGCGGAACCTCCGGCTTGGGCGGCCGGTCGGGGTGCTCGACGACGTGGGGTGCCGGGGAGAGCACCTGGGGGATGACGTCGCCGGCACGCAGCACGATGACGTCCTCACCGGGCCGGATGTCCTTGCGCGCCAGGTCCTCCTCGTTGTGCAGGGTGGCCATCTTGATCGTCACGCCCGCGACCTGGACGGGCTCGAGCATCGCGTAGGGGTGCAGGTCACCGAACTTGCCCGGGTTCCACATCACCGCCTTGAGCTGGGTAATCGCGGTGGTCGGTGGGAACTTCCAGGCGATCGCCCAGCGGGGATCGCGCCCGACCACGCCGAGGCGGCGCTGGAGTTCGTAGTCATCGACCTTGACCACCACCCCGTCGATCTCGAAGGCGAGCGACCCCCGCCGGGTCTCCCAGCCCTCGCACTGGGCGATCACCTCGGCCTCGGTGTCGAGGATCCGGATGTCCGGGTTGACGGGAAAGCCGTGATCGCGCAACCAGCTCAGGGCGTCCCAGTGCGAGCTGAGATCGAGTCCGTCGGTGACGCCGATCTGGTAGGCCCAGAACGACAGCGGGCGCTCGGCGGCCAGCTTGGGGTCGAGCTGGCGGATGGTGCCCGCGGCCGAGTTGCGCGGGTTCATGAAGGTCGACTTGCCCTCGGCGGCCCGGCGCTCGTTCAGCGCGGCGAAGTCGGGCAGGGACATGTAGACCTCGCCGCGGACCTCGACCAGCGCCGGCGCCGACTCCCCCGCGGCGAGCGTCAGCTCACGGGGGATCTGGGCGATGGTGGCGATGTTGTGGGTGACGTCCTCACCGATCTCGCCGTCCCCGCGCGTGGCGCCGCGCTCGAGCACCCCGTCGCGGTAGACCAGCGACATGGCCAGCCCGTCGATCTTGGGCTCGGCCACGAAGCGGAAGGCCGGGTTGTCGATGCCCTCGCGGGCCAGATGGTTGCGCATGCGCTGCACCCAGGCCTGGATTTCCTCGGCGTTGTGGGCGTTGGCCAGCGACAGCATGCGCTGGAGGTGGGAGACCTTGACGAGGTCCGACACCGGCTGGCCGCCGACCCGCCGGGTCGGTGAGTCGTCGGTCACCAGCTCGGGGTGCGCGGCCTCAAGGCCGCGCAGCTCATCGAGCAGCGCGTCGTAGGCGTCGTCGGTGATCTCGGGATCGTCGAGCTCGTAGTACCGGCGGGAGTGGTAGTTCAGCTGCTCCCTCAGCTCCGCGGCGCGGGCGGCGGGGTCAGACGGCGGGCTCATTCAGCAGCCGCTCCAGGTCATGCCCAGCGAGTGACTCCAACGACGCATGGTGGGTGAGGTCGAAGTGCAGCGGGGTGACAGCGATGCGCCCGGCCGCCACCGCGGCGACGTCGGTGTCGATCTCGTCCTCGGGGATGCCGGCGTCGCCGTAGATCCAGTACTGGCGCCCGCCCTGATCGTCGGATTCGACCAGCGACAGCACGTCCCGGTAGAGGCGGCGGCCGAGCTTGGCCACGCTGACCCCCTCGGGTTCGCGCCCGGGGAAGTTGACGTTGAGCATGGTGGCGGGCGGCAGCGGGATGTTGTCGAGGTCGGCGACCAGCCGGGCCACGAAGGCGGAGGAGCCCGTGAAGTCATAGGCGCCGGCCTGGCGGAAGTCGAACTCCATCGAGGTCGACTGCTGAGACACGGCGATGCCGGGAATGCCGAGGATCAGCCCCTCGATCGCCGCCGCCACCGTGCCGCTGTAGGAGATGTCGTCGCCGATGTTCGAACCGTGGTTGATGCCCGAGACGACCATCTCGGGCTCCCAGCCGGCGACCAGACCGAGCTGGGCCAGGCGCACGCAGTCGACCGGCGTCCCGTCGGTGGAGTAGCCGACCGTGCCGTCGCCGAACTCGACCTCGTGCACCCAGAGCGGCCGTCGCGTGGTGATCGAGCGGGCCATCGCCGAGCGGTTGGAGTCCGGGGCGATCACCAGCAGGTCGATGTCGGGCACGTACTTGAGCAGCGCCGCGCGCTGAGCCTGGAGGCCGTCGGCCTCGATCCCGTCATCGTTGGTCAGCAGAACACGCATGGTCCCTCCAGACTAGCCCCGCCACCGGGCGGCTGACATCGGCTCAGGTCAGCTGCGTTTGCGCCACGGAAAGAAGAACGACACCCGCTGCTGGTAGTCGCGGTAGCCGGGCCGGTCCTCCATCCGCCGCTCGGTGCGCTTGGCGCCGGTGGCGTACATGAGCAGGTAGCTCATGGCGATCGGGGCCGGCAGCGTCCAGGCCGCGGGCGGTGAGGCGGCCGCGGTGAGCCACGCACCGTCCCAGACGACCGAATCCCCGAAGTAGTTGGGGTGCCGGGACACGCTCCAGAGCCCGGTGTCGAGCACCTCGGGCTTGTCCTCCTTATCGAGGGCGCGGTAGGCGTCCTTCTCCCGGTCCGCCAGCGCCTCGACCACCGCGCCGCCGACCATGGTGGCCAGCCCGAGCGGGGCGAGCAGGCGGCGGGCGCCGCGGGGCAGACGGCTGGCCGCGGCCAGTTGGATCGGGGCGGACACGATCATCTGGGCCAGCGCCTGGGTGCCGAACACCTTGGTCAGCACCGCCCCGGTGCCGTCACCCTCGAGGAACTCGCTGTAGCGAGGATCCTCGGAGTCTGAGCTGCTGATCCGCCCGTACATCAGGTGGGCCAGGCGCGCGGCCCAGGCCGACGTCACGACGGCGAGTCCCCAGCGCCGACCCGCGTTGCCCTCGCCGGTGACCGCGGAGACGACGGCGATGGCGGCCAGGCCGGGACCCCAGATGAGATCGGCATAGTCGCGGCGCTCGGCACGAATGCCGACATACGCGGTAGCCGACTGGATCGCGGTGGTGGTCAGCGCCGAGAGGGCGATGACCTTTCTCAGGTTGGGGACGTTGACGACGCCCGTGTCGCGTTCGAGGATCACGCTTGTGTACCTACCCAGCTACGCGATGATTAGCGGCGTGACCCCGAGAGAGATTCGCTCCTACCTGATGGACATGGACGGCGTGCTGGTGCGGGAGGAGCACGGCATCCCCGGCGCCGCGGAGTTCATCGCCAAGCTGCGCGAGCGCGAGATCCCCTTCCTCGTGCTCACCAACAACTCGATCTACACCGCGCGGGACCTCGCCGCCCGCCTGAACTCGAGCGGCATCGACATTCGTGAGGAGAACATCTGGACCTCGGCGCTGGCCACCGCCCGGTTCCTGGAGACCCAGCGTCCACATGGCTCGGCGTTCGTCATCGGCGAGTCGGGGCTGACCACTGCCCTGCACCACAGCGGCTACACCCTCACCGAGTCAGAGCCCGACTACGTGGTCCTGGGTGAGACCCGCACCTACAGCTTCGAGCGCATCACCCAGGCGATCCGCCTGATCGCCAACGGATCGCGCTTCATCGCCACCAATCCGGACGCGACCGGTCCCAGCGCCGCCGGGCCGCTGCCGGCCACCGGCTCGGTGGCCGCGCTGATCACCCGGGCGACCGGCGTGGAGCCCTACTACGTCGGCAAGCCCAACCCGTTGATGATGCGCTCGGCGCTCAACGCGATCGACGCGCACTCGGAGAGCTCGGCGATGATCGGCGACCGCATGGACACCGACGTCATCTCCGGCATGGAGGCGGGCATGGAGACGATCCTCGTGCTCACCGGCATCACCCAGCGCAGCGAGCTGGAGAACTTCCCCTTCCGTGCCTCCCGGGTCGTCGACTCCATCGCCGACCTGGTGGGCGACCTGGGCTGAGGATGACGGAGTCCGGCGATCCGCTGCGCGTGATGTTCGAGCCGCCCCGGCGCGCGGCGGGCGCCACAGGCGGAACGCTGGGAGGAGTGCGCCTGGCGGTCAAGGACGTCATCGACGTGGCCGGTGAGCGGACCGGGGCGGGCAACCCGCTGTATCTCGAGCTCGCCGCGCCCGCCGAAGACGACGCCGAGGCCGTGGCGCGACTCACCGACGCCGGCGCCGAGATCGTCGGCAAGGCCCACACCGACGAGTTCGCCTTCAGCCTGGACGGCGTCAACGCCCACTACGGCACGCCCCGGAATCCGGCGGCCCCCGGACGCATTCCCGGCGGCTCCTCCTCCGGGTCGGCCTCCGCCGTCGCCTCGGGCATCGCCGACATCGCCCTGGGCACCGACACGGCGGGGTCGATCCGGGTGCCCGCGGCCTACTGCGGCATCTTCGGGCTGCGCCCGACCCACGGCCGGGTCCCCATGGCCGGCGTGCTCGGCCTCGCCCCGTCCTTCGACGTCTGCGGCCTGCTGGCCGCCAGCGGTGAGCTGCTCGAGCAGGCCGGCGTGGTCCTCCTGGAGGCTGAGGCGGGGAGCCCGCCGAACCGGCTCGTCGTCGCCGAGGACCTGCTCGCGCTGGCCGACCCGCTGGTGCGGGCCACCGTTGCCGCGGGCGCCGCTCGCCTGGCCCTGGCCATCGGTGCCGAGATCAGCACCGTGTCGCTGGCCGATGACCGGCTGTTCGGCTGGCGCGACGCCTTCCGCGGGCGTCAGTTCGTCGAGGCCTGGACGCTGCACGGCCCCTGGCTGACCGAGCATCAGCCGCCGCTCGGACCGGGGGTCGCGGGCCGCTTCGCCACCGCCGAGGCCACCCCACCGGAGGCGGCCGAGGCGGCCACGGCGGCGCGCGCAGAGGTCCTCGAGCGACTTGACGAGCTGCTCGATCCCGGGGGCGCCCTGGTCCTCCCGTCCGCCCCGACCATCGCCCCCGAGCCAGTCACCAGCGTCACCGCAGAGGAGGACCTCCGCCTCCGCACCCTGGCGCTCACCTGCATCGCCGGGCTGGCCGGTACGCCCGCGGTGTCGCTGCCTGCCGCAACCCCTGATGGGTTCCCCGTGGGAATCTGCCTGCTCGGACGCCCCGGTGACGACGAGCGCCTCCTGGCCGCGGCAGCCGCGGGGACGGGATGACCAGCCTGCCGATTCGCGGCGTGCTGGGCGGGGTAGCGACCGTGCTCATGCCCTTACAGCGCAGCATCTCCGCCCGTGCCACCTCGACCGGGAGCACCCGTTGAGCATCGGATCCGACGCGCGGCCGGGACGGCCGTTGCCCCAGGGCAGCACCTGGGATGGGCAGGGGACCAACTTCTCCCTGTTCTCCGAGAACGCCGACACCATCCAGCTGTGCCTGTTCGACGATGACGGCACCGAGACGCGCCTGGACATCCTCGACCGCACCAACCACCAGTGGCACATCTACCTGCCCGGGGTCGGTCCCGGCCAGCGCTACGGCTACCGCGTACACGGTCCCTATGACCCGGCCAGCGGGGCGCGCTTCAACCCGGCCAAGCTGCTCATCGACCCCTACGCCAAGGCGATCGACGGGCTCGTCGATCCCACCGCCGGGGCCATCCTGCCCTACGTGCCCGGCGAGCCCGGTGACGACGACGCCGACCTCACCATCGACGACAGCGACGACGCCGCCGCGATCCCCAAGAGCGTGGTCGTCGACGCCAGCTTCGACTGGGAGGGCGACCGGCCTCTGGACCGGCGCTGGTCAGAGACGGTCATCTACGAGACCCACGTCCGCGGCTTCACCAAGCAGCGCACCGATGTGCCCGAGGCGCTGCGCGGCACCTACGCCGGCCTGGCCTCGGACCCCGCCATCGCCTACCTGAAGGATCTGGGCATCACCGCGGTCGAGCTGCTGCCGGTCCATCACATCGCGGATGAGAGCTTCCTCCACGACAAGGGCCTATCGAACTACTGGGGCTACAGCACCATCGGCTACTTCGCCCCCCACGCCGGCTACAGCGCCAGCGGCACCCAGGGCGAGCAGGTGAGCGAGTTCAAGGGGATGGTCAAGGCGCTGCACCGCGCGGGCATCGAGGTGATCCTCGACGTGGTCTACAACCACACCGCCGAGGGCAACCACCTGGGCCCGATGCTGTCCTTCAAGGGCATCGACAACCAGAGCTACTACCGCCTCAGCCCCGAGGATCCCCACTACTACATGGACTTCACCGGGACCGGCAACAGCCTCAACCCGGTCAACCCCAACACCCTGCGCCTGATCATGGACTCGCTGCGCTACTTCGCCGTCGAGTGCCATGTCGACGGGTTCCGCTTCGACCTGGCCTCCACGCTGGCCCGCGAGCTCTATGACGTGGACAAGCTGTCGGCGTTCTTCGACGTCATCCACCAGGACCCGGTCCTGTCGGGGGTCAAGCTCGTCGCCGAGCCCTGGGACGTCGGGCCCGGCGGCTATCAGGTGGGCAACTTCCCCGTGCAGTGGAGTGAGTGGAACGGCGCCTACCGCGACAGCATCCGCGACTTCTGGCGCAGCGAGTCACCGATCTCGGAGTTCGCCGACCGCTTCACCGGATCGGCGGATCTCTACGACTCCGACGGCCGGCGTCCGTCGTCGTCGATCAACTTCATCACCGCCCACGACGGCTTCACCCTGGCCGACCTGGTGTCCTACAACGAGAAGCACAACGAGGCGAACCTCGAGGACAACCGCGACGGGGCCGACGACAACCGCTCCTGGAACTGCGGCGCCGAGGGCGAGACCGACGACCCGCACGTGCTCGCCCTCCGCGCCCGTCAGCAGCGCAACATGATCGCCACGATCCTGCTCTCCCAGGGCGTGCCGATGCTGCTGGGCGGGGACGAGTTCGGACGCAGCCAGGGCGGCAACAACAACGCCTGGTGCCAGGACTCCCCCATCTCCTGGTTCGACTGGGAGTCCGTCGACGAGGACCTGCGCGACTACACGGCCAAGGTCATCGAGCTGCGTCGTCGCGAGCCGGTGTTCCGCCGCAAGGACTTCTTCCTCGGCGACTCGACCCAGGGCTCGGGCCTGCCCGACGTGCTGTGGTTCGGCTGTGACGGCGCGACGCTGGGGGACGATGACTGGGGCGATCAGGACTACGCGCTCGGGGTGTTCCTCAACGGTGAGGAGATCCCCAACCACGACCGCGACGGCAACCCGATCGAGGGCCGCTCGTTCCTGCTGCTGTTCAACGCCTACTCCGAGGCGCTCAGCTTCACCATCCCCTCCCAGCTGCCCGGCACCTGGGAGGTGGCGATCGCCTCGGACTCCGCGGGCGACTACCCCGGGTCACTCAGCGCCGGGGATACGGTGGAGCTCACCGATCATGCGCTGCTGGTGCTGCGCGCGAGCTGAACTCCCCACCGGGGACTTGTGTCCCCGGTGTGAGCCGCGTGTGAGAAGCCGGTAAACCCCCCTGGGACGGTGCGCCGTCCCGGGGTTAAGGTCCGGCGCATGACCAGCTCCATCAACCGGCGCCGGTTCCTGCAGTTCGCGGGCGGGACCGTGGCCACCACCATGCTCGGCGACTCGATCGCCCGTGCGGCCAGCATCCCGGCCCACCGGGTCAACGGCTCGATCCAGGACGTCGAGCACATCGTGGTGCTCATGCAGGAGAACCGCTCCTTCGATCACTACTACGGGATGCTGCGGGGTGTCCGCGGCTTCTCGGATCCCCACCCCATCACCCTGCCCAGCGGCCAGCCGGTGTGGCAGCAGGCCAACCCGGGCGCCAGCCCGTCCGTCGTTCCCCCCTTCCGTCCCGACGTCGATGACCTCGCCCTCACCTTCATCGAGGACCTCCCCCATGACTGGGACAGCACCCATGAGGCGTTCAACGCCGGCCGCTGGGACGGCTGGATCCCGGCCAAGGGCACGACCACCATGGCGCACCTGGAACGCAACGATCTGCCCTTCCACTACGCCCTAGCCGACGCCTTCACGGTCGCCGACGCCTACCACTGCTCGATGCTCGGCCCGACTGACCCGAACCGGTACTACATGTGGACGGGCTGGGACGGCAACGACGGCAAGGGCGGCGGCCCGGTCATCGCCAACGACGAGCTCGGCTACACCTGGCAGACCTACCCCGAGCGCCTGAGCGCCGCGGGCGTCAGCTGGAAGATCTACCAGGACATCGGACTCGGCCTGACCGCAGCCGAATCCTGGGGCTGGGGTTCTGACCCCTACATCGGCAACTACGGCGACAACTCACTGCTCTACTTCAAGCAGTTCCAGAACAGTCAGCCGGGCAGCCCGCTCTATGAGGCCGCTCTCACCGGCACGAATGTCTCCGCCGCCGGCACGTTCTTCGATCAGCTGACCGCCGATGTGCAGAGCGCGAACCTCCCCAGCGTCTCCTGGATCGTCGCCCCCGAGGCCTACACCGAACATCCCGCCTGGCCCGCCGGCTACGGCGCCTGGTACACCGCGGCGGTCCTCAACGCGCTGACCAGCGACCCCGACACCTGGTCCAAGACGGTGCTGTTGATCACCTTCGACGAGAACGACGGCTTCTTCGACCACGTGCCCGCCCCCTACCCGAACGTCGGCGGGCTGCCGGGCGCCTCCACGGTGGCGCTCGACAACGAGCTGTTCGAAGGCGTCGCCGGCACCCCCGGTGGCTCCGACGGCGTGATCGGCCCCTACGGCGGCGGTGTCCGCGTGCCGCTGATCGCCGTCTCACCCTGGAGCACCGGCGGCTACGTGTGCTCTGAGACCTTCGATCACACGTCCCTGATCCGCTTCATGGAGGCGCGCTTCGGGGTCGAGGAGCCGAACATCACCCCGTGGCGACGGGCCGTGTTCGGGGATCTCACCTCGTGCTTTGACTTCGCCAGGGCCAGTGACAGCGTGCCGACGCTGCCCGACGTCGCGAGCTACCAGCCCGACCCCCAACAGACCACACCGCCGGACTACCAGCCGGTGCCCCCCGCCCAGGGTGCGGTGCCGGTGCAGGAGTCGGGCACGCGCCCCTCGCGGCGTCTGGGCTATGACTTCGACGTCAGCGTGACGCCCTCACCCACGGGCCTGGCGCTGGCGTTCACCAACCCGGGCTCACTCGGGGTCGGGATCCAGGCCCGCTCCCTGACCGTGCCCGGCGCACCGTTCACCTACACCGTCGGAGCCGGCGCCCAGCTGGCGGCCGAGCTGGCCAACCCGGGCACCTATGACCTCAGCCTGCACGGTCCCAACGGCTTCTACCGCCACATCAGCGGCTCCCCCGTCACGACGATCACCGTCAGCTCCGTTGCCGACCCGGTTCTCGGCGTCCTGCGCGTGGAGATCACCACGCCCCCGACGGCCCGTCACGCCCAACCGGTGGCGATTCACGTCGCCAACGCCTACGGACCGGCCTCCAGCCTCGCGTCCACCCATCAGGCATCGATCAGCGTCCCGGTGTCCCGGACCGGCGGTTGGTATGACCTGACCCTGACCGCGCCGAGCGATCCGAGCTTCACCTACACGCTGGCGGGTCGTCTCGAGCTGGCCAGCGGGCTGACCAGCGACCCCCAGCTCGGCGGCGCCTGAGTCAGCGCCGGTCCGCCAGCAGGTAGCTCGCCCCGCCGCTCAGTGCGGCGACGCTGAACACCGACGGCCACGCACCGATCCGCTTGGCCAGGGGGTGTGAGGCGCCGAAGCCACCGAGATAGGTGCCGAGCAGCAGCGCGGTGACGGCGGGCCCCTGTCTGCGCCACTGGCTGGCGGCCGCCGCGCCGCCGCCGGCGAGCACGACCCCACCGAGCTGGCGATTCTTGGTGACACGGGCGACGAGATATCCGCCGATCAGGGATCCGGCGGCGATGGGTGCGGTGGGGATGGCCATGACGGCGACGTTACCGCTGTGCCGGGGTCGAGCACGCGCTCACCCCGGTAGCCGACCCCGGCGAGGTACAGGCCGCGCGCGGGGGCCGTCGGGCCCGCCTCCACCCGGGGTTGCCCGTCCAACAGACGGGCAAAGTCATCCACGCTGCGTCGCTCCCGGGCGACGTCGAGCATCGTGCCGACGAGGATGCGGTTCATGTTGCGCATGAACGAGTCGGCCTCGATCCAGAACTGCAGCTCTCCGCCGCCATGGTCCTCCCAGAAGGCGGCGGAGATGTCGCGGTCAAAGCGCACGTGGTAGGTGTCCGCCGGCGTGAAGGCGGTGAAGTCGTGGTTGCCGGGCAGCAGCGCCGCGCACGCGATGAGCGCGTCGATGTCGACGGGATAGATCCAGTGCAGCACGCGTCCGCGGGCCAGCGCGCTGCGGCTGCGCCGGGCGATCAGCCGGTAGGTGTAGGCGCGTGAGGTGGCGTCGTGGCGGGCGCTGAACCCGTCGCGTTCGCTCTCGGCGGTGAGAACGGCCACGTCGGGCGGCAGCAGGGCGTTCATCCCCTCGATCGGCGCGATCGGCCCCTCGTAGGAGGCGACCTGGGCGAGCGCGTGAACCCCGGCGTCGGTCCGCCCGGCCACCGTCAGCGCCACGGGCCGGCGCAGCAGGGTGCCGAGCGCCTGTTCGAGCTCGGCCTGGACGGTGCGCTTGCCGGGCTGGCGGGCCCAGCCGGAGAAGTCGGTCCCGTCGTACTCGATGGTCAGCTTCGTGGTCATCGCCGCGCCGAGACTAACGTCCGGGCGCGCCGGGTCCCGCCAGGCTTATGACGCGTCGCGCTGAGCGTCCCCGTCGGGCTCGATGTCGTCGACGATGGTGACGATCTGGCTGGGGAGCGCGAGCGCGGCGAGCGTGCGGGTGACCGCGACGTCGACGTGCACCCGCGGGGGCTCGGGCCGGCTGTCGGGGTACCAGGTCCCGGGTCCATAGAGCTGGCCGTAGCGCAGCACCACCCCGCCGAAGTCGAGCACGCCCTGCTCGAGCTCGGCCTTGGCCACCGCGCCGTCACCGGCGGGCTCCCAGGCGACGCTCTGGGCGATGAAGCGGGTCGCCCCGGACGCGCGGGCGGCGGCCAGGAGGTTCGCGGTGCCCTCGCGGCGGATGCGCGCGTTGACCGCGCTGCCGCTGGCCAGCTGGCTGAGGTCATCGGGGAGGTCGGTGAGCTGATGGATGACCAGCTCGGGCGCGAAGGCGACCAGCTCGTCGACCAGCGTGTCACGGTCATAGACGTCACAGACGACCGGGACCGCGCCGAGCGCGCTCAGGGGGCCGGCCTTGTCAGCGGTGCGGGTCATCGCGGCGACCCGGTGACCGTCCTGGAGCAGTTGGGGCAGAAGGCGCGAGCCGATGACTCCGGTCGCGCCGGCAAGGAACACTCTCATCGGCGCGAACTTCTCACACATCGCCGCGGCGCGCGGCTGGGGGCCCTACGACGCGGAGATCGGGGTGAAGGTGACGATCGTCGCGTCGTCCTCCAGGTGATCGTCGGAGGCCGCGATGATGCGGCGCTCCAGCGCGCGGACGATCGTCGGCGCCGACAGCTGATCGACGTCGGACACCGCGTCGGTGATGACCTGCACGCCCAGCTGCCCGCCGTCGCGGTGACGACGCTCGAGGACGCCGTCGGAGACGATGACGATCGACTCGTCCTCGGCGAGCTGATGGCTGTGGGCCATGATGTCGCGCTCGGCGGCCGGCAGTCCGCGACCCAGGCTGTCGTAGGTGTCACCGGGCAGCGGCTCGACCCGACGGTCGGCACGGATCAGGTAGGGCACCCCGGCGCCGCAGCCGACCCACAGGAACGTGGCGGTGGGGCCGTGCCAGCGGGCGACGATGACGTTGGCCACCGCATCGCGGTAGGGCAGCTCGCGGACCGTCTCATCCATGTAGTGGATCGTCTCGTCCAACGGCGCCTGGCGCCGGCGCTTGGCCCGGAAGGCCCCCAGGGTGACCGCTCCGGTGGCGGCCGCGGCGGTGCCCTTGCCGGCGGCGTCCGAGACGGCGATCCAGGAGCCGTCGGGGTTCTCCACGTAGTCGAACCAGTCGCCGCCGACGTCATAGCCGGGCAGCACGTTGCCGGCGAGCATCCCGCCCGAGACCCGGGCGATGCGGGGCGGCAGCAGGTTCTGCTGGATCTCGGAGGCGGCGCTGATGTCCTTGCGCCGGCGTGTCGCGTCAAACACGTCGGTGTAGCTGTCGGCCAGCGCGATGCAGGCGCCGGCCTGGCGGGCCAGCTCGAGCAGCGGATCCTCGGGGGCGTCGACGGCCAGGAGCACGCCGAGCGCCCGGCCACGCAGCAGCATGGGGGCCATCACCGATCCGGGCAGCTCGCGCTTGAGACGGTCCTGGAGCGCCTGGAGTCCCTCCCGGGGGATCTCGGGTCCCACGGCCAGCGGCAGGCCGAGCTCCTCCGGGAACTCCTGGGATCCGGCGAGGCGGCGCAGACGGGTGCCGTCGATGTCGACGAGATAGAGCGCCACCGAACGGACTCCGCCGAGACGCTGGGCCTCGGCGACGATCTGGTCGCCCAGCAGGTGCGGAGGCACCTTGTTGAGCACTTCGGTGACGTCGAGGACGACCGGCGCCGGGCTGCTGAGCTCGCCGGCGGGCTGGATCGTCTGGGACTCATCGTGGGTCTCGATGCTCGCCACGAAGGTGGCGACCGCCGAGGTCAGCGCGTCACGGCTGCCGAAGTGGCGGTAGACCGTGGGGCGCGATACCGCCGCGGCGTGGGCGATCTCGTCGATGGTCGCGTCGGGATCCTGACGCAGCAGAGTGGTGGCGACGTCGAGGATGCGGTCACGGTTGTCGCGGGCATCCTTGCGCCGCAGATCAGTTGAACTCATGAGCGACTTTCGTTGGCGACCGGCCAGCGGGTGAGCAGGTGGGGCCGGTCAGAGAGATCTCTGTGGTGCCGCCGCGCGCACGGGCGACGGCGGCACCACACAGCGAACGGCTGACTACTTGCCGGTCAGCTTGTCCTTGACGTCATCGGCGGCGTCCTTGACGTCGTCGACGAGGCTCTTGAGCTTGCCGGTCAGCTGATCGGACTTGCCTTCAGCCTCCAGGTCCTTGTTGCCCGTGAGCTTGCCGGCGCCCTCTTTGAGCTGGCCCTTGGCGTCATCAATGTTGTCTGGCATGTGACTGCTCCTTCTGTGTTGGTGGGGTGAGAGGAAGGTCGTGCTTGGGACCGACGGGTCAGTCCTCGTCGGTGCTCGGGTGAGCGGCGGTCGCCTTGCCGTTGCTCGACGCCTTGGCCTGGGTTGTGGCCTTGAGGTGCGAGAGGCTCGGAGCCGTGGTGTGGGACACCGCATCCGCGGAGCCCGCATCAGAATCATCGCGGTGGTCCTGGGCGTGAGCCTGGGGCGCGATCTGCTCGAGCGCGGCCACCAGGGCGCGCAGCTCCTCGGCCGGGATCTCCATGGTGTGGGCCTCACCCTCGATGACGTCGTCGTCATCGTCGTGGGAGGCGTGGCCGAGGTGATCGGGCGCCGGGGCCGGGGTCGGGGCGGCGGTGAGCTCGTTGGGCGTCGCGTTCATCGACTTGAAGCGAGCGTGCATCTCAAAGCCGGTGCCGAGCTCACTCCACTCGATGGCGAAGCGGCCCTCGAGGCGGCTCCCCACCCAGGCGACGAGGATCATCACGATGCCGACGATGACCAGCGGCGCGGTCCAGAACGAGTGGGCCACGAACAGGACGGCGACGAGGATCAACACGACGCCGACGATCAGGGTGCGGGCGCGGGGCCGCATGACCTGGTGCCCGGTCCAACGGGCTAAGCGCTCGGTGAGCTCCCACACCGCGGTGGCGAACCCGGCGGCGTGGCCACCCTCCTGGGGCTCCACGCGGGAGCTCTCCGGTTGTTTCATTTCTGTCTCAGATGTCATAGTTGAAGCTGTTCCACGTGGGGTATCGCTGTAAACGTTAGCCGCGTAAGTGTTACGCGAGACACCCGCCGAGTCGGTCAGAAAGGTGACCCGGCGAGGTACGCCGGGGGCTCAGTCAGCACAATGGCGCGTACCCGATGATGAGCCCATGGCTGCAGGAGCCCATCCTGCTCGGCGCCGGCGTGCTGGCCGGGATCGCTGGGACGGCCGGCGGGGTTGCCTCGCTGGTCTCCTACCCGGCGCTGTTGGCCGTCGGTCTGCACCCGTTGGCCGCCAACGTGACCAACAGCATCGCGCTGGTGGGCATCTGGCCGGGCTCAGCCCTCGGCTCGCGTCCCGAACTGGTCGGCCAGGGCCCCTGGCTGCGTCGCTGGATGCTTCCCGTGGCGGTGATCGCCGTGGCGGGGGCAGCCCTGCTGCTGCTCACCCCCTCCAAGCTGTTCGCCGGGGTGGTTCCGTTCCTCGTGCTCGCTGCGGTCGCCACCCTGATGATCGAGCCGGTGATCCAGGCCCGCCGGGCCCGTCGACCACTCGGCGGCAAGCCCCACCGCCTGCTGTTCCCCCTCTCGCTGGTCCCGATCGAGATCTACGGCGGCTACTTCGGCGCCGGAGCCGGGGTGATGCTGCTAACGGCCATCCTCCTCCTGGTGGACCCGCGTCTGCGCTACGCCAACGCACTGAAGAACATGCTCTCGGGCGCATCGGCCCTGCCCGCTGCGGTCGTATTCGCCATCTTCGGGCCGGTTCACTGGGTGCCGGCGATTCCCATGGCGATCGGCTTGGGCATCGGCGCCCGCTGTGGTCCGCCGATCGCCCGGGCGATCCCGCCGGTCCTGCTGCGCATCGCCATCGCCATCGGCGGATTGGTCCTGGCGGCCGAGCTCTGGCACATCATCTGAGCCGCGCCGATCCGGTCGCTGAGCGCGTCCATCGCTCAGGCAACCCGCGATCTGACGTCGCTAGGCCGCGAGCGTGTTCAGGCGCTCGCTGAGGTTCTTCACCACGTCGACGGCGAGGCGCTCGAACACGAGCTTGACCAGCGGTCCGGCGAGCTTGGCTGCGCCGTTGAACACCGTGTCGTTGACGTAGGTGATCTGGGAGCCGCTGCCGTCAGCCGTGACGTCGATCCGCTCGGTCGAGATGGCGGTCTTGTTGCGTCCGACCAAGACGACGCGTGTGTCGGTGAGCGTCTCGAGCGTGTAGGTCAGCTCGGTGGAGAGCCCGGCGATCTTCGAGGTGTTCTGCCAGGTGGAGCCGACCCGCACCGGGCCGGAGTCCTGGCGCAGGCACTTCACCGTGCCCGGATCCCACTCCTCGGCGTTGGTGAAATCGGCCAGATAGGGGATCGCCACCGAGGGCGGCGCCTTCACGGTGAACGTGCGGGAGACGGAAGCCATGTCCGAGGTTCTACCCGCCCGCGTCGGTTCCGACCCGTGACGGCAGGTGAGAGCACCCTGTCCTCAGAGGGTGATTTGGGGGCATGTGCATTGCGCCCGGTTTGAGGCCTCCAGAATGTGCAGATTGCACAGCACCCAAAAAACGCCTTGGAGGACGGTGTCTCCCAGCCGCCTTAACAATCCGGGCGCCGGAATGCGTCGGGTCGACCCGGTTAACGAAGAAGCGCCCGCCGGGATGGCGAGCGCTTTCAGGAGGGGACGGTGTGCGGTGAAACTAGACGAGCTCGAGCAGGACCATCTCGGTGGAGTCCGAGCGCCGCGGGCCGAGCTTGAGGATGCGGGTGTAGCCGCCGGGCCGCTCGGTGTAGCGCGGAGCGACCTCCTCGAAGAGCTTGTAGACAGCGAACTTGTCCTGGCCCAGAGCCGACAGCGCCTGGCGACGCGCGTGCAGGTCGCCGCGCTTGGCAAGGGTGATCAGCTTCTCGAGCTCGGGCTTGACCGCCTTGGCCTTGGCCTCGGTGGTCTGGATGCGCTCGTGTTCGACGACCTCTTTGCAGAGGTTCATCAGCAGCGACTTGCGATGGCTAGCGCTGCGGCTGAGCTGGTATCGGTTCTTCTGATGACGCATGAGTCAGGTGCCTCTTAGACGGGCAGTTTAGCCCTCGCGCAGGGCGAGGCCGCGGGAGTGCAAGGTCTCGATCACTTCGTCGATCGACTTCTTGCCGAAGTTCGGGATCGCGTTCAGCTCGCCCTCGGTCTTGTTGACCAGATCGCCGACGGTCTGGATGCCGGCGCGCTTGAGGCAGTTATAGGACCGCACGCCGAGCTCGAGCTCCTCGATGAGGATGTCGTCCATCGCGTTGGGGGCGCGACCGCCGCCGTTGCCGTTCGTGCCGGGGACGCCGGGAGCGCCGCCCATCAGGCCGGCGTCGAGGGCGCCCGCGGTGTGGCTGTCACGGAGCTCGATGACGCGATCGGCGTCGGTGAAGATGGCCAGCTGGGAGATGAGGATCTCGGCCGCCTCACGCAGTGCCGCGTGCGGGTCGATCGACCCGTCGGTCTCGATGTCGAGGGTCAGCTTGTCGAAATCGGTCTTCTGACCGACACGCGCCTGCTCGACGTTGTAGGCGACGCGGCGCACGGGTGAGAAGATCGAGTCGATCGGGATGACGCCGATCGGCTGATCGGCGGACTTGTTCTCCTCGGCGGGCCGGTAGCCCCGGCCACGGCCGATGGTCAGGTAGACCTCGAGCTTGGTGCCCTTCTCGAGCGTGGCGATGTGGGACTCCGGGTTGAGGATCTCGACGCCCGAGGGCAGGTCGATGTCCTTGGCGGTGATCTCACCGGGGCCGGTGACGACCAGCGGAGCCTCGACCTCGGTCGCGTCGGAGTGCATGCGGCACACGACACCCTTGAGGTTGAGGACGATGTCGGTCACATCCTCCTTGACGCCCTGGATGGTGGAGAACTCGTGAGCGACGCCCTCGATACGGACGCTGGTGACGGCCGCCCCGGCGAGCGAGGAGAGCAGGACACGACGCAGAGAGTTGCCGAAGGTGTAGCCAAAGCCTCGGTCCAGCGGCTCGATCGTGAACGAGCCACGATTCTCTTCGACGGATTCTGTGGAGATTCTGGGGACCTGGAAGTCAAGCATTGCGCGGGTTCCTAGCTTCGGTGGTGTCGGGGCGCCGCCGCTCTGCCCGACGGCGGCAAGGGGGGCGACGGCGCGGGGCCGCCTACCGACGCCCCGCCCGTCACCGTGAATATCTGGGTTACTTCGAGTACAGCTCGACGATGAGCTGCTCGTCCACCGGGGCCGCGATCTCGCGACGCTCCGGCTTACGCAGCACCTTCGCCGTCAAACCGTCGTGATCGGCCTGGAGCCAGGCGGGGATCTGACCGGTCAGCTCGGTGGCGTCGCGGATCACCTGGGTCACGGCCTTGTCCGAAGACGCGTGGTGAAGCGCGATCACGTCGTTGTCGCGCAGCTGATAGCTACCGATGTTGACTCGACGGCCGTTGATGGTCCAGTGGCCGTGGAGGATCATCTGCCGCGCCTGGCGGCGCGAGGTGGCGAAGCCGAGACGCACCAGAACGTTGTCGAAGCGCAGCTCGAGGGCGCGCAGCAGGTTTTCACCGGTGATCCCCGGCTGACGCGAGGCCTTGGCGTAGTAGATCCGGAACTGCTTCTCGAGCACGCCGTAGTAACGCTTGGCCTTCTGCTTCTCGCGCAGCTGCACGCGGTACTCAGACTGCTTCTGGCGACCGCGGCCGTGCTCTCCGGGCGGATAGCCACGACGCTCGACGCCGCACTTGTCCGTCAGACAACGCTCACCCTTGAGGAACAACTTCTGTCCCTCGCGGCGGCACTGCTTGCACTGTGGTCCTGTATCACGAGCCATGTTGTCTAGACCCTCCGGCGCTTCCGCGGACGGCACCCGTTGTGCGCCTGGGGAGTGACGTCCTTGACGCCCGTGACCTCGAGGCCGGCAGCCTGCAGCGAGCGGATCGCGGTCTCCCGGCCGGAGCCGGGACCCTTGACGTAGACCTCCACCTTCTGGAGGCCATGCTCGATGCCCTTGCGGGCAGCCGCATCGGCGGTGACCTGCGCGGCGAACGGAGTCGACTTGCGCGAGCCCTTGAAACCGGCACCGCCGGCGGACTCCCAAGCGATGACGTTGCCTTCGCGGTCGGTCAGCGAGACGATCGTGTTGTTGAAAGAAGTCTTGATGTGGGCCTGGCCGACCGGGATGTTCTTGCGAACGCGGCGGCGGCCGGCGCGGGGGCGCTTGGCTGCGGGCATTACTTCTTACCTGCCTTCTTCTTGCCGGCCACTTGCATGCGCTTGGGGCCCTTGCGAGTACGCGCGTTGGTCTTGGTGTTCTGTCCGCGCACGGGCAGACCGCGGCGGTGCCGCAGGCCGCGGTAGCAGCCGATCTCCTGCAGACGCTTGATGTTCTGCGAGCGCTCGCGGCGAAGATCACCCTCGACGACGACGTCTGAGTCGATCAGGTCACGCAGCCGCACGACCTCGTCCTCGGTGAGGTCGCGGACCTTGCGATCGGGCTCAATGGAGAGCTCGCTCAGAAGCTTGTTCGATGTGGGGCGGCCGATGCCGTAGATGTAAGTGAGACCAATTTCAACCCGCTTGTTGAGCGGGATGTTGACTCCAGAGATACGCGCCATCGAGCTAGCCCTGTCGCTGCTTGTGTCGCGGATTGGAGCAAATCACCAGCACACGTCCGTGCCGGCGAATGATCTTGCACTTTTCACACATCGGTTTGACCGACGGTCGTACTTTCACGTCGTCTCTCTCGTCGTGAGGGATTTTGGGGCGAATGAATCCCATCCCGGCTCTGGCAACCGTTGTGGTTGCCGCTACCGGCGATGGAAAGTGGTCGTGCAGCGCGAACTTCCACGCTCCAGACGCATCCGGGGATAGTAGCAGCAGGAATCTGGCCCTCAGCCGCGTTACCCGAAGCGCCCAATTCTACGTTCAGGATCGGCGGATGTCGACATGATCCACCGCCTACAGCCGGCCCGTACTCTCCCCCAAAGAGGGAGATTTCCCATGTTCAGCCGCCCAGAACGCATCAGGAACCGCCGTGCCCAGCGCCCTGCGGGCGCCGCGCCGCTCGCAGCCGTGCTGATGGCCGGCGCCGTGGCGGTGGCGAGCCTCATCAGCGGTTGCGGCTCGGCGGCGCACTCCGCCAGTGCCAGCACGACGACTGCCACCACCACTGTCGCCGCCCACCCGAACACCAGCGCCAGCGCCAGCGCCGTTGGGTCCCAGGCGCGGATCACCGCCGCCGAGCACCACGTGCGCACTCTGCTGGCCGGGATCCCCGAGGCCTCTGACGATGTGCTGGGCAAGACCACGGCGCCGATCACCATCATCGAGTACGGCGATCTCGAGTGCGCGGTGTGTGATGCCTTCGCCCTGGGGACCGATGCGATCGTCTCCGACGGCACCCACGGCACGGGCATCGAGGACGAGATCATCGACAAGCTCGTGAAGACCGGTCGGGCCAAGCTCGTCTACGACGCCCTCGATACCGCCACCTCCGACGGCGCGACCCCCGGTGAGTTCGTGGCCCAACAGGCCGCCGCCTACGCCGCCGGACTCCAGGACAAGGCCTGGTACTTCATCGAGCTGTTCTACAACGAGCAGCATCCCGAGGGCACCGACTACGTGAACCAGAGCTTCCTCAACGCGATCGCGCTGCAGGTGCCGGGCCTCAACTACACCAAGTGGCTGATCGACTCGCGCTCGGCCAAGCTCCGAGCCCAGGTCCTCGCCGACAACACCCGCGGCGACGAGGTCGACGGTGGGATGCCGGGTACGCCGACCATCGTGGTCCAGAGCAAGACCCATGGCGTGATCGCCGCCGAGGGCATCCCGACCTTCACCCAGGTCGAGCGCGCGATCCAGGCTGCCCAGTTCAACTAGGCCGCGGCCGCCTCGTGGGCGCCCTTGGAGAACACCTCGACGATCTTGGCGCAGAAGGCCGAGAGGTCGTCGGGGTCTCGGGAGGTGACGAGGCCCTGGTCGACCACGACCTCCTCGTCCACCACGTTGCCCCCGGCGTTGGCGACGTCGGTGCGGATGCTCGGATAGGCGGTCAGCGTGCGGCCCTCGACGAGTTCGGCCTCGACCAGAAGCCAGGGCGCGTGACAGATGGCGGCGACCGGCTTGTCGGCGGCGAAGAACCCCTGGACGAAGGCGATGGCGTCAGCGTCGAGGCGCAGCATGTCGGGGTTGGCCACGCCGCCGGGCAGGATCAGCCCGTCGTAATCCTCGACGGAGGCGTTGGCGACCGCCTTGTCGACGGTGAACATCGTGCCGGGGTTGATGTCCTGGTTCATCGCCTGGATCTCCCCGGTGCGCAGCGACAGCGTCTCGACGCTGCCCCCCGCCGCCTCAACGGCTTTCCGGGGCTCGGTGAATTCGACCTGCTCCACGCCGTCGGCGGCCAGGATGGCGATCTTCTTACCGGTCAGCTCGTTGGGCATAGGTCCTCCTTGAGTCAGAAGTTCTGAGTGGGGCGGGACCGGCACCGTGCCGATCGCTCCTCACCCAAACGCTTCCCGGAGGTCCCCTGCGAGCAACCCTCAATATCAACTTGAGAGTGTTCCGCGGAACACCTCGAGCCGGTCAGGCGGCGCGAGCCTCACGATGCTCGTGCCACGGCGTCAGCACGCGCGGCCCCTCGGCGGTGACGGCGATGGTGAACTCGAAGTGCGCGGCCAGTGAGCCGTCCTGGGAGTAGATCGACCAGCCGTCGTTGCCCATGCGCACGGTGTGCTTGCCGACGTTGACCATCGGCTCGACGGCGAGCACCATGCCGGGCTCCAACAGCACGCCGGAGCCCGCCCGACCGTAGTTGGGCACCTGGGGGTCCTCATGCATCGCCCGGCCGACCCCGTGTCCGACCAGGGTGCGGATGATCGAGAAGCCGTTGGCCTCGACGTACTTCTGGATCGCGTGGCCGATGTCACCGAGGTGGTTGCCCGGGCGGACCTGTTCGACGGCCAGGAACAGCGACTGCTCGGTGACGTCGAGGAGCTTCTGGGCCTCATCGCTGATCTCGCCCACTCCGAAGGTGCGGGCGGCGTCGGCGACCCAGCCATCCTTCACGACGCCGATGTCGACGGCGAGGATGTCCCCCTTGGCGAGCTTGTAGGCGCCGGGGATGCCGTGCACCACCATGTTGTTCGGGCTCGAGCAGATCGAACCGGGGAACCCGCGGTATCCCTTGAAGGCCGGCTCACAGCCCTGGGAGCGGATGAACCGCTCCGCCGCGGTGTCGAGCTCCTGGGTGCTGACGCCAGGACGGATCTTGGATTCCAGCAGGTGCATCGTCTTGACGAGCACCTCGCCGGCCGCGGCCATCTTCTCGATCTCCGCCGGGGACTTCTTGATGATCGCCATGCCTCTGGCCACCCTCGCCGAGACTAGAAGTCGTCTTCGAGACGCAGGGTCGCGATCACCGCACGGATGTGATCGTGGACCGCAGCCGGGGGGCGGGTCCCGTCGATGCGCCGCAGGATCCCCTGCTCGTCGTAGTAGTCGATGAGCGGCTCGGTGTCGTGGTGGTACTTGCTCAGACGGTTCTCGACCACCTCGGGCTGGTCATCCTCGCGCTGGATGAGCCGGCTGCCGTCCTGGTCACAGACCCCGTCGCGCTTGGGCGGGTCGTAGTCGACGTGGTAGAGGTGACCCTCCTTGACGCAGACGCGGCGACCGGAGATCCGCTTGATGACCTCAGCGTCGGCCACGTCGATGAGGATCGCGGCGGTGAGCCGGCGGCTCTCGGAGTCGAGCCGGTCCGTCAGCGCCTCGGCCTGGGGGATGGTGCGCGGGAAGCCGTCGAGGATGAAACCGTCTTGGACGTCGTCCTCGTCGAGGCGGTCCGCGACGATCTCCACCACCAGCTCGTCAGGCACGAGGTCACCGGCAGCGGTGATCGCCTTGACCTGCTGGCCGAGCTCGGTCTCGTTCTTGATGTTGGCCCGGAAAATGTCGCCCGTGGCGATGTAGGGCAGCTTGAAGTCATCGCGGAGCTTCTCGGCCTGGGTGCCCTTACCGGCGCCTGGGGGGCCGATGAAAATGAGGTTGAGCTCCGGCATCAGGCGGACGATCTTATCGGTCTGCGGGTCGCGTGCGCCGACGTCGAATTTCTGGCCCAATCCGGGCGAATCCCCCAGCCGCGCAGCCACCCGTGCAGATGCTCGAGGCCGAGCGGCCAGCGGCCCTGGCGGATCGGTGTCTCCAGATAGCGGTCTGACGCCAGTGCGGCGGCCAGGCTGACCGACACGGTCACAGCCGCCACCTCCCAGGGGTTCTGGAGGGCGGGGAACTCGTGCAGGATCAGGTTCCGCACGAGCAGGTGGACGAGGTACAGGCAGTAGGAGACGCGCCCGACGCAGCGCAGCGGCGCCACCGACACGACGCGACCCAGCAGGCTGCGGGGCACCTGGATGAGCAGCAGCAGGACCGGCAGCGCGATGCCCGCAGCCCCGAGGAAGACCCAGAGCGAGTCGACCGGATCGACGGTCAGATACAGCCAGGCGAAGGCGAAGGTGAGGCCGGCCAGGGTGACGTCGACGGCCAGACGGACCGGGAGCGCGAGGCGCTCACCGTCGCGGGCGCCTTCAGGCAGCCACACCAGGCGGTTGCGCCAGATGACCGAGCCCGCACACCCCAGCAGCAGCTCGGCGGCCCGGTCGAGCGGCGAGTAGTAGTCGTCATAGCGGCTGAGGTGCGCGGCGAGGATCGGCTCGCACAGCAGCAGGGCGGCGATGGCGGCGACGAGGATGGCCAGGATCTGGGCGGGCCGGGCGCGCACCTTGAGCAACAGGATCAGCGCGATCGGCCAGAGGAAGTAGAACTGCTCCTCCTGGGCCAGGGACCAGGTCGGGTTGATCGCCCCGAGCGCCTGGCCGTGGTCGAGGGACAGGGCGGCGACCCAGTTGTTGGCGAACCCGAAGGTGCTGGCCAGCTTGAGCCCGAGGTCCCAGCCGGTCAGCCGGTAGGCGAACAGGTCGACGCCGGCGGCGAAGATCGCCATCAGCCCGATGGCCGGGAGCAGCCTCCGGGCGCGACGGACATAGAAGCCGGTGAGGGAGATCCGACCGCGGCGCTCGAACTCCTCGAACAGGAGCGTGGTGATGAGGAAGCCCGACAGGACGAAGAACACGTCGACGCCCATGAAGCCGTTCTTGACCAGACCGGTGTGCTCGGAGATGACCAGCAGCACGGCGACTCCGCGGAGGCCGTCGAGTACCGGACGGCGGCCCAGGCGCCGTGGGGTACGGCTCGGGGTGCCGGCATCGGCGGCGCTCGGACGGTCGGGAAGATCGCGGGTGCGCTCGGCGGGCGCGGGGTGCCGGTGGACCGGCTGAGAGTGGCTGTTTCGGTCGATCCTGGGCCGCGGTCGACCAGACCGACCCCGGGGGGTCGATGTGGAGGGCATCCTCCATGGGTACCCCAACCGCCGTCCGGTTAGTGTCGCGTTAGCCGAAGAACCTCTTAAAGGGGGGAGGACGGTTTCGGGGCTGTGGGCCCCGAAACATCAGGCGGAGACGGCCGGCTTCTTCCGTGAGCGGATCTTGAAGCGCGCCTGCTCGGACCGCAGGCCCGTCTCGGACACCGTCAGGGTCAGGACCACCCCGACCCGGTAGCGGGTCTTCGCCGACTCATGGATCAGCTGCTTCACCGCAGCCGGCCCCCGCGCCGAGCGCTTCTTATACGGACACCCCGTCGTCTTCTTCTTCCCCGTCCCCCTACAGACCAGGCTCAGCCCCTCCCCCCGCTTGAGCTTGCCCATCTTGATCCAGTGCAACTCCGAAATCGTCCGCGTCCAGGACCAATCCGTCGCCACCTTCACCTTCACCTGCGCCTTGGGCTTGCCCTTCCCCTTGGGCGTGGGCGTGGGTGTCGGGCTGGACTCGACCGTCTGGGTGACCGTCGCGGTCGTTGTGGTCCCAGCCGGTGAGGTCGAGCTCGGGGCCGTCGGAGCGGCCGTGCGCTCGAGTTCGATCAGCGCCGAGGCGGGGCTCGCGACCCAGACGGCGAGGTTGCCGATCGACGCGACGGTGCCGGCGGCGGGCGCCGCATCAGCGGCGGGGCCGCCGTCGTCGGCGGTGAGATCGGTGGCGGAGAAGCTGGAACCCGAGCCGGTGTATTCGATCAAGTGCTGGTTCGCGGCCGCCGCGAACACGTCAATGGTTCCGTCGGATTCGACCACCGCAGACGGCGCGCCGGAGATGGTCGGGCCGCCCGACAGCGAGGTCAGGTTCTGACTCGACCAGTTACCGGCGGCCGAACGCGACCACTCGATGAGGTCACCTCCGGGCGAGTCGGCGAACACGTCGGGCAGGCCGTTGACCACCACGGAGACAGGGTCTGAGTTGATCGTCTGGCCGCCATTGTCGGCGGTGATGTCCTCGCCGGTCCAGCCCGCACCGGTCTTGTAGAACTCGAGCAGATCCCCGTTGTTGCCCTGGGCGAACACCTCGGGGTAACCACCGTTGGGATCGAGGGTGAGGAGAGGGTCGCCGGAGATGACCAGGCCCACGGTGGCCGAGATATCGGTCGTGGCCCAGGCGAAGCTCGAGGGGTCGCGGGTCCAGATGATGAGGTGGCCGTTGGAGCTGTCGGTGGCCGCTGTCAGCACCCCGCTGGGTCCGACGACGAGAGATGGGTTCCCGGTCATCTGCTGACCGCCCGCTTCCTGAGAGATGTCGTAGGGCTTCCAGACGAAGTTCGAGGCGGTGCGGTCGAAGGTCTCGAGAACCCCACTTGAATCGAAGAAGATGAGGAAGTCGTTGTCCTGGGGGTCGGTGATCGCCACTGGCGAGCCGCTGGCGCTCGGGCCGCTCGCCGCACTGGTCACGTTGGTGACGTTGACCGAGCCCGAGCCGTCGCCGGAGAACTGCAGGATCGAGCCCGACGGTGAGCCAGCCACGACGTCCTCATTGCCCTGCTGGGGATCGGCCAGCAGTGACGGGGTGCCGGTGATCTGGGAGCCGCCGCTCTCCGAGGACTCGTCATAGGGCGTCCAGACATAGCTGCCCGACGCCGCGGCCGAGCCCCCGGCCAGCGCCACCGCCAGGCAGGCGCCGATGAGCGCCGCGGCGACCCCCGCGAGCAGAGTGCTCCTGAAGCCCAGTCGCCTCATGGCTCAGCGGCTGACCTTGGGCGCCTTGGCGGACCGGATCGTGAACTTGGCCTGCTCGGACCGCAGGCCCGTCTCGGACACCGTCAGGGTCAGGACCACCCCGACCCGGTAGCGGGTCTTCGCCGACTCATGGATCAGCTGCTTCACCGCAGCCGGCCCCCGCGCCGAGCGCTTCCTATACGGACACCCCGTCGTCTTCTTCTTCCCCGTCCCCCTACAGACCAGGCTCAGCCCCTCCCCCCGCTTGAGCTTGCCCATCTTGATCCAGTGCAACTCCGAAATCGTCCGCGTCCAGGACCAATCCGTCGCCACCTTCACCTTCACCTGCGCCTTGGGCTTGCCCTTCCCCTTGGGCGTGGGCGCCGGGGCGGGCGTCGGGCTGGACTCAACCGTCGTGGTGGTCGGAGTCGTCGTGGTCGTGCTCGGAGTCGAGGCGGTGGTGGTCGTCGGAGCCGGGGCCGCAGCCGGGGCGGCGCTGCGTTCGAGCTCGATGAGGTTGTTGGCGGGACTGGCGACCCAGACCGCGAGGTTGCTCGTCGAGGAGCCGTAACCGACCGCGGGCGCCGCCTCGGCGGTGGGACCGCCGTCGTCGGTGGTCAGATCGGTGGAGGTGAAGCTGGAGCCCGAGCCCTCGTATTCGACGACGTGCTCGTTGGCGCCCTGGGCGACGACGGCAATCGCCCCGTTGGGCTCGACCACGGCTGAGGGAGTCGAGGTGATCCCCAGGCCGTTGTTCTGGGTGGTCAGGTTCACACTGGTCCAGCTGTCGGTGGAGTCACGCGTCCACTGGATGAGGTCGCTGCCAGACAGGGCGTAGATGACCAGGTTGCCGTTGTACTGGATGGCGGTGGGGTCCCCGCTGATGGTCTGGCCGCCGTACTGGGCGGTGAAGTCGGCCACGGCCCAGCCGCCGCCCTCGTTGAAGAAGTTCACCAGGTGGCCGCTGGAGGTGTCGGCGATCACCGTGATGTACCCGGCGGGGTCGACGAAGGCGTAGGGGTCCCCGACGATGGTCTGGTTGGTGGCCGAGCTCACGTTGGTGGAGGTCCAGTTGAGGCTGGCGTCACGGGTGTAGACGTAGAGATCGCCGTTGGAGCTGTCGGCCGCCACGTTGAGCTCGTTCGTGTTGGGCACCGCCGCCGACGGATTTCCCGTGATCTGGGGGCCGCTGGTCATGTTGGTGATGTCGTAGTTCGTCCAGTTCAGGCTGGAGGCGCCTCGGCCCAGCTCGTCGAGATCGCCGGGGCTCGAGCCTCCGCTGCCGGTGTCGACGAAGGCCAGCAGTCCGCCGGTCTGGGGATCGTCGATCGCCGACGGGCTCCCGGTGGCGTTGGAGGGCCCGCCCGCCAAGGCGCTGATGTCATAGCCGCTGATCCCGGTGGTGCCGTCACCGGAGAACTGGGCGACGTGCCCGGCGGGGGTGGTGGCGAAGATGTCCTCGCGGTTCTGCTGGGGGTCGGGGATGAGCGAGATGCCACTGCTGGCATCCAGGTTCACCGTGCTCTGCTGAGTGCCGTTGTAGGGCGTCCAGACATAGCTGCTCGACGCCGCAGCCGAACCGCCGGACACCCCGACGGCCAAGCCGGCAGTCGCCAGCGCCGCAGTGGCGCCGGCGAGCAGCCGCTTGCCGTGAGATCCCCGCACGAGCCTCGTCGCGGAGTGGTGCTCAGGCCTTGAGCTTGTAGCTGCGCGAGACCTTCACACTGCCGCCCGAAGCGGCGGTGTAGGTCACCACCGCAACCACGTTGGCGCCCTTTTTGGCGCGGGCCAGCAGCGTGCGTCCGGCCGCGGTGGTCGGCAGGTTCACCGTGATGTCACCGGCCTTGCGCAGGGTGCCGGTGTAGTTGATGTAGAAGACGCCCTTACCGCCCGGCAGGCCGACCTTCCAGCTCACCGCCAGCTTCCCCGCGCCCGGCGAAGTGAACTTGAAGGCGAGCTTCTTGTCCTTGGCCAGGGTCAGCGTCTTGGCGGCGTTGCCGGTGCCCTCGAGCAGGTTGCGCATCTGGGGCTTGAGCAAGGTGTTGATCGTGGCCGCGTTCGCCGTCAGCGCCGCGACCGCCGCCTGCAGCGCAGCGGTGGTGGACGCCGGGGTGGTCGGCACGAGGATGTAGTACGGGGAGGTCACCGTGTTGGTGTTGGTCACCGTGGTGTTGGCGACCGTGGTGGTCACCGAGGAGGGGAAGGTCTGGGTGCCCACGGTCACGTCGTGGGGCTGGACGCCGGCGTAGGGCTTGGCGCCGTGGGTGTACTGATCCGAGGTTCCCGACGCGCCGGCGATGGCGACGCCGGCACCGGCACCCGCCATCACGACGCCGGCAACCACTCCGCCGACCGTACGCGAGAGCCGAAACGACTTCTTCATTGACCTACACCCCTCTGTCTTGTTCTGGCATTCCCGTGCCCTGCGTCACAGGGCTGCCTGGCGTCGGAACCTACCAGAGGCCCCGGGGAACCGACAACAGGGTGCCGGCGGGTCAATAGCCTCTCGGACTGACACCGTGCTCTCGGCTCAGAACACCGGCGCGGCCCGGAAGCTCCCCGCCGCGGTGACGGTGCTGACCTTGTTGGCGGCGCTGGTGAGCACCAGCGTGGAGACGGGCGGCTACACCTTCAGCGGTCAGCGACTCCTGCTCGCGCTGACCGCGGTGCTCGTGCTCGAGCTCATCTTCCTGGCGCCCTCCGGACTGCTCGGCGCCACCCGGGTGCTCCTGGCCGCGGTCCTGGCTCTGCTCGCAGCGTGGACCGTGGCCAGCGCCATCTGGACCGTCGGCGCGCCCGCGGACGCGATCCGCTGGGGTGCGGTGACCCTCGACCTGGCCGTGCTCGTCCCGGCCGCGGCGGTGATCACGCGCTGGCTCGGGCCGGAGGTGATCGCCGGCGTGGTCGGAGTGCTCGCCGTGCTCGAGGGCATCATCGGAACCTGGGCCCTGGCGCTGCGCCACATCCCCCAGGCGGTCCTGCTGTCGGACAGCTGGCGTCCGGCGGGCAACTTCGAGTACGCCCCCGCGCTCACCCTGCTCGAGGTCTGCGCCCTGCCCGTCACCCTGAAGCTCGCCGCCTCCCCAGGGCGTTGGCGCGCGAGCTCGGGCGCCTTCGCCCTGGCGATCTTCGGGATCGGCTTCGGCACCGAGGACAGCCGTCTGCCCCTTGCCCTCGCGGTGGCCACGCTGATCGTGCTCGCGTTCAAGGCTGACCGCGCGGCGTTGCCGCGCCGGGAGCTGGGGGCCGCGACGATCCTGCTGGCGCTGACCGCGGCACTGGGCAACCTCAGCCTGGGCCGCCGGGACCTGGGCGACCATCCCGGCACGAGCCTGGAGGTCATCGCGACCTTCGCCGGGTGCGTGCTGCTCGCCGCCGCCTGGCCGTGGCTGCGGCGCTTCATCCGCCCACTCCCCGCGGCCCGGCTGTGGCTGGCCGCGGCGGCGCTGGCGATTCTCGCGGTGGGCGCCTGGGTGGTGGTGGGCTACACGAGCACGCTGACCGGCGCCGGCGGCGGCCTCGACCATTCACGCTTCTCCTACTGGAGCTCGGCCTTCACCGTCTGGCGCGAGCATCCCGTGCTCGGGACCGGGGCGGAGTCGTTCTTCGCCAGCGCCCATCACTTCCAGCTCTCCGACGACCTGACCCTGTTCGCCCACGACCTGCCGCTGGAGCTGGCCGCCGAGCTGGGGATCCCCGGCTTCCTGCTTGCCCTGGCGCTCTATCTCAGCGCCGGACGCGACCTGTGGCGCTGGCTGGCCGCCCCGGCCCGGGCGCTCCCGGGTGCGTGGCTGCTGGCCCCGGCCAGCGCCGCCTTCCTCATCCAGAACCTGTTCGACTGGCCCTGGCACTTCGCCGCCCTCGGTGCGGTGTGGGCGGTGTCGGCCGGGGGGCTGGCGTCACTCCGGGTATACTCAAAGTATGACAACGACGATCAAGGTGTCAAACGAAGTGCGTGATCGTCTCAAGGAGCAAGCCGGACTGGCCCATCGCACGCTTGGGCAACATCTGGAGCATCTGGCTGATCTCGGTGAACGTGAAGCGCGCATGACCGCCATGGGCGAGGCGATGCGGGCGACGTCTGCAGAAGACATGGCGTCCTACCGCGACGAGATAAGCGCCTGGAACCGCATCGAGAGTGCCTGAGGCGCGGCTATCAGTTGAACCGCTTGCCCCCGGGGATGTGGTGTGGGCGGAACCGGAGATCGCATTAGGCCGGGAACAGCCAGGACGGCGGCCTGCGATGGTCGTGGCGAGCCTGCGGTATCTGGAGACCGCCGATACCTTGGCGCTCGTCGTGCCGATCACGTCTGTTGATCGCGGCTGGCCTAATCACGTCGAGGTGATTGGTCCGCGCCTGGAACGTCGCTCGTGGGCGATGCCCGAGCAACTGAGAGCCATCTCTCGCGACAGGATCGTCGGCCGCGCCGGTCGGGTCAATCCGGTGACGCTCGGTGCGGTCCGTGTCTGGCTGGCTGACTTTCTCGACCTCAGACCGTGAGGGCGACGACTCGGGTGCGACCGTCGGTCCCACCCGGGCACTCGGCTAGTCGACCAGCGGACCGAGGTGCAGGTCGTCCTGTTCGCTGATCACCGACGGCGGGGCGTGGCGCAGGCGCTCGTTCCACGGAGCCTCGATAAAGCGGTGGGCCAGGGCCGCCACCCCGACCAGCACGATGAGGATGGCCAGCGCCTCCAGCGATCCGGTCCCCTGATCCCGGGACAGCCCGCCGGGCCAGATCGCCCGGATCACCAGGAAGCTCGGGTACTGCACGAGATACAGCGCGTAGGACCACACGCCGAGCTTGACCACGCGCGGGTCACGGAACGGGTTCCGGGCACCGCGGAGGTCCGACCCCGCCGCCGAGGCGATGAGCGCAACGATGAACGGCAGCGCCACCAGCTCCACGAACACAGGCCGACCGATCAGCCCGACGTGATGGTGACCGAGGATGACGACGACGACCCCGAAGGCGATCAGCGCCGCGACGCTGACTGACAGTGGCGGCCCGGTGAGCCCGCGGCGCACCGCCTCCCCCAGCAGCATCCCCACGAGGAAGAACCCGAGCTGGAAGGCCGGGTAGTAGTACAGGCTCTGGGTCCCATGACTCACCGCGTCGAGGACAACGAAGACCAGCACCATGACCGCGAGCACCGCCGCGCTCGCGCGGAGCAGCCATGAGCGACCGGCCCCCAGGATGCGCGACGCGACCCACGGGAACACCGCATAGAAGAACGCCTCGTTGGACAGCGACCAGCTCGGCGCGTTGGCGTTGTGCAGCACGAGGCCCGAGACGCCCGCCGGGACCCACGCCTGGAGCATCGGCAGCGACAGCAGCACCGCCCCGGCGGACACCGGCTCGATCGAGCGTCCGAGGATGGCCAGGATGACCCCCGGGACGAACATCACCAGGTACAGCGGGTAGACGCGGGCCAGGCGCCGGCGCCAGAACGCCGTCGGGGTGTCCTGGGCCCGGGCGGTCCAGATGAGCACGAAGCCCGACAGCACGAAGAAGAACTGCACGCCGAGGTAGCCCCACGGGGATGCGCCCTGACCGTAGAAGGCGACCCCGCAGAACAGCGGCAGGTGATAGATGACCACCGCCAGCGCGGCGAAGAAGCGCAGGCCGGTCAGCGAGTCGAGGCGCTGGGCGCCGCGCCTCATAGAGCGCGGACAGGCGGTTCGATGGTCGCGGCGCGTTCCCACACCTCTTCGGTCGATGAGGTGCTCGACACCGGGCTGATCATCGCAGCAGCGTCAGATATGTACTCCATCGCCTGGGCGTGACCGCCGAGGTCCGCGCCGCCGCTTTCAGGCCCACCGGGCATGCTGCCGATACATCTGGCGAGCGTGCTGCCCCCATCGCCCACCGCCGTCTATCGCGGTCGCTTCGACGAGGCGGCGGCCACCCGTCTGCTCTGGCGCGCGGGCTTTGGCCCGCGCCCGGGTGAGGCGGCCCAGCTGGCCGAGCTGGGTCTCGACGCCGCGGTCGCCTCCCTGACCCGTCCCAGCGGCGCCGCCCAACTCATTGGTCCTGACCCCCGGAACGCCCAGGGCCAGCCGCTGGATCCGATCAACGTGTGGGGCGACGCCCACTGCTGGTGGCTGGACCGGATGGTCCGCTCGAACCATCCGCTCACCGAGCGGATGACGTTGGTCTGGCACAGCTGGTTCGCCACCTCGATCGAGAGCGCCAGCGCCCAGTTGATGCTGAACCAGAACGCGATGATGCGCTCTCACGCCCTGGGCAACTTCCATGACCTGCTGCTCGACGTCACCCGGGATCCGGCGATGCTGCTGTGGCTCAACGGCGCCGGCAGCACCCTGTATGCCCCGAACGAGAACTACGGCCGCGAGATGCTCGAGCTCTTCACGCTCGGTGCCGGCCGCGGCTACGGCGAGCGCGATGTGCGCGAGAACGCGCTGGCGCTCACCGGCTTCACCAACGACTGGGACGACAGCGGCCCCACCAACTTCCGTTATGAGCCGGCCCTGCACGACAACCGGATCAAGACGATCTTCGGAAACCGGGGGCGCTTTGATTTCCAGGACAGCTGCCGGCTGGCGGTGACCCATCCCGACCACCCGTCCTTCATGGTCCAGAAGCTGTGGGGCTACTTCGTCGGTGCCGACCTGCCGGCCGCCGGCGCCCGGGCGCTCGAGCGGGCCTACGTCAGCTCCGGCTTCGCGGTGCGCCCCCTGATCGAGGCGATCCTGCGCCACCCCCTGTTCTATGAGGGGCCCCGGCTCGTCCTGGCGCCGGTGGTGTTCGTCGCCGGCATGCATCGCGCCCGGGCCATCGGACTGCAGACCGACGCGTGGTCCTGGATCTGTCAGGAGGCCGGTCAGCTGCTGTTCGACCCGCCCAACGTCTCGGGCTGGGACTACGCCGACTGGCTCGACACCGCCCGCTGGTCCGGGCGTCTCACCGCGGTCAATCAGGTGCTGGAGAAGTCGGTGATCTCCAGCAACGACAAGCATTACCCGGCGACGGAGACCCCGCAGGAGGCCCTCGACAGCGCCCTCGCCTTCTGGGCCCAGCCGGTGCTGTCGACCCCCACGACCAAGAACCTCATCGCCTACGGCCACCGGGCCCAGCGCGACGCCACCGCCAGCTGGGAGCAGCTGCCCTACCGGATCCTGCGCCAGAACGCGTTGCGTGCCCTCATCCCCATGACCCCGGATTGGCAGACCGCATGACCCCCTCCTCCCCACCGCCCGGCGGCTGTTGTCCCTCCTTCACGCGGGCCCAGGCGCTGCGCTCGATCGCCGGCGCTCGGAGCGCCCCGGTCCAGCGCGAATGGGATCCCCGCATGCCGGTTCCGGCTGGAACCGGCGTCGACCGTCGCCATTTCCTGCGCGCCGCCGGCGGCGGACTGCTGGCGGTCTACGGCGCCGAGCGCCTGGGCCTGACCAACCGCGTGCTGGGTGACGGGATCGCCCAGGCGGCGAGCACGCAAGCGGTCGACAGACCCATCCTCGTCTCCCTGTTCCTCCAGGGCGGACTCGACGCCCTGTCGCTGCTGGCGCCGAGCAGCGACCCGAACTATCAGAAGCTGCGCCCCACGCTGGCCCTCGCGCCGGGCAGCGGCACGCCGCTCAGCGATGACCCGTCGCTGGAATGGAATCCGGCCGCCGGCTCTCTGGCCGACCTGCACGCCGCCGGCCAGCTGACGGTGATCCCGGGCATCGGCTACACCGGCGAGGACATGTCGCACTTCACCTCCCGCCACTACTGGGAGGTCGGCGCGACGAGCACCGAGCTGATGACCGGGTGGATGGGTCGGTACCTCGACGTGGCCGGCAGCGCCACCAACCCCCTGCAGGGCCTGTCACTCGACGGCCAGATGAACCCGAGCCTCGCGACGGCGAAGCACCCGATCGCGGCGATCACCACCCCGGAGGATTTCACCCTGTGGATCGAGGGGGTCTGGGGCGCGCCCTTCAACGCCGCCCTTGACGCGGCGGGGTCACTCGGCGACACGCTGCGCTACGCCCGCGATCCGGCGATCGCCCAGGTCGCCGAGGCGGCCTCGGAGGTACAGATCGTCCGCCGCGCCCTGGCGCCGTTCCACAACGCCGAGGGGAAGGCGAGCTACACCAGCCCGGTCACCTACCCGACCTCGGGGACCTCGGACCTGCCCCAGCGCTTCGCCGGGCTGGCGGCGATGATCGCCGCCGGGTTGCCCCTGCAGTGCGTGGCCCTCACCACTGACACCGAGTTCGACACCCACTCCAGCCAGACCGCCACCTTCACCTCCGGAGTGGCGCTGGTGGCGGACACGCTCAAGGCCTTCCAGGCCGACCTTGAGTCCCGCGGGATCGCCGACCGCGTCCTGGTTCAGGTGTGGTCGGAGTTCGGACGCCGCGCTCAGGAGAACGGGTCGAACGGGACCGATCACGGAGCCGCCGGCAACGCGCTGCTGATGGGCAGCCGGGTCGCGGGCGGCATGCTCGGAGAGTTCCCCGCGCTCAGCGACCTCGACGTCAACGGCAACCAGAAGGTCAACGTCGACTTCCGCGGGCTCTACTGCTCGCTGCTCGAGCAGTGGTTCGATCAGGATGCCGCAGCGGTCATCCCCACCGCGGCCCGCTTCCAGCGCTACCAGCTTCTGGGCGCCAGCACATGAGGGTGTTCCGACACCGCCTCGCGCTGCGGTTTATTGCCGCGCTGTGCCTGCTCGCGGCCTTCGCGATCATCGACTCCACCGCCGGGGCCCGGACCCAACCCGCTCACCGATCCCCCGCGTCCGCCCCCGCGCACCTGCTCGTCTACGCCCAGGAATGGTCGATGTGGCCCTCCCGGACGAGCCTGCCGGCCGGCACCGTCGACGTCCAGCTCTGGAACCGCGGCCAGGATGCCCATGACGTTCGTGTCCGTCGCCTCAACGCCACGGGCGCCATGGTCGGAGCGATGCTCGCCGGCGTGTCGGTGACCCCGTCGGGAGCGATCCATTCAGCGGTGTGGCACCTCCGCGCCGGTCACTATGAGATCTACTGCTCACTGCCCGGACACCTGGCGATGGGCATGCACGCCCGGATCACCGTCAACGCTTGACCCTCTAGAAGCAAACGCGTCTCAGCGGCTGCGCGGCCTCCTGCTGTGCGCCTGTAAGCGGGCGGCCCCAATGTCGATTGGCGCAAAGCGGCGGTCCCAGCGGGGCTTTGCGCCCAGATGCCGCCTCACCGTGCCATTGGACGCAAAGCTCGGCGCTCAGACCGACCGTGCGCGATCTGACCTGGGGCGCCGAAAACGGCGCACCACGCCCCTATTTCAGGAAGCCCTCGTAGTTGCGCATCATCAGCTGGGCCTCGAGCTGCTTCATGGTGTCGAGCGCGACGCCAATGACGATGAGGATCGAGGTGCCGCCGAAGGCGAAGTTCGCCCCGGTGGAGTTGATGAGGATCGTCGGCAGGGCCGCGATCGCCGCCAGGAACAGCGCGCCGTAGAACGTCAGGCGGGCGAGGATGCGATCGAGGAACTCGGCGGTCGGCCGACCCGGTCTGACCCCGGGGATGAAGCCGCCGGCCTTGCGCAGCTCATCGGCCTGCTCGGTCGGGTTGAAGGTGACCGCGGTGTAGAAGTAGGTGAAGACGATGATGAGCAGACACTCGCCGACCACGAAGTGCCAGCCGCCGGGGGCGAAGAAGTCATACAGCGAGGTGCCGAAGCCCTTGCGGTTCTTGCCGATCAGCTGACCCACGGTCGGGGGGATCGTCATTACGGTGGCGGCGAAGATCACCGGGATCACGCCGGCCATGTTGATGCGCAGGGGCATGAAGGTCTGCTGACCCGAGATCATCCGCTGGCCGATAGATCGTCGCGCGTACTGGATGGGGATCCGCCGCTGGCCCTCCTGGACGAACACGATCGCGGCGACCACGGCGACCACGATGAAGGGCATCATCACCTTGAAGGTGGAGTCGTCGGAGTTCCACCAGGAGTCGATTCCGCTGGGGATGCGCGAGATGATCGACGCGAAGATGAGCAGCGAGATGCCGTTGCCGATCCCCCGCTGGGTGATCAGCTCGCCGAACCACATGAGCAGGATCGTGCCCGCGGTCAGGGCGATCGCGATGAGGAACACCTTGGCCACGTTGAAGCCCGGGATCAGCGTGACGCCGGCCTGGTTCTCCAATGAGCGGAAGTAGAAGACGTAGCCGATCGACTGGGCGAAGGCGAGGCCGACGGTCAGGTAGCGCTGGTACTGGGTGAGCTTCTCCTGCCCCGTGGGCTCACGGCGCAGCGCCTCGAGGGAGGGCACCACCGCCTGGAGGAGCTGGAAGATGATCGACGCGGTGATGAACGGCGTGATGCCCAGGGCGAAGATGGCCAGACGTCCCAGGCTGCCGCCCGAGAACGTGTTGAGCAGCCCGAAGATCGAGGAGGACCCCAGGTTCTGCTGGATCTGGTTGATCGCGTTGGCGTTGATGCCCGGCGCCGGGATGTAGGCACCGAGCCGGTACAACGCCAGCAGACCCGCCGTGAACAGGACCTTGTTACGGATCTCCCTGACGCGGAACGCGCCGAGGATGGTCGAGATCATGGGCGGGAGTCTGGCAGGCTAGAACGTCGGGGGCGTTAGCGGTGGATGGGCTTAGGCGCTGGTGGGCGCCGTGGGCTCAGCCGCCGCGGCAGGTGAGCTCTTCAGCTCCACCACAACCACGGAACCGCCGGCAGCCTCGATGGCCGCCTGGGCGGACGCCGAGAAGCCGTGAGCGTGCACGGTCAGCGCCTTGGTGATCTCGCCCTTGGCGAGGATCTTCACGGCGATGTCCTTGCGCTTGCCCAGACCGGCCGCCTTGAGCGCCTCGATCGTCACCACGGAACCGGCCTCGAAGCGCTCCTCGAGCGCGGCGAGGTTGACCGGCTGGGTGTGGGTACGGAAAGGCTCAAAGGGCATCGACTTCTTCATGTGCGGGCCGCGCAGCTTGCGCATCCGCATGTGGATCGGCATCTGCCCACCCTCGAAGCGCGCCCGGTCCTTGGAGCCCGAACGGCTGCCCGCGCCCTTGTGACCGCGACCGGAGGTCTTGCCCGTGCCCGAGCCGTGGCCACGGCCGACGCGCTTGCGCGGCTTCTGGCTGCCCGGAGCCGGCTTGAGGTTGTGCAGACCGACGTCCTCGGCCTTGATCTCGTTGTTCGGGTTGCTCGTGCTCATGAGGAAACCTCGACGAGGTGACGGACCTTGTGCAGCATGCCACGGATCGCGGCGGTGTCGGTGACCTCGACGGTGTGGCCGATGCGGCGCAGACCGAGGGAGCGCAGCGTGTCGAGCTGGCTCTGGTCAGATCCGTTCTTGGACTTGCGCTGGGTGACCTTGAGGGCCGCCGAAGCAGTGGGAGCGTTTGATGTGCTCATGCTTGGACGGCCTCCTCAACGGTCTCTTCAACCGGACCATCCGCGGAAGGCTCTGCAGGGTTCTCCTCGGCGGCCGATTCATCAGCCGCCAGGCTCTCCCCCGCGTGCTCGCGGGTGTTCAGGCCCAGCACCGCATTGACGGACAGGCCGCGCAGTTCGGCGACCTCGTCCGGGGTGCGCAGGGACTCCAAGCCCGCCATCGTCGCCTTGACGAGGTTGATCGGGTTCTGGGAGCCCAGGCTCTTGGAAAGAATGTCTGAGATGCCGGCCAGCTCGAGGACGGCGCGGACGCCGCCACCGGCGATCACGCCGGTACCGGGGGCCGCCGGCTTCAGGAAGACCCGACCGGCACCGAAGATGCCCGTGGTCGAGTGGGTGATGGTGGAGCCGTGCTTGGGAACCCGGTAGAGGTTCTTCTTCGCGTGCTCCACGCCCTTCTGGATCGCGACGGGGACCTCGTTCGCCTTGCCGTAGCCGACGCCGACGACCTCGCGCTCGTCTCCGACCACCACGAGGGCGGTGAATGAGAAGCGACGGCCGCCCTTGACGACCTTCGCTACGCGGTTGATCTCGACGACCCGCTCTTGGAGGTCGTATCCCGCTGCTGAAACTGTGCGTTCACGTGTTGCCATGAGAAACCTGTCTGAGAGTAGCGTCCCTGAGGGGGAGGCTCTTAGAAGCTCAGCCCGCCCTCACGGGCACCGTCGGCGAGCGCGGCGACGCGCCCGTGGTACTGATAGCCGCCACGGTCGAAGACCGCGGAGGTGATGCCGGCCGCCTTGGCGCGGGTCGCCAGCTCGGCGCCCACCTTGGTGGCCTGCTCGATACCCGAGACGCCCTTGAAGGCATCCTCGGTCCAGTTGACGGCCACCAGCGTGGTACCGGCGACGTCGTCGATCATCTGCACCGACACGCCCTTGTTGGAGCGGAACACCGAGATACGCGGACGCTCGGCGGTGCCGGACACCTTCGCGCGAACGCGCCGACGGCGCTTGAGCCGGGCGGCCTGGGAGGTCTTGACACTCATGCGCGCTTACCCACCTTCCGGGCGACGAACTCGCCCTCATAGCGAATGCCCTTGCCCTTGTAGGGCTCCGGCTTGCGCTGCTTGCGAATCGTGGCGGCGAGCTCGCCGACCTGCTGCTTGGACGCGCCCTTGACGACGATGCGCGTCGGCTGGGGCACCTCGAACTCGATCCCCTCGGGTGCGGTGATGTTGATCGGGTGGCTGTAGCCGAGCAGGAGCTCGAGGTCGCGGCCCTTGAGCGCGGCGCGATAGCCGACGCCCTGGATCTCCAGGCGCTTCTCGAAGCCGGCGGTGACCCCGGTGACCATGTTGGCCACCAGCGTGCGGGTCAGCCCGTGCAGGGCGCGGTGCTCACCGCGGTCCGTCGGACGCGTGACGATCAGCTGATCGCCGTCCTGGGTGATGGTGATGTCGCGCTTGACGCGCTCACGCAGCTCACCGCGCGGGCCGTTGACCGTCACGAGCTCAGGCTCGATGAGGACGTTGACCCCGGCGGGGACGGGAATGGGTTGTCTTCCGATACGTGACATGCGCTTACCAGACCTTCGCGACGACTTCGCCGCCGACGCCGGCGGCGCGGGCCTCATGGCCGGTCATCACGCCGATGGAGGTCGAGATGATCGCGGTGCCCATGCCGCCCTGGATCTTGGGGATGGAATCGTGGCCGACGTACTGGCGCATACCGGGGCGCGAGACGCGCTGGATGCCCGAGATGACCGCTTGACGTTCGGGGGTGTACTTCAGCCGCACGCTGATCTGCTCACCGGGTTGGCCCTCGCTCGGGGCAATGATCGAGAAGGACTCGATGTAGCCCTGCTCCTTGAGGATCCGCGCCAGCTCGCGCTTGAGCTTGGACGACGGGATGAGCACATCGAGCTTCTGGGCGTTGGCACCATTGCGGATGCGCGTGAGGAAATCCGCTACGGGATCAGTCATAGACATATCGATATCCCTGTCTTCCTACCAGCTGCTCTTGGTCATACCGGGGATGTAGCCGTTGTGCGCGAGTTCGCGCAGGCAGATCCGGCAGAGGCCGAACTTGCGGTACACGGCACGGCTGCGGCCACAACGGCGACAGCGGGTGTACTCCCGGGTCTTGAATTTTGCGGGCCGCGCCTGGCGGACCCTCTGTGACGTCTTAGCCATGTTGTGTCAGTTCCTAGTTCTGTTCCGGGTCAGCGGTGCCGGGAAGATCCTGGGCCCACTTCGGCCGGTTGTCCTTGGAGAACGGCATCCCGATCGCCTCGAGCAGCGCGAACGCCTCGGCGTCGGTCTTGGCCGTGGTGGTGATCGCCACGTCGAGACCGCGCGTCGCGTCGATCTCGTCGTAGTTGATCTCCGGGAAGATGGTCTGCTCGCGGATGCCGAGGTTGAAGTTGCCCCGTCCGTCGAAGGAGCGTGGGTTCACCCCGCGGAAGTCGCGGATCCGCGGCATGGCCACGGAGAACAGGCGGTCGAGGAACTCATAGCCACGGTCACCGCGCAGGGTCACCGACAGGCCGACGGGCATGCCCTCGCGCAGCTTGAACTGGGCGATCGACTTGCGGGCACGACGGACGTTCGGCTTCTGGCCGGTGATCGCACCGAGCTGGGCCGACGCCGCCTCGAGGACCTTGGAGTCCTGCTTGGCGTCGCCGCAGCCCATGTTGACCGTGACCTTGGTGATCCGCGGCGCCTGCATGGGTGAGCTGTAGCCGAAGCGCTCGATCAGCGAGGGAGCGATCTCGGCGTTGTACTTGGTCTTCAAACGTGCTTCAGCCATCAGTCGATCCTCGCTCCGCTGCGCCGCGCGATGCGCACACGCTTGCCGTCGACAAGCTCTGACCCGACGCGGGTCGGCTTGCCGTCCTCGGGGTCCAGCAGGGCCACGTTGGAGACGTGGATGGGACCCTCCTTCTCGATCACGCCGCCGCCCTGCATGCCCTGCATCGTTTGCTGGGGACGCTGGTGGCGCTTGACCATGTTGAGGCCCTCGACATACACCTTGGACTTGGCCGGGTCGACGCGCAGCACGTTGCCCTTCTTGCCCTTGTCCTTGCCGGAGATGACGATGACCTCGTCACCGGATTTGATCCGAGCTGCCATGACTAGAGCACCTCCGGAGCCAGCGAGACGATTTTCATGAAGTTGCGCTCTCGCAGCTCACGGGCGACCGGCCCGAAGATACGGGTGCCACGCGGGTTGTTCTGGGCGTCGATGATCACAGCGGCGTTCTCGTCAAATGCGATGTAGGTGCCGTCTTCACGGCCGAAGGACTTCTTGGTGCGGACGACCACGGCAGTGACGACGTCGCCCTTCTTGACCGTGCCCTGGGGGCTGGCCGACTTGACGGTCGCCTTGATCGTGTCGCCGACGAAAGCGTAGCGACGCTTATGGCCACCCATGACGCGGATCACGAGGATCTCACGCGCACCGGTGTTGTCGGCGACCTTGAGTCGGGTTTCGTTCTGAACCATTGCTGATCAGCCTCTACTTGGCCCGCTCGACGACCTGAACCAGGCGCCAGCGCTTGGTCGCGGACAGGGGACGCGCTTCCTGGACGACGACGGTGTCACCGATGTGAGCGTCGTTGCTCTCATCGTGAGCGTGCAGCGTCATCGAGGTGCGGACGATCTTCTTGTACTTACGGTGCGGACGGGCCACGTCGATGCGGACGGTGATCGTCTTGGCCGCCTTGTCGGAGGTGACGATGCCCTGGCGGGTCTTCTTGAGACCGACCACGTGCTCGCGCGGCGGGGTGAGCGTGCGCTCGTGCTCGGAGGTCTTGTAGGCCTCGCGCTCCTGCAGACGACGGGTACGCCGCGCCGCAGCCTTGGCCAGACGCGTGGCGTCGCGCACGGCCTGGCGGGCCTCGGGGGTGCGGGTCGGACGGCTGCCGGACTCGGCCAGACGCGCGGACTCGCGCGCCTCACGGCGCTCGGTGCGGTTGGTGACCTTGGAGATCGGCGGCACCGACTTGGACTCGGCGGCGGGAGCGGGCTCCTCAGCGGGAGTCGTCTCCTCAGCGGCCGCGGCCTCGGCATCGGCCTCGACGTCGGCTTCTACGTCCGCGTCGGCCTCCGCCTCGACGGCGGCGTCCTCAGCGGCCTCGACCTCGGCGACCTCGGTCGTCTCGACCGTGGGGAGCTCGGGCTCGACGGCGGGGATCTCAGTCTCTTCAGTTGTCTTCTTCGTCGTCTCGTCAGCCATTCGCAATCTCAATTCCACGTTCACTCGCCACGGTCAGGGCCCGCGCGATCTCCTTCTTGGCCGCCTTCAGTCCGGCGGTGTTCTCCAGCTCACCGGTGGCGTGCTGGAAACGGAGCCCGAACAGCTCACGCCGCGCGTTGATGATGTGCTCGCGCAGCTCAGCCTCAGGCAGCTCTCTCAGCTCGATAGGCTTCGCCATTCTCAGCCGTCCTCTCGCAATACGAACTTGGTGCGGACCGGCAGCTTGTGAGCGGCCAGGCGCATTGCCTCACGCGCCAGGTCCTCAGGCACGCCGGCCAGCTCGAACATGACACGGCCCGGCTTGACCACGGCGACCCAGCCCTCGGGCGAACCCTTACCGGAACCCATGCGGGTCTCGGCCGGCTTCTTGGTGACGGACTTGTCGGGGTAGATGTTGATCCACACCTTGCCGCCACGCCGGATCTTGCGGGTCATCGCGATACGGGCCGCCTCGATCTGACGGTTGGTGATCCAGCCCGCGTCCATGGACTTGAGGCCGTACTCACCGAACTGGACCTTGACCTGGCCACGGGACAGGCCCGCGCGACGGCCTCGGTGCACCTTGCGGTGCTTGACACGTTTTGGAGCAAGCATTTAGGACTGACCACCCTGGGGCGTAGCGCCGCCATTGGAACCTTGTGAGGGGGCGCCGGAGCCACCCTGGCCGCCGCCGCCCTGGGGGCGCGGACCACGAGGGCCGCCTTGGCCGCCGCCCTGGCCGGCCGGACGCGGACCACGGGGGCCGCCCTGGCCACCGCCGCCGCCACCCTGACCGCCGGGACGCGGACCGCGCGGGCCACCCTGGCCACCGCCGCCGCCAGTGCCGCCGCGGTAACCGCCGCCGCCCTGACCGCCGCCGCCACCCTGGCCGCCGCGATATCCACCGCCGCTGGTACCCGTGCCGCCACCCTGGCCGCCGCGGTAACCGCCGCCGCCCTGGCCGCCACCGGTACCGGTGCCGCCACCCTGGCCGCCGCGATATCCGCCGCCGGTGCCGCCGGTACCGCCGCCGCCACCCTGGCCGCCGCGATATCCACCGCCGCCACCGGAACCACCACGGCCACCGCCGCCGCCGCCGAATCCACCGCCGCCGGCGCCTCCACGGCCACCGCCGCCGAAGCCACCGCCGCCGCCGGAGCCACCACGGCCACCAGCGCCGCCACGGCCACCGGGACCGCCCGGTCCGCCGGGACCACGACCGCCCTGGCCACCACGGCCACGACCGCCGGGACCACCAGCGCCGCCGCCGTCTTCGCGGCGTCCACGCCCACCCCGACCGCCGCGGTTGTCGCGACCGTCTCGGCCACCGCGATCGGGCGCCTGGGGGGACGGGTCGTCCATGATCGTCAGATCGGCGCCGGAGTAACCCTCGGGCATGATCTCGCCCTTGTTGATCCAGCACTTCACACCGATGCGACCAAAGGTCGTCTTGGCCTCGTGGAAGCCGTAGTCGATGTCGGCACGCAGGGTGTGCAACGGCACGCGGCCGTCGGCGTAGCTCTCGGTACGGGCCATCTCGGCGCCACCCAGGCGGCCGGAGACCTGCACCTTGACGCCCTTGGCGCCCGAGCGCATGGCGCTGGTGAGCGCGCGCTTCATCGCGCGCCGGAAGGCGACGCGGTTCTGCAGCTGCTCGGCGATCGACTGGGCGACCAGGCGGGCGTCGAGCTCGGGGCGCTTGACCTCGAGGATGTTGACCTTGACCTGCTTGTTGGTGATCTTGTGCAGATCACGGCGCAGCTGGTCGACCTCGGAGCCGGACTTGCCGATCACGATGCCCGGACGCGCGGTGTGGATGTTGACCTCCACCTCCGTCGCGTTCTTGCGGATGGTGATGTCCGACAGACCGGCGTGGCTCAGACGGCCGAGGATGTGCTCGCGGATCTGCGTGTCCTCGTGCAGATAGTCCGCGAAGTTCTTTTCGTTGAACCAGTTGGACTTCCAGTCGTGGATGTATCCGACGCGAAGCCCTTCGGGATGAACTTTTTGACCCATGGCTGTCTAATCAGTCTTTCGGCGTAAGCAAAATCGTCAGGTGTGAAGTGCGCTTGCGAATCCGCGTGGCGCGCCCCTGGGCGCGCGGACGGAACCGCTTGATCGTCGGGCCCTCGTCCGCCTGCACGGACTTGACGACCAGATCCTCGCCGACGAGCTCGTGATTGTGCTCGGCGTTTGCCACCGCTGACTCGAGCAGCTTGCTCCAGTCACGTGCGACGTGGCGCGGGGTGACGGCCAGGATAGCGCGGGCCTCTTCCACGGATTTTCCGCGGAAGTTGTCGCACACCAGCCGCGCCTTGCGCGCGGAGGAGCGGACGTACTTGGCCTGGGCGCGGACGACCGGCTTGGGCGCGTTGGGGTCGCGCTTGCGGTCACGCCGGCGCTGGGTCTGGGCGGCACCGCGACGCGGCTGGGACGGGGTCACCGGGACCGGTGCCTCATCGACCAGCTCCACCTCGTCGGCGGGCGCGGACACCTCGGCGTCGTCGTCGACCTCATCGGCGAGCGCCTCGGCGACGGCCTCGGCCTCCTGGGCCTCAGCTTCGGCGACGGCCTCCTCGGCCTCGTCCTCGAGCTCCTCCTCGGCCTCGGCGGACGGCGCGTCGGCGATGTCCTCGAGGTCGGGGGTGGGCACCGGGGACTCAGACGTGCCGTCGGCGGCGGCGTCCTCGAGGGCCTCGGGCTCCTCGACGTTGTCGTTGTTCAGCTCGTCGCTCATCGCTTCTTACCGGATGAGGTGTGGCCGCGATAGAGGCGGGTGGGTGCGAACTCGCCCAGCTTGTGACCGACCATGTCCTCGGAGCAGAACACCGGGACGTGCTTGCGGCCGTCGTGGACGGCGATGGTGTGCCCGACCATGTCGGGGAAGATCGTGGAGGTACGGCTCCAGGTCTTCAGCATCTTCTTCTCGCCCGACTTGTTCATCGCCTCGATGCGCTCCATGAGACGCTCCTGGACGAACGGGCCCTTCTTGCTTGAGCGGCTCATCGACTTCTACCCTTACCTCTTCTACGCCCGCGGACGATGTACTTGCTGGATGGCTTGCCCTTCTTGCGGGTGCGGTAGCCCAGCGTCGGCACGCCCCAGGGGGTGACGGGGTGACGACCGGCGGTCGTCGAGCCCTCACCACCACCGTGTGGGTGGTCGACCGGGTTCATTGCCACACCGCGCGTCTGGGGACGAACCCCCATGTGACGCTTGCGTCCGGCCTTGCCGATCTTGACGTTCTGGTGATCGTGGTTGCCGATCGTGCCGATGGTGCCGCGGCACTCGGCGCGGACCAGGCGCATCTCGCCCGAGGGCAGGCGCAGGGTCACATAGCCGTTGTCGTCCTTGGCCAGCAGCTGGATGCTGGTGCCGGCCGAGCGGGCCAGCTGGCCACCGCGACCCGGGGTCAGCTCCACGTTGTGGATGATCGTGCCGCCGGGAATCGCCGACAGCGGCAGCGCGTTGCCGACGCGGATGTCGGCATCGACGCCGGACTGCACGGTGTCTCCGACGCTCAGGCGCGCCGGGGCCAGGATGTAGCGCTTCTCACCGTCTGCGTAGTGCAGCAGCGCGATGTAGGCGGACCGGTTGGGGTCGTACTCGATGTGGGCGACCTTGGCCGGGATCCCGTCCTTGGTGCGCTTGAAGTCGATGATCCGGTACTGGCGCTTGGCCCCGCCGCCACGGTGGCGGGAGGTCTTGCGGCCGTGGGCGTTGCGCCCACCGGATTTGGTGAGTCCCTCGGTCAGCGACTTCTCGGGCTTGGAGCGGGTGATCTCCGCGAAGTCCGGATAGCTGACGAAGCGCATCCCGGGGGATGTCGGCTTAGGTTTGCGAATTGCCATGAGTTACTCCCCCAGCCCCTGGCCGAAGATCGGGATGCTCTGTCCGTCGGCCACCTGCACGTAGGCCTTCTTCCAGGAGCGTGTCCGCCCGTAGAAGGTGCCGCGGCGCTTGGGCTTGGACTTCACCGACGCGGTGCGCACGGCGACGACCTTAACGTCGAAGAGCTGCTCTACGGCCTGGCTGATCTGGGTCTTGTGGGCCTTGTCATGGACCCGGAACGTGTACTTGCCGGCCTCGGCGAGGACGTAGGTCTTCTCCGAGACGATCGGCCGGATGATGATCTGTGAGGCGTCCATTTAGGCCTCGACCTCCTCGAACTCGGATTCCGCGGCGCCGGTCCCGGTGGCCCGGGCGACCAGCAGCGGCAGGGCGGCCTGGGAGACGAGCACGTTGGCGGCGCCGATCAGGTCGGCCACGCCGCAGTCGTTGGCCTCGAGCACGACGACGCGGTCGAGGTTGCGGAAGGACAGGTACGCGCTCTCCTCGGCCTGGGACAGGACCACGAGGGTGCGGCCGCTGCGATTCCAGTCGGCGAGCAGACCGAAGGCCGCCTTGGTGGCGGGCTCGGCGAGCTTCTCGGCCGCGTCGAAGACGGCGAGCGAACCGCGCTCGGCGTGCACTGACAGCGCGGAGCGCAGTGCAGCGCGGCGGGCCTTGCGGTTGACCTTGAAGGTGTAGTGCCGCGGGGAGGGACCGAACACGGTGCCACCGCCGACCCAGATGGGTGAGCGTGAGGAGCCGGCCCGGGCGCGCCCGGTGCCCTTCTGGCGCCACGGCTTGGCGCCACCGCCGGAGACCTTGCCACGCGTCTTGGTGGACGAGGTGCCCTGACGGCGGGCGTTCATCTCCGCGCGCACGACCTCATGGACGAGCGCCATGTTGAAGGCGGCCCCAAAGGCCGCCGAATCCAGTTCCGCCGTTCCGCCGCCGAGGACGGGGGCGCTGAGCGTTGCGCTAGGCATCGGTACGCACCTCCACGATTCCGTTCTTGGGGCCGGGCACGGCGCCGCGGACCAGGAGCAGGTTCTGCTTGGGCATCACGTCGACGACGGTGAGGCCCTTCTGGGTCACGCGGTCGGTGCCCATGTGGCCGGGGCCGCGGATGCCCTTCATCACGCGCGCCGGCCAGGCCGAGGCGCCGATCGAGCCGGGGGCCCGGTAGTTGTGGGAACCGTGGGTCTTGGGACCGGTCGCGAAGTTGTGGCGCTTGACCGTGCCCTGGAAGCCCTTGCCCTTGGAGGTGCCGGTGATCTTGACCTTGTCGCCGGCCGCGAAGGCCTCGGCGGTGACGGTCTCGCCGACGAGCAGCTCAGCCGCCTCGTCGCGGAACTCCTTGAGCATGCGGTAGGGGCCCGTGCCGGCCTTCTTGAGGTGGCCGAGCTCGGGCTTGGTCAGCGCCTTCTCCTTGACGGCGTCGAAGGCGAGCTGAACGGCCTCATAGCCGTCCTTGTCAAAGGTCTTGATCGCGGTGACGGGACAGGGACCCGCCTCGAGCACGGTCACGCGCTCGACCTTGCCGTCCTCGAGGAACAGCTGGGTCATCCCGATCTTCTTGGCGAGAATCGCAGCCATGGTTCAGGACGCGAGGCGGATCTCGATGTCGACGCCGGCCGGGAGATGATCCAGGCGCTGCAACGAGTCCACTGTCTTGGGGGTGGGCTGGTGGATGTCGATCAGCCGCTTGTGCGTGCGGATCTCGAAGTGCTCGCGTGAATCCTTGTCCTTGAACGGGGAGCGGATGACGCAGTACACGTTCTTCTCGGTCGGCAGCGGCACGGGACCGGAGACGGTCGCGCCCGTACGGGTCGCGGTCTCGACGATCTCCTTCGCCGCCATCTCGATGGCCTGATGGTCATATGCCTTCAGGCGGATGCGGATTTTATTTTGGGCGATGGTTGCCATGACTCAGACGGTTTGCGCTTTGCGCTCTTTCTCTGTGCGCGCCAGTGGAGAGCGCGGTTCTCAAAATTCGGGCACTGCCGCCGGGCGTCGCATTCACGTCCGGCTCAGGTACTACGTTCCTGCTGGGTCGTCGCGCCTCGAGGGGATCCAGGGAGGCACAGCGCTGGTACAGGGTACTCCGGTCCTGCGGGTTACTCACAACTTCTGCTCGAACTGCTTCCAACCGGTAACAGAGGGGGTGGCCTGTGGGGCCACCCCCCGTGTCGGAACTGACTACTGGATGACTTCGGTGACCACGCCGGAGCCGACGGTGCGGCCGCCCTCGCGGATCGCGAAGCGCAGACCGGCGTCCATGGCGATCGGCTGGATGAGCTCGATCTCCATGGTGATGTTGTCGCCGGGCATGACCATCTCCGTGCCCTCGGGCAGGTTGGCCACACCGGTCACATCGGTGGTGCGGAAGTAGAACTGGGGGCGGTAGCCCGTGAAGAACGGAGTGTGGCGACCACCCTCCTCCTTCTTCAGGATGTAGACCTCAGCCATGTACTTGGTGTGCGGGGTGATCGAACCCGGCTTGCACAGCACCTGGCCGCGCTCGATGTCCTCACGCTTGGTACCGCGGAGCAGGCAGCCGACGTTGTCGCCAGCCTGGCCCTCGTCGAGGATCTTCTTGAACATCTCGACGCCGGTGACGACGGTGGAGGTGGTGGGCTTGATGCCCACGATCTCGACGTTGTCGCCGGTGTGCACGATGCCCTGCTCGACGCGCCCGGTGGCCACCGTGCCACGGCCGGTGATCGAGAAGACGTCCTCGACCGGCATCAGGAACGGCTTGTCCAGCGCACGCTCGGGCTGGGGGATGTAGGTGTCCAGCGCCTCGGCGAGGTCGACGATCTTCTGGACGTACTCCTCGTCACCCTCGAGCGCCTTGAGCGCCGAACCGACGATGAACGGGATGTCATCACCCGGGAAGTCGTAGTCAGACAGCAGCTCGCGGATCTCGACCTCGACCAGCTCGAGCAGCTCCTCGTCGTCGACCATGTCCGCCTTGTTGAGGAACACGACGATGTAGGGGACGCCGACCTGGCGGGCCAGCAGGATGTGCTCACGGGTCTGGGGCATCGCGCCGTCAGCCGCGGAAACGACCAGGATCGCGCCGTCCATCTGCGCTGCGCCGGTGATCATGTTCTTCACGTAGTCGGCGTGCCCGGGGCAGTCCACGTGGGCGTAGTGACGGTTGGCCGTCTCGTACTCGACGTGGGAGGCGGCGATGGTTATGCCTCGCGCCTTCTCCTCGGGAGCGTTGTCAATCTGGTCAAAGGCCTTGACCTCGTTCTCGCCACCGAACTTCTCGTGAAGGACCTTTGAGATAGCCGCCGTCAGCGTGGTCTTGCCATGGTCGATGTGACCGATGGTGCCGACGTTGACATGGGGCTTATCGCGCTCAAATTTGGCCTTCGCCACTTTGGGGTGCTCCTTCTTGATTCAGGGGATTTGTCGCCCGGTGACGGGCGAACGTTGAAAGGTTACTAACTGCTGTCCGGCTGATTTGCTATGCGGCGTCCGCCAGGTTGTCGGCGATGTGGCCCGGAACCTCTTCGTAGCGCTCGAACTGCATGGTGGACGTTGCGCGCCCCTGCGTGTTCGAGCGCAGATCGGTGACGTAGCCGAACATCTCCGACAGCGGCACGAAGGCTTTGATGACCTGCGCGTTGCCGGTCTGCTCCATGCCCTGCATCTGACCGCGACGCCGGTTCAGGTCGCCGATGACGTCGCCCATGTACTCCTCGGGCGTGACGACCTCGACGGCGAACACCGGCTCAAGCAGCACCGGCTTGGCGCGCTTGGCGGCTTCCTTCATCGCCAGCGAGCCGGCGACCTTGAACGCGATCTCCGAGGAGTCCGTGTCGTGGTACTTGCCGTCGGTCAGCGTCACCTTGACATCGACCAGGGGGTAACCGGCCTTGGGCCCGTTGTCGAGTGCTTCCTCGAGGCCCTTCTGGACCGCCGGGATGTACTCGGTCGGGATCGACCCGCCCTTGATCTTGTTGATGAACTCATAGCCCTGGCCGGGGTTCGGCTCCAGGGTGATGTAGACGATGCCGTACTGGCCCGAGCCGCCGGTCTGGCGCACGAAGCGACCCTCGACCTTCTCGGCGACACCCTTGATCGTCTCGCGGTAGGAGACCTGGGGCTTGCCGACGTTGGCCTCGACCTTGAACTCGCGCATCATGCGGTCGACGAGGATCTCCAGGTGCAGCTCGCCCATGCCCGAGATCTCGGTCTGGCCGGACTCCTCGTTGGTCTGGACCTGGAAGGTGGGGTCCTCCTCGGCCAGGCGCTGGAGGGCGACGCCCATCTTCTCCTGGTCGACCTTGGTCTTGGGCTCGATGGCCACCTTGATGACCGGCTCGGGGAAGATGATCGACTCGAGCTTGATCGGGTCGGTGGGGTCACACAGCGTATCGCCGGTGACGACCTGCTTGATGCCCACGCCCGCGGCGATGTCGCCCGAGTAGACGTCGGTGATGTCCTCGCGGTCGTTGGCGTGCATCATCAGCAGCCGGCCGATGCGCTCGCTCTTGCCCGTGGAGACGTTGAGGATCTTGTCGCCCGCCCCGAGGTGACCCGAGTAGACGCGGAAGAAGGTGAGCTTGCCGACGAAGGGGTCGGCCATGATCTTGAACGCCAGGGCGGAGAAGGGCTCGGAGTCATCGGCGTGACGGTGGACGATCTCCTCGTTGCCGTCGGCGTCGAGCTTGCCGGGCCGTGTGCCGTCGATGGCGGGCACGTCGAGCGGGCTGGGCAGGTAGTCGAGCACCGCGTCGAGCAGCGGCTGGACGCCCTTGTTCTTGAACGCCGAGCCACACAGGACCGGGGTCAGCTCCGAGGACAGGGTCGCCTTGCGGATGGCGGCCTTGATCATCTCGACGGGGATCTCCTGCTCCTCGAGGATCAGCTCGACGAGGTCGTCGTCGTAGTTGGAGATCTCATCGAGCAGGTGCTCGCGCGCGGCGGCTGCCTCGGCGACGAGGTTCTCGGGGATCTCGCCGTACTCGAAGACCTTGCCGTCGTCTTCCTTGTAAAGGATGGCGCGGTTCATGACCAGGTCGACGATGCCCTTGAGGTCGGACTCGGCGCCGATCGGCAGCTGGATCGGTACCGGGTGGGCGCCGAGGCGGTCGATCATCGTCTGTACGGCGTTGGTGAAGTCGGCGCCGATGCGGTCCATCTTGTTGACGAAGGCGATGCGCGGCACGTGGTACTTGTCGGCCTGGCGCCAGACGGTCTCGGACTGGGGCTGGACGCCGGCGACGGAGTCGAACAGCGCAACGGCGCCGTCGAGGACGCGCAGGGAGCGCTCCACCTCGACGGTGAAGTCCACGTGCCCGGGCGTGTCGATGATGTTGATCCGGGTGCCGTTCCACTCACAGGTCGTGGCGGCGGAGGTGATGGTGATGCCCCGCTCCTGCTCCTGCTCCATCCAGTCCATGGTGGCGGCACCCTCGTGGACTTCACCGATCTTGTAGGTACGACCGGTGTAGTAGAGGATGCGCTCAGTCGTCGTCGTTTTACCGGCGTCGATGTGGGCCATGATCCCGATGTTGCGGGTGTTCTTGAGGCTGAACTTGCGGGGCATCTGTTTCTCTGAATACTTTCGCTGGTGGCTGGCTCTCCGGGAGCGACTCAGGGCGTGAAAAAGGGCCCATGTGGGCCCATGTCACGACGCAGGTGTCGCCACACGGAATTAGTTTGAGGTCAGCTTCTCCATAAGAAGGAATCCTGCTCACATCCGGGTCTGAGACCGTGGTCCGTGCGCCGCGGGCGGCGCGTCACCGGATGCAGCAAGCGAATATAGCAGTGTGCGAAAGGCGATTTTCACCCTCACAGAGGCCGGCGCGGTGCTGCTGGTGGCCTCCCAATTCCTCGATCTCTACCACACCGAGGTGCTCGGTACGGCGACCACGGTGGCCGCCGCCTCGGTGGGCTCCAACCATGCCTGGGGCGTGCTGCTGCTCGGCATCCTGGCGGCGTTCTTCGGCGTGGCGCTGGCGCTGAACGGCAGCCGCTTCGGCCTGCTGCTGGTGGGGCTGCTCGGCGCCATCTCCCTGGTCATCGCGCTCGGTCATGACCTGTCCGCCGCTCGCAGCCACGGCCTCAGCCACGTCGGTGGGAGCTATGACGCGGTCCGCAACGTGGTGGCGATCGGGCTGTACGTGGAGATCGCCGGGGCGCTCGTCCTGGTGTTCACCGCGGTGCTCGGGTTCCTGCTCGGCGGTGAGGCGCTGACCCCGCTGCCCCGCGTCAGCCCACCCCAGAAGCGCCCCCGTCGCGACACCCGCGGGCGCCGGCCGCCACGCCGTAGCGGGGCGTGAGCCCGGGAAGTTGTTAAACAACCTTGCGTCCACCGGGTATTTGTGTGTTTGGCGGCTCTTCGGCGCCGGGAGCGTGTTAACGTCGGAGGTGCGAGGGTTGTCTGCTGCAGCCCCCGGTCCCGTGCGGTGGGCGGCCCTCGCGTTATCTCTCAGACGCCCGACCGCTGGAAGTTGGGTCAGGGTTCTCGGTCAGCAGCCCGCGGCGTCGCGAAGTGCCCGACAGGCCTGGGCCATGCGGTGGTCAGACAGCTGCGCGACCTGACGCCGAAACGTCGGGCGCGACAGCGTGTGGAGATTGTCGAAGTTCACCACGCAAGCGCTGGGGACACCGTCCTCCTCCGGCGTGAGAACCAGTTCGGAGACAAGTCCACGCTGGGTCCTGGTGATGGCGGCCACGACGACGGCTCCGATCCGGTCGGCCACCGGATCGCGCGTGAGGACCAGCACGGGCCGGTCTCCGCCGGGCGTGGCCGCGAACCAGACTTCACCTCGTCGCATCGGTCCAATCTGACCAGTCTTCAGCCGGACCCCAGTCGGCGACCGTCTCCAGTGCGAGCTCAGAGTCGGTCAACGGCTGTTGCTGCCAGCGTTCCGCGTCAGTCTCGCCTGTGAGCACAACGAGATGGCGATGCAGGGCGTCGCGCAGGATCTCCGATCGATCGAGACCGAGCGTGTCGGCCCACCGCTGAAGCTCGACTGCATCGTCGTCGGGCACGCGAAAGCTGAGCATCGTCATACGCACAAGTTTACCGTGTATGACGTGCGACGCCGTCCGGGTTTCGATCCGTCCCGGCGGTACGCTGGCGCTGCTCGATGATCGACATCCACTGCCACATCCTGCCCGGCATCGACGACGGGCCCAAGGACCTCGAGGGATCCCTGGAGATGGCCCGCGCCGCGGTTTCGGCGGGGATCAGCACCGTGGTGGCGACGCCGCACCTGCGCGCCGACTTCCCCGACGTGAAGATCGATGAGCTCGCCGACCGAGTCGGCGAGCTCCAGGCGGCCCTCAGAGAGCACGGCATCGACCTCGAGGTGGTGCCCGGGGGCGAGGTCGGACTCAGCTGGGCGCTGGAGGCCGACGACGCCACCCTGACCCGCGCGAGCTATGGCCAGCACGGCAGGGACATCCTCATCGAGACGCCGACCTTCGGTGGATCGATGCTCCCCGCCCTGCTCGGCCAGGTCGCCGCGCGTGGTTATCGGGTGATCCTCGCCCACCCCGAGCGCCTCGCCGACCTGCGCGACGATCCCGAGCTCATCGACCGCCTGGTCGACCGCGACATCCGCCTGCAGGTCAACGCCGACGGCCTGGTGGGCAACCCGCGCAAGTCCCCGATCGTCAAGGCCGCCCAGACCTTCTGCAAGGCCGGCCTGGTCACCGCGGTGGCCTCCGACGCCCACCGCGGGGTCAAGTGGCGCCCCATCACCGCCCTGGCCGATGCTCGGGAGGCGATCGCCACCCTGGCCGCGCCCGAGGCGGTCGAGCAGGTCCTGCAGGTCGCCCCGGCGGCGATTCTCGCCGGGGAGCGTCTCCCCTACGTCACGCGCGCCGACGCCGGGGGCGAGCGGCGGGTCAGGTTGCCCTGGCGCCGCTGAGGCCGGTCCGGTGCCGGTGTCCGCCGGTCCGGCGCCGCGGTCTCGGGGACGCGGCCGAAGCCAGGCGCCCCGCGCGGGACTCGATGAACCACAGGTAGCCGACCAGGACGGTGGCGTAGAACACGAAGACCGCCGGAACGCCGACGCCGATGAAGAGGAGATTCGGGCTGGTGATGACCACACCGGCCACCATCAGCCAGAAGGCCAGCGTCAGGAGGACGATGACCCGCCCGGTCGTGGCTCTCGGTGCAGTGACTGGGCTCATGCTTGTGAATGTCGGCGCTTGGCGCCAAAGCCTTGAGCCCCCCGCCCGCGCCGTCCGCCCAGGACCTGGGTTATCCGTCCCAGCTGAAGGTCAGCGTCACCACGGTCCCGCGGGCCACCTGGGCGACCTCCACGTGGCTGGCCACCGCGCTCATGATCATCAGGCCCAGCCCCAGTCCGGGATCGCTCTCGTTGGCCGCCTCGGTGCCCTGATCGCTGATCGTGATGGTCAGGCTGTTGGACTCGAGCGCCGCGAGCATGACGATCTCCGCCCCGGCGGAGCTGCCGTAGCGGACCGAGTTGGTCACCGCCTCAGACACCGCCAGGCGGATGTCGTCGACCATCCGGTCCGGCAGCCCGGCCTCAGCGGCGAGCTCGGCGACCGCGTTGCGCATCTGGCGCGCCGCGGCGGGGGCTGAGGGCAGCGCCATCTCGAGGTTCATCGGTCCCCTCGCGCCAGCGGCATGACGATCACGCTGGCGTCGTCGCGCCCCCGCTCCCAGTCGCGGATGAGCGTCGCGGCGATGATCAGCGGGTCACGCCGTCGCAGCGCCGGCTCCCGTGCCAGGTCCCAGCCCGCACGCACACCGTCGGAGTGCATAACCAGCAGACCCGTGAGCGGCAGCTCATATTCAAAGCGTCTCACCGTCTTCATCTGGCGTCCGGCGGTCCCGCTGAACGACGTCAGCGCCTTGGACGACTCCCGCGACCACAGCACGGCTGAGATGTTGCCCGCGCCGGCGAACTGCAAAACCCCATGGGGGTGATCCACCCGGGCGACGGCCACGGCGGCACCGCGGGTGGGACGCAGCGCCTCGTGCACGCGCTCGAGGGTCGCGAGAACATCCTCACCCGGGCGCAGACACGCCGCCGCCTTCTCCGATGCCTCCGCCGCTCCGGGGCCGTGGCCGAGTCCGTCGGCGAGCAGCAGACTCGGACCGTCGGGGGCGTCGACGAACGCCCAGGCGTCACCGCTGGTCACCTCGGGTGCGACGGCCAGGACCAGACCGTCAACCGGGCTGGCCGGCGCCTGTCCGATCCGGGCGACGACGACGGTCCCGCCCGGCACGGTGCTGGAGATCTCCAGCCGATCACTCATCCGTCGGATCGCCCCGAGGCCGGTGCCGGCCCCCCCACCCCCGCTGGAGAACCCGTCCTGGAGGCAGCGCTCGACGTCGGCCATCCCCGGTCCGCGATCCCAGGCGATGATGTCGAGGGGCCCGTTGTGGTCGGCTCCGGCCCGGCCGGTGCGGAGGATCACCTCGCCGCCGTCGGTCGCGTGGGCGACGAGGTTGGTGGCCAGCTCGGTGGCCACGGTGGCCGCCCGGCCGCTGTCCGCTTCTGAGAACCCGAGCGTGGTGGCCAGGCGGGCGGCGGCGCGACGGACCGGTGCGACACCGCTCGGGTCGCTGACTGCGAATCGCAGCGGCGCGGTCAGGCCCACATCGCCACCGTCACCGTGGTGCCACGCCCCGGCGTGGTCTGGATGTCGAAGTCGTTGACCAGCCGCTTGGCCCCACCCAGGCCCAGACCCAGCCCGTCACCGGTGGTGTAGCCGTTGCGCATGGCGAGCTCGAGGTCGGGAATGCCGGGCCCCTCGTCGGCGAACACCGCGCGCACCCCCTGGCGAGCGCCATCGTCGAGCACCGACAGGGTCACCACGCCACCGCCGGCGTAGCGGGTCATGTTGCGAGCCAGCTCGCTGGCGGCGGTGATCAGCTTGGTCTGGTCGACCAGCCGCAGCCCGACGGCGATGGCGAGGTCCCGCACGGCGTGGCGGGCGCGCACCACGTCATGCTCGGTCTGGACCTCGATGGACTCAGACCGGGTCTCGCTCATCGCCACGGGCTCCACGGTTCAGCAGTGCCATCCCCCGCTCCACGGTGAGGGCGGTGGCCACGCCCTCGAGGTCGAGGCCGAGCTCGACGAGGGTGATCGCCACCGCCGGGCGCATGCCGACTACGACCGTGCGGGCATCCAGCAGGGATGAGGCGGCGGCGGTGTCGACGAGCATCCGGCCGATGAAGGAGTCGACGAGCTCCAGGGCGGAGATGTCGATGAGGACGCCGTTGGCGCCGGTGTCGACGATCCTATGGGTGAGGTCGTCCTGGAGGGCGAGGGCGACCACGTCGGTCAGCTCGACCTGGATGCTGACGAGCAGCAGCCGGCCCAACTTGAGAATCGGGATCGGTCCCGACGTCCCCGCCACGGTGTCTAGACGTCGAGCGAGCGGTCGCTGATGACCCGCTGGCCCAGCCGGGCCAGGGCGACGACAAAGGCGTCGGCCAGGGTCGCCTTGGTGGTGACCTCGCTGAGGTCGAGGCCGAGCTGCACGATGGTCTGGGCGATCTGGGGCCGGATGCCGCTGATGATGCAGTCCGCCCCCATCAGCCGGGCGGCGGCGACCGTCTTGAGCAGGTGCTGGGCCACCAGCGTGTCGATGGTCGGGACACCGGTGATGTCGATGATGGCGATCTGGGCGTCGGTCTCGACGATCCGCTCGAGCAGGTTCTCCATCACCACCTGGGTGCGTGCGCTGTCGAGGGTGCCGATCAGCGGAACCGCCACCGCGCCGTCCCACAGCTTGATCACCGGCGTGGAGAGCTCGAGCAGCTCCTCCTGCTGGCGGTGGATGACCTCCTCGTGGCTGCGCAGATGGGACTCGGTGGTCATCAGTCCCAGCCCGTCGATCACCGTCGAGGCGTTCCACAACGCGCTGGCCAGGTCGTCACCCGACAGCGTCTCGCGCAGCACGCTGAACAGCGGCTGCTTGATCGAGAACACGAAGGTGGCGGTCTCACTGGGAGAGAAGCCGTCGGCGACGCGCGAGCGCGAGAGCTCGTCGAGCTGGTCCCCCAGCGCGGTCCAGGCCGCACCGTGGATGTCCCCGCTCGGATCCGCCGTCCAGGCGGCGATCAGCGTCTCGAGCAGGCGGCGGGACTCTCCACGCAGCTCGTCCTCGCTGATCAGGTCAGCGCGACGGGTGGATGCGCCGAGCTGGGCCTGCACCCACGCCTCGAGCACATCGTCGCGATGAGCGGCGAGCAGCGTCCCGATGGATTGCTGAGGCAAGTCGGTGCCTTCCTGCTGCGCGCGGCGCAGCTCCCAAAGCCGGCGCTACCAGCGGTAGTGGGCGAAGGCCTTGTTGGCCTGCGCCATGCGGTACACGTCGTCCTTGCGCTTGAACGCGTTGCCCTGCTGCTGCTGGGCATCGAGCAGCTCGTTGGCCAGGCGCTGGGCCATGGTCTTCTCACGACGCCCGCGGGCGTAGGTGACGAGCCAGCGGACGGCCAGGGTGCGGGCACGCCGCGGCGCGACCTCGACGGGGACCTGATAGGTGGCGCCACCGACACGGCGGGACTTGACCTCGAGCACCGGGGTCAGCGCCTTGACGCCGGCCTCCAGCACCTCGAGCGGGTCCTGACCGGTGCGCTCACCGAGAATCGCGAGCGCGTCATAGACGATCCGCTCGGCGGTGGACTTCTTGCCGTCCAGCATCACCTTGTTGGTGATTTGGGTCACCAGGCGGTTGCGGTGAACGGCGTCCGGCTCAATGGGCCGGATGGTGGCGGCTGCGCGACGGGGCATCTAAAGAGTCTCCAGGGGGTTACTTGGCCTTGACGCCGTACTGGCTGCGGGCCTTCTTGCGGTCCGACACGCCGGCGGCGTCGAGCGTTCCGCGGATCACCTTGTAACGGAAACCCGGGAGGTCCTTGACGCGACCACCACGCACGAGCACGACGGAGTGCTCTTGCAGGTTGTGGCCCTCACCCGGGATGTAGGCGCCGACCTCCATGCCGTTGGTCAGACGCACACGGGCGACCTTGCGCAGAGCCGAGTTTGGCTTCTTGGGCGTGGTCGTGTAGACACGAGTGCAGACGCCGCGACGCTGAGGCGCGGCGACCTTCTTCTTGCGGCCCTTGCCGGACTTCAGGCCGGGCGTGGCAAGTTTCTTGGCGGGCTTGGTGCGGCCCTTGTTCACGAGCTGATTGGTGGTCGGCATGCGGCTGCCGAGATTAGCAGGGCCCTTCACGAGGCCCCGACAGGGAGTATCTGAGCCGCTCCCGACCGCGCTACGGTGTGCGACATGAGGACGGTCACCCATCGCGAGATGCGCAATCAGAGCGGCGACATCCTGCGTGAGGTCGCCGACGGGGGAACGGTCCAGGTCACCAACCATGGTCAGGTCGCCGCGCTCATCGTGCCGCCGGCCCCCGACGCGTTCAGCGACCTTGTCTCACGCGGGCAGGTTCGCGAGGCGCGCCAGCCCATCTCGAGTCTGTCGTCGATCCCGCGACGGGTGCCGACCCAGCCCGCTCAGGCGATCGTGGCCGATACCCGCGGCCGCTGGTGAGCCTGACATACCTCGACACCTCGGCGGCCATGAAGCTGGTGCTGGAGGAACCCGAGTCCGCTGCCCTGGTCGACGCGCTTACTGCGGTCGCTGAGCGCCGCCTGGTCGCCTCCTGGCTATTGCACGCCGAGATGCACTGCGCCGCCGGTCGCCATCCCGAGTCCGTCGACGCGGTCGCCGTCGGCGCCGTGCTGGAGGCGGTCAACCTCATCGAGCTGACCCGGGGGGATCTGCTGGCCGCCGGGACGCACGCCCCGTTGCGCTCCGCTGATGCGATTCACCTCGCCGTCGCCCTCAGGGTGGGGGCTGAGGAGATCGCCACCTACGACGTTGAACTCGCCGACGCAGCCCGCTCGGCCGGTCTGGTGCCACTGTCACCCGGCATCACCGCCCGCTGAGCCCCCCGGGCTCCGCCCGCAAGATTCCGCCCCCGCCTGACTTGACGGGACTGGTTTCCTAACAGGGCGCGTTCGAGTGTCGAGGGATGTGCGCTCCGCCCACGTACCAGGTGGACGGAGCGCGGCCTTGTCATCCGTCCGCGTCCAACGCGCAAGCGTTGTGCCATCGCACAGATAGCCACGTGGAAGGAGGCCCTCATGGGCTGGATCGACAGAGGCTAATCACATCCGAGGGGGTCCCGAACGGGATCCCCTCGGTCCTTAAGGTCGGCTTCCCCGCACCCAAACTTGAGCCGGCCCCGGGCCCGGTCAGAAGATCGACCCCGTCTCGACAAAGGTTCGACTTGTGTTCGCAAGGTTCCAGGGAAGCCCCCGGGATACCGATAGCCTCTGCGATGTCAGTCAGTAGGACACAGCCCCGGGTACCGGGCTACGGTGGCGCCCTCTTCCACGCCCTCATGCTTGGGCTGGCCGCCGCGGTGATCGTGGTGGCACGACCGGTGGCCACCTGGAGCCTCGGCTGGCTGGTGGTCATCGCCGCCTTCACGATCCTCAGCGGCCTGGCCTACACGGTCACCGACAGCCGCGTCGAGGTGCAGGGCACGCCGCTGGGCCTGATGCTCGCCGCGATCCTGCTCGGCCCCGCCCGGCGGCCGGTCTGGGCGCGCTGACCGTGTGCGTGCTGCAGCTGCGTCTGCGCTCCTCCACCCACTACTTCCGCAACAACCTCGTCACCTTCGTCTGGTTCCCCCTCATCGGCGGACTGATCTTCCACGGCCTGGTCGCCGGCCTGCACCTCCAGCGCTCCGATCCCGGCTTCTACCTCGCGGTGGTTCCGGCCTTCATCTGCGCCCTGGCGGTCAACTTCCTCGGCATCGCCGGCTACCGCTGCTGGCTCCAGCGCTCCTCCCTGGCCCAGATGGCCCGCGAGACCCTGGCACCGATGGTGGCCGCGGAGCTGCTCGCCAGCCTGCTGACCGTCGCCGCGGTGTGGATCTCGGTGAAGACCGGCGTCTTCGGGTTGGCCCTGCTCGGCCTCATCTTCCTCATCTACCAGAGCCTGGTGGGAGAGCTCCTGCAGTCCAAGTCACGTGCGGTCGAACTGCACCGTATGGCCACGACCGACGGCCTGACCGGACTGGCCAACCGCGAGGCGTTCACCGACCGGGTCAACGAGGCGATCGCCGCCGCGGGCCCCGGCACCGCGTTCTCGCTCAGCCTCATCGATCTGGACCGCTTCAAGGAGATCAACGACACCCTGGGCCACCGCTACGGGGACGAGCTGCTGCGGGAGATCGCCCGTCGCCTGGAGGCCTGTGTCGGCTCCGGTGGCGTCGTCGCGCGCCTCGGCGGTGACGAGTTCGTCGTGCTGGGGACCGACGCCGTCGCCGATCCCGAGGTCGTCCTCGCCCGGGCCGAGCAGTTGGCCGAGTGCGTGCGTGAGCCGTGTGAGATCGACGAGATGGCCGTCAGCGTCGGGGCCAGCATCGGCATCGCGCGGTTCCCCGGGGACGGTGGCGATATGAACGAGCTGATGCGTCGGGCCGACGTCGCCATGTACGCGGCCAAGGATGCCCAGAGCGGCTGCGAGCTCTACGCCGCCGAGCTCGACCACCACTCCATACGGCGCCTCAGCCTGATGGGTGACCTGACGCGCGCCCTGAGCGCCGGCGAGCTCGTCGTCCACTACCAGCCGATCATCTCCGCCGATGACTTCTCCCTCCAGGGGGCCGAGGGTCTCGTGCGCTGGGAGCACCCCGAGCACGGACTGCTGGCGCCGGGGGCGTTCATCGAGTCCGTCGAGCAGACCCCGATCATCCACCCGTTGACCCTGGTGGTGCTCGAGCGCTCGATCGAGCAGTGCGCGCAGTGGCACCGTGACGGCCGCGCCCTGTTCGTATCGGTGAACCTGTCGGTGCGCAACCTCCACAACCCGAGCCTGCCCGACGACATCGCCGCACTGCTGGCCAAGTACGGACTCGATCCCTCGGGCCTGAAGCTGGAGATCACCGAGAGCATGATCATGGCCGACCCGGCCCTCGTCATGACCACGATCGCCAAGCTCAACGCGCTCGGCGTCCGCCTGTCGGTCGACGACTTCGGGACCGGCTTCTCCTCCCTCGGCTACCTCAAGGACCTGCCGATCGACGAGCTGAAGATCGATCGCTCCTTCATCTCACCCATGCTCACGAGCGAAAGTGACCTGATCATCGTGCGCTCGACCATCAACCTCGGCCACGACCTGGGACTGCACGTCGTCGCCGAGGGCGTCGAGGATGCCGCCACCCTCATGCAGCTCTCGAGCCTGGGGTGCGACTTCGTCCAGGGCTACCACGTCAGCAAGCCGCTGCCCCCCGACGCGTTCGGCGAATGGATGCGCAAGTCCGCACCCGCCGCACGCACGGCGGCGCCGATCAGTCCTCCGCTACGCCCGCTTGCTCGGGCAGCCGAGGAAGCGTCGGCGCGTGCACCACAGCCGGCGCCGAATGCTCATGCGCAGTCCGCAACATGAGCGGCGCCAGCGCCCCGACGGCCACCGCACCGATGCCCGCCACGAGGAAGGCCAGCCGCGGACCGGCCAGCGCCGCGAGCACCCCGCCGAGGAGATAGCCCAGCCCGGGCAGGGCCTGGAACATCGAGTCGTTGAGGCTCATGGTGAGCGCCATCCACTCGGGTTCGACGCGCTCCTGCAGCGCGGTGCGCTCAGCGACGGCCTCGATGCCGTTCCCCACCCCGCCCACCACCGCGCCGATGATCGCCAGCACGATCGTTGGGGCGACGGCCATGAGCACGAATCCCACGCCGATCAACCCACAGCCCAGGGCGATCAACAGCCAGCCCGGCAGGGCGCGCCAGCGGACGTAGGCGGCGCTCCCCAGCACCGCCCCTGACCCCCAGGCCGACAGCAGCGCGCCGTAGCCCGCCGCCCCGGCGTGCAGGGCGTGCTCGGCCAGGACGACCTCGACGGGGACCGACGCGGAGAAGAACACCAGCGCGACCGCCTGGACCAGGAGCATGCGACGGACGAGGACGTCCTGGCGGACCCGGCCGATCGCGGCGCGCACCCCGAGGCGGGGCCCGGCAGATTCGGGCATCTCCCCCGACACACCCGGTGTCCCCACATAGATCAGCCCGATCGCCCCGAGGATGGCGCCGACCACCAGGACCGCCACCCGGGTGCCCAGCGTGATGACCAGCGCGCCGCCGATGATGGGACCGAGCAGGATGCTGAGGGCGAACGCCGCGTTGAGCACCGCGTTCCCCTCCCGCAGCAGCCCGACCGGGGTGGTCACGCGCGCCGACATGGTGCGCATGATCGGGCTCGAGGCCAGGCTGAGGCTGCCGGCCACCAGCACCAGGGCGAGGATCGGGACGAGGGCGAACAACGCCGGCGCGACGCCGAGCACGAGGAAGGCCACGGCCTGGAGTCCGAACAGCGCGGCCAGCACCCGGCGCGCGTCGATCCCGTGGACCCGGGCGACCGAGCTGGGGGCGATGAAGGCGGGGATGAACTGGGAGGCGAGGAAGAACGCGGTGGAGGCCAGCGCGCTCCCTGTCCGCCGGTAGACGGCGAGGGACAACGCCAGGTTCCCCACCGACCAGGCCAGCTGGTTCAGCGCGTAGGCCAGCAGCAGCCGCCGGAAGCTGGAGAGCGCGAGGACGGCCTTCACGCCGCGCAGTATCTGACGCACTATGTTCCGGCCATGGACCGACCGACTTCTGACACCTCACACCCGCTGCTCGACGCCAGCGATCTGCCCTATCAGCTACCTCGGTTCGCCGACATCGCGATCGCGGACTACCTCCCGGCGATCGAGCAGGCGATGGCCCAGCAGCGCGAGGCAATCAGCGCCATCACCGCTGATCCGGCCGCGCCGAGCTTCGAGAACACCTTGGTGGCGCTGGAGCTGAGCGGGGTGCGCCTGAGCCGGGCGATGCGCATCTTCTCGAACCTGTCCTCCGCCGACGCCAGCGACGAGCTCGACGCCATCGACACCGAGCTGTCCCCCAAGCTGGCTGCCCACAACGACGCGATCCTGCTCGACTCGGCGCTGTATGCCCGCCTCGAGGCGGTGCAGCGCAGCGGCCAGGACCTCGACCCCGAGTCCGCCTACCTGCTCGAGCGTTACCTGACCTCGTTCAAGCTCGCCGGGGCCGGACTCGACGCGGACGCCAAGCAGCGCCTGGAGACGATCAACTCGCGCATCTCCGAGCTCCAGACCGACTTCCGGATCAAGCTCCAGGCCGACACCAACGACTCCGCGGTGATCGTGAAGGACGCCGGCGAGCTCGACGGGCTCACCGCCGGGGAGCTCTCCGCCGCCCAGCAGGCCGCCGCCGAGCGCGGCCACAGCGACAGCTACCTGCTCAGCCTGGTCCTCCCCACTCCCCACCCCTACCTCAAGTCGCTCACCGACCCGGAGATGCGCGCACGGCTGTCGGCCGCCCAGCGCGCCCGCGGGTCACGCGGGAACGAGCACGACACGCGCGCGATCGCGCTGGAGCTGGTCAAGCTGCGCGCGCAGCGCGCCCAGTTGCTCGGCTTCCCCAACCACGCCGCCGTGGTGACTGCCGACAGCGTCGCCAAGACGCCCGAGGCGGTCCGGGCGCTGCTCACCCGCCTGGCCGAGCCGGCGGCGAAGAACGCCAGGCTCGAGCAGGCCAAGCTCGAGGCGGAGGCGGGCGCGCCGATCAGCGCCGCGGACTGGCCCTTCTACGCCGAGCGGGTGCGCGCGGCCGAGTACGACATCGACCTGGCGGCCCTGCGGCCCTACTTCGAGGCCGAGCGGGTGCTCCACGACGGCGTGTTCTTCAGCGCCACCCGGCTGTTCGGACTCAGCTTCACCGAGCGTCCGGACCTGCACGGCTATCACCCCGACGTCCGCGTCTTCGAGGTCTCCGAGGCCAACGGCTCACCGGTCGGCCTCTACCTGCTGGACCTCTATACGCGCGAGTCCAAGGGCGGCGGGGCGTGGATGAACTCCCTGGTCAACGCGGCCAGCCTCACCGGGACCGTGACCGCGGTGGTGGTCAACAACCTCAACGTGGCCAAGCCCGCCGAGGGGGAGCCGACGCTGTTGAGCTTCGAGGAGACGACCACGTTGTTCCACGAGTTCGGCCACGCCCTGCACGGCCTGCTGGGACGCTCGCGCTACCCGGAGCTGTCGGGCACCAACGTGTTCACCGACTGGGTCGAGTTCCCCTCCCAGGTGAACGAGATGTGGCTGCTGTGGCCCGAGACGCTGTCGAACTTCGCCATCCACCACCTGACCGGTGAGACGATCCCCGCCGACCTCGTCGACCGCCTGCGGGCAGCGGAGACCTTCAACGCGGGCTACAAGACCAGCGAGTACCTGTCCGCCGCGCTGATCGACCTCGCCTGGCACTCCCTCACCCCCGAGCAGGTCCCCACCAGCGTGGATGAGATCGCGGCCTTTGAGGCCGCGGCATTGGCCGAGGTGGGCCTAGACAACCCGGCGGTCCCCCCGCGCTACATCACCCCCTACTTCGCCCACATCTTCGCCGGCGGATATGCCGCCTCCTACTACGCCTACATCTGGGCCGAGGTCCTCGACGCCGACACCAGTGAGTGGTTCGAAGCCCAGGGTGGGCTCACGCGGGAGAACGGCGAGGCCTACCGCGCCAACGTGATCGGCTTTGGCGGCACGCGTGAGCCGCTATCGGCCTACCTCGAGTGGCGGGGGCGTCCCGCGCCGATCGAGCCGTTGCTCAAGCGGCGGGGGCTGAGCGCTGTTTGAGCTCCAGGCGCTCGCTGAGCAGCGTCGAGAGCTTCGCCGCGAAGGCCTCCTTGGAGAACTTCTCGCGCACGCGTTCGGCGATCGCCTCCGGTGACGTCTCGATCGCCTCGGTCGCGCGGATCGCGGCCGCGACGGCGTCCACCGAGTTCTCGGTGAAGAACGCCCCCGACCATCCCTCGACGACCGACTCGAGCGATCCGCCGCGGCCCAGCGCGACGACCGGCTTGCCGGCGGCCTGAGCCTCGACCGCCACCATGCCGAAGTCCTCCTCCCCCATGACACACACCGCGCGGCAGTTCTCGATGAGCTCGGTGAGCCCCTCGTCGCCGAGCCCACCGTGGAACGTCACGTTGGGCCCGGCCATGGCCTGGAGTTCGGCCAGCTGGGGGCCCGACCCGACGATGTCGAGACCCAACCCGAGCTTGTCCGCGGTCTTGATGACCAGGTCGACGCGCTTGTAGGGCAACAGGCGGCTGATGACGAGGAGGCGCTCCCCCCGCGGCCTGGGCGTGAAGCGGTGCACGTCGATGGGCGGATAGATCACCGTCGAGTCGATCCCGTAGGTCGCGCGGATGCGCGCGCGGACGACCTCGCTGTTGGCGATGTACACGTCAGCCCGTCGCGCCGCCTTGAGGTCGATGCGCCGCAGCGCCGGCCCGATCGAGGCCAGGGCACGTTCGCGCAGCGAGTCGGCGTCACTGCTGAGGTGCAGCCCGCCGTAGAGCCAGCGCGCCGGGGTGTGGCAGTAGACGACATGCAGAGTCCGGGGTGTCGTGCGCGCGAGGTGCCCCCAGCCGCTCGAGCTCGCGATGACCACGTCGGCGTCGAGCTCACCCATCGACCGGAACGCCGCCGGATACAGCGGCAGCAGGTTGCGGAATCCCTCGTCGACTGGCAGGCGGTCGAGGAACGTCGTGCGGATGTCCCGTCCGGTGAACTCCGCGTGGGTGGACTCGGGGCGAAACAGTGACGTGTAGATCGGAGCATGCGGCCACAGGTCGGCCAGGTCGAGCACGACGCGCTCGGCTCCGCCGCGCTGGTTGAGGTAGTCGTGAACAAGCTTGATGTCAGGGCTTCCCACCAATTGGATCTCGGCGGCCCCGCTGGCCGGCGGCGTTCTCATTCAGGGCGGAAAGTACTACGGCAGGTATCCCGCAGAGCTCCGAGCGAACCGTGACCAGTAGTTTCGTATAACAGTAAATCGCTTTGGGACGCTACCGGCGACGATGGCGCCCTTTGCACGACCGAGAACCTTCTGCTAAGACGACGGCTTGACACGCAAATTCCGTGGTCGACGAATCAAAGCTCCGTTCCGACGAACGCGCAGCCGGTTGGCTGATGAGTTTCCGGAGCCCAATCCCGAGCCAGCAGGGCGCAAGAAGAGAAGTGCCAGCGCGACAGATCGGGTGTGTAAGAAGCCAGATTGCGATGTCACAATGCCGCGTGTGTACCTGTCTGCTGAAGGCCGAGCCCAAAGGTGACCGTCAGGTCTGTGCCAGCTGAATCGCTCAAAACGACGCCCCATTCAGCCGGGCCTCTCCGAGTACTAATGCTCGAGCCCTCAGCTCGACTGGGCGGAGCCGAGGCCATCCTGCTCGGCGTTTCCGCTCAGCTGCCGCGCTTCGACATTCATCCTCTCGTACTATGTCTGCAGCACGGACCACTGGTAGAAAAGCTGCGCGACGAGAATGTTAACGTCGCCGTATATGAAGCAGGCCGGCTCCGACAGCCGCACCGCATACTCCGGACCTCCCACTACATCAACGGTCTTCTTAAGTCTGGTCGGTTTGACCTTGTCTACTCAAACCTGACATGGGCACATGTTCTCGGCGCTCTGCCCGCACGCCTGAATGGGGTGCCAGCGATGTGGTGTCAGATGGGCTTTCCAAGCCTGACTCCTCACTGGTTAGACCGAATTGCAGCCCGACTCCCGGCGGTCGGAATCGTTGCACTGTCATCGGAAGCGGCTGCAGCTCAACAGGCGGTCACCCCGCGCATACCCGTACACCTTGCTCATCCGGGGATAGATGTCAACAAATACAGAGGAACATCGGACCTTGCGCTGAGAACCGAGTGGGGCGTGCCCCCTGACGCTCCACTGATCTCGATCGTTGGTCGCCTTCAGGAGTGGAAGGGACAGCGGGAATTTCTGCAGGCCGCGGCTAAGGTACTGGACCAGCATCCTGAGTGCTACTTCGCGGTCGTAGGTGGCGCGATTTTGGGTTGGGAAGGCTCCTACCCCGATGACCTTCGCGCGCTAGCCCACTCGCTTCAGATCCAGGATCAAGTTGTGTTCACCGGACATACCGAGCAAGCGAGTCGCTGGTTCTCGGCATCAGACGTGGCTGTCAACGCCTCCAGCCCCGAGCCTTTTGGTCTCGTCGTGATTGAGGCAATGGCCTCTGAATGCGCCGTCATAGCGATTGATGCCGGTGGACCGCGCGACATCATTGAAGATGGCGTCACCGGGCTGCTCTGCTCGTCGGTCGAGCCCAATGAACTCGCATCGAAGATGTGCGAGCTGCTTAATGACCCAGGACGTCGTCGCCAGCTCGGGCGAGCCGGTCGAGTTCGCGTGCAGGACGCGTTCACTACTGACGCTATGGCGCAGCGGTTTGCCCATCTCTTCCGCCAATACGTTCTGACTGTATAAACCTCTATCTGCGCTTCAAGCGCAAATCCACACGTTGAGTGGCTGGGCCGGATTGTTCTGGGATCTAATCGAGTTGGCGAGGCAAGCGAGCGCCCTAACGAAGCGCCAAGCACCTAACGGTCCGCTCTGCGTAACAACCGTTTGTCTCATACGACATCCACTAGGCGGGGACCTGTGCCTGAAGCCACTGGTGGCGGTGCCGGCTACAGATTCTAGAACGAGCTGACATCCCGCCGCCTATGCGTTGTGAGCTCAGATCGGGCCTACTCCGGCCCCTCAGGCTCTAGCGACACCTCTGATCCAACTGCCGCCTTTGTACCCGTCTTGGGAAACGAGGCCCAAACGCGAGACAGTACCCAAAGTACGTCGCTTTTTTGGACGACAAGCATCTGCCGAGGGCTCAGATCGAAGCGCTTTCGCGACTCAATGACCGTGATCACCGTGACCGCAAGATAGCTCACGAATGTGACGATCGCTGCCCCCATCCCGGCGAGAGTCGGTAGTACGAGAATCAGTCCCGGAACTGTAACGATCAACCCGCCCACCTGGGCGCGAACCGCGCCCGAAGGATGGCCATCTAGAACTAAAGCAGTTCCGAGGACCTGACCCGGGGCGTATACCGCCACCGCTGCAAGCAATATCAGCAACATCGGTATGGCGGGGTCATATCGGGAGCCGAAGACAAGTGGGACGACGAACGGGCTGACGATTGCCGCACCGCCCGCCCCGGCGCTAATGATCAGCGTCGAGGTCCGAGACGCCCGTCCCACCAGGCCGTGATCTCCCGCAGCAACTCGGGGAACAATTGCACTGCACGCAGCCGACACAAATGAACTTGAGGCCGACGCGATGGTCGCTGCGAGCGCGTACCAACCCAGCTGCCGCGACGACACAAAGCCGGCCATAAGAACTTGATCGAGTTGGAGGTTCCCGGTGGCAGCAACAGTAGTCAACCAAGCCTTGACACCAAAGGCAATCGCACGCCTCGCCACTGACAAATCGAAAGACCACGGCCAAGATCCCGAGGTGGAAGTGAGGAAGGGAACATTTCCTAGAGTGCCCAGACAGATGTACGTCACGGCGACTGACGAGACCGTCAGCTTGCCGAGAAGCGCGAGCAGCACAATCACTATCGCGGAACCGCCAGTGCTCAGAAGCCGCGCCACCATGACCGCCGTCCACCGTTCTTGCGCGATCGCCGCCCCGTATAGAGTGCCATTTAGTACCGAGACTGGGAGCAGATACAGGCCTAATTCCACGTACAACACCACTGTCGGCCGGCCGTGCCCTATTAGGTGAGCAATCGGAACTGCGCATGCAGCTAACAAGGCGGAAATCGCAACGGCAATCGGGACCACCGAACCAAAGATCGTGCCTTGGGGCAATTCACCCCGAGCGGATTCGACGGTTAGGTAATTCGTAAGGCCCAGCTCAGCAATCCATGGAGCTACCCCGATGATCGCAGCAATGGCGGCGAGCTCACCGCGGCCGACCGGTCCCAAGCTCCGCGCGAGGATCGGCGACGTCACAAAAGCAGACAAATAGATCAGCATGTTCATGCTGAGCAGACGGCCCATCACACTCTCGAGACGAAGAGCTTTTCGCTGCCCTTGCCTATGACGGCGCACCATACGCGTCATCATGACGGGCTCACTGCGTGGAGCGTAGCGAGACAGCTGCCTTCGTGGAACGCCCTGGCGTCATGGGATCCAAACGCCGACTGCCTTACGTGTAAGGGGTCGAATGAATGCCTGTCCGGCGTCAATTAAGACTTGCTTGTAGCGGAAGCACTGAGCCCCTGCTGATCGCGTCGCCCGGGATCAATCGGACATCGCAGCTGATGCCGTAAATCCCTAGGTAAGACTACACCTGACGACTACATCCGGCCAGTTCTCGCCTGTCCTCTATGAGGAGGGTCATCTTTATTCTAACTCGCTCAACGGACTCGCAACTAGCGTCCTCCCGAATGTCCGGTGAATATCGGATGAGTCGTTATTAACGTTGCAACTTCCTTCTGGATGCCAGGATTTGAAGTCAGCTAGATTCCCGATAGCTGCCCACAGCTTCTTCAACAGCAGAAACAAACTGTGGCCCAACGGTGTCCCATCTCAGATCGCGAACCGCCAATTCACGACCTCCGACTGACAACTTGACTGACAACTCTCGGTTGTCGAGAATCTCGCGGACCGCATTTACCATGTCCGAAGGATCTTCCCGCTCGAGGGCATGAACGCCGTCGACAGCAGCGAGACCTTCAAGGCCCTGAGAGGTTGACACTACTGGAACCCCCGCGGCCAGAAACCCAAGCGTCTTGAGTTTCATCCCTGCACCGCTCCATAAGGGGACCAGACCGACGTCGAGCGAACTCATGAAGGCCGACAGATCTTCGACGTATCCGAGTACTTCAATGCTCTCGCTGGCAAGACCCTGGACTTCTTGATCAGCGTTCGGGCCAGCAATCAGAAGCTTGCAGCCCTCCGCGGCCAACTCGGACCAAGAAGAGCGAACAAACTTGAGCAGTCCGTCTCGGTTCGGCGGGTAACTGAGGTTGCCGACCCAGCCCACAGACCGCCCTCCCTTCCACCTGAAGACCTCGGCCGGGATAGGCACAGCCGAGGCCACCACCGCAGCATCTAGTGCGTACAGAGCGGACAGCCGGTTCCGCTCCTCATCGGAGGTCACGACCAGGCCGGCTGCACTTGCGAAGGACCGGCCCTCGAAACTAACCATGAGGGTCGCGTCTATCTCCTGTCGCATCCGTCGCATTGGCTGCCCGAAAATCGGATCTCGGTTGGCATGCTTTCGGGCCCAGCCTGCAACCTGGTGGATGTCTATGACAACACACCCAGCCTGAGAAGCGGCTTTCCAATGGACGGAGGCCGCGTTATCTAGGAACACAGTTGCGTCGTAATACGAAGCCTCCATGCGTAAGCGCCGCACCACCTCTGGCGTGAGATGACAAAGAACCTCTGGCGGCGTTCGCTCCAAGATCGACTGACATCTTCGGCTGGCACGGCGCATCGCAGAACTCTGCCGGCCCCCCTCCACGTAGAATGAAACCCGACCACCTAACGCCTTGTACAACTCAGAGTCAGCTACGGCTTGGGATTCACGAGACGTGACTATGCTCATAAGTTCGACAGTGTGTCGCTGAGCCAAGGCGCCGAGCAGCCCTGCAACACGAGCACCGTCCGCGCTCGCCGGGCCGAACGGTTCGTTCCTGGCGACACAGAGCAACGAGAGCTTTCGGGAGGTCACGAAGGACTCTGACCTGCGCTTCGTAGTTTAAGGAACGCATATTCCAAGAGCAGCCGGAAGCTCCGTCCGACAAGGTGCGCCGTCTTGACACCAGAAGACAAGCCGTCAGCCTTGACGGCGGATCCGACGGCGTGAAGTGGCGCGATCCCCAAAAACATGACCGCTCGCATGACGCGTCGCTCGGTAAAGACATACCGTTTGGCAGTCGCATAAAGGCGCGAAACAGTTGCGTCGGCATCGTAGCCCTCGCGTCCCAACTCGGACGGGAAATGAAGATTGACCGCACCCGGCGCGTAGACAATGGTCATACCGGCTGCCACAGCGCGCGTCGTGAAATCCGACTCTTCATATCCATAACGGAGGCGCGAGTCAAACCACAGCCTGCGAGCCGCATGGGTTGGGAACACCGTCGCATTTATCACGACGGTCCTTAACTTCGAGTCAGGCTCGTATGGCATGTTTTGAAAACCGAGAAAACTCTGTTCGGATGGCTCCACCAGCGACCCGTTCTTGTGTTCAGCTCCGGTGACGATAACCCGACCTACCCCATGCTCTGCTTCTGCCTGAACCATGGTCTCTAAACACTTTTGGACGCTGCCGTCGCCGAGCCAGCAGTCATCGTCGATAAACATGAGATATCGCGACGTCACCAGGGTGAGAACGTGATTCCTGTTCGCACCTAGCCCCTGTCTCGGACCGAGTGTGTACTGCACGGGTACCACCGCGTTCTGGCAAATCAGCGCGCACTCGAGGTCAGGTCCATCATCAGAAACGATGACCTGGCCGATCTGTTGCTCGCTCCCTACGAGCGAAGCCAAGGTCTGTTCGAGCGCCTCAGTGCGGCGCCGAGTGCAGATGCAAATCGTCAGTTTAGGACTGGTGTTGGCGGCACTATCGGTGGCCCGCGATACTGATGCGGAACGGTAGGTCATCCACGCGCTCTTTGCATCAAGCTCACTGGGCACGCGAAGGTAAATAGGCTGCGGTGCAATCTATTCAGCCTTGCCAATTGTGCCATCAAGCGAGCGCGGATCTCGCGAGGTGGCGAGCCTAAGTGTGCGAAGAGCATCGAGACGCGCTCTCGTTAGTCTCCAGCTTATCCAGAAGCTGCGGCGATTCCTCAGTCCGAGGATAAGCCCAGGCGAGCCGCGATCGCCGACAAACAACGTGTAGACCAAAATCGCGGCTTTCTGCCACCAGCTCGCATGCCGCAGAAGAGCATAGAGTTCGTTATGGGCCGCATCGCAGTGAGTCTCGACGGAACGTGAGTTCCGACCGTCAGCGTCGTGTCGCGGAGCGGGGTAGTGATCCACGACGACCGCTGGGTCGTAAACGACCCTCCACCCTTTCTTCCGGACGCCCCAACTGACTTCGAGGTCGTTACACACCTGGGCACCGACACCCTTCAGAAGGGGATCAAACGTCGGAGCGCAATCCCGCCGAAAGCTCATATTTACACCCTTAAGAAAGTCAACGTCTTGAAGCCTCGACTCGTAATGATGCAGACCTATTCGACGGCCCCACCATCGCACTCTTCCCACAACCTTGGTTTGCCCCCCATCGACCCCACCGTGGTTATGTACTACGTCTCTGCCCCCCACTGCCCCGATCGTCGGCGTCTCTGCAAAGCGGCGCAAGATGTTTTGGACCCAGTCCGGCCTTGGTACGGCGTCGTCATCTGTGATCGCGATGATGGAGCCGGTCGCCTCAGCTGATCCGGCGTTCAGCGCCGCCACCTGTCCAGGGCGATCAACGATGACCAGTCTCACAGGAGGCGGAAGCCGTTCCGCGTACTCCAAGCTCTCATTGTCGCGGCGCTGCACGATCACAACGATCTCGTCTGGCCGAACCACTTGAAGTAACAAGCCGTCCACGCACCGTTTCAAGAAATCGAGACGCCTGAACGACGGAACGACGACCGATACCGTCACAGGCCAAGAGGGAATGGGCGTTCCGAGCTCAGCTGCTGCCATGGAACCGGTTGGCGGCCTGTGCGAAGGCCTCGAGATGCGCTTCAGCGGCCGCGGCCCACGTGAAGCCCTCAGCCCGCCTCCGTCCTTCCATGGCTAACACCGACCTACGTGTCGCATCACGAAGCAGTTCACAGATCGCCGGCCCAAGTTCCGTGTCATCCGAGAGCACAGCCCAGCGACCTCCGCCTGATACGTACCGACTACCAGGATTCGGACTCGCAACCACAGGCGTGCCATGCGCCATGGCTTCAACGTAAGGAAGACCAAATCCCTCGTATGTGCTGGGAAGGCAAAATAGCCAAGCTTCTGAATAGAGGGCCGAAAGTGCAGCGTCATCAGGCGATCTAATCCACTTCACCCCCTCTCCCTCAACGCAATGATCGGCAACCATCCACAGCTCGGCATCTGCAAAGCGAGGCCGAACGAACGACTTGAAAAGGTTGGCAAGAAAGCGCCCGCGCTTTCGACCCTCCCACGACCCAACAAACAAGACGACTGGGGTCTTGTGCCGGGCAGAAACCTCAGGATTCCGCGGGCGTATGCCCCCGCCCATAGGCAGATAACCACTGAGACCATACGCAGGACGCATGCCGCCGCAATCGGAGTAAGCCGCAGTTGCGAGATGGCTAGCCAGGAGCTCACCAAAGAAAACAACGCTTTGCTCGATTCTGCGCTTTTTACTCGTGGCAGTCCGCGCCTCACTCAGCGCTGACCCATGAAAGGTGCGCACTGTGGGCACGGGCCGGCGGAAGTAAAACCAATCGTCTCCGTGAAGATTGACTACGTCAAAGCCCGAGCCCGGAAGCGTATTGAGTAGCGCCGACCCTAACGTAAGACGCAGGATGCGTCGTTCTGACAGAGAGAACCCTCCTAAGCGACGAACCGCGTACGTAGCGTCGTTCGGCACCCCAAGAGCGTAGGTAAATATGGTCACCTCGTGCCCTCGCGCTTGAAACTCATTACCGAGGTGATGCACAACGACCTCCACCCCTCCTGGCTTTCTCCCAGGCTCAGGCAGGTTGCTGTGAAACATCGCGATCTTCATCTATTGAGCTGTGGTTTCAGCAAGCGGACCTCGCGCACGGTCCGTCTTTTGTTCTTGGTACCAAAAAGCCACCACACCCGTTATAAGCCAAAAGAGGGGAGCGCCGGGCGAGTCAGAAGTGACTCCCCCCGCGAACCACGCCGCCATGAGGGCGACATAGATTGCAGTAAAGCAAGCAAGCAAATAATGTAACTGCGCGTCGCTTTGTTTTCTCAAGCTGACTCCATACCGGAGGGTTATGAGCGTAATGAGCACGATTACAACGAGACCAGGAATTCCCGTCTCAATCAACAAAAAGTTAAACTCGTTCTCGCCGTTAAGCCCCGAGTGTGAGAGTCCACCGACGCTCGAGCCTGCTGCAGGCCCGACGCTTCCAAGGCCAGCGCCAAGCGGGAACTCCTTGATGTACTTGCCTGTTAAGTTAAGAGCCTCTTGGCGTGTCTGAAGACTCTCACTATTGGCGTGAGCGTTAAAGCGGTTTGCGTGCGAAGCGAAATATTGGCTCGCAGCCCAGGTGCCACCACCGGCAAGAATAAGAACTAGCACCAGCGCGACTAGGCCTTGTCGAGAATTAATCGTGAGCGCCAAAAATACAAAGACTCCCACTACCGACATCAAGATGACCAGTCGCGATTGACTCGTGACAACACCGGCGACGATCGGAGCTAGTGCCAGCAAAACCAGAACTCTGCGCGACACAGACGTGACCGACAGGAGAAGAACTAATGCAGCCGGAATCGACACTGCACACAAAAGACCGGCGAACCCAACCTCGCCGCCGAGGCCCAAGGGCCGCACGAACTCTTTACCATTAGCAACAAAGGTCTGTGCGACGCCAGTTACCGCATTACCAAGCTCGATATTGGCGTATCCCGGGCCCCAACCCGCAAGTTGTTGGGGCGAGAGACCGCTCTGGATCACGCTGACCGCGCCGTTGACTGCCGCTACGAACACAAGCAGGGCGCAGAAGTTGACGAGCCATTTTTTGCTTCTCAAAAGCACGTAGCCGAAAGCAAACAACGGCACAAATTCAAGGTGCGGTCGCAGCGCCGCGATCGAATGAAACGTCGAACCACCACCTGGGTTGGCCACCTGCATAAGGCAGACAGCAATCCAGAGGGCCACGCAGATACCGATGGGCGGAACGCCGAGAGATGGCCGCTTCAAAATCATCCGAAGAACCGCACCCACGACGATCGCGTACAGCACGGCATCTCTTCCAAGTGTTCCAGCAGAGGATCCCGAGGTGAGCTTGACGGGCCCGTCAAGAAGCCCCAGGTAGAGCATCAGCGCCACTAATGACCTGTCGTATCGCTCTGATCCCACCAGCCACAGCACCACGGGCAAAAGGAGAACGGGGACGGCTACACGATCAAACTCATGCACTGAACTGAAGCCATGAACCGCCGTATACGCCGAGAGGGCCGCAACGGCGACACATCCCGCGATGACCCACGGTGCTTCGTCCGTCGCGCGTCTCCGAGCCCGTGTGATCGGAAGCAATAGGCCGGTCATTCGTCTAACTCGGTCCTACTCGATTTAGTGGTCTTCTTGCGTTGAGGCGGACGCTTCGTCCGACTGGGCGGGCAGCACAGACGTGCTGTCAGTCCTCGGTGTCTGCGGCGACTCAACCGGGCTCCGTGCAGACACAGGGGCTACCGGGCTCAACACGTCCGAACGATAGCCATAGCCATACCCATAGCCATAGCCATCTCGGCCCTCGTGTTCGTAGCCGTTGACCACTGTCCCACTAACCCGGACGTCGCCAACCCGCTCGAACAACTGAGACAGACGTCGAGCGGTCTGTCTAGTTACGACCCCCGCACGCGCAACGACAAGAATGCTGTCGACAAGGCTCAAAAGCGGTGCGCTGTCCGCGACCAACAGCAGCGGAGCGGTGTCGAAAAGTACGATGTCATAGCTCTCCTGCGCGTGAGACACGAAATCGCGCATACGCATAGATGCGAGAAGGTTCACCCCGCTACCTAGGTGCATCCCCCCTGCGAGCAGATCAAGGCTTCCCTCGACAACTCCAAGGTCGACGCGCACAACTGCCGCGGCAAGATCCTCCTCGCCGACAAGCACCTCAGCCAGCCCCGACCGCGGAGTAACGCCAAAAAGTGCCGGCATCGTCTGTTTGCGAAAGTCAGCGTCCACGAGCAACACTCGTTGGCCGGCCTCCGCATACACAAGCGCGAGGTCTCGGCTCACGGTGCTCTTACCCTCGTTAGCGACACCGCTAGTTACTGCAACTGTGCGGGGGGCTCCGGCCCCCGGGTTAAGTGTTAGTTGAAACCGGAGCATCCGCATCGGTTCCAAAAATTCGTTCGGCAGCGCTGGCTGCGGTGTTACGGGAGCAGGATCGCGCACCTTTGGCAAGATCGTGAGGACTGGCCAACTGAATGCCGCTTCAAAATCGTCCGAACGGTTCAGTCGACTATCTAGGAGTTCGAGCAAAAAGGCGAGTGCGGCGCCAAGGACTAAGCCAATCGCAGCTCCGAAAATTGCGTCTTTTTTCGGCGTCGGTGAGACCGGTTCTCTGGGAACAGCCGCCGGACTGGTCTGCGACGCGCCTGCCGTCGGATCTAGGAGCGCCTGTTCGTATTGTTGAATCTGGGAAACAACATTTTGACGCTCAGCGACGTTAGTCAGGTTGCCTGTGCCGGTCGGGAGGCTCCGGAGTGTTTGCCTGGCCGCGCTGAGCGACTGCTTAGCGGAGCGGGAAAAGGAATTACGGCGAGCAGCCAGGAACTCGCGGGCAAATGTGTTGGCGAGCCGCGCCGCCATGGTTGGAGATTTACTAGTCGCGGTGATGACGACAAAATCGGCGGACGTCAAGGCTGCGGCGGAGACGGAGCCCGCAGCAGAAAGCGGTTCCCCTATCTGCGTCTCGACTGCAGCTTGAATACTTGATGACGTCACTAGCTCGACAACGTCACCCAGCTGATCCGCCGTCGGCGGTGTCAGGACCGACGCCGTTGCGGCCGAGACCGTCGGGTAGGCAACTTGGATATATAGGTCGGTACTGGCAGTGAATTTCTTCGCCTCGGACTTCGAAAGAAAGTAAGCGAGAGCGGCAGCGACCACGATAATTACCAAGATCATCCATTTGCGCCTCCAAACGGGAGCAAAGTATTGGCTTGGATTTAACTCGCTAGAAGTGTTTGTGACGGCAGACATCGTCTTCACCCAAACTCAAATCGGGTCCAAAATGCGGCGGTTCCGGCGCCCGGGCAACGCATGCTACCGCCCCAAGCTGCATGTAAGCTCGTGGACACGGCAGCTCCATTCCCATTTGATCTCGACGGCAACAACTATCGACTCCGTTCTACGGCTGCGGGCCATTCAGAGATTACGTGAGAAGAACATTTGGGCGTCCGGACAGCGCTCGCTACCTCAATTCGCTCGGGACCAAAGATGGCGATTCGCAAAGATGCTCGGAGGAGCCGGTGCTCGTACCTACGTTGCCGGTTCCCATAGTGCCAGCTAGCTACGACGGCGCTCTCGTTGCCCGCCGTTCGCTCGTCTGGGCGCCCAGAACTGGGTGCTTAGCAGGTCTCGCCTGGTGTTCAGGCGACCAACCCTGCCAACGACATTGTGCTGCATCGTCGCTCAGCACCCCGGGTTAGTGCCGTCGTTCGTCGCTCGTTTTCATGCGGACTATTTTGGCAGGCACTCCAGTCACAACAGCCCGCGCGGGAACATCGCGTGTAACTACTGCGCCCGCCCCGACTTCAGCGAACGCACCAACGGTTACTGGGCCAAGGACGACAGAACCGGCTCCGATCGACACACCCTCGCATATGCGCTGCCTGCGCGGGTCAGTGTGCGGAAGGTCAGCGGCCAAGACTGCGTGAGGATTGATGAACACGTCATCCTCGATGATCGTGGATGGATGGATGACCACTCCGACACCGAAATGCCCGAGACGAAGGTTCCGCCCCACTATCACCCCGGGGGGAACGACTGCATGAAAAATCAAGAACGCGATCGCGTGGACACTCTTCGCCATTATCGGATGACCTCGGCGGAGAAGAGCATGGCTCAGCCGATGGAACTGGACCGGACCTGGAATCACAGCGCACAGGTTAGACGTACGCGGGCCCGTAGCCAAAGGCGTACTAGCAAGCCGATCGGCACGGACTTGCCGGACCCTGAGTGACGCCGCTTGGCCATAGGATTTTCCACTGGCCGAACATCGGAGCCCGAACCCTCGGCTCCCAGACGTCGTCCATTATCCGCAACTCACTTTCAAGAAGCCCCACCGATCGTCACGTCAGGTGCCTAGCATTCAAACGAATTACCGCAAAGCGCCGCTGTTGGTCCACTGCAAGTCGTTACACAATTGTGGTTTTCAGGCGACACGCGTTTGTATCTCGCACTCTCGCCACCCGGTGAAGGTAACGATGAGTCCAGGCGGCAGCCATACATGCCGCTTTTGACTGTCTGAACCTTTGCTGCAGGTAGGGGTCTCGCAGCACAGGAAGGCTCAAGGCAAACCGCTCCGGATTTAGCGTCCTTAGGCTCTGTCAGTCGTGAGTGAGTGAATGACCAATAATCTTAGCGGGCACTCCTCCGACAATGGCTCCCTCGGGGACGTCACGGGTCACAACCGCGCCGGCTGCAACGACCGCATCATCTCCAATGTCGCAAGGTCCTAGGACAGTCGCATTGCTGGCGAGCCAGACTCCCCGGCCAATGCGTACATCCCTGCCACTCGACGGAACGCCTCGTTGACGCGCCAGCCCAGACTGACTTACGTCGTGCGTCCCGGTAAGGACTGACACTCCATGGCCGAAGAATGTGCCCTCTCCAATTACGATGCGTCCAGAGGCGACGTTTAACACCGCATCGTTCAGCTCTACGTTAGGGCCGACGACCACAAGGTCCGCGGGACCACCGAATATGAGGGGATGCCGTCTCTGAGTCTCCCGAATAAGCCGCCCAAACGTCACATTGCGAGAGATTCGCCAGATGAATGCGTCTTTGATTCGCTTCATTCCGACCGTATGCTCTCACAAAGACCTGTTTGCTGAATCGCCGCTCCTGACAGCCGGGAGCCTTTGCCGCGACGGATGATGTAGGTGCAAGGCAACGGGAGCGCCGGCCAGCATGTCGCAATGGGAACGCCTGGCGAGTTATTCCGAGTCAATTGTCAATCCACGGTCCTACAGCGCGCAGGGCTGTCTCTAGCCGGTCCGTGGTCGCCTCGACGCTAAACCATCGCTTGGCATTTTCTCGTCCTCTTTCTGAGACCTCGGCCCGCCGGGACGGCGAGCGGAAGCGATCAAGGGCCTCCCGCAGCGCCACCGCGTCCCCCTCCGGGAACACCAAACCTCCGCCTGTGGTCTGAATTACCCATGGGATCTCGCCGGAAGACGAGCCGATTACGGGCACCCCACACCAGAGCGCCTCAACCAGCACCCTTCCGAATTGCTCAGCCCACGTAGGAGTTGTACGAGACGGAAGCACGAGAACATCCATCTGGGCGTAGGCACCCGGCATGTCCTCGTGGCGGACATCACTATCGATATGAAGGTCAACCCCAAGATGGGCAGCGTGGCTCGCTATCTGTGCCCTACTAGATCCGTCCCCGAACAGCCGAACGGTTGTGCCCACCATCCCTGATGCCGCGTCAATCAGCGTATCGATGCCTTTAGCGTCCACGAGACGCCCCGCGTAGCCAACAGTGTAAGCCCGGGGTTGCGTCTTCTCACCGTTAAGCGGCCAAGATGGAATGTGGTGAGGGATCAGAAAGATAGCTCCAGCTCGACTCTGTCGACGAGCGAGGCGCCCAGCGGCTGGACTCCTAGCGGCGACAAACGAAGCAGAGCGGAGTGTGTAAGCCCTGAATATCCGAGCCGCAATCGGAAGAGGGCGATCGAGGTTTTCCGCAGCCTGCACGCCGAACGGCACGCGACGTTTCCGTAACACCCGGGCCCACTGCGCCGCGGCTGCCGAAAAATATTCCTGTTCCACAAACGCGACATCCGGTCGGAACTGATCAACCAGTTGGGCTAGCCGACGCCGATAAATGTGTCGCTGGGCTGCCCCAGGAAAAAGCACCGGCAGTTGAATCAGTCTTCCTTCGAGGTCAGGGTGCACCTCAGGCGGAAACGGCCCTTCCGAGTACTCGTGTTTCCAGCGCTCCGGAACAACGAGGCGAATGTCCCATCCGCGGCGAAGCAGTTCGACGTAGGGCAATTGATTAACGGTCAATACGGACGGGTGGCTGATGATGAGAGCACGCACAGGAGCAGAATAACCAGCCCTAGGTTCCACCGCCGAGGCACCGGTTCTGCGTTTGCTTGGTCCAAGCGAGCGTTCCACGTTGTTCAGGAGAAACCTCTCAACATCGACCGCTTGGCGGTATGCGTACCTGCCTGATCCTCGAGGCTTTATATTCGCCGACATGGGCTGGCGGTCATATGCAGAGTGGAGGTCCGAGCGAATGCGGGCGTCGTTATCGGCAGCGAATGCGATAGATGGGCAGCGGGGTCGCTTTCTCGTGCGAGAAGCGCTCCGAGGTCGCCGACGCGCTGTCTATCGCGTTAGCGGTCACCTCATGGACGTCACCCACCACACTGAAGATCTCAGTATCTTTCGCGAGCTCTTCGTCGACGGGTTCTACGACTTACCACCTGACTGGGCGTCTGTACCGCCCCAGAAAATTATTGACTTAGGCGGAAACATTGGCATGTTTGCGCTACTGACAAAGTTGCGCTGGTCTGAGGCAGAACTCACGGCCTTTGAGCCGGACCCGGCGAACGCCACGAAATACCGCCGAATGCTCGAACTTAACGGTATCGAGGGCAAAGTGATAGAGGCTTGCGCGTCGACGTGCGACGGAGAGCTGAACTTCGCCTCGGGACTCGAGTCAACATCTCATATCAGCGACGAAGGCACGCCTGTCTTGGCGGTGGACATCTTCTCTTATCTTGACCGGGTTGACCTTCTGAAGATTGATATCGAGGGTGGCGAATGGCCAATTCTGCTTGACCCGCGTTTTACCCGGCTGGGGGCCTCTCTCGTAATGCTCGAGTACCACCCCTATATGTGCCCTGAGAACGACGCTAGGCGACTAGCCGTTCAGCTGCTCCGAGGTGCTGGATATGAGGTCCAGCAGGTCCACCATGACGACTCGGATGGGGTTGGCGTCCTGAGGGCTCGACGCGTCGGCTGAACGAGAGCTTGTGACACGTGGCGTCACTCTGAGTAGGTGGGGCTGGACCGCCGGCGTAGTAGGTTTCTACCTTTGCGCAGACCATAAATGTCGCTCGAAACTGTTCCACCTGTGTGGCTTCGGTCGGACATTCCTCAGGCGTTGCCGCAGTTTCCGGGTCCGCGGCTGTCGGAGGTCGAGACAATATCGTCCGGCCACCCAAAAGAGCCCAGACTCAGGCACTGCCGCGGGACTCAGGACGGGTCAGCAGGTGCCTCTAGTAGCCGCCCGCAACTGGTACTCGCAGCTGCTAGTTCAGGAACCTCCTGCGACAGTCGGCCGGCGTCACCAGAGAGGTGCCTTCAGACAGACGGCAACAGCTCCCGTCGGCCGGATAACCCGGGGGTCACGTAGCGGTGAGAAGAGCAAGCGCCTCATCCACCGGCACGAACGGCACACCGGCGGCAGACGCGACCGGACCGTAAGTGACCTGGCCGCCAGCTACGTTAACTCCGAGCCTCAGACCTGGAGACTTCGCAAGAGCGGCAGCCGCGCCATGGCTGGCCAGATCAATTACATACGGCATGGTTGCGTTGGTCAGTGCATAGAACGACGTGATCGGAACGGCGCCGGGCATATTGGCCATGCAGTAGTGGGTGATTCCGTCGACCACGTAGGTCGGATCGGTATGCGTCGTCGGGTGCGTCGTCTCGAAGCAGCCGCCTTGGTCCACCGAGACGTCGACGAGCACCGCCGAAGGCTTCATCAGACCGAGCTGCTTACGAGAGATCACGTGTGGAGCCTTAGCGCCTCGGACGAGAACTGCGCCGATCACCAGATCGGCGTCGGGCAGAGCCTCCTCGATGGCCAGGGTCGAGGCGAAGATCGTGTCGGCTCGACCGTGAAGGCAATATCGAGTTCCCGGAGTCGATCGATGCTGCGGTCATAGACCGACACCGACGCCTCCATCCCGATCGCGATAAAGGCCGCGTTCATGCCGACCACACCACCGCCGATGATCATCACTTTGGCCGCCGGAACCCCGGGCACGCCGCCGATCAGGATCCCGCGCCCACCGAGCGGTTTCTCGAGGATGAAGGCACCCGACTGCGCGGCGAGTTTGTCGGCGACCTCACTCATTGGCGCTAGCAGCGGCAGTCGACCACGCGCGTCCTCGACGGTCTCATAGGCGATGCAGAGGGCCCCGGGCTTCACGAGGCTCGGGCTCGGCGGCAAGGTGCAATTAGGTGAAGAGCACGTGGTGGGGCTGGAGCATCTCGACCTCAACTGGCTGGGGCTCCTTGACCTTAATGATCATCTCGGCCTCGGCAAATACGGCGGCGGCGGGGAGGATCTTCGCGCCCTGAGCGACGTAGGCCGCGTCGGTCAGAGAGGAGCCCAGGCCAGCGCCGGACTGGATGAGGACCTCATGGCCTGCGTCGACCAGCTCTCGTACCCCGGCGGGGGTCAGCGCCACCCGGTACTCGTCGGTCTTGATCTCGGTCGGTACTCCTAGCTTCATTTCGCCACCAATTCCCTTCCTCGCAATGCGAGCCAGAATTCGATGCGATCTCGAGCTGAGCTGAGATCCCGCCCCGTCAGTTCCTCCACCCGTTTGATCCTGTAGCGGAGGGTATGGCGATGGCAGTAGAGCCGCTTGGCGGCCCGCTCCCATTGCCCGTTCTCTGCGATGAAGGCCTCCAGCGAGCGGATCAGCTCACCGCCGTAGTGACCTTCAGACCGCTCAATGGCTCCGAGCACTGAGTCACAGAACAGGCCGAGCGCGGTGTCGTCCTGCAGAGACAGGAGCAGCTGATAGGACCCGAGATCTCGGTAGGTGCCAGCGCGCGCCTCAGCTCCACTCGACTCGGTGACCAGCCCGAGTGCGACGGTCTCATAGGCGAACCGCGCCTCGTGGAATGACCCGCGGGTCCGCTCGGCCGTGCCAGCCCGCCCGGCGCCGACCACCGTCGCGACGCGGTGGGCGACGCGTTCGGCAAGCTCGAAGAGCTCGGCATCTTCACGTCCGGGAATCAGGGCGCAGACAAGCTCGTTGTAGGACGCGACGAGCGCCGGCTCCCCTTCGAGCCGCAGTGCATCGGCCAGCTCGACGTTGGACACCAGCACTGAGACCTCCTCGCCCAGACCGAATGGGGCCAGGCGCCGCCTGAGCTCAGGACCTTTGAGCTCGCCCGCCACCACCGCGGCGAGGACATCGCCAGCCAGGCGACGTTCGGTGTCCTCGGCAACGCGGCCGCGCAGCAGCTCGAGCGCGACGATGGTGACGGCCTGACGCATCACGAGACGGTCGTAGTCAGACAACGCCTCCGCATCCTTGACGGCCACCACCCATGCCTCCGGCGGCGCCTGGCCGCCACCGTTGGCCTCGGCCGAGACCGCGAGAGCCAGCACACGACCCGGATCCGCACAGGCCGGATGGAAAGAGTGCGTCTCGGGCTTGCGGCTTCGAGCTGACACTTCCCCAGACAGAGCAGCCAGAGCTTCGGAAGCCAGTCCGGTGCGGCCAGCATGCTGCGCCAGCGGTTCGCCGCGACGATCGAAGACGTACACCGCAGCGTTGAGTAGCGAGGACAATTCCGCGGCCAGCGCTGCGAGACCCTGCTGAGCGAGCACCATCCGCTCGAGGCGCTCCTGGGCCTGGAGTGCCCGCCGTAACAAGGCGTACTGCTCGTTGACGAGTCGACTGAAGGCCGCTTCAGTAATTGCGATGAACGGCAGGTCGTAGGCGACCTCGAACAGCGGAAACTCACGCTCGGTCGCCGCGGCAATCATCGCCTCGGGAACGCGAGCGTGCTCGAACCCGGTGGCAAAGCCGATCCCGGCGAGCTGATGATCCGCCAGCAGGTTGACGTAGGCGGCCTGTTGATCGGCGGTGGTCAGCTGCATGCCGCTCGTGAGCAACACCTCTCCACCTGAGAGCCAGGACGTTGGATCCGCCAGCTCTGAGATGTGGACCCAACGGATTGGCTGGTCAAGGCCGTCGTGACCAGCCAGAACCGTGAGGTCGAGGTCCGAGAGCAGTTCCCGGACCGTCCGCATCCCTGCACCTGAGGTTGAGCCTGAGGAAGGTCTGACTCAGTGGCTGTGGAGGTGCATCCGCTCGCCAGCTTCGATGAGGATCGGCGTCAGGATCGATTCGATCTCTGCGAACTGCTCAGGCCCGGCGATGAGCGGCGGCGATAGCTGGATGACCGGGTCACCGCGATCGTCGGCGCGGCAGATCAGGCCGTTCTTGAACAGCTCGCCCGACAGGAACCCCCGCAGCAGCGTCTCGGATTCATCGTCGGAGAACGACTCCTTGGTCTCCTTGTCCTTGACCAGCTCGATCGCGTGGAAGTATCCGGCTCCGCGCACGTCACCGACGATCGGTAGCTCCGCCAGACGCTGGAGCATCGCCTTGAAGACGGGCTCGTTGGTGCGGACGTTGTCGAGGATGTTCTCGTCCTCGAAGGCTGCGATGTTGGCGAGCGCCACCGCCGAGGAGACCGGGTGCCCGCCGAAGGTGATGCCGTGCATGAACGAGTTGGTGCCCGACATGAAGGGCTCGGCCACCTTGTCAGAGGCGATCAGTGCGCCCATCGGGGCGTAGGAGGAGGTGATCCCCTTGGCCGTGGTAATCATGTCGGGCTGGTAGCCGAAGCGCTGGGCACCGAACCACTCGCCAAGACGGCCCCAGGAGCAGATGACCTCGTCGGAGATCAGCAGCACGTTGTACTGGTCACAGATCTCACGGACGCGCTGCCAGTACCCCTCCGGAGGCGTGAAGCAGCCGCCGGCATTCTGGACCGGCTCGAGGATCACCGCCGCGACGGTTTCGGGTCCCTCGAATTCGATCTTGGCCGCGATCGCCTCGGCCAGCTCAGCCGGGTTGTGGCCCTCGGGCAGGCGGTAGAGGTTCGTGTTGGGCACGTGGTAGCCGCCGGGGGCCAACGGCTCAAAAGGCGTGCGCAGCGAGGTGATGCCGGTCGCCGAGAGGGCCCCGAGGCTGGTCCCGTGATAGGCGACCTCCCGCGCGATGAACTTCGTCTTCAGCGGGTTGCCGGTCATCTTGTGGTACTGGCGTGCCAGCTTCAGCGCGGACTCGACGGCCTCTGATCCGCCGCTGGTGAAAAACACACGGTTGAGGTCCCCGGGGGCGAGTGAGGCGATCTTGGTGGCCAGCTCGATCGAGCGCGGGTGCGCGTAGGACCAGTTGGTGAAGAACCCAAGTTCCTTGGCCTGGTCTGCCCCGGCTTGGGCGATGTCGGCGCGGCCGTGTCCGATGTTCACGCAGAACAGACTGGAGAGCCCGTCGAGGTAGCGCTTGCCGTGCTCGTCCCAGACGTAGCAGCCCTCACCCTTGACGACGATCGGCACCTCATGGGCGTCGTCGTAGCCGCCCATACGCGTGAAGTGCATCCACAGATGGCGGCGGGCCTGCTCCTGGAGGCTCATCGCTTCTTCTGAAGCGGCGGGGCGCTCGACTGTCGTGGCCATCGGTTTCTCCAAACCTCGCTTGTGCGGTCCGTCTAACCCTAGCGACCATGAAGTCCCGGATCTCTAGTCAGCCGGAAGGATGCTGCCAGCTCAAGTTGTCCAAACTGGACAAGCTCACAGTTAGCTTCTGCTGAGCCGTTGCTGCTCGGCGACGTCGTTCTGCACCATCATCTCGACCAGTTCCGGGAAGCCAACCCGCGGCCGCCAATCAAGCGTGTCCCGTGCCTTGGTCGGATCCCCGATCAACAGATCAACCTCGGCCGGACGGAAGAAGCGAGCATCCTGTTTGACGTACGAGCTCCAATCGTCGATCCCGACACATCCGAAGGCGATATCGAGGAACTCTCGAATCGAGTGTGTCTCCCCCGTCGAAATGACGTAGTCGTCGCCCGCGGGCTGCTGGAGCATCCTCCACATCGCATCGACGTAATCGCCCGCGAAGCCCCAGTCTCGCTTCGCGTCGAGATTCCCGAGGGCGAGCTCGTTCTGCGTCCCGGCCGCGATCTTTGCGACCGCCGCCGAGATCTTCCGCGTCACGAACTCGGGCCCCCGGCGCGGGCTCTCATGGTTGAACAGGATGCCGCTTGAGGCGTGCATTCCGTAGGACTCGCGGTAATTGATCGTCATGTAGTGCCCGAAGACCTTCGCGACACCGTAGGGAGATCGGGGCCACAGCAAGGTGCCTTCGTTCTGGGGCACCTGCTGCACCTTGCCGAACATCTCAGAGCTCGACGCCTGGTAGAAGCGGATCTTCGAGATGTCGGCGCCGGCGTACAGCCTGGTGGCCTCCAACATATTGAGGACGCCCATGCCGGTGACCTCGCTTGTGAGGCGAGCGTTCTCCCACGAGTAGGCGACAAACGAGATGGCGCCGAGGTTGTACACCTCGTCCGGCTGCGCGACGGCCAGCGCCCGGATCAGACTCGAAAGATCGGTCAGATCACCGGCGAGTAACTTCACGTCTGGGACCGTTTCTTGGACCAGGGCGAACTTCGGATTGTTCTGACCTCGGACCAGGCCATACACCTCATAGCCCTTCTCCAGGAGCAACTCCGATAGGTAAAGCCCATCTTGGCCTGTGACGCCTGTGATGAGTGCGCAGGGCATGAGGTGGGCCTCCTCTGAGGTTCGGGTGTACGGCGGGTGAGGCTAGCCGAATCCGATCTCGAGCGGAGGCTAGCCACGTCAACGCTGTGAACTTCCTGTCACTCCACCTTGTCATGTACGCTCGCCGCGATGACAGGCCGCCCAGGGCGAGACGATGCTGTCAACGTACTCATGCTCGGAGAAGGGTGGTTTCCCGACCGGCTTGGAGGCCTCAACAGGTACTTTCGGGACCTGTTCGACAGCCTTTCGAGCGTCCGGGCAGTGGTGGTTGGGCCCGCTGTAGATCCCGATGATCGCGTTACCGCCGTCTCTGGACTCCGGGCGCCGATGCCGGAGCGGCTCTGGCAGTACGCAGCGGCGGCTTTCACGACCTCCGCACACAGCGATGTGGTCGACTCACATTTCGCTCTGTACGCCTTCGTGCCGCGGTTTCTTCCGCGCCTGCGTCGTATGCCCTGGATGGTGCACTTTCAGGGTCCATGGGCCGCGGAGAACGTGGTGGCTGGCAATCGCTCAGCGGTCGCTTTTTGGGCGAGGAACCGACTCGAAAGAGCCGTCTACTCCCGGGCGGACGTCATCGTTACGCTGACCAGCGCGTTCCGGCAGACCCTGTGCGAGCAGTACCGAGTCCCGCCGTGGAACGTCCGCGTGATTCCTCCGGGCGTCGACGCTAATCGGTTCGCGGACATCGATCGAGCGAGCGCGCGCCAACGACTTGGTGTTGACGACGGGACCTTCGTCGTCTGCTGCGTCCGCAGGCTCACCCCACGGATGGGACACACGGTGCTGCTCGACGCATGGCAAGAGGTGGTGTCCAACAACCCTCACGTTCATCTGTTTATCCCCGGGGTGGGAGAACTTCGCGAGCAGCTCGAACAGGAGATCGCCCAGGCGTCTCTGTCAGATTTCGTGACCATGTTGGGAGGGATCACGGACGCAGAACTTGCCGACCTCTATCGCGCGGCAGATCTCAACGTCGTTCCGACGCTTGCTCTAGAAGGGTTCGGGCTGATCGTGCTCGAAGCTGCGGCTGCCGGCACCCCGTCACTCGTGACGCGGGTGGGGGGCCTTCCGGAAGCAGTGTCGGGACTCGGAGATGACCTCGTGGTCGAACCCGGCGACGCCAGAGCTCTCTCTCGCAGACTCTTGGCAGCGATCGGTGGACAGATCCCGTCGCGAACCCACACCGCTGAGTGGATCCAGGAACGGAGCCTCGAGCAGCTCGCGGTTGTTCATCAGGCCATCCAGCGCGAGCTGGTGCGACCGGCCCTCACTCAACGCAGGCCACGGATCGTCTACCTCGATCATCAGGCCGCCCTTGGTCCGAATCAAGTGACCCTCCTGCGTCTACTTCGAGCGACCCAGGATGTAGAGGTGCACGTGCTCCTGGCTGAAGACGGGCCCCTGGTGGGCCGTCTGAACGAGTCCGGCATCTCCGTTGAGGTCCTGCCGCTGCGCAAAGAGATCAGTAACTCAACACCTACTGACCGCCGGGCCAGATCGGGCGGTGTGGCAAGGCTGCTGTGGTACTCGCTGCGAATCTCTCGCCGGCTACGGGAAATCAACCCGGACGTCATTTACGTCAATTCCGCCACCGCGGGCGCATACGGAACCGTGGCATCCCGTCTGACGCGGACGCGGCTCATCTGGAACCAACACGAGCGGCTGACGACCCGTCCTCGGCCATTCCCGTGGCTGATTCGCGCTCTCCGGAGCCGCGCAGACGCGGTCATCGTGGAGTCTGAAACCCTGGCGCCAGAGTTGCCACAAGGCGGACGCCAATTCGTCTTGGCCGGCGCGGACCGCGACGCCCCCGAGTCCGTCGCTGCGGGCCATGGTCGGGTGTACGCGGCAGTGCTCGAGTAAGCCGCACCCCGCGACGATTTCAGGACTGGTCCTGAGCGTCTAAAGCCTCGGCAATGAGTAGCGCCGCCTGCTCCTGCGCCTTGTAGGTGTCAACGAGCGACAGCGTCGGTTCCGGGTCACTCTCCCCCGGCGGGGGGTTGTCGGCCAGCAAGCCCCGAACCTGCACGCCGAGCCGCTCACCACCTACCTCGTCTGCCAGGACGCTCAGCGCGTCGGCCCTGACGCGTGCGCCTTCTACGAAGGCGCCGATCACCGTCGAATCCGACAGGCCCTCGGCACCGAACACCCGAGCATGCAGGACCGCGGGATTGACCGCGTGGGGGCGGACCAGGTTCCGGCGGTCCTCATCGGAGAACCCGGCCGCCACCGCGAGGTGGTCGATCGCGTGCTGGATGCCCTGGGCATCGACGGGCAGGGAGCGCGCGATGTCGTTCGGAAGGCGGGCCAGCAGCAGCACATGCTCGGCCGCGGCCACCTTGAGCAGGTTGGAGACTTCTTGGGTGTGGGGGCCAGTTGCGCCGGTCATCTCCCCGAACGCTACGCGCTCTGACCGCCTCAGGGGAGCTCAGAAACGACTCGGGCGGGCCAGGGATCTCCCCCGGCCCGCCCGATTCTCAGCGCAATCGCAGTGGTTCTAGTGGAACTTGACTACGACCAGGGCGCCGAACAGGGCCCTGAACTGAACGTTGTAGACCTTGCCGGTGGTCGTGGTGACCTGCACCGTGACGAGGGTCTTCTTGATCTTGTACTTCTCGACGATGCGACGCTCGCGCGGGGTGAACTCGAAGACGTTCTTGTTGACCTTGAACGTCGGGGCCGCGAGATTCTCCGCCAGCGTGAGATGGATACGACCGTGGGGCCGCGACAGCTTGGTGATCGTGTACTTGACGTTCTTGCTGCCGTTGTAGACCAGGATGTCCTTCTTCAGGACGGCCGGGCTGTGGTTCACGCCAAACGACACGCCGAGCGTCGTGTACATGTAGAACTTGCGCGCCACCGTGCCAGCCGGCAGGTTGACGTTCACGAGCGTCGAGGCGTTCGGGTAGGTCGTGTTGACCGTGACGCCGGCCGCCTTGGCGGTGCCCGTCGGCGAGATCGTCTGGCTTGACGGGGTCGGCGGGGTCGTGCCGTTGCTCGACGACGTGTAGGGCTCGCAGTACTGCTGGTACTCGGAGTACTGGGTGTACTCGTTGTACGGGCAGGTTGTGGTGGCCTGCGGCTTCGCGGCCGAGGCTGAGGGAAGGAAGAGCGCGAGTGATGTGCCACAAAGCGCGGCAACGGTCACTGCGAGGGACATTGTCTTTCTGTACACAGACCCTCCTGATTGGTTCTGTGGAAGCTTTTATCTAGGCGACGTACGACTGTTGTCGGCTCCCTATACGTCGTCCTGAAGGCCGCGCTGACACCACTTCAAACAGTTATTTTGCGGCCTTTTAGAGAACTTTTTTTAGGTAGATCGAGTCTGCGTCCGTGTGCCGGACTCGAGTCGCTACCGGACCGCGCTGGCGTTCGCGGCGAGACGCTTGAGCCAGCCCAGCCTCCGCCACGGTACCTTTGACCGCTTGATCGGAGCCGCGTGAGCGGTCTTGTCCGCGGGGTTGACGCGCTGTTCAGACTTGGGCGCGGACGGGGTCGTTAAGGTCATGTCATAGCCGTCAGCGGTACCGCTCGCGTTCATCGCCACCAGCCGGTAGTGGTAGGTGGTGTGCGACGCCAGACCGGTCAGGTGGGCGCTGACCGCCGCCGGCTGCACGCCGGCCGGAAGCGTCTGAGTCTGGGTCTGGCGTCCATAGCTGCTGGTGGGTCCGTACTGCCAGACGTAGCTGGTCGCCTGCTGGTTGGCGTAGATGCCGCCTGCGAGCTCCACTGACCCTCCGGTCATGGACGCGACATCACTTCCGTGACCGGCGCGACGGAACATCGGCGCCGCGACACCGGGAGCGCCGGCGATCACGGCACCCGACACCGAGCCGGCGCCGGTCGGGCCGTCATAGCCGGCGCCGGCAGCACAGAGCAGCGGCTGGAGGTTGGCGCTGCAGTCACCGTTGGACCCGCCTGTGGGGTCATTCAGCGCGGCCGCGTCGGCGTAGGCCCATTCCGGGGTCTGAGCGTCGATGCCGGTGATGGCGTCGAACGCCGCGACGATCGGCGTGGCGAGACTGGTGCCGCCGGAGATGGCCCAGCCCCCCTCGGAGGCCTCGTAGATGTTCAGACCGCTGTTCGGGTCTGCGTCGGCGGAGACATCTGAGTAGGCCCGACCGGCACACCCCGTCGAGGGCTGGTAGCTGAGCGCCGGCTCACTGACCGCACAGCCCGACCCGGTATCTGACCACGCGGACTCGGAGTAGCCCCGCGGATCGCTTGAACTGTTCGTCGTGGTGAGCGCCGTGCCCCCGACCGCCGTAACGGTGGGCAGGGCGGCGGGGAACTCGGCCTCGCCAAGCGGGTCGGTTCCCTCGTCTCCAGAGGCGGCGAACACCGCCGGAGCCTCGGTGCTCGAGCCCGCCGCAGTCACCAGGTCGGTCGGGAAGGGAGAGGACGTGGCCGTGATCGACCAGCTGTCGGAGATCTGGTCCGCGCCGAGGTTGGCCGCCGTCTGCATAGCGGTGAGCAGATCGGCCGAGCCGGTGCTGGAGGCCTCGACGAGAAGCAGGCTGCAGTTGGGACACACCGATGAGGCGGCCTCGATGTCGATGGTCTCTTCGGTCTCCCACCCTGGGTCCGCTACGGGCAGCGGGCCGTTCGCACCCTGCTCGTTGACCACGCGCAGACAGCCACTCGCCATGTCACATGCCGGCAGGCCGTAGGTGCTGCGGAACGTCGCGAGGTCGGACGCGATGGCGGGATCGTCGTAGGGATCGACGATCGCGATGGTGTCCCCTGTCCCCCGGCTGGCCGACAGCGCGGTGAGGTCATAGGCCTGCTGGAGCCACTGGGGCGAGCCGGTTCGGGGCGCGTCAGCCGCGGTAGCGACCTGACTCACGCGACGCCGGCCCCCGCGCAGCGACGAGACTGCCGGGCGCACCAGGCGGTGACCCCGCCGCGTGACGAGCAGCGTCGCATCACAGTGGGCATGGCCCGCGGCGGGGGTCGAGCAGACGGAGATCGACCGAGCGTCTGCGGTGACCACGGAAGTCAGCGACGTGAGCACGCCGCCCACGCAGACGATGACGAGGAAAAGGATTCGCTTCACACCTCCATCAGCGGAAGAAGCCGGCCCAAAGGCGAGCTATCTGACGATTTCTGGACGGAGGTCCTAGACGGCAAGTCGCCGGTGAAACAGCACGGGCCGCGACTCAGAGTCGCGGCCCGTGCTCACAGAACCGAGAGGGTGTGGAATCTCGTCAGCTGACGGGATAGGTGAACGGGATGGTGGCTTTGGTCGTCGTCTTGCCCTTGGTGGCGACAACCTCGAACGTGGGGCTCAGGGTCTTGACCTTGTGCTTCGTGAGGTACTTCTGCTCAGCCGCGCTGTAGACCAGCTTGGCGACGTTGAGCTTGATGATGTAGCTGCGCTCGGGCTTTGCGAGCTTGACCGTCACCGCGCTCCGCGCCTTGTTCGCGGCGACCTTCAGGGCCACCTTGGACAGCTTGGCCGCCGTGTTGGCCGCCCGCAGCGCACTGGTACCGGTCGCCTCGACCGTGAAGTCCTTCCCGATCTCAGCCCAGGTCGTCTTCGCGCCGAAGCTGACACCCTTGGGAAGAACGTAGGAGAACGTGCTCGACTTCAAAGAGCCCGGCAGGATCACGTCCTGCTGGCCCACCGCGGCGACCGGGCGGAAGGCAGCGGCCCCGGTTTCCCGGAGCGCGGGAATGAGCTTGCCCCCGGCGATGAAGTACGTCACGGTCACGGTCCCGTCCTTCGAGATCGCCACCGCAGCGGTTGAGGGGACGTCCACGTCCACGCCACCGAAGGACATCTCGACGCCGTTGGCCGTGAAAGCCAGCACCTTCACGGCCACGCCGTTGGCGCTGAAGGACTCACCGGGCTTGAGATCGGCGACCTTGATGCTGACCACGCCGCCCTTGCCGACCACGAGCGTCCCGGTCACGGGAGGAGTCACCGTGGAGCCCGGCGCACCCGGCAGGCCGGTGATGGTGAAGCCGGGTGAGGTGATCACCGTGGTGGTGCCGTTGTTGACCGTTGTGGTGGTCGCGGGCTCGCAGTACTCGCCGTACTGGCTGTACTGGGTGTACTCGCAGTACTGGGTGTAGACACCGTTTGACTTCTGGGCCGATGCGGCCGGAAGGAACACCGCGAATGAGAAGCCCCCCAAGGCGACCACCGCAGCGATCAACGACATAGCTCTTTTAGGCACAGACCCTCCTGATCGGTTCTGTGAAACGTTTTGAACACTAAGAAAGTGTGTTGTCACGCCACTATACGGTGCATCGGACAGGAAGCTGACATCCATTGAGGATTCGTTGGGGGAGCGGAGCGTTAACACAACCGCTGTCAGGCTGGTCACCGGCGTCGCGTATATCTGTCGGATGAAGCGCTTCGGCCTGATAATCGCGCTCGCCCTGTTGCTGCTGTCACCGGCCTCGGCCCTCGCGAAGAAGAAGCCCCCGGTGTATGTCCCGCCGAATCAGTCGGCGGCCAGCCAGTACACCGAGGATGTCCCCACCGCCGGGGGGAACACGCCCAGCAGCAGCGTGCGCACGACGCTGCCCGGTGGGGGTTCCAGCGGATCGAGCGGCGGCGGTACCTCAGGATCCAGCTCAGGCGGGTCGTCTGGCTCAATCAGCAGCTCGATCCCGAAGTCCACCCTCAAAGCGATGAGCAGTGCCGGGAGCGGGGGCGCGGCCGCCGCAGCAGTGGCCCAGTCGCTGGCGCCGAAGACCTCCGCGCCCAAGAAGCACGCCAAGTCAGTGCATACGACGGCCGGCACGGCGAGCAGTTCGGCAACTCCGGCATCTAGCCCGCTGACCCTGACCAAGACGCGCGGCAGTTCGGCTGCGGGCCAGGTGGTCAAGACCCTGGCCGGCTCGGATGCGGGCAGCGGTATCGGGATCCTGCTTCCGATCATCCTCATCGCCAGCCTGGTGCTTGCGACGCTGTTCGGAGTCACCCGCCTGCGACGCCCCGGAGCAGCCTCCTAGCCATCCACGATGGAGACTGTTGCCGTACAGACAGCCGTCCGGCCCGGGCGGCTGTCCCGTTTCCTCGACCCCCCAGTAGTGAGCGCGTGGGTACTGGCCGGCGCGCTCGTTCTCTACCTCGGCTTCAGCGGCGGCGGGTATGCGTTCTCCACCTACGGGCAGGCGGGGATCGCCGTGTGGTGGGTCGTCGTGGTTGCCTGCGCGTGGAGCCTGCTGCCGGTGGCGGCGATCAGCCGCATGGCTCTTGGGTTGCTGGGTGCCTTCGGTGCCTTCACGGCGTGGAACGCCATCGGGATCACCTGGTCGATCAGCGTCGGGCGCAGCTTCGAGGACCTCGCCCTGGTGACGAGCTACTTCGGAATCCTCGTACTGGGCGTGGCCATCCATCGCGAGCGCAATCAGGCGATGCGTCACACCATCGTCGCGGTGGCCGCGGCAATCGTCCTCATCGCCGCGATTTCGGTGGCCACCCGTCTGTGGCCGACGTTCATTCCCAGTGCGCGGTCGCTGGCTGAGAACACCAACCGTCTTGCTTGGCCCCTTGACTACTGGAACGCGCTGGCGGCGCTGACCGTCCTCGGGATCCCCCTGCTGCTCTCCATCGCCACCTCGGCCCGACGGCTGGCCACCCAGGCCCTCGCGGCGGGAGCGATTCCGATCGTGGTGCTCTGTGGGGCGCTCACCCAGTCCCGCGGCGGCCTGGTCTCCGCCGGGGTCGCTCTGGTGGTCTGGCTTCTGCTTGTGCCCGAGCGGGTCCCCAAGCTCGCCACCGGCGCGATCGCCGCGGCCGGATCAGCGGCAGTGGTCGCCGGCGGCTTTCACGACAAGACGATCAGACTGGCCCAGACCGGCGCCCTCGAGCACCACCAGGCCAACAAGCTGCTTCTGGCGATCATCTTCGTGTGCGTCGGCGTCGGCGTCGCACAACTCGGAATCAGCCGGCTGCTCCGACACGCAACGCCCCCGCAAGCCATCGCCCCCCCACGGCGCATCTCGGCCGTTCTCTCCGCCGGCACCGTCGCCGCACTCGTCGCCGTCGCGCTGGTCATCGGCGTTCCCCACAAGCTCCACCACGTCTGGAACGACTTCAAGAACCCGGTCAACCAGAGCACGAGCACAACGCATCTCGCCGCCACCAGCGGTGAGGGCCGCTACCAGTACTGGGTGGCGGGTGTCAACTCGGCCAAGGGCCACGAACTGATCGGCTCGGGACCGGGCACCTTCCAGCTCGACTGGCTGCCCCGGGCCCATATCGACAGCTATGTCACCAACGCGCACAACCTCTACGTCGAGACCTATGCCGAGCTGGGCTTCGTCGGACTGGCTCTGCTGGCGCTGTTCATCCTCGGCGTGCTCATCGCGTGCGGTTCCGCCGTGGTGAGGAGTCGCGACCTCGATCGCACCCGGGCGGCGGGCATCACCGCCGCGGTGGTGGCTTTCTTCGTCGGGGCGGCGTTCGACTGGCTCTGGCAGGTGCCGGTGCTCGTGGCCATCGTGCTGCTGCTCGTCGCCTCGGTGCTCGCGCCACAAGCCCCAGTCATCGTGAGCCGGGCCCAAAAGCGGTCGCGCCTTCGCGGGGTCAGCCCGCGACGCATCGCCGGTGTCACCGCCACGCTGGTGGGCCTCGCGGCGCTGTTGGCCGTCGCCTACCCGCTGTCGGCCAACACGGCGATCGCCAACAGCCAGAGCGCGGTCAACGTCGGCAATAGGGTTGTGGCCCTCAAGGACGCCCGCAGCGCGGTGAGCATCGAACCCGACTCCGCCGAGGCCCAGATCCAGCTCGCCCTGGTGCTCGAGCAGCAGCGCGCGTTCAAGCCGGCCCTGACCGCGGCGACCCGGGCGGTGCGTGACGAAGCTCAGAACTGGACCAACTGGCTGACGCTCTCGCGCATCGAGGCGGAGAACGGCAACGCCAAGGCGTCGGTGCGGGCCTACGAGCGCGCGAAGTCGCTGAACCCCGAGTCCGCCCTGTTTCACACATGAGCCTCGACGAACCGTCTGACTTCTCTGACCCCGAGGATGCCGAGGTCGTCGAACTCCTCGACGGCACCAAACCGGTACCCGCTCGGGACTTTCGCGGCGCGCTCGCGCGCCGCCTCGCCAACGAGGACCCGGGCTGGGGCCCGCGGCCTCAGCACCTCTGGCCCCAATCACTTGCCCTGGTGATTGTCGGCGTCCTGCTGCTTCTAATCGGCGCGCTCATCAGCGTCGGAGGAATGTGAACCATGCACAAACTGAAACTCACCTCGCTGCTCGCCCTACTCGTGGCGGCGCTGGCCGCCGCCGTCGCGGCACCATTGACCCTGGCTGGCGCGAAGAGCCGGCCGGCGACCAAGGCGGCGATCCGCACCGTGAAGAGTCCGACCGAGCCGGGCTTGACCCTGGGACTCAGCGGCGCCACCAATCAGCTCGCCTCCGGCTCGGCGTCGGATCTGCTGTCCTGGGACGGCAAGGCGCGCAACGTCAGCGCTCAGATCGTGCGCATCGGTGTGGCGTGGTCGTCAGTAGCACCCACAAATCCCCCTCCCGGCTTCAATGCCAGCAATCCCTACAGCCCGGGATACAACTGGTCCGCCGTAGACCAGGAGATTGAGGACGTAAGTGCTGCCGGGTTCAAGCCGTTGGTAGAAGTTCAAGGAGCACCGACGTGGGCCGAGGGCTCCAACATCCCCAACAATGTGCCAGCCGGAACCTGGGAGCCGAACGCGTCCGACTTCGGCCAGTTCGCCACCGCGATCGCCACGCGCTATGACGGCTCAACGCCGGGGGTGCCGAAAGTCAGCTACTGGCAGGCATGGAACGAGCCGAACCTCAACCAGTACCTCAACCCCCAGTGGACGTCCTCCGACGCCCCCGAGAGCCCGACCATCTATCGCAACCTCGAGAACGCGTTCTACGCGTCCGTCAAGGCGGTCTCCTCGAGCAACTACGTGGTGGCCGCCGGCACCGCCCCCTATGGGGACCCCGACCCCGGCGACGCCCGGATGCAGCCGGTCACCTTTGACCAGAACCTGCTGTGCCTCAACTCAAGTGATCAGCCCACCGGCAATTGCCCCGGGCCGACCTACTTCGACGCGATCGACGATCACCCCTACGTGTCGGCGCTCTGCTGCCTCGGGCCGACATGGCACGCCGAGTTGGCCGATGACACGTCGATCCCGGACATGTACAAGATCGTGGCCGCGCTCAAGGCGGGTGAAGCCGCAGGGAACGTGGCACCCGCCGGGAGCAAGGCGGTATGGGCTACAGAGCTGGGTTGGAACACCGACCCGCCAAACCCTGACACCCAGGCGGCGAGTTCACCGGCCCAGGTGGGCAAGTGGGCCACCCAGGCGCTCTACATCCTGTGGTCCCAGGGAGTCAACACCGTGTTCTGGTACATGCTGGCGGACCCGGCCACCGAACCGGCCGCCGGCTGGGACTCGACCTATGAAGAGGGCCTCTACAACGGAAACGGCACACCCAAGCCCGCGGCCGCGGCGTTCCGCTTCCCCTTCATGACCAACCGCCGGACCAAGGGTCTGGTCCAGGCATGGGGGCGTGCACCCAGTGCCGGCACCCTCTACATCCAGAAGCTGACCCACAACAAATGGACGTCGATCATCAAGATCAAGGTCAAGGCCGACCAGGTATTTGAGGCGCCCATTCCGCTCACCGGCAGCTCGAGCTTCCGTGCCGTGGTCGGCAGCGTCTACTCACCCGCCTGGGCCCAGGCGGCCTAGCGCGGCGCTATTCGCGCAGGTCGGCTTCGTGCCCAGCCAGCTGGGTGCGAAGCCGACGCAGCGACCGCGAGAGGATCTGCTGGACGTTGGCCAGAGAGAGGTCGAGCAGCGCGGCGATCTCCGGACCGTTGAGGTCGCCGCCGAAGCGCAGCGCGATGACCTCACGGTCGCGGTCGCTCAACTCCGCGAGGGCCGCCAGGATGCGCGGAGAGGTGCTGAAACGCTGCTCAGGCCCGTCAACCGAAGGCAGCGCGCGTTCGTCCACCTCGCCGACGGGATCCTCGCGGTGCTTGCGGTGATGGTCGATGAGCAGGTTGCGCGCGATGACCAGCAGCCAGGTCCGTTCCGATGCCTTGCGGGGATCAAAGCGACTCCAGCCGCGCAGAGCGCGCTCGAAGGTCAGCTGGGTCAGGTCCTCGGCGAGTTCCTTCCCGCGTACGCGGTAGGCCAGGAAGCCGTACACGCTCGTCACGTGTTCTTCGTAGACCCGCTCGAAATCGGAGTGGATGCGGTCCATGTCAAGAAGCCCGCGCACCAAGCCCCGGCGAGCAACGGGCAGGGCCGAAGGCTACTGGGGTTGCCCACCATGGAAGTGGCCCATCACACACCCGCAGGTGTAACACCCGATCGGGTCACGTTTATACAAGGGGATAACGTTTGGCGGCCGGCGCTCAGCTAGGCTGCCGCTATCGGTTCTTGGGACGGGCCAAGGCCGACGGGGTGGGGCGCATCAGCGCCTAAAGGGGCCACACAGTGTCGAGGGTCACAGTAACCGATCAGTCGGACACATGTCACACGTCCATAGGTAGTGCCGCCGGAGTAGGTGTCGATTTGGCACACGGAGACGATTGAACACATGAGCACACTCAGACAACGCGACACGGACACCGCCGATACCGAGCCGACGATCATGGCTCAGGTGCTGCACCTCGTCTCCGACGGCGCCGAGTCCGTCGCGCCCGAGGCGGAGGAGCACGACACCTCTGGTCCGGTGCTCGCCGCGATGGCCCAGGTCAGCCAGCGCGAGCGGACCTACCGTCGCTCACTGGGCCTGGCTGACGGCGCGGCCAGCCTGGCCGCGGCCCTCATCGCCACCTTCGTCGCCGGCAAGGATCCGATGTGGGCAATTATCTTCGTCGCCCCCTTCGCCATCCTCATGGCCAAGATCCAGGGCCTGTATGACCGCGACGACCAGGTCATCCAGAAGACCAACATCGTCGAGTGGCGGACCGTCCTGCAGACGGTCACCATCACCGGGATCGGCGTTTATCTCGCCTGGCGCGAGATCACCGACGCGCAGTCCGGCGGGGGCATGCGCCTGTTCCTGTTCCTGGTCGTCGTCACCTTCCTCTTCACCCTTGTCCTCCGCTCGATCGCACGCCACCTGGCGCGACGGCTGACCGTGGCCGAGCGCTGCGTCATCGTCGGGGATCCCAGTCGCTCGATCGGCCTGGCCCGGCGCCTTGAGGCGGCAGTCGGTGTGGAGCTGGTCGGAATGGTCCACGAGGACGCACTCACCGGGTCGGTGGCCGGTCTGCGCACCGTCGTGGAGGATCTGCACTTCCACCGGCTGGTCATCGCCCCCTCCGGCGAGCCCAACGGCAGCACCCTGCATCTCATCCAGGCCGCGAAGTTCCTCGGGGTCCGGGTCAGCCTGGTTCCCGACGTGATGACCGCCGTCGGCGGCTTCGCCCAGATCGAGGAGCTCGACGGGCTTACCCTGCTGGGCGTGCCGCGCTTCGGCCTCTCGTACTCCTCCGCCATGCTCAAGCGCATCTTCGACCTCGTGGTCGGCAGCTTCGCCCTCGTCGCACTCTCCCCGGTGATGCTGGTCATGGCATTGGCGATCAAGCTCGACAGCCCGGGACCGGTGCTGTTCCGCCAGACCCGGATCGGCCGTGGCGGTCGTCCGTTCCAGATCCTCAAGCTCCGCTCGATGGTCGATGGGGCCGACGCCATGAAGCAGGAGCTGCTCAACCAGAACGAAGCCGGCGACGGCCTGTTCAAGATGGCTTCAGACCCCCGGATCACCCGGGTGGGTCGCCACATCCGCGCCACCCACCTGGACGAGCTGCCCCAGCTCATCAACGTGCTGCGCGGCGAGATGAGCCTGGTGGGTCCGCGACCGCTCGTGGTCGAGGAGGATGCCCGGGTCAAGGGCCGCGACCGTCACCGGGTCAACCTCGTGCCCGGGATCACCGGGCCCTGGCAGGTCAAGGGGCCGCTGAGCACGCCACTGTCGGAGATGGCGATGCTCGACTATCGCTATGCCTCCAACTGGAGCATCTGGACTGACTTCGACATCCTCATCCAGACGGTCCTGCGCGTTCTCGACCGCGGCGGGCACTGAGCCTCAGTAGTGGTGAGGGCGCGCTGGTGCCCGCACGGCCATAGACATTCTGGAGCCGGACGACACCGTCACTCCAATCCGGACGCGTCCCCGAGTCCGTCAGGAATGACGTCACGAGTGCGTAAGATCACGTGAGAGGTACAGCTCGCCGGTTAACCACAAGTCAGAGCGTTGAATGCCCCGATCACACCACAGACCACGTAGAACCGTTTCCGTCACGACAGCCCGTCTGCTGTCGCTCATCGGCTTTCGGTACTCAGCCACCCGTGACGCATACGTGCTGCGGTTCATCGGCAACCAGGTCGGGCCGGTGTTCCAAGTGGACACCCATCCGGAACTTCGTAGCCGGTCCCAGGCCGCGGATCGCGAAACCGCCGGGGTTCGCTAGTCCTTGAAGTGCCAAGGGGCCGGGTGGCCTCATCGGTCGGGCTGAGCGACGTAATGCAGCTCACACTCGCGGTAGGCCGCGTCGGCCGGTCCCACGGGGTGACCGTGGCGATCGACGCAGTCGAGCAGTGAGAGGTCATGCTCGCTCAACTGCCGTTCCTGATGCTCGCGGGAGATGAAGTAACTCAGCCGGCCGTAGGCGTCATATGAGTCGTTCAAGATCGCGTAGCCGTGGGCGCGGTCCTGGAGGTGAGAGAGCAGGGCGCGGTTACGCAGCGATCGGGGTAAGCGCCCGAGCGTCCATGGCCGGCGAGCCGCCTGGCGCAACGGCGGGTGCACCAGCGACTCACGGGCGAGGTTGTGGGAGGAGAAGATGAGCACGCCGTCGTCGGCGAGGATGCGCGCCAGGCAGGCCAACATCTGGCGGCGTGAGGCGTCGTCGAGACGGTCGAGGGCGTAGCGCCCGGCGACCACGGCGTCGAACTCGCCGTCGTCGCAGTCCTCGAGGTCGCCAAGGTTCAGCTGCGCAAAGGACGCGTTCTGATAGCGCGCTCGGCACAGGTCGATCTCCGGAGTTGAGAAACCGAGCCCGGTGAAGGCTCCGGCGCGATGCTCAAGCGCCTCGGTCAAGCCATCGCCGCGACTGCCGATCTCAAGCACCCGGCCGGAGAGCTGGGCCCGGTGGCGGGCCAACAGCGCCGCTTCCACAGGACGCAGGCCCCGGCGACTGGCGCGGCGAACCGCGCCGGGGCTCGGCCAAGCCGCGACGTTGACGGACGCGACGGTCATGCGCTCCTTGCGCTCCGGCTCCACGATGGATCTATCGACAGCCTGAGCATCAATCTTGAGGCCTGGGCCGCCCAACCCCGGTAGGGTCACGGGCGACATGACCGACGGGTCTGCGTTGTTGGCGCGGCACCTGCCGCTCCTGAGATACGACTCCGGTGAGGCGTTCTTCACCGTCGCGGTGTCGGCCTGGACCGACAGCGCCGACAACGAGCTGCGCCGGGTGGACGGGACCGTGCTGGCGGCGGGGGAGCCGACCGCGGGCCAGGCCCGACTGACCCTGGACTTCCTCGGCTCCGAGCGCTACGCCGACGGGGCACCCGCTGAGCGCAACGACCGCATCGCCGGTCCGGACGGGGACGGACGCGCCCGGGCGCGGTCACTGCAGGCCCGGCCCGAGTACGCGAACCGCATCTACGGCCACGCGGCGACCGGCAGCGACGGTCGGGTCTGGCTGTCGTACTGGTTCTTCTACCTCTACAACGACTACACCCTGTTCGGACCATTGCTGGGCGCCGGTCGCCATGACGGCGACTGGGAGATGATCCAGCTGCGACTCGACCCCGCGGGCGAGGTTCCCGACCTCGCCCTCTACACCCAGCACCAAGATGTCGAGGCACGCAGTTGGGAACGGGTGGTCCGCGTCGGGGACCGGCCGGTGATCTGCGTCGCGCGTGGCTGTCACGCCTGTTACTACTCCCCCGGCCTGTGGTGGACCGGGGTGTGGTTCGACCGCGCCGACGGCCGCGGGCCGGCGCCGGATCCCGAGCTCGAAGTCATCCTCGACGGGGACCCACGCTCAGCGTGGGTCTACTGGCCGGGCCGCTGGGGTGGCACGACTCCGGGGCGAGGAGTTGGCCACCGGGCCGGACTCGACGCCGCGAGCCCCCGCGGTCCCGGACATCAGCGCCAGTGGCGCGATCCCGCCCGCCTGCTCGGCTGGGTCAAGCCGAGGACACCCCCGCGGCTGCCGTGCGTTCGGTGAGCGTGCGGGTGACCGCGCCGACCCCGGAGACGTCGTAGATCGCGCGTTGGCGTCCGGCTCCCCCACCCTCGGCAATCAGGCGTGGCAGGTCCGCCAACTGACGGGCGCAGCCCAGCTCATCGGCATAGCCGCCGATGTCGTCGAGCAGCGCGTCGAGGATCGCCACGACGGGACGGTGCTCCCCGTCCCGATCGATGAGCTCGGCGGCGGTGCCCGAGCGGGCCGCGCGGTAGATGCTCTCCTGCAGGATCTCGGGGGCCAGCCCCTCCCCCGGGTCGGGCTGCTCGGCGAGGTGGCGCACGAGGCAGTGGACGAGGGCCACCAGCGCGGCGACGTCCCCCACCTCGGTCTGGGCGTCGAGGGCGCGGATCTCCACGGTGCCCAGACGCGGGTGAGGCCGCAGTTTCCACCAGAAGTAGGTGTAGTCCGGGACGCCGGCGGCGTGGGAGATCGCGTTGGTCGCGTCGCAGAAGTCAGCGAAGTCGCGGAAGGCCCGCGGGACGTCCGAGCGCGGCCAGCCACGCAGGGTCATCTCCCGGGCGGAGGCGAGTCCGGTGTCACGACCGTGACGGAAGGCCGAGTTGGCCGACAGCGCCTGCAGCAGCGGCATGTGATCGCGCAAACCGTTGAACACGCGGATCGCCGTCTCAGGGTCCGGCATGCCGACGTGGACGTGCAGACCCGACACCGGCGTGACCGCGGCATCACCCAGCAGGTCACGGATCCCCTCATAACGTTCCTTGTCGGTGATCTCCGCATCGCCCTCCTCGGCGCTCGGGTGGGTGCCCGCGCTGAGGATGCCCGCGCCGGTGGCCACCACCGCGGCCCGGAGATCGCGCAGGACCGGGGCCACCTGCGCCGCGGAGTCGAGCACCTCGGTGACGAGCTCGACCTGACAGGCGTGCAGCTCGCGCTCGACGCGGCCCGAGACCTCTCCCAGCGCCGCGAGCACACCGGCGGAGCTGTTGATCAGCCGGCCGGTGACCGGATCGACGAGGAAGAGCTCCTCCTCGACACCGAGCGTGAACGGCGTGCCGGTGCCGAACTGATGCTCGCTCTCAAGCATCATCCAGGCGCCGCTGCACCGAGGCGACCTTGTCCTCGAGGGTCTGGCCGGGCTTGTCGGCGCGCTCGTCGAGCTTGAGCACCGTGTAGGAACGGGGCAGGCCCATCTCCAGCGGCACGCGGTGCAGCTCGGCGACGACCTGAAGGATGTCCCCCAGCTCGCCCTCCAGTTCGGTGCCCATCGCGTTCATCCGGTAGACGACCTTGGCCTGGGCCGCGAGACGGCGTTGGATCTCGGCGATGTACTCACTCGCGCTCGCCGAGGGGCGCCCGAGTCCGATGACGGTGATCTCCGCGGTCGCCATGCCTGAGTGCATCCTACGCGGGTGCTGGGCCGCGACTGTCGCCGTCGCGCGCCCGAACCTGGAGACTGACGGCATGACCATCAGGAACGTCACCGTGCTCGGCACCGGAGTGCTGGGATCACAGATCGCCTACCAGACCGCCTACTCGGGCTTCAGCGTCACCGCCTATGACATCAGCGACGAGCTGCTCGAGGCCGCCCGCGGGCGTTTCATCAAGCTCGCCGGCGTCTACACGCGCGATGTCGCGGACGCCACTGTGGAGAGCAGCCAGGCGGGACTGGAGCGGATCACCTACTCCAGCGATCTGGGCGAGGCGGTCTCCGACGCCGATCTGGTGATCGAGGCCGTCCCCGAGCAGCTCGAGCTCAAGCGCGGCGTCTACACCGAGCTCGGCAAGCTGGCCCCGGAGCGGACCATCTTCGCCACCAACAGCTCGACGCTGCTGCCCAGCCACATCGCCGAGTTCACCGGCCGACCGGACCGGTTCCTGGCACTGCACTTCGCCAACCAGATCTGGATGCACAACACCGCCGAGATCATGGGCCACCCGGGGACCGATCCCGAGGTGTACGCCACGGTCGTCGCCTTCGCCCGGGACATCGGCATGGAGCCCATCGAGCTGCACAAGGAACAGCCGGGATATGTGCTCAACACGCTGCTCGTGCCGCTGCTCAACGCCGCCCTGGGCCTGCTCGTCGACGGGGTGGCCGACGCCGAGACGATCGACCGGACCTGGCGCATCGGCGTCGGCACACCCGCCGGTCCGTTCGCGATCCTCGACGTGATCGGCCTCACCACCCCCTACAACATCAGCTCGGCCTTCCCGGATGAGCGCTCCCAGGCGGTGGCCAAGTACCTCAAGGAGAACTACATCGACCAGGGCAAGCTCGGGCGCTCCACCGGCGAGGGCTTCTTCAAGTACGACTGAACAGCGAGCCCAGCGTGACGCGACGGGATGCGTGCTGGGCCACGATGATCTGCTGGTACATGGCGTCCATCTCCCCCGCCACCGCCTCCCAGGTGTACTGCTGGGAGGCCTGGCGGGCGGCGGCGGACTTGGTGGCGAGCAGGGTCCGATCCCCCAGGAGCGTCGATATCGCATTCGCGAGCTTCCCGGCGTCTCCCTCGGGCACCAGCACGCCGACATCTCCCACCACGTCCGCCAACGCGCCGGAGTCCGAGGCGATGACCACACAGCCGGCCGCCATCGCCTCGACGGCGACCCGTCCGAACTGCTCGACCCAGCCCGGAGTGGTCAGGGAGGGGACGAGCAGGAGGTCGAAGCTCGACATGCGCGCCTGTGCCGCGTCCTGGGAGAGCGCGCCGGTGAAGGTGACCTTGTCCGCCACCCCGAGCCGTCGGGCCTCAGCTTCCAACGCGTCTGACTGTGAGCCCGAGCCCACCACGACGAAGGTGGCCTCGGGATGGACCGCGGCGACCTGGGCGAAGGCCGCCAGCGCGATGTGCGCACCCTTGTAGGGCTCGAGCCGCCCGACGAAGCCGATGGTGGCGTCCGGCGGATGTTCGCGTGGCAGCTCGGGCACCGTCACGCCGAGGGGGATGACCTTGATGCTCCCCTCGAATCCCCGGGCCCGCAGGCGGTTGCCCGCCTCGGTCGAGCAGGGATAGGCCCAGGCGGCGCGCTTGAGCACCCGGGTCTCGAACCACGAGAAGGGCGGCGGGTAGCGCTTGGGCAGGTTCTGGGCCGTGTAGAAGCAGACGGCCGCGTCAGGGGCATAGCGGTTGATGAGCGGCAGGGCGGCCGCGGCAGCCAGCCCGAAGGGCTCCTCGTGAAGATCGACAATGTCGGGTCGGAGCTCGATCAGCAGCGCCCGGAGCTGGCGGGCGTCGTACCAGAAGAGGTTCGGGGCCGTGGGTCCGTGCACATCCAGCACGTGCACGGGCAGGTCGTGGTTCTCCGGTTCGGAGCTGACCATCCCCGGCCCCTCGAGAAAGGCCTTGGGGGTGACCAGATGCAGGTCATAGCCATAGCGCTTGCGCAGATGCCGGTCACGCCAGCGGTACTCGGCAATGACCCCACCGTGGTAGAGGCGCAGAACCTTGACGCGTCGGGTGAGCAGCGCGCGCGACTCACTCGGCGCACTCGAAGCCGCCGCGCCGATGCCGGTCATGTCGACCACGTCGGCCCGAGATCCTGGGCCGCGCGGACCCCATCGGCCCACAGACCCCCCACGTTGATGCCGTCCCGCATATCTATGAAACGCAGCGCAGCGCTGGAAGGATCACGGTGCTCCGGTCTAGGCACGTGGCAAGACAGCTCCTGAAGAACTGCAAAGTCGATGTATGGACGCTTGGTGGGGGGTCCAGTCACAGCGCTCACCCCTGTTGCGCCGGCCCGGATACGACTCCCGAGGCAGGATTATGCCGGTCCAGCCGAGCGCTGGCTGTGTTTTTTGACCTCTCGCCTCTGCCGGGGCAGAAACACGATCAGACGCGCGTTCGCCCGCGACGTCGGAATTCTCTGGATTGAAGAGCAGCAGGCCGCCGAGCGGCGGAGGCTCAGCGCAGGGTCAGGGCGCGCGAGGGCTGTGCCTCACGCGATGCGGCGGCCCGCAGCGAGACCGAGGATGCCTGGACGTGCAGCGCCGAGGGGGGCAGCACCGCGGCAACCGTCGGGGTGGGGACACGACCGGACTCGGCGGTCCGGGCGGGCGCCAGACGGTCCGCGCACCAGCACCACACGCCACTGAACATCTGCCGCGCGGCGAAGCCGATCAGCGCAGGAACCGCGACAGACGCCTGCCGGGGAGTGGGGAGTGCGAGCTTGAGTGTCGTCATGTCCTCTGAGGTCCCTATCGGTCGCCAGTGCGCAAACCTTTACCGCTACTAGTTTATAGAGCATTGGATGCGCCCGCAAGCGCACACTGACGTCAGCGCGAGGTTGTGAGCACGTCGAGGAGGTAGCTGCCATAGCCGCTCTTGAGCAGCGGCTGGGCGAGGTCATGAAGCTCCTGGTCACTCAGCCAGCCGTTGCGCCAGGCGACCTCCTCGGGAGCGCCGATCTTGGTGGCCTGGCGGGCCTCGATGGCGCGCACGTAATTGGAGGCGTCGTTGAGGTCTGAGATCGTGCCGGTGTCGAGCCAGGCCGCGCCGCGGGGCAGCACCTCGACCTGCAGGGTCCCCGCCTCGAGGTAGATGCGATTGAGGTCGGTGATCTCGAGCTCGCCACGGGGGCTGGGTTTCAGCGAACGGGCGCGCTCGACGACCGAGGCGTCGTAGAAGTAGAGACCTGGCACGGCGTAGGGACTGCGCGGCTCCTTCGGCTTCTCCTCGAGGGAGATGGCGCGGAACTCACTGTCGAACTCGACGACACCGTAGGCGGTGGGGTCAGACACGTGGTAGCCGAACACGGCCGCGCCGACGAGCTCGTCAAAGCGCCGCAGCCGGGTCCCGAGGCCGGCGCCGTGGAAGAGGTTGTCTCCGAGGATGAGACCGACCCGGTCTCCGGCGATGTGATCGGCCCCGATGGTGAAGGCCTGCGCGAGACCGTCGGGTGAGGGCTGCTCGGCGTAGCTGAGGTTGATGCCGAGCCGCGACCCGTCGCCGAGCAGACGGTGAAAGCCCGGCGCGTCATGGGGCGTGGTGATGATGAGGATGTCCTGGATACCCGCCAGCATCAGCGTGGACAGCGGGTAGTAGATCATCGGCTTGTCATACACCGGCATCAGCTGTTTGCTGACCGCCAGCGTGATCGGATGCAGGCGCGAGCCGGTGCCGCCGGCGAGAATGATCCCCTTCATGGGCCGCCAGTCTACGGGCGACCCATGCAGGGGTGTTGCGTCCTAGGGGCGGACGAAGGTGTCCGGGTCCGGGCCGGTGCGCTCGCCGGCGTCGAGGGCGGCGATGGCCTCCATCTCCTCCCCACTCAGGGTGAAGGCGAAGATGTCGAAGTTCTCGATGATCCGTTCGGGCGTGACCGACTTGGGGAACACCACGTTGCCGAGCTGGATGTGCCAGCGCAGCACGACCTGGCCGGCCGTCTTGTCGTGGGCCTCGGCGATCTGGACGATGGCGGGGTCCTCGAGCACCCCACCCTGGGCGAGTGGGCTCCACGCCTCGGTCACGATGCCGAGGTCGGCGTGCTCGCGCCGCAGTCCCTCCTGCTGGAAGTAGGGGTGGAGCTCGACCTGGTTGACCACCGGGGTCACGCCGGTCTCGGCGATGATCCGCTCGAGGTGGGACGGCTGGAAGTTCGATACGCCGATCGAGCGCACGAGACCCTCCTGCTGGAGCTCGATGAACGCCTGCCAGGTCTCGACGTACTTGTCCTGGGAGGGCACCGGCCAGTGGATGAGGTAGAGATCGACGTGCTCCATCTCCAGCTGGCCCAGGCTCTTCTTCAGCGCGCGCTTGGCCTGCTCGTGACCGTGGTCGTCGTTGAAGCACTTGGTGGTGATGAACACGTCGTCACGCTGGAGTCCGGCGGCGTGGATCGCCTGGCCGACCTCCGCCTCGTTCCCGTAGGCCGTGGCGGTGTCGATGTGGCGGTAGCCGGCGTTGAACGCGTTCAGCACCGCCTCGGTGGTGTCGGCCGGCGGGATCTGGAAGACGCCGAAGCCGAGCTGGGGGATCGTCTCGCCGTCGGAGAGGGTGATGTCGGGAACGTCTGTGGTGGAAGAAGTCATTCCTCTCTCACTTCCCAGATCCGGCTGACGTACGCGCAGTCTCAGCCCGAACCTGAGTTGAACACAGATTCCCCAGAATAATGTGTGGTCTCAGCCATGTCTTCCCTGGAAGAATCGGCTCGTTTATACCAATGTTCCCCGGAGGACTGTGTTCAACGCTATCGTCAGGGCATGAACCGGAACGCGCTCACTGCTCTGAGAGCCTGGAAGCATGACCCGCGCCGCAAGCCCCTGGTGCTCCGGGGGGCGCGTCAGGTCGGCAAGACCTGGCTGCTGCGAGAGTTCGGAGCGGTCGAATATGAGAAGACCGCCTATGTCAACTGCCAGCAGAACTCCGCGGTCTCCTCCATCTTCGACGGCGACCTGGACCCCAACCGGATCCTGCGGGGGTTGGAGATCGCGGCCCGCACCACGATTGAGCCAACCACCACGTTGGTCGTGGTGGACGAGATCCAAGACGTGCCGACGGCGCTGACCTCGCTGAAGTACTTCCAGGAGGATCGACCCGACATTCATCTAACGGCGGCAGGTTCCCTGCTCGGAGTGGCGCTGCGGGCGAACGCTGCGTTTCCTGTGGGAAAGGTGAACTTCCTCGACCTCCATCCACTCAGCTTCGATGAATTCCTCCATGGCGTCGGCGAGGCTCAGCTGGCGGAGTTGATTCAGAGTCAAGACTGGGATCTGATGCGCACGTTCCGGGAACGCCTGATCGAACTGCTGCGTCTCTACATGTTTGTCGGCGGCATGCCTGAAGCAGTGGCACGGCACGCCGAAGGAGCATCGGTCGATGTGGTCCGGGCCGTCCAACTCGACATCATTCGCGGCTACGAGAACGACTTCGCAAAGTACGCGACCCCGTCTGAGAGTCGCCGGATCGCCCAGGTGTGGGCGGCGATGCCGGCCCAACTCGCTCGGGAGAACAAGCGCTTCATCTTCGGACACGTCCGTCAAGGGGCCCGGGCTCGTGACTTCGAGGATGCGATCCAGTGGCTGGCCGACGCGGGAATCGTGCATCGTGTGACCCGGTACACCAAGCCCGCTCATCCGGTTCGTACATACGAAGACAGCGGCATCTTCAAGTTGTTCCTCCACGACGTGGGCCTGCTCGGAGCCCTCTCGAGGCTCGACGTCGATGTGTTGCTGCAAGGCGTGGGCATCTTCGAGGAATTCAAGGGAGCCCTGACCGAGCAGTACGTGTTGCAACAAATCGTTGGCATCCGAAACGAGGTTCCGATGTACTGGACCCCGGAGAAGCCGACAGCTGAGCTCGACTTCGCGATCGAAGGGCCGTCGGGTTTGATCCCCATCGAAGTCAAGGCCGAAGAGAATCTCCGCTCAAAGAGTCTGCGCAGCTATATCGATCGGTTCCATCCGCCTGCCGCGCTGCGGTTCTCCCTCGCCGACTTCCGCCGACAGGAAGATCTGACCAACGTGCCGCTCTACGCGATCGGGCCGTGGCTCGAGTAGCCGGAATGGTGGCGCGGAGTCCTCCGCCGCTCCCGCGCGCCGGCAGCGGCGATCCTTTGCGCAGGATGATGAGAACGGTCTCTGAGCATCAAGCCGTGCGCACCTTCGGGCGCTCCGAGACGAGCTGGCGGAGTCAGATCTTCCGATCCGGGTCGACGTCGTCAACCTCAAGATAGCCAACGAGCAGTCTTCGTCCAGCTCGTCAAGGGCCCGGACGGCAACTGCCGTCTGCTGAAGCGTGTCTGCCGCGCGTCTATGGAAGCCCACCCGCAGGTCCGGACTCGGGCTCGCGGATCGTGCGTGCCTGGCCCTTGGACTCGCGACCGGCTTGGTCGTGTTGACGGCCGACACCGTGTGGGCGACCGTTGAGGTCGGTGTCGAGGTTGAGCTCATCCGGGGGGCCTGATCGGGACCCACGCCAGGATGGGTCCACCCGCCGTCGTCCCAGAAAACACAACGGCCCGGCCCCCACTGAGGGAGACCGGGCCGCGGAGCGGCCCGTCCGGGCGAGTGAACTCAAGCTCACCCGCCCGGCCAGACCTGCTGCATCTTTGGCTACTCGACGATGTCGGAGGAGCCGCTGTCGGTGGGGACGTCCAGGTCGGCGAACTCGTCGGCGAAGCCGAAGCTCGAGTTGCCCGACCCGATGTCCTCCAGGTCCGAGATGTCGGCCTCGACACCGCCGAACCCGCCCAACTGGTCACCGTCGGCGAACAGCTCCGCGGTGATGTCGTCGTGGTCGAGCAGACCGACCTCGTCGATGCCGCGGGGCAGCGGCTCTGACGGCTCGATCTCGATGCGGCGGTAGCGCTTGAGGCCGGTCGCGGCCGGGATCAGCTTGCCGATGATCACGTTCTCCTTGAGACCGTTGAGGCGATCGATCTTGCCCTCGAGGGCAGCGTCGGTCAGGACCTTGGTGGTCTCCTGGAAGGAGGCGGCTGACAGGAACGAGTCCGTGTTCAGCGACGCCTTGGTGATCCCGAGGATGATCTCCTCGGCCTGGGCAGCCTCGCCACCGGCATCGATCACGGCCTGGTTGGCCGCGGCGAAGTCGTGGCGATCGATGAACGCACCGGGCAGGAACTCGGTGTCGCCCTTCTGGTCGACGCGGACCTTCTTCATCATCTGGCGAACGATGATCTCGATGTGCTTGTCGTTGATGTCCACGCCCTGGGACTTGTAGACCTCCTGCACCTCGCGCACGAAGTACAGCTCGGTCGCCGTCCGGCGCTCCTCACGGCTCTCGCCACCGTGGGCGAGGATCTCATGGGGATACAGGGAACCCTCGTTGAGGGCGCGGCCGATCTCGATGTGCTGGCCGTCGCGGACATACAGCAGCGTGCGCCGCGGGAAGGAGTAGCGATGCTCCTCGCCCCCGGCGTCGGTGATGACCACCGTCACGCCCTTGTCCGCCTCTTCCAGCGTCACGTTGCCGGACACGGGGCTGATCTGAGCCAGGCCCTTGGGCTTGCGGGCCTCGAACAGCTCCACGACACGCGGGAGACCATGGGTGATGTCCGCGCCGGCGACACCGCCGGTGTGGAAGGTACGCATGGTCAGCTGGGTGCCGGGCTCACCGATGGACTGCGCGGCGATGATGCCGACCGCGTCGCCGATCTGGGCGGTCTTGCCGGTCGCCATCGAGCGGCCGTAGCAGGCCTGGCAGACCCCGGTCGGTGCCTCGCACTTCAGCACCGAGCGGACCGCGACGTTGGAGACGATGCCCTTCTCGGCCTCCTCCTTGTACGCCTCAGCCAGCTGCGCGAACTCCGGTCGGTCGATCTCGGCGCCCTTGGCGACAATCACGGTGCCGTCGGGCCCCGTGATGTCGAGGGCGGCGTAGCGGCCGATCAGGTTGTCGTTGGCCTCATCGGTCGGCTTGAGCTCACGGCTCTCACGATCGATGTCGGTCTTGTAAACCGGCGAGAGGATGTACTCCTCGGTCCCACAGTCCTCCTGGCGGATGATGACGTCCTGGGAGACGTCGACCAGACGCCGGGTCAGGTAGCCCGAGTCAGCGGTACGCAGCGCCGTATCGGCCAGGCCCTTGCGGGCACCGTGGGTGGAGATGAAGTACTCCAGAACGTCCAAGCCCTCCATGAAGTTGGACTTGATCGGACGCTCGATGATCTCACCCTTCGGGTTCGCCATCAGACCACGCATACCCGCCAGCTGACGGATCTGCTGGAAGGAACCACGCGCACCCGAGTTGGCCATCATGAAGATGGGGTTCAACTCATCCAGGTGGTCGACCATGGCCTTGGCGACCTCGTCGGTCGCCTCGTTCCACAGGGCGACGACCGCCTCATGGCGCTCCTCGAGGTCCATCTCACCGTTGGCGTACTGCTCGTCGATGACGGCCAGGCGGGCGTCGTAGCGCGCCAGGATCTCCGCCTTGGAGGGCGGGGTCTGCACGTCGTTCTTGGAGACGGTCACACCGGCCTGGGTGGCGAACTGGAAGCCGAGCTCCTTGAACGCGTCCAGCACCTGGGAGATCGACGCCGCCCCGTACTTCTGGACGAGGTCGTCGACCAGACGGGTGGTGTCCTTCTTCTTCATGGAGCGGTTGACGAACTCATACAGAGCGGGATCGAAGTCCTCGCCCATCGACTCGGCCACGGCCCGCTCGATGCGGTCGTTGTAGATGATCCGTCCGACGGTGGTGAGGATGTGGCCACCCTCACGACCGGGGGAGCGGAACTCGGCCAGGTCGTGCAGCCCGACGACGCCGTGGTCATATGACCACTCGGCCTCCTGGGCGGTGCGGTAGGTATGGGGACGCGGCTCATGGGTGGCCGGGTCGATCTTGGCCAGATCCTTGCCGTCGGGACCGTAGGTGAGGTAGTAGGCACCCAGCACCATGTCCTGGGCCGGGACCGCCAGCGGGCTGCCGTGGGCCGGGGACAGGATGTTGTTGGCGCTCAGCATGAGGATGCGTGCCTCGGCCTGGGCCTCCGCGGACAGCGGAAGGTGGACGGCCATCTGGTCGCCGTCGAAGTCCGCGTTGAAGGCGGTGCAGACGAGCGGGTGGACCTGGATGGCCTTGCCCTCGACCAGCTTGGGCTCGAAGGCCTGGATGCCGAGACGGTGCAACGTGGGCGCGCGGTTCAGCAGAACCGGGTGCTCGTGGATGACCTCCTCCAGCACGTCCCAGACCTCGGGGATCATCGAGTCGACCATCTTCTTGGCCGCCTTGATGTTCTGCGCGGACTTGCGCTCGACGAGGCGGGCCATGATGAACGGCTTGAACAGCTCCAGCGCCATCAGCTTGGGCAGACCGCACTGGTGCAGCTTCAGGCTCGGGCCTGAGACGATCACCGAACGGCCGGAGTAGTCGACGCGCTTGCCGAGCAGGTTCTGGCGGAAACGACCCTGCTTGCCCTTGAGCATGTCGCTCAGGGACTTCAGCGGACGGTTACCCGGACCGGTGACCGGCCGGCCACGACGGCCGTTGTCGAACAGGGCGTCGACGGCCTCCTGGAGCATGCGCTTCTCGTTGTTGACGATGATCTCCGGAGCACCCAGGTCAAGCAGTCGCTTGAGTCGGTTGTTGCGGTTGATCACGCGGCGGTACAGGTCGTTGAGGTCCGAGGTGGCAAAGCGGCCACCGTCGAGCTGGACCATCGGACGCAGCTCCGGCGGGATGACCGGCACGGCCTCGAGGATCATCATCTCCGGGCGGTTGCCGGAGTTGAGGAACGCGGTGACCACCTTGAGGCGCTTGACCGCGCGGGCCTGCTTCTGGCCCTTGGCGGTCTTGACCTGATCCTGGAGGTCCTCGGACTCGGTCTCGAGGTTGACCTGCTCGAGCAGGTCACGCACGGCCTCGGCACCCATGCCGCCGCGGAAGTACTCCCCGAAGCCGAAGGGCGAACCGAAGCGGTCCTTGAGCTCGCGGAACAGGGTCTCGTCGTTGACGACGTCCTTGGACTTCATCGACTTGAACAGATCCCAGACCTGGCGCAGACGCTCGGCGGCGTCCTCCATGTAGGCCTCGGTGTCGTCGATGTCGGCCTGCAGCGACTTGCGCGTGTCCTTGAGCAGCTTCTCGCGCTCCTCCTCAGACAGCTTGGCCACGTTGACGTCGAGGCTCTCGGCCCACATGTGGTCGTCGTCGGAGAAGCTGCGGTCCTGCTTGTTGGACTGCAGGTACTCGACGCGACGCTCGAGGCTCTCCTTGAGCTCGAGGACGCGCTCCTCCTTCTCGGCGGCGTAGTTGTCGAGCAGCTCGTTGACCTGGGTCTGGAGCGTGTCGAGATCCTTCTCGCGCGCCTCGTCGTCCACCCAGGTGACGATCGATGCCGCGAAGTACAGGACCTTCTCGAGCTCCTTGGGAGCCATGTCGAGCAGGTAGCCGATGCGGCTGGGGACACCCTTGAAGAACCAGATGTGTGAGACCGGGGCGGCCAGGTCGATGTGGCCCATGCGCTCGCGCCGGACCTTCGAGCGGGTCACCTCGACGCCGCAGCGCTCACAGACGATGCCCTTGTAGCGGACGCGCTTGTACTTGCCGCAGTAGCACTCCCAGTCCTTGGTCGGACCGAAGATCCGCTCGCAGAACAGGCCGTCCTTCTCCGGGCGCAGGGTCCGGTAGTTGATCGTCTCGGGCTTGGTGACCTCACCCGATGACCAGCTGCGGATCTGCTTGCTGGACGCGAGGCTGATCTCGATTGCGTCGAAGTTATTGATGTCGATCATGTGCTGTGTGTCTCCTTCGACTTAGGCCGCGTCGGTATCGCCAACGGGAACGTCATCCGGCCCCGGCAGCCCGACGGCCTCGGTGAGATCTGCGGTCTCGAGCTCTTCGCCCGAGGCCAGATCCTCCTCACCGGAACCGTCCTCGATCTCTTCGGCGGAGGCCTCGACGGTCTCCCCCACGTGCTCGGTGGCCTCATCGGCCCCGGCGTTCTCGGTGCGCACACCCGACAGGTCGATGCCGAGCTCCTCCGCGGCGCGGAGCAGATCGTCGTCGTCCTCACGCATCTCGGCGCGCTCACCCTCCTCGGACACGACGTTCACGTCGAGTGCGAGGGACTGCATCTCTTTCAGGAGCACCTTGAAGGACTCCGGAATCGACGGCTCGGCGATGTTCTCGCCCTTGACGATCGCCTCGTAGGCCTTGACGCGACCGACGGTGTCGTCGGACTTGATCGTGAGCATCTCCTGCAGCGTGTAAGCGGCGCCGTAGGCCTCCAGGGCCCACACCTCCATCTCACCGAAGCGCTGGCCGCCGAACTGGGCCTTACCGCCCAGCGGCTGCTGGGTGACGAGGCTGTAGGGGCCGGTGGAGCGAGCGTGGATCTTGTCGTCCACCAGGTGGTGGAGCTTGAGGATGTACATGTAGCCGACCGTCACCGTCTGGGCGAAGGGCTGACCGGTGCGGCCGTTGTAGAGCTGCACCTTGCCCGACGCCTGCTCGCCCACGCGGCGGTTCTCGTCGACGTCCATCTTGATCTTGCCGCCGCGGGCGGTGTGCTCCTTCTGCCACTCGACCAAGGCGTGGTCGACGTCGGCGACCTTGGCGCCGTCGAAGACCGGCGTGGCCGTGTAGACCTTGGGCTTGGAACCGTCGACGGTGTTCTTGGCGATGTCGCGACGGGTCGCCTTGGCACCGCGGTCGGTGTCGGAGTCGTACCAGCCGTTGGCCGCGACCCAACCCAGGTGGGTCTCGAGGATCTGGCCCACGTTCATGCGGGACGGAACGCCGAGGGGGTTGAGGATCACGTCGACCGGGGTGCCGTCCTCGAGGAACGGCATGTCCTGGGGGTCGACGATCTTGGAGATGACGCCCTTGTTGCCGTGGCGGCCGGCGAGCTTGTCGCCCTCGGAGATCTTGCGCTTCTTCGCGACGAAGACGCGCACCAGGTCGTTGACGCCGGGCGGCAGATCGTCGCCGTCGTCGCGGCTGAAGGTCTTGACGTCGATGACGACGCCACCCTCGCCGTGGGGCACCTTGAGGCTGGTGTCACGGACCTCGCGCGCCTTCTCCTTGAAGATCGCGCGGATCAGCTTCTCCTCCGCGGTCAGCTCGGTCTCACCCTTGGGCGTGACCTTGCCGACGAGCAGGTCACCCGAGGTGACCTCCGCGCCGATGCGGACGATGCCGCGGTCATCCAGGTTGCGCAGAGACTCCTCTGAGCGGTTCGGGATGTCGCGGGTGATCTCCTCGTCACCGAGCTTGGTCGTGCGCGCGTCGATCTCGTACTCCTCGATGTGGATCGAGGTGAGCTCGTCGTCGGAGACCAGGCGGCGGTTGAGGATGATCGCGTCCTCGAAGTTGTAACCCTCCCAGGACATGAAGGCGACCAGCAGGTTCTTGCCCAGGGCCATCTCACCCTGGTCAGAGGAGCTGCCGTCGGCCAGCACGGTGCCCTCGAGCACCTCGGCGTCAACCTCGATGATCGGCTTCTGGTGGATCAGCGTGCCCTGGTTGGAGCGCATGAACTTCTGCAGCAGGTACTCGTCCTCACCACCGTCGGTGGTGCGCACGATGATCCGCTCGGCGTCGACGTAGTAGACCTTGCCGGCGTTCTTGGCGACCACGACGTCACCGGTGTCGACGGCGGCGCGGTACTCCATGCCGGTGCCGACCAGCGGCGCGTCGGTCACCAGCAGCGGCACGGCCTGGCGCTGCATGTTGGAACCCATGAGCGCGCGGTTGGCGTCGTCGTGCTCGAGGAACGGGATCATCGCCGTGGCGACGGACCAGATCTGCTGGGGGGCGACGTCGACGGCGTCCACCTCGGTGGGCGGCACGGTGATGTACTGACCCGCCAGGGTCCGGCACAGCAGCTCGTCCTCGGTCAGGCGGCCGTTCTCATCCCGCGGCGCGTCGGCCTGGGCGATCTTGAGCACTTCCTCCTGGGTGGCGTCGAGGTGGACGATCTCCTTCTGCACGACGCCGTCCTTGACCAGCCGGTAGGGGCTGGTGACGAAGCCGTGCTCGGAGATCTCCGCGTAGGTGGCCAGGGAGCCGATGAGACCGATGTTCGGACCCTCGGGGGTCTCGATCGGGCACATGCGGCCGTAGTGGGTCGGGTGGACGTCGCGCACCTCGATGGGGGCACGCTCGCGGGTCAGACCACCGGCACCCAGCGCCGACAGGCGGCGGCGGTGCGTCAGGCCCGACAGCGAGTTGTTCTGGTCCATGAACTGGCTGAGCTGGGAGGAGCCGAAGAACTCCTTCAGCGCGGCCACGACCGGACGGATGTTGACGATCGTCTGGGGCGTGATCGTGTCGGCGTCCTCGGTGGTGAGGCGCTCGCGGACGACGCGCTCCATCCGGTAGAGGCCGATGCGGAACGCCTCCTGGATCAGCTCGCCGACCGTGCGCAGACGGCGGTTGCCGAAGTGCTCGTACTCGTCGAGGTGATCGGCGATCGGATCACGCGGCATGCTCGACGCCTCAGCGGCGTAGTCCTTGACCTCGTTCTCCGGGCTCTCCTCCATGCCGAGCATCTTGGGCAGGGAGATGAGCTCCTTGATCAGCGCCAGGATGTCGTCGTGGGTCAGGGTCCGGGTGTCGAGGTCGGTGTCCAGGTGCAGCCGGCTGTTGAGCTTGTAACGCCCCACGCGGGTGAGGTCGTAGCGCTTGGGGTCAAAGAACAGCTGGTTGAGCAGGGAGCGCGCGGCGTCGACTGACGGCGGCTCGCCCGGGCGCTGCTTCTTGAACAGCTCGATCAGCGCGCCCTCTTCGGTCTTGGTGACCTCGGCGTCGGCCTCCAGGGTCAGGCGGATGTAGAGGGAGTTGTCGAAGATGTTGAGGATCTCCTCATCCGTCGCGTAGCCCATCGCGCGGAGGAGGACGGTGACCGGCAGCTTGCGCTTGCGGTCGATCCGGACGTAGACGCGGCCCTTCTTGTCGATCTCGAGCTCCAGCCAGCTGCCGCGGGCGGGCATGAGGTTGGCCACGAACATCTGCTTCTCGCGGTCCTTGGGCTCCATCACGTAGGCGCCCGGGGAGCGCACCAGCTGCGTGACGACCACGCGCTCGGTGCCGTTGATGACGAACGTGCCGCGCTCGGTCATCCACGGGAAGTCGCCCATGAACACGGACTGCTCGCGGATCTCGCCGGTCTCGCGGTTGATGAAGGCGACCGTGACGGTGAGCGGTCGCGCGTAGGTGAGGTCCTTCTCGCGGCACTGATCGAGTGAGGCGATCGGCTCGTCGAAGGTGAACTCACCAAACTGGACGGCCAGGTTGCCGGTGTAGTCCTCGATCGGCGAGACGTCATCGATGGTCTCGCGCAGTCCGCCCTTCTCGGGGTCGGTCAGCCATGCAAATGATCGACGTTGGATGTCGATGAGGTTCGGAACCTCGATGGCGTTGTCAAGGCGCGCAAAACTACGGCGCGTGCGGGGGGCTTCGGCTGTGGCCAAGACGGCGACTCCTCGGGCTGAGGGAGAGACAGGGGCTAGCGCGCACAGCGTTGGGCTCGGTGTGCCTGGGGTCCCTAAACCCCGCCGAGCGATCGCGCTGGTAGCGGACGACTAAACATAGCACGGAGCGGGTATTGGCTGGCACGGGCCAGCATCACGCCCCGAGGTGGGTACTGCCAGCTCTCACGGACCCCGCCCGGAGCGATCACGTATGTGGCGCGATCCTCACTTATGAGCGGCTACGACTATCGGCTGACGGCCGCCAGTGTAGGAGGTCTGACGGTGGAAGGCAACTCGCCCGAATTGCGTGCCGATGCGGGGCTTTGCGGTGCCGGCGGGGGTGACGTGGGGTGTCTTTCTCCCCACCACGGTGTGAACAACCCATGATCGGGTTGCGCCATGGGTCGTCCTGGAGTTAGGTTGCAACTTCCGTCTTTGCGGCGCACACCGACCCGCAGCAGCCGACAATCCTGTGAGTGGGGGCGGAAGTCAAACGCCACGACAGCATTCCCCTGTCGGCGGCTGTGAGTGGGGCACAACGTTCTTGACCGGGACGACGCGTGAGCGCCTGAAAATCGTATATCTGGGCCACACCGCCGCGCTGTCGGGCGGGGAGATCGGGCTCACCCGCCTCATCCGCGCCAGCGAGCACGTGCAGGCGCACGTGATCCTCGCCGAGTACGGGCCGCTGGTGGACGCGCTCGAGGATGCCGGCGCGACCGTCGAGGTGCTGCCGCTCGTCTCCGGCGTGCGCCACATCCGTCGCGAGGAGCTCGCCGGCGGCGGGGCCGCGCTGCGGGCGGTCGGCTCCGTGTACCGGTACGCGCGGCGCTTGGAGTGGCGGCTGCGCCAGCTGGCGCCCGACCTCGTCCACTCCAACACCCTCAAGTCGGGGGTCTACGGCGTGATGGCCGCGCGCCTGGCGCGGCTGCCGATCGTCTGGGGCCTCCATGACCGCATCGCCCGCGACTACCTCCCCACCCCGGCGGTGGCGCCCATGCGCCTGCTCGTATCCACCGCCCCCAGCGCGCTGGTCGTGCCCTCCCAGGCCACCCTGGACGCGGTCGGGCACGTCTTCCGTCCCGGTCTGCGCAGCGCGGTCATCCCCTTACCGGTATGGGTTCCCGCGATCGACTACCACGTGCGGGAGCAGGTGCGCGTCGTCGGACTGATCGGACGGCTGGCGGAGTGGAAGGGCCAGGACGTCTTCCTGCGCGCCTTCGCCCAGGCCTTCGCGGTCGGCGAGGTGCGCGCGCGCATCGTGGGGTCGGCGCTGTTCGGCGAGGACGACTACGCCGCCTCCCTCCCCCGCCTCGCGCGTGAGCTGGGCATCGCCGACCGGGTCGACTTCATCGGCTTCTCCTCCGACGTTCCGGCCGAGCTGGCCCGGATGGACATCGTGGTCAACGCGTCGGTGCTGCCCGAGACGCTGGGTCAGACGATCATCGAGGCGATGGGCGCCGGAGTGCCCACCATCTCGGCGCGGGCCGGCGGACCGCTTGAGTACGTCGAGGAAAACGTCAGCGGACTGCTCCATGACCCCGGCGACGTCGCGGGGCTCGCCGCCGCGCTGACGCGCTTGAGTGCGGACGTCGGCCTGCGCAGGACGGTGAGTGAGAACGGCCGGGTGGTCGCCGCACGGTTCTCCCCCGAACACACGAGCGCGGAGATGTTGCGTCTGTACGGAGATGTTGTCAACCTGTGACCAGGCGTTAAGCTCAAGCGCCCGTCGGTCGATGCGTCTGTAGGGGGCAGCTCGACCGGCAATTCGGTTATTGACGACCACGTTGGGGCTTCTTGAATCGCAGACTGGACAGGCCGAGCTCGTGAGCGCGGGGACATCGGAGTCCGAACCTCGCAAGCTGCGAGTGGTCTACCTCGACCACACCGCCGCACTGTCGGGCGGCGAACTGGCTCTCCTCCGGCTGATCCTCGCCGCGGCCGACCTCATCGACCCCTACGTCATCCTGGCCGAGGATGGTCCCCTCGCCACGCGGCTCCGCGGCGCCGGAGTGGCGGTCGAGATCCTCCCCCTCAGCGAGCGCACCCGGAACATGCGCAAGGACCGCGCGTCCGTCGGGTTGCCCGGCAGCGCCGTCTTCGACACCGTCGCCTACGCGTTCCGCCTGTCGCGGCGCCTGCGGGCCCTGGATCCGGACATCGTCCACTCCAACTCGCTCAAGTCCGGGGTCTACGGCGCCCTGGCCACGCGCTGGGCCAAGGTCCCGATGGTCTGGCACCTGCGCGACCGCCTCGCCGACGGCTATGTCTCACGGCCCGCCCAGAGCCTCATCCGTCTCCTCGTGCGCCACCTCGCCCGGGTGGTCATCTGCAACTCCCAGTCCACTCGCGACGCGCTCGGGCGCCAGCCCGCCGCCGTCGTGGTGCCCTCCATCGCCGCGTCGGATCTGCGGGCCCGCGTCCCCTCCCAGGCGAGCCAACCCGGACCCGTGACGATCGGGCTGGTCGGCCGCATCGCCCCGTGGAAGGGCCAGGACCTGTTCCTGCGCGCCTTCGCCGAGGCGTTCGGCAGCGGGGACGCCCGCGCGGTGATCATCGGCGCACCGCTGTTCGGCGCCCAGGAGGACCGCTTCGCCGCGATGCTGCCACTGCTCGCTCGCGAGCTCGGCATCGCCGACCGCGTGGAGTTCCGCGGCTATCAGGACGACATCTCCGCCGAACTCGCCGCCCTCGACATCCTCGTTCACGCCTCGACGCTGCCCGAGCCCTTCGGTCAGGTCATCGTCGAGGGCATGGCCACCGGACTGCCGGTGATCGCCGCCCGCGCCGGCGGTCCCGAGGAGATCATCACCGACGGCGTCGACGGGGTCCTCTACCCGATGGGCGACCAACCTGCCTTGGCCGCGGCGATGCGCGAGCTCGCCGACGATCCGGTCCGGCGCGGCCGTATCGGTGCCGAGGCGGCGCACGCGGCGATGACCTATGGGCCGGGGCAGATCTCGTCACGCCTGCTGGCGATCTACCGCACCGTCGCCGACGAGCGGCCGCTCGACGGCAAGATGGTTCACGCCTAGCTCGCCCGGTTGTCGCCTGACCCGGGCCTCTCGCGCCCCGGGCAGCCCGTAGGCGCGCCACGCCAGGATGGTCAGCACCGGGACCGCGACGACGGTGTAGAGCACGGCCTGAGCGTCGGGGCCGACCGGCAGGATGCGGTTGGTCGGGACGAGCAGCAGCGCCCCCAGGCTGGCGGCGATCGTCACGGCCGGGAACCGGTCCGCCTCCAGACCCAGCAGGCAGATCACCAGCGGCAGGTTGTAGTAGACGTTGTCCCACGGCTCCACGGCGGTGCGGAAGAGCAGGACGAAGGCGGCCAGCCACAGCGCGTCGCGGCGCCGCTCGATGAGCGTCCGGCTGCCCCGGTCGGCGCGCCGGTACCACCACGCACCGGCGAGCGCGACACACACCGGGACGAGCAGCACGTGCTCGTGCAGCACCAGCCACTCCCCCCGGCCCAGCCACCACAGCAGCTGGAAGGGGAAGAAGTCCCCGCCCGTCGTGCCGGCCTGGGCGAGGGTGCCCAGGTGGATGTCGGTGGCCAGCGGAGTCAGGTTGTAGACGGCATAGAGCGCGGCCGCGGCGAGACATAGGCCGAGGGCCGGGCGCACGAAACGACCCCCCATGACCACGAGGACGACCGGCAGCAGCTCGGCCAGCCCGGGCTTGTTGAGCACGGCGAGGACCGCCAGGACGACGGCCAGCCAGGGCCGGCCCTCGACCGCCAGCACGATCGCCGCCAGGGCGAGCGCGATGCCCACCAGCTCCTCGGGATGGCCGAGCAGGCCCGCATACCAGACGACCGGGTCCAGCACGGTGACGAAGGCAAAGGCGAGCACGATCCGGTCTTGGCGGACGGGGTCCGCGCTGACCCGGGCGGCGAACCACATCCCGAACAGCGGCAGGGCGGCGTAGCAGGGAATCGCCGTGATGAAGAAGGTGAGCCGCCAGCCGGCCCCGCACGCCATCGCCACCAGGGCGAAGGGAGCCCGCCAGACCGCCGCGCCGATGTAGGAGGGCGAGTGCTCCAGGAACCCGCCGACGTGCCCGGCGTGGAGGAGCTCATACGACGGCCACAGCTCGCTGATGAAGTCGTTCTTGTCCCCGAGGTCGTTGAGGCCGAAGAGGATCAACGCCAGGATCGCCGAGCTGGCCGCCACGCCGGCCAGCAGGAGCTCGACCGAGTGGCGCCGCTGTGGCGGCATGAGCCCGAGCCCAAGCAGCATCTGAGGCCAACTTACTGACCGCGGTACGCGGCTGCGGTCTTCTACGGACCGCTCGACGCCCACATCACCAGTATCCACGGGGCTTCTCGCTCGGTCCGCCCGATGGCGAGCCGTTGACCTGCGGCTTTGTCACGCGCCCGTCGACGGCATTACCGAAAAACAGAGCGTCACTCTTCCTGATTCCGGATGACCGCGGATTCTCGATTCTCCTCCTATGCGAGGCAACCGGCCCAATCAACCGATCATCCTGTGCACGCTGGCGCTCGTCGCCGCGGTGCTCATCATCCTTCGGGCCGCCGGCGCCTCAGCGACCATCCCGACCCGCGCCTGCGCCGTCGCATCGGCCGGGCATGCCGAGTGCGATCTCCGCGTCACGGTCAAGCGTCACGTCGGCACCGGGATCCGTCGCGCCAACGCCGCGACCCCGACGAACGCCCCGGCCGTGGGTGACCCGGCCTACCTTCAGCAGGCCTATGACCTCACGGCACTGTCGGCCAGCCGGGGCCACGGCGACACCATCGCCATCGTCGACGCCTTCAACGATGCGGCCGCCGCCTCGGACCTCAGCGTCTACCGCGCCCATTACAACCTGCCCGCCTGCACCATCCAGAACGGCTGCCTGCAGATCGACAACGAGCACGGCCAGACCTCGCCGCTGCCGACCGCCAGCAGCGCCTGGGCGATCGAGATCACCGCTGACCTCGAGGCGGTGTCGGCGATCTGCCCGAACTGCAACATCGACCTGGTCGAGGCCGACAGCGACTCCGCCAGCGATCTGGACGCCGCCATGCGCGCCGCCGCCCAGCTCGGCGCCAACCAGATCTCCGACAGCTGGTCGGTCGTCGATGCCAGCTCCCCCTTCGGCTCCAGCGTCGCCCAGATGCTCGGGACCACCCACACCCCCGCGGTGATCGCCGCCACCGGCGACACCGGCGCGGTGGCCCGCGGCGAGAACGCCTATCCGGCCGCCCTGTCGGACGTCACCGCGGTCGGCGGCACGACCCTGACGCCGAGCAGCTCGGCCCGCGGGGTCAGTGAGACGGCCTGGTCCAACGCCGGGTACGGCTGTGACACCGCTGAGGCAGCCCTCGCCTATCAGAGCGCCGGCAGCTGCCAGGGCCGCGCCTACGCCGATGTCTCCGCCGACGCCGACCCCCACACCGGACTGGACATGTACGAGGCGGCCGAGGGCGGCTGGGTCATGGCCGGCGGCACGAGCCTGGCCACGCCGATCGTCGCCGCCTACGAGGCGCTGACCGGTGTCGACGGGACGAGCAACCGCTGGGCCTATCTCGACGCGAGTGAGCTGAACAAGGTCGCCGGCGGCTATGGCGGCGCCACCGGCACCGGCACCATCTCCGGAGACGTCGTCACCGGCGCCCCCGGGGTCAGCCCCGTCAGCGCCGCCAGCGCCACCGCGACCAGCGTCTCCCTGACCAGCGGCATCTACTCCAACGGCGCGACCACCACCTACGGCTGGCAGTACGGCACGAGCACCGCCTACGGCTCCAGCTCAACCAACGCGACGCTCAGCGCGGCCGCCGGAGCCACCCAGGTCACGACGACGATCACCGGCCTGGCGCCCAACACCACCTACCACTTCCGCCTCGCGGCCCTCAACGCCCACGGCGCCGCCGCGGGCTATGACTACACGGTGACCACAAGCTGAGTCCTTGCATCGCGTCCAGAACCCGATGGTTGCCGCACTCTCACCGGCGCGCTTTGCGGGGTTGACCACGTCGGCCCACAGCCTGACCAAGCGCCTCGAGGAGCGATTAACGCGCAGAGAGAATGATAGGAGTATGATAACCATGTTGTCGCAGCAGTTATCATTTCTTGATCATTTATACGGGGGCTCAATGGGCCTCGCTGAAGCGACCCTTCGGAATATCGGAGACGGATGGGTCGCATCACGCAGCGAACTCCAGTGGCTCGATTTCAAGGAGACTCCCGATACCGCGCTGCCCGCTGAGGTGTTCGCGAAGCGAAACATCGGGAAGACTCGCAAGGAGTTCCTAGCACTGCTCGCAGAAACGTCAGCATGCCTAGCCAACGCTCAGGGCGGGGTGATCGTTGTCGGTGTGAAGGACACAGCTTCCTCACGCGCTGAGGCAATTCAAGGCGTGCCGATGGCTTATTCCGCAGAGGGTGTCCGCCTGGCGATCTACAGCGGAACGTCGCCTGCTCTCACCGTTGCAGTTCACGAGAGGCTGGTAGACGAGCGTCGACTTCTGCTCATCGATGTTCCGATCGGAGCGGTTGTCCACGCGACCACCGCGGGGGCTTATAAGTGGCGCGTCGAGGATCAATGCGAGCCCATCGGCCCAGACACGATGCGGGCGATTAGCTCTGCCCGTGGCACTTACGACTGGAGTAGCGAGCTGTCGGAATTCGGCGTCCAGGCGCTGTCAACTGTGGCGTTTGGGGCGGCGGCAGATCGACTGCGCGACATCGGGCAGGATGAACTCGCTCGACAGGCGGACGAAGACCGCGAACAGTTCCTCCGCTCGTGTGAACTGCTCGAGCGCGGAAAGGTCCGGAACGCCGCCGTTGTCCTGTACGGAGGCGAGAACGCGCTGAGCACGCTTACTCCTGACTGGGGTGCGATCGTGACCACGGCCGTGAGTGCCGGTAGCGAGGGCACGGTGCTACTCAGGCGAGAGGATGCTCGGCGGCGACCTCTCGTTCTCCTGATCGAGGACGTGCTCATTCGTCTCTCGGGCTTGGCGCAAACGGACGCGTTCCGCGTCGGAGCAGCGGAAGTGCGCCTAGTCGACTACGAGCCCGACGTCATCAGAGAACTCGTCGCAAACGCTTTCGCTCACCGCGACTGGGAACAACCAGGCGTCATCGAGATCGCGCATTCGCCTGACAGCTTGTTAGTTGCCAGCCCAGGTGACCTGTTGCCCACGCTCCACCCAAGCCGGCTCCTGCGTGAGAGCGCTCAGCGCAACCGGGTTCTCTCACGCGAGATCACCAGATTGCGCATTGCGGAGGGAGCGGGCATGGGTTTCGACCGCGTGTATCGCGCCCTTGCCGCTGCAGGCAAGGAGCCCCCGCGTATCGAAGTCGGCCCGCGATTTACGGTTGTCGTGCCGGGAGGGCAAGGTGACCGCGCGTTTGCGCGCTTCATCCGGAGCAGCGACTTCCCAGAACCACGTCTCGCAGGCGACCTCGACGTTCTTCTCACTCTGTCGGCTTTGCGCGCGCGGCCTTCGATCACCGCGCCAGTCCTCGCTCCGCAAATTCAGCGGGACCCGGACTTCGCGGATGATGTCCTACGGCGCATGCACGGTGCTGCCTTGCTCGAGCCAACACGTTCCACCGCGAACCGGCGGCGAGCTTCGTACCGGCTCAGCGCACGGACTGCCGCAGCACTGCGACCAGCACTTCGATATCGAACGGGCACGATCGATCTAGACGACGCGAAGCTTCTGCGGCACCTCAAACGGCACCGGCGCATCGCGAACGAAGATGTGCGGAATTACCTTGAGTGTGACGTCGCCACAGCGCGAAACCGTTTGGCGCGGCTGCGAAAACAGGGTTACATAAAAATTGATCCGGATGGAGCTCAACGCGGGCCGCTAGTTGAATACGTAGCGACCGACAAAGTCGACAGCGTCGCTCTTCAGTGACGACACCTGGGCCGCTCCCGCAGGACGGCGCTCAGGCCAGACCGAGGCGCGGTAGCTCGATCGCCGGACAGCGATCCATCACCACGTCGAGGCCGGCCCGGGCGGCGCGCTCGGCGGCTGCGGCGTCGATGACCCCGAGCTGCATCCACACCGCACCCGCGCCGATGGCGATTGCCTCATCGACGTGGGCCCCGGCCTGGTCGGCGCGCCGGAAGATGTCGACGACGTCGACGTGACCGGGGATCTGATCGAGTGAGGTGTAGGCCCGCTCACCGAGGATCTCCTCCACCGACGGATTGACCGGGATCACCGTGAACCCGTGGCGCTGGAGCAGCGCGGCGATGCGATGAGAATCCCGGGAGGGGTCCGGGGAGGCTCCGACCACCGCCCAGGTCTGGGTGCTGGTGAGCAGCTTAGCGATCGTCTCAGGCGCGGTGAACGACACGGGTCCTCAACGATAGGGCCGCCGCCACCCCCAGCGTGACCAGCACGAGGAGCAGGCTGAGGCAGTCCTTGACCACCAGGGCGTGGGGCGCGTGATCGGGCAGCTTGGGCAGCGCGAAGATGAGCAGGGCGAGCATCACCGGCCACCGGCGCGCCAGGGCATCGCGCGCCCCCGCGGCGGGGATGAGCAGCAGGACCAGGGCGAGGTGGTGGGAGAAGGCGAACCCCGAGGCCAGCTCCAAGGTGATCTGCAGCGCGACGACCACCTCGAGCCAGCGCACGGCGTCGGCGGCGGGCCGGCGCCAGATCAGCCCCGACACCCCCAGGCCGACGACCACTACGAGGACGCGCGCGACGACCCGCAGCGCCGCCGGCGCCGAGGCGAGCACGCTGGTGACGGCCACGCTCGCCCGCTGGGTGACCGCGTTCTCACTGCCGCTGAGGAACGGGATCGTGTGGGTGACGAAGTGCGCGGCGTCGGGCACCAGCGCCAGGACGATGAGCCCCAGCAGCACCGGGATGACGAGGGCGTAGGCGAACGCCCGCCAGCGCCGCTGGAGGACCATGAGCACCCAGGGGGCCACGATGAGCGGCTTGATGGCGACCGACAGCCCGTTGGCCAGCGCGCCGACCCAGGGCCGATCGCTCGCGACCGCCCAGGTCATCACCGCCATGAGCAGCGGCAGGACGAGATCGACGTTGGTGACGTGCAGTCCCTGGCCGGCGCTCGAATTCACCATGACCAGGGCGGAGATCGGCGCCAGCCACCGGGGCCCGTTCAGCGTCCGGACCACGATCAGGCACGCCGCGACCATCGCCACCAGGCAGATCACCACCCACACCTTCGCGGCGCCGAGCAGGCTCAGGGCGGTGAAGGGGAGGAACAGCAGAGCGGCGCTGGGCAGATAGACGAAGCCGCCCCCCGACGTCGTGTCGGCGTAGATGGACTGGCCGTGGGCGAGGTGATGGGCGGCCACCCACACCGCCCCGAAGTCGTCGCCGAACTCCCCGCCGCTGACCGCCTGGTGGTACTGGTGATAGGCGGTGAGGGCCAGCACCAGCCAGAGGACGGCGAGCACCAGGGGGTGACCCGCGAGCCCGGCCAATCGGCCATCGCGCCAGCGGCGCGTGTCCGCGAGTCCCCTCGCACCAACCTGATCAGCCAGCGTGTCCAACACGTCAGGGCCCCCCCGGGTCAAGCTCTGGTCACTGCCGCCCGCATCTAACCATGGATCTGTCGGGTTAGGGGGTGACCTCGCCGCTCAGCGCGTCTGGGCCGCCGCGGGGGACGCCTCCCAGAAGTCGTCGATCTTCTTGGCGTCGGTGCCGCCCTTGCGAGAGATCGCCCAGGCCTCGGCGGTCTCGTCGCGCTCGTTGCGGTAGGTCGAGCGCGGGGTGTGGGCGGCGACCCGGACGGCGGACGGCGCGCTGACGTGACGGATCTCGTCACCGAAGCGCATGGTGAGGGTGCCGCGTGTGACCAGGTAGATCTCCTCGGTCTCCTCGTGGTAGTGCCCGGTGCACTGGTCGAAGTCCGAGTGGGGTGGGATCCGCACGAAGCTCATGGCGATCTGCTCGGAGCCGAGCGCGTCGGTGAGGGCCCGGTACTCACCGGGCACATCGCTGCCGGCGTAGTAGTCCTTGGCGTCGTCGGCGGGGAGGACGGTGTAATCGGCGGTATCGGTGTGGGGGCTCATAGACGCGCTTCTACCCACATGTGCCCACCCTTTGCGGCGCCGAGTGTGCTGCACCGGGCACACTCGGGCTGTCTGGCGCGGCCGGATCCGGGTAGAAGACGACCATGCTTCCCGACGATCATCACCACACCGAGGTGATCACGATCGTCTATGTCAGCCGTGCCGTGGAGCCCATGGACGCCGCGGCGCTGGCCGAACTGCTCGAGGACTCCCGGGCCCGCAACCAACGCGAGCGGATCACCGGGATGATGCTGTACGCCTACGGCGGCTTCGTCCAGCAGCTCGAGGGTGAGGCCGAGGCGGTCGAACGTCTCTTCGCCCGCATCGCCCAGGATCCCCGCCATCGTGACGTGCGCGTGCTGTCACGCCGGTCGATCAGTCGCCGGCGCTACGGCGACCTGGCCATGGGCGCCCGCCACCCCTACGCCGAGCCGCTGCCCACCGCGCGACACGGCGACGCGCCGGGCTCTGACTGCCCGCTGGTCGACAGCGAGCTGGTCCAGAACGAGGAACTGGCCGAGAACCTGCTGGCCTTCCTCGCCGCCGGCTAGAACTGCGCCGCCGGCCTAGGACTCGAAGGTGAACAGCTCTGACACGTTGGTCAGATCGAGCAGCCGCTGGGGCTGCTGGTGCTGGGAGGGTCGCAGCACGAGTCGCGCCCGCTCCGCCTCGGTCTCGGGGCTCTTGACGATCGCCGCCAGACCGGTGCTGTCGATGAAGGTCACCGCACCGAGATCGACGAGCAACCGCTGACCGGAAGCGAGGTTGCGCCGCAGCGTCTCGCTCACCTCGGCGGCGGCGACGACGTCGAGCTCCCCCCGCAGCGTCACGACGACAACATCATTGCCGGCGCTCTCGTCGAGCGAGAAGGCCTCTGGCGCTTGATCTGACACGCTCAGCCAACGGTATCAACCCCAGCCAGCTCGGACTCTGTCCGAACTAACTTGGTGTCCTGGCGCTGACCAGAGCCGGGGTGGCTCAGTGCTCGAGCGCGAAACGCAGCTGCACCGTCGAGCCACCGTTCTCGCGGGACAGGAAGCGCGCCTGCTTGGCGGCCGCCTGCATCACCGTCAGCCCCATCCCCAGACCGGGGTTCTGGGTCGGTGCGCTCAGACCACAGCCATCGTCGTCGATGATCACCAGCAGCTCACCGCCGCCGATCACCGCGAGGATGCGAAAGCGCCCGGGGGTGTGGCGGTCATAGGCGTGCACGACGACGTTGGTGGCCGCCTCGGAGATCGCGGTGCGGATGTCATCGACGCCTTCACCGACGGCGCCATGGCGCTCAGCGAAGCTCACCACGGCCTCCCGGGCCTGTCGGACCGAGTGGGCGACGGCGGGGTACTCCTCGGCGAGGGCGACGTCGCCGGAGCCTGAGGAGCGGAGTCGTTCGTGGGTGATGACCGCCATAGACAGTGTCTTACCCTCAGGACTCCGCGGCTAATAGCAGACCGGATTAATAAACCCGCCCAGGCCTCGTCCACCCCTCTCCGCGCAGACGCAGACCGGTCAGCAGCGCCCGGGCGGTGATGAAGGCGTAGATGGCCACCCAGATCCCCACGATCCCCCAACCCGCGGCCAGGGAGATGAACGCCAGGGGCAGGAACACCGCGATGGTGCAGGGCAGCATCGCCCACATGAGAAAGCGGGTGTCCGAGGCGCCGATGAGGATCCCGTCGAGCCCGAAGGCGATCGCGTTGACCGGCTGCATCGCCGCGAAGATCGGCCAGATGGCGTGAGCGCGATCGAGCACGCGCGGGTTGTCGCTGAAGGCCCGGGGCAGCACGGGCTCCAGCGCCAGCAGCCCGAGGCCGAAGAGCACCCCGGCGACCAGGCACCAGGCGAGGATGCGCACGGCCAGCCGGCGACCCTCTGCCCGCTCCCCCAGCGCCAGGGCGTGGCTGATGAGCACCTGGGCGGCGATGGCCAGGGCATCTAGGGCGAGGGCGAGGAAGTTCCACAGCTGGAAGGCGATCTGGTGCGCGGCGAGCGAGGCGGCGCCGACGCGGGCGAGCACCGCCCCGGCCACCAGGAAGGACGCATACAGGCTGCCCGAGCGCACGAAGATCTCCGCGCCGGTCCCCGCCAGGGTCGCCAGGGCGGCCCGGTCCGGGCGGCCGAGCCCAAAGCCGGCCGCCCGGCAGAACCACAGGGCCATCACCATCTGGGCGCCGACGGTGCCCGCGGCGGACCCGGTGATCCCCCAGCCCAAGCCGTAGACGAACCCCAGCTCGAGCAGCGCGTTCAGGGCGTTGCCGGCGAGCAGGATGATCAGCGGCAGACGCAGGCGCGCGACGCCGCGGAAGTAGCCCCCCGCCGCCACCGCGGCCAGGTCGAAGGGCAGCCCGGCCGCGGAGATCCGCAGGTAGCGGACGCCGAGCACGCCCTCGCGGCCGTGGCCGCCCATGGCGCTGATCAGCGGCCCGGCGATGATCTCCAGGACCAGCCCCAGGCCGACGCCCAGCCCGAGCGCGAGGATGAGCGACTGGTTGCCCAGCTGCACCGCGCCCGCGGTGTCCCCGGTGGCGAAGCGTGCCCCGATCTTCGGCGTGGAGCCGTACTCGAGGAAGTTGCACAGCGTGGTGATCGCGCTCAGCAGGGTGCCGGCCAGGGCCAGCGCGGCCAGCGGCGTGACGCCAAGGTGCCCGACGATGGCGGTGTCGACGAGCACGTAGAGCGGTTCGGCGGCCAGGGCGCCGAGCGCGGGAATGGCGAGGGCGGCGATCCGGCGGTCATCGGCGGCCAGGGGCATGGGAGTCAGGGGTCTACCAGGCGCTGAAGATGTCTGTGAGAAGCGACACGGACCCAGGTCGTTCACTCCGATCTGGGCAGGTGGGCCCTAGCGTTCGGCTCCCGTGACAGGCAACCGGCTGGCCAGCGTGCTGTTCGTTGCCATGGCGCTGTCGCTCGCCGGCGCCCCCGGTGCGCTGGGCCGATCACGCGAGATCGTCGGGGGCGCCCCCGCCGCGACAGATGCGTTCCCCTGGGCGGCCCACCTCAGCGTCAGCGTGGGTGCCACCACCACCGGGTGCAGCGGGGCGGTGATCGCCGCCAACGTCGTGCTCACCGCCGCGCACTGCGTGACCGACCTCGCCACGATGACCGAGGATCCCGTCGCGGGCATGGAGGTGGTCACCGACAGCGCGGACTGGACCTCGCCCGCGGCCCACATCAGCGCCGTCGACGCGATCGTCGTGCCCGCCGGGTTCACCAAGTACACCCTGGCGGACGGGGACCTGTTCACCGACGACGACATCGCGCTGCTGGCGCTCGCCACCCCGACCCCCGCGCCGGCCATCGCCCTGCCCAGCGGTCCGAGTGACGCGAGCCTGGATGACCCCGGCAGCCCCGCGGAGATGCTCGGCTGGGGTGACACCTCCGCGTCGGCGCCGATGCCGCCCACCCAGCTCCAGGCCGCCGGCACGCGGCTGGAAGCGGCGACGAGCTGTGCGGACAGCGACCTGTTCGCCGACGGGGCCCAGTTCGACCCGATCGACCAGCTCTGCGTGCTCGACGCACCCGCCGATGACACCGCGCTGTGTCAGGGCGACAGCGGCGGCCCGCTGATCAGCGACGCGGCGGGAACCCAGACCGAGATCGGCGTAGCCATCTACAGCCAGGGCTGTGTCAGCGCGGATCCGAGCTTCTACACCGCCACCGCCACCTGGGCGGGGTGGATCGCCGCCCACCTCGCCGCGCTCGCGCCGCCGAGCGCCCGCACCGGCGCGGCGCGACCCGGGGTCAGGAGCGCCGATCTCAGCGGCCAGGTCACGCTCCGCGGATCCGCGGCGAGCTTCGCCTTCGCCTGGGGGACCAGCACCCGCTACGGCTTCCGGGCCGCGGCCGGGTCGAGCTCGGGCGGGGCCAACCGCGTCGACGTCGCCGCGACCATCAGCGGGCTGAGCCCCCACACCACCTACCACTACCGACTCGTCGCGGTAACCGCCGAGGGCACCGTCTACGGCGCCGACCACACGTTCAGGACCCGGCCGGCCCCGGCGCTGATCAGCCCATCGGCGCGCTGGGGCGCGTCACCCGGTCCGCCGCCGCCACGGCCGCGGCGTCATAGGCGGTGGTCATCAGCCCCATCACCCGGCCGTGGACCCACAGCGCGGGCGCGGCGGGGAAGACGAAGTTGAACAGCCGGTAGACCACCACGACCGCCAGGGCACTGGGGATGGGCACGCCGACCCAGTGCAGCGCGAAGGTCATCAGGACCTCGGTCACCCCGGCGCCGCCGAGGGGCAGTGAGCGCCGGGTCAGGGCATAGCCGGTGGCGTAGGCGACGATGGCCGCCTCGATGCTGATGTCGATGGTGAGGAAGCGCGCGGCGGCGTAGAAGGAGGCGATGTCACAGGTCCAGTAGGCCGCCATGCCCAACAGCGCGGGCCAGCCGTCGACGGGTTGGCGGCCGAGGTCGGTGAGCATCCAGGCGCCGCGGATCGCCCGCCCCCACGCGCCGCGGAAGCCGAGCGCCTCGGGGTCGACGCCGCGGCGCAGCCTGTCGACGATGAAGAAGCCGAGCACGAAGCCGGCGGGCACGCACACCGCCCAGGGCCACAGCACCGAGTCGACCGCCTGGCGGGCCCCCTGGGCCAACAGCACGATGGCCGCGGCACAGGCCGCCGGTGCGAGCACCGCAAGCTCCATCGCCCCGATCGCGAAGACCCGCAGCCCGGCCTCGTTGGCGTCACCGAACAGGCCCTCGATCGCGCGCTTGTCGACGTCGAAGCCGCCGGCGGGCACGAAGGGCCCGAATCCGTGGGTGACGATCCGCACCGCCATGGGGATGGAGATATCGGGGCCGTCATCGAAGTGCATGAGCGCGCGGTAGGCGACGATGTAGGTGAGGACGGCGAGGATCGCCCCCGCGGCGACCGGCGCCAGCAGCTCCGGCCGCGGGTGGGTCCAGGCGTCGATGAAGCGGCGCAGACCCCAGCAGACGGCGATCGCCACCACGGCCCCGGCAGCGATCGCATAGGCGACGAGCGTCAGCTGCTTGGGGTGGCCGTGGAGGAACCGCACGACCAGGTTGTACTCCCCTAGTTCAACGGCTGGATAAGAGCGCGCTCATGATCCGCTGGGGGGTCCGTCGAGGATGATCGTCTTGGTCTCCAGGTAGGGCATGAGCCCCTCGGTGCCGCCCTCGCGCCCCACCCCGGATTGCTTGTACCCGCCGAAGGCGATCCCGAAGTCCGCCCGCGAGCCGTTCTGGCCCACGGTGCCCGAGCGCAGGCGCCCGGCGGCCCAGCGCGCGCGGTCGATGTCCTGGGTGAACACGGCGGCGTTGAGGCCGTAGATGGTGTCGTTGGCGATCCGGATCGCGTCCGCCTCGTCGGCGGCGGGGATGACGCTGAGCACGGGCCCGAAGATCTCCTCCCGGGCGATCGGTGAGGCGTTGTCGACGCCGCTGAATACGGTCGGCTCGACGAACCAGCCGTGCTCGAGGTGGGCGGGGCGGCCCCCGCCGGTGCTCAGGCGCGCGCCGCCGGCCATGTAGCCCTCGACCCGCTCGCGCTGGCGCTGGCTGACCAGCGGACCCATCTCGCTGTCGGCGGCGAAGGGATCGCCGACGTTGATGCGGGCCACCGCGTCGGCGAGGGCTCCCACCAGCGCGTCGTGGCGACGCTGGGTGACGACGATCCGGGTCAGGGCCGAGCACACCTGCCCGGTGATCCGGCACTGGGCGGCCGCCAGGGTGGCGGCGACGTGGGCGAGGTCGGCGTCATCGAGGATCACCGCGGCGGACTTGCCGCCGAGCTCGAGGGTGTAGCGGGCGATCCGCTCCGCGCACACCCCGGCGATGCGTCGACCCGCCGCGGTGGAGCCGGTGAAGGCGATCTTGTCCACGCGCGGGTCGCGGACCAGCTGCTCGGAGACCTCGCGGTCGGCGGCCAGGACGTTGACCACGCCGGCGGGCAGCCCGGCCGCCTCGATGATCTCGGCGAGGATGTAGCCCTCGGCCGGGGCCTCGGGGGCCAGCTTGAGCACGACGCTGCAGCCGGCCAGCAGCGCCGGGGCGAGCTTGTAGGTGATCAGGGTCAGCGGCGAGTTCCACGGGATGATCGCGCCGACCACCCCGACGGGCTCGCGCACCAGCAGCCCGAACTCGCCGAAGGTCGGGGTGTGGCGCTCCTCGAAGGCGAAGGTGTCAGCCAGCCCGGCGTAGTACTCAAAGGCGGTGGCGGTCTCCTCGGCCGAACTGGCGGCCAGGCGGTGCAGGACGCCCGACTGGCGGGTCCACGCCTCGGCGAGGTCGCCGGCGCGCTCCCGCAGGCCGGCGGCGATGGCGCGCAGGTAGCCGGCCCGCTCGACATGGCTGAGTTGGGGCCAGGGACCGTCGTCAAAGGCGCGCCGGGCCGCACCGACAGCGGCGTGGACGTCGTCGACCTGGGCCTCGGGCACCCGCAGGTAGGGCTGCTCGCTGGCCGAGTCGGTGACGAGGATGGTCGCCGTGCCGGACGGGCTCACCCACTCCCCGCCGATGAACAGCCGGTCGGGATGGCGCAGGGGCCCGGTGGTGTCAGCACTCATCAGTTGCACGCTCTGTCTCCTCTCGCGGGCCTCTCTCGCGGGCCTGCCTCACCGAGGAACGCTACCAGCTCGTCGCCTTTGGTCGACAGTTGTCGACCGTTAGTAGGATGCGCTCCATGACTGGCACGAGAGAGGGTGTCCGCGCCGCGGTGATCTATGAGCCCGGCGCCGAACTGGTGGTCCGTGAGGTCGAGCTGGCCCCGCCCCGGGAGGGCGAGGTCGCCGTGCGCGTCCGCGCCGCCGGCCTGTGCCACAGCGACCTCAGCGCCATGACCGGCGTGAGCCCCCAGCCCTTCCCCTACATCCCCGGTCACGAAGCGGCCGGCGTGGTCAGCGCCGTGGGGCCCGGGGTGAGCTCGGTGAGTGAGGGTGACAGCGTGCTGCTCGTCTACCGGGCCTCCTGCGGGGTGTGTCGCTACTGCGTGAAGGGCACGCCGAGCCTGTGCGCGCTGGCCGTGCAGATCCGCAGCACCGGCCTGCTCGCCGACGGCACCTCGCGCTTCAGCGCCGACGGACAGGTCATCCATCACTTCTCCGGGCTGTCGGCCTACAGCGAGGAGATCGTCGTACCGGCATCGACGGCCATCCCGGTGCCCGCCGACCTGCCCCCGGCATCGGTGGCGGTGATCGGCTGTGCGGTCCTCACCGGCGTCGGCGCCGCGCTGAACTCGGCCCGCGTCGGGATCGGTGACAGCGCGATGGTCGTCGGCTGTGGCGGAGTCGGACTCAACGTCATCCAGGGCTGCCGGGTCGCCGGCGCGGAGATCATCGTGGGCGTCGACACCGACGACGCCAAGCTGGAGCTGGCCGCCAGCTTCGGGGCCACCCACACCATCAACCCGGCCCGGGAGGACGTGGTCGAGCGGGCGCGCGAGCTGACCGGGGACGGGTTCGACAGCTACTTCGACGTGGTGGGATTCCCCCGTCTGGTGGAGACCGGGATCGCCTGCGTGCGCCGCGGCGGCCAGGTCATCGTCATCGGCCTGCCGGACTCCAGCGCCACCTTCGCGGTCAACCAGGCCCAGCTGCTCTACAACGAGAAGTCGATCATCGGATCGATCTACGGCACCTCGGACTTCCGCCGGGACGTGCCGAACATCCTCGGCCTGTGGCGCAGCGGCGTACTGCAGATCGACGAGCTGGTGGCCGAGCACTTCGCCTTCGCCGACATCAACGCGGCCTTCGCGGCCCTGCACGCCGGGCCCCAGGGCCGGATCGTGCTGGACTTCGACTCAGCCTGACCGAGGCGGACAGGCTCAGGGGCTGGTGTCGGGGGCGGGCACGCGCACGACGGCCTCGCGCACCAGCCCGCCGTTGCGGATGTAGAGCTCGAGGCGGAAATCGCGTGATTTGATCATCTGCAGCTCGGCGATCCGCCCGGCCGCCTCGACGTCGCGCCGCTCGATCGCTGCCACGAGGTCCGCGCACTCCTCACACAGGGTGGCCCAGCGCCCCGGGTCATACAGGGTGGTCGACGACAGCCCCATCACCCGCAGGTGGATCGTCTCCAGCGTCTCGATGAGCACCGGGTTCTGGGTGGCCGTCCACAGCGCGAAGTGGAACACGTGGGCGAGCTTGGCCCGCTCGGCGATGTCGGCGTCGGGCAGCTGCTGCATCCGCTCGACGGTCTGGCGCAGGCTGGCGAGGTCGAACTCGCTGCGCCGCTCGGCCGCCACCCGCCCGGCCGCCCGCTCCAGCGCGATGCGCACGTCATAGAGCGCCATGACGTCCTCGACGCCGAGCACCCGGACCCGCATCGCCCGGTCGTGGCGTTCGAGCAGGCCCTCGTGGGCCAGGCGGTTGAGGGCCTCGCGCACCGGGGTGCGACTGACCCCGAAGGATGTGGCGAGGCTCGCCTCGACCAGGCGGGTGCCCGGTTCCATCTCCCCCTCGAGGATCCGCCGGTGGATCTCGTCATAGACCCGGCGACCGTTGGCCGTGGTTGCGTCCTGTCCCGCCACGGCGGCATTCTCTCACCTGCCACGCCCGCGGTTCACCGGTCATCGCGGCTTGGCCTGAGCCCTAACCTGTCCCCGATGCGGCGGGCTGTCCCGATGAGAACCCGGTTGATCGTGCTGGCGACGGCCTGTCTCGTCCTGGCCGGCGCGGCGACCGTCGCCCGCGCTGAGCTCGCCCGGCCCGCCAGCTCGGCGGTCAACGTCAGGGTGCTCGGCCGCTTCCTCATGACCGGCACGGTCACCCAGGCCGTCGGCATCCCCGGCGAGCGACCCGGCGAGCGGCTGGCCCGCACCTGGCGGGTGCGGCCCTACGGATGTGCCGAGAGCGACTGCCCCAGGATCGTGGTGGTCCGCAATCGCGGCGCCCAGCGCGAGTCCAAGCTCACCCTGCACCGGGTCAGCGCGAGCGCCTACCGGGGCACCGGCAGCTTCTACGTGCCGCTGAAGTGCCTCGGGCGCACCTACGCACGCGGCAGCGTGGCCCCGTATGTGCTCACCCTGGTCGTCACCCACTGGGTCCTCAGCGGCTCGATCCGGTATGCCACCAAAATCTCTGCGACCTACGTCAACACCCAGCGCAGCGACCGCACCAGGTGTCCCCTGGGGATCGTCCACGACGCGGCCCGCTACACGGGCACGCTGAAGTCGGCCGTGCCGCCGGCCCCGGTGACCACGACGACCCCGGCCCCGACGAGCACCACCCCCACCCCTCCGGCTCCCACGCCCACGACGCCCGTCACCACGACGTCTCCGACCATCACGGGGCCCCCACCGACCGTCCCGACGCCGACCCTGACCGCACCGGTGATCGCCACGCCGTCATAGCGCTCTCCGACGCCCCCGAGCCCCCGGAGCGTCACCCCTAGGCCGAGACGCTGAGGCTCCCCACCACACCGGCCAGGCGCCGCACCAGCTTCTCCGGCCGCTCGGCCCCCGGCATGATCACCGCGTAGATGGCGCAGGTGCGCCCACCCTCGGTGAAGAAGCGCTGCCAGCCGAACTGCCCCGCCCGGGTGACCTGGAGGGACATCGGCCCGAACTGCGCCAGCACCGGCGCGGGCGGGCGTGCGGCCTTGTAGAGGCCGACCCCGGGCCGGATCATCTCCGGGTCGACGTACTCGACCACGGCGAGGAAGCCATCGCCGCGACGCATGCGTCCGGTCGCCGCCGCGCCGAAGGCGCCGTCGCTCGCCGATAGGGCGAAGCTGGCGGCGTGCAGCACAGCCCCGGAGCCGACGCGTTGGGTGATGCGGGCCTCCCAGCCCTCCGGCACCTCGACCGAGATGCCGTGCCCGGCGACCTTCACCCGATCGCGCCGACCAGGATCACGGCGGCGGCGATCTCCGCGGCGACGACCGCACCGACCGACAGCGGTTCGAATCGGATGAGCCGGCGGTGGAGGGTGACCAGGCCGCTGCGGTCCCGCGCCCGACCGGCCGGCAGCAGCGTCGCGGCCTTGGTCGCCCCGAAGGTGGCGCCGATGATCACCCCGGCGATCAGGCTGTGGGAGAGGAACTCGACCGCGAAGGTGGCATAGATGGCCGCGCAGGCCACCAGCGTGATGAAGCCCAGCCCCAGCTGGGCGCCGAACCCGACCCCGTAGACCCAGCCGCGATAGGTGACCATCCAGTCCTCGTTGACCTGGCGCTTGGTCAGCGGCAGGCGCCGACGCAGCGGCGTGGCGTCGATCACCAAGGCGACCGCGATGACCGCCGCGGCGGCGATGGCGCGCCAGCTCCCGCCCGGCGCCAGCGTGCCGAGCCCGCCCCAGATGAGACCGCCGAGCGCGCCGGCGCAGGTCGCCCCGACCGAGAAGGCGGTGGCGGTGATCGTCCAGCGGCTGCCTCGTGCGGCCTCGGCGTAGGGGGTCAGGCTGGCCAGCATCGACTGGCCACAGGGTGAGAAGGCGGCCCGGATCGCGCCGAGCACGGCCACCGCGACGCCCACGACGATCCAGCTGAGCTCAGTCATCGGTGTCTCGGGGCTCTGAGGAGGGGTACAGGCTGGGGTGTCCGGGTCCGATACCCGCCTCGGCGAGGGCCGACTCGGCCCTCGCGGCGCGGTCGTCGGTGTTCAGGGCACGGGCGCGGTAGATGCGATCGTCGTCGTCGGCGTCGGTGAGGAACGTGGTGATCTGCTCCCAGGAGGTCGCGGCGCCACGCCCGACGATCTCGCCGCCGCGCACCAGCACGAAGTGCGGGGTGCTGGGCACGTCGTAGTCCTCCCAGGCCTGGCCCGACATCACCACCTCGGCGTCGCCGGGGGCGAGCTCGAGCAGCCGCGCGAGTCGCTCGCGCTCGGGCGCCTTGGTCACCACGACCAGGCGGGCGCCGGCCGGCGTGGGCACCGGACCGGTATGCAGTCCCTGCCACAGCGGGGCACAGGCGTGGCAGGTGGTGCCCATGAAGGCGAGCAGCGTGGGTGAGGCCTGGCGGGTGAGTGACAGCGCCACGGCGTCACCGGCCAGGGTCTGGCCGCTGATGTCCGCCGCGCGTTGGCCCCGGCGCAGGTTGGCCCCGGCGGGGCGCGCCTGGAGTGGGTCTGTGGGACCCACTCCCGCGGGGGCGGGCGTCGCATCCAGGCTCGCCTCGATCCCGGCGAGCCGGCGCAGGATCTCGGCGTGGGAGCGCAGCAGCGCCACCACGAACAGCGCCAGCAGCGCCACGATGACGCCGAGCACGATCACCGCGACGGTCATACGCCGCCCGCTCCGGCCAGTTCGAGCGCCTGGGGCTCCAGGCAGGGCACGTCGTGGCCGCAGGTGGAGTCGTCGACGGCGAGTGACGCCGAGCAGTGCAGTTCAGAGATCGTCGCCGGGTTCTCACACACCACCATGCGACAGACCACCGCGGTGGTGCCCTCGATCTGGGTGTTGCACTGGCCGTAACGGAAGACGTTGCAGGCGACCTTGCGCTCGTTGCAGTTGTTGTTGGCACAGCGACAGCCGCCGGGGAAGGGCTCGCCGGGCAGGGCGTTGCAGTCGACGTAGTAGCGCACGCCCTGCTCGGAGCACAGCTGGCGGCCGCTGTAGTCGGTGCACATCCACCAGCCCCCGGGGAACGTGCCCGTCGGGCAGGTGTTGGTCTGACCCTGGGTGATCTCACAGCAGAAGGCGGTGTAGCCGTCGGTGCAGTCGCCGCTGGCGCAGTCCCCGGGCCGTACCACCACCGCGGCCAGGGCGCTGCCGGGGTAGAGCACGTAGCGCAGCGGGGCCACCGCCAGGGCCGATCCGAACACGGCGACGCGCAGGAGGAAGGACCGCCGCTCCACGGTGGCTCCCGCCTCGCTCCAGGCACCGACCTCACTGCGAGCGGGGACGCGGTCGATGAGGGCACCCGAGGCGTTCGTCACGGCGGTGAGGGCCTGGGCGCCGCTGAAGCCGATGCGCCAGGCCAGCGCCAGCACGATCGCGGCGGTCGGGGTCCAGGCCAGCGCCGCCGGATCGGCACCGGCCAGCTCACGGAGGCTGGGTGCGCCGACGCCAGCGGCCGCGGCGCCCAGCAGTGCCACGAGGCCGGTGAGCACGGCCGCACGGGCCGGATCGACGACCTCGTCGGCGCCGAAGCAGTCACACGCGGCGTCGGACGCGCCGCGGCGGAGATCACGCAGGTGGATGGCGCTGAACAGCGCGAACATCGCGGCGAGCACCCCGGCGCCGACGCGGCCGGGACCCACCAGCACCCCGACGGCGAGGGCGACCTCGATGAGCCCGCTCAGCGCGCGGAGGCGACCGACGCCCGGACGGATCCGGGGCACGCCGGCCCACAGGAGCAGCACCGCTCCGCCACAACTGACCACCGTGCCCAGGTGCTGCTGTACGCCACTGACCACGCGACGATTAAACAGGACCCGCCGCTGCGGCGGGCTGTGAGTCAGTCCGCTGAGGGCGGGGAGCCGAAGTAGTCCAGGGTGCTGGTCATGCGCAGCACCTGCTGGGGCTGGGGGTGGCGTGACTCGCGCAGGCTGATCAGGGCCCGTTGCGCCTCGGTCTGGGCGGTCATGATGATCGCCCCCAGGCCGCTGGAGTCGATGAACACCACCTCGGTGAGATCGACGATCACCGGCTCTCCGAGCTCGAGGTTGCGGCGCAGCGCCTCGGCGACCATCTCGGCGGCCCCCATGTCGAGGTCACCGCTGAGGGCGACCACGCAGCCGGCGTCGGTTGCGGTCTCGCTCATCGAGAAGTCGAGGGGTGACAGACCGGACATGTCCTAGGAAATATCCCGCGGGGGCGATTTAAAAACGACGGCCGCCCCCGGAGGGACGGCCGTCGTCACAGCGTTACAGCGTCGCGTTACTTGTACTCGACGCTGGCGCCGGCCTCTTCGAGCTCGGCCTTGAGCTTGTCGGCCTCGTCCTTCTCGATGCCTTCCTTGACGGGCTTGGGGGCCTCGTCGACCAGCGCCTTGGCTTCCTTCAGGCCCAGGCCGGTCGCGGCACGCACGACCTTGATGACCTGGATCTTCTTGTCGCCCGCGGCGGTGAGGATGACGTCGACGGTGCTCGACTCCTCCTCCTCCGGCTCAGCGGCACCGCCACCGCCACCCGCCGCGGGGGCAGCGGCGGCAACGGCGGTCGCGGAGACGCCGAAGGTCTCCTCCAGAGCCTTGATGCGCTCAGACAGCTCGAGGACGGAAATGCTCTTGAGCTCGTCGATCCACTCTTCAGTACTAGCCATGATGGTTCTCCTTGTTTACGCGTCGGTTGGGGTCGCGTCGTCCGACGCGTCTTCAGTTGATGAGGCTTCTGCGGGGGCCTCGGTGGCCTCAGCGGGTGCTTCGGCGGCCGGCTCGGCCGGTGCTTCGGCAGCCGGCTCAGCGGCTGCTTCAGCCGCCGGCTCAGCGGCGGGGGCGGGAGCGTTGCCCCCGACCAGACCCTGGTCCTGGATGGCGCCCAGCTGAATCGCCAGGCCCTGGATCAGTGCGTTGAGGCCCCGGACCACGCCGGTGATCGGGGCGGCGACCACGCCGACCAGCTGGCCGTAGAGGACCTCGCGGGTGGGCAGCGTGGCGATCGCGCCCACCTGAGCGGGCGTCAGGAAGGCACCGTCCATGTAGCCGCCCTTGGACTCGAGCATCCGCAACGTGCGGGCCGTGTCGGACAGCACCTTGGCGGCCGCGGCCGCGTCGCCCTTGACGAAGGCCAGGGCGGTCGGGCCGGTCAGCAGCGGCTTGAGATCCGGGGCGCCGGCCTTGTCGGCCGCCAGCTCGGCGAGCGAGTTCTTGGTGACCTGCAGGGTGGTGTTCTGGTCACTGAGCTTGGTGCGCAGCTCTTTGATCTGCGCGACGGTGATCCCGCGGTAGTCGACCGCGAAGACCGCGTCAGACCCGCTGATCTTCTCAGCGACCTGATCGATCACCGCCGATTTCTCTTCTCTGTTCATCCCGTCGCTTTCTGAGTTGTGCCCGCACAGGCGAGCGTCAGGAAGCCAGAAGCGGCGACGAGAGCTCCACCTACCCCGGACTTACCAAATGCCGGGGGTCTTGGGCGAAAGACTGCCGCGGAGTGTAGCGAGCCCCCAGCTCAGCTCTCGGGCTCGAGGTGCAGCTGGCGGTCACATAACACGCCAGCGCCGGCTCGGCCGACACATGCGGGTAGGTGGCCAGCGTCGTCGCCACGGTGGTGGCGAGGTTCGCGTAGTTGGAGGCGAAGGTGAGCGGGTTCACCCCCGGCATCAGCGGATCCGCGCACACGCTCGCGGGAACCAGCGAAGGATCTCCGGACCCCGAGCTGTTGAGCGCCTGCATGGCGATCTCATACGCCGTGTTGTCGTAGGTGCCGATGCCGAGGTGCTCGGTCACGTCGAGGGGGCAGACCTGCTGGATGGCCACGTTGGTGATCTGGCCGCCGCCGGTGTGCAGCGCACTGGAGGCCGCGGGACCGAAGTTCGGCACCACCACCTCGTCGGTGTCGGTGTAGATGTTCGTGTAGGAGATGCCGGGGAAGGTCTCGGCGCGCGAGTTGAGCGCGGCGATGAACTTCGAGTTGGACGCCTGCTGCCAGAACGACGGGGCACAGCCGACCGAGCAGATCGCCGTCGCGTCGAGGGTGCCGTGGTTGCTCGGGGAGAGACCGACGACGTGGTCGACCATCGCCCGGGTGTCGGGCCAGAAGCGCAGGGCCCAGCGCGGGATCATCCCGCCCTGGGAGTGACCGACGATGTCGATCTTGGTCCCGCTCTCCGCGTGCATGGTGCGGATGGCGGAGACCACGTACTGGGCCGCGGTCTCGATGTTCCCCATGCCGTTGCCGGGCAGGTCGATGGTGCAGTAGGGCCAGTTCTGGGCGGCCAGGGCCGGCTCCCAGTTCCAGGAGAAGTCCGTGGTCGGATTCAGCGTCGTCCCGGGGACGAGCAGGATCGGCTCATGACCGGAGCCGGCCAGGTTGCCCGAGCACACCAGGGCCTGAGACAGCTGCGAGGCCGGCACGCTCAGCGCCGGTCCGGGCGCGTTCAGCGGCGCGTAGTGCACCGACGTCTGAGCGCTCGCGGTGCCACACACCGCGAGCATCGCCAGCGCACAGATCGCGCCGCACAGTGCGCTCAGGAACGACACCTTCCTCACCATCTCTGCCTCCCTCACCACGCCCCAGTTGACACCCCTGCCACCGGACACGATTTCTCTCTGAGAGCACCCTACCTCAGGACAGGGCCTTGGCGAGCCGGACCTCATCGGCGCGCTCGGGTTCCAGCAGGGCCTCCAGCGCGGCGTCATAGGCCGGCAGGGCGAGCACGCTGCCGTCATGGCGCACCATGAGGTAGCGGTCGAGGCGGCGCAGGAACGCCCGGTCATGGGAGACGGTCACCACGGTCCCGGTGAACCCCTCCAGGGCGGCCTCGAGCGCCTCGGATGAGTCGATGTCGAGGTTGTCGGTCGGCTCGTCGAGCAGCAGCAGGTTGTGTCCCTCGAGCTCGAGGATGAGGATCTCCAGGCGGGCCTTCTCCCCGCCCGACAGCACCGCGTAGGGGCGCCGCGCCGCGTCGACGAGCCCGTAGCGCGCGAGCGCCGCCATCGCCGGCTGGACCCCGTTGACGTGGGACAGCACGATGTCGATGACGGGCTGGTCGAGGAAGTCCCGGCGGGTCTGGAGCTGGGTGAAGAAACCGGGTGACACCCGCGCGCCGAGGCGCAGCTCACCCTCGGCCGGAGCCTGCTCGCCGGCCAGCACCTGCATGAGGGCGGACTTGCCCGACCCGTTGGGGCCGATGACGCCGACCCGCTCGCCGAAGTGGATCTCGTCGGTGAAGCGGGCGACCAGCGGCTCACCCGAGGGCGAGCGGATGCCCAGTCCCTCGAGGGCGAGCACGATCCGGGCCGAATCGCCACCGCGGATGCGCAGGCTGATCGGCCGGTCGCTCACCGGCGCCGGGGGTGGGCCGGGCGCGAGGAAGCGCTTCCAGCGCGTCTCCGTCGCCGAGGCGCGGCCGGCCAGGTCGGGTGAGTACTTCGCGCGCTCCTTCCACATCCGGGTCTGCTCACGCAGGCGCTTCTCCTCCTCGTGCCAGCGCTGGACCGCGTCACCCAGGCGCTCCTGGCGGCGCCGGCGCGCCTCGGGAGCTGGCGTAGGACGCGCCGTGGACCCAGGCGCCGTGCCCCTCGAGGGTGATGATCGATGAGACGGCGCCGATCAGCACGTCGCGGTCGTGGGAGATCATCAGGATCGTCTTGCGCGACTCGCGCACCCGCTGCTCCAGGACGAGCTTGGCCGGCACGTCGAGGAAGTTGTCCGGCTCATCCAGCAGCAGCAGGTCGGCGTCCGAGCGCAGCAGGACGTCGAGGACGAGCTGTTTGCGCTCCCCGCCCGACAGGGTCTGGGCGGGGCGGTCACCGATCTCGTCGAAGCCGGCGCGGACGATGCGCCGACACGACACGTCCCATTGGGCCTCGAGCTCATAGCCGCCGAGCGCGGACCAGTCACCGATCGCCTCGCCGAGGGCCATCCCGGCGCCCTGATCGTCACCGCTGACGAGCTGGCGCTCGGCGGCGATGATCCGCTGGCCGGCGTCGGCCAGCGGCGCCGGCGCGAGCCCGAGCAGGAGCTCGCGCACGGTCTGGCTCTCACCGTCGACTCCGACATCCTGGGCCATGTAGCCGAGCGAGCCACCGTGGTTCGCCTCCCCCTCGGTGGCCGACAGGCGTCCGGCGAGGATCCTCAGCAGCGTCGACTTACCCACCCCGTTGACCCCGACCAGACCGACGTGGGAGCCGGGTGAGACCTTGAAGGAGACCTCGGAGAACAGCAGTTCGCCGCCGGGGTGCGCATAGGCCAGATTGGAGACGCTCGCATGCGACACGCGCCGATCATGGCAGCCCCCCGAAGGCTCAGACCAAGGTGCACCCGGCGGCGAACAGCCGCGGATCCGCGGTGGTGACGCCATGGACGCCGAGCCCGAGCAGCGCGTCGATGCCCCCGCGGTCGTTGACCGTCCAGGCGTAGAGATGTCCGTCGCGGGCGATGACGTCCGCGAGCAGTCCGGCGTCGATGAGGCGATGCTGGGCCATCAGGGCATCCCAGCGTCGGGAGGCGAGGCCGGCCAGGACCCCGGCCCGCCAGTCGCGCCAGCGCTGGCTCGCGCGGGCGACCCGCCCGCCGATCGAGATCCCGGTCAGCGCGCGCGGTTCGAGCGCGCGCACCCGGTCGAGCACCTGGGGCACCTGGGAGGAGATGAGGGCGCGGTCAAGCAGCCCGGTGCGGCCCAGGGCATCGAGCAGCGCCACCTCACAGCCCACGTGCTTGACGTCGAGGTTGATGCCGATCTCCCGGAACCGCGGGGCGGACAGGTGCTCGAGCGCGGCGGTGAGCGACACGCAGCGGCGCTGGCGGGCGTCGAGGATCGTGTGGGCGAGGATCAGCTCCCCGCGGTAGGCCCGCACGTCGAACTCGACCATGTCGACCCCGACCGCCACCGCGGCGTCGAAGGAGGCCAGCGTGTTGGCCGGAGCCAGCGCACTCGCCCCGCCGTGCCCGATGCGCTGCCAGTCATGACCATGCATCCCTGACCCAGGATGGCACCTCCCCGGAGACCCCAGGCGGAGAGGGCGTATGTTGTGCGCCACATGGAGCCTGAGCTGTCTGATCCACTGGGATTGCTCGACGCGACGGTCCCCCACCGCGTGCCCGAGCGGATCGCCGAGCTCGCCTCGGCCGAGGCCGGCTGCCCGGTGGCCGTCTACGTCCTCGATGTCGAGGGTGCGCTCGCCCTCCGCCTGGCCGGGGACAGCGAGGCGTTCCCGCTGCGCATCCGGGCGCCCGTCGGGGTGGGGCCGGAGATCATCCCCGAGGCACTGCCGCGACTGCGCGAGCTCGTCGGGGACCTGATCGAGCCCAGCCGGCTGTGGCCACTGACGGTGCGCGACCGGATCATGGGGTTCCTGCTCGCCCACGGTGTGCCCAGCGAGGATCTCGAGGAGTTCGCCGCCCATGCCGCGCTGGCGCTGGAGCTGAGCTCGGGCTCGACCGACGCCATCCACGCCACCCGCCGGCGCCAGGAGACCACCCCGGCCGCCGAGATCCAGCAGAACCTGCTGCCCCCCCGCCTGGCGCGCGTCGAAGGTGCCGACCTGGCCGGCGGCGTGCTGCCCGGCTATGACGCGGGGGGCGACTTCTTCGACTACGCCAGCAACGCCGACGGGCTGTGGCTGACCATCGCCGACGCGGCCGGCAAGGGCAACTCAGCCGCCGCGCTCTCCTCCCTCGCGGTCGGCGCCATGCGCGCCGCCCGTCGCGCCGGGGCAGGCCTGGCCGAGACCGCCCGGCTCACCCACGAGGCGATCCTGTCGCTGGACTCACCGCGCTACCTGACCGCGGTGATCGCATCCTGGAACCCCGTCGATGCGCGACTGCGCTGGGTCAACTGCGGCCATCCCACGCCGCTCATCCTGCGCGGCGACGGCCAGATCGACGAGCTCGACGGTGAGCGGACCTATCCCCTCGGCATGCGCTTCGGCGTGCGCAACTTCCCCGTGCTGAGCACCGAGGTGGCACCCGGGGACAAGCTCCTGCTCTACTCCGACGGTCTCAGCGAGCGCCCCAGCGGCCACGGTGAGCGCATCGGTGAGGACGGCCTGCGCCGCCTGCTCCGCGAGCTCGGTGACTGCTCGGCGGCGATGACGGTCCGCGGACTCCAGGACGCCGTCGTCGCCGCCTCCCCCGAACCGCTGCGCGACGACGCCACCCTGCTCGTCGTCGCGCCGCAGTGATTCGGCTCTAGACCGCCGCGGGCTCCCCCGCGACATCGCGGGTCAGGGTCGGGTCCACGTGGATGCCCGGGCCCATGGTCGACGCGAAGGTCACGCTCTTGAGGTAGCGGCCCTTGGCGGCCGACGGCTTGGCGCGGATGATCTCCTCGATCACCGCTGCGTAGTTCTCCAGCAGCTTCTGCTGCTCGAAGTCACGCTTGCCGATGACCAGGTGCACGATCGCGTTGCGGTCGGTGCGGTACTCCACCTTGCCGGCCTTGGACTCCTCGATCGCGCGCGCCAGGTCCATGGTGACGGTGCCGACGCGCGGGTTGGGCATCTTGCCCGAGGGGCCGAGGATGCGGCCGAGACGACCGACGATCGGCATCATGTCCGGCGTCGCGATGGCGATGTCGAAGTCGTCAAAGCCCTCCTGGATCTGCTTGGCCAGGTCCTCGCCGCCGACGATGTCGGCGCCGGCGTCCTCGGCCTCCTTGACCTTCTCGCCCTGGGCGAACACCGCGATCTTGACTTCCTTGCCCAGGCCGTTGGGCAGCGCGATGGTGCCGCGCAGCTGCTCGTCGGCGTGCCGGACGTTGAGGCCGGTCTTGATGTGCACCTCGACCGACTCGTTGAACTTGGCGGTCGACAGCTGCTTGACCAGGCCGATGGCCTCATCGGGCGTGTACTCGCGCAGACGGTCGAACTGCTGCTTGGCGTCGTTGTAGGCCTTGCCGTGAGAAGCCATCGTCTATGCCCCCAGCTCGACGCCCATGGAACGGGCGGTCCCGGCGATGATCTTCTTCGCCGCATCGATGTCGTTTGCGTTGAGGTCCTTCATCTTCTTCTCCGCGATCGAGGTCAGCTGCGCGTCACTGAGCGTGGCGACCTTGTCGCGGTGGGGCTCGGCCGAGCCGCTCTTGAGACCCAGCTCCTGCTTGATGAGGATCGCCGCCGGCGGGCTCTTGGTGATGAAGGTGAAGGAGCGGTCCTCAAAGACCGTGATGACCACGGGGATGACGGTGCCCGTGTCGGCCTGGGTCTGGGCGTTGAACGCCTTGACGAACTCCATGATGTTGACGCCGTGCTGACCCAGTGCGGGGCCGACCGGCGGCGCGGGGCTGGCCTGGCCGCCCACGGCCTGCAGCTTGATCTGCGTGAGAACTTTTTTCGCCATGTCTCTTTCCTAGTACGAGCGACAGCCGGGCGGCTGCCTCCTAGTGGATGAATGAGGCCGGTCTACGGGACCGGCCCTGTCGCTACAGGGTACTCCGACGCTCGGCCCGGGACTGGACGGCAATTTCACGGCCATCCACCGATCAACGTGGATAAACCAGAAAGTAGTGATAAGTTTCCCTGCGGAAATTGGCGCCCACGGCCACCGCCGTCGTCCTCGCGCCGCGATCTCGGGAGGAACACCGTGCCCCGTCGGATCCCAGCCGTGCCTGTCCGCCACCTCCGGGTATCGGGACTCAGCGTTGTCCTCATGTCTCTCGCGATGCTGCTGGCCCTGGGAGCGAGCCGCGCCTCGGCCCTCGCCCCGGGGAACTGCGCGGGGTCCAACGCAACCGTCACCTGTGTCTTCCACTACACCGGGAGCGAGCAGACCTTCACCGTCCCCACCGGCGTGACGAGCGTCCAGCTCACCGCGGACGGCGCCCCCGGCGGCGCGGGGTATGGAGATACCAGCTTCTCGGGCGGCCTCGGCGGCTCCGCCACCGCGCCGGTCACGGTCACTCCGGGAGAGACGTTGTACGTGGAGGTCGGCGGCACGGGGACCAGCGCGTCGATCGTGGTCAACACGACCGCGGCGGGCGGCTGGAACGGCGGCGGCGACGCCAGCGGTGCCAACGGAGGCGGAGCGGGGGGCGGCGCCTCCGACGTCCGCTTGACGAGCTGTGGCTCGAGTTGTGCCAGCGGCGGCGATACCGCGTCCCTGGCCTCCCGGTTGCTCGTCGGTGGTGGCGGGGGCGGCGAGGGGGCCTACGGGGGTGACGGTGGCAACGCCGGCCTCCCGGGCGCCGCGGGCGGCAGCGGGGCCCTCGGCGGGGGTGCTGGCACCGCGATAGCCGGTGGGGCCGGAGGGGCTCCAGCGACCAACGGCGTCGCCGGCGACAACGGCGCACGCGGTCAGGGCGGTGACGGCGCGAACAGTGAATACGGCGGAGGTGGAGGCGGCGGTGGCTACTTCGGCGGCGGCGGCGGGGGTGGCGCCGGCCCGAACTACGGAGGCGGGGCCGGCGGCGGCGGCGGCGCGTCCTATGCCCCGGGCGGCAGCGTGGCCACGAACTCCAGCGCCATCGCCGAGGTGGCCATCACCTACACGCCCGCGGCGCCGAGCGCGACCATCACCTCGCCCGCCTCGGGGGGCACCTACACCCAGGGCGAGTCGGTCCCCACCGCCTTCTCCTGCGCCGACGCGGCCGACGGCACCGGCATCAGCTCCTGCCTCGATTCCAGCGGCGCCAGCTCCCCGACGGCCAGCCTGGACACGAGCGCGCCGGGCAGCTTCACCTACACGGTCACCGCCACCTCACAAGATGGCCGCACCGGCACGGCGTCACTGAACTACACGGTCGTGCCGGTACCGAGCGCGACCACCGGTGCCGCCTCGGATGAGACCACCTCCAGCGCGCAGGTATCGGGCACCGTCGATGACCAGGCGCCGGGCTACAGCTACGCCTTCCAGTACGGCACCGATGCGAGCTATGGCCAGAGCACCGCTCAGGTCACCCCGGCGCTGGCCAACGGCACCCCCGTGCACGCCACGCTGTCGGGCCTGACGCCCAACACGACCTATCACTACCGCCTGGTGCTGAGCAACGGCAGCCAGACGAGCGACGGCGCGGACGCGACGTTCACCACCGCGGCCCTTCCTCCCACGGTGTCCACGCTCGCGCCCACCGCCATCACCGATTCGGGCGCCACGCTCAACGCCACGATCGACCCCAGCGGCGTCCCGACCACCTATGACTTCGTCTACGGGCCGGCCGGCGGTGCGACTACGACAACCGCGACCGTCCAGCTATCGGCCTCCGGTGGACCCACGGCGGTCAGCGTCCCGGTGAGCGGACTGTCGGCCGACACGACGTATGAGTTCGCGGTCACCGCAGCCAATTCCGGCGGCAGCAGCACCGGCTCCACCCTGAGCTTCACCACCGCCCCGACCCCGCCCCCGTCGACCACCTCCCCCACGACCACCACTCTTACAGCGACCGCCCCCACGACGACCACCCCGGCTGCCACCTCGAGCCCGACCACCCCCACGACCACGACGACGCCGACGACGACGACCGCCCCCACCAAGACGCCCACACCGCCCAAGTCACCGGCGCCGGCCCCGTCGCTGTCCCTGGGCCAGGTCAAGCTGCCCTCCAGCTATGCCACGACGGTGCCGTGCCGGCTCACCCACGCGAAGCTGGAGAGCTGCAGGGTGTCGCTGTATGCCGACGGCGTGCTCATCGGGTCCAGTGCCAGTCGCGGCAGGGGCGCGGATCTGACCGTGACGGTGTCGCTCAACGCGCGCGGTCACAAGCTGCTGGCAGGGTCTGCACGGGGGATCGAGGTCACCGCCCGCGCCACGGCTCAGCCGGTGGACCACAACGCCATGGTGAAGACCACCCACTTCCGCCTGCGCCAGCGCCACGCCACGCTGATCCCCGGAGCGGCGATGTTCGAGCCCAACAGTGCTGCGCTGACCGCCTATGGCCGCGCCTACCTGGCCGACATCGTCGGCCACATCCATCGTGTCGTGGGCGTGGTGTGTGAGGGTTTCACCGCATCCGTGTACGGCGCGACCAACACGCCGTTCACGATCGCGCTCGCAACCGCGCGGGCCCAGGTCACCTCCGCCTACCTGCGCGCCCACCGGTTCAGCGCCAGCTACGGCACTCGCGCGCTCGGCAAGCGCGACCCGCTCGCGCCGAACACCAGCGCGGGCGGACGAGCGCGCAACCGCCGGGTCGAGTTCCTCATCACCTATCCCACGACGATCGGAAGCTGAGTCCGGGACAGGGCGCGGTCCCGGCGCTCTACGTCATCAGCTTAGTGTGCTCCTAGAACACCATCGCGAGTGCTACGAGCACATCACCTGCCGTGCTGACGCGATCTGTTCTAGTGTGCGTCTTGTACGCCGAATAATGTGCTGACCGCACGCTCGCCTACGATGCTCGGGTGACCTCGCACGCGATCAACCCCTTCGTCTTCTCGGGCCCGATGGAGCCCGAGGACATGATCGACCGCGACGAGGAGACCGAGGACCTGATGCACCTCGCCGAGGGCGGTCACTGGTTTCGGCTGGTCGGACCCCGCCGGTACGGCAAGACCACGCTGCTGCGTCGCGTGCTGGCAGCCGCTGAACGCGAGAACATGGCCACCGTTCTCGTCGATCTCCAGGATGTGCTGTCGATCTCGGAGATCGTCGTGCGCATCGAGCGCGCCTACCGCGGTCTCAGAGGGCCACTGCGGCGCCACGTCGATGACCTCCTCCGCGCCTGGAATATCGGCGTGTCGATCGGCGGACCCGGGTTCACGGCGACGCTGGCCAGGAACCCCAACGTGCCCGCCGAGGCGGTCCTGTTGCGTCTGCTCGAGATGCCCGAGGCGTTGTTCGAACGCAACGGGACGGCCAGCATCATCGTCTTTGACGAGTTCCAGGACGTCCTGGCCATCCCGGGAGCCGACGGCAAGATCCGCAGCGTCATCCAGCACCAGGGTCGAGCCGCCACCTATGCCTTCGCCGGATCCGCGCCGGGAATGATGGATCAGCTCTTCGCCGACCCGAAGCGACCGTTGATGGATCAGGCGATCCCGCGTCGGCTCGAGCCGCTGGCGACCCACGAGGTGGGGCGCTACGTGCTCACGCGCTTCGACGCCACGGCTCGCGACCCCGGGGCCGCGCTCGATCCACTCCTCGCCTTCACTCGCGGGCACCCCCAGCGCTCGATGATGTTCGCCCACTACCTGTGGCGCCACACCCCGGAGGGCGCGACGGCGGATGAGTCCACCTGGCGCACCGTGCTCGACCAGATCAGCGAGGACACTGAGCAGCTGATGTATGGCCACTGGCGTGCCCTGGCCACCAACGAGCGTCGCGTCGCCAGCGCCCTGGCCACCGCCTCGGCGTCGCTGTACAGCGATGAGACCGCGGCCGTGTTCGGCCTCAACCGCAACAGCGTGCGCCGGGCCCTGGATGGTCTGCGCGCCAAGGCGGACATCCTCACCGTCGACGGTCAGCCGCGGTTGACCGACCCGCTGCTCGAGCACTGGCTGCAGTCTCGCGGCGCGGCGCCCGGCGAGGCTGACGACGACTGACGCTGCCCGCACGCACGCGGGGGCGCCGTCACACTGAGGCGACCCCACGAAAGGACCCTCCGATGAGCGTCACCGCCATTCTCGAGCTCAACGTCAAGCCCGAACAGCTGGATGCAGCCCCTCCCATCTTCGCGGACGTCCTCGCCGTCACGCGGGCCTTCGCCGGCAACGTGTCCGTCGTGGTGACCCAGGACCACGCCGAGCCGACGCACTTCCTCGTCGTGGAGACCTGGGAGTCCCTCGAGGCCGACGCCGCCTACCGCTTGTTCCGGGCGGGCGAGGAGTCCTCACCGCTGGCACCCCTGCTCACCGGCCCGCCGAAGCTGACCATCGCCATCACGCGCGACGACATCTAACCGGGCCACGACCTCGGGGCCGGGCGCAGTCGCCGGCCCCGAGTCCCCTGTACACAGGCACGGGGACAGGCCGGCGACCCGAGAGCGGGTTTTAGAGCTTCTTGACCTGGTCGAAGCCCACCTCGACCGGGGTCTCCCGGCCGAAGATGGAGACGAGGACCTTGAGCTTCTGCCCGTCCTCGTTGACCTCGGAGATCTCACCGGAGAAGTCCGACAGCGGGCCGGAGACGACCTTGACCGACTCACCGATGGTGAACTGGGCGCGCGAGCGGCGCGGGGCGTCACTGCCACCGGCGGCGGTCTCACCCTTGTGCAGCAGGCGGTCGACCTCGAGCTGGGTCAACGGCACCGGCTCCTGGGAGGCGCCGACGAAGCCGGTGACCCCGGGGGTGCCCTTGACGAGCTGCCAGGAGTCCTCGTTGAGATCCATGTTGACGAGCACGTAACCCGGCATGGTGCGCTTCTCGACCGAGATCTTCTGGTTGTCCTTCATCTCCGAGACGGTCTCGGTGGGAACAACGATTTGGCGGACAGCGCGCTTCTGGTTGAGCGAGACGACCCGGTGCTCCAGGTTGCTCTTCACCTTGTTCTCGTGTCCGGAATATGTGTTGACGACGTACCAGCGGAACATGACTTACCCGTGTCCGTAGAGGATCAAAGAGACGACTTTCTGGGCGGCAAGGCTAGCCACCGCGAGGAAGGCCCCCGCCACGATGACAAACCCCAGGACGACTCCAGTGGCTTGGAACACCTGGCGGCGGTCCGGCCACTGTACTCGCTGCAGCTCCCGCCAGCTGCCCTGCATAAACCCTGTGAGCTGGGAAAACAGCCCGACGCGGGGAGCCTGCTCGGCTAACGCGACGCTCTCATCGGCGACGCGATTACGACTGCTGCGACGAGTCGAGAGCCCCCCGGCGGATCCGCCCGGCTCCGGGACGTAGTCACGCCCGGACTCGCTCTCCTCAAAGGCGGTCAGCTCCTCCGGATCCGGCGTCTCCTCGGGATCGGGCCGCCCGAAGGCGAGCTGGGCCTCCTCGAGTGCCTCCTCGCCGGAGACCAGCTCGGGGAACGGATGCTCCGTCTCCTCGGAGGAGTCCGCGCCGAAGGCACCGTTGTCCGCGGCATCGGGCTCGCCCTTGGGCTGCCCGTTGCTGCGGGGATTGGAGCCGCCACCGCGGGCGCGTCTGCGATTACGCTGCGCCACGACCTACCTGGCTGGACCTAGCGGGTCTCGCGGTGCGGCGTGTGGGCCTTGCACCACCGGCAGTACTTGCGCAGCTGCAGGCGCTCGGGGTTGTTGCGCTTGCTCTTATTGGTCTGATAGTTGCGGTGCTTGCACTCCTCACAGGCGAGGGTTGCAGCGATCCGAACGTCTCCACGGGCCATGGCTTTAAGTCCTTTTGGAAGTTCACGGAGCGGCTCGGGACGTGCTTACGCACGCACTACGGCGCCGGACCCCGAGGATAGCGTGGCCGCTCGGGGTGCGGGGCCGCTGATCCAGTGTCCAGGGGCCAGACGGAGATTCTGGACGGATGGTCGGTTCCGGGGCCGTGGACTCACGACGTTCGGCGCTGAACCCGAGACCAGGACCAACATGTCCTTCGCCTCCACCCTCAGCCCCCGGCGCCAGCGCGACGTCGAGGCACCCGCGTCACCGAGCCGCCGCCGCTTCATCACCGTCGCGGCCGGCGTGGCCGCCGGCACCGCCGTGGCCAGCGCGACCGCCAACGCCTCCGAACTTCCGGTCACCACGCTGAGCGGCTATGGCAAGCCCACGAAGATCGAGGGCATCGTCGGCGACTTCTACGTCGACATGAAGGACCACACGATCTATGGCCCCAAGTCGACCAAGGGCTGGGGCAAGCCCATCAGCCTGATCCTCTCCGGCGGCGCGAGCAAGACGGCGGTACCGGCGAGCACCACCGGGCTTCCCGGGGCCACCGGCGCGAACGGGGCGACGGGAGCCACCGGCGCGGCCGGCGCGGCCGGCGCGACGGGGGCGACCGGGCCGATGGGCGCCACGGGTGCCACCGGGCCGATCGGCGCGACGGGCAAGACCGGCGCCACCGGCGCCGTCGGTGCGACCGGAGCCCAGGGTGTGGCCGGCGCGACCGGACCCGCCGGTCCCCAGGGTCCGATGGGGTACGCGGTGCTGCACGGCACGAGCGCACCGAGTGCGTCGACCGGTGAGGACAACGACTTCTACATCGACACCACCACCACCCAGCTCTACGGCCCCCGTGAGGGTGGCGTGTGGGGCTCCCCGGTGTCGATGACCGGCGCCGCGAACATCACCGTCATCGACGGCGGCTCGCTCTGAGCCATTCGGCGCGCCGCTGAGCCGTTCGGCGCGGCGCGGCGGTTACTCAGATCAGCCGGATCGGTGCGCCGCCCTCATGGGCGGCGATGTCCTCCACCACCTGGCGATAGTGCCCGGCGATCGCCTCCTCGGTCGCGTAGCCCAGGTGGGGCAGCAGCACGGTGTTGGGCGCGTGCAGGATCGGATCGTCAACTTCCAGCGGCTCGCGGTCATAGACGTCGAGGCCCGCACCGGCGATTTGTCCGCCGGCCAGCGCGTCGATCAGGGCCCCGGTCTGGACGATCGGACCCCGGGAGGTGTTGATGAGCACCGCGGTGCGCTGCATCTGGGCCAGCTCAGGGGTGCCGATGAGTCCGCGGCTGCGCTCGGACAGCACCAGGTGAACCGACAGGACGTCGGCGTTGCTGAACAGCTCGTCCTTCTCGACCCGGCGCACCCCCTTGTGCGCCGCTGCCTCGGCCTCGAGGTTCTGGGACCAGGCGATGACCTCCATGCCGAACGCCGTGGCCGGACCGACCATCTGTGACCCCAGGCGTCCGAGTCCCAGCAGTCCGAGGGTCTTGCCCGCCAGGCCCGTGGCGAGGTCGGTCTGCCAGTGCCCGGCGCGGATCGCGCGGTCCTCGACGGTGACGCGCTTGGCCAGGGCGAAGATGAGCGCCCAGGCGACCTCGACGGTCGTGGAGACGCCCGCGCTGGCGTCGGGGGAACCGGTGCCCGCCACCGGGATGCCGCGCTCGCGCAGGTGGGCGATGTCCAGCGATGCGTTCCGCATGCCGGTGGTGACGACGAAGCGGAGCCGCGGCAGCTGAGACAGGGTGGCGGCGGTGAAGGCGGTGCGCTCGCGCATGAGCACCAGCACGTCATAGGGCGCCAGCCGGGTGGGCAGCTGGTCCGGGGGGATGGTCTCTGAGAAGAAGTCGACCTCGGCACCCAGGGAGTCCCAGTCGGCCATCCCCCGGGCCTTGCCCTGATAGTCGTCGAGCACGGCGATTCGCATCAGAGAAACGCTAACGCGGTGGCCGTTGCGGTGAAACGTCGGTACTTCTCCCCGATGGCGATCCGCACGGAGTGCGCTTGTGGTCACCCGGGGCCAATAAGAGGCCTCAGAACCCTAACCTGCCCTAACGGAAGGGGCCCCTCGCGCGCGGGAGGATTCAGTCTCGATCCACCCTCTCTCCTCGGACGCGAAGATGAAGCACGTTCTGCGCTTGCTCACCCCGCTGGTCCTCGTCACGTTGTTCATCGCCGGTTGTGGCGACGCCAGCCAACTCCGCGTGCCGGTGCAGCGCCTCGTGGCGCCGCACCTCAACGCCCAGGGCCTCCAGGTCACCGCCTTGGTCCCCCAGCGCCCGCACAGCGCCAGGTCGACCGCGCCGCGACGCATAACCGCGAAGCTGGACACCTCCCACCACTTCCGCCAGCACTTCGTCATCGAGCGCCTCGACATCCCCAGGGATCCCGCGCTCGTGCCCTCCCAGCGCCTACTCGAGGTGTCCCGGCAGATCATCAGCACCCACATCGCCGGCCAGCACGTCGTGATCGTCGTGCCCCTGCACTCCCGGCACCGCGCGATCCTGTTCGAGCACGGCTCGGGCGAGACCGCCGACCTCGATGTCGACGTCCCACCCTCGGCGCCGACCATCACCAGGCTGGTGGCGGCCGGGTACACCTGGGCCGAGAGTGATGCCGGCTTCAACAACTGGGGGGACCTGGCGAGCCTGCGTGACGACGTCGCGGTGGCGCGCTGGCTGCGCTCCCACGGCGATCCCGTCGTCGACATCGGCGGCGACTCGATGGGCGGACTCGATGCCACCCAGCTCATCCCGCTCATCCACCCCCAGGCCGTGTTCGAGCTGTTCCCGGTGTGCGATGAGCGGACGGTGACGGACGAGTTCGGGATCCTCATGCACCGCGCCGACGCCCCGCTGGCCCGGCTCAGCCCGGTGGCCATGAACGACGTGCGCGGGCTGCCGATGATGTTCACCGCCTCCCCCGAGGACACGATCGTGCCCAAGGCCACCAACGCCGACGTGTGCGCCCGCGAGGCCCGCGCCGCCGGGGCGCGGGTGCAGGAGTTCACCACCAAGGGCGAGCACGGCAACTCCTCAAACTGGAAGGCCAGCCGGCTCATCACCTTCCTCAATCAGGCGTCCCGCTACCACGTCAAGCGGGTCCGCTGGGCGCGAGAGCAGTGGCGCGCGCGACGCCGGTCCGAGCACCATCGCGACCGCCACGCCGCACACGGCTCCCACACCGCGTCTACCCTGCTGCCGACCTAAAGCTGGCTGAGCAGCTGCTCCGGTGCGGTGAACTCGACCCCCTGGGCGTGGGCGACCGAGGCGTAGGTCAGCTGTCCCCGCGCCACGTTCAGCCCCGCCAGGAAGCCCGGGTCGGCTCCCAGGGCGCCGGCGACGCCGGACTCGGCCAGCTTGAGCACGTAGGGCAGGGTCGCGTTGGTGAGCGCGCGGGTGGAGGTGATCGGCACCGCCCCGGGCATGTTCGCCACGCAGTAATGGGTGATGCCGTCGACCTCGAAGGTGGGGTCGGTGTGGGTGGTCGGGTGCGAGGTCTCAAAGCATCCGCCCTGATCGATGGCCACGTCGACGAGCATGGCGTGGGGCTTCATCAGCTTGAGTTGCGCGCGCGAGATCACGTGCGGGGCCTTGGCGCCGGGCACGAGCACCGCGCCAATGACGAGGTCGGCCTGGGGCAGCATCTCCTCGATCGTCAGCGTGGTCGAGAAGAGCGTGGAGCCCTGCCCGTCGAGGATCAGGTCGAGCTCACGCAGACGATCGATCGAGCGGTCCAGCACATAGGTGTCGGCGCCCAGCCCGATGGCGATCCGCGCCGCCGCCAGACCGACCACCCCACCGCCGATGACCAGCACCGTGCCCCGCTGGACCCCCGGCACGCCGCCGAGGAGGATCCCGCGGCCGAGCGGCTTCTGGAGCATGAACGCGCCGGCCTGGGTGGCGAGCTTGCCGGCCACCTCGCTCATCGGCGCCAGCAGCGGCAGTCGTCCGCGGGCGTCGGTGATCGTCTCATAGGCGATGCAGGTGGCCCCGGACTCCTGCAGCGAGCGGGTCAGCTCGGGCTCGGGGGCGAGGTGCAGGTAGGTGAACAGCACGTGCTCGGGCCTCAGACGCGCGACCTCGATCGGCTGGGGTTCCTTGACCTTGACGATCATCTGCGCCGTCGCGAACACCGCATCGGCGTCGGCGAGGATCTCAGCCCCCTGGTCGCGGTAGGCGTCGTCGCTCATGGAGGAGCCCGCACCGGCTCCGGCCTGGATGAACACGTTGTGCCCGGCGTCCTTGAGCTCCCGGACCCCGGCAGGGGTCAGTCCCACGCGGTGCTCGTCGGTCTTGATCTCGGTCGGCACGCCAATGTTCATACGGAGGCTCCTTGGGGGCTGCTGCTTGATCTGTTGAGATCATGGACTCCGTTAGCCTTCGCGCCAACAACATGATGCGTTTACTTCAGGATCTGCAGTGATTGACACCATCGACTTCCAGATCCTCAGCGAGCTGACGCTGAACGGAAGGCAGTCGTTCTCCGAGCTCGGCCAGCGCGTGGGCCTGAGTGCCCACGGCGCGGCAGATCGCGTGCGCAGGCTCCAGCGCGACGGCGTGATCACCGGCTTCACCGCCACGGTCGAGCTGGCCAGCGTGGGCCGCTCCGTCGACGCCCTGATCGACGTGCGGCTGCTGCCGACCACCACCTCGGAGGCCTTCGAGGCCTTCGCGCTGTCGCTGCCGGCGGTGCGTGAGGTCGCCTTCGTCACCGGTCGCTTCGACTACTACGTGCGGGTCGCCTGTCAGGGACCGGACGACCTCGACCGCACGGTGCGCGCCATCCGCCGCGACGGCGGGGCTGCCCAGACCGAGACCCGGATCGTGCTGCGCGCCACGCGCAACGTCAACGCGCTCGGAGGCGAGACCCACCGCGCGCCTTAACATGCCCGGACATGGGAACCGTCACCGCATCCGCCACGACCATCGTCCGGGCCACGCCTGAGCAGGTCCTCGCCTTCCTCACCGACCTGCCCTCGCGCTCGAAGATCCTCACGGGCAACTACAGCGCGATCAACGTCGAGCCCGACAACGTGCTCGCCTACCACTTCGCCGCGGCCAACCGTGAGCGCGACTACCGCCTCAAGTCCACCCAGACCGACACCAGCATCCTCGAGAAGGACGAGCTCTCCTCCTTCGTCAACGAGTGGGAGGTCGTTCCGGCCCCCGAGGGCTCCGCGGTCCGCCTGACCGCCGCCTGGGACGGCGCCGGCGGCGTCGGCGGCTTCTTCGAGGCCCGCTTCGCGCCTCTCGGCCTCAAGCGCATCTACGGCGAGATCCTGGACAACCTGTCTCACGTGCTCGCCGGCTGAGGCGGACGTCTGAGGCCGCACCCCGCCGGGTAGGCCTCGGGCATGGCTAGCTACGAAGCAACGGTGACCTCCGCGCGCCCCGCGGACGAGGTCTTCACCTACCTGGCGGACTTCCGCTCCGTCGTCGATTGGGATCCCTCGATCTCCGAGTCGGTCCACATCAACGCGGACGAACCGATCGCCGTCGGGGCGATGTTCCGCGTCACCACCAAGGCGGCCGGGCGCGATGTCGTCCTCGAGTACACCACCCAGGAGCTCGAGCGTCCCAGCCGGATCGTCCTGCGCGGCGAGAACGACTCGATGGTCTCGATCGACACCATCGTCGTCGCGGCGACTGCCGACGGCGGCTCCAGCGTCACCTACCGCGCCGACATCGAGCTCAAGGGCGCCCGCAAGCTCGCGGATCCCATCATGGAACTCGGCCTCCACCGCCTCGGCGACAAGGCCCGCGACGGCCTGGCGGAGAAGCTCAACGAGGCCAGCTGAGACGCCCTAAGGTTGGGTTATGACTGCGACCCAACCGGCGACCCGCCTGCTCAACAACTACGTCGCCGGCACCTGGCAGCCGGCCGCTCACGCCACCGACGAGCTGGACGTGATCAACCCGGCCACCGGCGAGACGATCGCCCGGGTGCCGCTGAGCGGCGCCGCCGACGTCGACGCGGCCGTGGCGGCCGCGCGGGCGGCACTGCCGGAGTGGCGGGCGGTGTCGACCATCGCGCGGGCCCAGAAGCTGTTTGAGTTGCGCGAGCGCCTGGTCGCGCGCAAGGAGGATCTCGCCCGGTCGGTGACGACCGAGATGGGCAAGACGATCGCCGACGCCCGCGCCGAGGTGGCGCGGATGATCGAGATGGTCGAGGCGGCCACCGCGATCCCCACCACGATGCAGGGCCGCATCCTCGAGGACGTCTCACGCGGGATCGACGCCGCGACGATCCGCCAACCCGTGGGGGTGTGCGCGGCGATCGTGCCGTTCAACTTCCCGGCCATGGTGCCGTTCTGGTTCCTGCCCTTCGCCATCGCCTGTGGCAACACCTTCGTGCTCAAGCCCTCTGAGCAGGTGCCCCTGACCCAGCAGATCGCTTTTGAGGAACTCGACGCGCTCGGGCTGCCCCCGGGCGTGGTCAACCTGGTCAACGGCGGGCGCGAGGTGGTCGAGTCGATCCTCGATCATCCCGGCATCGACGCGGTGTCCTTTGTCGGCTCCGCCCCGGTGGCCAAGCTCGTCTACGAGCGCGCGGCCAAGTCCGGCAAGCGCGTCCAGGCGCTCGGCGGGGCCAAGAACCACATGGTGGTGATGGCCGACGCGGTGATCGACAAGACCGTCGAGGGGATTATCGCCTCGGGCTTCGGTGCCGCCGGGCAGCGCTGCATGGCCGGGTCGGTCGTGGTCACCGTCGGTGATGCCCACGCGAAGCTGATGCCGGCTCTGGTCGCCGAGACCGAGAAGCTCGTCGTCGGCGACGGACTCGACGCCGCCACTGACGTCGGGCCGGTGATCAGCTGTGCCGCGCGGGACCGGATCGAGGGCTTCGTCGACCGGGCGGTCGAGGCCGGCGCCACCCTGGCCGTGGATGGACGCCGGTCTGTGAGACCGGCGGCGGACAGCCACCCCGAGGGCGCCTTCACGAGCCCGACCATCGTCGACGGGGTCAGCCCCGACATGGAGATCGCTCGTGAGGAGGTCTTCGGACCCGTCCTGGCGGTGATCAACGTCGCCACCTTGGATGAGGCGATCGCGCTCGTCAACGCCTCCCGCTTCGGGAACGGCACCTCGATCTTCACCGAGTCCGGCGCCTCGGTGCGGCGCTACCAGCACGAGGTGGAGGCCGGGATGATCGGCGTCAACATCGGCGTGGCCGCACCGGTCGCGTTCTTCCCCTTCTCCGGCTGGAAGGACTCCTTCCTCGGCGACCTGCATGCCCATGGCACCGACGGCGTCGAGTTCTACACGCGCAAGAAGACCATCACCAGCCGCTACTACTCAGACGGCCAGGGGTCAGGGCCCTACTTCGTCGAGAGCTGACCCGCCCGCGATCTCACAGGCAATCCGCCGCGGCGTCGAGAACCGTCCGGTCCAGGGAACCCAGCAGGTCGAGCTGGGGCCCGGTCTTGGGCAGCTCGAAGCGGAAGAAGTAGCGGCCCGCGGCGCGCTTGCCGTCATAGAAGCTGCCCTCCCCGGAGGCGGCGGCCACCAGCTGCTCGAGCCACATCCAGGCCACCACGATGTGACCGGTGGCCTCGAGGTAGACGGTCGCGTTGGCGAGTGCCAGTTCGCTGTCGCCCTGACCCCACAGCGTCTCGGTCACCGCGAGCAGCCGCTCGAGTGACGCCTCGAGGGCCCGGGCGAACTCGGCCAGCTCGCCGCCCTCGGCCTGGGCTCGGGCGACGGCCGCGCGGATCAGCTCGCTGAGCCGCGTGAGCGCTCGGCCGCCCTGCATGCGCACCTTGCGGCCGAGCAGGTCCAGCGCCTGGATGCCATGGGTGCCCTCGTGGATCGCGTTGAGCCGGTTGTCGCGGTAGTGCTGCTCCACCTGGTAGTCGCGCGTGTAGCCGACGCCCCCGTGCACCTGGATGGCGAGTGAGTTGGCCTCCAGGCACCACTGCGAGGGCCAGCTCTTGGCGATCGGGGTCAGCAGTTCCAGCAGCAGGTTGGCGTCCGCTCGCTCCTGCGCTGTCTCGAGGGTGAGCTCGTCGTCGACCAGCCGCGCGCAGTAGAGCAGCAGCCCGAGGGCGCCCTCGACGTAGCTCTTCTGCGCCAGCAGCATCCGGCGCACGTCGGGGTGCTCGATGATCGGCACCTGGGGTGCGCTGGGATCCTTGGCGTTCGCGGGACGACCCTGGGGACGCTCCTTCGCGTAGCGCAGGGCCTTGAGGTAGCCGGTGGAACCGAGCGCCGTCGCGCCCAGTCCGACCTCCACCCGAGCCTCGTTCATCATGTGGAACATGTAGGCGAGTCCGTGGTGGGGCTCGCCGACCAGGTACCCCACCGCCCCGGCGTCACCGCCCGGCGAGTGCTTCCCACCGCCGAAGCTGAGCGAGGTGTTGACCGTGCCGCGGGACCCCATCTTGTGATTGAGGCCGGCGAGGGCGACGTCGTTGCGCTCCCCGAGGGAGCCGTCGGGTTCCACGATCACCCGGGGCACCACGAACAGGCTGATCCCCTTGACACCCTCGGGCGCACCGGGGAGCTTGGCGAGGACGAGGTGGACGATGTTCTCCGACAGCTCGTGCTCGCCACCGGAGATCCACATCTTGGAGCCGAAGAGGCGGTAGGTGCCGTCGGCCTGGGGCTCGGCGCGGGTGGTGATGTCGGCCAGGGAGGACCCGGCCTGGGTCTCAGACAGGCACATCGTGCCGAAGAACCGGCCCTCGAGCATCGGAGGTACGAACCGCTCGATCTGCTCGGCCGAGCCATTGGCCAGCAGCAGGTTGGCCGCCGCCATGGTGAGCATCGCGTAGCCGGCCGTCGAGCCGTTGGCGGCCTGGAAGAACGCGAACGCCGCCATGGTGATGACGTAGGGCAGGGCCATGCCGCCGACCGCCTCGTCGGCCCCGGCTCCCCCCATCCCGGCGTCAAAGAACGCGTCCAGCGCGGCCTGCACCCCGTCGACCACCACGACCTCACCGTCGACGATGTGCGGCTCGGCCTCATCGGCGGCGTGGTTGTGGGGCTCAAAGGCGTCGGTGGCGATCCGCTCAGCCAGCTTGAGCACGCTGTCGAAGAAGGCGCGTGAGTGATCGGCGTAGCGCTCACGCTCGAGCAGACGCTCGACGTCCAGCCACTCATACAGCAAAAAGGACAGGTTGGTCCGGTCGAGCAGGGTGGCGCTGGCGGTGGCGGTCATAGTGGAAGTATGCGCGTCGCCTTTGTCACCGGCTCCGGTATCGCCCGGGGCCGCGACGATGATCAGAGCACGGCCGAGCTGCTCGGGGCCGATGTCAGACGCTGGAGCGACTCGAGCGTCGACTGGGAGTCCTATGACCGCGTGGTGATTCGTTCGGCGTGGGACTACACCTTCGCGCCGGAGGCGTTCCTCGCCTGGTGCGAGCGGGTCGGAGCCCAGCGGCTGCGCAACCGGCCCGACCTGGTGAGGTTCAACGCCGACAAGCGCTACCTGGGGGACTTCGACGTCCCCGTCGTGCCCACCCTGTTCGCCGTACCCGGCGGCGACGAGCCGGCTCTGGTCGGAGAGATCGTGGTCAAGCCGAACGTCTCGGCCGGGGCGCGCAACACCGGGCGCTTTGGCCCCGACCGCCACGACGAGGCCCGGGCGCTGATCGCGAAGATCGTGGCGAGCGGACGCACCGCCCTCATCCAGCCCTACCTGCCGTTGATCGACGCGCGCGGGGAAACCGCGATCGTCTATCTCGGCGGTGAGCGATCCCACGTGCTGTCCAAGCGCGCGGTCCTGCGCGATGAGGGCATCGCTCCGCTGGCCGAGGGTGCCGGCGCCCCGGCCGCGGTGATGCTCGATCCCGACCTGGTCAGTCCAACGCAGGCCAGCGCGAGCGAACTGGCGGTCGCCGAGACGGTGCACGCGCAGATCAGCCAGCGCTTTGGGACCCCGCTGTATGCCCGGATCGACCTCGTGCCCGGGCCAGACGGTGAGCCCGTCCTGCTTGAGCTCGAGGCCATCGAGCCCAACCTCTACCTGGGACAGGCCCCGGGTGCGGCCGAGCGCTTCGCCGCCGCGATCACCGAGGACTGAACCTCATGTCGTTCCGTCTGCATCACTGACAGGGCGGCGCGCGGTCGCGTCATCAGGCCGGCTCAGGCGCGAGACCGACCGCAGCGGCGGCTACAGCTAGCTCAACCGCGGGCTCGCGCCAGGCACAGCTCGGTCGAGTAGGTGAGCCCGAGGCTGCCGCCGGCCTCGTCGATCACCGTCGCCACCGCGCCGAACAGACGCGTGCGGAGATCCTGCTCGAGGGTGATGTGGTCTGAGTGGGTGCCCAGCAGCGCGATGTACTGGGCGGTGGTGTAGGTCTCGACCCATTCATAGGTCCGGGCCTCGGGGTCGCTCAGGCCGTCGATCTGCGCGATCCGCTCACGCCAGTTGTCCGCGAACTCCAGCTTGGCCTCACTCGGGCTCATCAGTCCCTGGGGCTCCCAGCCGATCGTCTTGTACGCCTCGTCAAGTGGGGCGCGCAGGCTGCAGTCGGTCCAGTCCACCCGGTTCCAGAAGCAGGCCAGGGCGCCCCCGCGGACCAAAGCGGCGGCCGCCAACCTCTCACCGGTGATGGGCTCGACCCAGTGCCAGGCCTGGGCGCTGAAGATGAGCTGGTAGTGGTGGGGCTCCAGCGGCGCCTCCTCGAACTTGGCGACGAGGAAGCTCACGCCGTCACCGGCGGTGTTGTCACTTCCCACCGCCGCCATCTCGGCGCTCGGCTCGATGGCGGTGATCTTCAGTCCACGCGCGGCGAACAGCGCGGTGGCCTTGCCGGTTCCCGCCCCCACCTCGAGGGCCACCGAGCCCGGGTGCGCCCCCGCGTAATCGACCACGTCGCTGACCATGGCGCTGGGGTAGGACGGTCGGGCCCGGTCGTACTGGGCGGCGACGGAACCGAAGCTGGTCCTGCGATCTTCGTCGATCCTGGACACATCAAGTGTTCTACCTCAGGCCGGCAGCGCCCAACCGCGAATATCGGCATACCCGGGCGCAATCTGATCGAGGATCTCCAGCATCGCGTCGGCGCTCGGGGCGACCCCGGGTCCATCGGCGGTGGCGGCGACCACGGCCCGCACGGGGCTGGCCGGCTCGAGTGAGCGCACGACGATCCCGTGGTGGACCCGGGTGAGCGCCAGGTGCGGGATGAGGGCGACCCCGACCCCCGCGGCCACCAGGCCCTGGATCATCTCGTAGTCGTCGGACTCGAAGGTGACGTGGGGCTCAAAGCCCGCCGCGCGGCAGGAACGCACGACATGACGGGCACACGGTGAGTCCTCCGCGGTCTGGACCCAGTCCTCATCGCGCAGGTCCCACAGGGTGAGGTCCGGTTTGCGCGACAGCTCGTGGTCGACGGGCAGCGCCACGTGCATGGCGTCGTCGAGCAACGGGGTGACCGACAGACCGCCGCCGTGGGCCAGGTAGCCCGACACCGGATCATCGGCGCCCGGGAAGGCGAACAGCAGAGCCAGGTCGAACTCGCCGGCGCGCAGCCGCGGGGCGATCTCCTCCGGCTCGCCCTCGGCCAGCGACAGCTGCACGTTGGGGTGCCGCCGTCGGAAGGAGGCGATCGCCTCGGGCATCAGGGTGGAGCCGGCACTCGGAAAGACCGCCACCCTGAGACGCCCGCCGTGCAGGCCGAGCACGGCATGGAGATCCTCCTCGGCGGCCTCGACCTGAGCGAAGATCAGATCCGCGTGGGCGAGCAGCGTCTCCCCGGCCGGCGTCGCCCGGGCGCCCCGGCGGTCACGCACCACCAGCGTTGTCCCCATCTCCTCCTCCAGGCGGGCGATCGCCTGGGACACGGCGGACTGGGTGTACTGCAGCGTCTCGGCCGCTCCGGAGAAGGAGCCCTGCTTGACGACTTCCTGCAGAACACGGAGGCGGGTCAGATTCAGCATAAGTGCTGCTGATGGTAGCGATGAAAAGGTTCATTTGTGCTGATCCTCGATCGGTGGGATCTTAAATGCAGAAAGAAAGCTTTTCGTTCAGATCCACCCCATCGACTTCCGTGAAAGGGGGGACACCATGTCTCTCACCACCATTGTTTCTTATGACGGCACCGCCGGCGACCGCGACGCACTCGCGCTGGCTCGCGTATTCGCCGGAATCGGCGCAGACACCGTCCTCGCCTACGTTGGCCACGCCAACACCGACCACAGCGCCGCCCAGCAGATGCTCGACGCCGGCGCCGCCGAGCTGAGCGGTGCTCGCACGCGCATCGTCGTCAACGCGTCCACCAGCGAAGGCCTCAAGCAGTTGGTCGCCTCCGAGCAGGCCGACCTGATCGTGTTCGGCTCCGAGTACCGCACTCCGACGAACCGCGTGGCCTTCCAGAAGAGCGCCTCACAGCTGCTCGATGGCGGCAAGACCGCAGTCGCGATCGCGCCCGCCGGCTATGCCGAGCGCCCGATCAAGAACATCGGTCTGCTCGCTGAGCTCGACGACCATGCCGCGATCGATACCGCCCACCAGATCGCCAGCCACTTCGGCGCCAAGGTGACCGACGGCCTCTTCGGCATCGACCTGCTGATCGTCGGCTCGCGTGCCGCCGCCGGCGAGGGTCGCGTCCTGATGTCCTCGCGCAACGAGATCACCGTCGAGGAGGAGGCCAAGACCCCCGTCCTCGTCATCGCTCGCGGCGTCGCGCTCGATTTCCGCGCCCCGCTGACCGTCGCCTGAGACGCAGGAGTGCGGACGATCTGACCCTGCCGCATCAGTCAGATCATCCATCGGGGGGTGCGACCGGGCGGTCGCACCCCCCGAGTCGTTTAAGTGACTCCTCGGCGCGTCGCCTAATGTCCTCGCCGCCGTGGCTCGCACGCTGATCATCTCCGATCTCCACATCGGCGCTTACGCCGGACACTGCGTGCTGGAGCGTCCGGCCGTGCTGGAGGCCCTGCTCGCGCAGCTGGCCGGGTTCCAGCGCCTGATCATCCTGGGTGACCTGATCGAACTCGGCGAGGGGCGACCCCCCGAGGAGGTCCTGGAGATCGCGGCCCCGATCCTCCCGGCGATCGGAACCGCCATGGGGGTTACCGGCGAGATCATCGTGCTGCCGGGCAATCACGACCGCCGCATGGTCCGGCCGTGGATCGACGCCTGTGGATCGGATCTGCCACTCGAGGGCGAGGTCCCGCCCGACACCTCGCCGGTCCTGGCCCAGGTCGTCTCCTACCTCGAGACGGGCGGCGCGCGGGTCAGCGTCCGCTACCCCGGCCTGGCGCTGAGTGACCGGGTGTTCATCCATCACGGCCACTACCTCGACCGGGTGCTCAAGCCCGAGGGGCCCTACGGCTTCTGGCGAACCCCCGCCTTCTCCGATCCGGTCGACTACGAGCGCGGTCGCGTCCCCCAGCAGAAGCCGACGCCGGTCAAGTGGATCCAGCACTCACTGCTGCGCCCGAGCTTCGCCCGCCTCACCACCGCACTGTTGAACTGGCAGATGCGCCGCCACAGCCTGCCCGCGCTCGCCCGGGTGTGTGCCGCGCTGGGCATCTCCAGCGAGTACGTGGTCTTCGGCCACGTCCATCGTCTCGGTCCCTTGCGGGGTGACCGACTGCGCCAGTGGGATCATCCCCTCAGCCCCGGAGCCAAGCCGACCCGCTTCGTCAACACCGGCTCCTGGGTCGAGGAGGAGCTGCTCATCGGCGACCGCCGTCCACCCCACCCCTACTGGCCCGGCGGAGCGGTGATCATCGAGGAGGATGGAGTCCCGCGACCGGTGGAGCTGATCGACATCGAGTCCTGAGCCGACAGGCTCCTTGAGCTTGATCACGGATCCCCAGGAAACCCGCGGGAAGCGCTAGGTTGTGCGTGTGCCCAAGTTCTGGATCTACACCCAGGCCGTGATCGTGCTCTTCGTCGTGGCGGGAATCGTCATCGCCGCCATCCGGCTCGCCTGAGTACCTGCGTGGCAAGCTCTCCCTTCACGTCGATTCTCGTGGGAACCGATGGTTCGAGTACCGCCGCCCACGCCGTCGATCACGCGATCAAGCTCGCCGCCGACGTCGGCGCCAAGCTGGTTGTCGTCTCAGCATTCGAGCCGGTTCAGCCCGAACGCCCCGTGCCGGATTCACTCGACGCACCCGAGAACGTGCAGTGGGCGCTGGGACCCCATGAGTACGTGCTCGCCGTGCTCGACCGGGCCACGCAGGACGCCAAGGCCGCCGGCGTGAACGAGGTGTTCACCTTCGAGCGCCAGGGTGACGCCGCCGACGCCATCCTCGACGTCGCCGAGGAGCAGGGTTGTGACCTGATCGTCGTCGGCAATCAGGGCATGAAGGGCGCCAAGCGCTTCCTGCTTGGCTCGGTACCGAACAAGATCTCCCACGCTGCGCCCTGCTCGGTGCTCATCGTGCGGACAACCTAGAAGGATCTGATGCCCGACTCTCCCTTCACCTCGATCCTGGTCGGAACCGACGGTTCCGACTCGGCCGCCACCGCGGTCGATCACGCCATCAAGCTGGCCCAGGAACTCAACGCCAAGCTGGTGTTCGTTTCGGCCTATGAGCAGCTGGCCAGCATGCGCGTCGAGCCCCACCCGCTACAGCCGGGCGACCACGACGACTTCGCCGTCGGTCCGCGGGCCGAGGTGCTCGCCCTGCTCGAGCAGGCTGCGACGGACGCACGCGCCGCCGGGGTGGCCGAGGTCGCCACCTTCGAGCGCCTGGGCGATCCCGCCGACGCCATCCTCGAGGTCGCCGAGGAGCAGGGCTGTGACCTGATCGTCGTCGGCAACCGGGGGATGCAGGGCGCCCGCCGCCTGCTGCTCGGCTCGGTCCCCAACAAGATCAGCCACGCCGCGCCCTGCTCGGTCCTGATCGTCCGCACCACCTAACCCTCGAGTCTCACTTGAGAGTGTTCCGCGGAACACTTCGACCCGCCTCAGATGCCTCAGGCGCGGATGCCGGTCATCAAGTTCTCCACCAGCTGATGCACGAACGCATCGCTGAGGGGCTGGTCGGGCATCAGCAGACGGTAGGTACAGGCGCCCCAGAGCTGGTCGATCAGCACCTCGGGGTCGGCCTCGGGGCGAATCTGACCGCGGGCCTGGGCCGCCGCCAGCGCGGCCACGCCGGTGGCGCGCCGGGGGCCCGAATAGCTCTCGCGCAGCGCCGCGGCGAGCTGGCGATCAGTCTGTGACTCCCCTACCAGCTCGGCGAAGACCCGGCCGGCGGGGCCGTCACGCAGCAGCCTGACGTAGGTGAGCAGCTGGGCGGTCAGGTCGACCTGGATGTCACCGCTGTCGGGGACGCCGTAGTTCGACGCGGCGGTGATGGCGGAGTAGGCCTCCAGGGCGAGCACACCTTTGGACGGCCACCACTTGTAGATGGTCATCTTCGAGGCGCCGGCCAGCTCGGCGACCCGCTCGATGGTGAAGGCGGACATGCCCTCGGCGAGCAGCAGGCGTCCTGCCGCCGCGAGGATCTCGGCACGCACCTGGTCACTCGGGCGCCGACCCCGGCCCCGGCGGGCCGGGGGGATGAGCTCATCAGATTTATATGGACGCAACGTTCATATCGTAGGCTGCGTCTCAGACGGTGAAGGCCAGCACCCGTTCTGCATCCAACCCGAGGAACTCATATGAGCGCTCAGCCGGAGATCACCCACATCGCAGCCGATGACCCGACCCGGGAGCTGACCCTCGTCGGCGCCGACGATCCGGGCCTCCTGCACCTCGGGGTGGTCGGTGACACCTACACCGTGCTGGTGAGCGGCGCCCAGACCGACGGGCACTACGCCCTGATCGACATGCTCATCCCGCCCGGCGGCGGACCGCCGCCCCACCGCCACGACTTCGAGGAGCAGTTCCATGTGCTGGAGGGGGAGGTCACGGTGACCTTCCGCGGTGAGCAGGTGACCGCCGGGGTCGGTCAGACGGTCAACGTCCCCTCGCGCGCGCCCCACAGCTTCACCAACGCCACCGATCAGACCCTGCGGCTGCTGTGCATGGTCAGCCCCGCCGGCATGGAGGAGTACTTCGCCGCCTTCGGCGAGGTGGTGGAGACCCGCACCTCTCCGGCACCTCAGCTGACCCAGGAGGAGCTCATGGCCAAGCTCGCGGAGTCAGCGCCGGTCGCCGCGCGCTTCAAGATCGAGGCCCTCCCCCCGGCTTAGGCGCGCTGGGTCATCAGCTCGGCCGTCCGCCAGGCTGTCGCCATGATGGTCAGGACCGGGTTCACGCCACCGTTGGTGACATGAACGCTCGCGTCGACCACGTAGATGCGGTCAGTGCCCCAGACCCGTCCGCTGGTGTCGGTCGCGCCGCGCTCTGGCGTGTCGGACATCCGAGCCGTACCGGCCTGGTGCTGACCGGCGGACAGGCTGCGGGCGGAACGCCGCACCTGCCAGATGGTGTCAGCCCCGGCTGCCTGAAGCCACTCCTGGGCCCGGTCGGCCAGGAAATCGCTGCCGCGGATGTCCTCTGAGTGCTGGCGACCCTGCAGGCGGGCCACGGGAACGCCGAGCGCGTCGGTGACCCCGGCGGCGAGCCGCACCTGGGCCTCGCGGGTCGGGATCTCCTGGAACGGCGCCCAGACCTGGACGGTGCGGCGGTAGCTCTCGGCCACGGCCCGCCTGGCCGCGTCGCCCTCTCGGGGCGTCCCCGGGGCCAGCGCGAACGCGTAGTGGAAGGCCGGCAGCCGGATGAAGTCGCTGGCCAGCAGCCCGCCGCCGACGATGCCGTCGTTGCCGTGGAGGAACTCCAGGCTCGCGATGGACGGACCCGGACCGAGCCCGTCGGCGACGACGTCCTCGAAGTGGCCGTAGGCCCCGACGTATGAGTGAGCCTGGAGACAGTCACCCACCCAGTCGTTGCCGATCCCGCTCAGCTGGAGCAGCCGGGCCGTCTCGATCGCACCGCCGGCCAGGGCGATCTGACCTGCGCGCACGGTCATGGCGCTGCCGTTGACGATGAGCTCGACCTCGCCGTCGTCGGTGATGCGGACGGCCTGGGCGCCGGTCAGCAGATGGGCTCCGGCGGCGGTGGCCCGGGGGAGCGCGGCGGTGCCGGTGCCGTTCTTGGCGTCGACCGGGCACGGGAAGCCCACGCAGAAGCCACAGCGAATGCAGGCCGGCCGGCCGTCGCGTGGCTCGGTGTTGATCAGCAGTGGTACCCGCGTGGTGGACCAGTCGAGCTGCCGAGCGGCCGTAGCCAGGCGCTGTCCCTCCGGCGACAGCGGCCACGGCGCCATCGGGTAGGCCCGTCGCCGTGGATGGACCCCGGTGGGCTCGCCGGCCACGCCCAGTTCCCACTCGACCTTGTCGTAATAGGGCTCGAGATCCTCGTAGGTGATCGGCCAATCGGCCAGCGCTGACCCCTCCGGGATGCCGTACGTGGTGGCCATGCGGAAGTCGTCGGGATGAAACCGCCACGCTTGGGCCCCGAACATCCGGGTGCCCCCGCCGACGGTCAGGGCGTTGTTTCCGGCGCGAGCGTCGTGCGCCACCACGCCTTCCTCGCTGCCATCGGCCGCGACCACGGCCCGGAGATATCCCTCGGGACTGGTCCCGTCACCCAGCACGGGGAGGCGTGGATTGTGCAGATGGTCGATCGTCGGTGCATCGCGATCGACCCATTCACCGCGCTCGATGATGAGGACCGAGGCGCCGGCCTCGGCGAGCACGCGTGCGGCGACCCCGCCGCCGGCGCCACTTCCGATGACCACGACGTCGTAGTCAGCCCGCACGTCCTGGACATCCACGGTGCTGGGTCGTACGGGCGCAGAGGGCCCCACCGGCGGACCCAGGGGAAAGGCCGCATAACCGACCTCATCCCAGCTCCCGGACCGGGGATCCGCATAGAACCGCATCAGCTCGGACTCGTTCATGACGCCCAGGACCTGGTCAGCTGTGTCCGGTGAACCGCTCGACCGCCCGCTCGCTGAGGACGCAGCCCTGCTTGCGGGCCGCACGGGTCGGGGTGTAGGTGGCGATGAGGCTGCCGGTGATCGTGCTGGCGCGGCGGTCCCGGGACTTCCTGACCCGCACGTAGACATCCTCACGCAGGGTGTAGGCGTTCGTGATCGTGGCCAGATGGAGGTGGGCGACCTGGCACGAGGTCGCCGTCTCGGCCGCGTCGGCGCGGATGGAGCCGTGGTAGAGGCCGTCGGCCTGGCGATCCATGGCGAGCTGGAGCCCCTGGGAGGAGGTCAGCGTGACGCCGCAGGCGAAGTAGGCGCACGCGGGGGCGAAGCGCCAGGTCGGCCGGGAGTCGGCGGCCCGGTAGTTGAAGGGCGTCTCGACCACGCTGAAGGGCCCGGTGAGGCGGGGCGCGCTGGGGTCACCGGCGGTCGCCTGAGCCGGGATGAGGGGGATCTTGAGGATGCGGGTGCCGCTGCAGGCCGCGGCGGTCCCGGCGTCCTGATCCCAGGCGATGGCGATGGTCAGGGTGCTGCCCGTGCTCGGCGCCGTGAGGGTGGTCTGGGTGGTGGTGCTCAGCGAGGCCAGCGTGGTGCTGGCACCGATCGTGCTCCCGACGAGCAGGGTGACCTGGGCGTCGCTCACCTGCGCCGGGTCGGTCGCATCGACGCTCACCGGCACGCCAAGGCCCTGACGGGCGAAGCCGGGCGCGCTGGCCGAGACGACGTCCTCGCTGCTGGAACAGGCAGTCTGAGTCGCCGCAAGAGGCGCGGGAGCACCGGCCGCGACCGCCGCAGAAGCGCCGAGGGCGATCATCAGCGCAAGGACCAGGGCCAGCCCACCCGCACCGCCCGCCCTCCCAGCCCAACCGACGCGTCGTCGCATCCCTGTCCCCGATTCACTAAGCCGCCCAGAGGCGCGAGCATACGCCAGCGCCGTTTGATCGCGTCCGCCCCGGGTAGCCGAGCGCCAGCATGGCTAACCCTCGCACCAGCGGCATCCTCCTCCACCCCACCTCCCTGCCCGACGGCCGTCTCGGCGCCGACGCGCGCCGATTCGTCGACTGGCTGGCCGCCGCCGGTCAGTCCTGGTGGCAGATCCTGCCCCTCGGTCCCCCGGATGAGTCGGGATCGCCCTACGCGGCCGCGTCGGCCTTCGCTGGCTGGCCCGGGCTGCTGGCCGAGCCCGATGCCCCGGTCAGCTCAGCCGAGATCGAGGCGTTCGTCGCCGCGCACCCGTACTGGATCGGCGCCTGGGCCGCCCACGCCGGCGGCGATGCCATCGCCGACCAGGTGCGCTTCGATCGTGAGTGGCGCTCCCTGCGCCAGTACGCCGCCGAGCGGGGCGTGCGCATCATCGGCGACCTGCCGATCTACGTGGCGCCCAACGGCGCGGACCATCTCTCCCAGCCCGAGCTGTTCCAGACCGGCCTGGTCGCCGGGGTGCCGCCGGATGACTGGAGCGCCACCGGGCAGCTGTGGGGCAACCCGATCTATGACTGGGAGGCGATGCGCGCCAGCGGCTTCCGCTGGTGGATCGAGCGCTTCGCCCGGACCTTCGAGCTCGTCGACGTGACGCGCATCGACCACTTCCGCGCCCTCGTCGCCTACTGGGCCGTGCCGGCGCGCAACCGCACCGCCCGCCAGGGCAGCTGGCACCGCGCGCCCGGACGCGAGCTGCTCAGCGCCGTGCGGGGCGCACTGTCCGACGCCGAGCTGATCGCCGAGGACCTCGGCGTCATCACCGAACCGGTCGAGCGACTGCGCGACGACTTCCACCTGCCCGGCATGGTCGTGCTGCAGTTCGCCTTCTCCGAGGGGATGCGCAACCCCCAGAAGGTCGGCACCGGTCGGCGCAACACGGTGATCTACACCGGCACCCACGACAACCCGACCACCGCGCAATGGTGGGATGAAGCCGACGACGTCGAGCGCGCCAACGCGCAGCGGGCCTTCGCGGCCGCGGGCATCGAGGACAGCGAGCCGCACTGGGCGATGATCGAGCTGGCCCTGCACTCAACCAGTCGCCTGGCCATCCTGCCCGCCCAGGACATCCTCGGCCTCGGCGCCGACGCGCGGATGAACACCCCCGGACGCGAGGGCGGCAACTGGAGCTGGCGCCTGGAACCCGGTCAGCTCACCGACGCCCTCGCCGCTCGCCTGAAAACGGTCACTGAGCGGGCAAAACGGGTACCGCAGTCCTAGCAGCACCCAAACTGTCTCATCGAGACACCAGAGAGAGGTAGTCCCACATGCTCGGAACGATTATCGGCCTGATCATCATCGGCCTGATCGCAGGCTTCATCGCCCGTGCGCTGGTCCCCGGCCGTCAGTCGATGACCGTCCCCCAGACCATCCTGCTCGGCATCGTCGGGTCGCTCATCGGCGGCCTGCTCGGCCACTTCATCTTCCACCACCCGGGCGGCTTCGTTCAGCCCTCCGGCTGGATCGGCTCGATCGTCGGCTCGGTGATCGCGCTGCTCGCGCTTCTGCAGATCGAGAAGCGTCGGGTCTAAGGAGCCGTCGGCGCCGCCCAGTCAAGGTCCTGGAGACCGTTGGCGGTGGCGGCGCCGACGTTGACGATCCCGTAGCCGTAGACATCGTTGCGGTGCCCCGGCGCCTCGGGGATCGGCTGGGTCGCGGTCTGCTCGAGGCGCTTGAGGATCGCGGTGGGGCTCGGATGGGGGCCGAGCACCCCGGAGGCGATGACCATGGCGGCGGCCGCCGAGACCTCGGGGGCGGCCATCGAGGTGCCGTACCAGTTGCCGGGGAGGGAGAACTTGGTCGGGTTGTCGCGGGCGGCGAAGGTCATCTGGTAGACGTTGGGCAGGTTGCGGTTCGAGTCACACACCGACTCGCTGAGGGCGGCATCGTCCCCGCCGCCGGGGGCGACCAGATCGAGCTGGGGCCCGTCGTCGGAGTAGGCGGCCAGACAGCCGTCCTCGGTGGTGGCACCGACCGAGATGACGTCGGGGTCGGCGGCTGGATAGGCGATCTGCTCGGCGCCGTCGTTGCCCGCCGCGGCCACCACCACGACCCCGTGGGCGTGGGCATAGGCGATCGCCGAGATCAGCGTGGGCAGCTGCTGGGCGGTCATACCGAGATAGAACGACAGGCTCAGGTTGATCACGTTGGCCCCGTTCGCGACGGCATAGCGGATCCCCTCGGCCACCGTCGCGGGGTACGCCCAGCCCGCGGAGTTGAGCACGCGCACCGGCATGATCGACGCGTGGTAGGCCAAGCCGGTGACCCCGAGATGGTTGTTGGTCGCCTCGGCGATCTCCCCCGCCACCCAGGTGCCGTGCCCGTCGCGATCGAGCGGATAGGGATCGGTGCAGCGCCCATCCTTGATCGTGCCCGCCACCAGGTCACACGGGTCGACGAACGTGGTCCCGGCGAAGTCCGGGGACTTGCGGAAGCTGCCCCAGTTGCGGTAGGCGACGCCGGTGTCGAGCACCGCGATGGTCACCCCGGAGGCGCCGGCGCGACCGTCCTGGATGAGGTTCTCCCACCCCTCGGGCGCGTGCACGCCGTTGTTGGCGTCGGCGAAGTTCCACTGCAGCTGCTGCCAGCCGCCGGGCACGCCGCTGTTCCCCGGGTCATCGGGCTCCCAGGTGGACACGGCGGTCGCCGCGCTCTGTCCGGTGTCGACGGTCGCGGCGCGCGAACGGGCCGGCAGGGCGACGAGGCTCGTCGCGGCTGCCACCATCAGGGCGGCGATGAACCCCGTCTTTCCCCGCGATGAGTACTTCATGCGCCTCGCCCTGCGCGAGGCCGAGCGGGCGCTGGAGCACGACGATGTGCCCGTGGGTGCGGTGGTGGTGGCGGACGGCGAGGTCATCGGCATAGGCCATAACGAGCGGGAGCTGAGAAAGGATCCCACCGCGCATGCGGAGATCCTCGCCCTGCGTGAGGCCGCGGCCCATCTGGGCAGCTGGCGCATCCTCGATTCGGTGATGTATGTGACCTTAGAACCGTGCGCGATGTGCGCGGGCGCGATCGTCCTGTCGCGCCTGCCCCACGTGGTGTTCGGGGCGACCGACCCCAAGGCGGGGGCCGCGGGCTCGGTGATGGATCTGCTGGACATGCCGGCGCTCAACCACCGGCCTGTGGTGGCCGGTGGTGTGTTGGGCGACGACTCGGCCGCACTGCTGCGCGCCTTCTTCGCCGCGCGGCGCCGCTGAGGGCCCGCTTAGGCGCGTCGAGTAGCCTCCGGGCCTCTTCCGAGCCGGGGGGTTGCGTTGATGGACAGCAGGAGGCAGTTCCTGACGGCCGCCGCCGGCCTGGCCGCGGGCACCGCGGTCGCGGGTGAACTGACCGGGGTGGCCGATGCGGCCGCGCCCAGTCCGGTGGCGCTGCGCCTGAGGACGGCGACGGCGGACCAGGCGGCGAATGAGAACTTCGTGCTCGCCCCCGGGGAGATCGGCCTTGAGAGTGACACGGGCAAGTTCAAGTTCGGCGACGGCAGCACGCCCTGGAACGACCTGGACTACGCCACCGACCTGAGCCGGCTGCCCGCCGCCGTGCAGGACGGGATTCTCATCGCCTATCAGCCGGGGGCGAACTACGCGGCCGGCAGCCAGGTGGTGATCGACAACGTCCTGTCACAGGCCAACGGGGCCATCGCGCTCGCCCCCGAGGTGCCGAACCCGGCGGACTGGTCGCCGGTCGGTGGCGTACGCGTCGATCTCAGCGACGCACCCGCGCCGGCCACCAAGCTCGGGTCCCCGGGCACCGACAGCACCCGCGCGGCGTCACGCAATCACTCCCACCCGCTCGGGACCCTGGGCCGGGCGATGGCCTTCGGCTCTCCCCTGCCGCCGTCCTACGGCGCCAACAGCGATCTGGTGCTGGATGCCAAGTACACCGGCAACATCAGCGACTTCGTCGGGCTGGGCAGCACGAACAACGCCTATCCCTACGTGCGGCTCTACGGGAGCACCTACTACGCCCAGGGCCAGAACGTGCTGTATGTGCGCAGCCTGACCCTGGCCGCCGGCGCGATCCTGGTGGGCACCCAGGCCGCGAGTGGCCAGACGGCGGGGGCCGGCAACGGGCTGGTCATCGTCGCCTCCGAGTTCATCACCATCGACGGCACCATCAGAGCCGACGGTTTGTCCGCGACGGGGGCGACCGGCGCCGGGGTGGCGGCCGGCGGGCAGGTGAACTTCAACGGCGGCGGCGGGGGTGACGGGGCCAGCGGTGCCGGGGCCGGCGGCCAGAACCCGTGGAACGACGGCGGCGCACCGTTCGTCGGGGGCAGCGGCGGCAACGGCGGCAATGGGAGCGGCGCCAAGGCCACCGGCGGGGCCGGCGGAGGGGCGTCGGGGACGCTCCTGCTCGGATCGCCGCTGCTCCAGGGCGTCGGCGATAACAACGAGGCCAACGGCGTCACCGCCTGGCGCCCCTACAACGCCAGCCAGGTCGCCGCCGCCGGCGGGGGTAACGGCGGCGGGGGCGGGGGTGGCGACGGGTCCCACGCCGGCGGCGGGGGCGGACAGGGCGGGGGCATCGTGCACCTCATCGCCCCCACGGTCACCATCGGCGCGGGCGCACACGTCAGCGCCGACGGTGGCGCCGGGGCGCCGGGCAGCGGCGGCAACAGCGGGGGTGGCGGCGGTGGTGGGGGCGGCCTGATCGCCATGGACGCGCTGTCACTGGTCATCGACGCCGCGGCCACGCTGAGCGCGCAGCCGGGCAAGGGTGGCGCCGCCGCGGGAGCCGGACAGCCGGGCCTGACCGGGGCGGCGAGCGTGCGCTTCATCGACCCGCCGGTGGCCGACGGCGGCTGGAACCGCGGCGGCGGCTTCCTCCTGCGCCAGTGGCAGTAGACGTGTTCCGGGACGTTGAGCCGTGAGTCAGCAGCCGATCACGGCCCCGCACTACTGCGGCGTGTTCTCCGCCGGGAGCGCGCCGGAGTTCACCATCACCGCCGGCGCGCGCTCCTATCGCGTGAGTGACGTTCGCGGGAACGAGGTGAGCCGCGGGACCGTCGGGGGCGCCGTGACGCATCTGGCGCCCGCGGTGCCCGACGGTGGCTGGGCCAACGGCTGGTATCTGCTCGAGCTGAGCGGTGCGTCTGGGTACTACGGGCTGTTCGCCTTCTCGATCGTCAACCTGGGTGACGCGTTCGCGGCGCTTCCGGCCTGGGGGGCGCCGACCAACGCCGCGGACCCGCTCGGGGACGGACACGACCTCGTCGGGCTCGGGCTCGCCGGGCTGGGCACCTACCGCTGGCAGATCGACGACACCGTCGCGGCGAACACGGCCGCGCGGATCACGGCCATCGCCGCGGACCTGAGGTTCATGGCCCGCTACGCCGTCCGGGACCCGGCTCGCCCCTTCGTCGGGTTCTGTGAGTTCCCCAACGGCGCCGTCGACAGTGTGACCCTGGGGAGCCTGACCCTGTGTCGCAAGGGGACGCGGACTCAGAGCGCCACGGTGGCGATCGCCGCGGGGAGCGCCAGCGGGACGATGAAGCTGACCGTTGTCGTGGCGGGCGGTGCGGTCGCCGAGACCTACGACAACCAGTGGACCGAGCAGCAGCTCCAGGCGGCGCTGAACGCCCGCAGCGAGTGGCTCGTCTGCGGCGGGGGCTCCCAATCGGTCAGCCTGCCGACGGCGGGCTCGATGGCCCTGCCCAACGCCGCCACGCTCGCCACCATTCAGGCCGTCAAGGGGCTCTACGACGTCAACCACCTGGGGATCACCTACTTCGAGGGACCCTCGAACGAGCCGAACAACACCGAGCCGGTGGCCGCGCAGGCGGCCGCCTTCACCTCCAGCGTGCACGCCGGACATCCCGACGCCAAGGCGCTGGTCCCCGGCGTGGTCCAGCTCGGCCTGCTGCCGGCCTTCGCCGAGAGCTGTGCGGCCATCGGCTTCACCCCGGACGCGATCAGCTTCCACGGCTACTCGACCTACTGGGCCTTCGACCTCGTCCGCTGGGACTGGGACGCCCGCTTCCTCGCCCAGACGCGGGCGGTGGCGGGCTGGACGGACCTCGTCACCTTCCAGACCGAGGTCGGCGACTTCTTCGGTGAGTATGCGACCTGCTTTCCCTTCTACAGCGCGGCCAGCGCGGTGCTCACCCTCGCCTACTACGAGTCGATCGGCGTACCCCGGGAGCGCTTCCACTGGTTCTATCCGACCTCACACGGCTTCGGCGGCTTCCCGTCCTGGTGGCGCAACGGCGACAGCACCTACACCCCGGTGTGGACGGCGGTGCACCACCTCACCGAGCGTCTGGTGGGGATGACCTTCGCCGAGCGGCTGAGGTTTCCCGACCCGGTGCGGCGCTGCCTGTTCGCCGCCCGCTGGGCGTCCGCGGATCGCCAGACGCTGCTGCTCCAGCCGGTGGGGATCAGCGCGCTGACCCTCACCCTAGAGGTCGCCGGCACCGACACGGTCACCGTCTATGACTGGGCCGGGAACGCCAGCCCGTTCACGGTGAACGACGGGCAGGTCCAGCTCGTGGTCGACCAGCTCGGCCAATGGGTGAGCGCCCCGGCATCCGCCCGTATCGCCTTGCGCGACGTCAACAACGGCCTGCTCGACGTGGTGGCCAACTACGCCGACCCGGACTACGCGGGCACACAGCTGAGCTCCCAGGGACCGATCGCCGACCAGCTCGCCCTGGTCAAGCTGTTCTCCAAGGTCGACCCGCTCGCCGGGGACGGTGATGCGATGTGGTGGCAGGACTCCACCGCCACCGTCCCCTACACGATCACCCTCACGCTCCCGGTCAGCCAGACCGTGACGCGGACGTTCATCGCCGGGGTCACCCCGCGCACCGATCATCAGACCTACGCCCTGCTCAGCTTCGAGATCGAGTACCTCTCCCCCACCGACGCCACCTGGCGATCCTGCTTCAGCTACGCCACCCCACCGTCCAGCGAATCCTCCGCGCTGACCGGTGCGTGGGAGCTCGCCGGATCCGGAGCCGCCTGGACGCGGGTGAGCCACTATGACCGGGCGTTCATCTTCGACTGTCCCTTCGATGCTCCCGTGGAGGCGCTCGGACTGCGCCTGATCGTCACCGGGCTCACCCACGGCGAGGCCGCCGACAGCGCTGAGGTCACTGCGGACGCTGAGCCGCTGGCCCCGGCGACGAACCTCCGGTTCATCGGGCTCTACTGAGACTCGTTGGTGTATAGATACGCCTAGTGCAGCGGGCGACGCGGAGGGGGGCATAGGCGTGCGGGATCGGCGCTGGGCGGTTCCCGTGGTCTGGGTCAGCGGCTGTCTCATCCTCACCGTCGCGTGGGCGTTGGCCTCACGACCGTTCTCGGCCCCCGATGAGAGCGCTCACTTCGTGCGCGCCGTCGGCATCGCCCAAGGGAGCCTGCTCGGGCCGCGGGCGCAGCGGAGTGTGGGCACCCCCCTTCCCTCCGAGGGTCCGGTCATCCCCTCCCAGCGCCAGTTCGAGCAGGCGAACACCCGCGCCTACCGCGTGCCCGGCGCGCTGTCCCCGGCGGACGCGCGCTGTTCGACGCCCGCGTCCGCCCCGAGCTCCGGCTGTCTCGAGGGCTCCTACACCGGCGACTACCTGCCCCTCAGCTACGCCGTCCCCGCGCTGGCGATCAAGGCGGCCGGACATCTGCCGCTGGCCGGCTGGCTGAGCCGCATCGCCGCACTCCTGGTCGCCGATGCGTTTCTGCTCATCGCGGTCGCCGCGATCTGGAACGGGCGAGTCATCTCGCTCGCCGGAATCCTTCTCGCCGCCACTCCGATGGTGCTGTATGAGACCTCGGTGCTCAACCCGACCGGCTTGGAGTTCACCGCGAACCTGGCCCTCATCGCCTGCCTGCTGCGGCTGTCGCGGGACGGTCGCGTCTCGCGGACCCTCGGACTCGGCCTGGCCGTCAGCGGTGCCGGGACCGTGCTGGCCTGGCAGCCCGGTCCGCTGTTCCTGATCCTCGACGTTCTCGCCGTCGGCCTGCTGTTCGGCTCTCCGGCGGCACGGCGCGCGTTCGTCGACGTTCGGCGCGCGCTGGCGCCCGTCATCGTGGTGTGGGGTCTGGCATTGGCGGGATGGGTCGCCTGGACGCTGGCGGTCGGTTCGGATGGCGTCGGGGTCAGCATCTCCGACGGACTGGGCATCGGTGCGCACAACCTGCTCGATCACCAGCTGGCCCAGCCCATCCTGTACTCGGTCGGGCGCTTCGGATATCTCGACGTTCCGCTTCCGGGATGGTTCGAGGCGCTGTGGCTGGTGGCGATCGCCGGGCTGCTCATCTCCGCGGTCCTGGTCGCGCGCTGGCGGGACCGGTTCGCCCTGCTGGGGGTGAGCTTGGGTGTGGTGGTCTACCCGGCCGGGTTCTACGTGCTGGCCTACGCCAGTTCGGGATTCACCATGCAGGCCCGGTACGTCATGCCGGTGCTCTGCCTGGTTCCCGTGCTCGCCGGGGAGGTCTGGACGCGGTCCGCTCGCGCCGAAGCCCGGCCGGGGCTGGAACGCGGCGTGCTCTCCGGGCTCGGACTGCTGCAACTGGTCGCCTGGTACGTCAACGCCAAGGCGTCGGCCGGCTCCTCCACCCTGGGCCTGGGGCAGAGCGCGACGTGGTCGCCGCCGCTGGGGTGGGCGCCCTGGGGCGCGGTCGCCCTGCTCGGGGGCGTCGCCCTGATGAGCGCGCCATGGGCCGCCCGCCGACGCGCTGGCTCTATCGAGGTCTAACCCGTCTGACCGCGCCAGGCGCGGATGAATCGGCGAACGCGAGTGGAAGCCGCCGTCCGGAACAGACGTGCCGCTTCGGCCACCCATGACTCGTCGGTGTTTGCCAGCAGGCGCAACAACGCCAGTGCATCGAGCAGCCCGCCGCGATCGCGTCGAGACAGCTCCAGTAGCCAGTGGCGCCAGAACAGGCTGAGTGTCACCTCACGTGGATCACGCGCGTGGCCGGGTGGCACCAACGTCCCGCCGTAGCGAGCGGCGGTCACCGAGGTGAGGAAGGCCAGCGGCCATTCGGCGGTCATCGTGGCCGAGTGAGGGTGAACGCGATACAGCACAGATGGTTCGTCTAAGAGCGTGATCGGACAGAGGCGCGAGATATTGAGCATCGCGAGCCAGTCGTCCATCGTCCGAACGCTCGCTGGGCATCCGCCAGCCTCGAAGAACAGGTCGCGCTCAACGATGAACGAGCACGTCACACCGATGCCTGACTCCAACAGACGCCGAGTCGTGACGATTGCGTCAACCACGGCCGGCTCCGTGACTGAATCGCTCAAGCTGCGGAGGGCCACGAGGTCGGATCCGGCGGGAACCATGCGAGCTCCGTGATGGAGGGCTTCACCCATGTCTCGAAGCGCATCACCATCCTCCTGGAGGTAGAAGGACGCCTCGGTGGTGGCGAGCGCACGGCAATCCACGTTCGCTTCCAGGTAGGCGAGAATCCGCTCGTGCCGACGCCGCATCCACAGGTCGTCCTGGTCAAGGAAAGCGATGAAGCGGGTCTGAGCCGCCAGCGCCCCCCGGTTACGGGACACCGCCACACCGGCATTCGCATAACTCAGGACCTGCGCGCCGATCGGGTGGGCCCTGGCGATCCCGGCACCGCCGTCGGTTGAGCCGTCATCAACGACGACAACGGCATGCAGCGGCACCGTCTGATCGGCCAACGAGTCAAGTGTCGCGCCGATGAATCGCTCACCGTTGTAGAGCGGCACGACCACCGTCAATGCTTCTGCGCTCGACACGGGCTCAGGCCCCCGATTCTGAGTCGCGTTCGGGCCCCGGCAACAGCGGACTTATATCAGTAATTTCCGGCGGCATGCGCTTCCACTTCGCGCGCCTCGGCGACGACACGATCGATGCTCCGGCTCGAGCGTTCGAAGACGCCCTCCTGGCCCAGCCCGGCGGGCGCCACAGCGTGGCTGGGTCCGCGCAGGACGCTGACGCGATCCTTTTCACGCAGGTCCACATGGTTGGATGGGACTGGCGGCTGCGCTCCATCCGTGAGAACCCACTCTGCGCGCGTTATGGAGAACGCATCTACGTCTATGACGAACGCGATCACCCCTGGGGAGCGTTTCCTGGCGTCTACGTCAGCATGCCCCAGAAGTTGCTGCGCCCCGACCGCCAGCGGCCATGGGGGTATCAGGACATCGCGGATCGGCAAGCCAGCCGCGATCCAGACCTGCTCTTCTCGCTGATCGCCTCGCCGACCCACGCGTGTCGCACACCGCTGTTCCGGCTGGATCATCCCGACGCCGTCGTCCAGCGCGTCGAGAACTTCCTGCACTGGATGCCCACCACCACCAAGCAGGAATGGGATCAACGGCGAGCCGCGTTCCGCGACGTCACAGACCGCTCCCACTTCGTGCTGTGTCCCCGCGGCGCGGGCACGTCCTCGTACCGCCTGTACGAGACGATGGCGGCGGGCCGCGTTCCGGTGATCATCTCCGACGACTGGTCGGCGCCCAGCGGAATCGACTGGGATGCGTTCTCCATCCGCTGGCCCGAGCACCGCACCGCCGGTCTGAGCGAGATGCTGACCGCCCGCCTGAACGACTGGCCGGCGATGGCGGCAGGCGCACGGGAGGCCTATGAGGCCAACTTCGCCAAGGCGGCATCGACGGAGCGCATCCTCGACCTTGTGGAGGTCCTGCACCGCAACGGCGCGGACCGTTCCCTGCGTCCAGCGATGGATCGGAGCTTTGTCGTCGCTGGCGCCCACGCGATGAAGGCGCAGGCGATCATCACGGCCCGCCAGACGGCGAAGCGTCTGCTGCGCCCGAATCGCTGAGGCGCGCTCGACCGGCTCGCGCCGCCAGCTGGCGGACCGCGACCGGGGCACCACCACGTTGGCGGACGAGGAATCCCAGGGCCCCCAGCCACTGGAAGGCCAGCAGCCACGGGTTGTCACGCAGGAGTCTCGGTGCCGGGCGCAGCAACCAGCGCCAGACGAAGGCGGGGATCCACCGGGGTCCGTAGGTGGCGTTGAAGCGCAGACCGTTGCGCACGAAGAAGTACGAGCCGATCAGCTCGCCCGTCGGACTTGCAAAGCTGCGCGAGACACGGTGGAGGATCACGCTCTGGGCGGCGAGCAGCAGGGGCACGCCACATCGCTGCGCCCGTAGGCTCCAATCGCTGTCCTCGAAGATGAGGTAGTAGGACTCGTCGAAGAGGCCGACGGTCTGCCACGTCTCGGCGCTCGCGGCGATGCAGCAGCCGGTGATGATCGCCGTCTCGGTGATCGGGGCCAGGGTCCCGGTGATCTCGGCGGGCTGGAGATGACGGGGCCATCCACGGTCGACGATGCCACCCTGGAACCACGCCTCCTCCGGGTCATCGAAGTAGCGGATGTCGGGACTGACCGCAGCGCCGGGGCGGGCGGCCAGGACCTCGGTGAGGATCCGCAGGCTGTCGCGCCGGACCACGGTGTCGTTGTTGATCACCACGATCGTCTCGGCCCCCAGCTCGTGCGCCCGTTGGATGCCGACGTTGTTGCCACCCGCGAAGCCGAGGTTGCCCCCCAGTGCCATCACCTCATCCGCCAATCCGCTGGCGTTGATTCGCGCGACGCTGTCGTCGCCTGAGCCGTTGTCGACCACGATGATGTGTGGCCGCAGATCGGAGTCGGCGAGCGAGGCCAGGCAGGCGATGGTGTCATCGGCGCCGTTCCAGTTGAGGACGATCGCCGCGATCATCCGCGGCCTGGGGATCCGCGGTAGGCCCCGACGTAGCGGTCGGTGATTCCCGGCCAGTCATAGCCCTGCACCCGCTCGCGTCCGGCGGCGCCGAAGCGCGCCGCCAGCTCCGGGTTGGCGACGATGCGCTGGAGGGCCGCGGCCAGGGCGTCTGTGTCCTCGGGGTCGACCACCAGGCCCTCAACCCCCTCGCGCACGATGTCGGTCGCACCGCCCCGGCTGCTGACGATCACCGGCAGGCCGGCCCGCATCGCCTCGAGTACCACGATCCCGAAGGGTTCCACACGTGAGGGCAGCACGAACACGCTGGCGTGATCGGTGGCCCAGGCCACCTGGGACCGCGACAGGCGCCCGGGGAAGTGCACCTGCCCGGCGATCCCCAACGCGCGGGCCCGGGCCTCGAGGGTGGGACGCGCCGCGCCGTCGCCGCCGATGACCAGGCCGACGTCCGGGTTCGCGCCGGCCACGCGCGCGAACGCCTCGAGCAGCAGGTCGAATCCCTTCTTCTCGACCACCCGTCCGTAGCCGAGGACGAACCGCGGGAACGGCACGGTGAGCGGCTCAGGGGTGAACTCCGCGACCATCTCGACGCCGTTGGGGATCACGGTGCCGGCGCCGGACGCGAGCCCGAAGCGCTCAGCCGCGTCCTCGAGCACGAAGCTCGAGCAGCCGGTGACGACGTCGGCGGCTCTCAGCCCCCAGCGCAGCGACTGACGCAGTGTCGTCGAATGGGTGTAGATGTCGGTGTCGTCCATCACGGTCTCTCCTTGGAGGGAGACCACCAACCGCGTCCGCGTCAGCTTGGCCAGCGCGGTGGCGTAGACGCCGTTGTTGCTGAAGCACTGCACGTTGATGACGTCGGGCGCAAAAGTCCTGGCGGCCCGGCGCAACGCGAGGAGCCCGGCCGCCCCCTTGGGGAGGAAGCCGGCGAGCGCCGACGCGTTCATCGCCGGGAGCGCCAGGTCAAAACGCCGGACCGTGATCCCGGCGATCTCCTCGGTGAGCGGTAGATCGGTGGGGTAGTGGTGCACCCACACCTCGACCCGGTGGCCCGAGCGCTGGAGGTTCGCGCCCAGTCGGGCTGTCAGCTCCTCCACGCCGCCGAACGCCGGGGCGTAGGCACTGGGGAAGAGGACGATGTTCATCGGCGCCATCTAGGACCTCACGAGCGTTCGCGCCTCGCGGCCCATTGGCGAGAACCATCCCATCCCCAGGAAGACCATGACGGCCACGATGATCATGGGGAGAATCACCAGGCCGTAAGAGGCGAGCTGATCGGCACCGACCAGGAGCGCAGCGAAGATGAGGGTCGGGATGGACAGCGGTTTGAGCGTACGCAGCAGCAGCTCGTGCACTCGGCGTCCGAGCAGTCGGCAGGCTCGACTGGGGAAGTACACGAGCTCGATCAGCACCAACGCGGTCAGGGTTCCCAGCGCGGGCCCGGTCACTCCCACCACTTTGGTCAGGACGATGCTTCCAACCACGTTGATGGTGGCGCTGAGCGTGGTGACCCGCATCACCTCTCCCGGACGTTCGGAGTAATTCATCAGGATCGCCGAGGCGCCTCCGAAGCACTGGAGGATCAACACGATGGCGAAGATGCGCACCACCTTGACCGAGCCGGCAGGGACGTGACCCAACCACAGGGCCAGCAGACCCGGGGAGAAGATCAGCACCGGCAGGGCAACGAGCAGGGCGAGGTAGAGCGTCACGACGAGCGACGTCGCGAACAGATCGAAGCGAGCGTCAGTGTCCTCGCTGCTCGCCCGATGTGCGTGAGCGGGACCGAAGGCACCCAGGGCCCCGTTGGCGAAGTTCTGCATGAACGCGTAGCCCCGCAGCGCGATCGCGTAGGCCGCGACGGCGCGGGGCGCGAGCAGGATGCCCACGAGCACCAGGTCGGACCCATAGGCGAGAACGCCCATCAGCGAGCTGACCGAGTTGCGCCAACCCAAACGGAACAGGGTCCCGGCGATTCGCCGGCTCGCGTGGCGCCGCGAGAGACGCAAGCCCACAAGCGCCCGGAGCACGGCGCGTCGGTAGAGCCACAGCGTCGCCGAGGCCCCCACCACCTGGACCATCCCGAGCAGGAACAGATCCGGGCGCAGCTCGGCCACCACGACGGTGGCGATCGACACCACGATGGCGATGATGCCGCCGCCCACGTTGACGACGTACATCCGCCCCGTGCCGACCAGGAACCCCGTCCAGGCCCCCACGGCCGAGGTCACCGCCTGACCGAGCCCGATCGTGACGAACCCGATCTGAGCCGCCCCCGAGAGCGACCCCGGGAGCTTGTAGATCTCCGGCAGCACGATCGCGACGACGCCCACGAGCAGAGCGACGACGGCCCCCACCAGCGAGAAGACGACCACCGAAGTGCTCATCGTGTCGCGGACGGCCTCCATGCCAACGTGCTCGGCGTTGGCGATCCGGGTGATGGTGGCGGTGCCGAACCCCAGCTCCACGAGCGCCAGGTATGCCGCGGTGGCCAGCAGCAGCGAGTACACGCCGAAGCGGGTCTGGCCCAGGGCGTGCAGGAGCAACGGGGTGCAGACGAACCCCACCAGCGCGCTGGCGAACAACATCACGTACCCCGAGGCCGCGTTGGCCAGGAGGACACGTGCGCTGGCGTTGCGCGATTTGACCGGACTCTGGCCAGCGTCCGCAATGGCGGCCGGGTCGGCATCTTCCCGCATCCGCTCATAGAGCTCGAACCCGAGCGTGGCGGCCCGCTCGGCCTGCTCGGCCTGCTCGTCACTGCTGCGATAACCGTTCCCCTGGCTCGCCTCATCGCCGCTCGGCTCGCCCAGGCGGCGTCGGCGCTCCGAGGACAGAGCCTGCTCGAGAGAGCCTGGATTCATCGGCGTGGGTGGTGGGCCGCCAGGACGCGTTCATAGACCGCCAGGTGCTCGGCCGCAGTCCGTTTCCAGGTGCGGTCTCGGGCCTCGGAGCGACCGGCCTCCGTCTCGGCAGCCACCCCGGTGATGGCTGACAGGATGCCGTCGGCCAATGCCTCGGACGCGTCGTCCACCAGTACGGTGCCGGGACCGGCCACCTCGGGCAGCGAGGCCGCTCTCACCGCCACGGCCGGCACGCCGACCGCCAGGGCTTCCTGTACCGGCAGGCCGTATCCCTCATAGATCGAGGGAACCACCACCGCCGCGGCTCCGGCCATCAGTGACAGCAGCAGCGGCCGGGGTACACGTCCCATGAGACGGGTGCCGAGGACCCCGGCAAACAGCTGGTTGCGGCGCGGGTCCTCAGGTCCACAGAGCAGGAGCTCGATGTCGGGGTGGGCCGCACGGACCGCGGGCCAGGCGGCCGCGAGCCGGCTGAGGTTCTTGCGCCGGGTCACACCACCCGCATGCAGGACCCACCGGGCGGGAAGCCGGTGGGCGTCGCGCTCAGCCTCGGTCGGCGCTCGGGCGTCAAAGCACGCCGGGTCCACGCCAAGCGGTACCACGTCGACATCTGTGCGCCCCGACCAGTCGGCCACCTCCGCGGCGGAGAACTGCGAGGGACAGATGACCGCCGCGGCCTGTCGGACGGCCTGCCTCGCCGAGGATGGAAGTTCGCCCTCATCGTCGAACCGCAGCGGCGCCAGGTCATAGACGGTCAGGATCTCGGGCGCCGGGGCGGGCGGGAGACGGAGGTCGAGGCGGTGGACCAGATCAAAATCGCGGTAGACCAGCCTGCCGGCCAGACGCTGGACGGATCCCGGCATCCGCGCCAGCCGCGCCACCGGCACGTGGCGGGCCTGGGGCGTGGTGTCCCGCATGCCGACGATCGCCAGGTCGCTGACGTCCAGGTGAGTGCTGACGTCAACCAGAGCGCCGACGAGCGCCGCATCGGCATTCCCCTGGCCCATTGGGTTGGGCGTCTGTTGCCGGGCTACCGCGATTCTGGCTTTGGGTGAGCTCACGGCCCGTTCATCTTCACGTACGGGACGCGCCCTCGAGCAGCGTCTCATAGAAATCACACAGCGCCCGCGCACAGGACCGGACCGAGTACTCCCGAGTCGCCCGCTGGCGGGCTTGCGCCCCGGTCTGGACCAACTGATCCGGCGCACCGAGGGCCTCGAGGATCTTTGCCGCCAGCGCGGCCGGATCCCGCGGGGGCACGATCCAGCCTCCCACTCCGTCAGCCACCAGTTCCGGTGCCGCACCCGTCGACGTCACGATGACCGGCACCCCGGCGGCCATTGCCTCGGCCGTGGCCATCCCGAAGCCCTCAGCGGGCCAGGTGTTCACATAGAGGTGCGCTGAGCGAAGCACCTCCTGCAGATCAGGCACCCAGCCCGGCCAGCGGATCGCGGACGCCACACCGAGCGTCTGCGCCAGGGCTTTGAGCTCGGCGGTCACCTCGCCGTCGCCCGCGATCACGAACTCCGCCGCGGGGTGGCGGGTGCGTATCTCCGGGATGGCGTGGATGAGCGTTTCGAAGCTGCGTTCGTGGTCGAGGCGTCCGGCCGAGACGACCACCGGGTGTCCCGCGGCTGCGCGCTCTGTCACCGAGCGTTGCCACTCGGCGTCGGTGGGAATCTGGATGCCCGGCGCGATGACCTCGACGGGCAGTCCGACCTCGCGACGGGCCATCGCTGCCCGGGCGGCTTCGCGCGACACGCACACGTAGCCATCGAGGCGCGAGTTGAGCGCGCGATGTCCGAGCTGGGAGATGGCTCTCATCACCGGGGCCCGCTCGGTCGAGGCCGGGGCCACGAAATGCTGGGTGCGGACGAGCACGATGCGCCGTCCCGCGCTCGCGTAGACGGCGCCGAGCATGGAACGCCCGTCGTGGGCGTGGAGGACGTCGACCGCCGGATGCCGGCGCACCGCGGTCTCACTGATCACCTCAAAGCCGTCGGCACGAGCAGCTTCCCGCAGCGGCTCGGCCACCGACGCGCAGGCGATGGTCACGCTGTGGCCGAGCTGGCGAAGCTCGCGAGACAGGCCCAATATGTGACGCTCGGTTCCAGCGACTGTCGCCGTAGCCGAATGCACCATGTGCAGGATTCTCATGACGCCCAGACGTAGTCTGGTGTCGGGGTCCGTGTCACCTCGGATGGGTACCCCGCACGGGTGTCGTCCGCCATGCGGAACAGGCTCATGAGGACACCCACCATCGCGTAGGCCAGCGTGCTCTCACCTCGGCTCCAGGACACGTCGACCTGGAAGTGCAGCAGGAGGGAGAGGGTGATGCCCGCCGCGCCTGCCGCGATGGCCAGGAACTCGGGGGGCAGCTGCCTGATGCGCCGGAACAGGCCAGCGATCGCAGCGAGGAGCCCGATGAGCGCCAGCATCCCCGGGATCCCGACCTCCGCCCAGGTGAGCAGGAACAGGTTGTTGGGGTCCGGAAGGGTGCCGCCGACAATGACCTCTTGGAAGGTGCGGGCGCCGGTGCCCAGCCATGGTCGCATCCCGATCTGGTCGATCGCGTACTTCCACGTCTGGATGCGCAGTGACGCGCTGCTGTAGGAGCCCGAGGACGACAACGCCGCCTGCTTCTGAGGCGCGATGACGAACACGTAGACGCCTCCGATGAAGCCGATCACCATCAGGGCCAGGACGATCCGGGTCGCGCGTCCGTGACCGAGCAGGAGCACGACCACGAGCAGGGCACCGACCATGCCGAGCAGCGCACCGCGTGAGCCCGTCGCCAGCGTTCCGAGGATGTCAATCGCGGTGATGAGCACCAGCAGCTCGCGGCCCCGCCTGGTGTGCGGGGCGAACAGCTGAGCGAGGGCATAGACGGCTCCGGCGGCGGTGAAGCTGCCCATCGGGTTCTTGCCGAATCCGGCGACGGAGGTGCCAGACGCGATGCTGCCTCCGCCGCTCCCGAGCACGGCGATCGTGGTCAGCGACAGCCCCACGGTGATCGCCAGCAGCGTGTAGCCGCCAACTCGAACGTGCTTCAGGCGGGTCGGAAGCGCAGACATCACGATCGGGTACGCGAACAGCAGCTCGCCGAGCTGGACGCAGAAGCCCAGCGTCGCACTCTTGTGGATCGACCAGACGAACGACACCAGGTTCACCCCCCAGAAGAGAACCGCGGCGATGTAATAACGGCGGTCCTGGAGCCCGAGCTTCGGTGCGCGGCCGACCCCGAAGTTGACGATCCACGCCACGATCGCCACCACGAGCACCACGTCACCGGCATCGACGTTGAACCCGCCGGGCTGGGCCAGCGACGCTGGGAAGAACACGCTCCCGAGCACCGCGATGCTGACGAACCACTCGAGATGCAGGATGGCGAAAAGCAGCACCGGGACGGCGAGCGGCACGGCGATGAGGAGTGCCGCGGTCATCGGGTGGGCTCCGGGGCGACGAGCGAGGCTGGACGCTGCTCGCCATCGAGTCGGGTGGGGAGCGGGAGCACGGCGACGGGAATGAGGCCCCAGCGTCGGCGCAGCAGTGCGCTCAACGCCAACGCGCCTCGTGCGATCAGCAGGCCGAGCCGGCCGAAGTGCTTGTCGATGTAGCGCAGTTGGGCTCCGAAGAACAGCCGCGCACGGCGAGAATCACCCGGGGAGGATCCAGAGCCGACGTGAGTTACTTCCGAGGTCGGGACCAGCGTGATGTCCCAACCCGCTCGGTGGATCCGGTACTGCAGGTCGGTCTCCTCGGCGTAGAAGGGAAAGCTCTCATCAAATCCCTCTACCTCGTCGATGACGTGGCGCCGGATCAACAGGCAGGCGCCGCTGAGAAAGTCCACCGTCCGCTCGGTCGCGTGGTTCCACAGGCCGAGGTCCTCCCACCAGGGGGTGCGGCGCAGGAGTCGGTGGAGCCCAACCGCCTCGATGAGCATCTTCACCGGGCCAGGAAACGGCCACGCCGAACGCTGCAACGAGCCGTTGGGGTTGAGCAGCCGGGGTCCGAACACGGCTGAACGGTCCTGGCGCTCGGCTGCCTCGAGCAGCGCCGCCAGGGCGCCAGCGTGGAGCCGCGCGTCAGAGTTGAGCAGCAGGACGAAACGACCGGAGCAGCCGCGCAGGGCGAGGTTGTTCGCCGGTCCGAACCCGAGGTTGATCGGCGAGTCGATCAGCTCGACCGACGGGAACGTCTCGCGCACCGCCGCAACCGAGTCGTCTCGGGAGTGGTTGTCCACGCAGATGACCTCCACCCCGTCGAGATCCTGATCGAGCACTGACCCGATCGCCTCCAGGGTGAGCTGGGCGGTGTTGTAGCTGACGATCACAGCGGATACGAGCGTGTCATTCCCCGTCGCCTCCGAGGCGCTGGCTGGCGCAGGCAGCTGGGCGCCCGCCAGGGCGGGCGCCGCCGCGACCGCCCGCTGAACCCGCTCGGCCCGTTCGGTCCAGGTGGCGCCGCCGACCTGGGCCCGCGGCACATCCGAGGCCGGTGCGGCGAGGATCGTGCTCACCGCGGCGATGAGCTCCTCGGGTGTCCTGACCTGGGTCACCCGAGCGGCGATCTCCGCGGGAATGCCCACCGGGGTGGCGACGATCGGCACGCCCGCCGCGGCGTACTCGTACATCTTCAGCGGGTCCAGGCTCTCGCTCACGTCGTTGACGATGTGGGGCACCAGCCCGACATCGAAGCCGTGCAGGACTGCCGGCACCTCTTCATAAGCGCACGGACCGAGGCAGACAATGTTCGGCTGGGTGGCCAGAACGCCCATGGCCCGGTCCGAGAGATGGTTGGGGCCGATGAGCACGAAGGACCAGTCGGGACGCAACTCGGCGCTGCTCCGGAGCAGCTCGAGGTCGAGGCGGGCCTCGTGCAGCGTGCCGAGGTAGCCGAGTACGGGTGCAGCGATGTGGGCCAAGCGTGGATGGGTCCCGGCGCTCGCGGTCATGTCACCGGCGGCGTTCGGCACCAAGTCGGCTCGGGCGCCGCGCCGGTTGGCGTAATCGCGCAGGTAGGGAGAGCACGCGAGCACCACATCGGCCCGGCTGAGCAGCGCCTGGATCTGGGATCCCAGCACGCGCTTGCGCGAGGGATCGCTCTCGAACGCCTCCCAGTCGTCGGTGAGGTCGTAGATGAGCCCGCTGGCGTCGAGCTGATCGAGCAGGCCCGCGACGCGCGGATCCTGGGTCCAGACCGCGGGGCGTCGCAGGCCGATCCGCCCGACCGCGCGGTGGATCTGGGCGGCCTCGACCCGTTCGGCGAGCTCCCCCACCCGGTTCGGCAACAGCCGAGCCGGACGCAGCGTCCAGATGTTCGGGGCCACTTGCGTCAGCGGTCGCGGTCGCTCGCGCGCCAGATCGCGGGGCCGCAGGGGAATCTCCACGAACAGGAAGCGACTGTCCGGGTTGGCGGCGGCGAGGGCCTCGAGCAACAGCCGGTTGCGTCGGGCCACCGGTCCCCAGAGCTCCTGGCCCATGACGATCAGATCCGGAAATCTCGACATCGGCCTGTTTCAGTCCCTCCCCCGCACGGCGCTCGGGCGCGTCAGTGCTGAATCTGGGTGTCCGGTGGCCGGTGCCCTGACCGCCGCCGGTCAGGCATATCCGTACTTCGGACCGTAGGCGGAGCCATAGCCGACGGCCTCGGACGTATCGAGATCGTTGACGACGACTCCCGCCACCGTGAGACCGTTGAGACGGCTCAGCGCCGTGGTTGCCAGCTTGGCGCTGCGCTTGTCGGTCACACCGCTGCGAGCGACGATGAGGGTGGCGTCCACGTACCGGAGGATGGGCAGCGCATCGCTGACCGGGACGATCGGCGCGGTATCGATGATCACGATGTCGTGCTCCTCGCGGAGCGCGTGGATGATCTCGGGCAGGCGGTGGCTCTCCACCACCGCTTGGGCGTTGGCCGGACGACTACCGGGCGCGATGACGGTCATGGCGAACTCCCGGCCGAAGCCGGGGGCATCGCTGGCCAGTTCGTCGTCCCGGGACTTCGAGCGGCGACCGTGGCTGGACGGGCTGAGGATTTGGATGCTCGACTTGGCCTCTTCGAGTGGCACGGAGCCGACTACGACATCTGAGATGCCAGGGCTGGTCGGTACCCCGAGACGCTCAGCCAGGCGCGCGCGGCGCAGGTCGAGGTCGACGATGGCGACGTTGCGGCCGATCTCGGCGTAGGCGAGCGCCAGGCCGCGGGCCACACTCGTCTTCCCCTCACCGGGCATCGCACTGCACACGGCGATGACGTGGAAGTCCTCAGAATCGGAGGTGTCGCCGAGCTCGAGCGCGACGCGAAGGTCACGGAACGCCTCCCGGGAGCGCACGGCGAACGTGGCCACCCCCGTGGACGCGTCGTCGATGTGGCCGTCATGTGGGATCGCGCAGAGCACCGAGAACGGGTAGACGTCACCGGTACCGACGGCACCGCGCAGCCGCGGATCGAGGCCCTGGAGCATGTAGGCGAGGAGGATCGAGGCGATGAGACCGGCGAGGCCACCGAAGATCCCGTACTCGATGTCCCGGTGCTGGTTCGTCTCCGTCGCGGTGGCCGGATTGACCACGCTGGCGACACCGGTGGCCGCACTGCTCAGGGTCTCGAGCTGTTCGATCTCGGACTGGATCTGCGAACCGGTCGCGCCGTTGCGCTCGACCTTGGTCAAGGCTGCGTATTGCCGTCTCAACGACGCCAGTTCACGCGTGGCCTGAAGCTTGTCCGTCTTGCTCGTGGCCAGGCGGTATTGACGGGCGTACTCGTTGGCGAGGTTGACCGCCTGAACACGGTTCGCGGCGGTGACCGTCAGATCGATGAAATCGGTGATCCCGATCTGGGCGGCCGTCGCCGGCGCGGTGTAGCCGAGTGCCTTGTCCACCCTCTGGCTCTGGAGTGCCGAGGTCATCAGCGTGGCCTGGTCCGCCACGTAGTTGGTGGAGGCCTGATCGCTGGAACCGAGAATGGACGCCACCGTCGTGGGTGTCTCGATATAGAGCTTCGTGGTGGCGGTGAACCTCGTCTTGGTCTGCAGACCGATCACCACACCGACGGCGGCGAGTAACAGGGTGACCCCGATGATCAGCCACCAGCGAATGCGCAGCGGTCGGAGATACTCGCGCAGCGTGAGAACGGCATCGTCGGCGGGCATTCGCCGGCATCCTATCCCAAAAGGACATTGCCACGGAAGCGCCCGCGCTGTGACCTGAGGCACGGAGAGCCGGGCCAAAAACCGCCCTCAATCACGGATGCTCAAGCCCCGTCCCGCGCGTCTGGGCTTCACGCGTGCGGTAGCTTCCGCTGCCGATGAACCCCCCAACGCGCACCGGCCAACTGACCTTCGTGTGGGCCATGCGGTTGCGGCGGTTGAGCTACTGGGTCCGGGCCCAGACCCGCCGGCGTACCAACGTCAGCATTGGCTCTCGGGTCCTCATCCATCCCGGCGTCATGGTCCGGGCCGAGCCCGGCGCGCGCATCACCATCGGTGACAACGTGGAGATTGGCGCCCGCTCGCGCGTGGTGTCACTGATGGGCGGTCACCTCATCATCGAATCCGGCGTGACCCTGGCGCACGGGGTCACCGTGGCGGCCTACAACGAGGTGACCATCGGTGCCGGAGTCATGATCGCCGAGTACTCGAGTATCCGTGACCATGACCATGACCCAGCCTTCCCGCCGAACGACAGTCGGATGCTCGCCGGTGCGGTGACCATCGGGCACGATTCCTGGATCGCCAACAAGGTGACGGTCTGCCGGGGCGCATCGGTCGGTCCCCGCAGCGTGATCGGGGCGAACTCCGTGGTGACGCGTCCGATTCCCGGCGGCGTCTTGGCCGTGGGGGCGCCGGCCAAGGTGATCCGAACCCTGAATCCACCGCTGCGGACCGACGGGGAAACCGCAGGGCTGGTCTAGCCCCAAGATGATCGGCGTGAGCGCGCGACGAAGGATTGCGTCACTCGATGGCCTGAGAGGCGTGGCGATCGTGCTGGTGATCGTCTCCCATATCGCGGGACCCCGGATCCGGCAGAACTGGCCAAGCCAGATCGCCTTCGGTCTCGGATCGCTCGGCGTCGACCTGTTCTTCGTGGTGAGCGGCCTGATCATCACCCACCTCTTAATCGAGGAGCGCACCCAAGCCGGGCGGATCGCCCTGGGCCGCTTCTACGCACGCCGGACCATCCGGCTCTGGCCGGCTCTGTGGGTCTATCTGGCGGTCGTGGTGTGTCTTGCCGTGCTCGGGGTGATCCATCTCACCGTGCTCGGCGTCATCGCCCCTCTCCTGTTCTTCACCGACTATGTGACCGCATCGGTGACCTCCACCTCGCTCGCCACCGTGCACACATGGTCCCTCGCGTGTGAGGAGCAGTTCTATCTGCTGTGGCCCTGCGCGCTCCTATTCATCCGCCGGCGTCACCTCAAGCGGGTCCTGGTCGTGGCAATCCTCGCCGCGCCGGTCGTGCGGATCGCCGCCTACGTGATCGTCCCGGCCTGGCGGACGGAGGCGTTCTTTCAGTTCCATGACCGCTACGACATGCTGGCCGCCGGGTGTCTGCTGGGCGTCGTCATGCGTGAGGGCTGGCCCCTGATCAAAGCCTGCTCGGCTCGTGCCTCGGTCATCCTGCCCGGCGCGATCTTCGTGGCGCTCGCCGTCGACGTGATCGACGCTCACCTCTCGACCCGACTGTTCCTCTTCGTCATCGGCTACAGCCTGCAGGCGGTCGCGCTGGCGGTCATCGTCGGCGTCTGTGTGGAGCGTGGCCTGAGCCGACCGGTCGGCCCGATTCTCAACGGCCGGATCCTGCGACATCTCGGGGCCATCTCCTACAGCCTCTACCTCTGGCAGCAGCTGTTCGACCAGGCGGCGTTCAAGCCCTTCACGTTCTGGCCCCTTGGCGTCGTGGGCATGTGCCTCTGCGCCGAGTTGTCGTGGCGCTGTATGGAGCGGCCCTTCATCGCCGTGCGCGGGCGCCTGAGGAACCCAGCCGTGGCGGAGACCGAGGTGGCGCCAGAAACCGTCGGAGTGCTGTGACTCGCCCCATCGGCATGGTCTTTTCGTCCATCCAGCCCTCGGTATTCCCGCTCACGCGGGATACTGTCCCGCGCGGGGGCAATCGGTGACGAGTACGACAACTATTCAGGTGCGCCGTGCCACAGCGGCCCAGGCGGCGAACAACAATCCGACGCTGGCGGCCGGCGAGCTCGGCTTTGAGACCGATACCGGCAAGTTCAAGATCGGTGACGGCACGAGCAACTGGAACACGCTCACCTACGCCACCGACATCTCCAAGCTGCCGGCTGAGGTCCAAGATGTCGTCTCGGCGCATTCCAATGGCCTGATCGATCTTGCCGGTACGCCAGTGGCCGCGACCATGAACGGCTCGCCGGGGACGAACGGCAACTTCTCCTCCGCCGCAGATCATTCCCACCCGCTCGGTGTGCTGGGACGGTCGCTGATGTTCGGCGGGTTCCCGCCCGCCTACGCCCAGGACTTCGTCCTCGACGGCAACTGGAACGGAAAGATCGCCGACCCGTACGGGTGGGTCGGCCCCGGGTTCGCGCCCAACCTGACCCAGAACGGCAACACCTACTCACAGGACGGCCCCGGCTCCAACGGTTCGGGCCCGCTGTTCTCCAGCTTCGGGGGTCTTGTCGGCCGTAACATCGCGATCAACTCAGGGATCACCTTCGAATCCTCAGGCCTCCCGGTCATCCTCATCGCATCAGAGAGCATTACCGTCGCCGGCACGATCAGCGCTGTGGGATCCCCGGCATCGGGTGCCACCGGGGGAGCCGGAGGCGGTATCAACAGTGCGTTCGTGGCGCTGCGCAGCCAAGGCGGGGCCAGCGGGGGAACCGGCGCCGGAGCCAGCAGTCAGAACCAAGGGGCCAACGCCAACTTCGGTCTGCGTCAGTTCGGTGGCGGCGGTGGCGCCGGGGGCGCATCGGGATCGACGAACGGGGGTGCCGCGGCAGGCCCCTCGGCTACCTACGTGAACCTCGACTGGTCCGGCTTCTTCCCCTTTGGCGGCATCCCGGGCCTGGTGGTCATCGGGGACAACGGCGCCCTCGCGGTGCCCTCGATCGCCTATGGCGGCTCCGCCGGCGCCGGCGACGGCTCCCACGCCGGTGGAGGCGGCGGTGCCGGCGGGAACCTCATCCTGCTGTTGGCGCCGAAGGTCTCGATCACCTCCTCAGCCGTGCTCGACGCGCGCGGCGGCAACGGCGGGGGGGGCACCGGTGGCAACGCCGGCGGGGGTGGCGGCGGAGGCGGAGGCCTCATCCACGCCCACGCGCTGGACCTGTCCGTGTCCAGCGGGGCGTCACTCCTCACCGCTGGCGGCCAGGGCGGTCAGGGGAGCGGGTCGGGCCAGAGCGGGTCGGCAGGGACGGCATCACCGTGGTTCCAGGATCCGAGCGTCGCGAGCGGCGGTCTTGGCTTCGGCGCGGGTTGCGTCCTCTGTCAGTGGCAGTAGAACGTGAGCCAACAAGCGGTCTCGAGCGCCCGTTACTCCGGCGTCTTCTACGCCGAAGACACCGTTCAGTTCAGTATCCAGACGGGCGCAACTCGTTACACGGTCCAGGACATCCACGGCGCCGTAGTCTCCTCCGGCTCGGTCAGCGGATCCTCGAGCACTCTCACGCCGCAGGCCCCCGAGGCCGGATGGCCCAACGGCTGGTACCTGCTGCAGCTGTCGGGCGGCTCGGGCTACTACGCGATCTTTCCCTTCTCGATCATCAACGACGCCTCCGGCTTCACCAGCCTGCCGGCCTGGGGGGCGAACTGCCGCGGCGCTGACCCCATGTTCGACAGCCACGACCTGATCGGAATTGCCACCGCCGCCATGGGGACCTACCGCTGGCAGATCCCCAATGCCGGTTCACTCAGCGACGTCACCAGCGCCGTGACGGCGATTCAATCTGACCTCGACTTCATCGAGTCCTGGCTGAGTACTGACCCCGCACGCCCATTTACCGCGCTGTGTCAATTTCCCAACGGCGGCGTCGACTCCTGTCAACTGGGCAATCTCGTCCTGTGCCGCAACGGCGCCAACACGAACCCGGCAACGGTGACCATCGCGGCCGGAAGTCTCGACGGAACCCTGAAGCTGACCGTCACGGACACCAGCCAGAACCGTGTGGTGGAGACCTTCGACAACGTCTACGCCGAGACCGACCTCCAGGCCGCGATCAACGCAGGGAGTCGGTGGCTGACCTGCGGCGGAGCGAGCGACAGGGGGGTCAACCTCCCGGCCGAGGGCAGCCAGACGCTGCCGAACGCCAACACGCTCGGAGTGATTGCGGCCGTGCAAGCGCTGTGGGGCTATAACTCGGCCGGCATCACCTGCTTCGAAGGCCCGTCGAACGAGCCGGGAGCGTCCGAAAGCGTGGCCGCGGGCTGGGCGGCCTTCCAGGCCACCGTGCACGCCGCTAACGCCAAGGCGTTGGCGATCGGACCATCGGTCGTCGAAGTCACCCAACTCGTTCAGCTGGCCAAGTACGCCAAGGGCATCGGCTTCACCCCGGACGGGGTCAGCTTCCATGGCTACAGCTCCACCTTCGACGAGCTCGTCACCCTCGACTGGACGTATAAGGCCCTCACCCAGGCCTTGGCGATCGGAGGCTGGGAGTCGCTGCCGCTGTACATGACCGAGTACGGGGACTTCTGGGGGGAGTACGGGACCGTCATGCCCACCCACAACGCGCGGGCGGCCATCCTGTTTTTCGCGTTCCTGGAGTCAATCGGCGTCCCCAAGGAGCAGACCTACTGGTTCTATCCGGCCTCGCACGGGTTTGGGGGCTTCAGCAGCTGGTGGCGTAACGGGGACGGCACCTACGCGCCGCTGTGGACGGCGGTCCGCAACATGTCCGAGCGGCTGCGCGGCCGGACGTTCGCGACCCGGCTGGCCCTGCCGGATCCGATCAGCCGGATCCTGCTCGCACAAACCTGGACCGACAGCCACAGCCAGGTCATGCTGCTGCTCCCCAACGGGCCCACGCAGCTGGATGTGTCGGTGGGCATCGGAGATGCCGACCCCGATGACCTCACCGTGTGGGACTGGGCAGGCAACGTGCTCTCCGCCACCGCCACGGACGGAAGCCTGCAGCTCAGTCCCGACATGACCGGCGTCTGGATCCAGGCGCCCCGTGGGGCGATCCTGTCGGTAGACGACGTGAACGCGGGTCTGCTGGGCAGTGTGGGGGCTAACTACGCCGATCCCGCCTATGGCGCCAGCATCCTGGGCATCAGCACCGACGTCATGGCCGACGCCATGAACCTCCAGAACATCTTCGGACCCGACCCCCTCGTCGGGACCAACGCCAGCGCCGCGCCATGGCAGGACTCGACCGACACCCTCCCCTACACCATCACCATCGAGCTGCCCACCGTCCGGTACATCGCTCGCATGCTCATCCTCGGTACCAGCGCCCGCACCGATACGCCGACGGACGGCGTGCCTGCCCGCGACGCCCTCCTCGGCTTCAGCATCGACTACCTCCCCCCCGGCGACGATGCCCAGTGGACCAATTGCTACAGCTATGACCCACCGGTGGCCGCCGCCGCTGCGTCGAGCCCCCTTTCCGGGACCTGGACGAACATGGGTTCGAACGCGGCGTGGAGTCAGCTCTCCTTCTATGACCGGACGTTCTGCTTCGACTGTGTCTTCAGTGCGGTTGCCGAGGCCACCGCGGTGAGGCTGACGGTGACCCAGGTCAGCACGGGGAACGCGCCGGACGGCGCTCAGGCCTCGGCCGACACCGTGTCGGTGACCCGACGCCTCATGCTGCGCTACCTCGGGCTCTACCCAGCGCCGGACACCAGTCCGTCGACAGCGACGGCACCGGCCTCCTCCCCGAGCAGCTGAGCGACCTGTAACGTTCGCAGTCCAGCCGGCACACCGCCCCACGCGGACGTGCAAGCGCCAACGACAGGTCAACCGCTTGGGTGGTTCATCGCCGTGACGCAACGAAAGTCCGCAGTGGAGATCAAATGCAGCGCGACCACGGTCACGGACAGCGCTCGTCTGTTCTGGTGGCTCCAGCATCCACGCACCGCCCGCCCGCCGGCCCGTCCGTTCAGCGGACTGATCGCGGCATTGTGGGTTTGGCGCACGGCTCCCGTCCTGGCAGTTCGCCTCAGCGACGGCATCGGCGGACAGACCATCGCCGCGTATCTCGGTCAACGGCGTGGGGGGCTGCGTTGGAGGCTGTGGTCTCGCAGCATCATCGAGATCCCCGCCGACGGAGAGCCGGCCTTTCGCGGACGAGCCATGCAGGCGCTGCGGACAAACGTGAGCCGGGCCCGTCGTGAGGGTCTGCGCTGTGTGGACGTCCCCCTCGAGGACGGACACCCCGGCGAGCATCTGGTCCACCTCCTCGACGCCAAGGGATCCGTCGAGGGCGCTTCCTGTGTGACGCGCGACCGCGACTGGGCGGTGGTGAACTACATGCTGAGCTCCACCCCCAGCGGCACCTATCTGCTGCACGCGCACGTCGTGACCACGATGCAGCGCCTCGGTGTCCGCTACCTGCTCATCACCTCGGGGAATGCGCTGCGTCTCAATCCCGGGCTCCTGTATCTGCAGGCGCGCCTCGGCTACTCGGTGGCCAACCTCACCCTCACCCCCGCGCCGACGCCCAGCGCCCCCCGCGAGCTGCGCAGGGCCGATCTCGCCTTGGAGCTTCGGCTGCGAATGAGCCCGGGAGCCGGATCCACGTCGTCAGAGGGCCCGCGGTGTCCACCGGCGTTGGTGTGAAACTCGCCCACCCGGTCCTGAACACGGACCGCAGTTGGGTGAGCGTGGTGAGCGGTGCCACGCTGGCGGCCAGCCTCGTACTGGGAATCATCCTGTTCGGGCTCAGCGACTTCCGCGACCGCAACGACTTCCACCTCGAGCTGTGGCCGGCCTATCAGGCGCTCTACGCCGGACACGTGAGGAGCTTCATCAGCCTGTCACCGTCCTACATCGGCGCCGTGGTGTGGCGCGCGCCATTCGCGCTCATTGCCATGGCCCTTGGCGCCGGCTGGAAAGTCACCTACTTCGTCACCGCGGTGCCGTGTCTGATCGCGGTTCCGCTCTTTGGCGTCTGGTTTGCGTCTCGGAGCTCTCTGAGGCCAGCCCGGGGCCGCCAGGTTATGGGCCTCTTTGCCGCGATCGCCGTCGTCGATCCCGTGCTCTGGTATGCCGGCATCCTCGGCCACCCCGAGGAACTGGTGGGTACGGTGCTGGCGCTCGCGGCGGTGATCCTCGCCGCTGATCGCCGCATGATCATCGCCCTGGTATTCGTGGCTCTGGCCGTGCTCAACAAGCCGGGCCTGATCGAGATCGTTCCGGTGGTGATCGCCGCCCGCCGGGCGCGGTACAGCGGCGTGCTCCTGGCCCTCGGCGTCATCGGCGCCGGGCTCTATGCCCTCGACAATCTGACCACCCTGTTCGTCGGGCTTCATCTGCCTGCGTCCCTACAGAATGGGGCGATCACCGCCGGCGCAGGCTTCTACCCGTTCCAGCTGCTCTGGGGGTTCGGGGCGAACTCGTACTGGGTCGTCCACGAGCACGCCCTGTTTCCGCTCCTGAGCGTCGGCCTCGTAGCCATCTGGCTGCTGCGCCGCCGTCTCGTCCCCGAGGCGCGGGAGATGACGGATCTGCGACGCGAGGCCCTGTGGCTGGCGGCCCTGCTTCTCCTGGTGCGCACGGCGGTGGAGCCGTGGGACAACACCTATTACAACATCCCCTTTGTGCTCTGCCTGCTGTGCCTGGACGGTGACGGCATCCCGGTCATGGCGATCGCCGCGAGCCTCGGCGTGCTCATGCTGGTTCCCACCAACCGCATCCTCCCGGTGTCAGCTTCCGGGCAGGCGGCGCTCTATGCCGTGGTGGTCATCCCGGTCCTCTGCGCTCTGTTGTGGCGGACTCTGGGCCCACACACCGCGCGCTCGCTCAGCGCCCATTCGATGGGGCCAGCCGAGGTTGAGAGCGTCGCACCTCTGGGTTCTTCATGACCGCTCGGGAGGTGGCTCGGCGCCTGTGGGAATGGGCAGAGGTGGAACCTCGCTTATCAGCCGCGCGGGTGCGCTGGCACCTGAGACACGCCCAGGTCGGTGACGGCGCGATCATCGTCGGTCGCCCTTTCATCACCGCGGGCAACCTGCACGTCGGACGCAACCTGCTCATCTTCTCCCAGGATCGGCGCGTTCGGCTGGGCGGGCCGGGAATCATCGAGATCGGCGACGACGTGTTCCTCAACGCTGGAGCGATGATCACCGCACGCCAACGAGTGACCATCGGCAGCCATGTCGCAGTGGCCTACGACGCCTTCATCACCGATTCCAACGATCACGGGCTCGAGGGTCAACCGCCCAGGACCGCCCCGGTGGTCATTCATGACGGTGCCTGGATCGGCGCGCGCGCGATTGTCCTGCCGGGTGTCACCATCGGTCGCCGGGCGGTGATCGGAGCGGGAGCGATCGTCACCCGGGACGTCCCTGATGATTCGCTGGCGGTCGGTCAGCCCGCTCGGGTGGTCCGCCAGCTGCAGTACCCACCGGGAACCATCCGCGCCTGGACCGACTGAAGCGTCCGGGCGCGGCGTCGCGGCTAGGTCACACCTTCTCGTGCACCACGCGCTGGTAGGCGGTCAAGGTCGCCTCGGCGGTGTGTCGCCAGGTGTAGCGCTCACGGATCCGGTCGCGCAGAGCCGACGAACCCCCGAGCTCCAGCGCCTGACGCACCGCTGAGAGGATGCTGTGCGGATCGGCGGGGTCGCAGTAGGTGGCACACGAGCCGAAGTAGTCCCGCGCGTAGCCACGGTCGGTGGTCACCACGGCGGCGCCACAGAGACTCGCTTCCAGTGACGAAAGTCCAGTCGTCTCGAACCACGACGGCATCGCGTGGACCGCGGCGCTCTGGAAGAGGCGGATGATCTCCGCCTGGTCCTGCCAGCCAACCAGACGTACGTTGGCGCCCGCTGCCCGTCGACAGGCCTTCGCGTAGGCAGGATGGTGCGGGTGATCCGGGCCGGCGAGAGTCAGCTCGATGCCGCTGCCCGCCAGGGCGCGAATGAGCGCCAGCTGGTTCTTATGGGGGTCGATCCGGCCGGTGTAGAGCACCCCGGAGCGCGGAGTCCCTTCAGGGGGCAGCGAGAACAGCTCCGGGGCGACGCCGTTGGGAACCACATGCATCGGAGTGTGAACTCGCAACTCGGTACGGATGGCTTGCGCTTCCGATTCGCTATTGGGAAGCAGCAGGTCAGCTCCCTCGAAGATGCGCTTGGTCTTCTTGAATTGAACGTCGAGGTCCGCGTCGACCGGATCGACCTCAACGCCACCGGCGCGGTGTCGCCACCCTTTGACCGCCGAGGCACCGTTGCGGAGGAATTCATTGATTCGCTGGGGTGTCGTCTTCCAATGCCGGTGGTTCATCAGGTACGACTTGCTCCAGTAGATGGTCGATACCACCACGGGGATGCCCCGCTCACGCGCCCTGAGCATCCACGCCGGGTCGGCATGGATGGCATGGACCACGTCCACCCCGTCGAGGGACACGTCTGGTCCGCTCCCCAGGCTGACGTCGACTCCCAGCTCACGCAACGCCTCGACGGTTCGCTCGGCCTGCACCTTGTGGCCCCCCGGAATCTCGGTGGGACCTATCCAGATCAACGCTCGCATGACTCGTGTGGGCGAAAGTAAACCGCACAGTCGACGCCCTGGCCCCGCCGGCCAGCGGCCGGTAGCCTCTCGCCCGATGCCGACAGCCCTCCAGCGCGTCAGGGGCCTCGCTCTGACGGCCTCAAACCTCTCGCCGGTCATCGGCCAGCTGTATCAGGGGACCGACAAGTTCGAGCACGGTTTCCTCGACCACTATCGCCGGCATTTCGCCTCGGTGCGACTGCGTCGGCTCGTGGTGTTCGAGATCGGGGTGGGCGGTTATCGCACCAGGGTGCCCGGCGGGTCACTGCCGATGTGGCGGGACTACTTTCCCCGGTCGACCATCGTCGGTCTCGACGTCTTCGCCAAGGACATCGACTTCGGACCCCAGGTCCACTTTCTCCAGGCGGATCAGAACCGCCCCGAGGATCTCATGACCGCGGTGACTACATTCGGCCGTCCGGACATCGTCATCGATGACGGCTCACACGTGGGTGAGCACATCATCACCTCATTCGAGACGCTCTGGCCTCAGCTGCAGCCGGGCGGGTGGTACGTGGTCGAGGACCTGCACGCGAGCTACCTGCCGTTCTTCGGAGGTGAGGAACCACCCGGGCCCACCACCGGCATCGGGCTGGTCAGGTCGCTCGTCGACGCCGTCCAGAGCCGCGATCCCACGCGGCGGATCCAGCCCGAGTTCACCGAGCCCAAGTACGCCGACGTCGCCGCCGTGGACTGCTATCCCGGCATCGCCTTCATCAAGAAGGCGCCCGCCAGGTAGACCCCGCTGCGGCGCCCAGCAGCACCCCGGGCAGCCGAGCGCAGGGTTTGAGTGACCGCGGTCACTCCGTCTCAGTAGTAATCCCCGCCGAGCTTCGGATCGTGCCCTCGGCGCCTGTGGTGCACACCATCTCAGTGTGGGGGGAAGCCGGGGTGTATTGATCTACCGGATTCTCGATTCTTGTTGCAGCAAGAAGAAGCGCAACGCACTGCAACCAGAACACCACCCAGGGGAACCACACCATGAGCCAGCAGCCGAACACCACCACCAAGCCCACCGTCTCGGTCGTCGTACCCGCCCTCAACGAGGAACAGTCCATCGACTGGGTCATCGACAACATCCCCGACTGGGTGTCCGAGATCGTCCTGGTCGACGGCCTCTCCGTCGACGGCACCGAACTGGTGGTCACCGACCGCCGCTCCGATGTGGTCATCGTCCACCAGCGCACCCGCGGCAAAGGTGCCGCGCTGCGCGCCGGGTTCGCCGCCGCGACCGGGGACATCATCGTGATGATCGACGCCGACGGATCCACCGACCCGCGTGAGATGGGACGCTTCGTCGACGCGCTCGTCGCCGGCGCTGACTTCGTCAAAGGCTCCCGCAACCTCAAGGGCGGCGGCTCAGTCGACTTCACGCTCCTGCGTCACCTCGGCAACCTCGGCTTCGTCTACGCCGCGAACCTGCTCTTCGGCGCCAAGTTCACCGACCTCTGCTACGGCTACTGCGCCTTCTGGACCAAAGACCTTCACCGCCTCGCCCTGACCGCCGACGGATTTGAGATCGAGATGGAACTCATCCTCTCGGCCATCAAAACCGGCCTGAGCATCGCCGAGGTCCCCTCCATGGAACTCGAGCGTCGCGCCGGGGACTCCAACCTCAACGCCTGGAAAGACGGCAAACGCGTCCTCAAGACCATGATCAAGGAACGCGCCCGCAAACACGACAGCACCCACGCCATCGACGCCCAGATCGCGCTCGCACCGATCGAGATCGCCGCCCACGACACCCCCCAATGGCGCCCCGCCGGCACCGACCGCCGCCGCCGCATCCAAACCACCCAGACCAACCTGCCCTACACCGGCACCGACCGCCGCAGCCGCCCCGAACGCACCGTCACCGTCCTCGCCACCCTGCCCGCCAGCGACACCCCCATCACCACCCCGACCGACACCGACAACGACGCACTGATCGCTGCCTGAACCTTTCTCCCCATCACCACCGACGCCGTAACCGTATGGCGGGCCTATCCCCTGGGGCCCGCCATTCGCGTTTAACCCACGGTTTGCGCTGAGCTCACCACTGCGTCGGGGCGTAGTCCTTGAGGAACACGCCGTGGACGTCCTCCCCGGCCTCGCCCCGTACGATCGGGTCATAGACGCGGGCGGCACCGTCGGCCAGGTCCAACGGGGCGTGAAAGCCCGCCTCGGCCAGGCGGGCTCGCGTGGTGTGGGGACGCTCGTCGGTGATCCAACCGGTGTCGACACTGGTCATGAGGATCCGGTCGCGCTCGAGCATCTCCCGCGCACTGGTCCGCGTCAGCATGTTCAGCGCAGCCTTGGCCATGTTGGTGTGGGGGTGTCCGGGGCCCTTGTAGCCGCGCCCGAAGCTCCCCTCCATCGCCGAGACGTTGACCACGTAGGTGCGCCGCGCGGCCGAGGCGGCCAGCGACGCCCGCAGGCGGCTGATGAGGATGAACGGGGCCGTGGTGTTACACAGCTGGACCTCGAGCATCTCGACCGGGTCGATCTCGTCCACCGCCTGGGTCCAGCTGTTGTGGTCGACCTCGTCCGGGATGAGCCCGCCGGCGTCGATCTCGACCCCGCGCTGGGCCAGCTCGAGGGTCATGCCCGGGTGCAGATCGTGGGGGCCTCCGAGCTCGAGCACGTGGGAGGCGTCCGGCAGCTGCGCCGCCTCACCGGCGACGAGCAGCGCATAGGCATCTGGGGAGCGACGGACGGTCTGGGCGGCGTTGTTGATGAGGATGTCGAGCGGCCCGTCGGCGGCCACCGCGTCGGCCAGGGCGACCACCTGGCCGACCTGGCGCAGGTCGATGCCGACGATGTTGAGGCGATGGAGCCAGTCGCCGCTGTCCTCCAGCGCGGCGAAGCGACGCGCCGCGTCCTTGGGAAACCGGGTGGTGATCGTCGTCTCGGCGCCGTCGCGCAGTAGCCTCAGCGCGATGTACATCCCGATCTTGGCCCGCCCGCCGGTGAGCAGCGCCCGGCGGCCGCGCAGGTCGGTCCGCGCGTCGCGACGCTGGCGATTGAGCGCCGCACAGCTCGGACACAGCTGGTGGTAGAACGCGTCGACCTCCACGTAACGGGCCTTGCACTGATAACACGGCCGCGGCCGGATCAGCGTTCCCGCGCTCGCCCCCGCCACCCGGGGCACGAGGGCCACGCCACCGGTCTCATCATCGATCCGTCCCGGCGCGGCGGTGGCGGTCTGGGCGAGCACCGCCGCGTCGGCCGCGGAGACGGCAGCGCGCCGCCGCACCCGGCGCTGCTCCTTCACCGACTTGAAGATCGCGGCGGTGGCGCGGCGCACCGCCACCGCGTCGGGATGGTCATCGGGCAGGTCCTGGACCTGGGCCAGCACCTGGAGGCACACCTTGAGCTCGTCGGGGTCAATCGGCACGAGGGCATTGTGGCGGGCCCCCACCTCAGAGCCCGGGACTGCTCAGGACACCGCCGTGACGGTCGACATGATGGCGGAGTAGGACTCGACGCCGGAGGCGTTCGCCGGCACGGTGGAGGAGCCCTTGGCGCCCGTGACCACGAGGGTTGGGGTGCCCTGAAGTCCGTACCGGGTGGCTAGCCGTGCGTCGGCGGTCACCTGTGCCCGTAGGGCACTGTCGCGGCGATCGGACATCCACCGTGAGAAATCCAGGCGGGGGATCTGCCTGGCCAGCCCCTCGAGGTAGCTCTCGGTCACGTACCGCGTCGTTTCGTCGCCCTGCTCGCGGTAGAAGAGCTCGGTGTACTTCCAGAACAGGCCCTGTTGGCCGGCGGCCAGGGCGGCCACCTGCTGGGGCATGAACCGATCGTGGTTGGTCGAGGCGCTGGCGGTCTCCATCGACCGGTAGACGAGCTTGACCCGGCCCTGCTTGACCGGTCCGGTGATCAGCGCGGGGAGGCCGCTGCCGCCGGCTCCGACGGTGAGCTCCGCGCAGTAGGGACACTCCAGGTCACCGAAGTACTGGATGGTCACGGGCGCGTTGGCCCGGCCGAGCGTCGCCCCGGTCTGAGGAACGCCCGCCAACTCGGCGGCGACGGTGTCGTAGGTGGCGATCGCGGCGGTGCTCGTCTCGATGCCCTGTGGCTTGGCGCCGGAGGAGGAGATGACCACCGCGACGACCGCGACGATCACCGCCGCGATGACGACCCCGCCGACCAGGCCCAGACGCCGCCGCCGGGCGGCCTGCGCCGCGTCGGCCTGCTCGTTCGCGAGGCGCGCTTGACGGGCGCTGTCCCTCTGTTCTCTACGTGAGGCCACGGTCGCGTCTCAGTCGCGCGCGGGTATGTGCAGGTCGTCGCCGCGTTGGCGGGCGCTGAGCTGGCGCCGCTGCCCCCAGCCCTCGGGCGATCCCATCGCCACCGGTTCACGCGTCTGCGCCGGCTGGGGCCGTGGGACGGCGACGACGGTGACCTGGGGATGGGCGGGCGTGCAGGCGCCAAAGCAGTTGCTCACCGCACCCGCGGGTGTGCCGATCGAGAGCGCGGCGAAGACGGCGACGAACACCCGGGGGTGCCGGATGCGCCATCCGCGGGAATACCACGGCAGGTGGGCGCCATGCTCCAGTGCGGTGCCCACCGACTGCTCGAACTGATCGAAGTAATCGTTCATCGTTTCCCCATCTCTGCTCTCAGAGTCCGCAGACCTCGACTGACGCGCTGGCGGACTACCGACGCCGAGCAGGCCAGCTCGGCGGCGATCTCCTCATAGGACCGTTCCTCGATGACCCGGGCGACCACCGCGGCGCGGTATTCACTCGGAAGCTCGCTCAACAGGGCCTGGAGACGGTCGTCCATCCCGACGAGCGCGTCGACGCGCTCGAGGTCGGCGTCCGACAGCGCCGCCGGCTCGATGCCGAGCTTGCGACGGGCTGAATCCTCCACCTGCCGGCGCCGGCGACTATCGACGAGCTTGTGGCTGGCGATGCCGATCAGCCACGCACCGACCGGCCCTGACTCCGGGCGATAGCGACGCGCCGCCAGGGCCGCGGCGGCGAACACCTCCGAGCTGAGATCGGCCGCCAGTTCACGATCGCCGGTCTGGTGCAGGCACCAGCGCAGCACCAGGGGCAGATAGGTGCGGTAGAGCTCTGCCCAGGCCGAGCGGTCACCCGATGCGACTGCTCGAACCAGCTCTGCGTGCTCACGTTCTGGCATCTACAACCTATTTCGTTTCCCGACCACCGCTTGTGACACACCGCCGTGCGCGGGGCCCGGCGCCCGCCGCCCCGCTACCGGGTGGTGATGGTGAGCGCAGCGCGCTCGGCCAGGTCCGGACCGAGCGTGTCCAAAGTCCAGCTCGATCCATCCGTCGTCTCGGCCGCGATGCACAGCCGGCCGAGCGTGACCGCAAGGCCGGGCATCCAGACCTCAGACAGCCAGCTGAACGGCAGGGAGACCGCGAGCCCGTCGGGCGTGCGAAGGATCCTCCGTGCCTCGGTGGGTTCGATCATCGTCAGGTCGATCGTCAGCTCAGGCTCGCGCAGCCAGGCGCGCAGCGTCCGAAGGACCCGCCCGTAGAGAGCGGCCTCGAGCTGAGGCCGGACATCCTCCAGCTGCGCGTGCCCATCGTGCAGGCGCCGGGTCCAGATCGCGGCGGTGGTGGCCGCCAGCCGGTCCGGCAGTTGACCCGCGGCCGCGAGCAGCCCCAAGAGTTGCTCCTCGGTCTCTCGCCGAGGGGCGTCATAGGGAATCCTGAGGCCGTCGCCATCGATGTTGAGCGGATCGGTGAGACCGCGGGAGGCCAGGGTGAGCACATGGGGATCCTCGGCCCGTTGTGACCAGGTCCGCAGCAGCTCGAGGCAGGGGAGGTGCTCCCCGGCCAGTGTGGCGAGCGCGACCTCAGCCTCGTGATCCCCGTGGTCAACGGCGATCAGCTCACCCGCCTGCCAGCGCACCGTGTGGGTCTGCGCGCCACACGCGACCGCAACCTCGGCCGCGGGAATGCCCGCCCACCACTGCCTCATCGGGAGTTCTCTGGCGTGGCGGGCACAGTGACGGAGACGACCGCCCGGTGGGTCTCGACGCACATGCAGGTCGAGGCGCTGGGCCCGGGGATCCAGCGCCGGCCAGTACCGCATGATCCCCTAGGACCGATCGTCCCGACAGCCGCCCCACAGGGTCGGGATTCCGAGGTAGTGGTTGGCGAGGTCATCGCGCGCCCACCAGCTGACCGGGAGCTCGTCGAGCGCGCCGACGCCGATCACGTGCGGGGCGACCTCGTGTTCGATCTCGAAACCCGACGCGTCAGAGGTCATCGCGTTGACGGCGAACTGGACCCCGTCACATACTGGCGCGACCGCGCCGAGCACCCGTGTCCACTCCGGACCGTCGTCGGCTCCCTCACGGTCGAGCAGGGATCCCCACGGCTCGATGAGACCCGAGGCAGGCGCACGTATGGTTCGGCGCTGGTGCAGGGGACGCCGCGGCATCCGGGTGCTGACCGCCCGCAGGTCCGCGAGGAACCGCGAGCACTCCTGCAGTGCCCCGGCCGCGATCAGGGCTTCGATCATGGGCTCGAGATCCCGGGTCACCCCCGAACCTCGACTCGCCACGGCGAGGTGTCGCCAGAGACAGCGCTCCAGCGCACCCACCGCGTCGAGCGGCTCGAGGCCGACCTCCCAGGGCACCCCGGGACCGCGCAGATCGACCCGGGTACCGTCGATCTCGAGCCACGTCGCCTCCGACGCAATCGTGCCCACCAACTCCAGCTCCCCGTCCATGTGGCCCTGGCCGTCGCGTCCGCCTTCGCCCAGCTGGACCGCGGGCCGATTGCCGAGCGAGTCGACGATCTCCGGGACCGTGGCCGCGACAAGCCAGGGAAACATGCCAGGAAACCCGCCAGGCCGCCTGGCCAAGCGTGCCATCTGGGGTGACCCCGGGGCGGGCAGGTGGCGGCGGTACTGCAGCCGGCCCCCGTCGGCCGTGATGGCCAGGTCACGCACCAGCACCTGATGCCCAGCGACCGGGATCTCCTGGTCGATCAGCCGGAACTGTCGCGGGGGCAGGCGGGCGCCCTCGCGGCGACCCCGCGGCGGCCCGAAATGCACAAATCCGGCCCGGCCGGAGCGGAGCTGCCGCGCGGTCGCGTAGTCATCGATCACCCACCACGCCCGATCCGCGTCAATCGCCTCCGCGCAGACCAGGGCGACAGCGGCGTCGCGCAGGGCCGACCAATGCCCCGGCGGCTGGGGCTCAGGAGCATCGAGCAGCCGCTCACCCAACTGACGCAGGTAGACCTCAGCCGCGAAAGCCGCCATCACGAGCTGCCGAACCGGCGCGCCTGGAACGACCGCCTGGCCCAGGAGCTGAAACGCGCCCGCCGCTCGGGTGAGCGGGTGATGATCGCGGTGATGGACCTCGACCACTTCAAGCAGTTCAACGACACGCTCGGCCATGCCGCGGGCGACCAGCTGCTCCAGGACCTCGCCGTCAGCTGGCGCTCGCAGCTGCGCGAGGGTGATCTGCTGGCCCGGGTCGGCGGAGATGAATTCTGCCTGCTGCTCCCCAACCCGTCCGCCGAGGATGAGCGCAATGTGCTGGCCCGGCTCCAGGCGGCGATGCCGGCGGGACGCAGCTGCTCAGTCGGAGTGGCGGTCTGGGACGGCGCCGAGGACGCCGCGAGCCTGTTCGCGCGCGCCGATCATGCCCTCTATGCGAGCCGGGGCCAGTCGATCAGGCGGCCGTGACCTCGACCTTGGCCTCGGCCTCCTCGGCGGCGTTGGCTTCGGCCTCTGCGACCGCCTTGCTGCGGGTGTGGCGGGGACCCAGCAGCACGACGGCGATCACCAGCGCGGCGATCACCACCCCGCAGCCGACCGCGAACCCGAGCCGATAGCCGCTGGTCAGCGCCACCTGGAGCGAGGCGTGGGCGGACCGCAGCGACGTGCTGCGCCCGGTGGCGATCGAGCTGAGCACGGCGACGCCGACGGCGGCCGCCAGCTGCAGGGAGACGTTGACGATGCCCGAACCCAGGCCGGCGTCCTCCCGCGGCAGCTCCGACAGCGCGATCGACAGCAGCGGCGACATCGCCGATCCGGCACCCAGGCCGAGCAGCAGGTAGGAGACGAGCAGCAGCGGCGCATAGGGGGTGTGGGGGGTGACCTGGGAGAGCAGACGGAGCGAGGCGGCCATCAGCGCCAGCCCGGCGCACACCATGACGAGGTTGCCGAAGCGGGCGACCAGCCGGGTGGTGATGCCGCGGGACATGATCGCCACGATGATCGTCTGGGGCAGGAAGGCCAGACCGGTGTCCAGGGCCGAGTAGCCGCGGACACCCTGGAGGTAGAGCGCGCCAAGGAAGAAGGAGGCGTACATGCCGGCGATGAGCATCCCGCGCACGATGCTCGAGGCGATCAGGCTGCGGATCCGGAAGATCCGCAGCGGCATGATCGGGTTCTCCAGGCGCGACTCCACCAGGACGAAGAGGCCGAGGATGACGATCGCGGCGGCGATGAAAGCGAGCGTGTGGAGCGAGCCCCAGCCGTAGTCGGGCGCCTTGGCCACTCCGTAGACGCCGACCATCACGCCGCCGGTGACCAGCAGCGAGCCGAGCCAGTCGATCCCGCCCGACAGCCCGAGTCCGCGGTTCTCGTCGATCAGGCGCCAGCCGGCTACGAGGGCGAAGATTCCGATCGGCACGTTGATGAAGAAGTCCCAGCGCCAGTTGATGAACTCGGTGATCACGCCGCCGGCCAGCAGTCCGATCGAGCCGCCGGAGACGACGACGAAGATGTAGGAGCTCATCGCCTTGGCCCGGTCGGAGGGCTCGGTGAACTCGGTCGAGATGATCGCCAGGATCACCGAGGAGCACAGCGCCCCCGCGATCCCCTGGAGGAAGCGGGCGATGATCAGCACGATCTGGGAATCGGCGATCCCACAGATCGCCGAGAACAGCGTGAAGGACGCCACGCCGGCGAGGAACACCTTCTTGCGCCCGAACAGGTCGCCGAGGCGCCCGGCGAGCAGGAGGAAGCTGCCGAAGGCGATCAGATAGGCGTTGAGCACCCAGCTGAGGTTGGCCTGGCTGAAGCTGAGGTCGTGCTGGATCTTGGGCAGCGCGACGTTGACGATGGTCCCGTCGAGGATGTTCATCAGCTGGGCGAGGCAGACGACGACGAGCGCCAGCCACTGACGGCGGGTGGCGTGAGCGGGGACGACGGTGGCGGTCATGAACGTCACCGTAGCAGCGATCATCACTCCGGCAAGGACTAATAATCGATCCTTAGGTCAGGGACGGTCCGTGTTTTCGGGTCCAAGCGTTGCTAGCGTCTCGAGGTGATGGTTGATCTCGATCACCTGGCGGCAGACGACACCAAGAGCGCCCTGGCGCTGGTGACGATGTTGTCCAAGTCCGTCTACGCGACCGTCGCTGAGCGCGACGGGTCCAGCGCCAAGATGAAGCAGGTCGTCGCGCTCTCCTACCTGCGCGAACTCGGCTCCGTCGGCCAGAAATACCTTGGCAGCGTGCTGTGCCTCGACGCCAACAACACGGTGCTGCTGCTCAACGACCTCGAACGCGACGGGCTGGTGGTGCGCAAGCGCGATCCCGAGGATCGCCGCCGCCACGTGGTCGAGCTGACCGCCACGGGTCTGGCGGTGCTGCACGATGCCGAGCTGGGGATGGCCGAGATCGAGGAGAACCTCCTCGCCGCCCTGGACGACGAGCAGCGCGCCCAGTTCCGCGCCCTGCTGCACCAGGCGCTCTACGCCGAGAACGGCGTGTTCGCCCGCCGGACCGCCGCGGCGGTCTGAGTCCGCAGCGGTCCAGCGGGGCTGGGGCCTACTTGGTGCGTGCGGGGGTGACCTTCACGCCGGTGCGCAGCTCATACAGACGACGGTCGGCGTAGCTGATGTCGCTGAGGACGCGGCGTAGGGTGCGGGTGATCTGGGACATGGAGGGCTCCTAGGTTCAGAGGTTGAGAAGACGTCCTTCATGGTGCGTCCGTCGGGCCATAAGTTCAAATAGGGTTTTGCTGCAAGGGGTATAACCTTTGAACATGCTCGACGTCCGCCGTCTCCGGGTTCTGCGCGAGGTCGCCCGCCAGGGGTCACTGTCCGCCGCCGCCGCCAGCCTCGGCTACACCCAGCCCGCCGTGTCCCGCCAGATCGCCGTGCTCGAATCCGAGGCCGGTGTGCAGCTGCTGCGGCGTCTGCCCCAGGGCATCGCCCTGACCGACGCGGGGCGGCTGCTGGTCGACCGCGCCGAGGAAGTGCTCATCAGCCTGGCCCGCGTCGAGGAGGAGCTGCGCGCCCATGCCGGCCTGGGCGGCGGCACGCTGACCATGGCGGCCTTCGCCTCCGCCGCCGCCTCCGTGGTGCCCCTGGCACTGGCGCGCTTCCGCGAGCGCTACCCCGCCGTCGAGCTGAGCGTCATCGTGGCCGACCCGATCGACTCACTGCCGCTGCTGCGGGCCGGGGAGCTCGACATCGCGCTGTGCAACTACGACGGGGACTCGAGCTTCGAGTTCCCCCGCAGCCAGCCCCGGGAGCTGCGCGAGGGCGCCCAGCAGCGCGTCGAGCTGGTCCACGCCTTCGATGACCCGATGTACGTCGCGCTTCCTGCCGGCCACCCCCTGGCCTCGGTCCCCGAGCTCAACCTGACCGACCTGGCCGATGAGCCCTGGATGCTGACCACCACGACGACCTGCCCCGACGCGGACCTGTTTGCCGGGGCCTGCCAGGCCGCCGGCGTCGAGCCCCGTGTCGCCTTCCAGTACGACGACTACGCGGCGCTGCTCGGCTTCGTGGCAGCCGGCGTCGGCATCTCGGTGGTCCCGGATATGGTCGCCCGCCAGGCACGCGATGACGTCGTCCTGCGTGCGCTGCACCCGCCGCTGCCCGCTCGCCCGGTGGCCGCCGCCGTACCGGCCGGCTACCGCTCCCCCGCGGTCAGCGCCATGCTCGAGATCCTCCTGGAGCTCACCCCCGAGTGGGTCGCGGGACAGCTCAGCCCGGCTCGGCTCAGCGGCCCGCCGGCCACCCTCGCCGCGTCGCGATAGCTCGGCGCGGGCTCAGTCGCCGCCGGCGGCGACCCAGCGGTCGATGAGCAGCCGGGCGATGGAGACGGCGGGCGGCAACCTGACCGGAGCCTCACCGCGCTGCATGGCGATCACGTCCTCACGCGCGAACCACCGCACGTCACTCAGTTCATCGTCGCCCCCGGGCTGGGGTACGCCGCCGTCGGCCACCGCGTGGAAGCCGAGCATCAGCGAGGCGGGGAACGGCCACGGTTGGGCGGTGACGTAGACCGCGTCGCGCGACACGATGCCCGACTCCTCCTGCACCTCGCGGACCACGGCCTCCTCGGGCGTCTCCCCCGGCGAGATGAACCCCGCCAGCACCGAGTAGCGGTCCGGGTCCCAGCCGGTGCGGCTGCCCATCAGCAGCTGGCCGTCGAACTCGACGGTCATGATCACCACCGGGTCGGTGCGCGGGAAGTGCGAGGCCCCGCAGTTGGGGCACTTGCGTGCCAGGCCGGCCTCCACGATGGCGCTCCGGGTCCCGCACACCGAGCAGAACGGGTGCTTGCGGTGCCAGGCCGACAGCGCCACGAGGTAGGCGGCGAGGCCCCCTTCGGGTTGGGACAGCGCGGTGGCGGCGTCCCGCAGCGCCATGGTGCGCACCGAGGCGTCAGACAGGTCGGCGAGGTCGACGGCCATCAGTGCGCGTCCGTCCTCGATCCCGAGCATGATCGCCGTCTCGGGATCTCCGTGCCAGGGGGTCCGGGCCAGGCGAGTGCCGTCGGCCTCCACGGCCACGTTGGCGCCGTCACAGGCCACGGCGAGGGGGTCGGCGGCCAGCAGCGCGGCGATCTGGTCGGGGTGGTGTCGCGGCTCGGACGCCCGGTCGATGGTGGCGCCGGAGAACGGCGGTATCTGGGGCGTGGGTGGCGGATCCGACGTGGTGCTCATGCGCCATTTCCACTGTAGAGATCCGAGGACGGCGTCCGCCCCGAGCCGCGGACCCAGCGTCGGCGAGGGGGATGCGGGGTAGTTCAAAATCATGTTCCCGAAAGTCGTTTCCGTTCCGCTGCGGATCGGGCTGAGTGCGACGCGCACGACGCTCACTCTGTCGGCGAAGCTCGCCGTGTACGTCGCCGGCGAGGTCGTCCATGTCGCCCAGTCGCAGTTCGGGTCCTCCCCGACACAGACATCGACGCGACCCGCGCCTGCACCCGCGCGATCGGCTCCGGCGCGCCCGGCGGCCCCGACGCCGAGCAACGGAGCCAGCGCCAGCGCCGCTTCCGCACCGGCGAGCCCCCCGGCCCCGCTCGACGGGGAGGTCGTCTCCCCGATCGAGGCCTACCCCGACACGCCCCTCACCCGCGAGGAGGCCGACGCCAAGACGATCGACGACACCGACGAGGTGGTGGCCGAGTTCGCCGAGGCCGGGGCCGAGGACGGTGCCGGCGCCCAGATCGCCTTCGACGAGCCGTGGGAGGGCTATGACAGCGCGAACGTCGAGGCGGTCACCGCCCACCTCGCCAGCGCCGACGCGGCCGAGCTGGCGGTCGTCGAGCTCTACGAGCAGGCTCACAAGGCCCGCAAGACGGTGCTGGACGCCGCGGCGAAGCGGCTCAAGGAGCTCTCGCCGCCGAACTGAGGCAGAGGAGCCGGTCCCCACAGGACCGGCTCACTCACCAGATGTCGTCGCTCAGTGCATGACCAGCGCGGGCTGCTCGGACCCATCTGCGGCCGCTTCGGCGGCGTCGAACTTGGCGTCCATCAGGCTCCGGCGCTCATACAGCAGCCCGGTGATGATCGCCCCGGCCACGAACAGACCGGCTGACACCCAGAAGGCGATCGTGTAGCCGTGGATCGCCGACTGGTTGGTCAGCGCCGCCTGGCCCGAGGCCCGGGCGATCGCGGCGTGGGCACCGGCGTAGGTCGCGGTGGCGCTCGCCGCGATCGTCGACAGCAGCGCCGTGCCGAGCGCACCGCCCACCTGCTGACAGGCGTTGACCAGGGCCGAGGCGACCCCGGCGTCACTCGCCTGCACGCCGACCGTGGCGGTGTTCATCGCCGTGCCGAAGATCAGCCCGAGGCCGAGACCCATCACCAACAGCCCGGGCAGCACCGGCCACAGGTAGGTGGTGCTGGCGCCGATCTGGGTGAAGATCCCCATGCCGACCGCGGCCAGCAGCATGCCCGTCGACACGAGCACCTTGGGGCCGACGCGGACGAGCAGGGCCGTGGCCACGGTGACCGCGGTGAGCATGATCACGCCGGTCATCGGCAGGAAGGCCAGCCCGGTCTTGACCGGTGAGTAGCCGCGGTTGTCCTGGAGGTAGTAGGTGAGGAACAGGAACACGCCGAACATCGCCGAGGCCGACAGGAGCATGGCCAGGAACGAGGCGCCGCGGTTGCGGTCGGCCGCCACCCGCGGGGGCAGCAGGGCGTGGCGCGAGCGGGCCTCGATGGCGGCGAAGGAGACCAGCAGCAGCACGCCGACCGCCAGGGTGATGAGCGTCACCGCCGCGGTCCAGCCGTCGGTCTGGGCCCGGTTGAAGCCGAACACGATCGCGAACAGACCGACGGTCACCGTCATCACGCCGGGCACGTCGACCTTGGGCTTGTGCTCGGGCGCGACGTTGGTCAACAGCGCCAGTGAGGCGATCACCGCGATGATCGCGAAGATCACGTTGACGAACATCGTGTAGCGCCAGCTGAGCGCTTCGGTCAGCGCGCCGCCGAGCAGCAGCCCGACCGAGGCGCCGGAGCCGGCGATCGCGCCGTAGATCCCGAACGCCTTGTTGCGCTCGGAGGTCTCGGTGAACGTCGTGGTGAGCAGGGACAGGGCGGCGGGGGCGAGCAGCGCCCCGAAGGCGCCCTGGAAGGCGCGGGAGACCGCCAGCATGAGGAAGGACTGGGCCGCGCCGCCGACCGCCGAGGCCGCGGCAAAGCCGATCAGCCCGACGACGAACGTCCATTTGCGCCCGAACAGATCGGAGATCTTGCCGCCGAGCAGCAGCAGGCCGCCAAAGGCGAGTGAGTAGGCGGTGACGATCCACTGGCGGTTGTCGTTGGAGAAGTGCAGCGCGGTCTGGGCCGACGGCAGCGCGATGTTCACGATGGTCGCGTCGAGCACGACCATCAGCTGCGCGATGCCGAGCACGGCCAGGATGGCCCAGCGGTGCTCGTGATGGGGATTCTGTGTCATGTGAGGAGAGGGGGAGAAAGAAGGTGGTCAGGAGGAGAGAAGTGGATAGGAGCTATCCGTTTGTACCCAGCACCGTAGCAGCTAAATGGATACCGGTTATCCGTTTCTGCGCTACCGTCTGATTCATGACCACTTCGGCGGCCGACCGCCCCCTTCGCCGCGATGCGGCGCGGAACCGCGAGCGCATCCTCAAGGCCGCCGGTGCGTTGTTCGCCGAGCGTGGCCTTGGGGCCACGCTCAATGACGTCGCCCACCACGCCGGGGTCGGCGTCGGCACGGTCTACCGCCACTTCCCCGACAAGGACGAGCTGATCGAGACGCTGTTCCAGGCCCGTGTCGATGCGCTGGTGGCCATCGGTGAGGCCGGCCTGGCCGACCCCGACCCCTGGCACGGACTGGTGAGCGCCCTGGAGGCCAACCTCGAGCTCCAGGCGGCCGACCGCGGGCTGCGCCAACTCGTTCACGACTCGCCGCGCAGCCTCGAGCGCGTCGTCCGGGTCCGCGATCGGCTGCTGCCGATCGGCCGGGAGCTGATCGCGCGTGCCCAGGCCGCCGGCGACGTGCGACCCGACATCGACCCCGGCGATCTGGCGATCGTGCAGCTGATGATCGGCACGGCAATCGATGCCGGGCGTGACGTCGCCCCCACCCTGTGGCGCCGCTACCTGGCGATCTTCCTGCGCGGCATCGCCGCCCATCCCGACGACCTGCCCGCGCTGCCCGGTCACGCGCCGTCGGTGGATCAGGTCGACCGGATCATGACCGCCGTGCCACCGCAGCATCGCTGAGCTAACCTCGCAGTTCGCTCAGGCCCTGAGTCCCAGGAGAGGTGGCAGAGCGGTTGAATGCGCCGGTCTCGAAAACCGGTATGGGGTTTCACTCCATCGGGGGTTCGAATCCCCCCCTCTCCGCTGAACGGCCCGTGCGACAGCCGGGCTCACAGTGGACGTCTCCCACCGTCAGGTAGTGGCGCAGTTTCCGACGCTCTGGATTAGGGTACGTGTCGGCAACCTGCTCATTCGAGAGAGTGAGCGTGACCACGCTCAGCGGAGGCGTCCGCCGAGCTACCGCGACCGCAGCGGTACTGACCGGCGCGATGCTGTGGCTGGGCGTCGGGTCCGGCGCTGCCCTGGCGGCCGCGCCGTCGTTCGGGATGGAGAACGTGGCGACCCAGCTGTGCGGCAGCAGCGGAAGCGGCGCTCCGGGGACCATCGTGCGCCAGCAGTCCTGTGCCGAATACAGCAGCCACGACGGGAGCTATCAGGAGTACTGGGCCACCGCGGACATGGTGCCGGGCGTGAAGTTGGAGGCGTTTCACGAGTACAACGGCCAGCGGATGTGCATGACGGTCAGGAACGGCGCGCTCGCGGTCGGCACGCCCCTGGTCATGGAGCCGTGCGGCGGGGCGATCGCGCTCGGCCAGCAGTTCGACGAACTGGGGGCGGTCGGCGGCACTCTGCTGCACGCCTACGCCGAGAGCGGGCGCAAGGTCGACGACCCGAGGCACCTCAGCCCCTTCTGCGTGGCGGGCACGGGTGGGGTGGGAACCGCCCTCGTCCTTCAGCGCTGTGATAACCGCCTCGCCTCACAGGCCTGGACAGGCCTGACCGACGAGGGCTCCCCCGGCCTGCCCGCACCCGCCGACCCGACGAAGTAGGCACCGCGGTCGCGCTGACCGCCGGCCTAAGTTCATTCTCATCCAGGTGTCGGCATCGAGAGAGCCGGGTACCCAATCGGCAGGCGAGGGTCCCTCGCTGGAGTGCGGTCGATTCCCTTGTGAATCCGTTTGACCTGCAGTCGGAAACGTCGAACGCTAAGGGGATTGATTGATGGCAGCTCAGCATGCCGGTCAGGTCGACCTGTCCGGTTCACCGAGGTCGCGAGACGCGTCTGCGCTCTGGAGTCGCAACGAGCTCTCGCCGGTCGTGTGGGGGATCTTGGTCGTCACGGCGCTGGCGGTGGGTGTCGGCGGCTACCTGCACGGCCACCTCTATCACGAGGGCTACTCCCGGATCGACTGGGTCGGGATCCTGTTCCTTCTCAACGAGATCGGCACCGGAGTCGTCATCGCGTTGCTCGCGCTCGGTCGTGCCCTGGCCTTCGCCCTTGGTGCGCTCGTTCTCAGCGTCGGCTCCTTGGTGTCGATCCTCATCTCGCACTCGACGAGCTTCTTCGGGTTTGCCGAGCATCGCTTCGACTCCCGCGCGACGGCGATCGTGGCCGCCGAGATCGCGGCGACCGTCTTGGTGCTGGTCGCCTTTGCCATCGCACGCTCAGCGCTCTTCACCCCTGCCGCGACGGAGCGGGCGGCATGATGCGCAACCGTGTCCTGGCCGGCGTCGCCGGCGTCGTGCTCGTTCTCACCGTCCTGGTCGCCGTCGGCGTCGGACAGGGCTCTCCGCCTCCCAAGCTCCCCATCTCCCAGGCGGCCATCAATCGCGAGCTCGCGGCCGCACAGAATGGCAGCGCCGAGGTGAAAGAGGGCGAGATGCTGTTCAGCGCCCACGGCTGCAACGCCTGCCACACGATGGCGGCCGGCGGCTACGACGGCCTGCTCGGGCCGCGACTCGACGTGCAGTCCCAGGGGGATAACACCCACGCGATCATGATGAACATCGAGCAGCCGCCCGACGACGACAAGGGGTACGAGTCCGGGCTCATGCCGGAGAACTACGCCAAGCGCCTCTCCCAGCACGATCTCACGGCGCTGGCGACATACATCCACGCGGTCTCCGCCGCGGCGAAGGGGTCATCGGGCGGGTCGGGCTCCTGAGCCCGCCTCAGCTCGCCGGGGGCGAGCCCAGTGCCGAGGAGATCTCATCCAACGCCTGGGTCTCGGCCTCGCTGACCTGCTTGCCGCCGATGCCGAGGAATCCCCCCTCCTTGTGGGCGCTGGCCACGGCCTGGGCCACCGTCATGGTGAACCGCTTGTAGTCGTCGATCTCTGACGGCGTCGCCTTTGACTCGAGGATCGCGATGGCCTTGCCCAGCTCCTCCCGGGTCACCGCCGCCAGATTCTGGCCGGCCGCGCCAAGACGCGCGGGATCGATCGACGGTGGCGAGGTGATGAGCTCGTCGAGCAGCTCACTGGCGCCGTGCTGCTCACGGGCGGCCTGGTAGACGCGGCTCATGGCCAGGCTCTCGCGGAGCGTGCCGCCCCGGTCGGCGCTGATGACCCGCATTCCGGCATACAGCGGACCGTCGACGACGGTGGTCCATTCCTCGGCGTTGAACTCGGCTTTCTGGGTCATCACGGGCCTTTCCCTTGCTGTGCAGTACGCGACGCAGACCTTTCAGGGCATTCTCCCCGATGCGTGGTCTGGGTCGAACATCCGTCGAGATCCACTTCCCACAGCTCAGGCCGGTGCGCGACCATTCCGATGCAGAGACGTGATGCGGTCGATCAAGGCATGGCTCGCGGGCTTCGGTACCGCCGGTCTCCTCGTGGCAGCCCTCGTCGGGATGTTCACGGTGGCCAGCGCGGTGGTCAGTTTCCACGGCTGGCCCGAGGCGTCCCCCGGGGCGAAGTCCGCCCAGCTGACCGTGCCGGTGGGCCCAGCACCGACCGCGGGAGCCCGGCCCGACGCGGCGCACGTGACCCCCTCCCACCAGGTCCTGGCGGCGTTCGCCGCCACGGCGGGCCCGGTGAGCCCCGTTCGGGCTCCGCAACGACCGGACCGCACCCCCAGGGCCGTGACACCACCGGCCGCCACCGGGCGTCCCGTCGGCGGGGCCACGCCCGCGGCGAGCATCGCGCCGGCGCCCAGCCCGACACGCGGATCACCGGCGACGACCGGCGCGACGACAACGTCGAGCACCACCCCCGCCAGCCCCACCCCGGTCCAGACGAACAGCAGCGCCGTCGCGGCGCTCGAGACGGGCACGCGCTCCACGACGACGACCACGCCGACGCCGACGGCCACGTCGACCCAGCCGACCACGACTCCGACTCAGACTCAGACCACCACGAGCTCCCCCGCGCCGGCCGCACCGACCGCACCGCTGGGCAGCGTGGTCGCGGGCGTGGGCACGACCGTGTCAGCTACCGTGAGCGGCGCCGGCCAGGGCGTGGCCAGCACCGTCTCGAGCCTCACCGGCGGCGTGGCGACCACCCTGTCGGCCGCCTCGCCGCCGCTCGCCGCCACGGTGTCGAGCGTCTCGAACACCGCCACCAGCGCCGTCACTGCGGCGACCGGCGCGGTGGCCGGCACGGTCTCGACGCTCACCAACACCCTCGGTCAGCTGCTCGGCGCCAACGGCTCCTAGCGGCCGGGGATCGGGCCATCGCGCTCCAGGAGCGCCATGATCGCGCGGGTTTAGGGGGCGGGATGACCGCTCTGTGCTCGAGGCTCCGCTTGTCCCGGCGATCTGAGCGCCGGGGTCTGAGAGGCCGCGCCGGCCCGGCGGGCCGTCTCCTCGTTCTGCGCCGAGGCCTGGACCTCGGCTTCGACCTCGGCGAGGTTGCACCCCGACAGGAGCGCGATCTCGACCTCCGTCATCAACCGGGTGGTGTGATGCGAACGTTTCATCGCCCCATGGTGGGCCCGAGGTTCACCAGCAGACGTACAGAATCTGGCGCCCGCCATCAAGATTCTGTGAAGGTCAGCGCCTGGGGGATCCTCTCGGGCCCGCGGACGGGTATCTGTAGGGTCAGAGACGCACCCACGACCGATCGGAGCACCCATGAACGTCGACGCCGAACGTGACACTGCAAGCGGCCGCTTCCGCGCCACCTGGAACGGCACAGTGCTGGCTGAGAGCGACGCCACCATCATGGTCGAGGGCAACCACTACTTTCCGCCCCAGGACGTGACCCGCGACCTGCTGGCGGTCAACGACACGCACACCACGTGTCCGTGGAAGGGCACCGCCAGCTACTACGACGTCGTCACCGATGGGGCGCGCAACGCCGGGGCCGCCTGGTTTTACCCGGACCCCAAGCCGGCGGCGGCGGATATCCGTGACTACGTGGCGTTCTGGCGTGGGGTCGAGGTCGAGGCGGCGTGAGCCCCGAGCCCGACACCGACACACGGGTCGAGAAGACGGAGGCGCAATGGCGGGCTGAGCTGAGCCCGGCGCAGTACCGGGTTCTGCGCCGCAAGGGCACCGAGGTCCCCTTCACCGGCCAGCTGCTGCACATCAAGGACGACGGCAGCTACACCTGCGCCGGCTGCGGCGCGACGCTGTTCTCCTCCGACACCAAGTTCGACTCCGGAACCGGCTGGCCGAGCTTCACCGACCCGGCGACCGCGTCGAGCATCGAGCTCCACAGCGACCGCAAGCTCCTCATCCGCCGGACCGAGGTCACCTGCGCACGCTGTGGCGGACATCTGGGGCACGTCTTCAACGACGGCCCCCGCGGCGCTCAGCGCTACTGCATCAACTCAGCCGCTCTGGCCTTCGAGCCCGCCGGCACCGACGCACCCGCCTGACCCATCAGGTCGGCGGGCGGCGTCGGGGCGACTCACGCCAGGCCGCCCGTCCCGTCCTCGACGGCCGGCTCGGCGACCACCGGTACCTCGACCGGGGTCGCCCCGAATCGCTGCTTGACGTCGGAGAGGTCGGTGAGCTGCGCGGGGGTGGTGATGTGGTGGGGCTTGAGGAACATCATGCCCGTCAGCACCATGATCGTGACGAGCAGACCCACCACCGCCAGGAAGATGTTCAGGGCGGTCATGACTGGCGCATCTGGGCGATCATCCAAAAGCCGCCGGCCGAGAGGATCGAGGGAACCCACAGGCCGACGAACACGCCATAGAGGCGATCCCCGGCGAACCACAGGCTGACCGACAGCACGAACGACGCGGCCGCCGCGACGAGGAACAGCGCCACGCCGAGGCGCTCGCGATCCACATCGTCGCTGGGACCGTGTCTCGACCATGCCCTGAATCGGCTCGACGGAGAAACGTTGGCCATGCTGGCCTCCTGTATTGGGAGTGAAACCGCGGGAGTGCTGGGAACTCCCGATTCGTGGGCTAGGCACAGCGGCGCACGCTCGGCGATAGGCCGGGAGCTGTGCGTCGTGCCTCTCTACCGAAGCGGGTCAAAACGGCTCAGATCTTCACTGAAGACGCCGTCCGCGAGGACCGTAACAGCTGGCCCGAGGGGCCCGGGTTAGGCTGCAAACGAACCACTTAGACACGAAGATGGCGATTCCGTTGCCGTGATGCGTACCATCTGGAGTTCGTCTGACGCGGAACCGTCGGGCAGAGAGCCGCACATCTGGTAATCGCGGCCGGCCAGACGCATCAATACAGGAGACACCTTCTTGCGCATACTGATTCTGGGTGGAGACGGCTTTTGCGGCTGGCCGACCACGCTGCACCTCTCCGCCTCCGGGCACGACGTCGCGATCGTCGATAATCTCGCCCGCCGCAACGCCGACGTCGAGCTGGAGGTCGAGTCCCTCACCCCGATCTCACCGATCGGAACCCGGCTCGCCGCCTGGCAGGAGCTGACGGGTAAGGAGATCCCCTACTACCGCTTCGACGTCGCCGAGAACTACCGGGTGATGCTCGACCTCATCCGCGACTTCCAGCCCGACGCGGTCGTGCACTTCGCCGAGCAGCGGGCCGCGCCGTACTCGATGAAGAGCTCGTGGCACAAGCGCTACACGGTGTTCAACAACGTCAACGCCACCCACAACCTGCTGGCCGCGGCGGTCGAGTCGGGGGTCAACCCCCACATCGTCCACCTCGGCACGATGGGCGTCTATGGCTACGGCACCGCCGGGATCAAGATCCCCGAGGGCTACCTCGAGGTCAAGATCGACACCGACGACGGTGACGAGATCCGCCAGGAGATCCTCTACCCGGCCAACCCGGGCTCGATCTACCACATGACCAAGACCCAGGATCAGCTGCTGTTCGCGTTCTACAACAAGAACGACGCGACCCGGGTCACCGACCTGCACCAGGGCATCGTGTGGGGAACCCAGACCCCGGAGACCCGCCTCGACGAGCGCCTGATCAACCGCTTCGACTACGACGGCGACTACGGCACCGTGCTCAACCGCTTCCTCATGCAGGCCGCGGTCGGCTATCCGCTGACCGTGCACGGCACGGGCGGCCAGACGCGCGCCTTCATCCACATCCGCGACACGGTCAAGTGCATCCAGCTCGCGGTGGAGAACCCGCCGGCGATGGGCGAGCGCGTCCAGGTGTTCAACCAGATGACCGAGACCCACCGGGTCCGCGACCTGGCCAAGATGGTGGCCGACCTGACCGGCGCCGAGGTCGACCTCGTCGACAACCCGCGCAAGGAGGCGGCCGAGAACGATCTGTTCGTGGCCAACGACCACCTGCTCGAGCTCGGTCTGCAGCCGACCACGCTGGCCGACGACCTCTTCACCGAGGTGACCGAGATCGCCAACCGCTACCGCGACCGCTGCGATCTCTCCAAGATCCCCTGCGTCTCCAAGTGGGTTCAACCCACCGAGGAGCCGGCCGTCACCGCCTGAGCCTTCAGGTGAGCCCGCGGACCTCGGCGCCGGTCAGCGCGACGAGGTCCGTGGGGCTCAACTCGATCTCGAGCCCGCGGCGTCCCGCGCTCACGAAGATGGTGGCGTGGGCCAGGGCGCTGGTATCCACAAGCGTCCCCAACGCCCGACGTTGTCCCAGCGGGCTGATCCCGCCCACCACGTAGCCGGTGGCCTTCTCGGCGCGCTCCGCCGGGGCCATGGCGACGTGCTTACCCAGCGCCTTGAGCACCAGCCGCTCGGGCACCGGGAGGACGCAGACGATCAGCGCGCCGTCGCGCAGGACCATCAGCGTCTTGAACACCCGCGCGGGATCGACCCCGAGCGCGGCGGCGGCCTCGAGACCGTAGGACTCCGCGGCCGGGTCGTGGCGGTACGCATGGATGCGGAAGTCGACGCCGGCGCTGCGGGCGGCGCGAGTGGCGGGGGTGTCGGTGGCGGACATCGCGGTCAGAGGTAATGGAGTCCGATCGAGCGAAAACAAAAAATGGCGCCGAATGCGCCTATGCTCCCCCGGAGGATCTCAAGCGAAGCCCGTAGGGTATCGGTGACGTTCAGGCGTGCCGTGGGGGGCTGTGATGCAGGATGGGAGCAGCCTGATGCGACGTTCGTGGATCGGCGCGGAGGAAAACCGCGAGCTGGCCAAGATGATGCCGCAGGAGACCTGGTCTGAGGAGCGTGACCGCGAAGAGGCCCACCGCGCCATGGACGATCAACCGTGGATGGTGATCTTCATGGACATCTCGACGTTTCGGGTCATCTGGGTCTCCGAGGACGGCGGCGCCCGATGTCAGCGCGTCGCCAGGACCGAGGTCGCGTGGTGGCAGGACAAGGCCCGCCGAGGTGGATTGATCATGTCGACGGAGTCGCGCAACGCCAGCCCCGACGACTTCCTGCTGCGTCAACAGTCTGATCTGGACCGTCTCGCAGCGGCGCTGCGCGGGTACTGATCAGCCCGGCCGGCGCCTACACGCTGAACGTGTCCTCACCCGCGGCGATCCGCGCGACGATCGGGTCCTCGATCTCACCCAGCAGCATCCACGCAACACAATGGGCGGCGAGGGTGTCGAAGTCCCGGCGGTGGCTGAGCATGGCGTGCTTGCCGCCCTCCACGGTGATGTAGGCGACCTGGGTCCGACGGCGCAGCGACTCGGCGACCCGGCGGGAGCGGTCCGGGGCGGCCACGCGATCCTCGTCTCCGTGGATGATCACGATCGGCGTATCCGCCACGGCCTCGTCGGCGTCGCTGGCATAGACCCACGGAGCCAGGGCGACGACGCCGCGCACCTGTGACCGGTCGGCGCTGCACAGTGCCGCGCGTCCCCCGAGTGAGTGGCCGACGAGGCAGACCGGCATCGCCGCTCCGAAGCGCTCGGCCAGCTGACCCAGCGCCCAGTCGACGTCCTGGATTGGCGTGTGGTCGCTGTCCCAGCCGCGGAATGAGTTGAGCAGCCGCACCACGGCCAGGCGGCGGTGCCCGGCGCGGGCGACAGCGCGAGCGACCGGGATCATCCGCAGCACCGACAGCTGAGAGGGACTGACGGCCACCGGAGCGCCGCGGCTGCCGCCACCGTGGAGGACGAGCACCACGCCGGCCGGATCCGGGGGATCTGCGACATCGATCAGCCGGGGCTCGGGCACACCGTCACGCTATCCGCAGCGCTGGGCCGGGAAACTGCGTGGGGTATGGAGCCCGAGGCGTTCTTTGACCGGATCCGGCGGATCCCGCCGGGGTTCGTGATGACCTACGGCGACCTCACGCCCGGCGCCCCGCGCCAGGCCGGCCGGCTGCTCTCCCAGGTCCCGGCGGGGGTTCCGTGGTGGCGGGTGGTGCGCGCCGACGGCAGCCTGGCCAAGGGATCGGATCAGCGGGCCCGGCTGATGGAGGAAGGCGTTCCGATGCGCGGCGCACGGGTGCTCATGTCCGTGGCGCACCTTCCGCCGGAGGCGCTCGGCTGAGCTACGGGCGCTCACCCAGGCGTCGCCACCGCTCGCGGTCCCAGGGATCGTCATCGGGGACGAGGAAGTAGGGCAGCCCCGCGATGGTGAGGCTGCCGCCGGGGAACTTCCTGCGTCCGCCCCCGTTGTTGACGACCGGGCCGCTGGGCGCAGGGCTCGGTAGCTGCACCCCGGGGGGCGTCGGGGGCGACGGCGGGGTCACCGTCGTCTCATGCGGGGTCAGCGGTGCAGACACCCAACCCGGTCCACCGTTGGGGTGGGGTTGTCCGGGCAGTGACATCCTCTGGAGTCTCCCACCGCGATCACCGGGGGTCAACGCGCCGGTGCTCCTCGCCGGCACGGTTCGCGCACGCCGGCGGTGGGCAGGAGAAAACCAGGATCCCTGACCTGAGAGGACGATGTGAACCGCAGAGACTTTGACCCCGAGGAGCTCGGCCCCGGGGCCTTCTACCAGATGATGACCGCGGTCATCGTGCCCCGGCCGATCGCCTGGGTGTCCTCCCGCTCAGAGGATGGCGTCGACAACCTGGCGCCCCACTCGTTCTTCTCGGTCTCCTCGACCGCGCCGCCGATCATCCAGTTCACCTCGGTGGGGCGCAAGGACTCACTGAAGAACATCGAGGCGACCGGGGAGTTCGTCGTCTGCTTCACCCCGAAGTCGCTGACCGCCCAGGTCAACGCCACCGGCACCAACTTCCCACCGGAGATCAGCGAGTTCGACGCCGTCGGCCTCGAGCGCGAGCCCAGCCTGCGCGTCCGCCCACCCCGGGTCGCGGCCTCACCGGCCGCCTTCGAGTGCGCGCTGCACACCATCGTCTCCTTCGGCTCGAACTCGGTGATCATGGGTCGGGTGCTGCACCTGGCCGTCGCCGAGGATGTGCTGCGCGACGGCAAGCCGGCGATCGACCTGCTCGCACCCACCTCGCGCCTGGGCTATAACGAGTGGGGCGAGCTCGGCCACATCCCCGACATCTCGCGCATCCCCTACGACGAGTGGCCCGGGCACTACACCGGTGCCGGGGAGTGACGCGGGGCCGTCTCGCTTCAGACCCGTTGGGAGGCCAGCCGGGCGCCCTGGACCAGCGAACCCAGCTTGGCCCAGGCCACCTCGGGCACGACCGCACCGTCCCCCAGCGTGGCGAAGCCGCAGTCACATGAGCCGATGACGTTGTCGGCACCGACCGCCTCGGCGTAGCGGACGAGCCGCTGGGCGACCAGCTCGGGGTGCTCGACGTAGTTGGTGGTCGAGTCGATCACCCCGGGCATAAGCACCTTGCCCTCTGGCAGGTCGATGTCGGAGAACAGCTGCCACTCGTGCTCGTGGCGCGGGTTGGCGCCCTCGAAGGAGATGGCGGCCGGGCGGGCGCCGAGCAGCAGGTCGAGGATGTCGGCCAGCGGAATGTCGCGCACGTGCGGGCCGGCGTAGTTGCCCCAGCAGACGTGCATGCGCAGGCGCTCGGGCGGGATGTCGCGCGTGGCGTGGTTGAGCGCGTCGATGTGCAGCTGGGCGAAGGCACGAAAGTCCGCCACGCTGAAGTCGCGGGCCACCGGGCGGTTCCAACCGCCGGCCAGATCGGGGCAGTCGAGCTGGACGAGGAAGCCGGCGGCATGGATCGCGTCGTACTCGTGCTTCATCGCGTCGGCGACCGCCATCACGTAATCCGCATGGGTCGCGTAGTGGGCGTTGGGCTGGTAGTACCAGACTGTGCCGGGCGACGCGCTCGACATGAACGCCGCCTCGGCGGGGGAGTCGGCCAGCGCCTGAGTGAGGTTGTCGAGGTCGCGCTTGAGCTCGGCGTCGCCCTTCCAGGTGACCGGCCCGACGCACGTCATCACCTGCATCGCCTTGAAGGTCGGTAGCTGGGCGTAGAACTCGGGGAACATGTCCTTCTCCACCGGGTCCTCGCGTCCGCCGACCTGGCTCTCGAAGCCGCCGAGTCGCTCGGTCACGTAGGTGGCGAAGCCCGGCTTGGAGATCTCGCCGTCGTTGACGATGTCGAGGCCGACCCGGGCCTGATGGGCGACCGTGTCGGCGACGCCGGCGGCCGCCGCCAGCGCGAAGGCGTCGCCGCGCTCGCCGCTGCGGAGCATCTCGAGCACGTCGGCGGGGCGGGGCAGGCTGCCGGTGTGTGTCGTGCGAATCACCCGGCGGAGGGTATTGCTTGCGATAGTTGCCCGGCGATGTCGACCGCAGAGGCCAACGAGGGCAAGACCGCCTGGGCGCGCAATCTGGCCGCGCCGGTGCGCAGTTTCCTCTCGACCGAGGAGGGCGGCGCCGCCATCGTGGTGGTTGGGGTCCTCGCCGCCCTGGTGTGGGCCAACGCCGCCCCCCACGGCTACGTCAGCCTGTGGAGCACGCACCTGAGCTTCCGGCTCGGGGCCCACGGCATCTCGGCCACGCTGCGCAACTGGGTCGACCAGGGGCTGATGACCCTGTTCTTCCTCGTCGTCGGCCTGGAGGCCAAGCGCCAACTCGACCTCGGCGAACTGCGGGACCGCCAGCGTCTCGCGGTGCCCGCGCTGTCGGCGGTGTTCGGCGTGATCATCCCCGCCGGCATCTACCTGGCCTGGAACGCCGGAGGCCGGGGCGCCCACGGCTGGGGCGCCGCGATCTCCACCGACACCGCCTTCGCCCTGTCCGCGGTCGGCCTGCTTGCGCCGCGTTCGGCCACCCGGCTGCGCGTGTTCCTGCTGTCGCTGTCGGTCGTCGACGACGTCATCGCCTTGCTGGTCATCGCCGTCGTCTACACCCACCACGTCTCCTTCGTGGCGCTCGGGGTGGCGATCGGGCTGTTCATCTGCGTGCTTGCCCTGCGCTGGGTGCCGGCGCCCCGCCGCAGCCCCCTGGCGATCATGTTCGGCTTTGGCGTGTGGCTGGCCATGTTCAAGTCGGGGATCGACCCGGTCATCTCCGGCCTGGCCGTCGGGCTGGCCACCAGCGCCTATCCCCCACCGCGCGAGAACCTGAGCGAGGTGCTCGCACTGACCCGCAGCTTCCGCGAGCAGCCGACGCCCGAGCTGGCCCGCGCCGCCCAGCGCGGGCTGAGCGGCTCGATCTCGGCCAACGAGCGGCTCCAGTACGAGCTGCACCCGTGGACCAGCTATGTGATCGTGCCGCTGTTCGCGCTGTCCAACGCGGGCATCCACATCACCGGCGGGCTGCTGTCGGCGGCCTTCACCTCCCCCATCACCCTCGGGATCATCACCGCCTACGTGATCGGCAAGCCGATCGGGGTGATGCTCGGCAGCTGGATCGCCACCCGCCCGATCCTGCACGGGCCGCGCTCGCCGATCTCCGCCCCGGTGCTGTTGAGCGCCGGCACCACGGCCGGCACCGGCTTCACCGTCTCCCTGCTGGTCTCCAGTCTGGCCTTTGGAGGCCAGACTCTGGCTGAGGCCAAGCTCGGCGCCCTGTGCACGCTCGTGCTCGCGCCCACGCTCGGCTGGCTCACCACACGCGCCATGCGAATGCTGCCCGCGGACGTGCGGGCGCGTCAGATCGCCGGCACCGCCGAGGACATCCTCGACCTCGCCGAAGATGTCGACCCCGAGCGCGACCACATCCGCGGCAGTGACGACGCGCCGGTCACGATCGTCGAATACGGCGACTTCGAGTGCCCGTTCTGTGGCCAGGCCGAACCGGCCGTGCGCGAACTGCTCAACCGCGGCGGGGCCGACATCCGCTACGTCTGGCGCCATCTCCCCCTCAGCGACGTGCACCCCAACGCCCAGCTCGCGGCGGAGGCCTCCGAGGCCGCCGCCAGCCAGGGCCAGTTCTGGGAGATGTACGCGATCCTGCTCGGCCATCAGGGCGAGCTGACCCTCGACCACCTGGCCGATTACGGGAGCCAGCTCGGGCTGGAGGTCGAACGCTACCTCTCCGAGATCCGCCATCGCGTCTACGTGCCGCGGATCCAGGAAGACGTCACCAGCGCGGACGAGAGCGGCGTCACCGGCACGCCGACGTTCTTCATCAACGGCCGCCGCCACTACGGCGCCTATGACCTCGACGCGCTGACCCTGGCCGTCGGTGCGGCCAAACGCCGCGCGCTGCAGGTCCAGGCCGCAGCCATCCCGGCCTAGCTAGCCTGGTCGGTGATGGCGGATTCCAGGCAGGAGAAGGCCGAGCAGCTGCTCGCGGCCCAGGTCCGGTTCTTCGAGGCCCAGCTCGAGCCGGCCCAGTTCGGCCCGCTGCTCGAGCAGGAGCTCGATGCGTGGCTGGGCGCCGCCGGTGAGATCACCCTCGCCGAGGCGGTCACCCGCGAGCAGATCAAGGGCGTCGCGATCAAGTACGCGGTGGCGATGAAGATCCCCGGCTCGATCCCGGAGCTGGCCAATGAGATCGCCGACCGGATCTACAGCCACCCGGCCCAGGACGACAATCGTCTCCAGGACGTCATCGCGGCCGAGCACATCGAGGCCTTCACGACCAAGCTGCTCGAGCTGCCCCTGGTCCAGGAGCGCCTGATGGAGAGCCCACTGCTCGTCGAGATCGCCTCGGAGTGGCTCTACCGGATCGCCGTGGAGACCTCGGCCCGCAACCGCGAGCTGGCCGGCAAGATCCCGGGCCTGGGTACGCTGCTGGGCACCGGCGGGAGCCTGCTCGGCAAGGTCGCCCCCGACGCCGGGGTGATCGCCGACACGCGGCTGCGCGAGCTCGCCACCCAGACCGCGCGCATGGTCCTGCGCAGCGCCAAGACCACGAGCAACACTCCCGAGGAACCGTGGATCCACGACACGGTGATCGAGATGTGGCGCGAGCAGGCCGAAAAGCCGGTGGGCTCGCTGCGCGACTACATGACCCAGGACGACCTGGAGGACCTGCTCGTCCTCCTCTATGAGTTCTGGCTGTCCTTTCGCGAGACCGACTACCTGCACGCGCTGATCGACGAGGGCGTCGACTTCTTCTTCGACAAGTACGCGGACACGACGCTGCTCGGGCTGCTCGAGGAGTTCGGAATCACCCGCGCCGACCTGGTCGAGGAGGCGCAGCGTTTCGCCCCGCCGATCCTCGAGCTGCTGCGCGAGCGGGGGATGCTCAGCGCCTTCCTGCGCCGCCGGCTCGAGCCGTTCTTTGCCTCGGCGGAGGCGCTGGCGCTGCTCGGCAGCGACGACTCAGACTGACACCGGCGGGCCGACGTCCACGGTCCCGCGGAACACCATGCCGAGATGATGACCGCTTGGCAGCACTGCACCGAGCGCGGGCGAGCCGGTCACCTCGACATGCACCAGGGCCAGACGGGCGCGGCCCCGGAAGTGCGACGCGAACGCCCGGGCACCCCCGTCGGGCCACGGCTGAGCGCAGGATCCGGTCACGCTCAGGGGGAACCACGGACCCCGCTGGCGCACCTTGGCCAGCACGCTCCAGTCATCGCCGGAGCCGCCGAGAACCCCGTCGGACGCCGGCTGGCCGGAGAACTCGCCTGCCAGCTTGGGCAGCGCCCAGTTGGTGCGCCCGCCGTGCACGCTGGGGATCGAGTCGACGGCGATGAACGGAACGTGACCGTGGACCTGACGCGATCCGGGCGCCCGGACACAACGTGGAGTGGCGAGGATCTCGTGGTAGGGCCCGACGGCACCGTCGAGGTAGTGGATGAACGCGCACGCGCCGAGCGGCAGCGACGGGATCAGCGGGCTCGGCACCGCGCCGGCACTGGCCGGGGTGGCGCGGAAGTTCCACAGCGCCATCTCGACGTTGGAATGCCACGGCGCCGGCGGAGTGCCGTCGGGCAGTTGAGCGACGACCGCGTCGCTCAGGCCGCCCGCCAGCACGGTGGGCACGTCGAGAAGCTCGGAGGGGGTGAGCCGCATGGCGCCCGATTCAAGCAAGCCCGTGCCTGCAGCGGGCTCGGTAGGGGCGTCGATGTCCCTGAGTGGCACATATACGGAGATTGAGGGACATCGATGTTCCGCAATGTGCCATATAGGCACATTCCCCAACATCGGGTGCCGACGCTAGTGTGATGCTGGTTTAATTCGTACGGGGTTACGGTAGGAGTGGGGTATGCCTGCTCCTACCGCTGTCCAGATCACCCTGACCGATGCCGAGCGCGCTGCTCTGGAGGGTTGGGTCGCGCGTCGTAAAACGAGCCAGGCGTTGGCGTTACGCGCCCGGATCGTGCTCGCTGCGGCGGGTCAGTTGACGAACCGTGAGATCGCCGCGCTGGAGGGCGTGACGGACAAGACAGTCACCAAATGGCGCAACCGGTTCGCTGAGCGTCGCCTTGAGGCGCTGCTGGATGAGCCCCGGCCGGGCCGGCCCAGGACGGTCAGCGATGAGCAGGTCGAGAAGGTGATCGTCACGACGTTGCAGTCCAAGCCCAAGAACGCGACGCACTGGTCAACCCGGTCGATGGCCAAGGAGGCCGGAGTGACCGCGGACGCGGTGATGCGGATCTGGCATGCGTTCGGGCTGCAGCCCCACCGCCAGGAAACGTGGAAGCTGTCAACGGACCCGCAGTTCATCGAGAAGGTCCACGACGTCGTCGGGCTCTATCTCAACCCGCCAGAACGCGCCGTGGTCCTGAGCGTCGATGAGAAGTCCCAGATCCAAGCGCTGGACCGGACCGCTCCGACATTGCCGATGCTGTCGGGCACCCCGGAACGGGCGACTCATGACTATGAACGCAACGGTACGACCAGTCTCTATGCCGCGTTGAACATCCAGTCTGGAGAGATCATCGGCGCTCTGCACCAGCGCCACCGCGCGGTCGAATTCTTGAAGTTCCTCAAGACGATCGAGAAGAACGTCCCGGCCGGCCTGGACGTTCACCTGATCCTGGACAACGCCTCGAGTCACAAAACGCCGGCGGTGGCACGCTGGCTTCACCAGCACCCCAGGTTCCAGTTGCACTTCACCCCGACCAGCAGCTCGTGGATCAATCTGGTCGAGCGGTGGTTCTCAGAACTGACGACCAAGCTGCTGCGCCGCGGCGAGCACCGCAGCGTCCGAGCGCTCAACGCGGACATCCGGAACTGGATCGATACCTGGAACGAGAACCCCCGCCCCTACGTGTGGGTCAAGACCGCAGATCAAATCCTCGACTCAATCCGACGGTACTGCGAACGAACTAACGCGGCGGGACACTAGAACACCACGACCTGGCGTACCGCCTCACCCGAGGCGAGCCGGTCAAAGCCCTCGTTGAGCTCATCCAGGGTCAACCGGTGGGTCAGCAGGCGCTCCACCGGCAGGCGGCCGGCACGGTAGAGCTCGATGAAGTGCGGGATGTCGCGCTCGGGCACGCAGGAGCCAAGGTAGGAACCCTTCAGGGTGCGCTCCTCGGCGACCAGGGAGACGGCGGAGATGCTCAGCTCCTGGCTGGGGTGGGGCAGCCCGACGGTGACGGTGCTGCCGCCACGCCGGGTCGCCGCGTAGGCCTGGGCGAGCACGGCGGCGGAGCCGACGGTCTCGATCGCGCACGCCACCCCGCCCCCGGTCAGCTCGCGGATCTCCGCCACGGTGTTCTCCCCGGCGAACACGGTGTGGTCGGCCCCGAGCTCGGCCGCCAGGGCGAGCTTGTCGGGGATCCGATCCACCGCGATGACCTGACCGCCGGCGTCGATGGCCGCCAGCAGCGCGGCCAGGCCGACGCCGCCGAGACCGAACACCGCGACGCTCTCCCCCGATTGGATCCGGGCGGCGTTGACCGCCGCGCCGGCGCCGGTGAGCACCGCACAGCCGAACAGCGCCGCCAGCTCGAAGGGCAGCTCCGAGTCGATCTTGACCGCCGAGCGAGCCGAGATGACGATCTGCTCGGCGAACGCCGACACGCCGAGGTGGTGGTGCAGCTCCGTCTCAGCGTCAGTCTCGTGCCAGCGCCGGGACCCCGACAGCAGGGTGCCGGCGGTGTTGGCCGCCGCGCCCGGATCACACAGGGCGGGGCGTCCGGCACGGCAGTGCTCGCACTCGCCACACGCCGGGACGAAGGCCAGCACGACATGGTCGCCCACGGCGAAGCCGGTGACTCCCGGACCCACCTCGAGTACCTCGCCGGCGGCCTCGTGGCCGAGCACCATCGGCATCACCCGCGGACGGGACCCGTCGATCACCGACAGGTCCGAGTGACACAGCCCGGCCGCGCCGACGCGGATGGCCAGCTCGCCGGGGCCGGGCGGGTCGAGCTCCACGGTGGTGATCTCCAGCGGGCGGCTCTGGGCGTAGGGGGCGGGGAGTCCCATCTCCCTCAGTACGGCGGCGCGGACCGGGGTCATCGACGGATCGCCTCCAGCCGGGCGCGGATGTCGTCGGGGATCGGCACGGGGCGGCGGCCGGCGCGGTCGACGAACACGTGCACGAACCAGCCTTCAGCGAGGGGACGCGGGGCCGTCTCCGCGCTGTCGGCGGCGTCATCGGCGCCGCCGTCGAACAGGCCGATCGTGTAGCGGACGCTGCGCGTGCCCAGATGCTCGACGGCCAGCCCGGCCAGGATCGTCCCCGGGTAGGCGATCGAGTCGGTGAAGCTGCAGTGGGACTCCGCGCAGACGCCGAGCACATCGCCGCCGTGGATGTCGAGTCCCGCCTCGAGGATCAGGTACTCGTTGATCACGGTGTCGAAGAACGCGTAGTACTCGACGTTGTTGACGTGCCCGTAGACGTCGTTGTCCTTCCAGCGCAGAGAGACGCGCCGCTGGTAGGGGAAGTCAATCTGCTTGGCCATGTGGCCTAAACGTAACTACTCAACCGAAGAAACGTCCGACGCCAGCGCCCGGATGACCAGCGTGGCCATGTCATCGTCGTGGAGCTCGTTGTAGGCGGCGGCCGCCGCCAGCGGCTCGGCGGCGAGCGTCGCGACCGACGCGCCGGACGCCACCAGCTCGCTCAGCAGCTCGACCAGACGCGCCTCGCCGAACAGCACGCCGGCGCGGCGGGACTCGGTGAGACCGTCGGTGTAGAGGAAGAGCACGTCACCGGGGGCGAGCAGCAGCTCGGTGGTCGCGTACTGCATCTCGGGGATGAGGCCGAGGATGGTGCCCGAACCGTCGACCTGGGCGGCCTGACCGTCGGCCCGTACGAGGATCGGGGCCGGATGCCCAGCGCTGGCGTAGCTGACCGCCACCCCGTCGGGACCGGGCATCAGGCGCAGGCAGATCGCGGTGATCAGGTCGAGCTGGTCCCGGCGCTTGTCCGCGTCGATGGCGCGGTTCAGCGCGGTGAGGATGCTGGCGGGGTCGTCGTCGTGGCGGGCGGCCTCGCGCGCGGTGTGGCGGGCCATGCTCGTGCGGGCGGCGGCGGACGCCCCGCGTCCGGCCACGTCACCGATGATCGCCGTCCAGCCCGCGGCACCCGGGAACACGTCGTAGAAGTCGCCGCCGACCACCATCTGCTCGGCGCCGGCCCGGTACTCGGCGGCCAGTTCCGCGCCCGGCACCACGGGCAGGGCGACGGGCAGCAGACTGGACTGGAGATCGAAGGCGATCCCCCGCTGCTGCTCGAACAGGTGGGCGCGCTCCATCACCTGGGCGGTCCGCTCGGCCGCGACGGCCAGCCGCCCGCGGTTGCGCTGGGGCAGGGAGATGCCCTCGGCGAACTCGATGACCAGCGTGCCGAGCTCCCCGCCGTAGGCCAACAGCGGCAGCACGACGAGATGGTGGGGCCGCTCGGCGTCGTAGAAGACGCGCTGCTCGGACAGCTTCTGCGAGACGATCGTCTCGATCAAGCGGTCGATCTCCTCCACACTGAGGGGCGGTTGTCCGTCCGGGGCGGCGCCCTCGAGCGGGAAGATCAGCTTGGGCCGGCGCAGCCGCGGACGCGGGTCATACAGGTAGGCGCGCCACACGACGTAGGGATCGGTGAGCACCCCGAGCAGGGCGATGACCGCCTCGATCTCGGTCCGGGCCGCCGCGAGATCCTCGTTGAGGTCGAGCAGGCGCTGTGCGTCATCGGCGGCCTGGCGCAGGGCATCCTCGGCACTGCGCATCCGCAGCAGCGCCCGCACCGTCGCCACCAGCACCGAGCCGTGCACCGGGTCGGTGAGGTAGGCGTCCGCGCCGCCCTCGAGTCCGCGCACCCGCGATGAGTCATCCACCGCCGACTGTGAGAGATGGATGACCGGGACGTGGGCGGTCTGGGGATCGGCCTTGAGCCGGCGGCACAGCTCAAAGCCGGTGGTGTCGGGCAGGTTGACGTCGAGGACGATGAGATCGGGCGCCTCGGGACCCGCGGCGATGCGCGTTCCCTCGGCTCCGGTGCCGGCCTCCAGCACCGTCATCCCGGCGCGGCTGAGGGTGCGGCGCACCACGTAGCGGTTCTCGGGACTGTCGTCGACCACGAGCACCGTGGCGTGGCCCTCCCCGGCTCTCTCGGTCACGAGCTCATCATCGGTTCAAGTCCGGGGACACTGAAGCAGAACCGTGAGCCGGCGCCGGGGGTCGACTCCGCCAGCCACAGATCGCCGCCCTGGCGCTGGGCCAGACGCTTGGCGATGGCCAGCCCGGCGCCGCTGCCGCCGCCGTAGGCATCGCGCGCGTGCAGGCGCCGGAACAGATCGAAGATCACCGCGTGGTACTCGGGCTCCACTCCGATGCCATGGTCACGTACGCCGACGACGATCATCGGCGCCCCGCTCGCCTCGCCTGGGACCGGTGCCTGCACCTCGGCGTCGATCTCGATACGCGGCGTCGCCTGCGGGTAGTACTTCGCCGCGTTGGAGATGAGGTTCATCAGGATGTGGGTGAGCGCGTCGCGGTCGGCCGACAGCATCACCTCCGGGGTGAGCACCGCGATGTCGGCCCGCGCACTCTCGGGTCCCAGCAGCACCGCGGCCTCGGCCACCACCTCCCCGAGTGACATCGCGGTGAGCACCGGCTTGAGCCGGTCCGCCCGAGCGTGGTCGAGCAGCGAGTCCATCAGCCCGTCCATCCGGTTGCCGAGCTTGCGGATGGTCGCCAGCTGCTCGAGCCCCTCGGCGGGGACTCCGGCGCCGAAGTCCTCGAGGAAGAACCCGAGGTAGCTCTGCATGTTGCGCAGCGGCTCGCGCATGTCGTGGGCGACGACGAAGGTGAACGCCTCGAGGTCGGCGTTCGAGCGCGCCAGCTCGTGGTTGGCTCGGGCGAGATCCTCGGCCTGCTGGAGCACCGCGGTCCCGATCCCGGCCCGCAGGCTGAGCACCGCGTCGCGGTCGAGCTGGCTCCAGGGACGGCTCCGGCCGGTGACCGACTCCGACCAGGTCTGGTAGGAGCCGCTCGGGTGCAGGCGACCCTTGGCCGGAGCGAGGCCGTTATCGCCCCAGGTGACCGAGGTGACGTACTCGTCGCGGAACCACATCAGGTGGGCCTGACCGGCGCGGGACAGGGGCAGGACGATCACCCCGCAGGCCGGAGCGGCATCCGGGGCCAGGGCGGGCAGGTCCTCGGCCAGGGAATCGGACACCCACGCCTCAGCGTCATCGCCCCCGCTCAGCGCGCCCAGCAGTGCGGCGAGCACCGACGCCGACGGGGTGGCGCCGATCAGCTCGACCTGATCACCGATGAGCACCGCGGCACCGTCGGCGTCGCAGAGCGCGAGGAGATCCGGGGCCGCCCCGGCCAGGCCGCCCGCCAGTCCGGCGGCCTCCATACGGCCGCCCGCGGCCAGCACTCCGAGGATCGCCTCGCGATGGCGATCGACTGCGACGCGACGCTCGGCCGCCTCCTGGGTGAGCAGCGCCGCCAGCTGACTGGAGGCAACCCGGCCGAGCACCTCACAGGCGAGACGCAGACGGTGCTCGACGACGCGGGGACCGGCGTAGTGATGTCCGGAGATGAGCCCCCACAGCCGCCCGTCGACCTCGAGCGCGATGGACATCGAGGCGGTCGCGCCCATGTTCTGGAGGTACTGCAGGTGCATCGGGGAGACCGCCCGCAGGACGCCCGCGGACAGGTCCGGCCAGCCACCGCTGACCGGGTTGACGAGCGGCACCAGCGGCGAGGCGACACCCGAGGAGTCGGGGATGAAGCGAATCCGGTTGGCCAGGAACAGCGCCCGGGCCTGGGCCGGGATGTCCCGGGCGGGGAAGTGCAATCCCAGCCAGGCTTCAAGCTCGGGCTCGCGCTCCTCGACGATCACCACCCCGTGGTCGTCGGGCTCGAAGCGATAGATCCACACCCGGTCAAAGCCGGTGAGCGTCTTGACCCAGGCGGCGGCCAGCTCGAGCAGCTCGAGCGGGCGCTGGGCGGACTGCAGCGCGGCGAGCATCGAGGCGACGTCGTCGGCCAGGGCGGCAGCGCTGGCGGCCGGGCCGGCCGGCTCGAGCTCGACGATCACCACCTCGGGGTGGGGCCGGTAGCTGAAGGCGTCCCAGCGCTGCCCGGCCACCTCCACCGTGTGGGGGCGCAGACCGGCGGCGCCGAGATCCTCGGGGGCTGCGGTGAGGCCGGCGGCCACCTCGGAGCCGACCAGCGCATCCAGGCGCGTGCCGAGCAGCTCCGCAGAGAGCCCCAGGCGCGCCAGCGCGTTCTCCGAGCGCTGGACGATCTCGCGCTCAGAGGCGGTCACCGCCAGCAGCACCCCGTGGGGCTGGATCCCGCCGGGCGTCTGGATCGGCTCCCGGTCACAGTTCTCCAGGGTGATCTCGCTGCCGGGGGCCAGCAGCTCCGAGGCAGTGGAGATGGACGCATCCACAACTCAATCCTGTCACGCTGGGCGATGGAAGAGGTGTCCGGGATCTCCGGGACACGAGGTAGGGCTCCCCCTCTCTAGTCAAGCCCTCACAGGAGAACACACGTGTCACCCAAGTTCGCCGCCGTCGCCGTGATCAGCGCGGTTACGTCCCTGGCCGTCGCGGCCCCCGCCCTGGCCGACACCGTCACCCCCACCCCGCTGTCCTTCGACAACCTCGTGCTCGACACCCCGGCCACCGGGGACGCCGCGGTGGTCAGCCCCTCCACCGGGCCCCTGGCGGTGACCGCCGACCTGGACAGCACCACCGGTGATTTCACCATCGACCCCTCGACCTTCAGCGCCCCGACCTTCACCTTCACCGAGCCGGTGAGCGGCAGCCTGTCCCTCGCCCTGGCCTCCAGCGCCAGTGGGAATGAGAACTTCGCCACCGGCGCGGTGACCCTGACCGGCGACTTCCTCGCCACCATCACCATCCCGAGCCTCGGCGGGGCGTGCACGATCGACACCGGCACACTCAACCTGTCCACGGCGACGACGGCGCCGCTGGACGGTGTCGCCTTCCCCGCCGGGCCGACCGGTCTGGCCAGCGGTGACGGCGCCCTCGGCGCCGGCTGGAGCTCGCTGGCGCCCGGCACCGGGCCGGCCTGCCCGACCATCGACTCCTTCGCCGACAACGGCGCCGGCGGGATCTGGGTGTCACGCGGCGTCTCGCCCACCGCCAGCACCTCCGACGCCGGACCCGCGGCACCGAAGGTGTCGGCCACGGCGGCCAAGCCGGCCGCGGTCGAGCGCGGGGCCCATGCGAACGTCAAGGTCACCGTCACCAACGCGGGTGGCGCCGACTCCAAGTCGGTCAAGGTGTGCTTGGCCGCCAAAGCACCCCTCGTAGCCTCGAAGTGCCAGACGGTCACCGACCCCGGGGCGCGGGTCACCAAGCACCTCGCCTTCAGCGTCAAGGTCCCCGCGACCGCGAAGGTGGGCAAACACCAGCTGGTGCTGACCGCGACCGGCGTGAAGGCTCAGACGCTGACGCTCACGGTCAGCCGGTAGCGCCGAGAGGCGGCGGGGGTCCCACAGACCCCCGCCATCACCAACTCAGAGTGAGTGCACCATCATCTGGGGCGCGGTCTCGGGGTCGGCCTTGAGCCCGATCGGTGCGGCGATCACCTCATCGGGGATCCCCCAGGCGTCGACGAGCAGCGAGGACTGGCGAGCCACCATGCCCAGCAGGTGGTTGACCTCGCGGGTCACCTGCTTGGTGCGCGCCGCGCCGAGGCGGCCGTGCTCCTGGTAGAAGCCCTTGTCCTCCTCGACGCTGTAGAGCCCGTAGAGGGACAGCAGCCAGGACAGCGACTCCTTGATCGCCGGATCACTGACTCCGTCGACGGCCTTCTTGAACGCCTTGAAGGCGAAGGTCTCGATGTAGCTGGTGCCGGCCAGCAGCAGGTGGTCCTGGACCGAGGTGAGCACGTCGAAGGGCTCCTCCTTGTCCGCCAGCCCCTTGCGGAACCGGTTGGCCACCGACGCGGTCAGATGCCCCTGACGCCACTCGAAGAGTCCGAGCAGGTGATCGTGGTCGGCCAGCGGACCCTCGTCACCGTCGGTGTTGCCGCGGGGCATGGGGATGAAGTCGGTGATGATCTGACCGATCTGGCGGGCGAACAGCCGCTCCACCACGGTGTCGATCGCCTGACCGGCCACGAACTGGGCGGTGCCGACGGCGCCGAGGCCACCGAACTCGTGGGCGTAGCTGGTCAGCACGCCACGGGCACACAGCATGGTCAGCACCGTGTTGTCGCCCTCGAAGGTGGTGAAGATGTCGATGTCGTCGCGCAGCTGACCGAAGCGGTTCTCGGCCATGTAGCCGGCCCCGCCACAGGCCTCACGGCACATCTGGATCGTCTTCATGGCATGCCAGGTGTTCGCCGCCTTGAGGCCGGCCGCGAGCGTCTCGAGCTCACGCCGGGCGGAGTCCTCGGCCTCGTTGCCGGCGGAGATGACCTCGGCGAACCGCTCGGTCAGCTCCTGCTGGGCGAAGTACAGCGCGTAGGTGCGGGCCAGCAGCGGCAGCAGGCGACGCTGATGGGTGCGGTACTGCATCAGTGGCACCTCGTGATCATCGTCGGGCCCGAACTGGACGCGACGCTGCGCGTGGCGGATGGCGATGGTCAGAGCGTTCATCGCGGCTGACAGCGAGGCGGCGCCGACGCACACACGGCCCTGGACCAGGGTGCCCAGCATGGTGAAGAAGCGCTTGTTGGGGCTCTCGATCGGACTCGAGTAGACGCCGGCGGGCGAGACGTCGGCGTAGCGGTTGAGCAGGTTCTCACGCGGGATGCGCACGTGGTCGAACCAGATCATCCCGTTGTCCACGCCGTTGAGACCGGCCTTGAGACCGTCGTCAGCGGTACGGATGCCCGGCAGGTCCTCGCCGGCCTCGTCGCGGATCGGCACCACGAAGCAGTGCACGCCCTTGGACTCGCCACCGACGATCAGCTGCGCGAACACCGCGGCGAACCGGGCGTACTTGCCGGCCCCGCCGATGTAGTTCTTGCGCGCCATGTCGTCGGGCGTGTTGACGATGAACTCCTCGGTCCCCACGTCATAGGTCGCGGTGGTCTCAAGCGCCTGGACGTTGGAACCGTGGCCGTGCTCGGTCATGGCGAAGCAGCCGAGCAGCTCGGCGTCGGCCGTGGCCTTGAGGTACTTGTCGTGGTGGGGCTTGGTGCCGAGCTGGTGCACCGCGCCGCCCCACAGGCCGAACTGGACGCCGAACTTGACGAGCAGGCTGAGGTCGCTGTGGCCGAGCGTCTCGAACGCCACGACGTTGCCGTAGGGGTCGTTGTGGCCGCCGTACTCCACCGGGTAGCCGGGAACGCCCCAGCCGGACTTGGCGATCGTGCCCATCCAGTCCATAACCTGCTCGCGGTACTCGTCCAGGGGCAGGCCGAGAACGGGCGCGAACTCGGGTCGCTTCATCGTGTCGCGGATCTGCTGACGCAGCTCGTGGTGTGACCCGTCGAGGATCTCGAGCAGATCCGCGGGGTCGAAAATGGGGTCCGTCTCTGAGGGCGCTTCGCTAGCTACTGCCATATGTCCTCTTTACCCGCGCGTGAGCCTGAAGATGCGTGTGACATCGCTCCACTTCGCCCGCGATCCGCGTGGATCAGCTGACTCGGTGCCAGCGCGCCACGTGGCCATATCCGGGGGGGGTCGCCAGACACGAAGATTGCCCTGGATATGGAGGGGTCGCTCGAGGAACGCAGTCCACACTCCGACGGCGCCGGCGCCGACATCCGGCACTGGCGCGGGCACGTGATCGTGTGCGGGATCGTGCCGGTCACCGTGCGCACGGTCGAGCAGCTGCTGACCGCCGGCGCCCAGGTGGTGGTGCTCGAGGACGAGTACGCCAAGGAACGCGACCTGCTCGCCCTGCGGCGCCTGCACGTGCCGGTGGTCGCACGGGGCTCGCGCACCTCCGACGCGCTGGAGGATGCCGGGGTGGCCGGCGCCGAGGCGGTGGTGTGTCTGGAGTCCACCGACCTGCGCACGCTGGAGACCGCGCTGCTCGTCCACGGTGTCGCCCCGCATGTGCGGGTGGTCGCCCAGCTCGACAACCCGGCGATCGCCCGCGCGGTCGAGGAGGTCACCGGCGAGGCGAGCGTGCTCGACGTGGCGGCCCTGTTCGCGCCGTCGGTGGTCGAGGCGTGCGTCAAGCGTCGCGCCCACGACATCAAGATCGCCGGGACCCACTTCGTCACCGTCGAGGTGGCGGCCGCCCACGCGGGCTCGCTGCGCTCGCTCTACGGCAACCTGGTGCCCCTCGGCGTGACCTCGGAGGCGTCCAACACGCCGATCGTCTGTCCCGGACGTGACCTCGAGGTCCACGCGGGCGACCGCGTCACCCTGCTCGGCACCCGCGAGGAGGTCGAGGAGGCCGGACTGGGCTCCCAGCTCCACGCCGTCGCGACGATCAACCGAACCCATCTGCTCGCCCGCCTGACCCGCCTGCGTGCCTTCATCAGCACCGGCGACCGGGCACTGCGCACCGCGCTGTTCGTCGCTCTCGCCCTCGTGGTGACCTCGACGCTGGTACTGCACTTCGCCTACCGCCAGGCCGGCGGGCTCGGGCTCATCAAGTCCGTCTACTTCACCGTCGAGACGATCACCACGGTCGGCTTCGGCGACTTCAACTTCTCCCGGCAGCCGGTGGCGGTGGAGATCTTCGGGATCGCGCTGATCATCGCCGGCACGACGCTGATCTCGACCATCTTCGCGCTGTTGACCAACGCCCTGGTGGCACGGCGGATCGCCCAGCAGCTCGGCCAGGCCGAGATCCCCGGCATGCGCGGCCACGTGGTGATGGTCGGCCTCGGCGCGGTCGGCATGAAGGTGCTCGAGGGCCTGCTCGAACGTGACCGCCCGGTGGTGGTGGTCGAGCGCGACGAGAACAACCCCTACGTCAACCAGGTGCGCCAGCGCGGCGTGCCGCTCGTGCTCGGCGACGCCACCCTGGGCCAGACCCTCGACTCGGTCAACCTCGCCCAGGCCTCCTCGGTGGCGATCGTCACCTCCAGCGACATGGCCAACATCGAGACCGGTCTGGCGGTGCGCGACCGGCTCGGTGAGCGCTGGGAGCGGGTCCCGGTGGTCCTGCGGGTGCTCGAGCGCGAGATGGGCGAGCACCTCCAGCACTCCTTCGGCTTCCGCCAGGTGTGGTCGACGCTGGCCATCGCCGCCCCGTGGTTCGCCGGCGCGGCGCTGGGCATGCAGGTGCTCAACTCCTTCTACGTGGGCAACCATCCGTTCCTGCTGGCCCGCCTGGGCGTCAGCGAGTCCGGCGGCCTGGCCGGACTGACCATGCTGGAGCTGGGCGCCAACGTACGGGTGATCGCGATCGGACGCGGCGACGGCCAGCTCGAGCATCCCCCGCGCCGCGACACGCGTTTGCGCGGCGGCGAGAGCGCCTACCTGGCCGGGCCCTTTGAGGAGCTCATGCAGCTGCTGGCCCGGGAGCGGGGCCCGCGGGCCTAGACGTCCGGTTCAGAGGTCGACGCGGGTGAGCTCGCGCACCGGGCACTCCGGCGGACGGGTGGAGCTGCGGTAGCGCTCCAGCAGGCCCGCGGCGGCGAACCGATCCTCGACCTGGGCCCGGTAGGCGTGGGCGACCACGGCGCTGCCCGCGGCCACGGCGCTCGCATACCGCCGGCGGGCGGCGGCGGTGCCGAGGTAGGTGTAGACCGGTGTGGTGATCGGAACCTCGGCGCTGATCAGGTCGGTCACCTCGATCCGGTCGTAGTTGCGCTCGCGGTGGTCGAGCTCGGCCAGGCTGACGGCATCGACGGGCAGCAGGAAGCCCACGCAGCCGGCGGTGGCCTGGGCGGTGAGGTTGAGGAAGGTGACGTGCACGTCGGGACGCTCGCCGGTCACCGGGTCGAGGTAGTACTTGTACCCGGGGATGTCGACCCGGTTGTCCATCGCCACGTCCCAGGTGCGGATGAACCCCTCCAGGGTGGCGACGTCGACGGCGGGCGCCTCGGTCGACAGCGATCCGTAGCCGAACACGTACACGGGCGGCCCACGCTAGCGCCTGGGCGATTTAGGATCGCTGCCATGACGAGCTTTCAGAAGTCCGGTCCCCTTGGCGTGATCACCATCGAGCACCCGCCGCTCAACCTGTTCGACTACGAGCTGTTCGAGGCGCTGGAGGCCGCGGTGACCGAGGCGGAGCTGTCGGCCCCCCGCGCACTCCTGGTCCGGGCCGAGGGCAGGGTCGTCTCGGGCGGGGTCGACGTGGGTCGCGTCTTCGACGGGCTGAGCGGGGCTGAGGGAGCCGCCCTGTGGGGGCGGCTACTGGCGCTGACCCACCGCTTCGAGGCCCTCCCGATGCCGACGATCTTCGCCGCCCACGGCCTGTGTCTCACCGCCGCCTTCGAGATCAGCCTCGCCTGTGACCTGCTGCTGGCGTCGCGGTCCGCGCGCTTCGGCCTGGTCGAGCGGGTGGTCGGGCTGACCCCGTCGATGGGCGGCACCCAGCGGCTGTCCGAGCGCGCCGGCTCCGCCCGGGCCAAGGAGCTCGTGATGACCGGCGAGCTGTTCAGCGCCGAGACGCTCGAGCGCTGGAACGTGGTCAACCGGGTACTGGACGACGAGGGGTTCGCGGACGCGGCGCGGGCGTTCGCCGTGGCCATCGCGGAGGGCCCGACCCAGGCGCACATCGCCACCAAGCGGATCGTCCGCGCTCAGGTCGAGGGCTCGACCCGCGCGGCCGACGCGGTCACCCCCGCAGTGTCGGGCGCCCTGTTCGACACCGACGACCTGCGGGCCGCGGTGCAGTCCTTCATCCACGACGGGCCGGGCAAGGCGAGCTTCGAGGGCAAGTGACTTACACGCTCTTTGCGTTCGCTCATTAGTCTTGGGCCCGAGGCGGGCGGGACGCCCGGCGAGGGGGAAGGAACACGTGCCGGAACTAAAACCACTGTCGCCACTGGACTCGCTGTTCCTGTGGGGCGAGCACCGCAACACGATGATGCATGTCGGCGGTCTGATGGTCTTCACGCCGCCGGAGGACGCCGGTCGCTTCTACCTGCGTGACCTCGTCGACGAGGCGATCGCCCTGCACGACATCAAGGCACCGTGGAACCGCAAGCTGCTGGCCACCGGCCTGGTGCCCAACCCGTTCCGCTCCTGGGTGACCGACGACGACATCGACCTCGAGTACCACGTGCGTCGCTCCGCCCTCCCCAGCCCCGGCGGAGAGCGTGAGCTGGGCGTCCTGGTCTCCCGGCTGCACTCCAACCCGCTGGACATGCGCCGGCCCCCGTGGGAGATGCACTTCATCGAGGGACTCGAGAACAACCGCTTCGCCATGTACGTGAAGATGCACCACTCCCTGATCGACGGGTACAGCGCGATGAAGCTGCTCGTGCGCAGCTTCGCCAAGGACCCGGCCGACCGGGAGATGCCGCTGTTCTTCTCGATCGGCTTCGCGCCACGCTCCCAGCGCACAGAGACCGGGACCAGCATGGTCGCCGAGGTCGGCTCGCTGGTCGGAAGCGCGCGCAAGCACACCGCCTCCGCCCTGACCCTGGGCAAGCGCGTGGCGTCGCCGCTGGTGCCCTTCCGCCGTGGCGAGCCCGAGCTGGTGTCGGCCTCCCAGGCACCCCGGTCGATCTTGAACAACCGGATCGGTCCGACCCGGCGCTTCGCCACCCAGCAGTACCCGCTCAACGATCTCAAGGAGCTCGGCGAGCGCCACGACGCGACGTTGAACGATGTGTTCCTGTCCATCGTCGGCGGTGGCCTGCGCAAGTTCCTGGGTGAGAGCGACCAGCTGCCCGACAAGTCCCTCGTCGCCTTCATGCCCGTCAACGTGCGCACCAAGGACGACAACGGCGGTGGCAACGCGATCGGGGCGCTGCTGGCCAAGGTCGGCTCCGACGTCGAGGACCCGCTCGAGCGGCTGCATCTGGTGAGCGAGTCGGCCAGTGCCGCCAAGTCCCAGCTCGAGGGCATGACCAAGCAGGGCATCCTCGCCTACAGCGCCTACCTGATGGCCCCGGCCGGCGTGCAGGCCTTCAGCGCGATCACCGGCATCCGCGGTGCTCTGCCGACCAACTTCAACCTGTGCGTCTCCAACGTGCCGGGTCCTGACTTCCCGCTGTATCTGCGGGGGTCTCGGGTCGTCGCCTCCTATCCGGTGTCGATCCCGTTCCACTCGATGGCGCTCAACATCACCCTGCAGAGCTACGACGGCACCCTGGGGGTCGGGTTCGTCGGCTGCCGTGACTGCCTCCCCCACCTCCAGCGCCTGGCCGTCTACACCGGGGACTCGCTGCGCGAACTCGAGCGCGCTGCATAGCGTTCGTCGTCGTGGCGGGCGAAAGCTCGCCGCTCAAAGCCTCGATAGGGAGGGAGCGTCGACGGTGCCCCGCGGCGAGCGCCGGGTCAGGCAGAATGCCCGCCCATGGCTTCCATGACACCGGTTGACGACAGCTTCTTCGACACCGCTCCCCAGCGTTTCGCCCACACCTGGGCGATCGACCAGCCCGCCGACGTCGTGTGGTCCCAGCTGACCGGCGATTCACCGCTGTTCTGGATCAACGGGATGAGCATCGACTGGACCTCACCGGCGCCGTTCGGAGTCGGCACCACGCGTACCGTGCACGTGCTCGGGCTCATCGCGGTCAAGGAGCGCTACTACCGCTGGGAGGAGGGCCATCGCAAGACGTTCTGCGGCGTGGGGATGAACCTGCCGTTATTCAGCCAGCTGGCGGAGGACTACATCGTCGAACCCCGCGGCGAGGGGGCCTGTGACTTCACCTGGAAGATCGCCATCGCCCCCTCGGCGCTGGGCAAGCCCGGCGCACCGCTCAACCACCTCATCTTCGCCGGTGCGTTCCGCGACACCGCCAAGCATTTCCGCGCCGCCTGAGGCGGGCTGTCCGATCTCGGCCCGCCCGTCCGTCATAGCGATGCAGACCGCCAACTGAGGAGTCCTGAATGCCCCAATACCTGGTCGCCGTCCACAACAACGCGACCTCGCGCACCCGGACGCTGGAGGAGATGCAGCCGATCTGGGCGGCGGTGGGCGCCTTCAACGAGCAGGCCATGGCCGACGGCAGCTTCGTGTTCGCCGGCGGCCTCGAGGACCAGAGCGCCGCCACCACGGTCGATCCGCGCTCGGGCACCCCGATGCTGAGCGACGGCCCCTACCTCAAGACCAAGGAGTACGTGGGCGGACTGTGGATCATCGAGGTCGCCGACCGCGAGGCCGCGCTCGACTGGGCCCGGCGCGCGTCCATGGCGTGCCAGGAGGTGCTGGAGGTCCGGCCGTTCGTGGCGGGTCCGCCCGAGCGTGATTGAGGAGGCGGCCGCCCGATGCCTTCGCGCCGGCGGTCGATCCCGCCGAGCGACGCTATCTCCAGCGCCGCCGCGATAGTCTCGGCCAGCGTGAATCCGGACGAGACGATCGTCAGCTTCTATGACGCCTTCGGGCGCCGCGACGCCGACGCCATGGCGGCCTGCTACGCGCCCGACGCCCACTTCAGCGACCCGGTATTCCGGGACCTCCACGGTCCCGAGGTCAGGGCGATGTGGCAGATGCTGACCACGTCGGGGCGCGACCTCCACGTGCGTCTGCTCGAACACCGCGCCGAGGGCGCCTCCCACACCGGCACCGCGCACTGGATGGCCGACTACACCTTCAGCCGCACCGGCCGCCGCGTTCACAACGACGTGCACGCCACCTTCCGCTTCTCCCCCGAGGGCCTCATCGCCGAGCACCGCGACTCCTTCAACATCTACGCCTGGGCCAAGCAGGCGCTCGGTCCGGTCGGTTCCCTGCTCGGCTGGGCCTCGCCGTTCCAGAAGTCGCTGCGCGCCGGCGCGGCCAGCACGCTGTCGAAGTACATGCTGGCCGAGACCCTCGGGTCCGCCACGGCCGGCGCCAGCCTGACCGACGCCTAGCCGGGGGATCTGACGCCCCGCGGCAAAGCCCCTCACCGCCGGGACGAGAACGCCCGTGACGCGGTCCTGGAAGCCGCCGACGACCTGCTCGTCGAGCGCGGCTTCAACGGGGTGACCATCGAGGGCATCGCCGCCCGCGCCGGGGTGGCCAAGCAGACCATCTACCGCTGGTGGCCCTCCAAGGTGGAGATCCTGCTCGACACCCTGGTCGAGGACGCCGCCCACCAGCTCGCGGTGCCCGCCAAGGGCCCGGCGGTGGCCGGCCTGCGCCGCTACCTGCGCGGGCTCGCGCGATTCCTCACCAAGGAGCCCGCCGGCCAGGTTCTCCTGGCGCTGCTGGGGGCTGCCCAGCATGACGCCGAGGTCGCGGCTGGTGTCAGCCAGCGTTTCCTCACGCCCCAGCGCCAGGCCGAGCGGACCCTGCTGTCCCGGGGCGTGGTCGCCGGCGAACTCCCGGCGAACCTCGACTTCGACACCACGTTGGACGCGCTCGTCGGCCCGATCTACTTCCGCGCGCTGACCGGCGCCCGCATCCCGCCGGCCTTCGTCGACGGTCTCCTCGCCGCCGTCCTGGCCATCTGAACCCAGGCCCGGCTCCGCCGGGGACTCGACATTTGTTCGAGGCCGCGGCTCTGGCGCGACGAGGAGGTTCCTGTTAGGTTTTTCTTACAGTGATCTTAAACTGGCTGAGGCTGCCGCGAGGCCTACGAGTGGCGGCGGCGACAGCCGCGCTGGCAGTCTGCGTGTGGTTTCCCGCATCCGCCCACGCCACGCTGACCTGGTCATCGAGCGCCTACGGACCCCAGACGCTGTCGCCGACCGGCGACAGCGCCTCGGACGTGCAGGTGGCGACCGACGCCGCGGGTGACGCCATCGCGGTGTGGGTGCAGAGCGATGCAGCCAATGAGGGGGTCGACCGGGTCGCCGAGGCCTACCGGCCGGCCGGGGGCAACTTCGATACCTACCAGTTCATCTCCGACACCCAGGGCAACGCCGAGTCGGTGAAGGTGGCGATGAACGCGAGCGGCCAGGCGATCGTCATCTGGAACGAGGACGGGGGGTTCGGCAACCAGCTCAACGCTGAGTACGCGATGAGCTATCCGAACGGCTTGTTCAGCCCTCCGGCCCCGAGTGCCGCCGATACCGGCGGCCAACCCAACGGAGGACTCAACGACGCGCAGGTGGGGATCGACACCGCCGGCGATGCCCTCATCGCCTCCGCCTGCGACAGCGACTGTGCTCCGTACGCCAACGGGTCGGTCGTGGCCCTGTTCCGGCCAGCCGGCACCGGCAGCTCGTTCGGGACTGGCGAGGTGCTCAACGCCAATTCCAACACCAACACCGAGAACCCGGTGGCACCCGTCGCCCTGAGTCTCGCGATGAACGGTGCCGGCGCCGCGGTCGCCACCTGGAACCAGCAGACGGCGAACCCGTCGGAATCAGACCCGGACAACGAAGAGGTGTTCTCGGCCTACCGTGCCGCCGGGGCATCGATCACCACGAACGATCCGGCGGGGTTCAGCGGGGGCGGCGGCGCTCTCTCCAATCCGGAGGCGGAGAATCTGAGCACGGGCCCGCCGGTCGGCGCCATCGACGCCAGCGGCGACACCCTCGTGGCCTATGACGAGACCACCACGGCCGGCAGCGACGTGATCGATGTCGAGGCCGCGTACCGATCAGCGTCAGCTGCGTCCTTCGCGCTCACGCAGGTGGGGAGCTACACCGCCGGTGCTGAGCCGGACACCACGTTCGATGGCGTAGGGGTCCCGGCGGCGGCCTTCGACGGGTCGGGCAACGCGTTCGTCATGTGGGGCGGGGCGTCCATCGGCCCGTTCATGAACAACACCTCGACCTACTCCACCCAATATCAGGCAGACCCGCTGTCGATCGCCGACAAGCCGGCGGGCGGCGCGTTCGCCAGCCCGGTTGAGGTCGCCAGCGGGGACGTCCAAGGGGCACAGCTCGGGGTCGACAGCCAAGGGCGACAAGCGATCCAGTGGGAGTCAGCCGACGCCACCGGCGCCGGCCCCGTCGAGGCCATCTCGCGCGACGCCAGCAGCGGCGCATTCACCACGCCGGTGACCCTGACGCCCGTGTCGCCGACCGTCCTCGTCGCGGACGGCGAGAACGGCGCGCCGCAGCTGAGCATGAGCACCGCCGGACAGGCGGTCGGCGTCTGGCAGGTCAACGACGGATCCGAGGACATCGCCCAGGCGGCCTTCGGCAACCAGCCCGTGACGAGCACCGCCCCGACCAAACCGCCCGCGGCGCCACCCAAGGCGGGGGCACCCCCCGCGCCGACGGTCCCCTCCCAGCCGGCCCCGCCGCCCCCGCCGGCGCCGGTGCCGACGCTCATCAGTGCCGCGGCGCCGTTCCAGCCCGGCCAGGCGATCGTGCTCAGCGCCAACGTCGCCTCCGACGTCACGGCGGTGCACTGGAGCTTTCAGGGGTTCCCCAACGCGGTCGGCACCGTGGTCGGCGGCCAGCTGCAGAACAGCGTGCGACTGCACCCGACGGGTCAGACGTTCACCGCCACGGTGACGTCGGTCAGTCCGAGTGGCTCACAGACCTCCTCGCGCACCTTCAAGCTCCCAACCGAGCCCACCGACCAGAACACCGAGACCGTTCAGCGGGAACTGCAGACGGTGCCCAAGGTGGTCGCCGTGGGTGACGCCCAGACCCTGCTCGGCAACGACGCCTGTGGACAGCTGACGCTGTTCGTGGGCGAGCAGGAGACGGGCGGGTGCATGCGCCCGATCAACGCCCTGTCGGACGTCCCCAACCGCGAACTGGGGGCGCTGGGGACGCTCGCGGGCGACCTGCACCTCAACGCCAGCGACCCGGCCGAGATGACGGCGGCGGTGCAGCAGGCGGACGGCTACGTCGCCCCCGGCCAGGTGCTGCTCGACAACCTGTGGCCGGTGCAGCCGGCCAGCGGCGCGAGCGTGGTGACCTACCCGGGACTCAGTCTGCTGACCAGCTCGAACGCGTCGCTGATCGTCGGCGGTCTCAAGTTCGGCGGCCAGGCGAGCGGGTTCTCGCTCGACCTCAACCCGGCCAGCTCCGAGATCCCCCTGGGCAGCCTCCCCAAACCCCAGCTGCCCGACATCGGCGGCTTCCCCACCGTCGGGGACTGGGTCGTCGACCTCAACAACGGCGACGCCACGATCGGAGCGCACATCCAGCTGCCGAGCTGGTTGAGCGTCGCCGGCGTGGAGGACCAGATCCCGGTCACCTTCACCGCCACGCCGACCCAGCTGATGCTCAACTCGCTCGACATCGGTCCGCTCAGCGCGGAGCTGGGCCCCTTGACCGTGTCCGGTCTCTCCCTCGACTACGACGGCCCCTCGGACACATGGACGGGATCGGGTGAGGTGTCGCTGCTCGACGGCACCAGCCTCACCACCCAGATCCAGATCCGCCACGGCGCCTTCTACTACGGCAAGGGGACCGTCGATCTCCCCTACCCCGGGGTTCCGCTGTTCACCGGCGTCAACCTGACCAGCTTCGGCTTCGGCATCGGGCTCGACCCCGTGCGCTTCTCGGGCATGGCGTCGATCACCGCGCTCGACCTCGTCCAGCTCAACGGCACGATCGTGGCCGCGTTCCCCACCACCGGTCACCCGTTCGTCCTGAACGCGAACGAGGACGGACCGGACTTCCCCTCCGACCTCTACGGCCAGCCGATCGACGAGCCGACCATCGGCGCCTCCGCCGACGTCGGCATCGACCTGCCGGTCGTCGGAGACACCGTGCTCGGCCAGGGCTACTTCCTCTATGAGGTTCCCGACTTCATCGCCCTGGGCGGCGAGGCCGGCTTCAGCATCCCCGACGTCCTGTCCGTCAACGGATCGGTCGGGGGCTATCTCAACTTCGCCACCAACACCTACGACCTCAACGGCTCGATCAAAGCCTGCCTGGTGTCGATCATCTGCGGTGACGCGGCCGCCGCCGTCTCCCACGGTCCCGATGACGCCGGAGGCATCGGGGGCTGCGTCGGCATCGATCTCGGATTCGGCTCGGTCCACGTCGGTGGCGGAATCCTGTGGAAGGACCCCACCGACCCGATCATCTGGCCCTTCGACGGCTGCAAGTGGACGCGCTTCGCGCTGCGGGTGGGGATCGGAAGCCATCGGCGCCCACCGGCGCTCGCCCTGGCCACGGTCAGCTCACAACAGAAGATCGTGGTCAAGGCCGGCGCGCCGTGGCCGGCGCTGAAGCTCTCCGGATTCGGGGCGGCCCCGCTCGTGCGGGTGACCGGACCGGACGGTCAGTCACTCGTCAGCGGCGACGGCGGCTACAGCTTCAGCCCCAACGGAGAGATCCGGATCCTCCGCTACCAGGGCACCGCCGTGGACTTCACCGTCGTCGGGCTCGAGGGCGCACGCCCGGGCGTCTACACGGTGACCGCCCTGCCCGGCTCGGTCCCGTTCGAGAACGTCGCATCGGCCACCAACCCGCCTGACGCGACGATCAGCGCGACGCTCGGCGGCAGCGACGAACGGCGGACGCTCAGCTACGACATCGCCAAGCGCCCCGGCCAGACCGTCACCTTCCTCGATTCCAACTCCGGGGCGGCGGCCACGCCGATCGGACACGTCAGCGGCGGGGGCCGCGGCACGCTGCACTTCCTCGCACCGCCCGGCAATCGCCGGCGGACGATCTACGCCCAGTTCACCCTCGACGGGCTGCCCGCCGAGCGCGTCACCGTCGCCCATTACCAGCCGCCCTCCCCGACGCTCCCCGCCCCCCAGCAGGTGAAGCTGGTCCGGCACGGCACATCCCTGACGGTGAGCTGGAAGGCGGTCCGGGATGCCACCGGCTATGAGATCGCGCTCACCGACCGACTGACCGGCCGCCAGGTGCACGCCCACGCCCGAAACAACCGGGTGCTGCTCACCCACGTTCCCAAGAGCACCGGCGGCACCCTGAGCGTCCAGGCGGTCGAGTCCCGGTTCGGGCGCGAGAGCACCACCACCTCGGTGTCGCTCACGCGCATCACCATGCCGACGAACCGCTTCCGCGCGCTCGGTCACTGCACCAAGGGCAAGAAGACCCAGCGGGGGACGGCGCTCAAATGCACCGGCGGACCGGCGACCAAGGCCTCGGCTAAGCCGGTCAAGGCCAAGCCGAAGCCCTGAGCGGCTCAGAAGACGATCACCGCCCGGCCGCGCAGGCCGCCGGCGTCCATCAGCTCCTGCGCCTCGGCTACCTGCTCGGGCGCGAACTCTCGGGCGACCCGCAGCTGGAGACGACCGTCGGAGGCGAGCTCGCGCAGATGCTCGAGCCAGGCGGTGCGCTCGAGCGCCTCGGTCACCATCACCTGCCTGACCACGATCCCGCGCTCGGTGGTGTCGGGCTTCCAGCCGCGGATGACCGCCATGGCACCACCGTCTGACAGGGCCCCGAACACCGAGTCGTGCAGCAGGGCGGTGTCATAGATGGCGTCGACCCCGCCGGGGGCGGCCTCGCGCACCGCGGCCACGAAACCCTCGCCGCGGGGGACCACCACATCGGCGCCGAAACCACGGACCAGCTCCGCGTCCTCGGGCTTGGCGTCGGCGATCACCGTGAGGCCACGGTCCTTGGCCAGACCGACGACGTAGGAACCCAGCAGCCCGGCCGCGCCGGTCACCGCCAGGGTGCCGCCGTGCTCGATCCCGAGCATCTCCAGACCGAGCAGCGCGGTGAGGCCGTTCATCGGCAGGGTCGAGGCCGCCGCCAGGCTGGCCCCGTCCGGGATCGCCACCACCGACGCCGCCGGGACCACCAGCAGCTCCTGCTGGGCGCCGCCCTCGGGTCGACGCGGGGAGACCGCCGCCATGACCGCCTGTCCCACCGACAGGCGGTTGACATCAGCTCCGACGGACTCGACCTCGCCGGCCGCGTCCATCCCCGGCGTCCAGGGCTTGGGCACGTCCCCGTAGCCGTTCTGGCGCCCGCCGATGTCGGTCGGGTTGACCGCGGCGGCCTTGACGGCGATCCGGACCTCGCCGGGTCGGGGTTCGCGCACCGGACGGTCGATGACTTTCAGTACCTCAGGTCCGCCCGCAGCGGAGATTTCAATTGCACGCATACCACCTCTGTACCCGTTACGGTCGAGCCCATGTCGACCTCCTCACAGCGCGTTCCCATCCCCCGCGACCCTGACGACGACTTCACCCGCGACGCGGCCGATGCCCGCGCGCGGTTCGTCAGCGAGCGCACCGGGGTCGAGCTCAACCACGTCGGCGCCTACTCCTTTGACCCCGCCATCGTGCAGGGCAACGTCGAGCACTTCATCGGTGCCGCCCAGGTGCCGATCGGTCTGGCCGGGCCGCTGCTGGTCAACGGGGAGCACGCCCAGGGCGAGTTCTACGTGCCCATGGCCACGGCCGAGGGCACGCTGGTGGCCAGCTACAACCGCGGCATGCGCCTGCTGCACGAGGCCGGCGGTGTGACCACCACGGTCGTGCGCGACCACATGCAGCGCGCCCCCGCATTCCTGTTCTCCAACGCCCGCGAGGCCCAGGCGTTCGGAACGTGGATCAGAGAGCACTTCGCGGAGATCGCCGCCGCGGCCCAGGAGACGACGACCACGGGCAAGCTGCTGGAGATCGAACAGCACCCCTCGGCCCGGATCCTCTACACCCGCTTCAACTACTCCACCGGTGATGCCGCCGGCCAGAACATGACCGGCAAGGCGACCTTCGCCGCGGCGCGCTGGATGATCGCCAACTACCCGGGTGAGGTCGATCGCTTCTTCCTCGAGGCGAACATGGCGACCGACAAGAAGGCCTCCCAGATCAACAGCCTCAACACCCGGGGCAAGCGGGTGATCGCCGAGGCGACGATTCCCGACGCGCTGCTGCAGAAGGTGATGCGGGCCTCCAGCCAGCAGCTGTTCGACGCCCGCATGGTCTCCAACCAGGGCGGCATGATGTCCGGCGCGATCAACAACGGCTCGCACTCGGCCAACGGCATCACCGCGGTGTTCATCGCCACCGGTCAGGACGTCGCCAACGTGGCGGAGTCGAGCTCCGCCTACGTGTACGTCGAGCGCCGCGAGAACGGGGACTACTACTACGCGATCACCATCCCGTCGCTGATCATCGCCACCTACGGCGGCGGCACCGGACTGGCCACCCAGCGCGAATGCCTGGAGCTGATGGACTGCTACGGCTCCGGCAAGGTCCTCAAGCTCGCGGAGATCATCGCCGCCACCGTGCTGTGCGGCGAGCTCTCACTGGGCTCGGCGATCGTCGCGGAGGAGTGGGTCCAGGCCCACGACCAGCACGGCCGCAACCGCCCCTAGTGGCCTAGGCGATCGCCCGGCTCGCGGCGCCGAACCCGTCGCTGATCGGGCGGGGCCGCCCCAGGTGGTAGCCCTGGGCGTAGTCGACCCCGTGGACCTTGAGGACCTCGACGGTCTGGGCGTCGCCGACGAACTCACCGATCGTCGCCTTCCCGAGTCCCTTGCACATCTGCACGATCGAGTCGAGGATCAGCTGGTCGGTGCTCGAGCCCGGCAGGTTCCGGATGAACTCGCCGTCGATCTTGACGTAGTCGAAGGGGAGGTACTTGAGGTAGTAGAACGAGCCGAATCCGGCGCCGAAGTCATCCAGGGCGAAGCCACAGCCGACGTCGGTGAGGCGGGCGGCGAACGTACGGGCGTGGTCCATGTTGGCGATCGCCGCGGTCTCGGCCACCTCGAGCACCAGCTTGGAGGGGTCGACCTGGCGGTCCATCAGCAGGCGTTGCAGAAGCGCCGGCAGCTCCAGGTCGCCGACCGAGCGCCCCGACACGTTGACCGACAGCTTGAGATCGACTCCGGCGTGGTGATGGTGTGCGAGCAGGTCGATGGCCTGGCCGAGGACCCAGCGGTCGATCTCCAGGATCAGCCCGGAGCGCTCGGCGGTGTAGAGGAACTGTGAGGGCGGGATGAGCTCCGCCCCCTCCCCGGGGAGGCGCAGGAGCAGCTCCCACTGGTCCACCTCGTCGGTGGCCAGGTCGAGGATCGGCTGGGTGTGCAGCTCGAAGCGACCTTCGGTCACGGCCTGGCGGACGCGCTGTGACCAGGTGAGATGGGTCCGCATCCGCTCGAGGTCGGTGTCACCGGCGATCTTCACCCGGTTCTTGCCCGCCGCCTTGGCGGCGTACATCGCGAGGTCGGCGTCGATGAGGATGTCATCGGCGCCCACCTCGGCGGGCGGATCCTGGAAGGCGGTGATGCCGACACTCGCGGTCACCCGTCCGTGGGGCTCGGGCAGGGTGGCGTCGGCGGCGGCCCTGATGGCCTCGAGCAGGGTCTCTGACAGCCGGGCCGCCTCGGTCCCGGAGGCGTGGGGCAGCAGCACGGCGAACTCATCCCCACCGAGCCGCGCGACCATGTCGGTCTCCCGCAACCGGGCGCTGATCGCCTGGGCCACGCTGACGATGAGCTCATCGCCGACGCTGTGGCCGAAGGAGTCGTTGACCGACTTGAAATCGTCGACGTCGATGAACAGCACCGCCGCGCCGGCCCCGTAGCGCCGCACGTAGGCGAGCTGGCGATTGAGCTCCCGGACGAACCCGCGCCGGTTGACCAGCCCGGTCAACGGGTCGTGGTCGACCAGGTAGCCCAGCTCACCCTCGAAGCGCCGTCGCTCCTCGATGTCCTGGAGCTGGCGGATGCAGTAGAGCGGGCGACCGTCCGCGTCGCGGACCAGTGACCCGTGCAACATCACCCACACCGTCTGGCCGTCGGCGTACCGGAGCCGCTGCTCGAGCTGGAACCCCTCGGTGTCCCCGGCGAGCAGGTGGGTCATCGCCTCGAGGTCGGTGGCGGCGTCGTCGGGATGGAGGATGCTCGCCATCTCAGCGCCCACCAGCTCCTCCGCGCTGGCGCCCACCAGTTCGCACAGGGCGCGGTTCACGAGCAGCATGCGGGCCGGTGTCTGCACAGCATCGACCAGCGCCATCCCGATCGGGGCGTGCGTGAAGGCGTGCGCGGCCATCTCGGCCTCGGGTGCGCCGGCGGCGAACTGTGAGCCGTTGAAGTCTGTTCTGAGCAGCCGGGATCCGTCCATGAATCAGCTCTCCATGAGCTCGTGGGAACAGATCCGGGCCCCGTGACCACTCTGGTCGGGCTCCCCCGTCTCGGCGGGTCAGCAGGCAAAATCGGAGGCGCGCCGGATGGCGCTCAGCCTCAATCGCCGTCAGAGCCTAGTTGATTCACCGTCGCGGTCGGTCATTTCTGCGGCACCGAAACCGGCCAGCGGTCCGTCGACGAAGAACATCTCCATCGTGATGTCCGGTTCCACATGGGCCTGGGAGAGGAAGGCGACGACGTTGCGTTGGGTGAGCTCCTCGATCATCGCAATGAAGCGGCTCTTCATCAGGCGTTGGAAATCGTGGCGCATGGCCACGACCCGGTCGGGCTCGCCGCTGTCCATGATCGTCCGCTCCAACGGCGTGAGGCCGCTGCCGCGCATGACGACCACCACCAGGTCGTCGATGGCGTATGTCTTGGCCCGCATCGGGCCGCGCCCGTAATGCTCTCGCAGGAGCGCCACGGTCTGGCTCGAGATTGCGGCCAGCAGTTGGCCGCCCCCGAGCGCAGGTCCTTCATTGTCAATTTCCATGTCTGCTCCATCCGGGGGCGTCAGCGAGACGCCCACCGTCTGTGATTGGCAGTCTGTGTGATGTACGGCGTAGCGCCCCTGCGCAGATCAGGCAGGTAGGACAACCTCCCGCCGGGACCCGGCGTCGGGGAGGGGCTCAAGCACGAAGACCTCGACCGAATCGCTGCCCGGCGTGCTCGTGCCGCTGAGGAACGTGGCCACCCGGCGTCCGGTCAGCCGCTCCACCGACGCCACGAGCTGGGGCTCCATCGCCCGCTGGATCGCGTCGCGCCCCAATCGCACCAGATCGGCCTTGCCGGCCACGATGAGGTTCTCCTCCGCCCGGCTGACTCCGTCCTCGAGCAGGCAGACCGCGATGTCGTGGTGGACGAAGGCCCGGGACTTCGTCGCCCCACGACCGGTGAAGGCCGCCACGAGCTTCCCCAGCTCGTTGGCGAGCGCCCGGTTGAGCTCCCCACCTTCGAGTCCTGTACCTGATGTGGACACGCGTACTCCATCTCCGTCTCTTAGTGAGAGAGGCCGTCGCAGGGCACAGAGAGGGAGAAGGCCCGACGAAGGAGTGGTGCAGGCCCAGCCTAGCGGTCAATAGTTGGTTTACAATCCCGCGCTCAGTTCCAGGTCATGCGCGAGCGCGCCTGCTGGTGGCAGGAGCGCACGAGAACCCAGTAGTGCTTGAAGGCGGGGTTGGTGGTCCCGCCGGTCTTGTAACGGTGGTAGATCTGCTGGACGATCACGGCGAGGCGGAACAGGCCGAACACCTCGTAGTAGGAGAAGCCGTCCATGGGACGCCGGGCCAGGTCGCCATAGCGGGCGATGATGTCCTCGCGGCGCGGCGCGCCCGTGAAGTGGGTGGGTTGACGGGCGAAGCGACGCGCGAGGAACGGGTCGTTGTCCTGGGTCCAGTAGGCCAGGGAGCAGCCGAGGTCCATCAACGGGTCCCCCACGGTGGCCATCTCCCAGTCCAGCACGCCATTGACCTGCAGGGGCACGTCCCGGTCAAAGACCATGTTGTCCAGGCGGAAGTCGTTGTGGATCAGCGACGTGCCGACGTCGACGGGCTGGTTTTCCCGGAGCCAGCGCATCACCTCCTTGAACGACGGCACGTTCCAGGTCCGCACCTTCTCGAAGCGATCGGTCCACTGGGCCACCTGGCGGGCCACGTACCCGGGGCCACGCCAGAACTCATCGAGCCCGGAGGCAGCCACGTCAACCGAATGCAGCTTCACGAAGGTGGAGACAAACGCCTCCCCCAGGGCGTCGAGGCGCTCGGGCGTGGTGCCGATCTCCGGCGGCACCGGCAGCCCGCACACCACCCCGGGCACCCGCTCCATCACGTAGAAGGGTGCGCCGAGCACCGACTCGTCCTCACACAGGGCATACACGGACGGCACGTACTCGAACACCGGCTTGAGCAGCTCCTGGACCCGGTACTCACGCGCCATGTTGTGGGCGGCGCCGGAACGCTCGCCCTGGGGCGGGCGGCGCAGCACCAGCTCACGACCGCCCGGGAACGTCAGCAGGAAGGTGAGGTTGGAAGCGCCGCCGGAGAACTGGCGCACCTCGGGCATCTGGCCGTCGAGGTCGGGCAGCTGTGCCCACAGCCAGCTGCCCAGCGCAGCGGTGTCGAACGCGTCGTCGGGGCGGACGTCGCGCAGGCGCAAATCAGTGGACATCGCCTCGGCGCTCGCGCTGGCGACGCAGTTCCTGGCGCGCCAGCGACAGCTTGTGCACCTCATCGGGCCCGTCGGCGAGGCGCAGGGTGCGCAACCCCGCCCACATCGCCGCCAACGGGAAGTCATCGGACACCCCGCCGCCGCCGTGGACCTGGATGGCCCGGTCGACGATCCGCAGACAGATCTCGGGCACCGCGAACTTGATGCCGCTGATCTCGATGCGGGCGTGGCGGTTGCCGACCGTGTCCATCAGCCAGGCGGTCTTCCACACCATCAGCCGCGCCATCTCCAGCTCGATCCGCGACTCGGCGATCCAATCGCGGATGTTCGCGTTGGCCGATACCGGCTTGCCGAAGGTCTCGCGCGCATCGGCCCGGGCGCACATCAGCTCGAGCGCCCGCTCGGCCGCCCCGATCGAGCGCATGCAGTGGTGGATGCGGCCGGGACCCAGACGCGCCTGGGCGATGAGGAAGCCCTGACCCTCACCGGCGATGATGTTCGCCGCCGGCACGCGCACGTCGGTGAACTCCAGCTCGCCATGGCCCTCGGGATCGTGGTAGCCGAACACGGGCAGTGAGCGCTTGACCGTCACCCCGGGGGTGTCGATCGGCACGAGCACCATCGACTGCTGGGCATAGGTCGCCGCCGACGGGTCGGTCTTGCCCATCACGATGAGGATGCGCAGGTTCGGGTGCAGCGCGTTGGTCGTCCACCATTTGCGGCCGTTGATCACGTACTCGTCCCCGTCGCGGGTGATCGAGGTGGCGATCTGGGTGGCGTCCGAGCTCGCCACGTCCGGCTCGGTCATGGCAAAGGCGCTGCGGATCTCGCCCTCGAGCAGGGGCGACAGCCACGCAGCCTGCTGGGCCTCGGTGCCGAACTGGTGGAGCACCTCCATGTTGCCGGTGTCCGGGGCGTTGCAGTTGCAGATCTCGGGGGCGATCTTGGTGCGGCCCATCACCTCGGCGAGCGGCGCGTACTCCGTGTTGGTCAGGCCCGCCCCGTGGGTCTCGTCGGGCAGGAACAGGTTCCACAGGCCCCGCTCGCGCGCCTCGGCTTTGAGCTCCTCGATGATCGGCGCGTGATGGTGGGGCGATGACGCGGCGGCCATCTGCTCGGCGTACACCGGCTCGGCCGGATAGACGCGCTCGTCCATGAAGGTCTCGAGCCGGGCTTTGAGTTCGGCGGCTCGCGGGGTCAGTTCGAAGTCCACCTCTCAGACTGTGACACGCTGGCGCCGGTCATGACGGCAGTACGCCTTCCGGGTCTATGAACACGAGCTCCCGACCGGCTAGTCGACTGGCCCGCCGGCGACGTAGATCACCTGGCCGGAGATGAAGCCGGCGCGGTCGCTGATGAGGAACGCCGCCAGGTTGGCGATGTCCTCGGGCTGGCCGATGCGACCGATGGGGATGGCCGTGGCCGCCTCGCGTTCGAAGTCGGCGAACTCCATGCGCATGCGCTGAGCGGTGGCGTGGGTCATCTCGGTCTCCACGAAGCCCGGGGCGATGGCGTTGACCGTCACGCCGAAGCGGCCCAGCTCGATGGCCAGGGTCTTGGTGAAGCCCTGCATGCCCGCCTTGGCGGCGGCGTAGTTGGCCTGGCCGCGATTGCCCAGGGCCGAGGTGCTGGACAGGTTGACGATGCGCCCGAAGTTCGCCGCGGCCATGTGGGACTGCACCGCGCGGGACATGAGGAAGGCACCGCGGAGATGGACGCCCATCACCGCGTCCCAGTCCTCGAGCGTCAGCTTGTGCAGCAGGTTGTCGCGGATGATGCCGGCGTTGTTGACGAGGATCGTCGGCGCACCGAGCTGCTCGGTGACCGTGGCGACGGCGTCGATGACCGCGGCCTCCTCACCGACGTCCACCGCGACCGCCAGCGCTCGCCCGCCGGCGGCGACGATCGCCTCCACGGTCTCCTCACAGGCGGCCTCGCTGAGGTCGAGGACGGCGACGGTGTGACCGTCCTCGCCGAGCTGCTTCGCGATGGCGGCGCCGATTCCGCGGGCGGCCCCGGTGACGATCGCGGTCCTGGGGTGGGTGGGTGTCTCCTCCATGGCCTCGGAGGGTATGGACTTCGCCGTCCGCACAGGCCCGGCAGGTAGTATTCAAACGGTAGTCAAAAACGTCTGAGGCCCGTGCCATACGGGCCGTGAGGAGGCTCATCGAGATGACCGACATGCAGTGGCGCACCGGGATCGCCGAGGTGACCACCGACGACGTGATCATCCGCGGGCACCGACTGAGTGAGCTGATCGGATCGGTCACCTACGTCGACATGGCCTTCCTGCTCATCCGCGGGGATGCGCCGAGCGACGCCGAGCGCGCCATGCTCGACGCGATCCTCGTCTGCCTGGCCGATCACGGCATCTCGCCGACGGCGATCGTGGCCCGGACCCTCACCTCGTGCGGTACGCCGATCCAGGCCAGCCTGGCCGGCGCGATGCTGAGCATCGCGGACTGGCACGGCGGCTCGGGTGAGGAGGTCGGCCAGATCCTCGAGACGCTCATCGCCTCGGCCGCCGACGGGGACGGGGGCGCGCCGACGCCAGAGCAGATCGCCGCGCGCTGTCAGGAGTTCGTGGCCGGGCGCCAGGCGACCCGTGAGCAGGTTCCCGGCTTCGGCCACCCCCAGCACACCGACGGGGACCCCCGGGCGATCCAGCTGCTGGGGCTGGCCGCGTCACTCGGGACCGCGGGCGTGTTCTGCGCCACCCTGGACACCCTCGGTGAGGCGCTCGGCGCCGCGACGGGCCGCGCGAACCTGTCGCGCCCCAACGTGCTCGGTGCCCAGGCCGCCATCCTGCTCGACCTCGGCTTCCCCTGGCAGGCGATCCGCGGGATTGTCATCGCCGCCCGCTCGATCGGGTTGACCGCCCACGTGGTCGAGGAGCTCGAGCAGGGCAACCGCTGGCGCCACGCCCCGGCGGACACCGTCGAGTACACCGGCGCGCCCGCGCCGGCGTAGATGGCCCGGGTCTCCGAGCACCGCACCGGGGCGAAGGGACAGCGCCGTCGGGAGGAGATCCTCACGGCGGCGGCGACGCTGTTCACCCGCCAGGGCTATGAGGCGACCACCATCCAGGATCTGGCCGACGCGATCGGCGTGCAGAAGGGCAGCCTCTACTACTACTTCGCGTCCAAGGAGGAGCTGCTCTTCCGGGTGCTGTTGGCCAACCAGGCCGAGCTGCACCGTCACGTGCGGGAGGCGCTGGAGGCGGCGGAACCCGGCGAGCTGGCGGCCATCCGGACCTTCGTGGTGGCACACGTCACCTACGTGCTCACCCAGCGCGGCGTGTCGTCGCTCTACGCCGATGAGTCCGGCGTGGTCCGGGCCGTGGCGCCCTGGTGGGAGGCCCTGGTCGCCGAGCGTCGTCGCCACGAGCGTCTCCTGCTCCAGCTGATCAGACGCGCCCAGGCCGGCGGCGAGGTCGCGTCAGACATCGACGCGACGCTGACCGCCCGGGCGCTGCTGGGGATGGCCAACGCACCGCTGCGCTGGTTCCACCCCAACGGCCGCCATCGCCCCGAGGCGATCGCCGAGCACCACGCCGCGCTGGCGCTGGCGTCACTGCGCCCGGAGGGCGTCTGAGTCGAGCAGCCCGCGGGTACTGGCCTGCCAGCGCGTGATGCCGAACTGCAGTGCGTCGGTGTCGAATCCGGCCAATTGCCCAAGTTCAACCCGCGCCTGAGCGTCGATCTCCGCGTCGGAGATGACGGCGGACACCAGCCCCATCCGTTCTGCGGCGTAGGCGTCAACCGCCTGGGCCCCGAACGCCAGCTCATAGGCGTAGCGGGTTCCGATGACCGTCGCCAGCCCGTCCACGACGCTGGTGGGGAAGAACCCCCGCGGCAGCTCCGGCAGCCCGAATGTCGCCTCGGGGACAGCCAGGACCCGGGGGCATGCCGCGAGCAGGCTGAGTCCGGCCCCCCGCACCGCGCCCGACACCACGGCGGTCCAGTGGATCGGTGCGCTGAGCAGGGTCTCGAGCATCGCGTACAGCGCGTCGCCGCCCCCCTGGAGGTCGCCGAGGTCAGCCCCGGCGCAGAACGCCGGGCCCTCCGCGTCGAGCAGGGCGACGTGGGTTCCGGCGGCGGTGATCGCGGCGACGGCGGCACTGAACTCCTCCGCCATCTGCGGGTTGATCGCGTTGCGACGTTCAGAGCGGGTGAGCGTCACCCGCGCGAAGGCGGGTGCGCTCTGGTCCAGCTTGACGGTGGTCATGACGCGCTCTCAGGGCCGCTTTAGGCGAGCTCGCTGCGCATGCGGTCGGCGATCGGGGCGAGGGAGTTGTCCCACTCGCCGCCGAAGGCGGAGATGAGGAAGGTGTCGACGCCCAGCTCGCGGTAGGCGCCCAGGGTCTGCATCACCCGGTCCTCGGTACCGACCAGGCCGGAGGCGTTGCCCAGACCGTTCATCGCGGCGACCAGACCCATCCACAGGCAGTCGTCGTGCACCTCGCCCTTCTGGGCGACCGCCAGCTGACGGTTGCGGCCGGCGTCCTCGGCGTGGACGCGGGTGGAGACCTCGGCGCCCTTGGCGATGAACTTCTCATACGCCGGCTCCGAACGGGCGAGGTCCCACGCCTCGGCCTCGGTGTCGCCGAGGTACAGGCGCAGGCTGAGGCTGATGCGCGGCCGTGGGCGGCCATAGCCGGCGGCCTTCTCCTCGATCTCGGTGATGCGGGCCCGGACCTCGTCCTGGGGCTCGCCCCAGAGCATGAACACGTCGGCCTTGGAGGCGCCGAACTCGAGCGCGGCGCCGCTGGCCCCGCCCATGTGGATGCGCACGTCCTGGGCCGGCATGTCGAGCGGCCGGGCGTCCTCGAACTTGTAGAACTCGCCCTCGTGGGACACCGGCGCCTGGGCGCTCCAGATCTCGCGGAGGATGTCGGTGTACTCCGCCGCACGGCGGTAGCGGTCGTCGTGGCCGACGTAGTCGCCCTCCCGCAGCTGGTCGCCGGGGGCACCGCCGGCGAGCACGTGGACGTCGGTGCGCCCGTCGGAGGCGCGGCTGAGCGTGCCGAGCATGCGGGCCGCGGCGGTGGGGGCGATCACCCCGGGACGGTGGGCGATGAGCACGCTGAGGTCGGGGTTGGCCGCGAGCGTCAGGCCGGAGAGGATGAGGCCGTCCGGGCCCCAGCTGTGGTAGCCGATGAGCGCCCGGTCGAGGCCGGTCACCGTGGCGGCAGCGCCCTGGATGTCGGCGAGCGACTGGCCGTTGGCGGCCGGGCTCAGGTAGCTGTAGATCTCGAGCTTGGACATGGTTCTCCTCGTTCCTCGGGTGCCGTTCCTGCCTACTCCATCTGACATCTAATATATCAGATGCTGTGTGACAGAGCTCATTCGAGAGGCCCTTCACGACCCTCGGGCTCGGTGGGCTCAGTGGGCTCAGGCCGAGGCAGCCGGGCGCAGCGCGACGGTGGCCCCGCCCGCGAGGTGCTGGCGCAGGCGCTCGGAGGCGTCGTGGAAGTGGGTCTCCATCATCGACCGGGCCCGCTCGGGATCGCGGGCCACGATCGCGGCGACGAGGTCGGCGTGCTCCTGGAGACTGGCCGACAGCTGCTCGGGCACCACGTCGTAGAACTGGTCGGGGAACAGCCGGGCAGCTTGGCGGATGAGCGCGAGCAGGCGGGGCGAATGACTCGCCTGGTTGATGCTGCGATGGAAGGCGGCGTTGGCGATGGCGACGTCGGCGCCCGCGGCGGCGGCCTCCACCACGGCGGCCGCGCGGGCCTGGATGCGTTCGAGATCCTCCGGCGTGGCGCGCTGAGCCGCCCAGGCGGCGGACATCCCGGCCAGTGACGTCATCAGCTCGAAGTTGTCGAGCAGGTCATCCTCGGTGATCCCCAGGACGGTGATGCCGCTGCGCGGCGCCACCCGGACCAGGTTGTCGTTGGCCAGCTCCAGGCACGCCTCGCGGACCGGGGTGCGGCTGGTGCCGAACTCCTGGGCCAGGGCGTCGAGGTCGAGGCGGTCGCCGGCGGCGAGCCGGCCGAAGATGATGCGATGGCGCAGCTCGCGGGTGACCCGGTCGCGCACCGTCATGCCCATCTCCGCGGCACCCCCGGCGCCCCCGGCGGGACCCCAGGTGCTCTCCAGGGCCGCCAGTCCGCTCAGGTTCGACTCGCTCATCTCCCCCATTGTCGCCAACCTCGGGCTCAGCCGAACTGGATGACCTTGGTCTCCAGGTAGCCCGCGTAGCCTTCGACGCCGCCCTCGCGACCGATGCCCGACTGCTTGTAGCCGCCGAAGGGCGTGCCCGGGCACAGGCTCCACGTGTTGATCGACACCTGACCGGTGCGGATCCGCCGGGCGAGCGACTCGGCGAGTGCGACGTCGTCGGCGTACACGGCGCCGGACAGCCCGTAGTCCGAGGCGTTGGCCAGGTCGACCGCCTCGTCGAGGCTGTCGTAGGGGATCACGCACAGCACCGGGCCGAAGATCTCCTCCTGGGCGATGCGCATGTCGTTGGAGACGTCAGCGAACACGGTGGGCTCGACGTAGAAGCCGCGCTGGCGACCGGCCGGACGACCGCCGCCGATGACCAGGCGCGCGCCCTCCTCCCGACCCAGGGCGATGTAGCTCTCCACGCGCTCGCGCTGGCGCTCGGCGATGAGCGGCCCGAGGTCGGCGCCCTCACGGGGATCACCGACGGTCAGCTGGGAGATCGCCGCGGTCAACGCATCGATCAGCTCAGCCTGGCGGGCTCGGGGCACGAGGATGCGGGTGAGGGCGGCACACACCTGGCCCGAGTGGCCGATGCCCGCCATCACCATGCCGGGGACGAAGTCGAAGGACACGCCGTCGTCGGCGATGATCGCCGCGGACTTGCCGCCGAGCTCGAGGGTCACCCGGGCGATCCGCTCGCCGCAGATCGCCATGATGCGACGCCCGGCGGCGGTGGAGCCGGTGAAGGTGACCTTGTCGACCCCGGGATGGGAGACCAGGTGCTCACCGACGGCGCGGTCGGCGGGCAGGATCGAGATGACGCCTTCGGGGAAGCCCGCGGCGTCGGCCGCCTCGGCGAGGATCATCGGCCCCAGCGGCGCGTCGGGCGCGGGCTTGACCACCACCGTGCAGCCGGCGGCCAGCGCGGGGGCGAGTTTGCCCGACGTCGTGGTGACCGGTCCGTTCCAGGGGATGATGGCGGCGACGACGCCGACCGGCTCGTGGGTGATGAGGCCGCGGTTACCCGAGATCGACTGCTCGGTCTCCAGCGCGAAGCGTTCGTGGAAGGTCGTCGCGTCGCGGATCTTGGTCATCGCCGCCGCGCCGATGGTGGCGGCGAAGGCATCGCTGGCGCCGACCTCCTCCATGAACACCTCGGCGAACTCCTCCATGCGGGCGTACACCTCATCGGCGAAGCGGTCGAGCACCGCGGCGCGCTCCACCGGGGTCATGCGCGGCCAGGGGCCGTGGTCAAAGGCCTCACGCGCCGCGGCGACCGCGGCGTCGACGTCGGCGTCCATCGCCTCGGGGACGGTGGCGATGACCTCCTCGGTCATCGGGCAGGTGACCTGGATCAGCGCGTCGCTGGATGGCTCGCGCCAGCGCCCGCCGACGTAGAGCTTGTCGAAACTGCGCACACGTGTGCCATGGGTGGCGGACATGGTGCTCTCCTCTCGCTTGGGGTGACCGGCTCAGTCGAGCCGGCGGGGTTCAGCGACCGACGGGGTAGCGGTCGGGCAGCTTGCCGGGGTTGGCGCTGTAGATCTTCACGCGGGCCTCGCGGGCGTTGACCATCTGGCGCTCGGCGGTGTCACCGGCCAGCTCGACGTCGCGGTCGCGGATCGCGGCGAAGATGGTGTGGCACTCCTCGAGGAACACGCGCCAGCGTTCGGCCGAGTGCAGCGTCGTCGAGGACAGGCCCATCACGCGCACGTGGATGTGCTCGAGGGTCTCGGCCAGGATGGCGTTGTGGGTGGCCTGCCAGATGACGAAGTGGAAGGCGTGGGCGAGGCGGGAGCGCTGGTCGATCTGGTCGAGGTCGAGCGCGTCGATCTCCTCGGTGATCGCGGCGAGGCGGCCGAGGTCGAGGTCGGTGCGCCGCTCGGCTGCGGCACGCGCGGCGGCGCGCTCGAGCGGGATGCGGACCTCATAGAGCTCGAGTACGTCCTCGGCGCGGAGCACCCGGACGGTCATGGCGCGACCCTGGCGCTCGAGCAGCCCCTCGTAGGAGAGCCGCACCAGCGCCTCGCGGATCGGGCTGCGGCTGATCCCGAACTGCTTGGCCAGCCCGGCCTCCACCAGCGGGGTGCCGGGGGCGAGATCCCCGCTGATGATCGCGTTGCGGATCTCCTCATAGACCGGGACGCTGTCGCGGTCGCTGGTGCCGATGCGCTCTCCGGGCTCCACCAGCTCCTTTATAACGAGTGTGCTCACCGCGACCGGGACCTCGCGCGCAGCGCGTCGGTGTAGGCGCTGATCCGCTCGCGCGTGTCGTCATCGTTGAACACCCGGACGATCTCGTCGAGGCTGGTGTCGTTGAACGCGTCGAGCGTCTGGTTCTGCCAGGCCTCGAACAGGCGCTTCTGGGAGGCGATGCCCACGCGTGAGACTCCGCCGAACTCCTCCACCAGCTCCTGCACCGCGTCATCGAGCGCCTCGGCGTCGTCGAGCACGCTGACCGCGCCGTAGGCGGCGAGCCGCTCGGCCGGGTACATGCGCCCGGTCAGCATCATCTCCTTGGCCAGCCCCATCCCGACGTACTGGGCGAGCAGCGCGGAATCGAGGATGCAGGGCAGGCCGAGCTTCATCTCCGGCAGCCCGAGCAGAACGCCGGCGCGGGCGAAGCGGAAGTCACACGCCAGGGCGAGCTCGAAGGCCCCACCGAGGCAGTGGCCGTTGATCGCCGCGATGGTCACCGTCTCGGCCCGGCGCACGGCATCGATCAGCTCGCGCACCGCGCCGATCTCGGTGCGGGTCCGCGACGGATCCGCGACCAGGCCGGCGAACAGGTCGAGGTTCATCCCGGCGCTGAAGGCGCGCTCGCCGGCGCCGGAGAAGACGATGGTGCGCCCCGCGGCGGCCGCCTCGGTCACCGCCGCCCGGGCGGCGTGGAGGTCATCCAGCTTCAGGGTGTTCAGCTCGGCCGGCCGGTTGAAGATGATCCAGCGGGACAGGTCTCGGTCATCGATGATCAGTTCACTCATGCTGCCCTCCGGGCGGTCGTGGTCGGGTGGGGCTTCTGCGCCCCAGCCTGTGGGGCTGGGGCTTGGGCAGCGCCCATCTCCAGCAGTGCGGCGATCTCGGCGTCGCTGTACCCAGACTCGGCGAGGATCTCGGCGGTATGGGAGCCGTTGGGGGTCGGGGGGATCGCCGCGGCGGGGAAGTCGCCGCCGAAGCGCGCGGGGTGCCCCAGGGTGCGCAGCTCCCCGTCCTCCCCGTCGTCCCCGGCGTCGACCAGCGGCAGGGTGGGCCCGAGTCCGGGGTCGTCCATCACCGCCTGGAGGTCGTTGACGATCGCGCAGAGCAGCTTGTGCTCGCGCAGCAGGTCGACCCACTCGTGCGCGGGACGGTGGGAGAACACCTCATCGAGGATCGCGTTGAGCTCGGCGCGGTTGGCGACCCGTCGCGGGTTGCCGGCAAAGCGCATGTCCTCACACAGATCGGGGCGGCCGATGACCGCGCACAGCTCACGCCAGTGGCTCTCCTTGAGACAGGCGACGGTGAAGTAGTTGCCGTCGCCGCCGGGGAAGGTCCCCGCCGGGGAGATGAACGGGTTCTGATTGCCGTGACGGACCGGTGTCTCGCCCGAGTTGAGGAACTCGGTGAAGGCGAGGGTCTGCAGGGCCGCCGCCGCCCCGAGCAGGCTGATCTCGACATGGCGGGCGGGGGAATCCTCGGGGGCGTGCAGCGCGGCGAGCACCGCCTGGGAGACGAACAGGGCCGCGGTCATGTCGACCACGGGGATCCCCGACCGCATCGGCTCAGAGCCCGGGTCGCCGTTGAGGCTCATGAAGCCGCTGATCGCCTGGAGCCCGGTGTCGTTGCCGCCCACGGTGGCGTAAGGGCCGCGCGTGTCGAAGGCGGAGATCTCGCAGTAGACGAGCCCGGGCGACAGCGCGCGGCAGTCCTCGTAGCCGAGGCCGAGGCGGGCCATCGCGCCGGGTCGTGCGTTGGAGACCATGACGTCGCTGTCGGCCAGCAGCCGGTGAACCACCTCGAGGCCGGCCGGCTGCTTGAGGTCGAGGGTGACCACCCGCTTGTTGCGGTTCATTGCCACGTACATCGCCCCCAGCCCCTCACCGAGGGACCGGCCGGCGGACCGGCCCCAGTCGCCCTCCGGCCGTTCGACCTTGACGACATCAGCGCCAAGGTCGCCCAGCAGGGAGGTCGCGTAGGGGCCGGCGATGCCTTCGCTGACGTCGAGGACGCGAAGGCCCGCCAGGGGGCCGGGGGCTGACACGGGCGGGCTCACAGCCCCGCGGTCACCCCGGCCGAGACCGGCGTGCTGACCGGAGCCACCTCAACCGGGCTGTCCGTCGGCGCGAGGTCCTCTTCACCGAGCTCGCGGCCTGTGGTGGCACTGCGGGCACCCAGGCTGATGATCACGAAGCCGATGAAGCCGAGCCCCGCCAGCAGCCAGAACGTCCCGTGGGCGCCCCAGCTGGCCAGCGCGGCGAGCGCGATGGTCGGCGCGAACACCCCACCGATGTGCCCGAAGCCATCCCCCATCGCCATCGCCGAGGCGCGGGCGTTGGTGGGGAAGATCTCCGAGGTGTAGGTGTAGCCCGCGGCCGCACCCGGCACGATGGTCAGGGCGAACAGGATCGCGGCGATGGTGATCAGCGTGTTGGAGCCGCCGATCCCGAAGAACACCAGCGCCAGGGTGAACAGCGCGGTGATCCCCGCCACCGCGTAACGGCGGTCGACCTTGTCGATGAAGCAGTAGGTGAGGATCGCCCCGATCGGGAACGCGCTGTCCCCGATCGCGGTGAACAGCTGGCTGTTGGGCTCTGACAGCCCCTCACGGCCGAGCAGGGTGGGCTCATAGCCGAGCACCGCGTAGCTGGCGAAGTACCAGGCCAGCCAGAAGCCGACCACCACGAGCATGCGGTTGAGGTAGGGCGGGCGCAGCAGGTCGAGGATCGGCAGCTTGCTCTTGGCCAGCGCCGGCTGCCCGGTCTCCACCGAGGCGACGTCGACCGGCACCAGGGTGTCGCCGAAGCGAGCCTCGAGCGAGCTCATCACCGCGTCGGCCTCGCTGGTGCGGCCCTTGGCGGCCAGCCAGCGGGGGGACTCGGGGAACCAGCGCAGCAGGCCGATGGAGACGAAGGCCAGCGTGCCGAGGCCGAGCAGGATGCGCCAGCCGTCGGTGCTGTTGTCCATCAGCGGCCGGGCGATCCACGGCGCGGCGCCGAGGCCGATGCCGGCCATGACCATGTTGAACTGGGTCAGGCGACCGCGGCGGGCGGCGGGGACGAGCTCGGAGGCATACGTCGCGCCGATGGCGATCAGCGAGCCGGTACCGAGACCGACGATAAGGCGGAAGATCGACAGGGACACGAGATCCCAGGAGAACGCGGTGAGCAGCGCACCGAGGGCGAGCACCGACAGGGTGATCGCGAGGGCGCCGCGACGCCCGAGCTTGTCGGCGGCGATCGAGAACACGTAGGCCCCGACGACGTAGCCGACGAGGTTGAGGGTCACCGGCAGGTTGAGGCCCGAGGTGCCGAGGTGGAACTGGGTCGCCACCGTGGGCAGGGCCACGCCGATGACGGTGATGTCGTAGAAGGCGAAGAAGTACAGCAGCGCCAGCATGGCGCGCGCCGCGAAGGCCAGGGGGATACCCGGCAAGCGCTCGATGCGGGCGTTGATCATCGCCGGGTCTCCCGGCGCCAGGCCGCGTCTGTCAGTCAACTGGACCACGAACTCTCCTTGTTAAACACAGCCGAACTCGAGTGCTCGAGTCCGGTCTTGGCTCCTGCGCGATCCCTCACCGCGCTCCTTCGCAGACCGTACCACACCACGGTCGACCGAAGTCGACGAAGGTCGTCTACTGTGAGCGAAGTCTTCGGAAAGCACGTCACGATGAGGCCGAAGCGAGAGGAGTGAAGATGCGAGAGAGCGGTCAGGCGGCGGTGCTCAGCGCGTACGGCGCCGACTTCGAGATCCGGGAGTTCCCCGCCCCCACCCCCGAGCCCGGCGGGCTGGTGGTCGAGATGGAGATGTGCTCGGTGTGCGGCACCGACGTCCACGCCTGGGAAGGTGGCCTCGACGGCCTGGGCATGCACCTGCCGGTGATCCTCGGTCACGAGATGGTCGGCCGGGTGGCGGCGATCGGGGCCGGTGCCGAGGTCGACTCCGTGGGCGACCCACTGGCGATCGGGGACCGCGTGGTCTGGGCCTTCCCCACGTGTGGGCACTGCTATGAGTGCACGGTCGCGCGCGAGCCCGCCCGCTGCCCCCACCGGCGCATCGGTCTGCTCGAGGACTGCTCTGTGGCCCCGCACTTCACCGGCTCCTTCGCCGAGCTGGGGTACATCTCCGCCGGGTCGGGTCGCGTCAAGGTCCCCGACGAGATCGACAGCGCCTGGGCGTCGGCGGCGAGCTGCGCCCTGCGCACGGTGGTGGCCGCCGTCGAGCAGATCGGGCGCTTTGACTTCCTCGATTCGGTGGTCATCCAGGGCGCGGGTCCGGTGGGCCTGTTCGCCACCGCGGTGTGCGCGACGCACTCGCCGCGCCAGCTGATCGTCATCGGCGGTCCCGACGCCCGTCTGGATCTCGCGCGCGCGTGGGGCGCCACCGACGTCGTCTCGGTCGAGGCGCACCCCACGCCGGAGGCCCGTCGCGAGGCGGTGCTGTCGATCACGGGACGGCGGGGACCCAGCATCATGCTCGAGGCCTCGGGCGCCCGCGGCGCCGCTGCCGAGGGCGTCGACCTGCTCGCCCCCTCAGGTCGCTACGTCATCGTCGGCACGCTCGGCGGGGGCACCCAGGCGATCGACGTCCCGCGCATCGTCACCAAGGGCCTGCACATCCGCGGCTCCATGGGCGCGGAGATCGACGCGTACTGGAAGGCCCTGCAGTTCATGTCCGCCCACCGCGACCGCTTCGACTGGGACGCGATGTTCGGGCGCCAGTACCCGCTCTCCCAGGTCCGCGAGGCGCTGGAGGCCTCGGCGAGCATGGCCGAGATGAAGCCGCTCATCGTGCCGGGCCTGCACTGAGGGCCGGGGGAGAGCTGCTTAGGCGTGGCCCCACAGGCCACGCTTCTCCAGGCTCTCGACGAGATGCTCGCCGGCGTCGAGGATGTGCTGGGCCATGAGCCGGCGCGCGGCGTCGGGGTCGTGGGCCTCGAAGGCGTCGAGCAGCAGGGGATGGTTGTCCTTGATCGAGTTGATCTGGCCGTCGATCTCGGTGTAGAAGCGGTTGGGGAGGTGACGCACGACGGAGCCGAGCAGGTTGGCCAGGCGCGGTGAGTCGGCGGCGAGGTTGACCGCGCGATGGAAGGAGTGGCCGAAGTAGGCGATGCCCTCCCGGTCGCCGACCGCGATGGCCTGCTGGTGGGCGTCATCGATCTCCTGGAGTTCGGTGAACTGCTCGGGCGTGATCCGGGCGGCCGTCCGGGCCGCCAGCTCGCCGGCCAGCTGGGCCTGGACCATGAACAGGTCGAGGATGTCCTGGCGGGAGAAGCCCTCGACCACGAAGCCGCGGCGCGGGATGAGTCGGACGAACGCCTCGCTGCGCAGGGCGAGCAGGCCCTCGCGCACGGGCGTATTGGAGACGCCGAGTGCCTCGGCGATCGGCTCGAGGCGGAGGAACTCGCCCGGGCGCACCTGCCCGGAGATGATCAGCTCGCGCACATAGCTGGCCACCTCCTCCGACAGCTGGCGACGCTCGCGCTCGACCGGGGCGCGCAGACGACGCGGAGCCCCCGGGCCAGCCGGTACCGTTCGATCCAACTCCGGGGAGGACATCGTGAGTTTGATTTCACCAGACGTCATTTGATTTGCCGGATCATATATTGTCGAAAATGCATGCCGGGTCGCGTCGATGATGTTCTCATCCGTGAACGGCTGAAATGTTCGTGAACCGTTGGAGAGACCATGAAAATTGTTGTGCCGATAAAGGTGGCCGGCTCGCCTGATGAGTCCGCCAAGATCCAGGGCAACCAGGTCGACCAGTCCTCGTTAGAATGGGACGTCAACGAGTGGGACCGCTTCGCCATCGAAGCGGCGCTCGAGCTCAAGGAGGCCGAGGACGGCGAGGTGGTCGTGCTGAGCATCGGCGGCGATGAGATCGAGGACGGCCTGCTCACCGCGCTGGCCATGGGCGCGGACCGCGCCATCCAGGTCAACGTCGAGGATGAGGGCGAGAAGCTGGACGCCATCACCACCGCCAAGGTCATCGCCAAGGCGATCGAGTCCGAGGGCCCCGACCTCATCCTCTGCGGTACCCAGACCTCGGACGGCCTGTCGGCCGGTACCGGCACGGCGCTGGCCGCACTGCTCGACCTCGCCCACGTCGCCGTGGTGAGCTCGATCGAGTACGCCGGCGGCGAGCTGACCGTCGCGCGTGAGCTCGAGGGCGGTCTGCTGGAGAAGATCAAGCTGTCCACGCCGGCGCTGCTGGCGGTTCAGTCGGGCATCAACGAGCCGCGCTACGCCAACCTGCGCGGCATTCGCCAGGCCGGCTCCAAGCCGCGCGACGAGACGACGATCGCCGAGCTCGGTCTCGACGAGGACGCGCTGGCCGCCGGCTCGGCGCAGCTGGTGTCGCTGGCCACCCCGCCGGAGACCGGCGGCGCCCAGATCCTGGAGGGCGACGGCGCCTCGGTGGCGTCACAGATTGCACAGATCATCAAGTCGAAGGTGGGTTCATGAGCGGCGTACTGGTCATCGCGGAGGCCCGTCGGGGCGCTCTGCGCGATGTGAGTTTTGAGCTGATCACCGCCGCGGGCGAGATCAGCGGAGCGGGGCCGGTCAAGGTCGCGCTGATCGGCGGCGATGCGTCGCTGGCCTCCCAGCTCAACGCGGCCGGGGTCGAGGAGGTCATCACGATCGCCTCACCGGTCGAGCAGTTCGAGCCCCACGTCACCGCCAAGGCCGTCGAGGCGCTCATCGACGAGCTCTCCCCCTCAGTCGTCCTGGCCGGTCACACCATCGACTCCTTCGCCTTCGGCGCGGCGGTGGCGGCGGTCAAGGACACCGGGTTCGCCTCCGACGTGGCCGGCCTGTCCTGGGACGGCTCGCTGAAGGTGACGCGCGGCATCTACGGAGACAAGTTCATCCAGACCCTGGAGTTCCCGGGCAAGGACACCGTCTTCGTGATGATCCGGCCCGGTGCGTTCAGCGCGGCTGAGGCGGGCGGTGGCTCGGCCAGCGTCCGTGAGGGCACGCCGGTGGACGCCTCAGCGGTCAAGTCCCAGCACGTCGGCTTCGAGGATCCCGAGGTCGGCGATGTCGACATCACCAAGTCGGACTTCCTCCTGGCCATCGGGCGGGGCACCGGCGTGGAGGACGAGTCCGACACCGAGCCGTTCTATGAGCTGGCGGAGAAGATCGGCGCCACGCTGGTCTCCTCGCGTCCGCTGGTGGACGCCGGGGTCATGCCCTCCTCACGTCAGGTCGGCCAGTCCGGCAAGACGGTGACCCCGAAGGTCTACCTCGCCCTCGGCGTGTCCGGTGCCGTCCAGCACCTCATCGGCATGCGCAAGGCGGACACGATCATCGCGGTCAACACCGATCCCAACGCGCCCATCTTCGGCGTCGCCCAGTACGGCGCGAACGTCGATCTCGAGGACGTCGTCGAGGCCCTGGCGGACGAGTTCTAGACCGATGACGCCACTTCTGGCAACCATCGGCCCGGCGACCGAGAAACTCATCCGGGAGGGTCTGACGCGTCAGACCTTCACCGGATTCCCGATCTGGCTGCGCGTGATCTGGTACGTGCTCGCGGTCTCGTCGGTGTTCGTCTTCTTCTACGGGGTCTCGCGCCCCGTGCTGCGCTATCGCAGGTCGACGAACCGGGCCGGGTTGCCGAAGTGGCGTGACGTCCCCGGGCGCCTGACCGCCGGGCTGGCCCTGGCGGCCGAGCACCGGACGATCGGCAAGCGCGCCCGCGCCGCGGGCATCGCCCACGCCGGCGTGTTCTACGGGTGGCTGGCGCTGTTCGCCGCCACCACGATCCTGGCGATCGACACCGATTTCCTCAGCCCGCTGTTCGGGGTCTCCTACTTCCAGAACGGCTTCTATGAGTGGTACTCACTCGGAGTCGACATCGGCGCGGTGGTGCTCACCGTCGGCCTGCTGTACCTGATGTTCCGCCGCGCGGTCCTCAAGCCCAAGCGCCTGGACTACCAGCGCCCGGACCGCGCGCCCGACGATCAGGCCCAGAAGGACCGCAAGGTCTATCAGTGGGGCGACTGGTTCTTCGTCGGCGGCCTGCTGTACCTGATGGTCACGGGCTTCCTGCTCGCGGCCTTCCGGATCGCGGCGACCCATCCCGGCCGCCAGGGCTATGACCCGGTCACCTGGGCGCTGGCCCAGCTGTTCACCGGTCTCTCCCACCCCGCGCTCGACACGCTGCACATGATCTGCTGGTGGGCCCACGGCCTGGTGGCGATCTGGCTGGTCGCGGCGATCCCGTGGTCCAAGGCCACCCACATGCTGACCAGCTACTTCTCCCTGGCCTTCGCGGATCCGCTGGCCGGCAAGCGGCTGCGGCCGATCCCCGAGGCGCTGGCCGAGGAGCCCGCCGGCTACGGCGTGCTGGCCGACATCTCCTCCATCCACCTGCTCCAGCTCGACGCGTGCACCAAGTGCGGGCGCTGTCACGAGGCCTGCCCGGCCAACGCCACCGGCAAGCCGCTGTCCCCCCGTGACGTGATCCTGGAGCTGCGCGAGGAGGCCCACGCCGCGGCGCCGGCCAACTCCAAGGAGATCGACGGGATCAGCGGCGTGCTCGGCGCGCTGATGGCCTCGGGCAAGGAGATCCACGGCGAGGGCGGCCTGGAGCAGCTCACCGAGGAGTCCGAGGAGGCCGCCGAGCACGACGGGCCGATCGTCTGTGATGACCGCATCCGCGCCGACACCGTGTGGGCCTGCATGCAGTGCAACGCCTGCGTCGAGGCCTGCCCGGTGGGGATCGAGCAGGCGCCGATCATCAACCAGCTGCGCCGCCGTCTGGTCGAGGAGGGCGAGATGCCCTCGGAGCTGTCCAAGACGCTGCGCACGATCACCAAGAGCGGCAACTCCTTCGGCGAGAACAAGAAGCGCCGCGGCAAGTGGACCGACGACCTCGACTTCGAGGTCAAGGACGCTCGACAGGAGCCCGTCGACGTGCTCTGGTTCGTCGGTGACTACGCCTCCTTCGACCCGCGCTCCCAGGGCGTCTCCCAGACCATCGCCAAGATCTACAAGGCCGCCGACGTGGACTTCGGGATCATGTACGACGGGGAGAAGAACGCCGGCAACGACGTGCGGCGCATCGGCGAGGAGGGCCTCTGGGAGGTCCTCGCCGAGGGGAACATCGAGGAGATCAAGGAGACCGAGTTCAAGCGGATCGTCACCTCGGACCCCCACTCGCTCAACACCATCCGCAACGAGTACCCGCTCAAGGGTGGCGAGTTCGATATCTCCCACCACACGACGTTCCTGCTCGAGCTGTTCGAGTCGGGCCGGCTCAAGGCCGAGCGGCCGCTGGGCTACAAGGTCACCTACCACGACCCGTGTTACCTGGGCCGCCACAACGGCGAGTACGACGCGCCGCGCAAGCTGCTCGAGCACCTCGGCTGTGAGCTGATCGAGATGCCGCGCAACCGCAACAACAGCTTCTGCTGCGGAGCCGGCGGCGGACGGATCTGGATTCCCGACGCCCCCGGGGTGGAGAAGCCCTCCCACAACCGCATCCAGGAGGCGGTCGACCTCGGCGACATCGATTACTTCGTGGTCGCCTGCCCCAAGGACGCGGCGATGTTCACCGACGCGGTGAAATCCTCGGGCAACGAGGACAAGTTCGCGGTCAAGGAGATCTGTGAGCTGATGGCCGAGGCGCTGTTCCCCGAGCCGGTGCTGGTCGGCGCCGGCGTGGAGGAGGCCGAGGCCGAAGCGGACGCCGAGGCGACGGTGGTCGAGGACAGCATCGCCCCGGCCCCTGAGCCCGCAGACGTCGCGACGGACGCAACCGCGCCGGAGCCCGAGGCCCTGACCGGGCCCGAGGCGGATGAACTCGAGGCCCCCGAGGCTGAACCTGAAGCCGCGGGTGAGCCGGATGCAGCACCCCAAGACGATGATGCGCACGACGACGCCGGGCAATAACCGAGGAGACCGAACCCCATGACCGCCATTGCCAGCCGGAAGAGCGCCAAGAACGCCTTCACCTTTCCGGAGCTCACCAAGGAGCAGCAGCAGATCGTCAAGATGGTCCACACGTTCGCGGACGAGGAGATCATCCCCAACGCCGAGTTCTACGACGAGACGGACTCCTACCCCGAGCCGATCGTCGAGCAGATGAAGGAGCTCGGCCTGTTCGGGGTGACCATCCCCGAGGAGTACGGCGGGATGGGTCTCGATCTCACCACCTACACGTTGATCTGTGAGGAGCTCTCACGCGGGTGGATCTCCATCTCGGGCATCGTCAACACCCACTTCATCGGCTCCTACCTGCTGATGAAGTTCGGCACCGAGGCGCAGAAGGACAAGTACCTGCCGCGCATGGCGACCGGGGAGATCCGCGCCGCCTTCTCGATGACCGAGCCCAGCGGTGGCTCTGACCTGACCGGCATGAAGACCGTGGCCACCAAGCAGGACGACGGCGGCTACTCGATCACCGGCTCGAAGATGTGGGTCACCAACGGTCTGCGCTCGAGCCTGGTCTTCTTGCTCGTCAAGACCGACACCGAGGCCTCCCCCGCCCACCACGGCATGACCTGCTTCATCGTCGAGAAGGAGCCCGGTGTGTCGGTCCAGACCGGCGACTACGCAGGTCTGACGGTGCCGCCGCAGTTCAAGAAGATGGGCTACAAGGGCGTCGAGACCACCGAGCTGTTCTTCAAGAACTACCAGCGCAGCGCCGACGACATCCTCGGCGGCGAGGAGGCCGGCCTGGGCCGGGGCTTCTCCCAGATGATGGACGCGCTGGAGCTCGGTCGCGTCAACGTCGCCGCGCGCGGCCTGGGCATCGGCCGGCGCGCCTTTGAGCTCGGCATCAAGTACGCCCAGGAGCGCGAGACCTTCGGCAAGCAGATCGCCGAGCACGAGGCAATCCAGTTCAAGCTGGCGGACATGGCGACCCAGATCGACGCGGCCAAGCTGCTCGTGTACCGGGCCGCCCGGATGAAGGACGCCGGGGTGCGCTCGGACGTCGAGGCCGGCATGGCCAAGCTGTTCGCCTCCGAGGCGGGTCACTTCTGCGTGGAGCAGTCCTTCCGCATCCACGGCGGCATCGCCTACGCCAAGGGCTCAGAGATCGAGCGGCTCTACCGCGACGTCCCGCTGCTGCTCATCGGCGAGGGCACCTCAGAGATCCAGCGCATGGTGATCGGCCGCAAGCTGATCGAGCGCAACCGGATCTGAGCTGACGCGCACCATCGCGGCGATGTAGCGCGTCGCGAAGGTCCGTAGTTCCGCCTCGGTCTCCAGTGGTGTCACCGAGGCGGGGGTCAGCACGAGCGACATGACCAGCCGGGCGATCGTCTCGGCGAGCACGTCGTCGTCGGCCAGCTTGGCGATGAACTCCCGGCCGGTGGCGAGCACCGGTCCGCCGTTGGTGGTCAGCAGCGGCAGCATGATCTCCGGCTCGGTCTTCAACAGCCGCCCGAGCGCACGGTGCTGGCGCAGGGCGCTGACTGAGAAGACAAAGCCCTCCACCACCCGCTGCTCACGCGTGTCATAGCGCGCGACGGCGGCGTCGACGTCGGCCATGAAGCTGCGTAGCTCCTGCAGCAGCGCCGCCTGGAGCACTTCATCCTTGCTCGGGAAGTGCCGATAGATGGTCACCCGCGAGAGACCGACCCGCCGGGCCAGATCGTCGACGGTGAACCGGCGCACGCCGAAGTCGGTGATCTGATCGATCGCGCTGGCGAGAATGCGTTCTCGGGTCTTCATGGGCTGTACAGAGTTACAGATCCCGATAGTCTGTAACGCAGCAGACGGAAGTCAGTCACAAGGGAGATAGCGCCATCATGGCAACCACCGCCGCCCCGCCCGCACCCAAGCGTCCGATCTTCGAGCGCGAGCACAACGCCTACCGCAAGAGCTTCGCCACCTTCCTCCAGCGCGAGGTCGTGCCCCACTACGCCGACTGGGAGGCGGCGGGCATCGTCCCGCGCGACCTGTTCACCAAGATGGCCGAGCACGGCTTCCTCGCCATGGCGGTCCCGGAGGAGTACGGCGGACCCGAGGTCGACGACTTCCGCTACAACGCCGTGATCGCCGAGGAGGCCTCCTACGCGATGGTCGCCAACGCCATCGCCGGCCCCCAGCTGCACACCGACATCGTCCTGCCCTACATCCTCAAGTCGGCGACCGAGGAGCAGAAGCAGCGCTGGCTGCCCAAGATCGCCAGCGGCGAGAGCATCCTGGCCATCGGGATGACCGAGCCGGGGACCGGTTCGGACCTCGCCAGCATCACCACCCGGGCCGAGCGCGACGGCGACTACTACGTCATCAACGGCGCCAAGACGTTCATCACCAACGGCATCAACGCCAACCAGGTCCTCACCGCGGTGAAGACCGACCCCGAGGGCGGCCACGGCGGCATCTCCCTGATCCTGGTGGACACCGACACGCCCGGCTTCAGCCGCGGGCGCAAGATCGCCAAGATCGGCCAGCATGCCTCCGATACGGCCGAGCTGTTCTTCTCCGACTGCCGGGTCCCGGTGGAGAACCTGCTCGGTGAGGAGGGCACCGGCTTCTACCAGATGATGGACAAGCTCGTGCCCGAGCGCCTCAGCCTGGCCATCTCCTCCACCGCCGGCGCCGAGCAGGCCCTGGAGATCACCCTCGACTACGTCAAGCAGCGCACGGCGTTCGGTCGGCCGATCGGCAGCTTCCAGAACTCACGCTTCGTGCTGGCCGAGCTGCAGACCAAGGTCACCATCACCCGTACGTTCATCGACTCCCTCATCGACCGCCAGTCCCGCGGCGAGGTCACCGTGGCCGAGGCCGCCATGGCCAAGTGGTGGTGCACCGACCTGGTCGGCGAGGTCTGCGACAAGGGCCTGCAGCTGCACGGCGGCAACGGCTACACCGAGGACTATCCGATCTCCAAGGCGTGGATCGACGCCCGCCTGAACCGGATCTACGCCGGCACCAACGAGATCATGAAGGAGCTCATCGGCCGCACGATGGGCCTGTAGGGCGCACGAGGAGAACCCGTCAGACCCCCGGAGCGTCGTCCGGGGGTTCGGCGGCCACGCCGTAACGGGTCAGCAGCAACGAGCCGAGCAGCAGCACGGCGAACACCACCGTCACGAGCACGACGCCTGAGCCGGCACCGCCGGCGACGATCCGGGCGACCAGGGCGGCGAGGATGACGGCGAGCAGGCGGCTGGCGATGCGCTGGTGGCGCATCGTGCGCTCCCAGGTGAGGTGATCGAAATGGCTGTCGGCCGCGTCGGGAGTCCCGCCCGCCACCGACCCTTCCCCAAATTCACGCATGACGAATGCCTCCTTCGCTGTGCCCACACATGCGCGCTTACATAACGTAAGTATAGAAACTGCATTAGCGACCTATGGGTGGGAAACCAACGCGATGGTCGCCTCGATCGAGCACGAGGAGCGCCCGGGGAACGACAAAGTTTGTCACAGGCGCGTAGCTTCGTTGTAACATCGCCGTAGGTAGTGCAGTGCAGAACCCGTACAGCGTGTGAACAGGAGAAGCTGACATGAGCGCTTTGATGGAGCAGCGAGCCGGCCGTCTCAGCGAGGACTATCGCGAGATGCTGGGCGTCCTCTCCGAGGGTTCGGTGCACGTGCACTTCGATCCCTACGAGGACATCGACTGGGATTCCCCCGAGCTGGCCGTCGATCCCCACGACTCGCGCTGGGTGCTCGACCCCGAGGTCGACTCACTCGGCGCCCACCCCTGGTACCAGGCCCAGCCCCTGGAGATGCAGGTGGAGATCGGCCGCCGTCGCGTAGCCAACGCGATCAAGGTCGGAGCCGCCTTTGAGAGCGTGCTCATCCGCGGCCTCATGCACTACGCGATGGAGCTGCCTAACGGCTCACCCGAGTTCCGCTACTGCATGCACGAGATGACCGAGGAGTGCAACCACATCCAGATGTTCCAGGAGCTGGTGAACCGCATCGGCGAGGACGTCCCCGGGCCCCGGCCCCACTTCCGCCTGCTCATGCCGCTCGCGGCCTTCTTCGGCGGCTACACGCCGCTGGTGTTCATGATCGGGATCCTGGGTGGCGAGGAGCCGATCGACCACTACCAGAAGTCGCTGATGCGGACCGGCCGTCCCATGCAGCCGACGATGCAGCGGGTGATGCAGATCCACATCGCCGAGGAGGCGCGGCACATCTCCTTCGCCGATGCGTTCCTGCGCTTTCACCTCCCCCGCCAGTCGCGCGTCACCCAAGCGCTGCTGGCCGTCGCCTTCCCGGTGATCATGGCCTGGCTGTGTGATGAGATCATGCGCCCGCCCTACAAGCTCTACGCGGATCTCGGGATGCCGCGCGCGGTCTACAACGAGGCGCTCAAGCGCGGCACCAAGCGCGACGAGATCACCGCCTTCTACTTCGCCGACATGCGGCGGTTGTGTGAGGAGACCGGGCTGATGACCCGCGCGGGCCGGCGCATGTGGAAGCGCCTGGGCATCTACGGCGATCCCTCCCGCTTCCGCGGCGAGCCGGACCGCACCGCGCAGCTGTTCGCCTAGTCGCGCCTGACCGAGCCGGGCATGCCCCACGTCATCACCCAGTCGTGCTGCAGCGATGCGTCGTGCACCTATGCATGCCCGGTCAACTGCATCCAGCCGACGCCGGATGATCCCGAGTTCCTGGCGGCCGAGATGCTGCACATCGACCCGGTCACCTGCGTGGACTGCGGGGCCTGCGTGTCCGCCTGTCCCGTCCAGGCGATCAAACCGGCGCGCGCCCTGAGCGAGGCGGAGCTCCCGTTCCTCGACATCAACCGGATCTTCCACGAGCAGCGGCGTGCGGCCGGCCATGGGGCCGGCCACGTCCGGCCGCTCCTCGCCCCGCCCCCGGCCCGGCTCCAGGTGCGCCGCCACGATCGTCCGCTGCGGGTAGCGGTCGTCGGCTCCGGACCCTCGGGGCTCTACGCCGCCGACGAGGTGCTGACCATCCCGGGCGCCGAGGTGACGATCTTCGAGCGGCTGTCGGAGCCCTACGGACTGGCCCGCTTCGGCGTGGCGCCCGATCATCGCCGCACGCGACGGATCTCCAGCCAGTTCGAGCAGATCCGTCGCGCGCGCGGCTTGGCCTTCGCGCTCGGGACCGAGGTCGGCGTCGACATCACGCGCGAGCAGCTGCTCGAGCGCTTTGACGCGGTGATCTACGCGGTCGGGGCGGCCGCGGACCGCCGTCTGGACATCCCGGGCGTGGAGCTCGCCGGGGTGGCCTCAGCCACCGCCTTCGTGGCCTGGTACAACGGCCACCCCGACGCGCGTGAGGCCGGCTTTGACCTGTCGAGTCAGCGGGCGATCGTCATCGGCAACGGCAACGTCGGCCTCGACGTGGCGCGCATGCTCAGCACCGACCCCGACCGGCTGGCCGAGACCGACATCGCGCCCGCCGCGCTCCGGGCGCTGAGCGCGAGCCAGGTCGAGGAGGTCGTGGTGACCAGCCGCCGTGGCCCCCACGACGCCGCCTTCACCCTGCCCGAGCTGCTTGGCCTGGCCAGCGCGCCGGGCGTGGAGCTGGTGTGGGACCCTGCGCTGGAGGTGGCCGGCTCCAAGCTCGCCTGGGTCGCCCAACTGCCCGCGTCGGTGCGCGCGGGACGGCGGCGGGTGCGGCTGGAGTTCGGCGTGGCGCCCGAGCGGGTGCTCGGCGTCGGGGGGCGGATGACCGGGGTGCGGTTCACCCGCGCGCCGGCGGTGGCTGGTCCCCCAGACCAGCCACTCGAAGACGTGATCGAGGCCGGGCTGGCGCTGACGTCGGTCGGGTATGCCGGGCGGCCGGTGCCGGGCCTGCCCTTCGATCCGGTCACCCACACCGTGCCGAGCGTGCTGGGTCGCGTGGTCGATCCCGATAGCGGGAGGCCGCTGGCGGGTACCTATGTCACCGGCTGGATCAAGCGCGGCCCCACCGGCTTCCTCGGCACGAACCGCTCGGACTCCCAGGAGACCGTGCGCTCACTGGTCGAGGACTTCAACCACGCACGGCTCAGAGAACAGGTGATGACATGACCCCACCCGCCCACGTCGACGTGCTCATCATCGGAGCCGGCATCTCGGGGATCGGCGCCGGCGCTCACCTGCGCCGCGAGCAGCCGACCAAGAGCTTCGCCATCCTCGAGTCACGCGAGTCGATCGGCGGCACCTGGGACCTGTTCCGCTACCCCGGCATCCGCTCGGACTCGGACCTGCAGACCTTCGGCTACGCGTTCAAGCCGTGGACGCGCGAGAAGGTGATCGCGCCCGCCGCCGACATCCTCGCCTACCTGCGCGAGACGGTGGCCGACTACCGGCTGGAGGAGCAGATCCACTTCGGCTACCGGGTGATCTCCGCCGACTTCTCCTCGACCGAGGCGCAGTGGACCGTCCGGATCCGCAATCGCGACGGCGCGGAGTCCGAGGTCACCTGCGCGGTGCTGTTCGCCGCCACCGGCTACTACAACTACGACGGCGGGTTCATGCCCGACTTCCCGGGACTCGCGGACTTCGCCGGCCAGGTCATCCACCCCCAGCAGTGGCCCGAGGACCTCGACTGGTCCGACAAGCGCATCGTGGTGATCGGCTCGGGCGCCACGGCGATGACCCTGATTCCCGCGCTGGCCGAGACGGCCCAGAGCGTGACCATGCTCCAGCGCTCGCCGACGTACGTGATCAGCCTGCCCTCGGAGGATCCGATCATCGCCGGCCTGAAGAAGGTGATGTCCGAGCAGCGGGCCTTCCGCATCGCCCGCGGCGTCAACATCCGGCGCCAGGCGGTCTTCTACAACCTGTGCCAGAAGCACCCCAAGCTGATGCGCCGGGTCATCCGGGCCCAGACCAAGGCCCAGCTGCCCGACGACTTTCCCGTCGACGTGCACTTCAACCCCAGCTATGACCCGTGGGACCAGCGGCTCTGCGTCGTCCCCAACGGCGACCTGTTCAAGGCCCTGCGTCAGGGCAGCGCATCGATCGTGACCGACCGGGTCGAGCGGTTTGCGTCAGACGGCATCAAGCTGAGCTCGGGGGCGTTCCTGCCCGCCGACATCGTCATCTCGGCCACCGGCCTCAACGTGTTCCTGTTCGGCGGGGTGGAGCTGAGCGTCGACTCGGTGCCCGCCGACCTGTCCCAGAGCGTCGCCTACAAGGCAATGATGCTCAGCGGCATCCCCAATTTCGCCTTCTCCATCGGCTACACCAACGCCTCCTGGACGCTCAAGGTCGACCTGGTGTGTGAGCACCTGGGCCGGATCCTCGCGTACATGGACGCCACCGGCTATGACATTCTCACCCCCGAGCCCGAGCGGGACGACGCGCTGGAGCTGCGGCCGCTGCTCGACTTCTCGGCCGGCTACGTCCAGCGCGCCGTGGCCCAGTTCCCCAAGCAGGCCACGCGGGAACCGTGGACGGTGTCGATGAGCTACGCCACCGACCGCAAGCGCCTGATCGACGGTCCGGTCGAGGACCCGGCGCTGCACTTCAGCCGCGCCGAGCGCCCGGTCACCACGCCGGTCTAGCGTGTTTTACATCACAGACTGATGTATCTGGGGGCTGAGTGGAGGCTCCCTCCGGTAAGCTGGGTTCGGCAGGGGGCCTGCGGATGTGCGCTCGACGTCTGGAGCTGTGCGCCGCAGAGTTAGCCCCTCACCCCACTTCGTCCGTCTGAAAGGGAGACCGCTGATGCGTCAGGGCCCACTCGCCGGCCGCTACCCCGCGGTGGCCGCCATGGTCATGTTCGCGCTGATTCCGTACCTGGCGCTGTCAGCTGCCCTGGGTCCGCTCGCGCCGACGATCACCCAGCACCTGCACATCAGCGCGCAGGAGTTCAGCCTCGGGGGTGGACTCGGCAATGCCGCCTACGCCACCGGCACGATCCTGGCGGTCCAGTTCGCCCAGCACTTCCCCCAGCGCCGCATGATGGTGGGCTACGCCGTGCTGCTGGTCATCGGCTCCCTGCTGGAGGCCACCGCCCAGGACGCCACGATGTTCCTCATCGGGCACATCCTCCAGGGCCTGTGCACCAGCCTGCTGCTCATCGCCGCGGTGCCGCCGCTGGCCATCGGCTTCCCCCAGGACAAGCTGCGCAACACCGCGGTGATCATGAACCTCTGCATCTTCGGGGCGGTGGCCCTCGGGCCGCTGGTCGGCGGGATCCAGGCCGAAGCCCACAATTTCCGGCCCCTGTTCTGGATCATCGCCGCCATCTCCGTCGGCGCGCTGCTCCTCACCATCCTCACCTTCGAGGACGCCCCGCCGGCCAACCCCGACTCACCGACTGACCTGCCGGCGATCGGCCTGGCCGGACTCGGCTGCGTGGCGGCGTTCTTCGGCGCCTCGGAGCTGACCAGCCACGCGTTCCTCTCCTGGTGGACCATCGCCCCGCTGGTCGGCGGCCTCGCGGTGATCGTCATCCTGGTCATCTACCAGTCGGTCATCGCGGTGCCGCTGCTGACGATCAAGTCGATGCTCGTCAGCTCGATTCCGGTGGCGGGCATCCTCCTGGCCCTGTTCGCGGCCGCAGCCTCGGTGTCGGCCACCGACCTGACCCTGACCGTCCTGGAGCCCCACTACAGCGCGGCGCACATCGGTCTGCTCTACCTGCCCGAGGTGGGTGGGGCCGCCCTCACCGCGGTCGCCCTGGGCATCGTCATCCGGCGTCGAGCCGTGCACTACCTGCCGCTGTTCGGCATGTTCGCCCTGGCTGCGGGCATCGCCGTGTTCCGCATCAGCGTGCCCTCCAGCCAGGCGATGACCCTGGTCGGCTCCGGTCTCACCGGCGTCGGCCTCGGCGCCACCGTGGCGCCGGCGCTGTTCGTGGCGGGCTTCTCCCTCCCCTCGGCCAACCTGCAGCGGGTGTTCGCCATCGTCGAGCTGTTCCGCGCCGTGGCGGCGTTCATGATCGCCCCGATCTTCGCCCACTTCGCGGGAACCGTCGTCAAGAACAACCTCAATGCCGGCACCGGGATCGCCCTGTGGATCGGCCTGGGTATCGCCCTGCTCGGCGCGCTCGTCGCTGTGGCGATCTACTGGGCCAGCGGCGCCCGGCCCCAGAAGCCGGACCTCGACGCCTTCCTGTCCACGGGCACCGAGCCGGCCTGGTACTCACCGCCGCTGCTGGCCCACCTCCGGGGCAAGGACCCGACCGCGGCCGAGCGCGAGGCCACCATGCACCCGGGCGGCGGGTCGGCCACCGCGGTGGCCGCCCCGGCGACGAACGGGAATGGCAACGGGAACGGGAACGGCCGTGGTCGCGTACTCGTCGCCTACGACGGCTCGGAATTGGCTGAGTTGGCCATCCAGCAGGCCGGGAGCCGCACCGAGCCGGGTGATGAGACGCTCATCCTCACCGTCTGGCAGCCCGCCGACGTCGGCTTCTCACCCGTCAACGGCGACCACTTCGACGCCGACGTGGCGATCGAGGTCCACCAGGCCGCCGAGGCGACCGCCGAGCACGGCGCGTCCCTGGCCCGCAACCTGGGCCTCGATGCCCGGCCGCTGACCGTCGAAGCGGTGCCGACCTGGAAGGGGATCGTCGAGGCGGCCGAGGAGAACCACGCCAGCCTCATCGTGATCGCCAGCCACCGCCACAACGGGATCGCCGGACACCTCGCCGGCAGCGTCGCCTCCGCGGTCGAGTCACACTCCCAGGTGCCGGTGCTGGTGGTCCACCAGCCGGATAACTGATCGGAGCGGAGTGATGAGCGGTCGTGTGGAGGGCAAGGTGGCGCTGGTGACCGGCGCGGCCCGCGGACAGGGGCGCGCTGACGCGCTCCGCCTCGCCCAGGAGGGCGCCGACGTGATCGTGGTCGACGTGTGCGCGCCGTTGCCGAGCGTCGCCTATGACTCGGCCACCCCGGAGGATCTGGAGGAGACGGTTCGGCTCATCGAGGAGACCGACCGCCGGGCAGTCTCGGCGATCGTCGACGTGCGCGATCTCGAGACGCTGCGCGGCATCGTCGACGACGGCGTGGCCCAGCTGGGCCGGCTGGACATCGTCGTGGCCAACGCAGGCATCTGCGTTCCCCGCGCGTGGGACAAGACGACGCCCCAGATCTATGAGGACACGATCAGCACGAACATCACCGGGGTGTGGAACACGGTGATGGTCGGTGCCCCCCACCTCGTCACGGCGGGCGGTGGTTCGATCATCATCATCAGCTCCGCCGCCGGTCTGAAGGTCCAGCCGTTCATGGTGCCCTACACGACGAGCAAGTTCGCCGTGCGCGGCATGGCCAAGGCGTTCGCCGCCGAGCTCGGCCAGCACAACATCCGCGTCAACAGCGTCCACCCCACCGGCGTGAACACCCCGATGGGCTCTGGTGACATGCAGAAGGTGATCGGCGAGGCGATCGCCGGTTATGACCGGCTTGGCGCGATGTTCATGAACATGCTCCCGGTCGACAGCACCGAGCCCGAGGACGTCGCCGACACGGTGCTGTTCCTCGCCTCCGACGAGTCCCGTTTCATCACCGCTCACGAGCTCGCGCCGGACGCCGGCGTGACCGAGTTCTAGAGCTCGTTCGCGGCGAGCTCACCCGCCAGGCCGACGAAGTAGTCGAGCGCCTCGGGATTGGCGAGCGATTCACGCGACACGGTGGACTCCGGCGCGGCCCCGGTGAGGATCCGCTTGATCGGCACCTCGAGCACCTTGCCGCTCAGCGTTCGCGGGACCGCGGCGATCTGGCGGACCTCGTTGGGGACGTGGCGCGGAGAGCAGTCCGAGCGGATGCGCCGGCGGATGCGGTCGGTCAGGGGGTCATCCAGCGCGACTCCGTCGCGCAGCACGACGAACAGGGGCATCCATCCGTCGGTCCCCTCCCGCGGGAGATCGATGACCAGCGCATCGAGAACCTCCGGTTCGGCCAGCACCGCGCGATAGATCTCGGCCGTGCCCATCCGGACTCCGGCTCGGTTGATGGTCAAGTCGGAGCGGCCATGGATGATCGCCGTCCCGCGCGAGGTGATGGTGATCCAGTCGCCGTGGCGCCAGACCCCCGGGTAGGTGTCGTAGTAGCTCTCGCGCAGCCGGGATCCGTCCAGGTCGCCCCACAGGTAGAGCGGCATCGAGGGCATCGGCTGGCAGACGACCAGCTCGCCGACCGTATCGACGAGCGGCTGGCCGTCGGGATCCCAGGCTTGGACGTCCACGCCGAGGCAGCGGGCCTGAAGCTCCCCCAGATAGACCGGCAACGTCACCACCCCGCCGACGAACGAGGTGCACACGTCCGTGCCGCCGGAGGTCGAGAACAGCCAGGTCGAGGTCCCCAGCTCGTCATAGACCCACTGGAAGCCTTCAGGCGAGAGCGGCGAACCGGTCGACCCCACCGCACCCAGACGCGACAGGTCCCGCCCGTGGGTGGGGTGCACCTCAGACTTCAGGCAGGACGCGATGTAGGCCGCGCTCGTTCCGAACGTGGTGATCTGGGCGTCCGCCGCGAGGTCCCAGAGTCGGTCTGGATTCGGGTAGGCGGGGTTGCCGTCGAACTGCACGATCGCGGCATCGGTCAGCAGCACGCCGACGAGGAAGTTCCACATCATCCAGCCGGTCGTGGTGAACCAGAACACGCGGTCGCCCCGCTGCGCATCCAGGTGCAGATGGCCGCTCTTGGTCTGCTCGATGAGGATGCCACCATGGCCTTGGACGATGGGCTTGGGCAGACCGGTCGTCCCGGAGCTGAAGAGCACCCAGAGGGGATGGTCGAAGGGGACGCGCGCGAAGCTGAGCTCGCTGTCCTCCGGTCCCAGGAACCCGTCCTCCCACCCGCTCTGGTCGAGATAGCCCAGACGGACGGTGCGCGTCAGGCCCGAGATCTCCTCGCTCAACTGGGCGATCACGTCGCCGCGGTCGAAGTCCTTGCCCCCATAGCGGTAACCGTCGACCGCGAGCAGCACCTTGGGATGCACCTGGTCGAAGCGGTCGATGACGCTGCGCGCGCCGAACTCCGGCGCGGCTGAGGACCAGATCGCCCCCAGTGAGCTGACCGCCAGGAACGAAGCCACCGTTTCGGGGATGTTCGGCATGTAGGCACACACCCGGTCCCCGCGCTCCACACCGCAGGCGCGCAGACCGGCGGCGATGCGCGCCGTCTCGCGCCTCAGCTGACCCCAGGTCCATTCGCCGAGCTGCTCACGCACCTCGGAGGCGTGGTAGATGGCCACGTCGTCATCGTTGCGGCCCCGGAAGATGTGCTCGGGGTAGGACGTCACCGCATCGGGGAACCACTGCGCACCCGGCATCTCGCGGCTGGCCAGCACCGGAGATTCACCACCGCCCAGATCGATCTCGAAGTACTCGACAACCGAGGCCCAGAAGCCCTCCAACTCATCCACGGACCATTGCCACAGCGCGTCGTAACCGTCGAGCTGGAGGCCGCGCGAGGCCGATAGCCACGCCGCGTAGCGCGTGATGTTCGCCTGGGCGATCTGAGCCGTCGACGGAGCGGTGAGCAGGACGGCGTCGGTCATCGCAGCGCGGCAGGCTCAGCCGTTCCAGATGACGGGGCCGGCGGTCAGCAGGTGGCTGCCGAGCGGCCGGCCGAGCACGGTCTGGACCTCGCGACTGACGGCCAGCAGCGCGTCGAGGTCGACCCCGGTCTGGACGCCCATCTCGTGGAACATGGAGACGAGGTCCTCGGTGGCGATGTTGCCGGTCGACCCCGCCGGCACCGGGCAGCCACCGAGCTCACCGAAGCTCGACTCAAAGCTGGTGACTCCGGTCTCCAAGGCTGCGAGCGCGTTGGCGAGTCCCTGGCCGCGGGTGTTGTGGAAGTGGGCGGTGAGCTCGACCTCGGGCAGCCGCGCCAGCGCGCCGGTATAGAACTCGCGGACCTGGCGAGGATTTGCCATTCCGGTGGTGTCGCCGAAGCTGATCTCCTCGGCCCCCGCGGCGCCAAGCGCCTCGGCGAGCTCATAGACCCGCTCGGCCGGCACGTGGCCCTCGTAGGGACAACCGAAGGAGGTGGCGATCGAAGCGAGCGGCCGCAGTCCGGCGGCGCGGATCTGGGGCAGCAGAGATTCGACGGTGGCGAGCGAGTCGGCTACCGGCCGGTTGATGTTCTTGAGGTTGTGGGTCTCCGACGCGCTGAGGAAGACGATCACCTCGTCAATCTGGTCTACGCAGCCCAGGGCACCCTCGAGCCCGCGCTGATTGGGGACCAGCACCGCGGTCTTCACCCCGTCGGGGATCGAGATTCCGCTGAGCACGTCACCCGCATCCGACAGCTGGGGAATGACGTCGGAACGCACAAAGCTGGCCACCTCGACCCGCGGCAGACCGGTGCGGGCCAGCGCGTCGATGAGCCGGATCTTGTCCGCAGTGGGGATCGCCTCGGGCTCGTTCTGAAAGCCGTCCCGTGGGCCGACCTCACGGATGAGGACCCGGTCTGGCAGCGGCGGCAATGCTGATGCGTTGGTGCTCATCGGGAGCTCGTCAGGCGACAGCGCCGGCTTGACGCAGTGCGGCGATGCGCTCGAGCGTAACGCCCCAGGCGGCCAGCGCGGCGTCGGTGTCGGCACCGGTCTCCCGGGGTGGCGTGCTCAGCTGCGCCGGGGTGCGGCTGAAGCGGGGGGCGGGCGCCGGCTGCATGACACCCTCGTGCTCGACGAACACCCCGCGCGCCTCATTGTGAGCGTGAGCGGCCGCCTCGCCGAGTCCGAGCACCGGCGTGGCGCAGGTCTCCTCGCCCTCGAGCAGCGCCGACCAAGCATCCCGCGTCCGGGTCTTGAACAGCTCGGCGAACTTCCGCTTCAGCTCCGGCCAGCGCTCGGGCTCGAACTGGGGATACTCGGCCGGGTCGAGCTCGAGAAGCTCGAGCAGGCGCGCGTAGAACTGCGGCTCCAGCGCCCCCACCGAGAAGAACTTGCCATCGCTGGTCTCATACACCTCGTACCAGTGGGCGCCGGAGTCGAGGATGTTCGTGCCCGGGGTGTCGCTCCACATGCCGCCGTTGCGCATCGCGTGGATCAGCGTGGACAGCACAGCGGTGCCCTCGACCATGGCGGCGTCGACCACCTGGCCCTGACCCGAGCGCTGGGCCTCGAAGACAGCGGCGAGCACGCCGAAGGCCAGCAGCATCCCGCCGCCGCCGAAATCTCCCAGCAGGTTCATCGGGAACAACGGCCGCTCGCCGTCGCGCGCGATGCCGCCGAGAGCCCCGGCGATGGAGATGTAGTTGATGTCGTGCCCGGCGACCATCGACAACGGACCGTCCTGGCCATAGCCGGTCATGCGGCCGTAGACCAGCTTTGGGTTCACCGCGTGCACCGCCTCGGGCCCAAGCCCGAGGCGCTCCATCACCCCGGGCCGGAAGCCCTCGATGAGCACGTCGGCCTGCCCGGCCAGCTCCAGCGCCAGCTCGACCGCGTCGGGCTGTTTGAGATCGATCCCGACTGACGGACGACCCCGGTTGGTCAGGTTCCAGGTACCAGCGCCGATGAACGAACCGCCCGCGGCGCGCTCGAGGCGGACCACGTCGGCCCCGAGGTCGGCCAGCATCATGACCGCGAAGGGGCCGGGGCCGATGCTGGCCACCTCGACCACCTTGAGGCCGGCGAGCGGACCGGGCATCAGCGCGCCGGGGAAAGGAACATGTGGTCCATGGCGCGAGTCAGTCTCCCAGGTTTAACGGAGCTTCGATCCCCTCCAGGAAGGCGATGAGCCGCCCGGCGAAGACATCGTTGTCGTCGCCCGCCACCATGTGGCCGGCCGCTCCCACCTCCATCGTCTGGGCGTGGGGCATCAGCTCGAGCATGTTCGCCAGGCCAGCGTCGCTGACCACGTCGGACTGCAGACCGCGCACCAGCAGCGTCGGGATGGTCAGGTTCGTGGCCGCCCGCGTGAGCAGGCTCGGGTCGGCTTTGCGCCGAGGCTCGTCGTCGTTGACGATGAACGCCGGATCCCAATGCCAGTACCAGCGGCCATCGGCGTGCTGGCGCACGTTCTTGCGCAGCCCGTCGAGGTTCCGTGAACGCTTGCGCTGGGGGTTGTAGGCCTCGACCGCGTCCGCCACCTCCTCGAGGTCGGCGAAGCCGTCGCGGTGGGCGGTGAGGAAGTTGCGAATGCGCTCGACCCCGGCCGGCTCGACCTGCACGACGATGTCGACGAGGACGAGAGCGGCGGCCACCCCCGGATGCTCACCCGCCGCGAGCAGGGCGGTCATGCCCCCGAGCGAGGCGCCCACCAACACGGGTGGCCGATCCAGCGTGGCGATGAAGCTGAGGAGGTCGGCGGCGAAGCTGCTCAGCCCGTAGGCCGCCTCGGGATGCCAGTCGCTGTCACCGTGTCCGCGGAGGTCGAGGGTGACCACGGGCCAGCCGCCGGCGGCCAACCGGTCCGCCGTGCGATCCCACGAGTGGCGGGTCTGACCCCCGCCGTGGAGGAGCACCACCGTGGGGCGGTCCGGGTCACCGGGCCAGCGCTCGCCCACCAGCTCGACGCCGTCACCCTGGACCCGGAAGGCTTGGGGAGACAGGTCTGGGCTGAGCACCGGAGCGAGTGTAGGGGGGCCCGGGGGGGCCGGCGGGGCTCAGGCCTTGAGTCGTGCGATGAGCGCGTCGAGGACCTGGACGGCGTGGGCGAGTGACTCCACCTCGCCGTCATCGAGCGCGGCCATGTGCTCGGCGAGCATCTGGTGATAGCCGTCCTCGAGGGAGCGCAGCTCCCGGCGCCCGGCCGAGGTCAACGCGACAAGCACGGCCCGGCCGTCGGAGGGATCCGGGGCCCGGGTGGCCCAGCCCCGCTCCTCCATGCGGTTGATGAGCAGGCTCATACCCGGCTGGGTGATCTGCTCCTCGGCGGCGAGCTCGGTCACGCGGTGAGGCCGTTGGGCGAGCCGGCGCATGACGCTGACGTCAGCGCGGGAGACGGCGGGGTCGGCGCGCTGGAGGAACAGATGGGCGAGTTCGGAGACCCGGGCCGGCAGCGCCTGGGCGATCTCGTCGCGCTGACGCTCCCCGGGTGCGCCAGCCGCGTCCATCAAGTCAATCTACCCCGCGGGGTCGTCGGCTTCGGTGCGAAAGCCCGCCCCGAGCGCGGCGTAGGCGTATCGCAGATGCGCCTCGAGGTCACCGCCGTCGTGCGCCCAGGCCCGAAACGCGGCCATCGAGGCGCCCAGCGCCGCATACCCGAGGGTCTGGGGTGCGAGCGCCTCGGGCGCCACGCCCCAGCGGCGCGCCGCGTACTCGGCCACCACCGCCCGCCACGCCGAGTAGCGCAGCATCGAGTGGGCCTGAAGCGCCGGCACGCTGGTGATGAGCGTCAGGCGCGCCCGCAGCTCGGGCATCTGCTCGGCCGGGTACCGGTTGGAGGAGACCGCCGCGGCGGCGACGGCCTCGATCACCGGGAGATCGTCACCCTGGCTCGCCAGATCGGCGCGGATGCGGTCGAGCACCCGATCGAACTCGCCCCACACGATGTCGTTCTTGGACGCGTAATAGCGGAACACGGTGCGGCGGCCCACCCCGAGCGCCGCGGCGATGTCGTCGACGGTGGTCTCCTCGAAGCCGCGCTCGACGAACAGGTCGAGGGCCACGGCGCCCACCGACTCGCGCGAGGTGCTCGGCGGCCGTCCACGCGCGGCGCCCGCGCCGGTCGTCTCATCGCTCATGGCAAATCCTTATTTGCCAGATCTGGCACCCGGTGTTATAAATCTGTGTGATCCCCGTCACTCCCCTAGGAGGGTATGCCGTGTCTGAGCTGAGAACCGAACCCGTCGAGCTGACCGAGCCGCCGGAGTCCCCGGCGCCCCCGACGCCCGAGGCCCCCGAGGCGCTCGTCGAACAGGATCTCCTCGTCGAGGATGTCTCGATCGACGGTATGTGCGGCGTCTATTAGGCCGAGCGACACCATGGCTGAGTTCGACCTCGATCGCCCCTGGCAGGTCAGCGCCGGCGTCTCCCTGCGCCCCGAGCGCTTCGGCGCCCTGGCGTACAGCTTCGACACCCGGCGGCTCTCGTTCCTCAAGAGCCGTCGCCTGTTCGAGGTCGTGCGCACGCTCGAGGAGCATGCCAGCGGGCGTGAGGCGTGTGCGGCCGCCGGCGTGGCCGGGGTCGAGCTCACCCAGGTCACCACGGCCCTGAGCACGTTGGCCGACACCGGAATGATCATCGAGAGGAGCATGGCGTGAGCACCCTGACCGTGAACCCGGCGCCGCGTGCGCGGAGCCTGATCGACCACTTCGAGGAGGGGCTCGACGCCCCGATCTGCCTGACCTGGGAGCTCACCTACGCCTGCAACCTCGCGTGCGTCCACTGCCTGTCGAGCTCCGGGCGCCGCGACCCCCGCGAGCTGAGCACCGAGGAGGCGCGCGCGATCATCGACGAGCTCGAGCGCATGCAGGTGTTCTACGTGAACATCGGCGGCGGCGAACCCACCGTCCGCAAGGACTTCTGGGACCTGCTCGACTACGCGACGGCCCACCACGTCGGGGTCAAGTTCTCCACCAACGGCAGCCGTATCACCCCGGAGATCGCCACCCGCCTCGCCGCCAACAGCTACGTCGACGTGCAGATCTCCCTCGACGGCGCGACCGCGGAGATCAACGACCGAGTGCGCGGCACCGGCTCCTACGCCACCGCCATCACCGCCATGGAGAACCTGCAGAACGCCGGGATGTCCAACTTCAAGATCTCGGTGGTGATGACCCGCGAGAACGTCGCCCAGCTCGACGACTTCAAGGCGATCGCCGACCGCTACGGCGCCCAGTTGCGCATCACCCGTCTGCGCCCCTCCGGACGTGGCGCCGATGTCTGGGATGACCTGCACCCCACTCAGGATCAGCAGCGCGAGCTCTATCACTGGCTGATGTCCCACGGCGAGAACGTGCTCACCGGCGACTCGTTCTTCCATCTCTCCGCCTTCGGTGAGGCCCTGCCCGGTCTCAACCTGTGCGGGGCCGGCCGCGTGGTCTGCCTGATCGATCCCATCGGGGACGTCTACGCCTGCCCGTTCGCCATCCATGACGCGTTCCTCGCCGGGAACGTGCGCGCCGAGGGCGGGTTCACCGGCGTGTGGCGTGAGTCCGAGCTCTTCCAGGACCTGCGCAAGCCCCAGAGCGCTGGGCTGTGTGGCAGCTGCACCTTCTATGACAGCTGTCGCGGTGGCTGTATGGCCGCTAAGTTCTTCACCGGGCTGCCCCTTGACGGGCCTGACCCCGAGTGCGCGCTCGGTCACGGCGAGAAGCTGCTGGCCGCCCGTGAGCCCGAGGCCACGTTCCCCAAGGCCAGCCAGGACCACTCCAAGCTGACGGCCACACGCCTCCAGCTCAACCCCCTCCCCGTGGTCACGCACGCTCCCGACCGCGCGTGTGACGAAAGCCCGCTCGCGGGCTTCACCCCCAACCAGCTTCCAATGGAGAAGGCACAACATGAGTGATGCATGGTTTGAAACCGTCGCCGAAGCCCAACGCCGCGCCAAGCGGCGTCTCCCCCGCTCGGTCTACAAGGCGTTGATCGCCGGGTCCGAGCGCGGCCTCACCCTGCACGACAACCAGCGGGCGTTCGCCGAGCTCGGCTTCGCCCCCCACATGGCCGACCTCCCCACCGAGCGGGACCTCAGCACCACCGTGATGGGCCAGGAGCTGTCGATGCCGGTGATGATCTCCCCCACCGGCGTCCAGGCCGTCCACTCCTCCGCCGAGATCGGCGTCGCCGCGGCCGCCGCCAACCGCGGTATCACCATGGGCCTGAGCGGCTTCGCCTCCAAGCCGATCGAGGAGGTCATCGCCGCCAACCCGCGCACGTTCTTCCAGAGCTACTGGATCGGCACCCACGAGGAGATCCTCGCGCGCATCAACCGGGCCAAGGACGCCGGCGCGGTCGGCCTCATCGCCACGCTCGACTGGTCCTTCTCCAACGGCCGTGACTGGGGCAGCCCGTTCATCCCCTCCGACATCAACTTCGAGGCGGTGCGCAAGCTCGGCGTCGATGTCGCCCTGCACCCGCGCTGGCTGATGGACTTCGCCAAGACCGGAGCGTTGCCCGACCTGGCCGCCCCGAACATGGTCCCGCTCTGCCAGACCCCGCCGAAGTTCTTCGAGGCCTACGGGCAGTGGATGAACACGCCGTCGCCGACCTTCGATGACATCGCCTGGCTGCGCGAGGTCTGGGACGGTCCCCTGATGATCAAGGGCATCACTCGCGTCGACGACGCCCGCCGTGTCGCCGACATCGGCGTCACCGCCATCTCGGTGTCCAACCACGGCGGCAACAACCTCGACGGCACCCCGGCCACCATCCGCTGCCTCGCGGCGATCGTCGACGCGGTGGGTGACGAGGTCGAGGTGGTGCTCGACGGCGGGATCCGCCGTGGCGGCGACGTGGTCAAGGCGCTCGCCCTCGGTGCCCGCGCGGTGATGATCGGCCGCGCCTACCTGTGGGGCCTGGCCGCCAACGGACAGCCCGGCGTGGAGAACGTGCTCGACATCATTCGCGGCGGCATCGACTCGGCGCTGATCGGCACCGGCCGCGCCTCGGTCCACGACCTCAGGCGCGAGGACGTGGTGATTCCGCCCGGCTTCGAGCTCGCCCTCGGGGCCGAGACGGTCCACGCGGAGTGACCGCACTCGGGTCACTGGCCTCGGCGGACATCGCCGGGGCCCACGCGCTGCTGGTCGTCCCGCTCGGGGCGACCGAACAGCACGGCCCCCACCTGCCCCTGGACACCGACACCACGATCGCCGTGGCCCTGGCCGACCGGCTGGCCGCCGAGCGCGAGGACGTGCTGGTCGCGCCGGCCCTGCCCTATGGCTCCAGCGGTGAACATCAGGGCTTTGCCGGCACCCTGTCTTTGGGACAGGGTGCGACCGAGCTGGTCATCCTCGAGCTCATCCGCTCGGCCACGGTGACCTTCGACCGGGTCCTGCTGCTCAACGCCCACGGCGGCAACGCCGGTCCGCTCAGCCGGGCCGTGGCGCGGCTGGCCGAGGAGGGGCGTGACGTGCGTGCCTGGAATCCCGCCGCGGCCTGGTCCGGTGACGCCCACGCCGGCCTCATCGAGACCTCGGTGATGCTCGCGCTGGCGCCCGGGTCCGTCGACATGGCGCGCGCCACGCCGGGGGCGACCGAGTCGTTGGAGCAGTTGCTCCCCGCACTGCAGCGCGGCGGCGTTGCCGCGGTCAGCCCGAACGGGGTGCTGGGCGATCCGACCGGCGCCTCGGGGGCCTATGGCCGGAAGCTGCTCGACGCGGCGGTGAGCCAGCTGGCGCAGTTCGTGGCCCAATGGTCGACTCCGGTGGCGGTGACCCGGTGAACCGCGTCGCGCTGGTCACCGGCGCCGCGCGCGGCATCGGGGCCGCCACGGTGGCCCAGCTCAACGCACAGGGCTGGTCGATCGTCGCGGTCGACCGGGCCGCTGACGACCCCCGTCTGCCCTACGCGATGGGCACCCCCGAACAGCTCGACAGTGTGGTTGCCGCCTGCGCCGATGCCGCCGCCGTGCACGCCGAGGTGTCCGACGCCACCGCCATGGCCGCGGCCGTCGCGCTGGCGGAGGAGCGCTTCGGCGGATTGGATGCCGTGCTGGCGTGCGCGGGGGTAATCGCCGGGGGTGTCCCCCTGTGGGAGGTCCCGATCGAACAGGAGGAGGCGGTGCTCCAGACCGACCTGATCGGGGTGATGACCACCGCCCGAGTGGGGATCCCGGCCCTGCTGCGCCAGCCCGAGCCGCGGACCGGACGCTTCGTCGCCATCGCCTCCGCCGCGGCGACGCGGGGGCTGCCGATGCTCGCGGCCTACTGCGCCGCCAAGGCGGGGGTGGTCGGGCTCGTCCATGCCCTGGCCATGGAGCTGCGCGGCACCGGCGTGACGGCCAACGCCGTGGCGCCGGGTTCGACCAACACGCCGATCCTTGCTGAGAGCGCCCGTCTGTATGACCTCGACAGTGCCGAGGCGTTCGCCGCCCAGCAGCCGATCGAGCGGCTGCTCGATCCGAATGAGGTCGCGGCGATGCTCGTCTGGCTGGCCGGGGAACACGCCGGTGGCGTCACCGGTGCGCTGATCCCGGTCGACGGCGGCCTCACCGTGTGAGCCGGTCGCTCCGGCGCGACCCTCGCGCGCGCGTGTACCGAAGCGGGCGCACGCTCCTGGGCGGCGATCCCCTGCGGGTGCTCCGCCTGAGCGAGCCGGGTGCCGCCTCCGCCGAGTACCTGCTCGATGGGGGACCGCCGCGGACTTCCGGCGAGTCCGCCCTCGCCGAGCGGCTCATCGACGCCGGCATCGCCCACCCACGCCCGGTACCGGGCGCGGTCAGCGACGTGACGGTGATCATCCCGGTCCAGGACCGTCCCGGGGAGCTCGACCGCTGCCTCACCGCGCTCGGAGATGTCCCGACGCTGGTCGTCGATGACGGCTCGCGTGACGCGGCTGGGATCGCCGCGGTCTGTGCTCGCCACCAGGCCCGACTGGTGCGTCGGGAGACCGCCGGCGGTCCGGCCGGCGCCCGCAACCTCGGATTGGGTCACGTCGATACCGCGCTCGTGGCGTTTGTCGACTCCGACTGCGTACCCGAGCCGGGTTGGCTCAGTGTGCTGTGCGGCGCGCTTGAGGACCCGGGGGTCGGTGCGGTCGCCCCGCGCATCCGCCCGCTCGACCGCGATCGCGGTGGTGCGGGCGGCGCCAACGCTGGCGGCGGTGCGCTGGCCCGCTTCGCCGCCGACCGCTCCCCGCTCGACCTCGGGCCCCACCCGGCGCGCGTTCGACCCGGCGGCCCGGTCGCCTACGTGCCGACCGCCGCCCTGCTGGCCCGCCGGTCCGCCCTGGGTGACGGCTTTGACCCGGCCCTGCGCTATGGCGAGGACGTCGACCTCATCTGGCGTATCCACGACCGTGGCTGGCGCGTGCGCTATGAGCCGGCGGCCACGGTCCGCCACGCCGAGCCGGGCCATCTCACCCGGCTGCTGGCCCGGCGCTACCGCTACGGCACCTCCGCCGGCCCGCTCGCCCGGCGTCACCCCGACCGGCTCGCCCCGCTGCGCCTGCACCCCCGCCCGGCGGCGATCGTCGCCCTGGGGTTGGCGGGTCGACCGCGTACCGCCGCGGTGATGACCGGCGTCCACGTCGCCCTCACCGCCCGGGCGCTGGGCAAGCTCGACGTGCCACCCGGCGCCGCGGCCGGGCTGGCGCTGGCGGGCATCGGCGACACCGGAGTGGCGATCTCGCGCGCCATGACGATGCTCACGCCCGGCCTCCTCGCCGCCGGGCTGATCCACCGGCGCACCGCGCCCGCGGCGGCCGCCCTCCTGCTGGCTGAACCGGCCCGCAGCTGGGCCCGCTCCCGCCGCACCCTCGACCCGCTGCGCTGGAGCGCCCTGGCCATCGCTGACGACGTCGCCTACGGGGCCGGGGTATGGGCGGGCGCCCTGCGCGCCCGGACCAGCGCGCCGCTGCGCCCGGTGCTATCGCGGGCGACCCCGCACCGCCCCGCAACGGCGAGTACCTGACGTGACGCCTGTGTCGCGGCCGGGTGTGAAGCGGTACGCGTGATCCCCGAGCGAGAGTCTGAAGGATAAGCTTGGGTACATGGCCGACACTCCTTTGAGTGAATTGCAACGACGGAGCGTTGAACGCGACGCGCCTCCTCGCAGCGACGACGATCGCACGGTCCTGATGGGAATGCAGCGCCCGGCCACGCCTACGGAATTGCGTGACTTTGTCGAGCGCGAGCAGGAACGTATTCGGGCCGAGCGCGCTGCCTGAGGAAGGACAGCGTCGCCAGCGTGTTCGAGCCGCTCAAGGCAATCGATACGCTCAACGCGCACCGCGTCGACTACGTGATCGTCGGTGGCTGGGGGACCGTGCAACATGGGGCAACCCGTCTCACTCAGGACCTCGATATCTGTCCGGACCTGAGCCTCGGGAACCTCGACCGTCTCGGCACCGCCCTGACGGCATTGCACGCCAAGCTCAACATCGGCCCCGGCCAGGCGCTTCCGGTACCAATCATCGACGGCCGCCTGCTGTCGCGGATGCACATCGGCAATTGGGACACCGACGCCGGCGGCCTTGACGTTCTCCAGTACATCCCCGGAGGCGGCGGCCGCCAACTCGGCTACCAGGAGCTACGCACGCGTGCCGTCGAGGTCAACGATGCCGGCCGGCTCCTCACCGTGGCGAGCCTTGCCGACATCACCACCTCAAAGCGATCTGCAGGCCGACCCAAGGACGACGAGGCGCTTCCGGAGTTGGACCGGCTTCTCAGCGAAATGGGCGGCGACTAGAGCGTTCCCTGCTGCGCCGTCCCCGCCGGGTGGGGCGTGAGCAGCTGCACGTCCATCGGGGTGACCAGCTTGCCCTCGAGGCGGGCCACCAGCCGCTGGAGCCCGGGGCTCTTGGAGTGCTCCTGGATCGCCTCCTGGCTGGCCCACTTCTCGATCATCACGATGCGGTCGTCGCCTTCCTGCATGGCGTAGAGCTCACAGCCCGCGTCGTTGGCGTGCACCGACTCGATCGCCTCCTCGAGCGCAGCGATGACCTCGGCGCGCTGGCCGTCGACGGGGAACATGGTGGCGACGATGGTGATGCTCATGAGGGTCTCCTGGTGAGTGGATGGGTTCGGTGAGAACTGGTCAACGTTCAAAGAAGCGCGAGAGCCCGGGCGCGACGTCACGGTAGGTGCGGGCGATGGCCAGGCGACCGTTGCCCAGGCGGGCGAGATCGCGACCCAGCTCGGGGTCGTTCTCCCCCGAGATGTCGAGCAGCACGTCGAGGCGAGGGAGCGCCGCGGCGGCCTGGCGCGGATCGGGTCCGGCGTTATGCACGCAGTCCGATAGGAGGATGACGCGCCGGTCGGTGCTGCGGGCGCCCGCCAGCTCGCGTGCGGCCACTGACAAGGGGAAGGCGACGTTGGTCAGGCCGCGGGCGGGGATGCGCAGCATGTCCTCGAGCAGCTGGCGCGGATCGCGGCGCTGGCCGAGGTGGGCCAGCACGGCGGCGTCGGACCAGAAGGCGATCACCGCCAGATCATCGTCGGCCAGCTCACCGGCGAGCGCACCGACGGTCGCCGCCGCGGTGGCAATCCGCTCCCCGCGCATCGAGCCGGACACGTCGACGAGCAGGACCACCGCCCGCCGGGTGCGGATCCGCTCGCGCACGAAGATGTCCTCATCCCTGGGCCGGGGATGCTCGACCAGTGCGGCCAGGGTCGCGTCGAGATCGATCTCGTCCGAACCACCGCGGTAGCGCTGGCTGATGAGCTCACCGCCGGCTCCGCGCGCGGCGGTCTCGCGCCGCGGTCGGGGCAGCGCCAGCCGTGCGGCGATCTCCCGGGCCCGGCGCAACGTGGCGGCGTCGACGGACGCATCCCGGTCGACCTGGGTCACCGCACCCTGCTCGTCGGTCATCCCCGGCGCGCTGGCGCCCGGGGTCTTCGGGATCGCGCCACGCCGATCACCGGAGCCGAGCAGCACCTCGCCGGCCCCGCCGGACGCGGAGGCGTCATGCAGCGTCGGCGCCGCATCCAGCTGCTTGGGACGCCGGCGCAGTGGCCGCATCCCCGCCTTCTCAGGACCCCGCCGGGTGAGCGGCGAATCGAGGCCCTCCAGAGCTCTTCAACCGGGTTCGGCCGCGGCCGGTTCCAGGATGAAGTAGTCCTCCCAGATGCGGCGCAGCACCGCCTCGGGGGTCAGCTCGGCCGTCTCATCGAGGTAGATGCGGCCCGACAGCGCCACCACCATCGCGTCGAACACCACGTCGCGGTAGCGCTCGTCGCTCGGCTCGCTCACCCCGGCCAGCTCGAGCAGCTGGGCGGCCACGAGGGTCAGGTCGATCGCCCCGCGCACACTGGAGCCCTGACGGAGATCATCCTGGGCGCGGGTGGCCCGGGTGAGGGCGACGGCGTCCTGGGTCAGCCGGTCCCACAGACCGGCGGACACCTCAGCTCGAGCGGTGCGACGCGTCACGATGTCGCGCTCGGCCCCGGCGTCCTGGTAGCCGACCGACAGCCGGCACATCCGATCATGCACCGAGCTGGACAGCCGGGTCGTGCCGACGTTGTCGAACGGGTTCATCGACGCGATGACCCGGAAGCTCTCCGACGCAGTGATCACACCCACGCGGGGGATCGTCACCTCGCGCTCGGCCATCGCGGTCAACAGCGTGTTCAGGGTGTCCTCGGGCGCGCGGTTGAACTCCTCCACGTAGAGGAAGCCGCCGGTGCGCATGGCCTCGACCAGCGGCCCCGCGACGAAGTTCTCCGGCGTGTAGTCCTCGGACAGGACCCGCGAGGGGTCGTGGTGGCCGAGCAGTCGCGCCGGCGTGAGGTCGGCGTTGCCCTCGACGAACAGCAGGGGCACCCCCCACTCACTGGTGATCGCGCGCAGCAGGGTGGACTTGCTCGTCCCCGGAGGGCCCTCGAGCAGGATGTCACAGCCCGCCGCCACGGCCGCGAGCACCAGGTCCAGCTCGTGCTCGCGACCGACGACGTGGTCGCGGATCCGCTCACGGACCGCCAGCAGCTCGGCGTTCACTTGATCGTGTATCCCGCGTCGACCTTCAACTCCAGACCGGTGATGTAACGCGCCTCCTCGGAGGCGAGGAACAGCACCGCGTTGGAGATGTCCACCGGCTCGACCCACGGCACGGGCAGGCTGTTGATCGCGGTGAAGATCGGCTCCGCGTCCGCCTGGGTTGGCTTGTCGTGATCGGGCATGAACAGTTTGTACAACGACTCGTTCTGGATCATCGGCGTGTTGACCGAGGTCGGGTGCACCGAGTTGACCCGGATGCGGTGGGGGGCCAGCTCGTTCGACAGCGTGCGCATGATGCCGACCACCGCGTGCTTGGACGCCGTGTAGGGCAGCACGTTCGGCGTCCCCTTCAGCCCGGCGGTCGAGCTGGTGAGGATGATCGAGCCGCCGCTGCCCTGCTCGATGAGCGCCGGTATCACCGCCTTGCAGGTGTGCCAGACGCCCTTGGCGTTGATGTCGTTGACCTCGTCCCACTGGGCGTCGGTGACGTCCTGGCTCTGCTGGCCGAACACGAAGATGCCGGCGTTGGCCGACACGATGTCGATCCGCCCGAGCTGGGACACCCCGTCCTCGAAGGCGGCCTTGAGCGCAGCGAAGTCGCGCACGTCGGCCTGGGTCGCCACGATGCGGCGATCGAGCGCCTCGACCGCCGCCACGGTCTCGGCGAGATCCTCCGGCGTCGCCCCGTCATAGAACGGCGCCACCTCCGGGAGCGTCTGGCAGATGTCGACGGCGATGATGTCGGCACCCTCCTGCGCCAGACGGATCGCGTGGCTGCGACCCTGCCCGCGGGCCGCGCCGGTGATGAAGGCGACCTTGCCCTCCACACGACCGCTCATTTGATCACCGCCCCAGCGTCGACGGGCAGGGCGACCCCGGTGATGTAGCGCGCCTCATCGGAGACCAGGAACAGCAGGGCGTTGGAGATGTCGACCGCCTCGACCCACGGAACGGGCAGCGCGTTCAGGGACTGAGAGACGGGCGCGAAGCTCTCCCGCGTCGGATGTTCCGCCGCCGGGTCGAACAGCTTGTAGGTCGTCTCGTTCATGATCATCGGCGTGTCCACCTGGGTCGGACACAGCGCGTTGACCCGGATCATGTCCGGGGCGAGCTCGAGCGCCAGGGTCTTCATCAACCCGAGCACACCGTGTTTCGCCGCCACGTAGTGGGCGACGTTGGGGAAGGCGATCAGCCCCGCAGCCGAGCTGGTGAGCACCAGTGAGCCGCCGCGGCCGCCCGCCTTGATGTGGGGGATCGCCGCCTTCGCGGTGTGCCACACCCCGGTCAGGTTGGTGTCGATCATGTCCCGCCAGTGCTGCTCGGACATGGTGTCGGCCGGAGCCGGACTGGAGATGCCGGCGTTGGCCGAGACGATGTCGAGGCGACCGAGCTCGGCCACCCCCTGGTCCAGCGCGGCCTTGACCGCCCCGTAGTCACGCACGTCGGCCTGGGTGGCGATGATCCGGCGATCGAGCGCCTCGACGGCCGCGACCGTCTCGGCGAGGTCGTCGGGGGTCCCCATCGCATAGGGCACCGAATCGATCTGGGCGCAGATGTCCACGGCGATGATGTCCGCACCCTCTTCCGCGAGGCGGATCGCGTGAGAGCGACCCTGGCCGCGCGCCGCGCCGGTGATGAAGGCGACCTTTCCTTCTACGCGGCCACTCATTTGATCAGCGTCCCGGCGTCGACGGGCAGGGCCACCCCGGTGATGTAGCGGGCCTCGTCGGAGGCGAGGAAGACGATCGCGTTGGAGATGTCGACGGCCTCCACCCACGGGATGGGCAGCGCGTTCATCGTCTCGAACGCTGCCTGGGCCTCCTCGCGGGTGGCGTCCGCCTTGCCGCCCAGGAACAACGTGTAGGTGGGCTGGTTCTGGATCATCGGCGTGTTGACCGAGGTCGGGTTGACCGTGTTGACGCGGATCATGTCGGGCGCGAGCTCGAGGGCCAGCGTCTTCATCAAGCCGACCACGCCGTGCTTGGCCGCGGTGTAGTGCGACAGGTGCGGGTAGGCCATGAGACCGGCGGTGGAGCTGGTGAGGATGATCGACCCGCCCCGGCCGCCCGCGCGGATGTGGGGGATCGCTGCCTTGGCGGCGTGCCAGACGCCGGTGAGGTTGGTGTCGACGACGTCCTGCCAGGTCTGCTCCTCGAGATCGACGCTCTCGGCGTAGCTGGCGATGCCGGCGTTGGCCGCGACGATGTCGAGGCGGCCGAGCTCGGCCACACCCGCGTCGACCGCGGACTTGACCGCGCCGTAGTCACGCACGTCGGCCTGGGTGGCGATGATCCGCCGATCCAGCGCCTCGACCGCCTCGACGGTCTCGGCCAGGTCCTCGGGCGTGGCCATGGGGAACGGCACCGAGTCGACCTGGGCGCAGATGTCGATGGCGATGATGTCGGCGCCCTCCTCGGCCAGGCGGATCGCATGGGAGCGACCCTGGCCGCGGGCGGCGCCGGTGACGAACGCCACCTTGTCCTTCAATCGATCAGACATTTTCTCTCCTGTTGGTTCAGGTTCAGCGGGTGGGTGACTGGTTGACCCCGGTGAGGATCATGTGGCCGGCGTCGACCGGGATGGTCACGCCGGTGACCTTGGCGGCGAGGTCGGAGTTGAGGTACAGCGCCGTGTCGGCGATGACCTGGGGGTCCATGAACGACGTGCCCTTGAGCGCGGCGAAGGAGTAGCCCCCCTCGATCAGGTCCGACTCGGTTCCGCCCTCGTGTCCCGCGAACATGTCCCAGGCGGCCTGGTGGTCGGTCATCGGCGTGAGGATCGCCCCGGGGTTGATCGAGTTACAGCGGATCCCGTGCGGCGCCAGCTCAAGGGCGATGTTCTTCATCAGGCCGATCACCGCGTGCTTGGCCGCCACGTAGTGGGCGTAGTTGACGCCCGGCTCGAGCCCGTTGACCGACGAGGTGATGACGATCGAGCCGGTCTGGCGCTCGATCATGTGCGGGGCGACCGCCTTGGCCGCCTTCCACACGCCGGTCAGGTTGACGCCGATCATGTCGTCCCATTGCGCCTCGGTGAGCTCCCAGAACGGCGCCATGGTCCAGATCCCCGCGTTGGCGATGAGGATGTCGATGTGTCCGAACTCCGCGATGCCGCGGCTGACCGCCTCATCCAGCTGGGCCTGATCCCGCACGTCCACGGTCAGCGATACCGCGCGCCGATCGAGCGCCTCGACCTGGGCGACGGTCTCGGCGAGATCGTCGGGCACGGCCATCTTGTAGGGGACCGTGGCGATCTGGTCGTTGATGTCGACCACGATCACATCGGCGCCCTCACGAGCACAGGTCACCGCGTGGGCCCGGCCCTGTCCGCGCGCTGCGCCGGTGATCAGGGCCACCTTGCCGTCGAGCATTCCCATCGTCCACTCTCCTCCGTCAGATTCTCTCTCTCGGGTGTCGCTCAGCTCACCTACATAAGCGAGCAATGCTTTTAGATTAGCGCGCGAGAGCCCGTCGTGTGCTCGTCGTCACAATCTCTTCACTAATACTTGGTCCTCAATTAGTTGACCCTCCTTGTATTCTCTGCCGGGTAGGTTCGAGTGACGTCAGTCGAGGGAGAAGAGATGGCGATCGAGACGAGCAGCGCCGAGAGCACCGACGAGCGCGAAGTCGGTGAATCACCCCTGCGGTTCGTCACGGTGGCGTCCCTGTTCGACGGCCACGACGCCGCGATCAACGTGATGCGCCGTCTCATCCAGGACCGCGGCATCGAGGTCATCCACCTCGGCCACAACCGCAGCGTCGCCGACGTCGTGCGCGCGGCGATCCAGGAGGACGCCGACGGTATCGCCATCACCTCCTACCAGGGTGGCCATCTCGAGTACTTCAAGTACGTCGTCGACATGCTGGCCGAACTCGGCGCCTCCCACATCCGCGTGTTCGGCGGCGGGGGCGGCACCATCACCCCCGAGGAGATCGCCGAGCTCCACGCCCAGGGCGTCGAGCGGCTCTATCACCCCAACGACGGCATGGCGATGGGCCTGGCCGGGATGATCGACGACGTCGTCGAGCGCACCCGCGCCTACCGCGCGGCCCGGAGCCACACCCCCGCGACGCTGCTGGTGGGCACCCAGGCCAGTGACCAGTCGGTGGCCGAGGCGCTGTCGGCGCTCGAGGACGAGACGTTCGACCCCGCCGAACTCGAGCCGATGCGGGCCGCCGCCCACCAGGTGCCGGTGATCGGCATCACCGGCACCGGCGGCGCGGGCAAGAGCACCGTCACCGACGAGCTACTCAACCGCCTCTCCCACACCTTCCCGGACAAGCGCATCGCCGTGGTCGCCGTCGACCCCTCCCGCCGGCGCACCGGCGGCGCCCTGCTGGGTGACCGGATCCGCATGAACAGCCTGCGCGACCCGGCGATCTACATGCGCTCGCTGGCCACCCGCGCGGCCAACCGCTCCACCAGCGCGATCCTCGCCGACGCCCTCAGCCTGCTCCGCGGCGCCGGCTTCGACCTGGTCATCGTGGAGACCGCCGGCATCGGCCAGAGCGATTCGGACATCGTCGACCTGGTCGACATCCCGATGTACGTGATGACCAGCGAGTTCGGCGCCGCCTCCCAGCTGGAGAAGATCGACATGCTCGACCTCGCCGAGATCGTGATCATCAACAAGTTCGACCGGCGCGGCTCCCTCGACGCCCTGCGTGACGTGCGCAAGCAGTGGCGGCGCAACCACGTCAGCTTCGAGACGCCCGAGGATGAGATCCCCGTCTATCCGACGATCGCCAGTCAGTTCAACGACCCGGGCGTGACCTGGATGTTCCACCAGCTCTGCCGGGTCATCGGCGCCCGCTCCGAGGACGGACCCGGCGCCTGGGATCCGGGGGCTGACCCCGAGACCCGCGAACCGAGCTCCAGCGTGCTCATCCCCTCCGAGCGCGTGCGCTACCTGGCCGAGATCGCCGATCAGGGCCGCCGCATCGGGGCCGACATCGAGCACAAGGCCCAGCAGGCCTCCGCCGCCCAGCACTTCTACAACGCGCTCCGGGCGCTGGAGGATCCCGAGCTCCCCGGCGAGCTCGAGCCCTACCCGGCGGCTCTGGTGAGCGCATCGGATGGGGACTCAGACGCCACCAGCGTGCTGCGTCAGCACTACGAACAAGCGTTGGAGGCGCTCGGGCCAGAGGCTGTCTCTCTCCTCCGGTCCTGGCCCGAGCGCCTCGCGGGGGTCACCGCCGAGACGTACTCCTACAAGGTGCGCGGCAAGGAGGTGACCGGCGAGAACTACCGCCGCTCCCTCAGCGGCCAGATGATCCCCAAGATCGCCACCCCGCAACTCGAGGGCTGGGGCGATCAGCTGCGTTTCCTCATGAAGGAGAACCTGCCTGGCGCCTACCCCTACACCGGCGGCGTGTTCCCCTACCGGCGCGCCGGCGAGGACCCGGCCCGGATGTTCGCCGGCGAGGGCACACCGGAGCGGACGAACCGACGCTTCCACTACGTCAGCCAGGGTCAGCCGGCGGCTCGGCTGTCGACGGCCTTTGACTCGGTGACCCTGTACGGCGAGGACCCGGCGGAGCGGCCGGACATCTACGGCAAGGTCGGCAACTCCGGCGTGTCGATCGCCAGCGTGGATGACGCCAAGAAGCTCTACTCGGGCTTCGATCTCTCCGCCCCCACCACCTCGGTGTCGATGACCATCAACGGGCCGGCGCCGATCATCCTCGCCTTCTTCATGAACGCGGCGATCGACCAGAACGTCGAGAAGTACCTGCGCGAGACCGGCGGCTGGGAGGCCGCACAGGAGCGCATGGCCGAGTATTTCGCCGGCCGTGGGGCCGGCTCCCCGGCGTATGACGGGGAGCTGCCCGAGACCAACACCGGCCTGGGTCTCGGCCTGCTCGGCGTCTCGGGCGACATGGTCGTCGAGCCCGAGGTGTATGCGCGGATTAAGACCGAGACGCTGTCGGCGGTGCGCGGCACGGTGCAGGCCGACATCCTCAAGGAGGATCAGGCCCAGAACACCTGCATCTTCTCGACCGAGTTCGGGCTGAAGATGATGGGCGACGTCCAGCAGTACTTCGTCGACCACGAGATCCGCAACTTTTACAGCGTGTCGATCAGCGGATACCACATCGCCGAGGCCGGAGCCAACCCGATCTCCCAGCTCGCCTTCACGCTGTCGAACGGGTTCACCATCGTCGAGTACTACCTGGCCCGCGGGATGAAGATCGACGAGTTCGCTCCGAACCTCAGCTTCTTCTTCTCCAACGGGATGGACCCCGAGTACGCGGTGATCGGCCGCGTCGCCCGGCGGATCTGGGCCCGGGCGATGCGCGAGCGTTACGGGGCCAGCGCCCGCAGCCAGATGATGAAGTACCACATCCAGACCTCGGGACGGTCCCTGCACGCCCAGGAGATCAGCTTCAACGACATCCGCACCACCCTGCAGGCGATGTACGCGCTGTTCGACAACGCCAACAGCCTCCACACCAACGCCTATGACGAGGCGATCACCACGCCGACCGAGGAGTCGGTGCGCCGGGCCCTGGCGATTCAGCTGATCATCAATCGCGAGCTGGGGCTCAACTTCAACGAGAACCCGTGGCAGGGCTCCTACGTCATCGATGCGCTCACCGACCTCGTCGAGAAGGCGGTGTATGAGGAGTTCGACCGCATCTCCGAGCGCGGCGGCGTGCTCGGCGCGATGGACACCATGTACCAGCGCTCCAAGATCCAGGAGGAGAGCCTCTACTACGAGCGGCTCAAGCACAGCGGCGAGCTGCCGCTGATCGGCGTCAACACCTTCCTGCCCAAGGACGGCCACGGCGAGCAGATCGACAAACTCGAGCTGATGCGCTCCGACGACACCGAGAAGCACGCTCAGATCGACGCCGTGGCGCACTTCCAGGCGCGGGCGGCCGACCGCGCCCCGGCCGCGCTGGCCCGCCTCAAGGACGTCGCCCGCGCACGGGGGAACGTGTTCGAGGAGCTGATGGAGACGGTCAAGGTCGCCTCCCTGGGCCAGATCTCCGGTGCCCTGTACGAGGTCGGCGGCGAGTACCGTCGCAACATGTGAACGACGCCCGCATCGTCTCCCTCGTCCCCAGCATCACCGAGCTGGTCTGCGACCTCGGCCTGGCCGACCAGCTCGTCGGCCGCACCGGCTTCTGCATCCACCCCTGGGAGACGGTGCGCCACATCCCCAAGGTCGGCGGCACCAAGGACCTGCGCTTTGACGTCATCCGGGAGCTGGAACCGACCCACGTCATCGTCAACATCGACGAGAACCGTCGCGAGGACGCCGAGGCGTTGGCCGAGTTCGTGCCCGAGGTGGTGGTCACCCATCCCCTCGGCCCACGCGACAACCTCGGGCTCTACCGCAAGCTCGGGCGGATCTTCGATCGCTGGTCAGAGGCCGAGGCGCTATGTGAGCGCTTCGAGGACGCCTACGCGGCCCTGCGTGACGGACCCGAGCGACCGCGCGAGGACGTCGTCTACCTGATCTGGCGCGAACCGTGGATGACGGTGGCACCCGACACCTATATCTCCCAGACCCTTGGCCTGCTCAACTGGGTCACCCATCCGGTGGAGGCCACCGAGCGCTATCCCGAGATCGCGCTCGAGGACTACGCCGGGCGGGTGGACCGCGTGCTGCTCTCCAGCGAGCCCTTCCACTTCAAGGCCGCTCACCTCGAGGAGGTGGCCGCGCTGGTGCCCGGGGCGCAGGTGTCGCTCATCGACGGGGAGATGACCTCCTGGTACGGCAGCCGGGCGATCGAGGCGATGCGCTACCTGGCCGACTACGCCGCCCGACCCTAGCTGGCCGCCCAGATCCCGCCGTCGACGGGGATGATCGCGCCGGTGACGTAGGCACCGGCGCGACTGGCCAGGTACACCGCGGCCCCGGCCATGTCGTCGGGGCGCCCGATACGACCGAGCGGCGAGCTGGCGGCGATCGTCTCACCGAAATGCTCCAGCGTGACGGCCATCATCTTGGACTCAAAGGGTCCGGGGGCGATGGCGTTGACGGTGATGTGGCGAGGCCCGAGCTGGCGGGCGAGCACCCGGGTGAGATGGTGCACGCCAGCCTTGCTCGCCGAGTAGGAGTAGGTCTCGAGCTCGGGTACGCGGAGGCCGTCGATCGAGCCGATGTTGATCACCCGAGCGGGGTCATCGGCAGTCGCGGCGGCCTCCAGCAGCGGCAGACAGGCGCGCGTGAGCAGAAAGGGCGCCTTGAGGTTGAGCGCCAGCACCTTGTCCCAGGCCGCGTCGGGGAACTCGGCCAGCGGGGCGCCCCAGGTGGCGCCCGCGTTGTTGACGAGGATGTGGAGCGCGGACTCCTGCTCGCCGACCGCGGCCGCGAGCGCGACACAGCCCGCCTCGGTGGAGACGTCCGCCGGGATGAAGCTCACCTCGCCGAGGGGTGAGAGCTCGGCCAGCGCGGCCTCTCCCGCCTCGGCCTTGCGTGAGCTGATGGAGACCCTGGCTCCCGCCTGGAGCAGACCGCGGGCGATCATCAGGCCGATGCCCTGGGTGCCGCCGGTGACCAGCGCCACGCGGCCGTCGAGATCAAATAAGTCCGTCAAGCGCTCGCATCGTACCGGTAGAAGCCACGGCCGCTCTTGCGGCCGTAGTGGCCGGCCACGACGAGGCGCTTGAGCAGGGTGGGCGGCGCAAAGTCGGGACGCTTGAACTCGTCATAGAGGGACTCACACACCAGCAGGAGGGTGTCGAGGCCGATGAAGTCCGAGAGCTCGAGCGGGCCCATGGGGTGCCCGCAGCCCAGGCGCATGCCCTCGTCGATGTCCTCGGCGCTGGCAAAGCCCTCCTCGAAGAGCCGCATGCCGGACATCAGGTAGGGCACGAGCAGGACGTTGACCACGAAGCCCGAGCGATCCTTGGTGCGGATCGGCGACTTGGCGATCTGGCGCACGAACGCCTCGGCCGCGTCGAGCGCCGCGGGGGCGGCGTCGATGGTGGCCACCACCTCGACAAGCTTCATCACCGGGACCGGGGAGAAGAAGTGCAGCCCCACCACCCGTTCGGGCCGCGTGGTCGCGGCGGCGATCTCGGCCACCGCGATCGATGAGGTGTTGGTGGCCAGGAACGTCGCCTGCTTGAGGTGGGCGTCGAGAGCTGGGTGAAGACGGCGGTCTTGACCTCGACCTTCTCGATCACCGCCTCGATGGCGGCGTCCGCCTCGGCCAGGTCGGCCATGTCCGTGGTGTAGCTGACGCGCCCTCTCAGCGCCGCGGCCGCTTCCGGGCTCAGCTTGCCGCGGCTCTCCAGCTTGGCCACCGACGCGGCGAGACGCTGGCGAGAGCTCTCAAGGGGTCCGGGGTCCGGCTCATAGACGGTGACGTCGATCCCGACCGCGGCGGCACTTTCGGCGATGCCCGCCCCCATGAAGCCGCCGCCGATGACGGCGAGGCGCGAAACGTGGTCCTGAGAATGCATGGGGCTCATACTATTGGAGGGCCGAATACTACGTTCTGCCGTGATGTCTGACATCGTCAAGCTGTGGCTCGTCAGCTGAACTTCGATCCGATCGCCGAGGCCGCGCGACAGTGGCGAGAGCATTGGGGCGATGACACCGCGGCGCCAATGGCCGCCGTCACCTCGATCATGCGCGCCCATCAGCTGATGCTGTCGCGGCTGAACACCGAGCTCGAGCCCCACGGGCTGACCTTCCCCCGCTATGAGGCGTTGATGCTGTTGTTCTACAGCCGCAACGGCTCGCTGCCCCTGGGCAAGATGGGCGTCCGCCTGCAGGTCCACCAGACCAGCGTCACGCCGCTGATCGACGGACTCGAGAGCGCCGGCCTGGTCCGCCGCACCTCCCATCCCACCGACCGCCGCACCACCCTGGCGGCGATCACCCCGCGGGGTCGCAAGACCGCCGCGGCGGCCACCGAGGCGCTGAACGCCAGCCGCTTCGGGACCGCGCCACTCAGCGACGTGGAGCTCGAGTCCCTCACCGAGACGCTCGAGGGCTTCCGCCGGACCGCCGGTGACTTCGACGAGTCCGACCCGGAATAGCGCGCCTCAGATCGCCTCCACCACGGTGGCGATCCCCATCCCACCACCGATGCACAGGGTGGCCAGCCCGTAGCGACCGCCGGTGCGGTGCAGCTCGTCGATCAGCGTGCCGAGGATCATCGCCCCGGTCGCCCCCAGGGGATGGCCGAGGGAGATGGCGCCGCCGTTGACGTTGACCTTCTCCATCAACGCGGCCTCGTTCTCCCTGCCCGCCATGTCCCGCACGAAGCGCATGACCACGGCGGCGAACGCCTCGTTCATCTCGATCAGGTCGATGTCGTCGATGCTCAGCCCCGCCTTGGCCAGCGCCTTCTTCGAAGCCGGGGCGGGGCCGGTCAGCATGATCGTGGGGTCGCTGCCCGACAGTGCGGTCGCCACGACGCGCGCCCGGGGCCTGAGCCCCAGCTCGTCCCCCACCTTGGCGTTGCCGATGGTCACCAGCGCGGCGCCGTCGACGATGCCCGAGGAGTTCCCGCCGGTGTGGACGTGGTCGATGCGCTCGATCCAGTGGTACTTCTGCAGCGCCACGGCGTCAAAGCCGCCCATCTCACCGATCATCCCGAAGGCCGGCTTGAGCTTGCCCAGGGAGTCGACCGTCGAGCCGGGGCGCGCATGCTCGTCGTAGTCGAGCAGCAGGTGGTCGTTGACGTCCTTGACCGGCACGATCGAGTTGGTGAAGCGACCCTCGGCCTGGGCGATCGCGGCCCGCTCCTGGGAGCGGACGGCGTAGGCGTCCACCTCTTCCCGACTCCACCCCTCGACCGTGGCGATGAGATCGGCGCCGATGCCCTGGGGCACGAAGTACGTCTCATAGGCGGTCATCGGGTCCATCGCCACCGCGCCCCCGTCAGAGCCCATGGGGACCCGCGACATCGACTCGACGCCGCCGGCCAGCACGAGATCCTCCCAGCCCGAGGCGACCTTCTGGGCCGCCAGGTTCACCGCCTCCAGGCCCGAGGCGCAGAAGCGGTTGACCTGCACGCCGGTGACGTGATCGGGCAGGCCCGCCGCCACGGCGGCGGTCTTGGCGATATCGGCGCCCTGATCACCGATCGGGGTCACGCACCCGAGCACCACATCATCGACCCGGCCGGGATCGAAGTCGGGGTTGCGCGACAGCTCCTCGTGAATCAGCCCGACGACGAGATCCACCGGCTTGGTGGTGTGCAGCGCACCGCCCTTGTTCTTACCTCGCGGGGTGCGAAGCGCATCGAAGACGAACACATCGGTTGCAGGCATAGCCACCCCTCAAGGTCATCGGAACACGTGCCGCACAACGTAGCGATGCATGGGCCTCCATGCATCCAGTAGGTTGAGGCCATGGCCAAGATCGAAGCACTGGGAATTGTCGGTGGGGGATTCATGGGGTCGGGCATCGCGGAGTCCTGCGCCCGCGCCGACGTATCGGTCGTCGTCTATGAGCCCGAGCAGGCCCCGCTCGAGCGCTCACAGGCGCGGATCACCGAGTCACTGGACCGGGCCGTGTCCCGCGGTCGGCTCAGCGCCGAGGCGCGCGGCGACGCCCTGGACCGGATCGCCTGGACGACGGAGATGTCGGACCTGGCGTCGATGGACGCCGTGGTCGAGGCGGTGACCGAGGACCCGCGGATCAAGGGCCAGATCTTCCAGAACCTCGACCGGCTACTGCCCGACGCGGTGTTCCTGGCCTCGAACACGTCCTCGATCCCCATCGCGCAGATCGGCTCCTGGACCCAGCGCCCCGAGCGGGTGCTCGGCCTGCACTTCTTCTCGCCCGTGCCGGTGATGTCGCTCATCGAGGTCGTCGTCGGCTACCGCACCGATCCCGAAGTGGTGGCGACGGCCAAGGCGTTCGCCGAGTCGATCGGCAAGTACGCCGTGGAGACCAAGGACCGCTCCGGGTTCATCGTCAACTTCCTGCTCGTCCCCTACCTGATGTCGGGGATCCGCATGTTCCAGGACGGCTTCGCCTCGCGTGAGGACATCGACGAGGCCATGGTGCGCGGCTGTGGCTACCCGATGGGCCCGCTGACCCTGGCCGACTTCATCGGACTCGACGTGCTCTACGCGATCGGCGACGCCCTGTTCGAGGAGTTCAAGCAGCCCGAGTACGCCCCGCCGCCGCTGCTCCAGCGCATGGTCGTCTCCGGCGCCCACGGCCGCAAGACCGGCAAGGGCTTCTACGACTACCCGGCCGCCAGCTGAGCTGAGTAGGATGCGCGTCGCGCCGGGCGTTCCGGCGTGACGTTGAGTGCAGCGAAGTCCGGTGAGATTCCGGCGCTGTCCCGCAACGGTAATGCCGCGCGAGTCCTTACGGACCCGCTTCGGATAAGCCCGGTCGCCTAGCCCATCGTCTCCATTCCAGTCCTCGGATGAAGGGCGGTTTGATCTCATGGCCATACGGTTCCTCACAGGCTGGCGCAGCTTCAGCCCGAAGGAGAAGCGCAGCGCCGGCCTGATGCTGTTCGCCATCGCGCTGCTGAACGCCGTGGGCTGGGGCCTGTTCGCCCTGGCCGTCCTGCCTCACCACTTCAGATATTCCGGGCTCGGGCTCGGACTCGGGGTGGCGGTCACCGCCTGGACCCTGGGCGCCCGGCACGCCTTCGACGCCGATCACATCGCGGCGATCGATAACGCCACCCGCAAGCTGCTGGCGGACACGCCGGAGGAGAAGCCGCTGGGCACGGGGTTCTTCTTCGCCCTCGGCCACTCGACGGTGATGATGGTCGTCGGCGTCGGGATCACCATCGCCGCCCGGGCCGTGTTCGGCGCCGTGGTGCAGCCCAAGGCCGGGTTCGAGACCGCCGGCGGAACCGCCGGAACCGTCGTGTCCGCCGGTTTCCTGTTCCTGATCGCCGGCCTGAACATCGTGGTGATGGCCGGGATCTACAAGGTGTTCCGGGAGATGCGCAGAGGCACCTTTGACGAGGCCGAGCTCGAGAGGCACCTCAACTCGCGCGGGTTCATGTTCCGCTTCTTCGGCCGTTGGATGCGCTCGATCACCCACGTCTGGCAGCTCTTCGGAGTCGGCTTCGTGTTCGGAATCGGCTTCGACACCGCGACCGAGGGGCTGCTGCTGGCCGGCACCGCCGCGGCGGCCGAGCAGGGCCTGCCCTTCTACGCCGTGTTGGCGCTGCCGCTGCTGTTCGCCGGCGGCATGACGTTCTTTGACTCATTCGACGGGTTCTTCATGAACACCGCCTACGGCTGGGCCTTCGCCCGCCCGGTGCGCCGGGTCTACTACAACCTGGCCATCACGGGGCTGTCGATCGCCGTCGCGTTTCTCATCGGTGGGATCGAGATCATCGGCGTGCTGTCGAGCGAGTTGCACCTGCACGGCTGGTTCGGCGACGCGATGGCCAACGTCAACATCAACACCGCCGGCTTCATCGTCGTCGGCCTGTTCGTGGTCATCTGGGGCGTGGCCCTCGGCTACTGGAAGCTCGCCAACGTCGAGGAGCGCTGGGAGCGCGGGCTGGCCAGCGGCAGCGATGCCTCCTGAGCGTCAGCTGGACGCGGCGTGACCGGCATCGCCGTCTTCGATGACGCCGGCGGCGGTGGCGGTGGAATCTTCGACCGAAAGCTCGCCGGCCAGACGGTCGAGCGACTTGCGCAGGATGCGCGAGACGTGCATCTGGGAGATACCGAGCTCGGCCGCGATCTCGGCCTGGGTGAGGTCGGCGCCGAAGCGCAGCAGCAGGACGTGACGGTCACGCTCGCTCAGCACGCGTGAGGCGCGGGCGACGTCGGCGCCGATCTCCGCATGACCGAACGCCGAGTCGATCGACCCCAGCGTGTTGCCCAGGGTGAGGGTCTCATCGTCGGACTCCGACGGGGTCTCGAGCGACGTCGCGAAGTGGGCGTGGTTGGCCGCGAGGGCCTCCGAGACGCTCTCGACCGACAGCTCGAGGTACTCGGCGATCATGCTCACGGTGACCACGGCGTGCTGGGTGTCCAGCTGTCGCCGCGCCTGATCGACCTTGATCGCCATCTCCTGCAGTCCGCGGGGGACGTGAACCGACCAGCCGCAGTCGCGGAAATAGCGGCGCAGCTCGCCGAGGATGCTGGGGACCGCGTAGGAGCGGAAGCCGTTGGGACGGCCCACGTCGTATCCGTCGATTGCCTTGAGCAGGCCGAGGGCAGCGACCTGACGCAGATCACCCATCGGCTCGTTCGCGCTCCAGTAGCGCCGGGCCAGTCGATGGGCCAGGGGCAGGAAGTGCTCGACGAGTGCCTCGCGCGCCGCGGTATCGCGATGTTCCTGCCAACGAACGAACAGCTCGTCCACATCGGTCAAAGAGAGCGAAGACAGATTCTTATGTAGGAACGTGTCCACTGCACACAACGTACCCGAATCCGCTACACGATGAAACAACGATGTCAGCTGGGTGACCTCAGATGCGCTCGAACACCATCCGGTAGTGGTCGAGGAGCTGACGTTCGAAGCACACCTGGTTGGCCGAGACCCCCGAGGTGAACCCCAGGCGGAAGGTCTTGCTGGTCAGCCACAGCGGGAGCAGCTGCAGCTTCATCAGCGTCTTGCGCAGGCCCGGGGCGCCGATCCGTGCGTTCCACTGGTTGATCGTCTCGATGTAGTCGAGGCGACCGCTGCTGCTCTCCACCAGCCGGAACTCCTCCCCCGCACAGCGCACGATCTGCTCGCGTCCGTAGGGCAGGAACGAGCCGGGGAACTGACAGCCGAGCAGGAACAGGTACCAGGCGTCTGAGCCGCGCGGAGCGCTGGCGTCGATCGCCTCGACGTCGAGCGTCATGTTCGCGCCGAACACCATCGTCTGGAGGTAGAAGCGTCCTCCCACCGGCAGCATGCCGGCGACGTTGGCGAACACCTGGCGGTAGATCTCCTCCTGGCGGCCGGCGGCATGATCCTCGCGGGAGCAGAAGTGCTCGAACGCCCCCAGGCTGGCCACGGCGTCGAAGCCCCCGTAGGTGTCGCGGCTCACCGTGCGGGCATCCTGGATGTGGACGTCCAGGCCGTGGCGCTGACACGCCCGGGCCTGGGCCCGTGACAGGGTCACCCCGACCCCGTCGGCCCCCCGCCGGCGCACCTGTTCGAGCAGCGGGCCCCATCCACAACCGAGGTCGAGGATGCGCCGACCCGGACCGATGCCGATCTGCTCGGCGATGTACTCGTGCTTGCGCGCCTGGGCCTGCTCGAGGCTGAGCGAGAAATCACCGTCGTACTTGGCCCCGCTGAAGTCCGCCAGCTCCCCAAGGCTCTGACGGAAGATCCGGTCGATCGAGGAGTACGTGAAGTCGAGGTCGTGGCGATCAGCCACGGCGGGAGTCCGCCGTCGCCTGCTCGCCCACCAGCTGGCGCACCGCCTGGGGCACCGTCATCTCACCGTTCTGCACTGCTGCCTCCGCTTCCTTCATTTCCACGGCAAAGTCTGGGCGCGCCCGAAAGCGTCGCAACACGGTCTCCGCCAACAGCCGCCCGAGCCAATGGCGCTGCTGCTGCGCCCGACGCGTGGCCAGCTGTCCGCTGGACTCGAGCAGCGCGCGGTGCGCGGTGATGGCCTGCCACAGCTCGTCCAGGCCACTGCCCTCACGGGCACTGTAGGTGAGCACCGGCGTGGTCCAGCCCGGCGTGGCCGGCGGCAGCATGTGCAGGGCGTGGCGGTAGTCGCCGGCCGCCCGCTTGGCCGGGATGAGCAGATCCCCGTCGGCCTTGTTGACCGCGATCACGTCGGCCAGCTCGACCACGCCGCGCTTGATCCCCTGCAGCTCGTCCCCGCCGCCGGGCGCCAGCAGCAGGCAGAAGGTGTCGACGATCTCGGACAGCTCGGACTCGGATTGGCCGACGCCGACGGACTCGACGATCACCACGTTAAAGCCGGCCGCCTCACACAGCAGCATCGCCTCCCGCGTGCGCCACGCCACGCCGCCGAGCACCCCGGAGGAGGGTGAGGGGCGGATATAGGCCTCGGGTGCCAGCGACAACCGCGGCATGCGCGTCTTGTCCCCCGAGGATCGAGCCGCCGGTCCGTGAGGAGGAGGGGTCGATGACCAGGACGGCGACCCGATGGCCCTGGGCGATCAGCCACAGCCCGAGGGCCTCGATGGTGGTCGACTTGCCCGCTCCCGGGACGCCGGTCAGGCCGACCCGCACCGCCGCGCCGACGCGCGGGGACACCGCGACCATGAGCTCCTGGGCCAGCTCCTGGTCGGTTTCCAACCGGCTCTCAGCCAGGGTGATCGCCCGCGCCAGGCTGCCGCGGTCGCCTGCCTCGATGCCGTTGACCAGCTGCTCGAGACTGGGACGACTGGGACTCACGCGCCCGCGGCGATTTCCGCCTGGCCGTGCCCGAGGCGCCCGAGCAGCAGCTCGAGCAGGCTGGCGGCCGCCTCGCCGATCACCGTGCCGGGGGGATAGATCGCGTCGGCCCCGCCGGCCTTCAGCTCGTCGAAGTCCGCGGGCGGGATCACGCCGCCGACCACCACGACGATGTCCTCGCGGCCGGCGTCGTCGAGCGCCGTGCGCAGCTGGGGAACGAGCGTGAGATGGCCCGCGGCCAGTGACGAGGCCCCGACCACGTGCACGTCGTTGTCGATCGCCTCCCGGGCGACCTCCTCGGGCGTCTGGAACAGCGCGCCCATGTCGACGTCGAAGCCGAGGTCGGCGAACGCGGTCCCGATCACCTTCTGGCCGCGGTCGTGGCCGTCCTGGCCCATCTTGGCGACGAGGATGCGGGGGCGCCGCCCCTCGAGCGCCTCGAAGCGCTCGACCAGCTCCCTGGTCTTGGCGAACTGCACGTCGTCATCACCCACCTCTCGCTTGTACACGCCGGTGATGGAGCGGATCTCGGCCGCGTGGCGCCCGTACACCTTCTCCAGGGCGTCGGAGATCTCACCCACGGTGGCGTGCGCCCGGGCGGCGTCGACCGCCAGCTCCAGCAGGTTCGCCGTGCCGTCGTTGGCGCCGGCGGCGTTGGTCAAACGCTCCAACGCCGACTCGACCGCAGCGCTGTCGCGTTCGGCGCGCAGCCGCTCGAGCTTCTCGATCTGCTCACGGCGCACGTCGGCGTTGTCGATCCTCCGCACATTGATCAGCTGATCCTGGTCGGGCCGGAAGCGGTTGACCCCGACCACGGTCTGGCGGCCCGAGTCGATCCGCGCCTGGGTCTTGGCGGCTGACTCCTCGATGCGCAGCTTGGGGATCCCCTGCTCGATCGCCTGGGTCATGCCGCCGAGGCCCTCGATCTCATGGATGTGGGCGAGCGCCCGGCGCGCGAGGTCGTTGGTGAGCCGCTCGACGTAGTAGGCGCCGGCCCACGGGTCGATGACCCGCGTGGTGCCCGACTCCTGTTGGAGGAACAGCTGGGTGTTGCGGGCGATGCGAGCGGAGAAGTCGGTCGGCAGCCCGAGCGCCTCATCCAACGCGTTGGTGTGGAGACTCTGGGTGTGGCCCTGGGTGGCGGCCATCGCCTCCACACAGGTGCGCACGACGTTGTTGTAGACGTCCTGGGCGGTGAGGGACCAACCCGAGGTCTGGCAGTGGGTGCGCAGCGACAGCGACCGCTCGTCGGTCGGATCGAACTGGCGCATCAGCTTGGCCCACAAGAGCCGCCCCGCTCGGAGCTTGGCCACCTCCATGAAGAAGTTCATCCCGATGGCCCAGAAGAACGACAGACGCGGCGCGAAACGGTCGATGTCGAGTCCGGCGGCCACCCCGGCGCGCGCGTACTCGATGCCGTCGGCCAGCGTGTAGCCGAGCTCGAGATCGGCGGAGGCCCCGGCCTCCTGCATGTGGTAGCCGGAGATCGAGATCGAGTTGAAGCGCGGCATCTCCTGAGAGGTGTAGGCGAAGATGTCGGAGATGATCCGCATGCTCGGCTTGGGCGGATAGATGTAGGTGTTGCGGACCATGAACTCTTTGAGGATGTCGTTCTGGATGGTCCCCGCCAGCGCCGTGTGCTCGACGCCCTGTTCCTCTCCGGCCACGATGTAGAGGGCGAGCACCGGGAGCACCGCGCCGTTCATGGTCATCGACACCGACATCTGCTCGAGCGGGATGCCGTCGAACAGCTGGCGCATGTCGAGGATCGAGTCGATCGCCACCCCGGCCATGCCGACGTCACCGGCCACCCGCGGGTTGTCGGAGTCATAGCCGCGGTGGGTGGCCAGGTCGAAGGCGATCGACAGGCCCTTCTGCCCCGCGGCCAGGTTGCGGCGGTAGAAGGCGTTGGATTCCTGGGCGGTGGAGAAGCCGGCGTACTGGCGGATCGTCCAGGGCTTCTCCACGTACATCGTCGGATAGGGCCCGCGCAGGTAGGGCGCGATGCCCGGCATGCCGTCGAGGAAGTCGAGCCCGTCGCGGTCACTCGCGGTGTAGACGGGCGCGATGTCGATGCCCTCGGGCGTCTCCCAGCCCTCCTCCGGACGGGTGGCCGGCTTGGCGGCGGGCTCGGTCTCCACCGGCGCGAGATCGATCTGGCTGAAGTCGGGAATGCGGTCGCTCATGACTGGGCCTCCTCGAAACGGTCGAGCAGCGCCGAGAGCACCGCCACCATGTTCACGCCGTCCTGTACCCGCTCGGCGCCCTCGACATCGCCCCCGACGGCGTAGAGGATCTCCACGCCCGCCTCCGACAGCGCCGCCACCGTCGGCGTCGGGTCGGAGTCCCGACCGATGCACACCGCCGCGGCGGTGATGTCGTGCTCCTTGACCAGCGCCGGGATGTCGGGGTCGACGCCGGAGGCGATCGTCGCCACCCCGCCGGCCTCGAAGAAGCCCTTGGCCCACTGGGCGACGTTGACGTGGGCGGCCAGCGGGCCGGTGGCGGCGAGCAGGATCCGGGCGTTTTCCAGCGTGCCCGCCCGGGCGCGCAGGGCCTCGAACTGCGCGGCGTCACGGACCAGCTTCGGGGTCGCACCTCCATCACCGGTCTGGGGGACCGGTGATGTCGCCGGACGCTCCAGGCCGTCGTCTCCCAGCAACGGGAACTGGTTCACCCCGGTGAGCGAGCGCCGGCGCCGGGCGATCTCGCCCTGGCGGGTCGCGGTGAGCTCCTCGAGCCCACCGGCGAGCGCCCCCGAGCTGAGCACCGCCGTGATGCCACCGTGGGCCTCGAGCGTCTGGAACTGCGTCCACGCCGCTCGGGCGATCTGGTCGGTGAGCGACTCGACGTACCAGGAGCCGCCGGCCGGGTCGGCCACCCGATGCAGTGACGACTCCTCGGCAAGCAGCAGCTGGGTGTTGCGCGCGACCCGTCGCCCCAGCGGCCCGGGCGTGGTCAGCCCGGTGCCGTCGGGCTCGTCGAAGGGGAGCACGGTGATCCCGTCGGCGCCGCCGACCGCCGCGGCGAAGGCGGCGGTGGTGCCCCGCAGCAGGTTCACCCACGGATCGAGGGAGGAGTACATGCGTCGCGACGTGCGGACGTACAGCGGTGAGCGGCGCTGGGGCGCGTGCACCCCGCTGTGCTCGAGCACCGTCGACCACACCCGGCGCAGGGCGCGCAGCCGGGCGATCTCGAGGAACTGATCGGGACCCACCGCGAGGGTGAACTCGAGCGCGGCGGCCACCTCGGCGGGGTCGAGGCCGGCCGCGTCCCCGGCCCGCAGATAGGTGACGCCGGTCGACAGCGCATAGGCGAGCTCGAGCACGCCTCCGGCCCCCGCCTCGGCGTAGGCGGCGGTGTCGACGGCGAGGACCTGAAGGCGGGGGAACTCCGCCCGGACCGTCGCCAGCGTGTCGATCGCCTCGGCCAGGTCGATAGCCGGCGAGCCGATCGGGTCGAGGCGGAGGCTGCCCCTCAGCTCGGCGGCGGCGTGTCCGCGGCGGCGGTAGAGCTCGAGCAGCAGCTGAGCGGCCCGGGGATCGCCCTCCAGGGCGATGGGGGCGAGGTCGAGCAGGACGCCGTCGAGCACCTGATCGAGCTCGTCGACGTCATTGACCGGGACGCCGGCGTGGCCGTCGGGGTCGATGGCCAGGAGGATCTCGGTGGCGCCGCCCTCGAGCTCGGCGAGGATCTCCGCGTTGGCCGCGGCGCGATCGGGGCTGGCGTTGCGCTGACGGATCGCCCAGGGCGTGCCCTCACGGATGCCGCGCACGAAGGGGCTGTGGCCGGGCAGGCCGCCCGGGTCCGGGGCGAGCGCGTCGGCGGGGGTGTAGAGCCAGGCCACCTCGAGGTCCTCCTCGAGGACGGTGCTCAGCGCGCGCTCGGGGTCCTTGGCCTTGGCACGGACCAGCCGCTCCCAGTCGGCGTAGGTGGCGGCCGCGAAGTCGCCGCCCAGCGGCACCTGCTCGACGGCGGCATCCTGCACCGGCGGCGGGGCGCCATCCCCTGAAGACCCTTGCATCAGGAGGATGTTTTCAGATTGTTCGCGTCGGGGACCTCGAAGTTGAACACGCCGGTGTCGAATTCCTCATACCGCGCGTAGTCGACGAGCTCATAGAGCCGGGCGCGGGTCTGCATCCGGGGCACCAACGACGCCTGGGTGCCCTCCTGCGCCAAGGTGCGCAGACCGGCCTCGATCGCACCCATGGCCAGGCGCAGGGTGGTGACGGGATAGATGACCAGGTTGAAGCCGAGGTCCGCCAGGGTGGCGGCGTCAAGCAGCGGCTTGCCGAACTCGGTCATGTTGGCCAGCAGCGGGACCGACACCGCGTCACGGAAGGCCGCGAACTCCGCGGCGTTCTCCATCGCCTCGGGGAACACCATGTCCGCCCCGGCGTCGACGTAGGCCCGAGCCCGCTCGATCGCCGCGTCGAGGCCCTCGACCGCCCGGGCGTCGGTGCGCGCGCAGATGACGAAGTCCGGGTCGCTGCGGGCATCGACCGCCGCGCGGATCCGACGCACCATGTCCGCGGTGGACACCACCTGCTTGTGGTCGAGATGGCCACAACGCTTGGGATTGACCTGATCCTCGATGTGGGCGCCGGCCACCCCGGCCTGCTCGAGTGCAGCGATCGTGCGCGCCACGTTGAGCGGCTCGCCGAAGCCCGTGTCGGCGTCGAGCAGCACCGGCAGATCGGTCGCCGCGGCGATCTGGGCCCCCCGGCCCGCCACCTCGGTCAGGGTCGTGAGCCCGATGTCCGGCAGACCCAAGTCTGCCGATAGGGCCGCCCCGGAGATGTAAATCCCGTCAAAGCCGAGGTCGGCCACCAGCTTGGCCACCAGCGGAGAGAAGGCGCCGGGGAACTGCAGCAGCCGCCCAGAGGCGAGCTGCTCACGAAAGCTCTGACGTACCTGGGTCATCGGCGGCACACGTCGCGCACAGCCCGACGAGCGCGAAGTGGGTGAAGCGGGTCACGTACCCGGTGGCCTGGCGGATCTCCTCGTGGACCCCGGCGAGCTGCTCGGGATCGAGCGCCGTCACCTTGGCGCAGCGCTCGCAGTAGAGGTACTCGGCCTCCCCGCGGCCGAGCAGCACGTAGAGGCCGGGGCCGTGGCCGAGGTGGACGTGGCGCACGACGCCGAGGGTCTCGAGCACCTCGAGGTTGCGGTACACCGAGGACTCGTCGATGGCCAGCGCCTGGGCGAGGGCGAGGGCCGAGACCGGCCCCTCGGCGGCGAACAGCGCCTCGAGGATGAGCCGGCGCGCGGTGGAGAGCCGCAGTCCGCGGTCACGCAGTCCCGCCACGGCCTCCTCCAGCGTGGCGAAGTCCAGCGCCGGTGCGTGCGGAGCGGCCGTCATGGTCCTCTCAGTGTGGCGCAGTCGCCTCGGCGGGGGTCAGGTGGGCGTTCCAGCGGTCCTCGATGTGGCCGAACTTCCACACCGACAGGGCGATCACCCAGGTGGCGACGAACATGCCGACGATGACGAAGCCGAGCAGGTTGATGTCGATGCCCTCGAACCAGGCCCAGAACGATCCCGGCAGGTTGACCTCGGAGGCGAGCAGGCCGACGATCTCGATCGTCCCGATCACGAAGGCGACGGCGACGGACAGGCCGGTGATGGTCAGGTTGTAGAAGACCTTGCGCACCGGCTGGGAGAACGCCCAGCCGTAGGCGAAGTTCATGAACGACCCGTCGATGGTGTCGAGCAGCGACATGCCCGCCGCGAAGAGGATGGGCAGGCAGAGGATCGAGTACCACGGCAGCCCGGCGGCGCCGGCGCTGCCGGCCACGACGAGCAGCGCCACCTCGGTGGCGGTGTCAAAGCCGAGGCCGAACAGCAGGCCGATGGGATACATCTGCTGGGGCTTGGTGATCGACTGGGTGATGCGGCCGAAGAAGCGGTTCATGAACCCGCGCTTCTGGAGCTGCTCCTCGAGCGCGGCCTCGTCGAAGGTGCCGCGCTTCATCTCGCGGAACACCTTGACGATCCCGAACAGGATCACCACGTTGAGCGCGGCGATGAGGTAGAGGAACAGGCCCGACACGCCGGTCCCGATCCAGTTGGTCGCCTGGTGCAGCGCCGAGTGCTGGTGCTTGACCGGGCCGTCGAGCGCGCGCACGCCGACGGAGATGAGCAGGGCGAGGGCGAAGACGATCGAGGAGTGTCCGAGGGAGAACCAGAACCCGACGCTGAGCGGTCGCTCGCCGTCGTTCATCAGCTTGCGGGTGGTGTTGTCGATCGCCGAGATGTGATCGGCGTCGAAGGCGTGGCGCATCCCGAGCGTGTAGGCGGTCAGGCCGATGCCGACGGTGTAGACCCCCGAGCCGCCGAGGCTGTAGCGGTTCGGCGCGATGAACACGAACAGCGTGACGAACCCGACGATGTGCAGCGCCGCGACGACGCCGGTCATCATCGCCAGCGTGCGGCGCTGGCTTGCGTCGAGTGAGGCCCAGAACTCCGAGAGGCGGGGTCGTTGGATCGGACCTGTCGTCCCTGCTGCCATGCCCATCTCCCCCGTAGGCGCCGTTCCCCGGTGAGGGCGGCGGTGTGCTCGCGAACCTACTGCGACTGTCTCCTTATTGCAAGGTGTTCGCGTTTACGCGCCGATCGGATCACAGTTATGCTCCCGGCCAGAGCGCGCTGGTCTGAGGAACCCGGTGAGAGTCCGGGACGGTCGCGCCACTGTGAGGGAGCTCGCTCCCACAAGTCAGGAACTCAGGCCGGCGTGAGACCACTGATGGGAACGCGAGATTCCCGTGGAGGTGAGTAGGACGACCGTTCAACAGGATCGCTGTCCCGGGGTGCTGCGCCTGCACGAGGCCGCCGACGGGCTGCTGGCCCGGGTGCGCCTGCCCGGCGGCCGGATCTCCCCCGACCAGCTGCGCGCGGTGGCCCTCGGCGCCGAGCTCGGTAACGCGATCATCGAGCTGACCGCGCGGGCGTCCCTGCAGATCCGCGGGTTGAGCGACGGGGCGGTGGCCGGGGTGCTCGCGGACGCGGGGCTGCTGCCGTCGATCACCCACGAGCGGGTGCGCAACATCCTCGCCAGCCCGCTGGCGGGTCGGCACCCGCGCTCGCTGTGGGATACCGACGCGACGGTGGCCGAGCTCGACGCCGCGTTGTGCGCCGACCCGGAGCTGGCCGCCCTGTCGGGGCGCTTCCTGTTCGGGGTCGACGACGGCGCGGGGCTGCTGGGGCACCCCGTCGACGTGGTCATCGGACCGGGCGGGAGCGTGGCGGCGGCGCTCGCCGAGGCCCACGAGGCGCTCAGGAGCGGAGGTCGATGTGAATCCGCGGGCCGATTTGGCATATCCCGGGACATCGACCCGGTCGCGCCAGGCCGGTTGACCCAACGCGACGGCCGCACCGCCCTCACCTTCCTGGCGCCGCTGGCCCGCGTCGACCCGCCGACCGCCCGGGCGCTCGCCGACCTGGGCCACGAGATGCGCCTCTCGACCCGGCGCACCTTCAGCCTGCTCGACCTCGAGCCCGCCGACGCCGCCGCATTCGAGCGGGAGCTGCACGCCCTCGGGATGATCACCGACCCCGGCTCGGGCTGGGTGGGGCTGAGCGCCTGCGCGGGCCTCGGGGCGTGTGAGCGCGCCGAGTTCGACGTGCGCGCGATCGCCGCCGCCCGGGCGCGCGAGCGGGGCCCGGGCGCTCCGGTCGAGCACTGGGCCGCGTGCGCGCGCAACTGCGGGGCGCCGCGGTGACCTACGTCCACGACGGCGCCGAGATCTACCGCCGGTCCTTCGCCATCATCCGCGCCGAGGCCGACCTCACGCGCTTCACCGATCCCGTCGAGGAGCGGGTCGCGGTGCGGATGATCCACGCCAGCGGCCAGGTCGACCTCAGCCACGACATCGCCTTCTCCCCCGGGTTCGCCGCGGCGGCGCACGCCGCCCTCCAGGCCGGGGCACCGATCCTGTGTGACACGCACATGGTCGCCTCGGGGGTGACCCGCTCGCGCCTGCCCGCCGAGAACCCGGTGATCTGCACGCTCACCGATCCGCGCGTGCCCGCGCGGGCCGCCGAGATCGCGAACACGCGCACCGCGGCGGCGATCGAGCTGTGGCCGCTGGCCGGCGCACTGGTGGTCATCGGCAACGCCCCGACCGCACTGTTCCACCTCCTCGACCTCATCGCCGCCGGGGCGGTTCCGGCGCCGGCCGCGGTGATCGGCGTGCCGGTCGGCTTCGTCGGGGCGGCGGAGTCCAAGGCGGCGCTGGCCGCCTCCCCGCTCGAGTCGGTGATCGTGTCGGGTCGCCGCGGCGGCTCGGCGATCGCCTGCGGCGCGGTCAACGCGCTGGCCTCAGGCGCCGAATGAGCGGACGAGACCGAGTGGACGGGCGCCTCTACGGGGTCGGGGTCGGCCCGGGCGACCCCGAGCTCATCACCCTCAAGGCGGCCCGGATCATCGCCGCCGCCGACGTCATCGCCTACCCGGGCAAGGAGCACGGCCACAGCCTGGCCCGCCAGATCGTCGACGTCCGCCCCGAGCAGATCGAGCTGCACCTGCGCTATCCGGTGACCACCGGGGCCACCGATCATCCCGGCGGTTACGAGGGGGCGCTGTCGGACTTCTACGACGCCTGCGCGGCCGAGCTGGCCGTCCACCTCGAGGCGGGTGCCGACGTGGCCGTGCTGTGTGAGGGCGACCCGTTCCTCTACGGCTCCTACATGTACCTCCACGACCGCCTCAGCCACCGCTTCCCCACCGAGGTGATCCCCGGCATCACCTCCTTCTCGGCCGCCGCGGCGGCCGCCGGCACCCCGCTGGTGCGCCGCGACGACGTGCTGAGCATCCTCCCCGGCACGTTGGGGACCGAGGCGCTGGCCGCGCGGCTCGCGGCGTCGGACGCCGCCGTGGTGATGAAGTCCGGGCGGACCTTCGGCGCGATCCGTGCGGCGGTGGAGCAGGCCGGGCTGCTTCACCGGGCCGTCTACGTCGAGCGGGCCTCCCACGCCAGCCAGCGGGTGGCCCCGCTCGCCGAGGTCGACGCCCAGGTCCCCTACATGTCCCTCGTGCTCGTCCCCGCGCGCGGCGGCCCCCAGGCCCCCGACCATCGCGGCCGACCGGGTGGCGAGGCCGGGGAGGTCTGCGTGGTCGGGCTCGGCCCCGCCGGTCCCCAGTGGCTCACCCCGGAGGCGAGCGCCGCGCTGTCTGAGGCCGAGGTGCTCATCGGCTATGACACCTACCTGGCCCGGGTGCCCACCCGTCCCGGCCAGCGCCGCTATGCCAGCGACAACCGGGTCGAGGCCGAGCGGGCCCACCACGCCCTCGAGCTCGCCGCCGCCGGCGCCCGGGTGGCGGTGGTCTCCTCGGGCGACCCGGGCATCTTCGCCATGGCCACCGCGGTGATCGAGGCGGCCGCCGCGCACCCCGACGTCGCGGTGCGCGTCGTCCCCGGGCTCTCGGCGATGCAGGCGGTGGCCGCCCGGGTCGGCGCCCCGCTCGGGCACGACTTCGCGGTGATCTCGCTGTCGGACCAGCTCAAGCCGGCTGCGGTGATCGAGGCGCGCCTCGCCGCCGCAGCCGGCGCCGACCTCGTGCTCGCGCTGTACAACCCGGCGTCGCGGACCCGGCGCGACGGGCTGGCCCGGGCGGTCGCGGTCCTCGAGGCCCACCGCGCGCCGGACACCCCCGTGGTGGTGGCCCGCGCGGTCGGCGCGCCGGAGGAGACGGTCACCCTCACCACCCTGGGCGAGCTCGACCAGGCCACGGTGGACATGCGCACCCTGCTCATCGTCGGCTCGTCCGAGACCCGCGTGGAGGGCGGGCGGATGTTCACCCCGCGGCGCTACCCCGCGGCGGTGGCACAGCGCTCGGCCCAGGCGAGTGCCGCCGCGACCGTCGCGACCGAGCGGACCGCCGGGTGAGCCGGCCGGCGCACCACCAGCACCGGCACCCCCCGCGCCGCCGCGGCGTCGAGCTTGGCCACAGTGAGCGCGCCGCCGCTGTCCTTGGTGATGAGCAGGTCGATCCCGTGGCGGTCCATCAGCGCCCCCTCACCCGCCAGCGAGTAGGGGCCGCGGTCGAGCACCAGCTCGTGGCCCACCGGCAGCGGCGGGTCGGGCGGATCGACGCAGCGGATGAGGAACCAGGCGTCCGCGACCCCCGCGAACGCCGCGAGCCCCTGGCGGCCGGTGGTGAGGAACACCCGGGCCCCGGGCGGGATCGCCGCGGCCGCCGCGGCGAGGGAGTCGACCCACCTCCAGCCCGGCCGCGACGCCCAGCCGGGTCGCTCCAGGCGCAGGTAGGGCACGCCCGTCACCGCGCAGGCGGCGACCGCGTTGGCGGAGATCCGCTCGGCGAAGGGATGGGTGGCGTCGAGCACCGCCCTCACCCCATGGGAACCCAGGAACCCGACGAGGCCGTCGATGCCGCCGAAGCCGCCCACGCGCACCGGGCCGACGGGCAGCCGCGGGTGGGCGACCCGGCCGGCCAGCGAGGTGAGGCAGGGCAGCTGCCGGTCCCCCAGACCGGCAGCCAAGGAGCGGGCTTCGGCGGTGCCGCCGAGGATGAGGATCAATGGACGACATCCTCGTCGTAGGCGTGGGGGCCGGTGACCCCGAGCACATCACCGTCCAGGCGATCGCGGCGCTGGCGCGCGCCGACGTGATCTTCACCCTCGACCGCGCCACCACCGACCTCACCGCCGCCCGGGACGCGCTCGTCACCCGCTATGCCCCGGGGGCGCGCAACGTCCTCGTGGCCGAGCCGCGCCGGGACCGCGAGGCCGCCGACTACGCGGGCGCAGTGGAGGCCTGGCGGGCAGCCCGGGCGCAGGCGTGGAAAGCGGCGATTGACGCCGAGACCGGGGTCGGCGCGTTCCTCGTGTGGGGGGATCCGGCGGTGTATGACTCGACCATCGCGGTGCTGGATGAGCTGGGCGTCGGCTTCTCGGTCATCCCGGGCATCTCCAGCGTCGCCGCCCTGTGCGCGGCACACCGGATCGCCCTCACCCGGGTGGCCGGCGAGGTGCTCCTCAGCACCGGGCGCCGGCTCGAGGCGGGCGGCTGGCCGGCCGGGGCGAGCGACTTGGTGGTGATGCTCGACGGCAAGGGCGCCTACCGGCGGGTGATCGACGCGCCGCTGGCCATCTACTGGGGCGCCTACCTCGGCACCGAGCGCGAGCTCCTCGTGTCCGGGCGCCTGTCCGAGGTGGCCGATCATCTCGACACGGTCCGCGCGACCGCCCGCGCGCGGTATGGCTGGATCATGGACACCTACCTGCTGCGCGCGACCGAGTAGAGGTGGGAGTCGCCAAAGCCCGCGGCGGCGAGGGCGGGGCCGACGACGATCGTGGCCGAGCGGCGGATGCCCGCCGCGACGGTGGCGGCGGCGATGGTGGCCAGGGTCCCGCGAAGGATCTGCTCCTCGGGCCGGCTGGCGGCGGCGACCACCGCGGCCGGGCAGTCCTCGCCGTAGTGAGGGATGAGCGTGGCGGCGATCTCGGCGATCGCCTGGGTGCCGAGGTGGATGACCAAGGTGGCGCGGTGAGCGGCCAGGCTGGCCAGGTCCTCGCCGGGCGGCAGCGGCGAGGCGCGCGCGGAGTAGCGGGTGAGGATGACCGTCTGGGCGACCTCGGGCACGGTCAGCTCGCGTCCGAGCGCCGCGGCGGAGGCGGCGAAGGCGGGCACCCCGGGGGTCATGTCCCAGGGGATCTCCAGCGCGTCGAGGCGGCGGGCCTGCTCGGCCACGGCGCTGTAGATCGACAGGTCGCCGGACTGCAGCCGGGCCACGTCCCGGCCCGCGGCGTGGGCGGCGGCGCAATGGGTGATGATCGCGTCGAGGTCGAGGTGCTGGGAGTCGATGGTGATCGCGCCGGGCGGGCAGTGGGCGAGCACCGCGACGGGCACGAGCGCACCGGCGTAGATGCACACCTCTGAGGCGGCGATGAGGCGCTGGGCGCGCAGGGTGATGAGGTCGGCCGCACCGGGGCCGGCCCCGATGAAGTGCACGCTCACCCCTCGCGCCCCTTGCGCACCGCCCACTGCACGATCGGCAGGGCCGGACGCCACGCCTCGAAGGAGCCGAGCGGCTCGGCGTAGGAGACGCTCAGCTTGACCAGCTCGCCGCCCCGCGCCTCTCGTGCGGCGAGCAGCAGCTTCTCCCCCTCGATGGTCACCGCGTTGGCGACCAGGCGACCCCCCGGGGCCAGCCGCTCCCACGCGGCGTCGAGGACCCCGCTGGACAGACCGCCGCCGATGAAGATCGCATCGGGCGTCTCGGGCAGCTGCTGGAGCACGTCGGGGGCGGGGCCGATGAGCACCTGGAGGTCGGGGACGCCGAGCGTCTCGGCGTTGTGATTGATCCGGGCGGCGCGCCCCGAGGCCACCTCGATGGCGATCGCCCGCGCCGACGGTTCGGCGCGCAGCCACTCGATGCCGATCGAGCCCGAGCCGGCGCCGATGTCCCAGAGCAGCTGACCCGGGGCGGGTTCCAGCGCGGCCAGTGAGGCCGCGCGGACCGAGCGCTTGGTGAGCTGACCGTCGCTGGCATAGGCGTCGTCGGGCAGGCCCGGGGCGGTCGAGTAGAACGGGACGTCGGGGCCGTCGGGCACGACCTCGATGGCGACAGTGGTGAGCTGGTCATGGAGCTGATCACCCCAGTCCGCCGCGGTGGTGGTGGTGACCTTCTCGTTGGCGCTGCCGAGTTCCTCGAGCACGCCGAAGGTGCTCGCCCCGAACCCGGAGGCGCTCAGCGTGGCCGCCAGGCTGGCCGCCCCATCCGGGTGGGCCACGTAGACGATGATGCGCCGACCCGGCTGCAGCAGCCGGTTGACCGCACTGACCGGGCGGCCCACGGTGGAGACCAGCGCGACATCCTCGGCGGGCCAGCCGAGTCGCGCGCAGGCGAGGGAGAAGGCGGAGGCCTGGCTGATGAAGCTGAGTCGGCCGCTCTGCACCGCCTCGGGGCCGAGCCGACGCGCCAGCGTCGTGCCGATCCCGTAGTGGAGCGGATCACCGCTGGCCAGCACGCAGATGGTGCCCTCGGCCTGGCCGACGATCTCATCGACCATGGAGACGAGCGGGGAGGGCCAGACGCGGTGGGGCGGCATCTCGGCCTGGGGGAGCATGCTGATCTGACGTCCCGAGCCGATCACCTCGTCGGCGGCGAGGATGGTGCGACGGGCGTGCTCGGAGAGTCCGTCCCAGCCATCGGCGCCGATTCCCACCACGGTGATCCGGGCTCCGTCGCTCATCGGGATGGCTCCAGCGCGGCCGTGATCGCAGCGGCCAGGCGTGCGTTGGCCGCCGAGTCCCGGGCGGTGAGGCGGATGTGGTGGGCGCCGAAGCCCGGGAACGAGGCGGCCGGGCGCACCGCGATCCGCTCGGCGCGCAGGGCCTCGACGAGGCCGGGGCCGTCGGGCACCTCAATCACCACGTAGTTCGTATCGGAGGGGTGAATGGTCACGGCGGGGAGGTGCGCGAGGCGCGCGGTCAGGTCGCGGCGCTCGGCGGCGGCCCGGTGGGCCCGATCGGCCAGCTCGCGCGGGTGCTCGGAGGCGGCGATCAGGGCGCTGAGCGCGAAGGCGTTGGCCGACCACGGCGGGCGCACGGCGGCGAGGCGCTCGGCCAGGGGCGCCGGGGCGAGGGCGTAACCGACGCGCAGGCCCGGCACCGACAGGACCTTGGTCATGCTGCGGATGACGATCAGGTCGGGGAGCGATTCGCCGGCGAGCGACTCGGGCTCGTCGGGCACCAGCGACATGAACGCCTCGTCGACCACCACCGTGCGTCCGGGGGCGCGGAGGGCGAGCAGGTCGGCGCGGTGGCGGAGCACGCCGTCGGGTGAGGTGGGGTTGGTGACCACGACGAGGTCGGCCTCGGCAGGCACCCGGTCGAGCTCGAAGCAGCGCTCGAGCGGGATGGCGTGGGCCCGCAGGGCCGCCTCGGTCTCGGTGAAGCCCGGCTGGATCAGCGCGACCCGGCGGGGACGCAGGGCGGGGCCGAGCAGCCACAGCGCCTCGGCGGCGCCGTTGGTGATGACCACCTCGGCGGCGGCGCGACCGTGGAGGGCGGCGACGGCGGCGACGGCCCGTTCGGGGTTGGGATAGTGGCTGATGTCGGTGTCCGCGAGCGCGTCGGTCAGCCACGCCGGCGGGCCGCCGGCGAGCACGTTGACGGCGTGGTCGGCGTCGCCCGGGCGAACCTCGGCGTCGCCGTGGCGTCGCAGCCCGGCGATGTCGTCGAGCGCGCTCATGCGGGCGGAAGCTCGATCACGCGACCGGCGATGACCAGGTGGGCCCGCTCGGCGGCGCGCGAGAGGGTCTGGATGGACTCTCCGAGGAGGTCGAGCCACTCACGGGAGATCCGATCGAGGGGGAGCAGGCCGTCGCCGGCCTGCTCGGCCACCACGATCACCTCGGCGCCCGCCCCGTCGCCGGCGTTGGCGTCGGTGGCGGCGGTGACCAAGGCGTCCATGGCCGTCTCGACCATCGCCCGGTCACGTCCGGCGATCCAGGTGCCCAGGCCGTCGATCAGGGTCATCCGGTTCTTGCTGACGGTGGCGGCCAGGTCGTCGCCGGCCTCGACGGTCTCCCACTCATCGGGTCGGCGGGCCCGGTGCTTGGCGATCCGCGCGGCCATCGAGGCATCGTCGGAGTCGGCGGTGCCGACGTAACGCACGGGCAGACCCGGGGCGGCGGCGAGCGTCTCGGCGTGCGCGCTCTTGCCCGAGCGCGTCCCGCCGAGCACGATGGTCAACCCCACGCCGCCCCGACGAAGTCTCGGGCGATCTCGGGCTGGGCCGCCCAGTGCATGTGCAGGTAGCCCGCCTGGACCCGGCCGCGGGTGATGCCGTCGGGGCCGCGGTCGGTCAACCGCCAGGCCGGAGTGTGCTCCTGAGTGAACTGCACCTCGGAGTAGTGAAACTCATGACCGCGAACCGTGCTGCCCGCCTGCAGCCACGGCGTGTCGGTCGCGGCGCTGGCCTCACGGTAACCCAGCTTCAGGCGGCGGGTCATCTGGGCCTTGAGGGGCAGGCGCCCGCACATCGCGTGACCGTCGAGGGACTCGCCGAGATACAGCAACCCCCCGCACTCGCCGAGGATCGGACCGTCGAAGCCGACCACCTCGCGCTTCAGCGCGGCGTTGGCGGCCAGCTCACTGCCGTAGACCTCGGGAAAGCCGCCGGCGAAGATGAGCGCGTCGACGTCCGCGGGCAGCTGCTCGTCGACGGTGGGATCGAAGCTGACGAGCTCGGCGCCGGCGGCGCTCAGCAGCTCGTGGTTCTCCTCATAGTGAAAGGAGAACGCCGGGCCGGCGGCGACCGCGATCCGCACGCGGCGTGTCGCACCCTCGGGCTCGGGGGACCAGGCCGGCCCCGACATCGCGGGCGCCGAGCGGGCCAGCGCGGTCACCGCCTCGAGGTCAACCTGGTCGGCGACGGTCGCGGCCAGGGCAGCCAGCAGCTCGCGGTTGCGCGCATTGCGCTCGGCCGCAGGAACCAGGCCGAGGTGGCGCTCGGGAACGGCGAGGTTCTCGTTGCGGTGCAGGGCGCCGAGCACCGGCACCCCGGTGGCCTCCGCGGCCTCGCGCAGCAGCTGCTCGTGTCCGGGTGAACCCACCTGGTTGAAGATCACCCCGGCCACCCTGCAGCTCCGGGTCAAAGGTGGCGAAGCCGTGGATGACCGCGGCGGCCGAGCGGGCCATCGCACCGCCATTGACCACGAGGATCACCGGCGCGTCCAGCAGCTTGGCGATGTGGGCGCTGGAGGCCAGCTCACCGCGTCCCGAGGCGCCATCGAACAGGCCCATGACCCCCTCCAGCACGGCGATGTCCGCGCCGGCGGCACCGTGCTGGAACAGCGGGGCGATCAGGTCCGGACCGCTGAGGAATGCGTCGAGGTTGCGGCCCGGCCGGCCCGAGGCGAGGGTGTGGTACGACGGGTCGATGTAGTCGGGACCGACCTTGAAGCCCTGCACGGTGAGACCGCGGGCGGCCAGAGCGCCGATCAGCCCCGTGGCCACGGTCGTCTTTCCCGCGCCGGAATTGGTTCCGGCTATGAGGACGCGACCGATCACTTGCACCCCCAGGGTACCGGCGCTCCCTCGGCGCAGTCATCGCGCACGGCGGATACGCCCCCCCGTCCTCACCACTCGATTCCCTGCTGGGCGCGGATGCCGGCGTCCATCGGATGCTTGAGCTTGGTGACCTCGGAGACGAGGTCGGCGATCTCGATCAGCTCGGGGGCGGCGTCGCGTCCGGTGATGACGACGTGCTGGAAGCCCGGCCGGCTGACCAGCGTCGCCACGACGTCGTGCACGTCGATCCAGCCCCACTTGATCGGATAGGTGATCTCGTCCAACAGGAGGAACTCATAGCGCTCAGCGGCGATCTGCGCCTTGACGTGCTCCCAGCCCTCCCGGGCCAGGTCGGCGGACTCGGTGAGGTCCCGCGACAGCCACGACCAGCCGTCGCCCATCTTCTCCCAGTCGATGCCACCGAGCTTCTCCGCGGCCTTGGCCTCCCCGACCTTCCACTTGCCCGACTTAACGAACTGGAAGACGCCGCAGCGATAGCCGCGCGCCCAGGCGCGCAGCAGCATCCCGAAGGCCGAGGTCGACTTGCCCTTGCCGGTGCCGGTGATGACCATGACCAGCGGTCGGTCGCGCGGCTTGCGTCGCCGCGGCGCGGTCGAGCCGGCCTCGTCGCGTTCGAGCTCCCGCCCGGCGAGATCGGCGGGGTCCGCGGGGTGGGTCATGCCGCGAACCCGTAGCGCTCGCCGCCGGCCGCCTCGGCCAGACGCTGGGCCAGCCCGAGACGGACGGTGCCCGCCTCGGTGTCGAGCACCGACACGGCGTCGGCGACCCGTCCGAGGCCGGCGGCTGCCGCGGCGATGCGTCCGTTGGGGTCGGGTGAGCGACCGTCGGTGAGCACCAGGGCGATGCTGGGACGGTCGGGCTCGCGCATCGCCTCGCGGCGGATCAGGTCGGTGGCCGCGGTGAGCCCCTCGGCCAGTGGTGTGCGTCCGCCGGTCTGCAGCTCACGCAGGGCGGTGGCGGCATGCTCGAGCGGGGCGCCGGGTGCGACCAGCAGCTCGGCGCCGGCCCCGCGGAAGGAGATGAGCGCCACCCGGTCGCGTCGCGCGTAGGCGTCGCGGAGCAGATCGAGCAGCGCGCCCTTGACCCGCGCCGAGCGTTTGCGCGCCCGCATCGATCCGCTGGCGTCGACGACCAGGCACAGCAGCACGCCCTCGCGCCCGGCGCGGACATGCTCACGCAGGGAGCCGCGCAGCAGCGAGGCGACCAGCGCGACGTCCTCGGGGCTGTCGCGGGCCTGGCGGGTGTCGATGCTGCCGGCGGTCGGACCGGTGCTGCGGTGGGAGAGCTCGTACGCCTCACGCGGAATCCGGGCAGGTAACGGCGTCGCCGAGGAGCGGGCGTGCAGCGGCGGAGGTCCGGCGCCACCGCTGCGCCCGGGTGCCGGGGGGCCACCACCGTCACCGCCGCCCCCCTCACTGCCGGCTCCGCCGGGTCCGCCGGCGCCGCCCGGGCCGCCCTCGCCGCCGGGACCCCGGTCGGGGTCGGAGTCGGGATCGACCTCGCCGTCGGGTCCCGCCTCGGGCGGGGGCTCCGCCGAGCCCGGTGCCGGGCCCGCCTCAGCCGACTCCGACGACTCGGCGTCCTCGCTCTCGGGCGCCATATCGAGGGCGCGCTGGAGCTGCTCGGGATCGGTCGACTGGGGGCTGAGGGGATCGCGCCGGCGCCGGTGGGCCAGGGCCAGCTCGGCGGCGCGCCGCACGTGCCCCTCCTCCACCTCATCGGCGCCGTCGAGCGCGGCCAGGGCCCGCGCCGCCCGCGCGGTGACGAGGTCGCCACGCACGCCGTCGATCTCCAGCGCGGCGCAGGCGCCGGTGATCCGCAGCAGCTCGCGCTCGCCCAGGCGCACCCGGGGATAGCGCTCCCGGGCCGCTGCCACGCGGGCGGCCACCGCGTCCTGCTCGGCAGCGAAGCGCTGGCTGAACGCCGACGCGTCGGCCTCGAAGGCGAGCCGCCGCCGGACGATGTCGGCGCGCACGCGGGGATCGGTCGGGGTGCGCACGTCGACCCCGAGCCCGAAGCGGTCGAGCAGCTGGGGCCGCAGCTCGCCCTCCTCGACGTTCATCGTCCCCACCAGGGTGAAGTGGGCATCCTCGACCACCGAGACGCCCTCGCGCTCGACCCGGACGATGCCCGAGGCGGCGGCGTCGAGCATGGCGTCGACCAGGTGGTCGGGCAGCAGGTTGACCTCGTCGACGTAGAGCATCCCGCCGTCGGCGCGGCTGAGCAGACCGGACTCGACGGCATGGACCCCGCCGAGGGCCTGGCCGACGTCGATCGAGCCGACGAGACGGTCCAGCGTCGCGCCCAGGGGCACCTCGATCAGCGGGGCGGGCGCGAGCAGCTCGGCCAGGCCGCGCACGGCGGTCGACTTGGCGTTGCCGCGCTCCCCCCGGATGAGCACGCCGCCGACGTCGGGGGCCACGACGCAGATGAGCAGCGCCTCGACGAGATCCTCCTGGCCGACCAGGGCGGCGAAGGGGAAGTTCACGCCTCAGCGCCTTCGAGCTCGCTCTCCAGAGCGAGGTAGCGGTCGCGGATGGCGTCGAGGGTCGCCTCCGACGGCGCGGCCCACAGGCCGCGGTCGGCCGCCTCGAGCAGGCGCTCGGCGATGGCGCGGGCCGCCCAGGGGTTCGAGGCGGACATGAACTCGGCCACCGCATCCTCGAGCAGGTACTTCTGGGTCACTTGCTCATACATCCAATCCTCGGCTACCCCGGCCATGGCGTCGTAACCGAACAGGTAGTCGACGGTCGCCGACAGCTCGGCGGCGCCCTTGTAGCCGTGGCGGATCATCGAGGCGATCCAGCGCGGGTTGGCCACGCGGGCGCGGAACACCCGCCGGGTCTCCTCGGTGAGGGTCCGCGTGCGCACGTTGTCGGGCTTGGAGGAGTCGCCGAGGTAGGCGGCGGGCTCGCGCCCGGTCAGCGCCCGCACGGTGGCCACCATGCCGCCGTGGTACTGGGCGTAGTCGTCGGAGTCGAGGATGTCGGTCTCGACCGAGTCGATGTTCTTGACCGCCAGCTCGATCCGCGCGAACGCCTCGCGCATCGCCGGGCCGGCCGCCTCGCCGTTGCGTCCGCGGCCGTAGGCGTAGCCGCCCCAGGCCTCATAGACGGTGGCCAGATCCTGCTCGTCGCGCCACTCGCGCGTCTCCAGCAGCTGGGCCAGCCCGGCGCCGTAGGTCCCCGGCTTGGAGCCGAAGATCCGGGCGGGCCGGAGCCCCGCGACGATGTCGGCGGCGTCGGCGCGCACGTGGGCGCGGATGTAGTTCTCCGCATCGGACTCCTCTAGGCCGGCCACCAGGGCCACCGCGTCGTCCATGAGGGTGACCAGGTGCGGGCAGGCGTCGCGGAAGAAGCCGCTGATCCGCACGGTCACGTCGATGCGCGGACGCCCCAGCTCGGCCAGGGGGATCGCCTCGACGCCGGTCACCCGCTTGGACTTCTCATTCCACACCGGGCGCACGCCGAGCAGGGCGAAGATCTCGGCCACGTCATCCCCGCCGGTGCGCATGGCCGAGGTGCCCCAGGCGACCAGGCCGACCATCTTGGGCAGGCGCCCGGTCTCGGTCAGGTGCTTCTCCAGCAGGGCGTCGGCCAGGCGCTGTCCGATCTCCCAGCTCAGCTGGCTCGGCAGCGCGCGGGGGTCGACCGAGTAGAAGTTGCGCCCGGTCGGCAGGACGTCGTGGCGCCCGCGGGTGGGCGACCCCGACGGCCCGGCCTCGATGAAGCGTCCGTTCAACGCGGCGAGGACGGCGTCCAGCTCACGGGTGGATTGACCGATCTTCTCGGCCAGGCCCGCGGCACGTGGGTCGGCCATGGCATCCTCGCCGCGCTCGGTCCCGAGCATCGCGGTGATGAGGCCCTCGAGCTGCTCGCCCACCGGTGGGCTGCCGAGCGTGTGCAGACCGTCCTTGATCTGGATGTCCTTGACCTCGCAGAGGTAGCCGTCGATGTGCTCGACCAGGGCGCCGAGGTCGTCGGGCCGCTCATGGAGGTTGAGGTCGGCCTGGAGGTTGGCCGCCTCGATGGCGGTCCAGACCCGTGCGGCCAGCGCCGGCAGCTTGGTCGGGTCGAGCACCTCGAGGCGCGCGTACTCATCCAGCAGCGACTCCAGGTCGGCGAGTTCGTCGTAGGACTCCGCGCGCATCATCGGCGGGACGAGGTGGTCGACGATCAGCGCGTGGGCACGGCGTTTGGCCTGGACGCCCTCCCCCGGGTTGTTGACGATGAACGGATAGATGAGCGGGATGTCGCCCAGTGCGGCGTCGGGGGCGCACGCGTTCGACAGGGCGAGCATCTTGCCCGGCGTCCATTCCAGCGTGCCGTGGGTGCCCAGGTGGACGATCGCGTCGGCGCCCCAGTGGGCGTCGTAGAAGCGGTAGCAGGCGAGGTAGTGATGGGCGGGCGCCAGCTCGGGGTCGTGATAGATCGCCACCGGATCCTCCCCGTAGCCGCGGGGGGGTTGAATCGCCACCAGGACGTTGCCGAGCTCGAGCCCGGCGACCACGAAGTCGTCGCCGTCGACGAACTGGTCACCGGGCGCCGGCCCCCACTGGCGCTCCATCGCCTCACGCAGCGACGCCGGCAGGGTGGCGTACCACTCCAGGTAGTCGGCGACGGGCAGGCGCAGCGGCGCCGCGGCCATCTGCTCGTCGGAGAGGAAGTCCGGGTCATGGCCCCCGGCGGCGATGAGGGCGTGCATGAGCTCGTCGCCATGGCTGAAGTCGTGATCGACGTGCATGCCGTCGCTCTCCAGAGCTGCGAACAGCGCCAGGGCGGACGCCGGTGTGTCGAGGCCGACCGCCATGCCGATCTTGGCGTGCTTGGTCGGGAACGCGGTGAGCATCACCACGACCTTGCGCTCGGCGGCGGGCCGATGGCGCAGCCGGGCGTGACGGACGACCAGGCGCGCGACCCGGGCACAGCGCTCGGGATCGCCGATGTAGCGCGGGACGGGCGTGCCCACGGGCGAGTCGGCGTCGCGCTCCTTGAACGAGACGACTCCGGCGAGCAGGCGGCCGTCGAACTCGGGGATCGCCACCTGGGTGGCGGCGTCGAGGGGCTGGAGGCCGGTGGCCGAGGCCTCCCAGGCCGCCCGGGACTGGGTGGCGGTCACCGCCTGGAACACCGGCACGTCAAGCGCGGACAGCGCGCCGGCCTGCCACTCCTCGGCGTCGGCGGCGCCCGAGCCGCCGGTGGCCAGCATGGTCACGATCAACGCGTCGATCTTCTCCGACAGCAGCGCGAGCGCCGGGACCTCTCCCGTGGTGTCGGGGCGCAGCGAGTAGCTCCACACCGCGACGGTGCCCGCCCCGGCGGCGACCAGTGCATCGCAGAGAACGTCGACCCACTCGGTGTTGCCGGTGAGGAAGTGGCTGCGGTAGAAGCACAGGCCGATCGTCGGCTGGCCCGGGGCCGCGGGATCGCGGCGATAGACGCCGAGGGAGTCGACCTCGCGGGGCGGCGCGAAGCCGTAGCCCTCGATGAGGAAGGTGTCGGCGAGGAAGCGCAGCAGCTGTTCGACGTTGTCGACGTCGCCGTGGCGCAGGTACTCACCGGCCTGGGCGACCGCCCCCGACGGTGCCGTGGACAGCGCGGTCATCTCGGCGTCGGGCTCGGCCTCCCCCCCGAGGGCGAGCAGGGTGATCCCCTCGGCGGCACAGCGCGCCACCAGGCGGTCGATCCCCTTCTGCCAGCCGCGGCGCCCGCCCAGGACGCGGCACAGGACGACCCGGGCGCCGACCAGCAGCTCGTCGATCAGCGCCTCGGCGTCGGCCCCGCCCGGGTTGGCGCAGCGCACCTCGGGAAATCCGTCGGGCAGGCGGGCCACCGCCGCCGCGGTGGCGAGGATCTCGGTGTCAGCGGTGGTGATCAAGCGCAGCAACGTGCACCTCCGGAAGGGTGGGCGGACCGTGTTCGATGAGCTCGGCGAGCTGGGCGGTGTCGAGGTGGGCTGCGACGAGGTCCCCGAGGGCGTCGAGGCGCGCGGCGCGCAGTGCGGTGAAGGGGGTGTCGCCGGGGATGAAGCGCCGACCGACGTGCTCGGCCACCCAGCCCAGCAGGGCGCGGCGGAAGCCGTCGTGCTCGAGCACGCCGTGCCAGGAGGTGCCGAGCACCGCGCCGGCAACGCACCCCTCATCGGCGCCGATCAGCGGCTCGCCCCCGTGACGGCTGAGACGGCCGTGGCGGATCTCATAGCCGCTCACCGGGCCGAAGCGCGAGATCCCCGACCGATTGGTGAGGAGCTTGTCGGCGGCGAACGCGGTCGACACCGGCAGCAGCCCGAGTCCGGGGACGGTGCCGCGCTTGGACTCCACGGTGTCGCTGATCACCTCACCGAGCATCTGGTAGCCGCCGCAGATACCGAGGATCGGGCCGCGCCGGGCCAGCAGCGCCGCACGGGGAACACGCGCCAGGTCCTCCACGGTGGCCTTGGTGCCCGGGATGACCACGAGGTCGGCGCGCTCGATGTCCGCCGGTGACAGGGAGAAGCGGACCCGGACACCGGGCTCGGTGGCCAGGGCGTCCACGTCGGTGAAGTTCGAGATGTAGCGGAGCTTGAGCACCACCACGTCGAGGGTGTCGCCGCCGGACCGGGCGGGCGTCTCGGCCCGGTCCCGGCTCAGCGCGAGGGAGTCCTCGGCGTCGATCGCCGGACCCTCCAGGTAGGGCACCACCCCGAGCGTGGGGCGGCCGGTCAGCTCGGTGAGCGTGTCGATACCCGGCGCGAGCAGGCTGAGGTCCCCGCGGAACTTGTTGAACACGAAGCCGCAGACGTGGGCCTGGTCCTCAGGGGAGAGCAGCGCCAGGGTGCCGAACAGGGCGGCGAAGGAGCCACCGCGATCGATGTCGGCCACCACCAGGGTGGGGAGGCCGGCCTCCCGGGCCAGCCACATGTTGGTCAGGTCGCTGTCACGCAGGTTGATCTCGGCCGGGCTGCCGGCCCCCTCACACACCACCACGTCATAGCGGCGGCGCAGATCCGCCAGCGCCCCGGCGACGATCGGGCGCAGCTCGTCCTTGAGGCTGCGGTAGGAGACCGCGTCGACGTCGGCATAGGGCCGACCCATGACGATCACCTGGCTGTGGCGCTCACCCGAGGGTTTGATCAGCACCGGGTTCATCGCCGCCTCGAGCTCCACCCCGGCGGCCGCCGCCTGCAGCGCCTGGGCGCGCCCGACCTCAGCCCCGCCGCGCGTGACCACCGAGTTCAGCGCCATGTTCTGGCCCTTGAACGGCGCCACCGACACTCCCTGGCGCGCCAGCCAGCGACAGATCCCTGCGGTGATCACCGTCTTGCCGGCGTCTGAGGACGCGCCGGCGACGAGCAGCGCTCCCCTCACCGGGCCACCGCCGCACACAGCAGGGCGGCAGCGCCGCAGACCAGCGCCGACAGACGCCGGGCGCGGATGACGTCCGCCGCGCCGGGCACGGCCCCATCACCGAGGCGCGGACGCTCCTCGACCCGGCCGCCGTAGGCGAGCGGTCCCCCGAGGGAGAGGCCGAGCGCCCCGGCGAAGGCCGCCTCGACCACCCCGGCGTTGGGCGAGGGGTGCGCACCGGCGTCACGAAGGATCACCGCCAGCGCCGCGGCGGGAGCCCCGCCCACCAGCGGCGCGGCCCCACAGGCCAGCGCCGCCGTCAACCGGGCCGGCAACCAGTTCACCGCGTCATCGAGGCGGGCGGCGGCCCAACCGAAGTTCTCATAGCGGTCGCTGTGATGGCCCCACATCGCGTCGAGCGTGTTGGCGGCTCGATAACCGGCCGCTCCCGCCGGCCCGGCCAGGGCCGCCCATAGGAGCGCGCCGACGACGGCGTCGGAGCTGTTCTCGGCCAGTGACTCGATGATGGCGGCGCGGATCTGGGACGCGTCGAGCCGGCTGGCGTCCCGTCCACACAGTGCGCGCAACCCGGCGCGCGCCCCGGTGAGGTCGCCGGCCTCGAGCCGCGCCGCGACCCGCGTGGCCTCGCGGCGCAGCGAGCGCCCACCCAGGGCGCTCCAGGTCAAAACGGCGAGCACCGCGCAGCGCCCACGGCGGCGGGCGGCGTATTCAGCGCCGAGCGCGGCGCCGCCGACCATGACCGCGACGGCCAGGCTGCCGCGCACACGGGTGGGGGCGTAGCCGCGGCGCTCGAGCAGACCTGCCAGGCGACCGAATCCGGCCACCGGGTGCAGATGCTCGGGGTCTCCGAGCGTGATGTCGGCGGTGTAGCCCGCCAGGAGCGCGACTGCGCCCACGATGTGCCTCCTCGGGATCTCGCGTCCCGTTGATCGGAAGTGTCCGTGGCGGCTGAGTTCCTGACTTCCGGATCCCGTGGGCTCCGGTCACAGTGGCGCGACCGTCCCGGATTGACACCGGGTTCCTCACGCCGCCACGCTGAGGGGCGGACTCTACCGGCTGTGGGGAGCTCTTCGCCCCCCACAGCCGATTCGGAGACCGACTAGCTGACGATGAAGCCCGTCGAGGTGACGATGCTCAGCACCTTGGACGCGGTGTACCCCGTGTCGAAGGCCCCGGTCGCGTCGATTGCCGCCTTGTCGTACACGACGCCGATGGCGCCCGCGTGGCGCGCCTCGATGGTCAGGATCGACAGGGCCGCGGCCAGGTAGGCCGGGGTCTTGATGTTGAACGCCTGGCCGGTGTAGGCGTGCACGCCGGTGTTCTCAAGGGCGAACGCGGTCGCCGCGAAGGTGACCTGGCTCTGAGTGGTGCCCTTGAAGTCGAACTTCGGGGAGGCCACCGCCTTGGAGCCGAGCGCCTTCTTGAGGAAGGCAACGTGGTCGGCCTCGTCCCGGGCCGTGGTGGCCAGGAACTTCTTCAGGCGCACGTCGGTGATCTTGCCGCCGTTGAGGGCCTCCTTGTAGAACGCGGCCTCGAGGTACTCGAGGGTGAGCGCGTAGTTGAGGATGCCGATGTCACCGGACCCGAACGAGCTCGGCGGAGCGCCGACGCCGGGCTTGGCGGCGGCCATCGCGCCCGGGGTGAAGGCGGCCAGAGCCGCGCCACCGCTGACGAATGCGCCAGCACCGATGCCGGCCTTCTTCAGGAAGCTGAGGCGGGTGTCGCCGGTGGCTTCCTCATGCGCCTCGCGGATCGCCCCGTCGACGTCTACTTCTTCTAGGTTGATGTGCACTTGGCACGTTCCTTTCCCTGGCGGCCGTCACGCCGCAGTTTTCTTGACACCCAGTCCTACGGGGGCGATGGCAAAGCGGATCGCTTGCAGGGCTTTTCTTCGGAAACGCTTCTTCTGGCACTCGGGGTCTTAAATGGCAACGGCCGGGCACGAGGCCCGGCCGCTGTCGGAACTGAACTGCTCAGACGACTGAATTAGCTCGACAGGAAGCCGAGGCTCTCCAGCGTCTTGGCAGCCGTCGCCGCGGTGATCGGCTTGGGGCCGAAGGCGGGGAGAACGGCGGTGCCGTTGGGCAGAATCGCGTCGAGGAACGAGTAGTGGGTCGCCTCGTTGGCGGCCACACCCGCGGCCGTGACCTTCAGGTCGGTCGAGGAGAAGCCCTCAACCGCGCCGAGGTAGGTCGCGACGAACGCCGACTCAACCGCGGTCAGGGTCGACACAAGCGCCGTCTTGGTGGCGACGTACTTGGCCGGAACCGTCAGCTTGAAGCCGGTCGGGGTGTTCTTCTTGCCCAGGGCGCTCTTCCAAGCGGCTTGGTGAGCCTGCTCGTCCTTCAGGGCGGCCTGGAAGTAGTTCAGGTTGCCCGGATCGAGCTTGAGCTTGTTGAAATAGGTCTTGACGATCGCGCCATAGACCGTCACGGCCAGCGTCTCGGCGATGTAACCGGTCTGCAGGATGGTGGTGTCACCCGCGGTCGCGCCACGTGAGCTCGCGAAGGCAACGCCGTCCATCGACGCCAGCACGGTGCCGCCGGCTACGAGGGCGACGCTGCCCTTGACGCCGTTGCGAATGAACTGGCCGCGGTTGAGGCCGCCGGTTTCGATTTCGGTCATATGGTGCTCCTTGTTGTTTCTGATCACTTCGTGCGGCCGGAAAACTATCCGGTTGCGGGCATTCCTGCGCTTAGCGTCGGATTAGGGTGGAATTTCCCAATTCTCCCGCGCCCGTGACCGGAAGCTTACGGCTGATGGTTGACGTCTTCTTTTCGCAGCTCCGGTGCGGTTGGATCAATCGCGTATGCTCGGGGATGGATCTCACCTCGCGCGAGGCCCGTCGCACCTGAACGTGGAGTCACGGCAATGTGATCCAACTCCCGTCTGGTAACGAATACACAGCGAAATCGCTCTTGCGATCGCGCCACTGGGGCGTGCGCGGAGACTCAGCTAATCGAAAGGCACTTAGTGTTCAACCTTGAAGAAGTCGACAAAGATGGCGCGATCCGCGAGGCGGCTGAGGGGCTGAGTGGCGATACCCGCTTCGACTTCCTCCGCAAGTCCGTCCTTGGCGGCGGCGCGATCATGGGTGGCGGCGCCATCCTTGCCGCGTTTGCTCCGTCGGCTCTGGCCGCCAAGAAGCCCGGCGCGGCCGCTCCGCCGTCGAACCCGTTCGGCACCGGCGCCATCGGCATCCTCAACTTCGCTCTCACGCTCGAGTACCTCGAGAGCACGTTCTACAACGAGGCCTACACGCACCTCTACAAGAAGCTCAGCCCGCAGGCCAAGAACTTCGTCAAGACGACCCGTCGCGACGAAGCTGCCCACGTGGCCTTCCTGAAGTCGGGTCTCGGCACGCAGGGCATCGCCAAGCCGTCGTTCAACTTCGGCAAGGCGGTCACCGACGAGGCGACGTTCCTGGCCACGGCCTACGTCCTGGAGAACACCGGTGTGCACGCGTACCTCGGTCAGGCTCCGAACCTCCTGAGCACCCCGAACTACCTGGTTGATGCCGCGTCCATCGTCACCGTCGAGGCCCGGCACGCCGGCTCGATCGCGACGATCCTGGGCAAGGAGATCTCCCCGAACGGTCCGTTCGACAACGGTGAGTCCGCTGCGGACATCCTCGCCGCCGTCACGGCGACGAAGTTCGTCACCAAGCTCTAGTCAGCAGTCACTTCTGCGGATTGACAAGGGTCGGGAGCCAGTCGGCTCCCGACCCTTTCGCATTTTCGGGCCGAGCCCACCCCCATCGAGGAGCCATCCACCATGCTCACCACCCCGCCCGCACTACACGCTGCGGCGCCCCGCGTTCAGCTGACCGTCAAGGCGACGCGTCTCGGCAAGATCCTGGTCACCAACGGCGGCCTGATCGTCTTCATCTTCACCAAGGACAAGAACGGCAAGAACAACTGCCCGGCCAGCAGCGGCTGTGCCATGGCGTGGCCGCCCCTGGTGGGCACCCCGTCGCTGGGTGCGGGCGTCAAGTCCTCCCTGGTCGGCCACATCAAGGACGGTGCCAAGTCCCAGCTCACCTACGCCGGCCATCCGCTGTACGGGTACATCTACAACTCCACCTCGGTGTCCTACGTCGGCTATGTCCAGTACGGCGGCGCCTGGGACGCCGTCAGCCCCTCGGGCGCGATCGTCAAGTACAAGTAGACGGGTGCAGGAGTCCCGCGCCGCCCTCGCCGCCCTCAGCTTTCTCACGCGTATCCCGCTGGGGGTCGACCTCGACGGGGACGACGTCCGACGGGGGGCGGCGTACTTCCCCCTGGTGGGGGGCGCGGTGGGGGCGCTCACCGGCCTGGCGGCACGGTGGACGGGTGCCACAGCGGCGCTCGGCGCCCAGACGGCGCTGACCGGCGCCCTGCACCTCGACGCACTGGCCGACAGCGCCGATGCGCTCGGAGCCCGCGACCGGGAGCGCGCTCTGGAGATCATGCGCGACTCGCGTATCGGCTCCTTCGGCACCGCGGCGATGTGCCTGGATCTCCTCATCAAGGCCGAGGCGCTGGCGGGCTGTGAGGATCCGCTGCGCAGCGCCGTCAGCGCCGGCGCCCTGTCCCGGGCGGTTCCCGTGCTGCTGTCCGCCGCTCTGCCCTATGCGCGCACCAGCGGCACCGCCCAGGCGCTGAGCACCGGCAGCGCCGCCCGGGCCGGCGTGGCGGCCGCGCTGGCCGTGGCGATCAGCCGCGACCCGGGCGCCATCGCCGTCGCCGCGCTGGTCGGCGTCGCCTCCGCGGGATTCTGGCGGCGCAAGCTCGGGGGCGTCACCGGGGACACCCTCGGCGCCAGCCTCGAGTTGACCGAGACGGCGATCCTTCTGTGGTGTGCGCGATGACGCTCGAGCGGCCTCCGCTCCCCGCCGGGTTCGATCAGACCCGTGCGGCCGCCCGACGCGACGCGCCGGACGGCTGGCGTTTCCCGGATGAGCAGCTGGCGGGTCTCTACCGGGCGATCGAGGAGCGACGCGACATCCGGCGCTTCCGCCCCGACCCTCTGCCCGACGCACTGCTCGAGCGTCTGCTCGGCGCCGCCCACACCGCGCCCTCGGTCGGCCTCATGCAACCGTGGCGCTTCATCGTCGTCACGGACCCGGACACCAAGGCGGCGATGCAGGGCATCGCCCAGAAGCAGCGCCTGGCCCAGGCGCCGCACCTGGAGGCACGGGCCCTCGAGTACCTCGACCTCAAACTCGAGGGGATCCGCGAGGCGCCGGTGAGCGTGTGCGTCTGCACCGACCGGCGCCCTGGGGAAGAAATCCTCGGCCGCCACACCATCCGCGATACCGACGTGTACTCGACCTGCCTGGCCATCCAGAACCTGTGGCTGGCCGCCCGGGCCGAGGGGGTCGGCATCGGCTGGGTCTCCTTCTACGACGAGGACGAGGTGCGCGCCCTGCTCGGCATTCCGGCCCATGTCGTGCCGGTGGCCTGGCTGTGCGTCGGCTACCCGGACGAGCGTCCCACCCGCCCCGGCCTCGAGGTCGCGGGGTGGGAGCAGCGCGCCCCGCTGGCCCAGCACGTCTTCCACGAGCGCTGGCCGGAGGTCGCGGGCGGCGTCTCGACGCCGCCCGCGGTGGCCAGCGACATCGCGCCGGGCGACCCGGCGGCGGCGGTCGGCGTGCGAGACCGCAGCGACGAGCTGATCAAGCCGTCCGGGAGCCTGGGGGTGCTGGAGACGCTGCTCGAGCGCTGGGCCGCCGCCACCGGCGCACCGCCACCCCCGGATCCGCGGGCGGCGATCCTCGTGCTGGCCGCCGACCATGGCGTCGCCGTGCACGGCACGAGCCTGTACCCCCAGCGGGTCTCCGCCCAGGTCGCGGCGGCGGCCGCGCGCGGCGAGTCCGCGATCGGGGTGCTGGGAAGCACCGAACATACCAACCTCCTGGTTGTCGATATCGGCCTTGACACCCAACTGGCTGTCACAAATGTGCACCCCGCGAGAGTCGCCAACGGCAGTGCCGACATCACGCGCGGGCCGGCGATGAGCGCGACGCAGTTCGCGCAGGCGATGCAGACCGGGGCCCGGCTGGCCCGCGAGCTCATCGCCCGCAGCGGTCCGGCCGACGTGCTGCTGCTCGGGGAGATCGGCATCGCCAACACCACATCCGCGTCGGCGGTACTGGCGGGCCTGACCGGCATGACCCCGGCGGAGGTGTGTGGCCGGGGGGCCGGCCTCGACGCCCAGGGGCTCGATCACAAGGCCCAGGTCATCGCCGCGGCGCTCGCGGCCAACCCGCCCGATCCGTCCCGCCCCCTCGAGGTGCTGCGTTGCCTCGGTGGCCTCGAGTTCGCTGGGCTGGCCGGAGCGATGCTGGCCGCCGCCGCCGACCGCACGCCGGTGCTGCTCGACGGCTTCGCCGTCGGGGTGGTCGCCCTGGCCGCCACCCGTCACCGGCCGACCCTGCGCGACTACCTGTTCGCCGGCCATCGCTCGGCCGAGCCCGCCCACGCCAGGGTGCTCACCGAGCTCGGTCTCGAGCCGCTGCTCGACCTGCGGATGCGACTCGGTGAGGCATCGGGCGCCGCGCTGGCACTGCCGCTGATCGGGTTAGCCGGCGCCGTTCACGCGGGCACGGCCAGTTTCGACGACGCCGGCGTCGATCGCGCCGACACCTGACGGGGATCCGAAGCGCCGCTTGAGGTGGACCAGCGCCGAAGTGCTGTAGATCTCCGCCACCGAGCGTGAGCTCTCGCGCCGCGCCACCAGGTGAATCGCGTCGACCGCGATCAGCACCACCAGGGCGACCGCCGGCCACAGACCCAGCACCAGCAGCGGGTGACCCAGATCGGTGCCGTGGTAGTAGATGACGTCGCGCACCCCGCGCACGATCGCGTTGTTGGGCAGCCACGGGGCGATCTGGCGGAACACGGCGGGCAGGAATGGCACCGGTACCGACCCGCCCGAGATCGCGTTGCCGGTGAAGATGAAGGCGAGCGCAGCGAGCGCGGTCCCGGGCAGGCCGACCACCGCCTGACACGCCGCCACGAACAGCACGAAGGACGCGGCCCCGAGGAAGGCGATCCCGATCAGCGCGCCGCCGTTGCCGGTCAGCGCGCCGAAGATGGTGTCCATCACCAGCGTGCCCCCGAGTGCGGCCAACAGTGCGAAGAACACCGCGGCGCCCACCCGCCACCACAGCCGGAAGCGGGCACCCACGATGAACAGCCCGACACTGCCGATGACGCTCGGGATGAGCAGCCCGAGCTCGAAGACGAAAGCCCCCAGACCGGCCTTGTCACCTACGGTCAGCGGGGCGACATCCACGCTCCTGACCCGCCGGCCCAGCTGGCCCGAGGCCGCGGTGAGCGCCTTGGTGATGGCCGTCGACTCCAGCGTCCCCTGCGCCCCGGCGGTCACGATGGTGCTGGCACCGACGCTCGGCACCACGAACCCTCCCGCGGCCGACTGGGCGCGCACCGCCTGAGTCGCCGCGGCAGCGGTCGGCTCGCTCACCAGGCGGAAACCGCCGGGCGCGGACCGGTCGAGACCGGCCGCCAGCCGGGCCGTCACCGGAGCCGGCGCGACGACGGCCAGGCGCACCCCGTGGGGCCGGGGGTCGTGGTCGGCGTAACCGAAGGAGAGCGTGACGATCAGGCCCAGCACGGCCGCGAAGACGGCGATGAGGAAGACCCGGTACGGAGGAGGCGTGGTGTCGGACATGACCGCAACGTAACACAACTATTCAACACGTTCAAGAAATATGTTGAGACAACGTGTGGAGGGACCTGCCACAATCCGTCCCATGCCAGACGGTCCCGGCGCTCGCCGCCGCAGTGGTCCCCGCCCCGGAAACACCGAGTCGCGCCGCAAGATCCTCGATATCGCCCAGGTGGCGTTCGCCGCCAATGGGTACTCCGGAACCTCGCTGCGGGGAGTGGCCCGCGAGGCCGAGGTCGATCCGTCGCTCATCGTCCACTTCTTCGGCTCCAAGGCCGGACTGTTCGCGGCGGTGGCCGGCACGATCTGGGTCCCCGATCAGCTGGCGGCCCAGATCGAGGCCACCGAGCCGGACGAGATGGGCGCGCTCATCGCCTCGGTGTTCCTCGCCAACTGGGAGGCGAACGAGCGCCGCGACCCGCTGATCTCACTGATCAGCGCGGCCCTGGCGGACGCGACCGCATCCGCGGTGCTGCGGGACTTCCTCACCGCCAACTTCACCCTCCCGATGATCCGACGGACCGGCGCCGATCAGCCCGAGCTGCGCGCCGCACTGCTCTCCTCCCAGCTCATGGGACTCGGGCTGGCCCGCTACGCGCTCGGCTTCGAGGCCCTGATCGACGCACCGACTGAGCAGCTGCAGGCGTGGCTGGCGCAGTCCGTGCAGCGCACCTGCACGGACCCGATGCCCCAGATCGCCGTCTGAGCAGGCATCATCGGGCGATGCCCAACGACAAGGAGCGTCCGGCCGCGGCCCGGTTCATCGGTGCCAGCGCTCGCATGACCGACAACATCGCGCACGCGACCGGGATGTCGGCGGCGATCGATCAAGCGGTCGAGGAGGCGATCGTGCGGGCCTTCCGCAGCCAGGCGCTGCGCCGTGCCCTGGAACGGGCGCTCAACGACACGGACCCCCACGAGGACATCGACCCCGACGAGCTGGCCTGGCTGGTCAAGCGGTTCCTCAAGTCCGAGGCGGCCACGGCGGTCTGGGGCGAGATCCTCCAGTCCGATCAGGCCCAGATGCTCGTCGAGCGGATCGCCGACGCGCCCGAGGTGCGCGCGGCGATCACCGCCCAGGGGGCGGGCATGATCGGCGATATCGGCGTGCGCCTGACCCGGCTCACCGAGGCGCTCGATGACGCGATCGAGCGCGTCGTGCGCCCCAAGAGCGCGGATTCAGAGACCGATCAGGCCGGGCTGGCCACCCGGGGCCTGGCCGCCGCGATCGACATCGGGTTGCTGTTCCTGCTCTACCTGCTGGCCTCCGCCTTCGTCTCGGCGATCTTCAGCTCGACCTCCAGCGGCACCTGGCCGTTCTGGCTCGTCGCGGTCCTCACCGGACTGGCGATCCTGGCCGGCGGCGCCATCATCGTCACCTTCTGGGCCCTGATCGGCCAGACACCCGGCATGCGTTTCCTGGCGATCCGCATCGTCCACCAGGGCAGTCACGAGATCGGGCTCTGGCTGGCCATCAAACGCATGGTGTTCCTGCTCATCAGCCTCATCCCCGCTGGTCTCGGCTTCCTGTGGATCGCCCGGGACGACGCACGGCGGGGCTGGTACGACGTGTGGGCCCACACCGAGGTGGTCTACGAGGACGTCAAGACCGCTCCCTGGTCAGGGCGCCAGGGCAAGAGCGGTGACAGCCGCGCCAACGACGACTGACATGTCGCTGTCCTACGCCAACGGCACCTCGAGCGTCCCCATGCTGGGCGAGACGATCGGCGACGCCCTCGACCGGATCGTCACACGCTTCGGGGAACGTCCGGCGCTGGTCGAGTGCCAGACGAGCCGACGCTTCAGCTACCGCGAGCTCAACCAGGAGGTCGACCGCGTCGCCCGCGGGCTGATCGCCGCGGGGATCGTCGCGGGCGACCGGGTGGGGATCTGGGCCCCCAACTGCGCTGAGTGGGTCCTGGTCCAGTTCGCCACCGCCAAGCTGGGGGCGATCCTCGTCAACGTCAACCCGGCCTACCGCACCCACGAGCTGGCCTACGTGCTCAACCAGTCCGGCATCCGCATGCTCATCTCCGCCGCGCGCTACCGCACCAGCCACTACGCCGCGATGATCGAGGCGGTGCGTGAGGACTGTCCGGCGCTCGAACGCGTCGTTCTGCTCGGCGACGCGAGCTGGGCTGAGCTGCTGAGCGGGGCCGACGCCGTCTCCCCCGCCGAGCTCATCGCGCGCCAGAAGACGCTGTCCTTCGATGACCCGATCAACATCCAGTACACCTCGGGCACCACCGGCGCCCCCAAGGGCGCCACGCTCAGCCACCACAACATCCTCAACAACGGCTTCTTCGTCGGGGAATTGGTCGGCTACAGCGAGGTGGACCGGGTCTGTATCCCGGTGCCCTTCTACCACTGCTTCGGCATGGTCATGGGCAACCTCGGCGCGGTCAGCCACGGCGCGGCGATGGTGATTCCCGCCCCCACCTTCGACCCGGCCGCGACGCTCGCCGCAGTGGCGGCCGAGCGCTGCACCTCGCTGTACGGCGTGCCGACGATGTTCATCGCCGAGCTGGGGCTGGCGGACTTCGGTGACTATGACCTGTCGAGCCTGCGAACCGGGATCATGGCGGGGTCGACCTGCCCGATCGAGGTCATGCGCCGGGTCGTCTCGGAGATGCACATGTCCGAGGTGTCGATCGCCTACGGCATGACCGAGACCTCCCCCGTCTCGACCCAGACCCGGGTCGACGATCCGCTCGAGCTGCGGGTCTCCACCATCGGACGCCCCGGGCCCCACATCGAGGTCAAGCTCGTCGACCCCACCAGCGGGCGCTGCGTCGAGTCCGGCGCGGTCGGCGAGCTCTGCACGCGCGGCTACAGCGTCATGGCGGGGTACTGGCAGGAGCCCGAGCGGACCGCCGAGGCGATCGACGCGGCCGGCTGGATGCACACCGGTGACCTGGCCACGATGGACGAGCACGGATACTGCGCGATCGTCGGGCGGATCAAGGACATGGTGATCCGGGGCGGGGAGAACCTCTACCCGCGTGAGATCGAGGAATTCCTCTACACCCACCCGGACATCGCCGACGTGCAGGTGATCGGCGTACCCGATCCGGTCTACGGCGAGGAGCTGTGCGCGTGGGTGCGCCGTTCGGACACGGGCTCCGGCGCCGCGCTCGACGCCGAGGCCGTGCGCGAGTTCTGCCGGGGGCGCCTGGCCCATCACAAGGTCCCGCGGTACGTGATGTTCGTCGACGCGTTCCCGATGACAGTCACCGGCAAGATCCAGAAGTACCTGATGCGCGAGACGGCGATCGCGACGCTCGGTCTGGAGGCCCATGCGGATCCTCGTCACCGGTAGTGCCGGGCACCTCGGCGACGGTCTGGTCCGGGAGCTGCGCCGCGACGGCCACAGCGTGGTCGGGATGGACATCCTCGCCGGCCCGAGCACCGATCGCGTCGCCTCGATCACCGACCGCGACGCCGTGGCCGCCGCGATGGCCGGGGTCGACGCCGTCGTGCATACGGCGACGCTGCACAAGCCCCACATCACCTCCCATACCAAGGCCGATTTCGTCGACGTCAACGTCACCGGGACGCTGGTGCTGTTGGAGGCGGCCGTCGCCGCCGGCGTCCCGCGGTTCGTCTTCCTGTCCTCGACCTCGGCGTTCGGGCGCGCGCTGGCACCGGGGCCCGACGCGCCGGCGGCCTGGGTCACCGAGGCGGTGGTGCCGGTCCCCCGCAACGTCTACGGCGCGACCAAGGTGGCGGCGGAGGACCTCTGTGAGCTGATCGCCCGCGAGACCGGGATGGGCGTGCTCGTGCTGCGCACCTCACGCTTCTTCCCCGAGGACGACGACGATTCCGAGCGTCGCGACGGCTTCGACGGCCTCAACCTGAAGGTCAACGAGCTGCTCTATCGGCGGGTCGACCTGGCCGATCTGGTCGATGCCTGCCGCCTCGCCGTGCAGCGCGCGCCGGAGCTCGGTTTCGGCCGCTACATCGTCTCGGCCACCACGCCCTTCACCGCCGAGGACGTCGCCGCCGTGCGCGAGGACCTCCCGGCTGTCGTCGCGCGGCTGTACCCCGACTACCCCGCGCTCTACGCCGCCCGCGGCTGGCGCATGCTCGCAGGGATCGGTCGCGTCTACGTCAACGACGCGGCCCGCCGCGATCTCGGCTGGGCGCCGCGCTTCAGCTTCGCCACCGCGCTCGAGCGCCTGGCCAACGGGCAGGACCCGCGCTCAGATCTGGCCCTGGCGGTCGGCGCCAAGGGGTATCACGCCGACTCCCACGGGGTCTACACGACGCGCTGAAGCACCGGCCCTGTGGGGGCCGGTGCGTCCGAGGACCAGGTGTCCCCGACGGAGAAGGCACCGCGGATCTCCTCGGCCGCCCGCTCGGCTGCCGCGTCGGTGCGGGCGTGGATGACCGCCAATGGCCGGCCTCCTGGCCGGCCCACCTCTGCCCCCAGCCCGGCGATGCCGGTCAGGCCGACGGCATGGTCGATGGTGTCGGACTCGCGAGCGCGCCCGCCGCCCAGGGTGATGATCGACAGGCCCACCGCCCGCACGTCGATCGCGCTGACCGGGCCGTCCTCCTCCGCGAAGACCTCGAGGGTGACCGGGGCCGACTCGGTGCGCAGCTCGCCGCCGAGGGCCGCGACCATCCGCTCGAAGCGCTCATAAGCGGCGCCGCTGGTGATCGCGCGCTCGGCTCCCGCCGGGTCGAGGCCGCCCAGCTCGAGCAGCTCGTGGGCCAGGGCGAGGGTGACCTCGCGAAAGCGCGCGTCAACCGGTTCGCCGCGCAGCATGGCCAGGGATTCCTCGACCTCCACCGCGTTGCCGGCGCTGTCACCGAGCACCTGGTTCATGTCGGTGATCAGCGCGCTGATCGCCAGGCCGTTACCGCGGGCCACGTCGACGATCGAGCGGGCCAGCGCCTGGGCGTCGCTGCGCTTGGCCATGAACGCGCCCGAGCCGGTCTTGACGTCCATGACCAGCCCGTCGAGACCGGCGGCGAGCTTCTTGGACAGGATCGAGGCGGTGATCAGCGGGATCGATTCGACCGTGCCGGTCGCGTCGCGGACCGCGTAGAGGCGCCGATCCGCGGGGGCCAGCCGGCCGGTCTGGCCGATGATCGCGCAGCCAACGTCCTGGACGGTCTGCTTGAACAGCTCCGGGCTCGGGGTGACGTTGTAGCCGGGCAGGGACTCGAGCTTGTCGAGGGTCCCCCCGGTGTGCCCCAGGCCGCGGCCGGAGATCATCGGCACCGCCGCACCGCAGGCGGCGAGGATCGCGGCCAGCGGCAGGCTGACCTTGTCGCCGACCCCACCGGTCGAATGCTTGTCGAGCACCGGACGATCGAGATCCCAGGCGAGCACGTCACCGGACCGGGTCATCGCGCCCGTGAGCGTGATCGTCTCCTCGGCACTCATCCCGATCAGGAAGATGGCCATGGCCAGTGCCCCCACCTGGGCGTCGGACAGGGCGCCGTCGGTGATGCCGGCGACGAGCAGGAGGATCTGGTCGTGGGTGAGCTCGTGGCCATCGCGCTTGGCGCGGATCAGCTCGGCGGGCAGCATCTAGATCCTCTCGATGAAGTTGAGCAGCAGCGTGGTCAGGTCGGCCGAGGCGCGCTGGGCGTCGGCCAGGGTCTGCGCGTGGGAGAGCGGCACGTCCGACAGTCCCTCGGCGAGGTTCGTGATGACGCTGATCGCCGCCACGCGCAGACCGCAGTGGCGGGCCACCACCGTCTCGTGCACCGTCGACATGCCGACGGCGTCGGCGCCGAGCACACCGAGGGCCCGGATCTCCGCCGGGGTCTCGAAGGCCGGGCCCATCCACCCGCAGTAGACCCCCTCGGCCAGGGCGACCCCGGTGTCGGCCGCCGCGGTGCGCAGCGTCCCCAGCAGTCCGGGGTCATAGGCGTCGCCCATGGCGGGAAAGCGCGGGCCGATGCTGTCGTCGTTGGGGCCGCGGAGAATGCTCACCCCGGTCAAATTGATGTGGTCGGTGATCGCCATGAGGCTGGCCGGTCCGACCTCGGGACGCAGCGAGCCCGCCGCGTTGGTGAGGATCAGGGTGTCGGCGCCCTGGGCCTTGAGCCAGCGGATGGGGGTGATCAACTCTGACACCGGACCGCCCTCGTACAGGTGCGCGCGGCCCTGCAGTACGGCCACCTCGGCCCCGGAGATCCGCCCACGGGTGAGCTGTCCGGCGTGACCGGCCACCGTGGGGGCCGGGAACCCCTCGAGCTCGGTGTAGGGGGTGATCTGGGGATCCTCGACCGCGTCGGCGACCGCCCCCAGTCCTGATCCCAGCACGATCCCGATCACAGGGTGAATCCCATCGGCAACAGCTCCTTGAGGGTCGAGGTCACGGGTCCGAGGTAGACCGGCGTGTCGCCGTCGGCGAACTCGGCGAGACGCTGGCGACAGCCTCCACACGGGGTACACACCTCGAGCTGCTCGGAGGCCACCGCGACGGCGGCGATCCGGGTCTCGCCCGCGGCGATCATCACGCCGATGGCGCTCGCCTCGGCGCACTGGGCCTGGGAGTAGGCGGCGTTCTCCACGTTCGCCGCGCTGTAGATGGCACCGGAGACCCCGCGGATCGCCGCTCCCACCTTGAAGTGGCTGTAGGGCGCATACGCCCGCTGCCAGGCGTCCGCTGCCGCCGCCCGCAGCGTGTCGGCGCTGTCCTCGAGCAGATCGGCGTAGCCGACCGCCACGAGGTCCGCCGCGCCGATGCCGAGCTCGCTCTGCAGCCGGGCGAGCTTGGACTCGCCCGCCTCGCGGGTGTCGGAGGGGCCGAGCACCGCCTCGAACTCGAGGAAGGCACCGAGCCCCTCGACCTCGTCGAGGTGGATGCGCACGTTCTCGAACATCAGCAGGCGTCGCTGCTTGGCCACGACCAGGCGAGTGCCGAGGGCGGCGTCGAGCGCCTCGGCAAGCCCGGGGTCGGCCGGGGCGCGCACGTAGCGCGACAGCGCAGCGGCGCCTGAGTCGCCGCGGTCATAGGCGATCAGCTCCGCCTCGGCCCCCGCGATCTCGCGCAGCTTCAGCCGCCCACGGCGGGCCGGGAAGTAGGTGTCACGCTGGTGCAGGACGCCCTGGTCGACGGCGCCGAGCGCCAGCGCCCGCGCGAGGACATCGGCGGGGTCACGCAGGCGGGCCTTCAGCTCGAGGTTCTCGGCCATCGTCCCTAGTGAATACGATCTCGGCGATGGTCACCGTTGTCGAGCACTCCGTCCTGGCCGATCGGCTGGCCGTGATGCGCGACCGGACCACCCCCCACGGCCTGTTTCGCCAGGCGCTGTATGAGGCTTCGGCGATCCTGGCGGTCGAGGTCGCGCGGGATCTGCCGCTCCAGGCCCAGACGATCGACACGCCCCTGGAACCCACCCGGGTCCAGCGCCTCGGCGTGCGCGTCACCGTCGTGCCGGTGCTGCGCGCCGGTCTGGGCATGGTCGAGGGCTTCCTGCGGCTGCTTCCCTGACGCGCGCGTCGGCCACCTCGGCATGGCGCGCGATGAGCGCGCCCACAAGCCGGTCGACTATTACTCCCGCCTGCCCCCCGGGCTCTCCGAGGCCCAGGTCTACCTGCTCGACCCGATGCTCGCCACCGGCGGCAGCGCCATCAACGCGCTCGAGCACCTGCGCAATGCGGGTGCCCGCCAGCTCGAGCTGGTGTGTCTGCTCGCCGCCCCCGCCGGGCTCGAGGCCGTCGAGGCAGCCCACCCCAACGTGCGGGTGTGGACCGCGGCGGTCGACCGCGAGCTGGATGAGAACGCCTACATCCGCCCCGGCCTGGGGGACGCGGGCGACCGCGCCTTCGGCACCTACTAGACCATGGACATCGCCGCCTACCTCGACGCGACGCTGCTCGACGGCACCGCCTCCCCGGACGCCCTGTCCGTGTTCGCCCATGACGCGGCCGGCGCCGGCTGTGCCGCGGTGTGCGTGCACGCCGCCCACTTCCCCTCCGTGCGTCACGCCGGGATTCCGGTGGCCGTGGTGGTCGCCTTCCCGCACGGAGCCGACACCACCCGGGCCAAGGAGGCCGCGACCCGCGACGCGATCGGGATCGGCGCGGTCGAGATCGATGTGGTGATGCGGCTCGACGCGCTGCTGAGTGGGGATCGCGCCGCCGCCCTGGAGGACCTGAGCGCCGTCGTGACCGCCGCCGACGGCCACGTGGTCAAGGCGATCATCGAGACCGGCGTGCTCGACGCGCCCGCACTTGAACTCGCCTGTGACGTGGTGGCCGCCTCGGGCGCCGCGTTTGCCAAGACATCCACCGGCAAGGGTCCCCGGGGTGCGTCGCTCGAGGACGTCCAACGCATGCGCGCCCTGCTCCCCGACTCGGTGGCCATCAAGGCCGCCGGCGGCATCCGAACCCGGGAGTTCGCCGAGCAGCTGATCGAGGCCGGCGCCACCCGCCTCGGGGTCTCCAGCTGGCGCGCCATCGTCGAGGGCGCGCCGGCCTCTGGTTCCTACTGAGGCGGCGGCGGCACCTCCGGCGGCGGGAGCCAGCGGTGCGCCAGACCCTCGACGGCGATCCCGTAGTCGATCGGGTCCCCCATGAACCGGGGCTTGGCGGTGTCAGCGTCAACCCCGACGCCGAGACAGCGGTTCTGCCACCCCAGCGGGATCCCGCTGGGTCCGGGTGACTCGCCCCAGGGTGGAATGCGCCAGCCCTGGGGAGTCGAGAAGCTCGCTGTCCCTGACGCATCGAGCTCGACCGCGTAGCCGCCCTCGTGCACGCACCTGTGGTGCCGCGAGCACAGCTGGATGAGATTCCCCAGCTCGGTCCTCCCGCCCTGGGCCCAGTGCTCGATGTGGTGGGCGTGCAGGTACCGGGTGTTGGTGCACCCGGGGAAGCGACATCCGTCATCCCGGCGCTTGAGCGCCCGCCGCAGGGCGGGGCTGATCGTGCGCGTGCGGCGGCCAACCGAAAGCGGCTCACCGTCACGCTCCACGATCGTCACCAGCGCGGCGTCACAGCCGAGCCGGCGCGCGAGCTCCGGCGCGATGACCGGCCCATCCTCGATCTGGCACTGCTCGCTGATTTGCTCCCCGCTGAGCGTGTCGGCGTCCACGTGAACGACCACCTCGGGCGGCGGTTCGGCCTCACCGCGCGCGATGACGCCGAGCGCCAAGGCCCGACGCACCGAGAACGACAGTCCGGGGTCATCAGGATCCGCCGCCTCCAGCGCCTTCAATAGCGCCGCGCCGTCCTCCGGATTGAGCCGTCCCTCGATCCGGAGCATGCCGTCATCTCCCCAGGTGCAGCTCAGACGCTGCTTCTCCTCGACGAGCTGTCCCCGCTCACGGTTGACCCGGATCACGCCCAGATATCCCTGCACGACCCGCTCCAGCTGCGCCCCGGTGGCGTTCCGGGCGAGCTCGACCAGCTCGGCCTCGTTGGCGGGATTGGCCGCGCGGGTGACCGCCCGCACCTTGGAGTAGCTGAGCTCGCCGCTACGGAACCCGGCGGCGAGACGGGGAAGACCGTCGAGGGCCCGAGCCACCCGCACCTGCTCACGCGCCGCCCGCAGACCGATTCCACAGCGGAGCGACAGCCAGTGCGCGCAGGAATTGACGCCCCACTCCGCCCATCCCCGCCGCGCGTCGTATTCGCCGACCAGAAGCAGCCAACGGCACGTCGCCGCCGCGAGATCCGCTGCCCCTTCACAGATCTGGCGTTCGAGCAGTTCGAGCGGCAGCGGCGGCTGACCGGCCTGGGGATCCTCCAACTCAGTCGAACGCATGTTCGTAAGAGTGGCACCCCCTCCGGACGGAACCACGAACCCGGAACCGGCTCGATAATCGGGTCCGGGTCCGGGTCCGGGTCCGAGTCAACCCTCATGTTCAACTTGAGAGTGTTCCGCGGAACACTCTCACCTCAGACCGACGAGGTCCCGGCCGCCACCTGTACCGGCGGGTCCGGGATGGCGCCCTCCAGGGTGAGGATCCGGCGCAGGATGGCCAGCGACGAGGCGTAGGTCGAGTCCATGCCGTAGTAATCCAGCCCGCGGGCCCCGAGGGTGCGGGCCTGGGTGTAGGGGGTGTCGGAGGCGTAGTGGATGACCCCAAGGTCGATGGGGAGCTTGGAGAAGTTGACCGCCTCACCGACGGGGTGGCGTTCCTGGTCCGCCAGCTCGTACACGGCCGAACAGAACGGACCCGCCTCCATCTCCACCACGGTGAAGGCCTCGCGGTAGTAGAAGTCGAGGTAGGAGCGGTTCTGGAGGAAGGTCGACTTGACCGTGACGGCCCGCTGGTTGTCCAGGCCGGTGCCGAAGCGCAGGTCCGCGGACAGGTCCGAGACCGAGAAGGCGTTGTCGAGCCAGTAGGTCGACTTGCTGTGCTCGTCGTAGACGACGTTGGAGATCATCACGTCGCCGACGTCGGCGTTGAGCGTGGCGGCCTTGCCCAGGATGTAGACCCCGCGCAGGGCCGCCGAGTCGACCGCCACCTCGCGCAGGATGTTGTACGCGGCCAGGCCGAGCGGATAGTCGATGTTGACGATCACGGCGTTGGACCGCGACAGCGCCGCCGCCGACACCGGCCCGATGCGCGGGTCCAGTCCGTCGGCGGTCAATGACCGCAGGGGCATGATCTGGGAGGGGACACGCAGGGCATTGGTCGACTTGAGATGGCTCACCCCGTGGGTCCGCTCGAGCTCGCGGCGCTCGGCGGCGTGGGAGCGCCAGTAACCGCGGGCGGCGAAGTAGAGGAAGTTCTCCCAGGAGCCACGGGATTCCCCGGCGCGGAAGCGGCGCAGCTCCTCGGCCAGGATGTCGTCGTCGGGCAGCTGGGTGTCGACGTACTCGACGAGCTCGTCCTCCTTCTCCCGCGCGATCCCGGTGGCGATGTTGATCAGGCTGTGGGCGTTGGAGGAGACGAAGTAGAGGGGAGCGTCGTCGTCGAGCCCCTCGTGGCGCAGGGTCGCCTCCACCGGGCTCCACCACCTCCGGGTCAGCCGGGCATAGCCGACGTTGGAGGCGCCGAGCATGCGGACGCGCAGGCGCGACTTGTGCTCTCGGCACAGCGCCATGCGGGCCGAGAAATCCGCGCCCCACGCCTCAGCGAGCCGCGCCCAGTCCTCGATCGCGCCGCCAAGTCGATCGGCGCACGCCGCCGGCGTGTCGAGCACCTCGGCGCCCGACAGCGCCCGCAGGCGTTGGCGGATCTTGTTCCACTCGATCTGGTGGGCCACCAGGGTCGGGATCAGGTCATCGACGTCGGAGAGCGACGCGATGAGCACGGCGAGCGTGCCCTCGCCGCCGTCGAACCACTGACGCCGACGGGCGGGCGCTTCGGCCTCTGACCAGTCCGTGACCGCGAAGCCCACCTCGATGAAGTCCTCGAGCTCGTTGCCGAGCACGACGACCGCGGCGCCGGCGATCGCATCGGGCAGGCGACGCACCGCGTAGATGAAGGCGCCGAGGTCGATCTGGTCCGAGTCCGCAAGCCCGTGCAGGGAGGAGCCCATTGCCTTGTGGGAGGACTCCAGCACCCGCAGCCGCGTCTCCCCGGAGGAGCGCAGCAGGGTCATGTACGTGCGCTGGTAGAGCTCGACCTCGTCACTCAGTCGCTCGTCGTAGTTGGTTGCGGCGAGATGAGTGACGGGCACGCTTCTACTCCTTCACGTAGGGGATTCCGGATGCGGCCGGGGGTCGTGACCGACCGATGAGACCGGCCACCGCGATCAGGGTCAGAACGTAGGGCAAGGCCTGGAACAGCGTCGCCAGAGTCCCCGAGAAGGTGGGCAGGCGGTAGGCGAGCGCGGAGGAGAAGCCGAACAGCAGCGTGGCCAGCAGCGCTCCCACGGGGTTCCACTTGCCGAAGATCACCGCGGCCAGGGCGATGAAGCCGCGACCCTCGGTCATGTCGTTGTTGAACGAGCCGTCGAAGGCGACGGACAGGTACACGCCCCCGAGTGCGGCCAGCGCCCCGGACACCACCACGGCGATGTAGCGGATGCGGATGACCGGGAGCCCGACCGTCGAGGCTGCGCGCGGCTGCTCGCCCACGGCGCGCAGCCGCAGGCCCCAGCGGGTGCGGAACAGGAACCACCACTCGAAGGGGACCAGGAGCAGCGCGACCCAGGTGAGTCCGTTGGCGTGCCCGATGGCGTCCCCGAAGAAGGCGATGTGATCGAGACCCGGGATGTTGACGTTGGGCACCGAGGGGATGTTCGCCGGGGTGCCGTTGTCACCGTAGTGGGCGATGAAGAAGTAGCCGGTGACCCCGAGGGCGAGCAGATTGATCCCGGTGCCCGAGACGACCTGGTCGGCGCGCATGGAGATGGAGAACCAGGCGTGAATGAGGGCCATCAGGCCGCCTGAGAGCATGCCGATCAGGCAGCCGAGGAACCAGCTGTGGAGCACGTCGGCGCCGAAGATCCCGAAGTAGGCGCCGGTCAGCATCATGCCCTCCAGGCCGATGTTCACCACGCCGGAGCGCTCGGAGACGATGCCGCCGAGGGCGGCGAACAGCAGCGGGGTGGTGAAGGTCAGCGCCGAGGCGATCAGGGCCGACCAGACGAAGACCTGCTTGACGTTGGCGGTCGGCTGATGGGTCATCGCCAGCGCGATGGGGATCGCCACCAGCCCGAGCACCACCGCGGTGCCGCCGAGACGCCACTGCTTCTCACGGATCACCCATGCGCCCGCGGCCGCGGCGGCGAGTCCGACGATGATCGAGGGCACCGCCGAGCGGATGAGGATCGGCGGCAGGGTCAGCCACCAGGCGATCAGCGAGACGATGACCGCGACGATCCCGACCCGCTTGGCCGCCGGCGAGGCCTCGACCTCGTTGCCGCGAGCCAGCGGCCCTCCGCCCAGGCTGATGCCGCTCACAGGCCCGCCGTCCGGGGGATGGTGATCTCGTCCTCGGGGAGGTCGCCGGCGGCGTCGTCGCCCACCTGCTCGGGCGGACCCGCACCCGCGCCCTGGCCGGGCAGGTCGACACTGCCGCGGAAACGACCGACCCGCAGGCGGGACGGCAGCCCGAGCACCCGCACCGCGATGAGATCGGTGGAGACGAGCAGGACGACCAGCCCCTCGATCATCAGCGTCAGGTTCCCGGCCAGCTCCGGGTTGAAGACGGTGGGATCCAGGTTGCGCACCGACGTCCCGGTCTCCAGCGCGCCGAACAGCAAGGCGGCCAGCACCGTGCCGACCGCGGTGTTGCGCCCCAGCAGGGCGACGGCGATGCCGAGGAAGCCGGTCTGGGACCCCTGGATGTCGGTGGTGGAGAGCTGGAACTGCCAGCCGAGTACGTCCATGCAGGCCGCCAGCCCGGCGAAGCCGCCACAGATGGCCATCGTGGTCACATAGCGACGCGCCACCGAGATGCCGGCTGCCGCGGCGGCCACCGGGTTGTGACCGACGGCGCGGACCTCGTAGCCGAGCGTCGAGCGGTTGAGCAGGAACCAGAAGAGGACGGCGGCGGCGAGTGCGATGAAGATGCCGATGTGCAGGCCCTGAAGGATCGGGTTGCCCCAGATGACTGGCAGGTGGGCGCCGTTGGCGATGACCGAGGAGGCCGGGTTGCCGTTGGCGTGGGGTTCCTGGAGCGGACCGCCCTGCTGGAACAGGTAGACCCCGATCCACAAGGCGACGTAGTTGAGCATGATCGTGGTGATCACCTCATGCGCCCCGGTGACGGCTTTGAGCCAGCCGGCGATGGCCGCCCACACGGCGCCGATGGCGGTGGCCAGGACGATCGCCACGATGATGTGCAGCCAGCCGGGCAGGCCGTTCCAGGACGAGCCGACCCAGACGGCGACGATGCCGCCGACGGTGTACTGGCCCTGGGCGCCGATGTTGAACAGTCCGGCGCGGAAGGCGAAGGCCACGGCGAGGCCGACGAGGATCAACGGGCAGGTGGCGACCAGGGTCTGCTGCAGGTTGAAGGACGCGTTGAGCGACGCCTGACCGGTCACCCAGGGGAAGATGTAGTTCAGGCCGGTGCCGTCGAAGATCGCGCCGTAGGCGGAGAACGGATTGTGGCCGGTGAGCAGCACCACGAGGCCGGCCACCAGGAACGCGATGATCAGCGTGACGAACGGGATGACCGCGGCGCGCAGGCCACGGCCGATGCGGCTCACCACCTTCATGCCGCCGTCCTCACGGCCCCGCCGGTCATCGCGATCCCGAGCTCTTCCTCGGAGGCATCTGGCGGGAACTCAGCGACGATGGCGCCATCGAAGATGACGAGGATACGGTCTGCGAGGGCTCGGACCTCCTCTGACTCCAGTGACACCAGCAGGACCGCCCGGCCGGCGTCGCGCTGCTCGATCAGCTGGGAGTGGACGAACTCGATCGCCCCCACGTCAAGCCCTCGCGTCGGCTGGTGGGCGACGAGCAGCTTGGGCTCGGAATCGATCTCCCGGGCGATCACCAGCTTCTGCTGGTTGCCGCCGGACAGCCCCGAGGCGCGCGATCCGGGTGAGCCGCCGCGCACGTCGAAGGCGCCGATCAGCCGCTTGGCCAAGGAGAAGATCGCACCCAGGCGCAGCCAGCCCCGGCGCGACAGCGGCGGGCTGCGGTAGCCGCGCAAGGCCAGGTTCTCGGCCAGGGTGAAGGGGAGCACGAGGCCGACGCGGTGACGGTCCTCGGCGATGTGGCCGATCCCGGCTGCCCCGGCGGCCCTGACCCCTCGGCCGGCGATCTCGACCCCGTCGACCTTGATCGACCCGGACTCGGGCTGACGGATTCCGGTGATCGCCTGCACCAGCTCGGTCTGACCGTTGCCGTCGACGCCGGCCAGCGCGACGATCTCTCCGGCCCGGACGGTCAGATCCGCACCGCGCACCGCCTCGAGCAACCGGTCATCGCGGACCCGGAGGTCCTTGACCTCGAGCACCGGGGCGCCCGGCGTGCGCGCATCCTTCTCCACCGTGAAGACGACGTCGCGCCCGACGATCATCCGGGCCAGCGACTGTTCGGTGGCGCCCGCGCTCGGCACCGTGCCCGTCACCCGTCCGCGGCGCAGCGCGGTGATGCGGTCGGCCACCTCGATGACCTCGGCCAGCTTGTGAGAGATGAAGACGATCGACGTTCCCTCCGCCTTCAGCCGCTGGAGCACCACGATCAGGTCGCGGATCTCCTGGGCGGTGAGCACCGCCGTGGGCTCATCCAGCACCAGGATCCGCGCGCCGCGGTAGAGCGCGCGCAAGATCTCGACTCGCTGCTGCATGCCGACCGAGATGTCCTCGATGACTGCGTCGGGGTCGACATCAAGTCCGAAGCGGTCCGACAGCTCCCGCACCCGCTTGCGCGCCGCTCCCCGGTCGAGCACCCCGAGCGGACCGGCGTGCACGGGTTCGTTACCCAGCACGATGTTCTCGGCG